>DATNPZ010000009.1:0-335998 GCA_036702965.1 Drouetiella sp.
AATTGAAAATTGGAGGGTAGATTACAACACAGAGAGACCACACAGCTCACTCGGTTACAGAACTCCGTCTGAGTTCAGAAACTTACATTTGCAAGTCGCTGTCTAACTTTCAAAATGGATCGATTTTCGGGTAGCAGGTCATAAGCAGTCCAATGAGATCCCGTAGCAGTCTTAGGAATCCGCAAGACTCAATGGAAGTCTCGAGCCGGTATGTTTGGATTACCTGGTAATGCAGGCAACGGCTCGACGGCTTCGGCGATGATGTTGATTACTCCTTGCTCTGATTGCAGTTTTCCTGTCACTGCAAGGTAATTACTCTTCAAGATTATTCGGCGAAATGCATCAAAGATTTTCGGCTTTATAATTACGTTCGCCATTCCTGTTTCGTCTTCTAGTGTCAAAAACACAAATCCCTTTGCTGTCTCTGGGCGCTGTCTGCAAATTACGCTGCCGGCTACAGTCAATTTTGATTCGTGCATTTCCGATTTCAATTCTTCACAAGCTTTGATTCCACGACGAGTCGCCCAATCTCTATAGAAGTACATTGGATGCTCGCCTGTCGATAAACCCATCGTGTTGTAATCAGCGACAATTTCTTGCAGGTGAGTCATCTCAACGACTTCTTCATTTCGCGTTTGCGGTTGAAGCAAGTCGAGCAGCGGTGTCTCTCTTTTCTTGTTCAACTTAGCTAAAGTTTCCCACAAAGCTTTTCTGCGACCAGGATAAAGAGTCTCGAAAGCACCAGCTCTTGCCAAAATTTTCAATTCAGCATTTGACAAACCACTACGTTTCAAAACATCATCAAGCGATTTGAATTTACCGCCAAATTCCCAAGCACGTAGAAGAGCATTCTTCGAACGTTCACCCAAACCTTGCACAAAGCGCAAACCTACCCTCAAAGATAGACTGTCATCGACATTATGTTCGAGAGTGCAATCCCACAAACTATAAGCCAAATCAGGCGGACGAACTTCGACCTTTCGGCGCATCGCATCTCGGATTAGTGTTGCTGGACTATAAAACCCCATCGGTTGCGCATTCAAAATTGCGCAATAAAATTCTGGCGCATAATACAACTTGAGGAAAGCAGATGCATAAACAAGTAGAGAAAATGATGCCGCATGACTTTCTGGAAATCCGTAGTTTGCAAATGCACGTAATTGGTGCGTAATCGTTTGAATCGCTTCTTCTGTAAAGTCATTCAGACGCATACCAGCAGCGAGGTCTACACACAAGGCATCCATCTTTTCTTGTGACCGCTTATGACTCATTACCCGGCGCAAATTGTCAGCCTGCGAGGGAGTAAATCCAGCTGAAACAACAGCCAATTTCATACCTTGTTCTTGAAACAATGGAACGCCTAACGTGCGTTTCAAAATCGGTTCAAGCGTTGGATGCAAGTAAACAACTGGTTCGTCACCGCGCCTTCTGCGTAAATATGGATGAATAATATTGCCTTGGATCGGACCAGGACGAACTAATGCAATGGATACAATAATGTCGTAAAAACAAGTTGGATTGAGCTTCGGTAGAATGCTCATCTGCGCGCGCGACTCAACCTGGAATAAACCAATCGTCTCTGCAGCACGTAGCATTTCATAAATATTCGGGTCACTCATATTGAGTTGCCCAAGGTCGATTTCAGTTCCTCTATGTTGTTTGACGAGTTTGAGACCCTCCTGAATCATCATCAACATTCCAAGTCCAAGCAAATCGATTTTGATCAATCCGGCGAGATCGAGATCATCTTTATCCCACTGAATAACAGTTCTATCAGCCATTGATGCGGGCTCGACGGGAACGATATCACCTATCGGTTCGGCAGAAAGAACAAAACCTCCGACGTGAATTGATCTGTGTCTTGGCAGTTGGTGCAAACCTGCCACCACTTTAATAAGCAGTTGCACTCTTGGATCATGAATATCAACACCGGCAGATGCAGCACCACCATGTACAAGTTGCTCGGCAGCTTGTATGGCTTCCATAAAATGAGACTCTGAAGCTAATTTATCTGCTTGCTCTTGAGAAAAACCCAGTACACGAGCCGCATCTCTTACGGCGGAACGCCCACGATATGTAATTACTTCGCAAACCATAGCAGCGTGTTTGCGACCATATTTCTGATAGACGTACTGCAATACTTTTTCTCGTTCCTGGTGTGCAATGTCCAGGTCGATATCAGGCGGTTCGTTGCGACCTTCTGAAAGAAATCGTTCAAACAGTAAATCCATTCCAATTGGATCAACAGCCGTAATGAACAAGCAATAACATACAGCCGAATTGGCAGCCGACCCACGCCCCTGTACTGCAATTCCGCTACTTCGAGCGAAATTTACTATGTCCCACATGATCAAGAAATAGGGTGCCAGTCCTAATCCTGTAATCATCGAGAGTTCGTGATTTAGTTGATTGATATGTTTTTCAGATAGATTTGAGTACCTATCTACTGCACCCTCCCAAACCAACTTTTCAAGCAATCCATTGGGACTAGAGACATCGGCGAATTCCTCCGGTATCGCAAATGTTGGTAAAGCTGCCTTCAGTAGTCCCAAACGGAATTTGCATCGCTCGGCGATGACTAATGTGTTTCTTATTCCTTCTGGATGATGACGCCATAAATGTGCCATTTCATCAGGAGATTTCAGGTAATAACTTGCATTAGGTCTCAGTCTTCTTCCTGCATTTGCAAGAGTTACTTCATGCCGCAAACAGGTAAGCACATCATGAATAATACGTTTTTCGGGCCGAGCATAGTGAACATTGTTTGTCACCACCCACGGTATTTCTAGTTCTTTCGACAAATCGAGCAGTCGAGCACCAATGATTGATTCTTGATGCAAATGATGATTCCAGAGTTCTATGTAAAGTCGATCTGTGAAGACCTCTCTCAACTCAATTGCATGTTTTCTTGCTTGTTCAAAATCATCAACAGCAAGAGCTGATGGAATTCGCCCATGTGGGCATCCAGTCAATGCAATCAATCCTTCTGAACGTTCAAACAACTGTGCATAGGGCAATCGAGGACTTCCGCGCAAACAATTCGAGCGCGCGTATGTGATCATGTTGCAGATATTTTTATAGCCTTGTAGTTCTTCGGCTAAAAGTATTATGTGTGAATCATCCTCCAGTGTTAGTTCAGCACCGATAATTCCTTCAAACTCAAGTTCTTTCGCTGCGCTGGCGAATCTCACAGCGCCGCCCATATCATCATGGTCGGTTAGTGCTAAAGCACTAAGTCCAAGCTCTTTTGCACGATGAGCAAGTTCTTCTGGAACGGATGCACCATCCAGAAAAGAAAATGCAGAATGGCAATGCAGCTCGGCGTACTGATTGCGCACGAGTCTCACTCATTGATTAGACGAATACTTTAATATCAAGAGCATACCATACATAAAGATGTATAGCAAATAAAATCTGCCCATCATGCCTGTTTCAGCATGATGGGCAGAACCGACTGATTTGCGGTCGTTATTTAACTACGACTGCGCTTGGTTGAGCAGCGAGTGCATCATAGGTGCTCAAAATATCGCGCTCAACGATTACCATTCTTTCAAAACCGACAAATTCGTAGATTTCCAGGTTTTCCTCGCCAACTGCCTCATATTTACCAGTTGCATTGAATCGCAACGGGCGAATGACTGCATTGTTGACGGCAAACGCACCTTCGGGAAGAGCGGTTGCACTGGGGGCGACTTCGATTACATATAGATGGTCATAGCTCGCTTCAGCGACCCGACCGTTGTTTCCGCCGCCTGCCAAGATTACCTTTCGAACTGCTGGAGCGGTTCCACTGTTATTTACAACTGTCGTCATTTTCTCCCCTCGCTAATGTATTTTGTTTGGCGTCACCGGAGATGGGACGCAAGCGGCTGCAAGAATGTGCCGGGGAATTGATGAGAAATTACATTGAATTGCAGCAAAAGATGTTGCCGAAAGACAAGCAACTACAAGCGTGAGTATTGCAAAATCAGAGGCACCACATTCAGTACCAATAAATTTATCGATATTTATTGTTGCTGCGGCGCGTCAGTCAATCTCGCACCATCTACCAACGTGTAAACATTGTAGCCACTGTTGGTTGTCTCAATGCTGCGTATTCCTTTGTCAGAAATTTCAGGCATGCTCTTGCCGTTTGGATACTCGTTCTTCGTGAACATGCGCAGCAAAGTGAAGTTTTCCAGCGGTTGGAATCCATCAGGCAACAAGTTACCTTTCGCGTCAAATGACGTCATTGTGCGATTGACGAAATCAATGTCCATCGTCGCGAAGTTAGTACCGGTAGAACCATACAATCTAAGTCCATTCGGAAGCTTCTCGACACCACCTATTGTGCCCTTGTTCGTCGACACAGGATTTGGATAAACTTCGACAACGCCGTTGTCTAACTTGTGATAGTACATCGTACTGTCTGCAGCCGTCTCGACTGCCTTTACGGGACCCACAGGCGAATCCATAGGCTTTTTCAAGTTAACGAGAATCTTGTTGCCGTTAGCCTTGACCATGTCTTCGAAACCATTTTGGAGGTAATGCACTCGTGTTACATCACCGAATTCAGTAGGTCTGCTGAAGCCAGGATTGTAGTTTTGCACACGAGTAGTGTCACCATTTTCGTCAACGATATCGCTGATGGTGCTGTCGAAAGTTCGTACAACCTGGGTGGTCGAGCCAGCAGGCGTCTCAATCGCTTGCGGATACGTTTCAGCAACGAACACCGGATTCGATTCCTTGGGTTGTCCGTCAGAAGAGCGCTCAATCATTCCAAAATTGTCGGCGTTGTAATTCAATTCGAGCGAAGTTCCATCAGCCAAAATGTACTCTGACTTCATTGGAGCAGAGCCCTCAACTGGCTTGCTCTCTGTTTCTTCGCCTCTCCCCCAATGCCTGTCAAGCATAGAACGCTGTGCCGTTCCGTTGCTTCGCCACGCGCTCTCTACTTCGACTTCACGATTGATTATCTTGCTCGGATCGTTGGGGTCGACCACTCCAATCGTTGTCTTTAACGGCTTCTCGTAGAACTCTACAGTCCCACCATCACTCAAGTGATAGAAAGTAACTCCGTCTGCTTTATTGTCTTCCGCAGTATATTTTCCGAACCAACCTTCTTGAGGAGTCTTGTATTCAGTCGCTGTTGAGCCATCAGCTTTTGTGAATTCAATGCGACCATCGTCGTAGGTAGTGCTGGCTTTGACACTTCCGTACTTGGTGTCGAGCCCCTCAGTGTAGGCTCTAACCACGGTGCCTTCATAAGGTCCGTCGACTACGGTGTACGCAACTGACTTATCAGGGAAGCTTTCTACCTTTTTGAATTTTCCATAGGGACCATCGACCGGTTCATTGAAAAGCTCGATCGTTCCCCACGTTTTGCCATTTTCATCTAGCTTCGCATCTACTTTCGTCCAGCGTTGAAAACTCTTATTCGCGTTAGTCTCGTACGCTCCAATTTTGACGTCACCGCCATTTGGATCGGGCTTTGCTTCTTCGTAAACCCAGGAGTAAAGACCCTCTGCATCAACACCTCTGTATTCGCTGGAAGAATTGTCGGTCGTCGGGCGATATTTTCCATTCGACTTTTCAAACGCTGCAGCTTCTTGGTCGAATTTTTCTCCATAGGTAGAATTTTTATCGAACCGCATTCCGCGAATCAAATCTGGATTCATATCCGCATATGGAGCGGCTTGAGTGTCAAAGGAAGCATTAATTCGTCTTTCTGCCTCAATCGCCGCCTTCTCTTGAGCGATACGAATATCGATATATTTCTGTTTTGCAGCTTCTGGATCTGTCTTCAGCAAATCTGCAGCTTCACGAAAATCGCTTTCTGCTTGCCTATTGCTTATGCGATGACTAACTTCGTGCCCGAGCTTCGCCGGTCCATCATTTGCACCTAAATTTACGACGTTGGATTTTTGGTCAATGTTTGCGTCAGTCGAATCGGTACGAACCACCCTCGTGAGCGGTGATTTTTCAACAACAGATTTCAGGGCATCGTTACCCGACCAGTTCTCTCTAGCAACGAAGTGATCGACAGGAATCGGACGACCCATTTTTACGTTCACCGCATCAATAGCTCTTCCCAACTGGTGTTGTGCCGCAGGCAGGAACAGGTTCAGTGCGGCTCCAGACGAAGCGGCTCGCATCAGATCGTCGGACGAACCGACTTTCCCTTCTGAAATAAGATTTGACGTCATCAATTGTGCGGTACCACCGCCAGCACCGACGAGCGCTCTTAGCGGAATGCTCTGTGATAGTGAAAGTCCCTTGGTGTAGGAGTTTCCTAACTCGAATGCGCCCATTCCGACCATGCTTCCAACAGCGTTCCCAAACCGAGTTTCACCGCTGATTGGGTCGCGTGCTCCACCGTACAAGCCCGCACCGAGAATCATCGCGGATCTCTCGCTAGACAGAAACTGTGCCGTTGCACCGCCTGTCTTGATTAAGCTATTCGATTCGAGAAAACGTCCGCTGCTTTCCATCGCGCCGCCCGTCAGTTTACCAGCGACTACATATGGTGCAATTCCACCGACGCCACCTGAGAGCGTCTGAGCTAACCACGATGCAGTGTCATGACTTTCCGGCACATCGTATTTGTCGACGCGGCCAATCTTTTTGCCGGAAACCGCCTCGGAGACAGAAGCAACAGCGTTAAGCGGCTCGATTAAAGCCTGGTTGACGAAAGGATGAGCAATATTGTCTACAACCCAGTTGTGTGAATCATCTTGAGGCTTTTTAGGCTCACTTTCACGATTCTCGAAATTTCCGCCCACGGTCATTCTCCACTGTTGTCAGTCCATTATTCGTCGCAGGCGGGCAGTGTCACATGGTGTAACTACGCTCGGCGCCAGGATTTAATGCGGATGGACGGCACATGCTGCCGTGGTCACGCATAGATACTATGCCCACAGCTACTGAAACCCAAAGCTTGTCAAGAGATCATTCAGACCGGGCGCTGTCCACCGAGGGTCGGAATGTCAGTCAGGTTAATCAAAAATGCCCTCAACAGACCACGTTTTATGAACGTGATTGCGAACAAGTAAAACCAGAGAACAACTATCAGGTTCGTATTTAGGTTCAATAAAAGCAACGTGATAGGACTTTTGAAACGGGTCGTCCCACCATAATCCAGACAAACATTCTGCAGTAGTTATTTTTAAAATTCGATGCCACCGCCCCTGGTATGTAATTGCATGAGGAGATCCATTATTCAACTCTACAAAAACCGATACCGCATTTGGTAGCTGTTTTAAAACCAAACCTCCTACTAAACCTTTTGACCCAGTTTTGCTTTTTATATATTCAACGTTTACTGGGACCGAATTTTTTGGAGCAGTGTTATCAACTTTAATTGAAGGAACAGCTTTGAGTGTCGATTGATTTGTTTGAAAAACCGGCAACCACAATCCCGATACGTCAGGAGAGTGCTGGTCATTAGCAACCGGTCTGACAAGAGAATTTTCACCCAGTCTGGTCAAAAATTTCTGCAGAAGATTAGTTTGCAACTCGCTATTAACTACTTCGGCATCACGATCAATTTCAACTTGTGTTTGCTGAAACGCTTCTTTCGAAAAACGAGTTATGTCCAGTCGAACAGCAGTATATTCACGAGAAAGCGGATGTGCTTCAATTGTCAAACGCAAAACTTCAAGCAAGAACTTGGAACTATTTGAAGGTCTTACTAGTTTTATTGGGCGCTCATAAAACAAATCGTCGTCGTTAAAAAATTGAATTGATAATTCTTCGGCGCAAACCCCTTCCTTCTGCAATTTTTTTTGCAAATGATCCAACATCGATTTTAAGAGAAACACTGTCTGATTCAGCGATTCGATCGGTCCATCAAGTTCGATGAATGCATCAAACTTTTTGTCAGGCACAGGTACATTCGGCTGTGTTTTATCTAAACCAAGCACGAGCTGATGCGCATGTATAGCCTCATTACCAAATCTTTCAAGTACACTTTCGGCATTTATTTTGGCAAGGTTCCCCATCGACTTAACGCCTAAGTCGACCAGAACGTCTTGCAAGTCTTCATCCAAAGCTAAATGCGAAATCGAAAGTGGTTGCAAGAACTCTAAATCACCTCCTGGTGGAACGATGTACCAACGTTTTTTAGATCTACTTGCCACCATCGCCGCAAATGCAGAATCTGCAACACCAACTTGTCCATTGGTATATCCAAGTTTGCTAATTGCTTTTAGCAAATCTCGACATAGTTTTCCTTCACCTCCAATTTTTTGTAATCCATCTGCATCGAGAATGAATATGCCAGGCTCTCGCGCAGATACTCGTGGAGAACACGCAACCAGTTCGTTGACTATGTATTTTTGAGCTTCTCGATATGATTGAGTATCACATCGTCGCCATGTCAAATTTGAATGTGTCGCCCGAGCTTCTGTCCATTTCATACCAGCAGAGACAAAACGTTTACTTGCTTCTTCAGAGCAAATGAACACACGCGCACGGCTCAAGTTGATTTGCTCGGAAGATTTCAAACCGTCTCCAAGCAGAACAAAAGCTTTCTTTTTTAGCTCAGGTTCACGTTTTTGGTGTACGGCGATCTGGAATCTGGGGATGCGTAAACAGGCAATTCGAGACATGAGATTGAATATTCACCCTGGTGTTTTTGGACATTCCTTCTTTCCATAGCTCAGTTTTGATTGACGGAATAATTGAAACTACGCCCGACAAACCGACATCGCAGTGGACATCAGTTGCAGACCAATCAAACATAAATCTGGATTGACACCCCCACGAAGCAGTGGTCGTATCATCACCTTCTTCGTCTTTTAACAAAATCAGAGCTGTTCTTGATCTCTCCAAACTACGCTGCAATCGAGCTGAAATTTTGCTTGAAACATTTATACTTCCGGCCAGATCCAGAATTACTACATCAAACATTGACGAGCGAATTAACTGTTCGACTGCCCACATCGCATCATGCTCAAGCTTGGGACCTTTCAAATTGCGCACGACCCAAAATTTACCAGGAGCATTTACGGCTCCAGGCACCATATTCGATGGCGATGCTCCGGCATATCCAGATTCTACGAATGCCCAATCAGATGCTCGTAATCTATTCAATGTATCGATATAGACTACTTGCATATTAGTTGAACACCAACGTGCAATTATTGAACGCAGCACAGTCGTTTTGCCTGACGAAAAGGCGCCACTCCACTCAGTTATACGTTTTCTCGACAAACCATGTAAAACACCAAAATCAATTTCTGGTATTCCAGTTTGTAGATTTTTTTGAGTGCGCGAATCAATCAGCCATTTGCCTGGAAATAGCTGTTCAAATTGTTCTTTTAATAGTGCAACATTTTGCTGATTCATAGATGAGCACAAACCCTTCACGTCTGAACGCGAAGCTCAAATTCAAATACACATGCAGGGTGTGGAGGATCGCAAATTGCGTCTTCCACACATCACCGCCATCACTTCTACTCTTTAAATCAAAATGACACGAGTTCAACATACCGCTCGAAAGTATGTTGAGTGAAAAAGAACCGGCAAAGCTCTTTTTCGTGGCAGATGTGATTTATTCAGTATCTCAATTTAACCATACTTTTGTATGGGTGTCAATCAAAAATTCCACGCGTCACATGCATTTTCTATACGCTTCTTGCTTGGACCACGCGGATGAGGACGAGATGGTTTAGGATAAGTGCTTTCTCTTTCAGGAATCATCGTTATCAACGCCTCCAATCACGAAAAAGCTGAATTCTTTCGCTACCTGGTTGCCGGATTTTCCGCCGTAGGAACAGACCTGGTCACATACTGGCTCTGCTTGGGCTGGATCGGTCCGTCTCCAGCAAAAGCGGCGTCTTTCCTATCTGCCTGTTGCGTCGCGTACGCGATGAATAAATTCTACACATTCAAAGCACAATCTCATTCGTGGATTGAAATCAGCAAATTCATTGGACTTTATGCCACCACTTTCTTGCTCAACGTTGCAGTCAACAAAGGAGTAATCATGTTGGCACCACAACTGAATCCATACCTGACACCGTACGCTTATCAGATGGGATGGTTGATGGCCACAGGCGTAAGCACGATCGTCAACTACCTGGGACAGAAATTCTGGGTGTTTCGCAAAACTAACGACTCAGGGCCGGGTTCGATAGACTCTCAAGCAAACGGATAAACAAACGGATAAGTAAAGAGATAAACAAACAGACGAATAAACAGACAAGAAACAGACAAACAAACAACGAATCAACAATAATGGATGGCAGTCTCAGCCAACAGTGACTTAAGTAGTAATTTCTTTTGCAGAAGCAGATGCAGAACCATGGACATCCGTAACAGTTTTTCCATTGTCACCAGATGCAGTATCAGAAGCAACGACAGCCGACGTACCAGCACCTCCAGTTGAAGTGACATGCAAGCTTTCTTCTTTGGATTTAGCACCGTCCGCTGGAGCAACACGCATTACGTCAGACGAATGTTCAGTCGCCGGAGCAACACGCATTACCTCTGACGAATGTTCAGTCGCTTGAGCAACACGCATTACCTCTGACGAATGTTCATTCGCTTGAGCAATAGTCGCTTGCTCGCCAATCGTCTCCAACTTTTGAACAGCAGCAGCACGTGCCGCCACGTGCGAAACCAGCACATTCACAAGACATGCGACAGGCAAGCTGTAAATTACGCCCATCATTCCATCAAGGCGTGCACCAATCATGATGGCGATGAAAATCATAACCGGATGCAATCCAATCACATTTCCGATATATCGCGGAGCAACAATATTATCTTTGAGCCACTGCAACAGATTGAAGACAAGCAAAACCACAATCACTTGAGTGACACGATTAAACGGCAGGTTGTCCACACCATCAATCGAGCAAGAGAAGATTGTTGGCACGATTCCAATCGTCGGTCCAATTACTGGAACGATTTCCCAAACTCCGAGAAACAGACCGAGGAGCAGGGCATAGTGCACGCCCATTCCCATGAACACGAAAATCATAAACGCGCCGAACAGCAATCCAAGAACAATCTGTCCGCGGAAAAAAGCTTGCAATCCGATATCCATATCTGTCGCGAGAACTTCTAGAAACGGATAGTGCTTCTTCGGAAACAGCCTGATGACAGACTCTTTGATATTGTGTCCATCCAGCAAGAAATAGAATGAGACAACGACAATACTCAATCCATAGAAAAACCATGTAAAAGTAGACATCGCGACGTCTGTCATACGCCCAATAATCTGCGCCGGGTCCGGCTTCGGTACTGAACTTGCGATATTAGTCAAAATATCGACAGCGCGAACTTGAATTTGTGCCGCGTGAAGTCGCGCTTCCAGAGGTTGCAGCGCTTTGACGAGAAAATCCAACCATTGCGGAAACTGATTGAATGTCGTATCCAACAACTGCGAAATCTGGTAAATGACTGCAGGAACAAGGAAAGTAATGCCGACCGTTAAAAGCACACCCATCACGAGGTAAACGAGCAAAATCGCAACAGCACGATTGCGCATCACCTTCTCTAACCAGTCAACTACGTTGATGAACAAATATGAGAAGAGAACCGAGAATCCAAGAATCCTAATGATGTCGGCGAAAAATCCACTGATCTGGAGGAAGCCAACGAAAGCCACCATAGCTAATACCACTATGGTCAATTGACGCTGGATCTTAACCAACTTATCTTCTGACCTGGTAGTGCCTTCCAAGTTAGCTTTTTCGGATGTCATCAAAAACCTGCGCGAGCGGTTGCAAACTAGTCTAGCTCATTTGTGAGAAGTTCGAAAAGTCCCGAGACATTGACTGCATTAGTGGTTAGACTGAAACCGGAGACAAACCGAGCCGAGGACCAGCGACCGTGAAGATGCGTATCTTGATCGTCACTTTGATCGCATCATTCCTGCTAAACGCAGCAGGCATAACATTCTTCGTACTGTTTTTGTGCGCAGAGTCACAGGTCAAAAGCATGAAGAAAAAGTTCCAGAAGCAGCTCACCAGCCTGGAAGTAATTCGAGCTGAGCCAAATAAAGAGAACACTTCGGCAATCCTTTCAAAGAGAATGTTTATCAGCCACTTCGACGGACAACCCGATTCCTTCGCTGTCTCACCGCCGTTCATCTTAGCCCCGACAAAAGCTGTGACGCTTGTCGTTTACCTGCACGGACAGGGTTCGACCTATCTCGAACCTTTCGAACAAGGCGATGGTCCGTGCATCGCCGAACCAATCGTGAAGCGACCCAACACCGTACTGTTGTCGTGCAACTACCGAGCACCCGCCTCGTGGGGCAGCGATGCGGCGATTTCAGACATCACACAAAATATCCGCGAGATGTCTCAGGAATATCCAATCGATAAAATCGTCATGATGGGCACATCGATGGGCGGTTCAATCGCACCAACATATGCCACGCTAGCCCCACCTGACATCAAAGACAAAATAGTTGGTGTCGTGAGCGTTGAAGGCACCGGTGACCTGAGCGCCTTGTTTCACGAGACCAAAATGCAGAGTGTAAAAAACGCGCTGATGGTCGCTTTTGGCGGAACGCCCGAAACTAATCCTAACGCCTACGCGGCAAAGAGCTTTTTGACCCATATTCATGAACTTCCGAAAGGCGTCAAATTCGTCGTTGTGTCTGCGTCTAAAGATAGTGTCGTGCCGCGTCCATTGCAGAATCGAATGGTCGAAACTCTGCAAAGTTCACAGATTCCCTGCCGCATGATCGAACTTGATATTCACCACGAAGCACCTCCGGTTGACGTTTATGACACTGCGCTTGGCTTTGTGCTGATGTAATCAGGCTCTCGAACTTTCGTGAGGGCACAGGAAAACGTGTATACTACGTTTACTTAAACCCAGAATAGATAAAAATGTCTGCCGATCCGGTCCGAGTAACTGTCGATATAGTCTCCTTTGCAATCAATCAAGGAACACTTGAAGTTCTCTTGATCAAACGCAAATACGATCCCTTCAAAAGCTCTTGGGCATTGCCCGGAGGTTATGTAATCGAAAAGGATCGCTCTCTAGACGACGCGGCAGCCCGCGAATTAGTTGAAGAGACGAACGTTGGTAATGTCTATCTGGAACAGCTTTATTCTTTTGGCGACAAAGGCAGAGATCCGCGCGGCAGAACAGTGACCGTTGCGTACATCGCATTGCTGCGTCAAGACGAATTGGAATTACGCGCAAGTTCAGACGCAAGCGGCGTTGCCTGGTGGCCTGTGAACCAGCTTCCCGAGCTAGCTTTTGACCATGCGGATATAATTTCCTATGCACATAAAAGGTTGCGCTACAAAATAGAATATTCACCTGCGGCGTTTATGCTCATTCCTGAAAAATTCACGCTCAGGGATTTGCAGATGGTGTACGAAGCTGTGCTCGCGAGATCAGTAGACAATCGAAACTTCCGCAAGAAGTTTCTCAACACCGGAGTATTGCAAGAGCTTGATGAAACCTCGCAAGAAACATCTTTCCGTCCCGCTCGCTTGTATAACTTCTCGGAAGACGATTTTGAAAAACTTCCTGATAGACCAGTTTTTGTTTTCTAGTCAAGCATCACATTCGGTACCAATGTTCAAAACCAAATTACGAAGTAGTGCATCGCTGTTAATTGCCCTCGCTCTCGTGAGTGGCAACCAGGTATTCGCGCAAAGTCACAACTGGAACACACAAGCCAGGCAGCAAGCCGAAAATTCGAACTCGAGAGCGCTCTCTATTCTGACAAAAGGTGAAACGGTAAAAGGTTACGTAGATCAGGCGATCGCAGCATTGTTGAGAGCGACTAGTGCAGACCCGACAGACCCTGTACCATTTGCCACACTTGGGCTGGCACTCGATTTGAAGCAACGCTACAGCGAGGCTCTCGACGCGCTGAATAAGTCGTATCAACTCGAACCAAAATCGAAAGAGACGATGCTCAGCATAGCCATCACTCATTATCTCGGGCGCACTTACGCAAAATCGGAGAGTGTCTTAAACACACTGCTGAAGCAATTTCCAACGCAATGTGACGCGCATATCGATTTGGGATTCACCTACATACGCCTTGGCGACTTCGACAAAGCACGACGGAATTTCAAGCAGGCAATTTCATGCAATCCAAACTGTCAGCCAGCCTATCAAGGAGAAGCTCTCTGCGATTACCTGGAAGGAAATCTCGAAGATGCTTTCGCCGAAGTTCAGCACGCAGAGACGCTTAGACCATATCTACCCGCAACCCTGTTGCTAGCTGAGATTGCTGCTATTCGGGGCGACGAGACTGCGATGAATAGCGCCCTGAAACGCGTAGCGAAAGTAAAACAGCCATTAGAGCAGAGACCAATGACGATGATTGGCTTTTCGCCACAGCATGATTTTCACTGGGACCCGTTTATCCTCGACGATTTCGACACAGATGATTTCATCAAGGCAAGAGCGCTCGACCTTCCCAGACAAGATAGCAAACGTGCTTCTTTAGCCGGGTCCGGCAAAATCAGCAAGGCACTTACGCATGTTGAAGCTGCTCTCTCATCGGCACCACCAAACGATTTCTACCTGCTGCGCCAGGCTGGTTTGATCAATTTAGCCGCTGGAAATTATGGCGACGCAGTCAAAATATTCAACGATGTGACACAGGCCTGTCCGAACAGCCACATCGATTTCTTGTATCTGGGTCGAGCGCTGTGGTTAGCTGGCAACAAGGCAGACGCCGCTAAGTGCATTAAAGTTTATGCTGAGCATTTTCCCAGCCAGCAGTTGGCAGGCGTATTCACGTCTATCAAGAACAATGCCCCTGCCGCCCCAGAAGCACCCCCCACACAGCCTTCACAGCCGACCCAACAACCAGCGGTCGACACCGGCTTCTGATCTAGTCTGCTAAAAATATTGAGCTTTACTGCTGGGTGTTAGCCTATTCTGGTGATGTGCAAACCAGACAATGCCAGTTAAGATCGAAGTGGAACAAGCTGTCGAAACAGTTCTCTTGCCACGGATTTCCTGCGCCATTTACACGCCTGGAGCGCGTCTTTGATCGGCAATCGCACTCAGACAAGTCAAAGCATTCACGGCATTCGCAACCCAGCGCTTGCGAAGTATCACGGATTGCGTTTAATTCACCGTGGCGAAAAGTACGACATTTTCCAGGCAACCTGCATCGCAGACGGCGAGACAGTTGCGCTGAAGTTTCTCAACAGCGACGATGCGAACGCTAGCAGCATCGCCCGTCTTGAGGAAGAGTATCTCATTCTTCACGACCACAAAATACCGGGAATGGTCAAGTCTCTACGCATGGAACACGACGGAAACCTCGTCGTGCTGGTCATGGAATTCAAAGGCTTGAGCACGCTCGAAGAAGTAATCGCGCGCGGTCCGCTCGAGTTGAAAGAGTTTTTCAAAATCGCGACCAATTTGGCTTTATTGCTCAAACGAGTTCATGAGCAGAACATCGTTCACCTCGATTTGTCGCCTCAAAACATCATGATCGATCCCCACACGGGTGAACTCACTCTTGTGGGGTTCGGCTCTGCGACTAAGGTTTCGCGCATCGATCACTCTAATGCAGGACCCGTCAGACCGGCGAAATTAAAAGGCGCGCTGCCATATATTTCACCAGAGCAGACAGGTCGAACCAACTGTCCGATCGATCATCGAAGCGACCTTTATGCGGTCGGTGCGATTCTCTACGAGATGCTGACGAAATCAACTCCTTTCGTCCACACAGATCCGCTGGAGATGATTCATGCGCATCTCTCGCTTGCGCCTTCATCGCCGCGGAAACACAATCGAAAAGTTCCAGAGGCGCTGGCAAGTGTTGTTTTGGAACTGTTAGCGAAAGCACAAGATGACCGATACCAATCGGCAGCAGGCCTCGCTTATGACTTGCAGACATTGAGCGAGTGTGAAGAGTCTTCGACTTATCCTGACACATTCGTTATAGGCAGCCGCGACAGAGCACGCGGCTTAGCCATGCCTGAGAAGTTGTACGGGCGCAGCCGCGAAGTCAAACTTCTGAACGACGCATTCGACCGAATGATGAAAGAGAATCATTCGCAACTGATGCTCATTAGCGGATATTCCGGCGTCGGCAAAACAGCGTTGGCCAGACATTTGTACGAACCTCTGAGTAGAGAACAGGGCTTCTGTTTATCTGGAAAATTTGACCAATTCAAACGCGATATTCCTTTTGCTACGGTCGTGCAGGCGTTCGAAGATCTGGTCGATTACCTTTTGACCGAATCAGAACAACAAGTTTTGCAATGGAAGAGAAAGCTCGAAGACGGGCTTGGAGACGGCACCGCAGTAATTGCACGATTGTTTCCAAAACTCGAAGTGCTGCTCGGAAAACAGCCGATTCTGCCAGCGTTGGCTGCGGCTGAAGAGCAAATAAGATTCAAACATGTCTTCAGAGAATTCATCAAAATATTCGCGCAGCCTTCGCATCCTGTCGTACTGTTCCTCGACGATTTGCAATGGGCCGATCCTGATTCGCTGCAATTAATTCGAAGTTTGAGCACTGAATCTGACGGCATGAATCTTTTGCTGATCGGCTCTTATCGAGATAACGAGGTTGACGAAGATCACCCACTGCATCTCATGCTGGAAGAAGTTCGCGCGCTCGTGCCGCTCGAACACATTGTATTGCGCCCACTGTCTCTCAAGCACCTGAACGACCTCGTTTCGGATACGTTGAAAGCAAACGCGAATCAAACATTGTCACTCTCGAATTTGATCTATACAAAGACTCACGGTAATCCATTTTTTGCTATTCAGTTTCTTCAAACGTTGTACACGGAAGAACTGCTTCATTACGATACCGTCAGTGGTGCATGGACCTGGGATTTAGCTAAAGTACAAGCTCGGAACTACACCGATAATATCGTCGACTTGTTGATTGCCAAATTGAATCGATTGCCCGCAGCTTCGAGAGAGCTTGTTCAGATCGCGGCGTGCCTGGGCAATGTTGGCGACATCGACACACTGGTGTTGCTGTCCAAAATGCCAAAAAATCAGGCGGAATCTGATTTAACAGAAGCTGTGCGCGCTGGGCTGATCTTGCTGCAACGTGGTAGCTATCGATTTTTGCACGACCGCATCCAGCAAGCTGCTTATGCGTTGATCCCCAGTGCTGAACATGCGGCTGAACATAGACGCATTGCAAAATTGCTACTCGAACATGCCAGCGAAGATTTCATTGAAAATCGGCTGTTTGAAATCATAAGTCAATACAACCTCGCTCAATCGATGATGACAAATCCGATCGAACGTGGTGAGCTCGCGAGCCTCAACCTCAGAGCAGGACGAAAAGCGAAAGATAACACTGCGTACGCATCGGCGATTCAATACTTCTCTACTGGAATTTTCTTGCTGGAAGATTCGCAAGCAGACGCACAATTACTGTTTGATCTGTATCTCGCAGAAGCTGAGTGCACCTGGCTGCTTGGCGATTTTGCATCGGCGGCGAAATTATGCGAAGACCTGCTTTCGATTACAAAAACAAATCTTGGCACGGCGCGTGTTTATCGCCTGATGTCAGAGATTGCTGCATCTGAAAGCTACGACTGCAGAAAGTCAGCGAATTTTGCACTGCAGGGATTGCAGGCTTTGGGAATTACGATTCCGCTGCATCCATCAGATGAAGATGTGCAGCGAGAGCACCAGGATGTGTGGATCAATCTGGGCAATCGCGAAATTGAAAGTCTGATCGATTTGCCGATCACCACAGATCCAGAAACTTTGACGACCATTGATATATTGCAGACGCTCTATTTCAGTTCGATGATTTTGGATCGAAATCTGTTTCTGTTGGTTGGCACCGCAATCGTCAATCAGAGCTTGAAACACGGAAATTGTGACGGGTCGGTTCTCGGTTACGCACAGTTTGCTCTGACGCTGCCGCGGTTGTTCGAACGCTATCAAGAGGCAGAACAATTCTGCGAACTGAGTCACAGACTGGCTGAAGAGCGAGGATTGAACGCTTACGCGCCACGCATGGAATTCATGATCGGGCTAACGAAATTCTGGACTGCAGATCTTCGCACCTGCCACAACACAATGATTCAAGCTATTGAAACAGCGATTCGCCGCAGTGACACCGTATTCAGTGACGTTTGCCGCGGGCATCGTTTGGTTGAACAATACATTCTTGGCACAAACCTGATCGAAGTTGTAGCAACGGCGCAAGAGTGGCAAGTTCTGCGTCCAGACGGAAATGTCGTTACGGAGCTCGCGACAACAATTTCGCAGGTCACAAAGCGATTGATGCAGCCCGATAGTTTTGAACTTCAAAAAGAAGAACAGGGCTACGCAGATTTCATTAAGACTTACAATCTGCCTTTATCGGGACTTTATTTCGCACTTCAGCTACAAGTCGAATACATCCTCGGACGATATGATCGAGCCATCGAGAACGGTTTGCTTGCCGAGCCGCTACTCTGGTCTCACATAACATTCTGCGGTGAGTGCGAATACTGGTTCTACAACGCTCTGGCACTAGCTGGAAATTTTGAGAATGTAAATCAGCTTCAGAAGAAAGATTACATACACAAAATTGAAAAGCTCGAAAAGCAACTTGGAATTTGGGCAAGTCACAACTCAACTGATTTCAAGCATAAGCACGAATTAGTCCTTGCTGAACTGGCGAGAATAAAAGGTGACTACGTAGAGGCGATGCGCCTTTACGAGCAATCAATAAGTTCAGCGAAGCGCAGTGGCTACATCCAGAACGAGGCAATTGCGAACGAACTTGCAGGTCGCCTCAACTATTCGCTCGGTCTAAAAACTGCAGGAGACGCTTATCTTCGGGAAGCTTCGACATGCTTTGCGCGGTGGGGAGCAAAAGGAAAAGTATTGCTCCTCGAAGACGAGTTTCCAGAACTCTATCAGCGACAATCGAGAACACTGTCATTAGATATGATGACCGTATTCAAGGCTGCACAAGCAATCTCCAAAGAAGTAGTTCTCGAACGTCTGCTGGAAACACTGATGCGCGTTGCTCTTGAGTCAGCTGGCGCTCAGCATGGATTCTTGATCTTGCAGCAAGAAGATGACTTGTATGTTCGAGCACGGGCTCATTCATTGGAACAAAACGTTTCTCTGGAAGAAACAGCCCTCAAAGACTGCCTTCAGTTACCTAGCACGGTCATAAACTACATTCGTCACACCCACGAGATCGTCGTAATCGGAGATGCGCAAAGAGAGCCACTCTTCAGCTCGGAAAAATATTTCAAACTAGAATCGACGCGTTCCGTTTTAGGTCTTCCGATTATCAAACAGTCGAAACTCGTTGGCATTCTCTACTTAGAAAACAATCTGGCACCAAAGATTTTCACGCCAGACCGAATCGATCTGCTGCAGTTGCTTACATCCCAAATTGTAACTTCGCTCGAAAACGTAATGCTCTTCAAAACTCTTAGTGAGCAAGAAGCGCAGTATCGCCGCAGTTTCGAGATGGCGGCTGTCGGCAAAGTGCACGTTGATTGTGAAACAAGTCGATACTTGCGAGTCAATCAGAAATTTTGCGACATCATCGGCTACACCGAAGCAGAATTGCTTCAGATGACACCAAACGATATAAGTCATCCAGACGACATGCGACCGGGCCAAACCTTCTCAGACGCAGTGGCGCTGGGACGAGAGCGGCAAATAGTCAAACGTTATGTGAGAAAAGATGGCAAAACGATATGGGTGGAACTCACCGTTGCCTTCTCATACAACACGGAAGGCAAGCCATTGATCGCATACGGAGTATTCCAGGATATCACCGCGCGTTTGAAAGCGGAAGAAGGCTTGCGCGCATTAAACGCAGAATTGGAGCAACGGGTCGAAGCGCGCACGGCCGATTTGGAACGAGCCAAGGAAGCGGCGGAGCAAGCGAACCAGGCGAAGAGCGAATTCGTTGCAAATATGAGTCACGAAATTCGTACTCCGATGAACGCAGTCATTGGTATGAGTGACCTTCTGTCTCGAACTACATTGAATGCGGATCAAAAAGACTTCGTCTACAACATTCAAAATTCGGCTGAGTGCTTGCTTGGTTTGATAAACGACATCCTCGACTTTTCGAAGATTGAAGCCGGCAAGCTTGAACTGCTGAACAGCAACTTCGATTTACCAGCCTTAATCGAAGGGTCAGTCGAACTTTTAGCTGAAACAGCGCGGAATAAAAATCTTTCGCTTATGAGTTCCATCGCGGACAACGTGCCTAATGTAGTGCATGGAGACCAGGCACGCACGCGACAAGTCCTGCTCAATCTTTTAAGTAACGCAAACAAATTCACAAGCCGCGGCGAAGTCACGCTGTCAGTCACAGCAAGTCCGCCAATCGCCGGAACTACGCTCGTTACATTCTCGGTTCAAGATTCTGGTATTGGTATCAGCCAGAAAACAATCAAAGAATTGTTCAAACCATTCTCACAAGCTGACACTTCAATCACACGCAAATTTGGTGGAACGGGGCTTGGACTTTCGATCTCGAAACGACTCGTTTCCCTGATGTGCGGATCTATCGGAGTGGAAAGTGTTGAGGGTAAGGGTTCGACCTTCTCGTTCACGATACCGCTGAAAATTGTAGATGCAGGAACGCAAACAAGCAATAATTTGGAAAACAAGAAGGTGCTGCTTGTCGGGAATCCACCGCAAACAAACAAGATTGTTACTGAGTACGTGCAACATTGGGGTGCAACTTGCGAAGTGATTGATTGCTCAGCGCAGGCACTACTGCTGGTGCACGAAGCTGAGGCGCACGGCGAGCCATACGATCTCATTTTTGTCGATAATGGATGTGAACCAGAAGCGTTCGCAACAGCGATTTCCGAAGGCGACCAGGACTTTTCGTCAAGGTTGATCCTGCTTGGCTCCAATCAAGTACCAGACAAATTTAGCGCGGGACTGAACAAACCATTCCAGAAGGTGCGACTGCTCGAAACTGCAATTGCAGCGATAAACGATGATGAAGAATTACGCGCGCAGCGCAGAACAAAAATCAGTGGTGGCATCGCTCTTCCACGTCGTCTGGACAATGCGCTAGTTCTGATTGCCGAGGACCAAAAGGTAAATCAAAAACTTGCCTATTGGCAGTTGAAAGAACTCGGTTGCATGTCAGAAGCTGTATCGAACGGACGCGAAGCTGTAGAAGCGATGCTCCGAACTAAATATGCTCTGATTCTGATGGATTGCCAGATGCCGGGTATGGACGGATTCGAGGCAACCCGCGCGATTCGCAAATTAGAACAACAAACAGGTAAACACATTCCGATTATCGCGATGACGGCACAAGCGATGACAGGTGATAGAGAAGCGTGTCTAGAAGTCGGAATGGACGACTACATCAGTAAACCTGTTACCTCCACAAAATTGAAAGAAGTAATCGATAGATGGTTGCCGAAGTGTGATTACTCCGAGCCGATTATCGAAGCCAGCAGTCAGCCAATCGAGCCAGTTTTGACCAGTGGTCCGCTGGAGCAATACCACGCAAAAATAGGTGAGTGGGAAAAATCAATGGGTCGCGAAATCGCTATCGAGTTGATGAACGAGTTTACTGGTGGCATCGACAGCACAATAAAGGAACTGGACGGACACATCGAACGCCACGACATCGTCGAAGTCAAATCAACCGCACACAGATTGAAGGGACTTTGCCTGAATTTGTTTGGTGAAGAGAACAGCCGATTAGTGCAGCAACTTGATCTGGATGCGAAACACGAAGATTGGGACTCAATCGAAACGCACATGGGATTGTTGAAGATTGCGTTCAAAAATTTCATGACGATGGTCGAGGATGCGCAAACTCTGTAATGCGACATGCAAAGTACGGCAAGTTCATCGCAGTTGAAATCGCGATGTTCACCGCTGTCAAAATCGCAAGTTCACCGCTGTGAATTTGCGATGTTTATCGTGGATGGCATTGCGATGTTCCAGGTTCAGGTCATGCCGTCACTGTTTCCGTCGGAAAAAAACAGGAGCCCTCTAAAATCGATTGAATCTGTGTGCATATTTGCAGCGGCTCGAACGGTTTGGTGATGACACCGCGCGCGCCTAGAATTTGCAATCGATCGAGTTCGTGTTTCTGAACTTTGGCGGTCATGAATATGACCGGTAGGTCAGAAAGATTTGGCAAGGCTCGAAGCTTTGCCAGAGTCATGGGTCCATCCATATTCGGCATCATCACATCGAGAATGACTAAATCAAACTTCTCTGACGATGCCGCCGTCAACGCGTCGGCGCCGGAGCTCACCGAGGTGACTTGAAATTTCCCAACACTTGTAAGAGTTATCTGTGCGATCTTTCGGATACTTGGATCATCATCAACGAGCAGGATTTTATTGACTTGCACTTATTCATACCAAAGCGAAACTAACCAAATCGAGAATCCATGTTCCTCCATATTCGTTTTTACTGACAGTTTCAGCAATCCCCAATAGTGGTGATTTCCCGAGTTAGACGCCACTCTTTCGATTGGAGATAAGCTCACTCTAACGACGTGAAAGCCGCACAGAATCCAGGCTTGACAACATTAAAGGAGAATTACTCTCCACTCTATTGGCAATATATATAAAGTCGGCTACTGTGGAGATCCCGCACTTTGTAACTGAATCTACACATGGCTCGGCGCATCCCGCCGCTGTCTCTATTTCATGGCGAGCACTAACAACAATGGCATCAGAAAGAATCAACTCCGTATTTGAGCAAACGAACGCAAAACCGCATATCAAGGGACTTCCATCGATGGAAGAGAATGTGCTGTCCACTTATTCTCAAAATGAAGTTGATCATCTGTTGCAAATTCAAGCCGAAAACATCGCAGCGAATTTCCTCGGCAAAATCACTTCTCAGCAAAAATTCGTGCAAGAGACCATAGCCGCTCACGAAACAGAGATGCGTAAAGTCAGCGCAGAACTCTATACAGAGATGGAGAAATTCAATACTTCAGCGGCAAAATCGGCAGAATCGCACACAGAGCGGATGCGCCTTTTAATTGACCGTACTCAGAATGATATGGATGTTCAATTCGAACAAGTCAAAGCAGACCTCGACCGAACTCTGATGAACGACCTTAAAGGTTTCGATAAGCGACTTCAGAAGCTTGAATTACAAATGCAAAACATCAGCGAATCAAACCAATCATCCAGCTCACAGACAGTCACAATACTCGTGGCACTATCAGTGGTGGCAAGCCTGGCGAACCTGGTCTTGCTGTTCGTGCACCACTAGCTTTAACTAGCAGATGCTGGTTCTACTGGTTTCCAGTTGCTGCGATAGTGCAATTTCTTCCAGAGTCCGTCTTCTTTCTTGAAGATATCAGTGCAATGTGAGCGGTATTTCGCTGGATTTTTTCCACCAAATATTTTTACTGCTACAAACGAAACCACCGCAGTGTCACCCATCACTTTGGCAAATGGATGTTCCATTTTGTATTCGACAAGCGGCGAATCAGATGTTTCCCACTCGTGAATCTTCTTACGCATATCTTCGATGACGGCTTTCTTCCCAGTGATCAGAGTTCCGGTCGCTTCATCAACGGTGGTGCAATCGTCATCCATATACTTTGCAGCAGTGGCCATGTCACCTTTGCTGTAAGCCTTGAACAGTACTTTGAAGGTATCTAATACCTTTTCAGACTCTTCACAGGCAGCATGCGGATTTACGCAGCTAATTTTGACATTGCCTGCATCGACTTCCCAACCTTGATAGTTAGTTTCAGATTTTGTTTCAGTGCTCTTGTTCGGAATCACCTTTTCGGTGACAGTGTTGTCCTGCAATGACAGCGGAGGAGTCGATGCGCTCACCGCTGCCGGTGTGCTCGCGATGTCCTTCTTCTCTGTGATGTCTTGCACCATCACGTTGCCCGCAGCTAGTGAACTGACTGGAGCCACAAACGCCGCCCCCAGTATTAGCGCCAGAGTTGCCTGAGAAATTTTTCTAGCCATCAAATATAAGCCTCTTAATCTGCGCGCGCCAAAGCTGCTTCAACGTCGCGGATCGCCTTATCCGTGTCGCTCAAGTAAGAATTGATGCTGTCTAACTTGGTCTGAAGTTCGCCGATCCGCGCCCGCGTATCGTCCGCGGCTTGCTGAAGATGGGATCGTTGAGTTAGAAGGGCGTCGCGAGAACGGTTGAGACTGTTGAGGATCTGCGGATTGTATGCCGAAGCTCTACCGGAGAGGAAGCAAACGCAGCACAAAGCCAGCATCCCAGACATTCGAATGACGCGAGGATCTTTGAGTTTGCTGATAACTGATGGGGCTATCAGCTTGATTGTGTGGGGATCTTTCACGATGGAGTCACCTTCACTTGGACGTGTTCAGCGGTAATCATACTCTCCAGTTCCAGCATTGGCGAGCACTTTCACGCTGTCTCGTCACAGAATTGAAATCTTACTGTAACCAAAGATTAAGGAAATTAACGTCAGGTACACAATTGATTGCAGACAACCAAGTCGTTCATTAGAGTGCTAGACGTATATGAGCACGGTCGAGCGCGAGCAAAGCAGTCGGGACATCCAAGCTTTCACGGAACTTTTAACCTGGAATTCCAAATCTGGTGATATAACGTAAGTATTACACTTACTTTTTGAGAGTCGGGTCGTAACCTCGACAATGAATCAGGTGACTATAATGTACGCAGTAAATGAACAAACAACGTCACAAAACTTCCAGCAACGGCTGATTGACGACGCAATAGAGTTGGCTCTGCGTGAGGATCTCGGTGATGAAAGAGTCGATGTCACCACCACCAGCGTCGTGCAAAACGACCGCATTGTCGGCGGCAGTGTCTACTGCAAGCAAGAGGCTGTAATCGCAGGGCTAGCCACTTTCGCTCGGGTCCTGCAGAAGGTCGACGCCAAAATTTCGGTTACACCAAAGGTCGCCGACGGACAATATATTGAATCGACTCCAACTGTGGTCGCGACTTTCAGCGGACCAGCGACCAGCATTCTCACCGGCGAGCGAGTCGCGCTCAATTTGCTTCAGCGGATGTCGGCAATAGCAACTGTGACGCGGAAATTCGTCGACCTGGCGAAGCCGCATGGAATCGAAATCCGCGACACGCGAAAAACTATGCCCGGGCTGCGCTCCTTCGATCGTGAGGCGGTGGCGTTAGCCGGAGGTCAGAATCACCGATTCGGTTTGTTCGACGCGATTTTGATCAAAGACAATCACATCCAATTTGCTGGCGATATCGAAACCGCAATTAAGAACGCCCGAGCGAAGTATCCAAATTTGCCAATCGAAGTGGAGGCTGTAAATCTGCTGCAAGTCAAGCAAGCAGTGGATTTGAAAGTACAAACAATCTTGCTCGACAACATGTCGCCCAAAATGATCCGAGAAGCTGTCAACACCATATCCGGTGCTTGCTTTATTGAAGTATCAGGCGGAATCAATATCAAAAATATTACTGAATATCTGATCGACGGAGTCAACGCCATTTCAGTTGGAGCGTTGACACACTCGGCTCCCAATGTGGACATTAGTCTCGAGGTTGAAATATAAACATGGCAACTCTTGAATCAACGCTGAAACGCTCGCAATCAATGCCGAGAGAACAGCTACTCAAAGAAATAAACGAGCTGCGAAAAATGCGCAACGCAGTGATCCTTGCGCACAACTACCAGATTCCCGAAATCCAGGACATCGCCGATTTCGTCGGAGATTCACTGGGACTATCGCAGCAAGCAGCGACAACAAAAGCTGACACCATTGTGTTTTGTGGCGTGCATTTCATGGCGGAGACGGCAGCAATCCTTTCACCGACCAAGAAAGTATTGATACCAGATTTAGAGGCAGGCTGTTCATTAGCTGCATCTATCGACATTAACCAGTTAAAAGAGTGGAAGCGCGAACATCCGAATGCGATTGTAGTCTCGTATGTAAACACTACCGCTGAAATCAAGGCTGAGTCAGATTATTGCTGCACTTCAGGAAATGCGTTGAAAGTTGTTCAATCAATTCCCGAAGATAAAGAGGTCTTGTTCCTGCCAGATCAATTCTTGGGCTCATGGGTTCAGAAAATGACTGGTAGAAAAAATATGCACATCTGGATGGGTGAGTGCCACGTTCATGCGGCAGTTCATCCAAGCGAAATCGACCAGAAAGTCAAAGAAAATCCAGACGCAGAATTGTTGATTCATCCAGAGTGTGGATGCTTGACTCCTTATCTCGACCGCGTAGCGCGGGCTGGTGAGTCGGATCAACTCAAGGTTGCATCGACCGAAAAAATGATCAAGCAAGCTGCGGAATCGACAGCAAAGAAATTTGTAGTGGCAACTGAGATTGGAATTTTGCATCGATTGCAAAAGGAAAATCCAGACAAAGAGTTCTTGCCAATCAACTCGGAAATGAGCTGTATGTTCATGAAAATGATTACGCTCGAAAAATTGCATCGCTCATTAGTGGAGGATGTATTCGAAGTCACCGTTCCAGAAGAAATTGCGCAGCGTGCGCGTAAATCAATCGAGCGAATGATTTCAATATATTGAAATTATGACAACGACAAACAGTTGGACAAATAACGGCGAATCAACGCTAGAAACAGAAGTCTTGATCATGGGATCAGGCTTAGCAGGTCTTCTCCTTGCAAATCTTTTGCAGGAGAGGGGTGCGGCAGTCACTCTGATTTCAAAAGAGACTTTCAGCGACTCCAATACATTCTATGCTCAAGGCGGGTTAGCGGCAGTCACCGCCGACAATATCATCGACTCACCCGCGGAGCATCTGAAAGACACGATAAAGTCCGGAGCCGGATTAGCAGATGAAGTCGTAGCTAAAAATCTGATTCTGGGTGCACCAAATTTAGTGCAAGAATTATCGCGCTTTGGCATGTCGTTTGACACGAAACCCAACGGAAATTTCGAGTTGGCCCGTGAAGGAGGACACAGCAAAGCTCGGGTATTGCACAGCAAAGACACTACAGGAAAAGCGATTTCGAATTCACTGTTGTCTGCTGCGCAAGAGAAGGCGAAGTCAGACCCTAATTTCCGAATGCTCGAATACTGTTTCGCATTCAACCTACTCACTGAAAGAAATAGAGTGGTTGGAGCCGAAGTCTTACACAACGGTGCTGTCACCAGGATCATGGCAAAACATGTAGTTCTGGCAACAGGCGGCGCAGGACAAATCTTTTCGAGAACTACGAACCCGCTCATCGCCACCGCCGATGGTGTGGCACTCGCGTATCGCGCTGGCGCAACATTGGCCGATTTGGAATTCATGCAATTCCATCCAACCGCCCTGGCCAAACCTGGTGCACCTGCTTTTCTCATTTCAGAAGCTGTGCGCGGCGCAGGAGCGATTCTCAAAGACGAGCACGGTGAGCCCTTCATGCACAAGTTTCACGCGGATGCAGACCTTGCTACCCGTGACGTGGTCGCTCGGGGAATACATGCCACCATGTTGAGAAGCGGCTCACAATCTGTAAGCTTAGACCTTCGTCCAATTGGCAACGTCGCTGTTCTTGAGCGATTTCCCAACATAGTAGATACCGCTAGAAAATTCGGAATCGACCCGTTAACCGAGGCAATTCCAGTTTGTCCAGCCGCACACTACTTCATGGGCGGAGTCTTGACCGATGAAGTTGGTCGCACCACATTGCCCGGGTTGTACGCAATCGGCGAGGTCGCAAACACCGGATTACATGGTGCAAATCGCTTGGCAAGCAATTCCTTGCTTGAGGCAGGCGTGATGGCTCTAAATCTGGCTGATGCACTGACTGATACAAGAGAAAATGCTGTCAACGCCGTGACGCTGTTCGATTACGCAACGACTCAGGCTAACGAAATGCCAATCAAGCGCGACGAAAAACACAGCAACAAGTTCGACTTGAAAATTCCTCAGTCAACAACGACATTCCAATCGGCGATGTTTGAATTTGCATCGTTGACGCGCTCTCAAGCAGGTTTATTGAAGTTGCAAGAACTGAACGCGTCCAACATCAGTCATAAAGCCATTTTGAACGTCGCCAACATAAGCGCCGCAAACATGTTGCTCGTCGGAGAGTTGATGACAACCGCTGCACTTAACAGAACCGAATCGCGTGGATCACATTTCAGAGAGGACTTCCCTGCTTTGGATGACTCGCAATTTGCGCGACGATATGCGGTCAGGAACGGCAATTGGTTCTACTTGAGTAGACCAAATCTAGCCATGCAGATTGACAAGAAGTCCGCACCAGCACTTCGATTCGATTAAGTTTCTTTCCACAAGCAATCTTGACAATAAAGCAAAAGCGTCATGGTCTGTGCATCCTGAGTAACTAGCGATGGATATTCGATCTGGATATCTAGCTGTTCTCTTTCGCTAGCTAAGGGTATACACTTATATCAATCGTTAAGGTTGTCTTTAGCTTTTGCTTAACGTACAGCCCAAGCCGATTTCCAAGAAGTCTGATTAACTTTCTTTCCACCGGAAAGCAGAAACAAAATCATCTCGGAAGACTCTTTAGTTACATCAACCCCACATGTTGGAGATATAAAAGTGAACGCCCGCACCAAAATTTTCATCGCCGATTACGATTGCGCGAGCCTGGTGTCGTTGATGTTGTGGTTTGAGCAATTTCCTGAGTTTGAAGTTACCGGTGCCGCCAAGAATGGTGCCCGCATCGTTGACCGCATCAATGAAGTCAATCCAGATGTAGTACTTTTGGATATACATCAAGGTTTGCCAGAAAATCTTCCTCTTATTCGTGCCATTCGCGGATCTGCAGCTTCTCCTGCAATTTTGTTGAGAACACACACAGACCAGGTTAATGATCACGCAATTGCTATGGAAGCTGACGGACACGTCGGACCATCCACTCAAACGAAAGAGTTGGGTGATGCAATCAGAAAAGCATTCAATAAGAGAAGAATGGCTCTGACTGCGGCAAATATGCCGATGACCAAAGCCGGTTAAGATTCAAGAAAGTCAAACCAACTGGACGAGTTTACGCATTTAGCACCTTTATTCGCATCGGTCTTAGCGACCGATGCGGTACTGCTTTTGGTGCGCAAAGGAATGCGACGACAACTAGCGAATGTAAAGGAGCAAGTTGCCGATTCAACTTCGGGGTCGACTTCGCTGATTCCCGCCGACCAGAATCCCTCATTCAATTCGCTGTCCATCCCTGACCAGAATCCATCATCGAATTCGCTGCCTATCCCTGACCAGAATCCATCATCGAATTCTCTGCCCATCCCCAATCAGAGTCCATCATCGAATTCTCTGCCCATCCCCAATCAGAATCCATCATCGAATTCTCTGCCCATCCCCAATCAGAATCCATCATCGAATTCTCTGCCCATCCCTAATCAGAGTCCATCATCGAATTCTCTGCCCATCCCTAATCAGAGTCCATTATCGAATTCTCTTCCCATCCCCGAC
Source organism: Drouetiella sp. (assembly GCA_036702965.1). GTDB lineage: Bacteria > Cyanobacteriota > Vampirovibrionia > Obscuribacterales > Obscuribacteraceae > PALSA-1081. The sequence continues at coordinate 29,289 of DATNPZ010000009.1, forward strand.
CAGAGCTCATCGTCGAGTTCTTTATCCACACCAGGTCCGCAGTCCCCGTCCATCTCGCGGCGCTACGATACCAATCGCCTTCGACCAGCAGAGATTGCTTACCTGAGCAGCAATGGTGACATCTCGCACACTCTACTTGTGCTTGGTGCGGATTTGATTCAACGAGCACTGAAGTCAAGATTCCCCGATGGAAACGTTCCGCCTCTTGCACCATATGAGGTGCGAATGTGGGGACTGGCGAAAGAAACAGTTGCAGATTGGGCGCAAGGAAGATTGGAAAAACATCTGCCTGGTGACATCAAAAAAGATCCGATCGAGTACGTTCGTCGCGTCTCGAAAATCTATAATTTCATCGTTCATACGGCGCGGCATTTTGTTACCAAACTAATTCAAGATCCACGCCAGATTCGGCGCTATTTCAAACTTTCAGCGGTTGCTACACTGATTGCAGACTTTTCGACAGCCGGATATAAAGCTGCGTTCGAAGCAGAGCTTCGCAATAACCTGCGCGCAAGAGGTCTCATTGTTCCGCAATCCCGTAAACAATCTTACGCCAGGCACTACACAATCACAGCAGTGGCTGCGATTATTCTGATCGCCGCACTGATATTTGCTCTTGTACAGCCCTGGCCGCTTGCAGCGGGATTGATTGGCATGTGTTTTTTAAGCGCAGCAATTTTACGCGTAATTTTGTTGGTACTAAATTCGATACCATACATTTCGGAAATTGCCGAGGTAATCGGGCACATTCAACGACAAAGTTGGAGGCTGCAAGCACTTCGATTAGCTATTCGAGTAGTTACCGCGTTGACCTACACTCTTCTGTTCATCGGATTTCTGGCGATGTCGGGAATTGCTTTCGCGATTCTCACATTTGGATTCCATCACTCACACATACTCTTTCTCGGCTTGTACGTATTCCTTACGATGAGCTTCATTGTTCCGATTCAAATTTATGTCGATGGTTGGCAACTCAAGATTGAAGAAATGCCGACCACAACGGGCGAGAAATTGCTGTCTAACGTGCGGCAAGAACTGAAAGATGCGAGTCCGCTGGACAGTTTCAGAGAAGTGCTCAGCACTACGGAATACGTACCGACATTTTCGGAATTACTAGCACTCTACGGCATCGAAACTCTGCTGATTCTGGTTTAGAAACAGAGCACAATCCGAAGGGTGTTATAAAACACAGAGGACCGAGCCACATGACTCAGTCCTCAAATTTACCTGCTTATACGGGTTGAAGAATTGCTACTAGCGCGGAAATCCGTCAATCTCGTTGAGCTCTCGCGCCGTTATTTTACGTGCGCGATGTCTCATTACTTCAGCTTCCTCACCGCGATTGCCGCGGTCTAGCAAATCAGCTAGAGCATTGAAGCATTGAGCGATATCCAGCTCTGTTGGGCTTGAAGGGTCGGGAGAGCTGTCGACCATTGTAATCACTCTTCGATATAACTCTTCCGCATGTGGATAATCATGGGCAGAAAGCGCTTGAGCAGCGGCGGATGCGAGTTCTTGCACCTGTTCCATAAAAGTGGTCCTCAAAAAACTACTGAGTAAGCGACCGGATTTAAACCAAATTGTTCCGAGCACACAGATGAGCCACATTGTGTAACGGTCTGAATGCTCACTATCGATTTCTGCAAACCGCCGCAGGGTGCTGTTTTATAATTTCATCTACGGACAAATCAAGAACTTAAATTCGCAACGAAGGTTGATATGCCAAGAAGAAAGTTAAAAACAGGCTTCGCTGGAGTAATTACTGGAGCCTCGACTGGCATCGGAAAAGCGCTAGCAGTGATGTTGGCCGACCAACTCAAAGCGCGCCTGATAATAAATGCTCGCACAGCCGAAGCTCTCGAGGAAACCAAATTCCTCGTCGAAAAGGCCGGAGGGAAAGCCATTATCCATGCGGGAGACGTGGCTCAGGACCAAATGCCAGAAGAACTGGTAGCTCGATGTTTGACTGAATTTGACGATATTGATTTGCTCGTAAACAACGCAGGATTAGCCAAACCTGGGTCAGTTATGAGTCTTAAGCCAGAAGATTGGGAGCGAGTTTTCGCAGTCAATTTCTTCGCGCCGTTGCGCGCGACTTACGCGGCACTGCCACATTTCATAGAGAACAAGAAAGGGAAAGTCGTAAACATTTCGTCTGTCGCCGGAAAGGTTGCTTTCCCAGGGAGCGTTTGTTACGCGGCAAGCAAATTTGCTTTGACCGGCATGTCGGAGGGCATGGCGGCCGAATTGCAAAGTCAAAACATAGACTTCATCACCGTTTGTCCAGGTTGGGTGCGCACAGAGTTTTTTGAAAAAAACTCCGTCATGAAAAGCAAAAACCCGACACTGATAGCTGAAAAGTCGGATCTACGCGGCATGTTGATGAAACATGTTCTCAGCATCAGTTCAGAACGCTGTTCGGAACAAATCCTTCAAGCATTACAAAAAGGCGGCGCGCAAGAAATCATTCTAACCGCACCAGGAGTGGCTGTTGAACGATTGAATGCACTAATGCCACGAGCAATTTTCGATTTATCACGCCGCATTCCGACTAAGTACGTCGATTCAGCAGATAAAGCGGGCTCACCCGCCTAAAGCCTCAGGGGTTTCCCTGGTTTTGACCGTGCACACATCCGGGTAGGAAAAGTTAGCAGTATTTTCCAAGGAAAATCAGACAACATCCTCGCCGGAGCAAAAAATTGGCAGAGCTCGAACTTTCCATCGGTTATAAACCGTTGCCCGCCAAAATCGGCTTCGGATTGATGACCGCGCTCATGCCAGTCTGGTCGATTATCATTCCGTTTTGCTTCGGTCTGATGATAACGCTGATGCTCACACAATGGGATAGAGTCGCGAGTTCGGCTATACCACTCGGATCGCTTGTTCTCGTTCTTGGCGCTGTGCCAGTGCTCGCTATTCTCATCGCGGCAATTTGCGAGGACGACCGCATCGTTGTAAGCCGTGAAGGATTTTCGTTTCCCCTGTTCATGATGCCAAAATTGCAATTCAAACGCGAACGCATCTGGAATGATTTGATTACGGCGCAAATCAGACTCGATACTTCGAAAACAAATGCAAAAGACGCTTCACAGTGCGGATTTTTGTCGCTCTATTTTCGCTCTGGCGGAACGATGACAGTAGACGTTTCTAAGATCAACAAAGCAGAATTGGAACAACTGTTATTAGCCATCGAAGTCTGGGGTCAGGGATGTAAGCGCACCCCCGAGTTGATTGAGTTTCAGAACAACCTGCAGAACTCGACTCGCGGTATCGAAGTCACATACACACAGATGTGGGAGGAGGAGCTGAGTCGCCGCTTCAGCGCTACATCATTTGTCCCGCTCGAACCAAATAAAAAACTTCAAAACGGACGCATAAAAATCGTTCGTCAACTTGCGTTCGGCGGTTTATCCGCAATATATCTCGCACAAGAAAATGAAAAAGACATGGTAGTGATCAAAGAAGCAGTCGTTCCGGCAAACGCTGATGAACACACGCATGCAAAGGCGAACGAACTCTTCGAAAGAGAAGCGCGATTGCTGATCAAGTTAGATCATCCTGACATTGCTAAAGTCTATGATCACTTTCAGGAAGACAACCGCAGTTATATGGTGCTCGAATACATTCGAGGTCAGGATTTGCGACAGCTTGTTAAACAGAACGGCTTGCAATCCGAAGATTCTGTTCTTCACTGGGGCAAGCAGATCGCCTCTATCCTGGCGTATCTTCACAGTCAAAACCCACCGATTATCCACAGAGATTTGACACCAGACAACCTGGTACGAAAAGAAGATAACAGCATCACGATGATCGATTTCGGCGCTGCCAATGAATTCGTAGGCACCGCTACCGGTACCATGGTTGGAAAGCAAGCTTACATTTCCCCAGAGCAACTACGGGGCAAAGCGACACCAGAGAGCGACATTTACGCACTTGGTGGCACGATGTACTTCTTGCTCACGGGGAAAGATCCCGAGGCGCTTCTGTCATCCCACCCAAAACTGGAAGTACCTGAAATCTCGGATGCGCTTGACTCACTTGTTGCCTCTTGTACCGAACTCGAGGCATCTGACAGACCGAAATCAGCGGAAGCGGTTGCACAAGCGATCGGCGAAATTATGATAGAGCGAACCAAAGAACATGCATCGGTGCAACCAAGCTAATGACGTATAGAACGCAAATAACCGATATTAAAGATGCAGATTTAGACCCGGAAGGAGAAGTTGTACTTCGGTACCGTCCTTACGCAAGCGCTGAGAAATGGGTGAAGCACAGATTCGCCACTCCGAGCGGCGGCGGCAAGCTAGCGTTCGTCATCGTTATCATTGTTGGATTTTTTGTTTTCGGTGGACCAGAGTTTGTGCTTAAAGCAGTCTCGGAAAACTTTCTTCGCGTCGGACAACTCGCTAGTCAGACACCAACAGCAGTGACTACCCAAGTGGCGGCGGCGCCAACAAGTTCACTGGCAGACTTCCTCGTCCCACTGGGTTTCTTCATGGTCATATGCTCAGCGGCATGGGCATTGATACGCTATCTCAGCCACCCGACTCACGTTTCACTGAGTCGCAATGGAGTCTGTTTAGAATGGCACAGAGGAAATTACTCGAACGGGAAGATGATGCCCTGGAACAAGATAGAGCGAATCGAGTGGTTCATGCCGCCAGAAAAAACTTCCCCTCAGGATTCAATAATTCGATTCAAAGAAATTCCGACAGCGAACTCGATTGAAGAATACCCACTTCAACTCAAATTAGGATGTATAGCCAGTTCCGAAGAACGCCACAAGCTACTTAAGGCGATTCAACTCTGGGGTGCGAACATTCCCAGAGACTCAGAATTGATGGATGTTCTTACTCCTGCTCAAGACGACAGTTACACTGAACTGTGGTTACAGGCGTTGTCAGCGCCCCCGAAACGAGAACGACTGACGCCGCTGGCACCAGGAGCGGTGCTACACGACGGCAAGTATCGCGTAGACGGCCAACTGGGAGTCGGTGGACAAGGCACGGCATATCTAGCGAAGTGTGCGACTGCGAGCAACGCCGAAGTAGTTTTGAAGGAATTTATTCTACCTGTATATGTCGATGTAAATGTTCGCAGGCAAGCACTGGAGAGTATGCAGCACGAAGCAGCGATGCTCAAACGGTTAGACAACAACAGAGTCGTTCGTCTAATAGAATTTTTCGTGGAAGACCACCGCGGCTACCTGGTGCTTGAAAGAATCGACGGACTGTCACTCCGCGGACTGGTCAATAAAGAGGGGCCGATGCCCGAGGCAAAAGTGCGTGAACTTGCGCAACAAATGTGCTCGATACTCGCGTACCTGCACAACCTGTCACCGCCAGTAGTGCACAGGGATTTTACTCCAGATAATCTGATCCTCGGAAAAGATGGAGTGCTCAAGCTCGTTGACTTCAATGTGGCGCAACAAACAGAGTCAACGGCTACAGGTACAGTCGTAGGAAAACACTCATATCTGCCCCCTGAACAGTTCAGAGGTCGCCCGATTCCTCAGAGTGACATTTACGCGATGGGTGCAACACTTTATTATTTGCTGTTGGGACAAGATCCAGAGCCGATCACTTGCTCTCATCCAATCACGGTAGACGACAACATCTCACCCGAGTTGGATGCAATCATTGCGCACGCAACTGCGCTCGATTCAGCGAAACGCTATGCCAAAGCGGAAGAGATCGAAAACGATTTGAATCAATCCGCAAATGACGGAAACGTAATCGATTTGCGAGTACGTACAAAAATGCAAAACGAATAAGCGCAAAACCTAATTTTTTGCGGCTGTTTTCTCTTCAGGAGCCGTGTAGCGCTTGCGTCTAAACACGTCAGTCTTCAACGACGCGACACGATCCAAAAACAGCAATCCATCAAGGTGATCCATCTCGTGTAAAACTACTCGGGCTTCGAAATCTGATGCGTCGAATTCAAACTCGGTGCCAGTTTCATCCATCGCACGAACTTTGATGTGCTGGGCGCGTTTTACGTTTGCTGTTAAATGCGGCAAGCTCAGACATCCTTCACGTGCCATCACTTCGCCTTCGGAGTTGAGGATCTCTGGGTTGAGCAGAATCATGCGCCCGCGGTTAGGTCCAGCCTTCGCGTTCCGACCGGCATCGACAATAATCAAGCGGTGTAATGCGCCAACTTGCGGCGCTGCAATGCCGACACAGCCGGGCGAGTCGTAGAGAGTCTCAAGCAAATCATCTATCAACTGCTTCATTGAAGCATCAATCGTCTCGACTGCAGGAGAGACCTGTTTTAAGCGCTCATCGGGATAAAGCAGAATCGGAAGAATCGCCATCAGAGTTGCACCACATTCAGTGACTGAACTGATACGTTGACTTTCAAACGCTTCGACGCTTCATCGAGCGTCGAACGCAATTTACTCTCCGAGACATGGGCTGGAAGCGTCACTTCCAATACCATTAAAAATACAGTCGCTGCGCCATCGCGCTCGCCGGTATGCTTAGTTTCAACATCCGTGACATTGGCACCCAAATCCGCAAGCACTCGAGTAACACCAGATACGATACCGGGCTTGTCCGCGCCATAAACCGAAATAATGTAAGGATCGTCAGCAGTGTCTTCTTCGAGAGCCTCATCGTCACCGATCTCTCGAACGTGAATTGTCAGACCCAGTCTGTTCTCAACATCTGCAATTTTCTTTCGCAACTGATCGAGACTTTGACCATCGGGCTGTCTGATCATGAGGATGATGGCGAACTCTCCTCGCAGCAAAGTCATGCTGGAATCCAGGAGATTGCAGCCCATCTCGAACAAAATTTCTGCTAGTTCAGCAACGATTCCAACTCTATCGTGACCGACACCGGTCAACACGACATTTTTTGCCACAACTCGTACCTCTAGTTACGAGTTGACATTATACACAAGCACGCACCACGCTGTTTCTTTGTCCACGCTAAGCGATTGACTCGTTGCTGAAGACACAACGACTAATCCATCTGCGCACCAGTGCGAATTAGGTGTAGGCTTTGTTGCGGATCGAGTAGACGCGCTGTTCGAGAGCGACCGCATCGATTTCGCGATTAGTCTTGCGCAACAGATCCGCATAATTTTCCAGACACGCGGCGACATTTGAATGCTCTGGTCCAAGCGTGTTTTGCCAGATTTCAATGGCGCGAGCATAGAGCGATTCGGCGCGAGTGTAATTTCCATTTTGGTGATACAGCCAGCCAAGATTGTTCAAGCTTTCGGCAACCTTTGGATGCTCGCTGCTTAACTGCTTTTCGCGAATCCCCAGAGCGCGCAAATGAAGTGTCTCTGCTTTTTCGAATTCATCCCGATCCGCATAGAGTCCGGCGAGATTCGTCAGCGTATTTGCAAGCGAAGGATGATCGGTGCCTAGATTCTTCTCTTGTATCTCGATTACCTTGCGCAAAATCGGCTCAGCATCACTAGTTCGACCTTGCTCGAAATAAAGCATGCCGAGACTATTCAAAACCTGAGCAACATCCATGTGCGTCGCGCCAAGTTGTCTTTCCCGAATCTCCCGTGCACGTTTGTACAACGGCTCCGCCTGCGAATACCTGCCCATCATGCGATAAAGCTCGGCGAGATTCAGCATTCCGGCAGCGGTACTCAAATGCTCGACGCCCAGTTTGCGCTCTTGAATCGGTAAAGCTCGGCTGAACAGCGGTTCCGCCTCGACGTATCTACCCTCAGCCATGTAAATCAGCGCGAGATTGTTGAGCGACTCGCCCACGTCCTCATGATCGACGGCGAGAATTCGCTCGCGGATGTCGAGGGCGCGCTTCAAAATAGGCTCCGCTTCGGCGAAGCGGCTCTCGTGGTAAAGACTGAGACCAACCGCGGTCAAATAATCCGCAAATTGAGGATGCTCGCTGCCAAGCAGCGTCTCCTTCTCTGGCAAAAGTTCAATTAGCGCGTCAATTTGGCTGCCCATAAGCATCCTTGCATTCGATGTAACTATGATATCAGGGCCCGGCGAACCGCGGTTTCTCGCCGCCCAACCGAGCCTACTGACAATCTTTATATAGGCGATGTACACCGAACCGATATCGCTTCAGTTTTCCCGCCCCTAATAGCTGACGCCCCCAAAAAGGCACCATTATTTATCGCGTTCGCCAACCTGGATGGCAGCTTGAGCCGCCGCGAGGCGTGCAACAGGAACTCGATACGGTGAGCAACTGACATATGCCAATCCGATTTGATGAGCAAATGCGATTGAGGATGGTTCACCACCATGCTCACCGCAAATTCCCAGCTTGAGGTCGGGTCGAGTTTGCAACCCGTATTCGACAGCAATCTTCATCAGTTTGCCGACGCCATGCTGGTCAAGCACTTCGAATGGATTTGATTCGAGCACTTTGCTACGGGTGCCATTCACATCGATGCCTTCCAAATATCGGTTGAGGAATTTTCCTTCAGCGTCGTCACGGCTGTAACCGAAAGTCATCTGAGTCAAATCGTTGGTGCCGAAACTAAAGAACTCAGCGTGCTCTGCGATCTCATCCGCAGTAACGCAAGCTCTCGGAATTTCGATCATGGTGCCGAATTTGTAATCGACCTGCGTTTTCTCGCGGTCCATCACTTCTTTTGCAGTAGATTCGAGTACTGCACGCGCCATCTTCAATTCATTCACATGACCCACAAGCGGAATCATGATTTCAGGAAATACTTCAATTCCTTCTTTCTTGATTTCGATAGCAGCTTCGATGATTGCTTGCACCTGCATTTTGTTGATTTCAGGATAAACAAGACCGAGTCTGCATCCCCTCAAGCCCATCATCGGATTGGACTCGTGCAATTCGTGCACTTTCTGCAGCATCACTTCTTTCTCACGAAGTGGTGCGCCCTTCGTACCCTTTGCCTTCATGGTGGCAACTTCTTCGATCAAACTTTCCATCTTTGGCAAGAACTCATGCAAAGGTGGGTCCAGAAGGCGGATGGTGACAGGTAGTCCCTTCATGGCACGGAATATGCCTTTGAAGTCTTCGCGCTGCATCGGCAGCAATTTCGCCAGCGCGGCTTTGCGCTCATCCAGCGACGTAGACATAATCATCTCTTGTACGGCTGGAAGTCTATCCTGACTCATGAACATGTGCTCGGTGCGACACAACCCGATGCCTTCGGCGCCGAATTCGCGAGCAGTACGAGCATCTTCCGGTCCATCAGCATTCGCGCGGATTCTGAGAACGCGCGTCTGGTCAGCCCAACTCAATAGCGTTGTGAATTCTTTCGAGAACTCCGGTTCATGAGTAGCAATCGCACCAGCAAAAATTTCACCAGTCGAACCATCAATCGAAATCACTTCGCCTTTTTTGAACGTCTTTCCGTTCACAGTGAATTCCTGCTTCTGCATGTCAATCTTGACTGACTCGCAACCAGCGACGCAGGGCTTGCCCATCCCACGAGCGACCACGGCAGCATGGCTCGTCATGCCACCACGAGTAGTGATTACCCCTTGAGCCGGAACGATTCCGTGAATGTCATCTGGGCAAGTTTCGATGCGGACGAGAATTACTTTCTCGTTCATTTCGTTGGCGAGCTTTTCTGATTCGTTCGGGTCGAACGAGATGATGCCGATTGCGGCTCCAGGAGAAGCATTCAAACCGGTCGTAAGTAAACGTCCTTCTGTTTTCGCTTTATCCTTTTCCTGCTGCACGAAACTTGGAAGAAGCAATTGATTCAACTGCATCGGTTCAACTCGCGAAAGAGCTTCGTTGACTTCGATGATTCCCTCCTGATTCATATCCACAGCAAGTTTGACTGCAGCAGCCGCAGTCCTTTTGCCCGTGCGAGTTTGCAGAATGAAAAGTCTTCCGTCTTCAATCGTGAACTCGATATCCTGCATGTCTCGATAATGCTTTTCCAGCTTACCGACTGTAGTCAAAAGTTCTTCGTAGACTTTCGGCATCTCCTTTTGCATTTCGATAATTTTCTTCGGCGTGCGTGTGCCGGCGACAACGTCTTCGCCCTGTGCATTCACGAGATACTCACCGTAAAGAAGCTTCTCTCCGGTGCTTGGGTTTCGTGTGAAGCACACACCTGTACCGGAGCGGTCGTTCAAATTGCCGAAAACCATCGCCTGAATGTTTACGGCGGTGCCGAGATTGTGGTCGATCTTGTTCAAGTTGCGGTAGTAGATCGCACGATTGTTGTTCCAGCTTTTAAATACGGCTTCGATGGCACCATTCAACTGCTCTTTCGTATCCTGCGGAAACGGCTTGCCGTGCAACTTAACAACGAGCTCTTTGTATTCCTTGACCAGCTCTTGCAAATTTTCTGCCGTCAAATCGGGATCGTTTTTAACGCCGAGTTCATCCTTTTTGTCATCCAAAATGTCTTCGAATTTGTCTTTGTGAATTTCCAAAACAACGTTCGAATACATTTGAATGAAACGACGATAGCTATCCCACGCGAAGCGAGGGTTGTTCGTCAGCTTCGCAAGCGCATCAACAGTCTTGTCGTTCAAACCGAGATTGAGAATGGTGTCCATCATTCCAGGCATCGAGAACTTGGCACCAGAGCGAACTGAGAGCAATAGAGGCTTTTCCAAATCGCCCAATTTTCTGTCTAGCGACTTCTCAATCTCTTTCAGTTGCTCAGAAACTTCTTCAAACAATCCGGCTGGAATTGTTTGCTTTTGGTCGTGATACTCACGGCAAACTGATGTAGCGATAGTCAGACCTGGTGGCACATTCACACCGCTTGCGGTCATCTCGGCAAGTCCCGCGCCTTTACCGCCGAGATAATCTTTCATGGAGTTGCGAGTCTGATCTGACAGCAAAGCTTTTGAATCACCCTGAAACGCCTTGTACGCATCGTTAAACAAAAGCACACGTTTTAAATCGGTGCTCTTTTTTACCTGGGTCGTTCCCGTGGTGCTCATACTCGCTTTCTCCAGTTTGTTATGAGTAGTGACTAGTCGGACAGTTCGTATCGATGTTTGATCTATTTGGAAGTTTTGTCTTTTCCGAAGTTTGGTCTGTTTCGATGTTTGATGTGTTTCGATGTATGGTCTGTTTCGAGTTTGGTCTGTTTCGATGTTTGATGTGTTTCGATGTATGGTCTGTTTCGGGTTTGGTCTGTTTCGGATGTTTTATCTATTTCGAATCAAGTGATCGATTCGAAACTCGCATCATTACTGACGCAAGTGTAAGTAAATCTCGCTTGATGTCTCTTCAATCGCTTTTGCTGAAACGTCAATGACATGACACTTCAACTCGCGGAAAAGCTTTTTCGCCTGTCGCACTTCCTGCCGAATTCGATCGGGATCGGCATAATCGGCAGTTGATGGCATGCCCAAAATCTGTGCGCGCGTAGTGCGAATGTCTTGAAGAAGATGTGGATCGATCTGCAGACCGACGATTTTCCGTGGATTGATTTGGAACAGCGCAAGCGGCGGTTCAACACCAGAGACGATTGGTACGTTTGCCGCTTTCAATCCGTAATGATGCGCGAGGTACATACAATTTGGCGTCTTGCTTGTGCGCGACACACCGGTCAGAACAACGTCTGCCTGAGTGATACCATCCGGATTCTTTCCGTCATCGAAACGAATAGCGAAATCGACAGCTTCGATGCGGCGGAAATAAGTTTCATCCAGCATGTGCAATCTGCCCGGCTGAAACATAGGTGCCGTGCCCGTCAACGAAGAAATCCGAGTAATCAGCGGACCGAGTAAATCTACAGTCGGAATGTTGAATTTGCGAGCTTCAAGCTCCAGGGTCTCACGATACTCTGGCAACACGAGCGTGTACGCGATGACCGCGTTTCCATGCGAGACTTCCCGCACCAGTCCGGCAAGTTGCTGGCAGCTCCGTACCTGGGGTAAACGATATATCGAAGCGCGACCCGGCTGAAACTGCACAAGCGCCGCACGCGCTACAGCCTCTGCCGTCTCGCCGCTGGAATCAGAAATAGTAAAGACAATCAGTTCCCTCGTTTCCAGAGGGAAAGGAGACTCAACGTCCAAGGCCGGATTATCGTGCGTTTCCATCGATACTCACCCGAACAGTGCTGGCGACAACTGAGCTCACAGCCTGCTCATGGTCACACGCGTTCGTGCAAAATCTCTGAAAAAACAGAAACCTTTAATATGCTGTTTTGAATTCAGACCGAGACGGTCAAATTTAGAGCCTTCATGACAGCAAGCAAGTCGAGCCCACCGCTTGTCAACTTGATCAAATTTCCCTGATTGCATCTCGGCACGCTAACCGAAATGCTGTGCTTGATGCACCCCAGATATGGTGCCCCGGTACGAGTGAAAAGAGCCATCGAAAAATCATCGCGCGTCATACGATTCTCCAGATCTGCTCCCATTCCAGAAGAAGTCTCGACCGTCGCCAAACCGAGAACAAAAACCCGTTGCATCGTCAGATAATATGCATTCAGAACCAACTCTTCGATGGCGCTCGCCGAATGTTTTGCCACCAAAATACAAGGAATATTGGCTTGAGCTAAAACATTAGCAGTGTCGATCCACTCGAGAGTTTTCGAGTCACTTGGTTTATCGGAAAATCGTAGCGGCGTCGCGCAACCACCCGGCAATTCGATCAATGTCAAAGTGTCAGGCGTCCGACTCTGATTGATCGCATTGTGCCAGGCAGTTTCGTTCAAGTTATGCAACTTGTCGATAATTATTTGAGGATAGCCGCGTGGCGTATGCGAAACAAGACTGATGAAAGATAACTCGGGCTCAGCCGTGCGACTCTCGCCAAGCACAATCGGTTTGATCGCGCGTGTTTTGAAACCCTGCTCGCGCAGAGCGCCTGCCATTCCAGCCATAAAAGTCGTTTTGCCGCAACCGGCTTCACTGCCGACAATCGCAAGACAATCACTTTGTTTTTTGCGTTTGCCTGATTGCACGAATCAACCCTTCTGCGCCGCGATACCTTATTGTACAACGCGTTTCAGCGGATTCGCCAAACAATCAATCACGCGAATTGAAGTCATTCGAATATAAAACCGTCAATCACGCGAATTGAAGGCATCCAAATGTAAGACCGTCGATCACGCGAATGGAGGCATCCGAATGCAAGACCGTCGATCACGCGAATGGAGGCATCCGAATGCAAGACCGTCAATCACGCGAATCCGAAGTCATCTGAATTTAGGATCGTCAATTGTGCGAGTTGAGTGCGACCGAGTTGCGATCGTCAATCTTGTGATGAAGCACATCCATCGCTTGCTTGAGCTGCATGTCTTTCATATCTTCAGGTGTGCGCTTCACGTTCGGCGCATCTGGATCAGCCCACCACGGACCGCGTCCTTCCTTCAGATCTTTATCAGTCAGCTCGACTTTAACGTCTGGTCCGATGCCTTTCTTGTTGATATCGGTGTCGTTCGGCGTGAGATATTTTGCTATCGTGATGTTCACACCACTGCCGTCCTCAAGCTTGTTGATGCCCTGAACAAGCCCTTTTCCGAATGTCGTTTGCCCGACCAATATCGCTCTGCCGTTATCTTTCAGTGCACCACTGGTGATTTCAGAAGCAGAAGCACTTCCTTTATTAACGAGCACCACCAACGGTTGCTTACTGATTGGATGTCCATATACCGGGGTCGGCATCTTATAGCCATCTCGGTCCACAGTTGAAACAACAGTACCGGTCTCGAGGAACATGTTCGAGATGTCGATCGCGTTCGTCAACAATCCACCAGGATTGTCACGCAAATCCAGAATGATGCCCTTAGCCGAAGACATCTTCGTTAGCGCTTCGCTCATCTCGCGATTGGCTTGCTGCGAAATGAAGCTGCTCAAACGAATATATCCAATTTGCGGATCTAGCATCTTCGCAGTCTGAACGGCTTTGATTGGAATTTCCGCACGAGTTACGGTGACTTTGATTTTCTGCTTGTTTCTAGTCAGAACAAGACTGACAGGCGTGTTGATTTTGCCGCGGATAGATTTGGCTGCATCTTCAACCGAGAAGCCTTTGGTTGCTTTGCCATCGATTTCGGCAATTTCGTCACCGGCTTGAAGACCAGCTCTCGATGCGGGTGTATCGTCGATCGGGGTGATGACAATGACGCGATGATCTTTGTCGATTCCGATCTGAATGCCGATTCCGTACAGCTTTGCATCGATCTGAGACTTCTCGTCTGCAAATGCATCGAGATCCAAAAATCTAGTGTAGCGGTCACCGATGCTACTGATCATGGTGGCAATAGCCAAATGCGCATCTTCTAGCGTCTTCAGCTTACCGTCGTATTTGTGTTGCCAGCGATCGAAATCTTCGCTTGCGAGAATTTTTGGCTCGTAAAAATCTTCCTTGATCAAATTGAAAACCCGAGCATAGAGTCGCTCGGGATCAACATCTTTTTTGGGTTTGGTGAAAGAAGAGAAGCTTGGCGCATCTGAAGTCGACGCCACATACGAACTTTGATTTGAAAGAGCACTTGAACCAGCGATTGACGTAGACAAGGCTACGAATGGAATTGTAAGTAAAAGTTTCCGGCGCATATAACTTACCATTGAGACTGACGGGGGCGGGATTTTGTCGCGTCTACTCGCTGTTCTTTTTTGACAAAGCAGTTATATCGGTCGTTTCGCTAGCGGCTCACTGCTCGATGGACAGAAGAATTATCCGAATAAGGCTAAACAGAGGGAGTTTTGACACGGTCTTTATACCCATTATGCGCAACTTTTAGACTTTTTGCCGGGTTTGACGATGCTAGTATTTGTGACCCGGCTCGGAAAGATTGAGCCGAGTATTGGAGTTCATAAGGAGAATCGCTGTGGCAGACAAACTGACGGCAAATATCGGGATTTTTGGCGGCTCAGGCTTTTATAAACTCTTCGACGAGTTCGAAGAACGCCAAATCGAAACACCGTACGGTCCTCCAAGCGACAGCGTCGCCATCGGAACTCTGGCTGGAAAGAAAGTCGCTTTCATTCCTCGTCATGGTGCAAAGCACACGATTGCTCCTCACAAAATCAATTACAGAGCCAATCTCTGGGCAATGAAATCGCTCGGAGTAACCCGAATCATTTCGCCATGTGCAGCAGGAAGCTTGCAGAAGCACGTCAAGCCAGGCGAATTCGTAGTCTGCGACCAGTTCGTCGACCGCACATCGGCACGCATCGACACGTTCTACGAAGGTCCAATCGCAACTCACGTCTCAGCAGCAGACACATATTGCCCTGAACTTCGTCCATTAGCTGTAAAAGCAGGAGAAGCCTGCAGCATCAAAATGCATCCTGAAGGCACAGTCGTTGTCATTCAGGGACCACGTTTCTCGTCTAAAGCTGAGTCAAAATGGTTCGGCGCGCAGGGATGGGAAGTGATCAACATGACCCAGTATCCCGAAGCGCATCTCGCCAAGGAACTGGAAATGTGCGTCGTCAATATCTCCTTAATCACTGACTACGACTCGGGATTGCACGGAAACGTCGAACCAGTTTCGCACTCGGAGGTCATCAAGGTGTTTGGCGCGAACCTCGGCAAGTTGCAAAACTTGCTGGTCAAATTCGTCGAGACGATTCCAGATACCCGTGCCAATTGCAAGTGCGGCGAAACCCTGCTCCATTCACGCGCTTAGCCTACTGTCAAGAACGGTTAATCAAATCCAGCCTTTTCTTTCGAGTTTAAAGGCTGGATGCGCTTGCTCTGATATGCTGAACCCTTACCTGATGCCGTGACATTCGGGTGGTCGAGTCTGAGCGTTTGTGACGCGAACGCTGCCAGTGCGAACTGATAAACAATGCCGCGTATTTCAATCAGCCATGTCGTAGCGGTCCTCGGAGCAGTGCTTGCTTTGAGCTCGTACATGGTGCTGAAACAATATGGTGCGCCCGACAAAATTTGTGTCGGCGGTGGGATTTTGTCAGCTTTGGTGGTGGCAATTTTTTGGTCTTGTGTTTTGTTGGGAGCCGAAGATGAGGACGATTAATAACATGTTCAAACTAAGCGTTGCGCTTCTCAGTGCAACTGTGTCAATCAGTAGCGCACTGCCAGCGATGGCAGACACATCCAGCGCAAGCAAGTTGGTCGAGGTGCAAGTGCCATCGACGAGCGCCACCGTAAGCAGTGTCAGTAGAACTTCCGAACGCAAGCTGCTAGCAGCCGTTCCAGCAAGTGCTGCTAGCAGTTCCGCAGATAAGTTCACATGGAAGAAACCACTGATTCCGGTGACAGCAGACTTCACTCTCTCGAACGGACTGCGCGTGATCCTGTCTGAAGACCACACGGTTCCTGTGACAGCAGTCGCAATTGTATATGACGTAGGATCGCGTAACGAACAGAAGGGACGTTCTGGCTTCGCACACTTGTTCGAGCACATGATGTTCGAAGGGTCTGAGAACGTCGGCAAAACCGAGCACTTCAAATATATTGAAAGTGCAGGTGGTTCGTTGAACGCATCGACGCACAACGATTTCACTAACTACTTCGAAAAAATCCCGAGCAATCAACTTGAACTTGCGCTCTGGTTAGAATCAGATCGTATGCGCTCTCTGAAAGTAACTTCTGAGAATTTCGAGAACCAACTTCAAACAGTAAAAGAAGAGAAGCGTTCTCGCATCGACAACCAACCGTATGTTCCAGCAGCATTGAAACTGGAGGAAGTAACGTTCGACAACTGGTCGAATGCGCATCCGGTGATCGGATCATTCGAAGATTTGGAAGCTTCATCAATCGCTGATGTACGTAGCTTCTTCAAAACATATTACGCACCGAACAACGCAGTCATGGCTATCGTTGGAGACATCGATCCAGTAGCGACACGCAAGATGGTCGAGAAATATTTCGGCAACATCCCCGCGCAACCAAAACCGAAAGCGCCTCAAGTTGCTGAACCAGAACAGACGAAAGAGAAGTATGTGAAAGTCGATGATGCTCATGCGCAGATGCCAGCTTTCTGGATGGCATGGAAAGCTCCGGCTAAAGCTGAACCCGACTATTATCCGCTCAGCATCATTCAAAACCTTCTTTCGACCGGTGATTCATCGCGCTACTATCAGCGCATGATCAAAGGCGACCAGATCGCGCTAAAAGCGGATGCTCAGTACGACGAGCGCCGCGGTCCAGGTGCATTCGAAACCTTCGTCATTATCAAACCAGGCACCACACCAGAGAAAGCACGCGAAGTAGTCTGGAGCGAATTGGAAAAACTGAAGACAACACCAGTGTCCGAAGCGGAATTGGATAAGACTAAGAACCAGGTGCTGCGAGCATTGTTCTCTTCCAATTCTTACGTATCGGTTCAACGTGGATTGGCCAGAGCAGAGATGCTTGCGGAGT
The DNA here is from genome assembly GCA_036702965.1 of Drouetiella sp. Taxonomy (GTDB): domain Bacteria; phylum Cyanobacteriota; class Vampirovibrionia; order Obscuribacterales; family Obscuribacteraceae; genus PALSA-1081. Next base: position 46,532 of record DATNPZ010000009.1, read on the forward strand.
TCACTTCCTTCTATGGCGATCCAAAGAAAATCGACGAGGATATCGAAGGCTACATGAAAGTCACTCCGGCTGACATTCAACGCGTCGCCGCGAAATACTTCACCAAGGACAGAACAACAATCATCGATGTTCAACCGGTCAAAAAGACGGCATCGACTGAAACTGAATCCAAATCCAATTAATTGCAAGCCGAAGGAGCCAGCATGCACTTTTCAAAATTCTCTACTCACTCGATTTTGAGTCTGCTCGTGACACTATCCACGATGCAAACAGCAGGGTTCGCGGCCTCGCCAGTTGATAAAGCGAATGCCAGTTTGAAGAAAACTCCTGCCACCAATCCTGATGCCCAGGGGCCGGATACAGGAAAATTAGAAGTGCCATCAGCACAGGTCAGTCCTGATGCATGGCGCAAGAATCCACCAAAGCCGCCAGCACCAAGACCATTTAGTTTGCCGACTGTTATCAATTACAAAATGGATAACGGATTGCAAGTTCAAATGATTGAAGACCATCGCGTGCCATTCATCACGCTTGCACTGGGAGTCAAAGCTGGTTCGGCACTCGAACCACGCGAGAAACTCGGACTGGCCTCGATGACTGCCGACATGCTGAATGAAGGCACTACATCGAAGAAAAGCAAAGAGATCGCAGAAGAGACAGACTTCATTGGAGGCGGTTTGAAAGCCGTATCCGACAGTGATTTCACAATCATCAGCGGTTCGTCGCTTTCAAAATACAGCGACAGAATGATCAGTCTTCTTAGTGACATCGTGTTCCATCCGACTTTTCCAGAAGAAGAATTGACACTCGCAAAAACAAATCTGACCCAAGCACTGGCGATGAAGCGCAGCGAGCCAGATTTCCTTGTGGAAGAAAGATTCCACAAAGTGCTCTTCGGTGACCATCCATATTCAGTTGTTTCGCCAACACCAGAAACGATTGCAAAAATCACTCGTGAAGACCTGCAACAGTTTCACGACACCCACTATTTGCCAAACGAATCTACATTGGTAGTGGTCGGAGATTTCGATGCGAACAAATTGAAAGCTGAATTGGAAAACAAATTTGGCGGTGGTATCTGGAAGTCTGGCTCGATGCCAGTCGTTCAGCAACCAGCTTTGCCTAAACAGAATGGTCGCAAAATCTACCTAGTGGATCGTCCAGGCTCAGTGCAATCATCACTCAAGATCGGCAACGTAGCAATCAGCAAAACTGATAAAGATTACTTTCCGATGTCCGTCGCCAATCAAATTCTTGGTGGAGCGGCACACTCGAGATTGTTCTTGAATGTTCGCGAGCAGAAGGGTTACACATATGGTGCTTACAGCGCCATCACAGCTCACCGTCAGCCTGGAAGCTTCGCAGCTGAAGCCGAAGTACGCACCGACGTAACGGCACCAGCGCTTGAAGAGTTTCTCTACGAACTGAGCCGCATTCGCGACGTGAAAGTAACGGACAAAGAATTGGCTGATGCAAAAGCTTACATCGTAGGCTCGTTCCAATTGGGTCTCGAGACACAATCGGGATTAGCGCAAAGATTGCTTGAACTGAAGCTCTACGACTTGCCGGACAATTACCTACAAACATATTCGGATAAAGTGATGGCTGTGACACCAGACGACATCCGCAGAGTTTCGAGAAAATTGATCGATAGCGACAATGTCGTAATCTCGGTTGTTGGTGATGCTGCAAAAATCAAACAAGATTTGCAGTACTTCGCCCCAGTCGATGTGTACGACACCACAGGGAAATTGAGCAGCGGAGCCGCTTCGAGTGGTTCTTCATCGAGCGTTCAGTAATGAGCAGCTCGGTTCAAAGTTCCATTTTTCCAATTGCATTTGCATTGCTGGGCACTATATCTAGTGCCCAGTTCGCTTTTGCAGATGATGGTGGCATTTCGTTTGGCGGTTCGCCGCATTTGCTTAGCGGACATCCCAGTGTTTCAATGCAGAGCGAAGTGGTTCGCATGGATATACACGACGAACTGATCAAAGTCGATTGTCACTTCGTTTTCCACAACTCAAGCAACGCACCAGCGACCGTTCGCGTTGGGTTCCCCGACGAGGGACTCGGTGCAGAAGAACCTTATCAAGGCGAACCGCTCCCACCACTGTCCAAACTCAAAGCGACCTTCCTCACCTACGATTCTTACGTTAACGGCAAGAAAGTACCAACCAAGCTAGTTCCTACAAAAGATAGAGGATTGTTCTGGCACACCAAAACAGTCACTTTCGCCCCTAACAAAGATTGCCTGATTCGCGATGTGTACACGCTGCGCCCTGGCGGTCAGGTGACATCGGAAAACGGAACCTACAAACAAACCTCCTATGTCCTGCACACCGGTTCGTCGTGGAAAGGGCCGATCGGCAGTGCGGAGATCATTGTCACCTTCGCTCCAGATGCTTTGAAAACTCCGGTCACACTTAAGCCAGTGACTGACTTCAAAAACGACCCTGCAACTTTGGAGTGGTCGAAACTACCGAAAAACACGATGCTCTGGAGCGGACCCTGCAAGCCAACTTTGAGCGGTTCGACGCTGACGTTCAAAACCAGCAAGCTGAAGCCGACTGTAAAAGACGACATCAAGCTTTTCTACAGCTTCCACAAGAACACCAACATGTAGGGCGATTGCCGGTCTAACTTTTGGGCGTCACCTGTCACTTTTTTGCTGCAACTACGGTCTATAGCATGTTGAAGTGTTGAAGAAACTCTGTCTTTTTTAAACCCATGCCGCATACGCAATTCGCTTGATTTTTACAAAAATCGCACCCACACTCAAGAGTGATATCAAGTCACACTAAAGTATGAGTAAGAGGGTTTGGGCGTGAGGTGAAAGTGAAATTCAATGTCACCAAATATGTGCCTTTATTAGACTGCGGCCCAAACAGTTCAGAATCTTCAGAAGCGCATGTACCAACATTTTTCAGTTACAGCGCTCAAAAGGACTGCTTTTTCGATGTGGCTGATCGTCTACAGTGTTTCCAACGCATGTAACTACATGTCCCGGTTCTATCATTGCGAGTTTTTGTATCACCCTCAAGTTTTTTGCTTTGTTGCCACTCATCGACAACTCACAATCGGTGTCCTAGAATAGCGATATCCACTTAAGACTCAAGGCAACATGGCTCGAAAAGAAGACGAAAAGAAAGATGATTGGTTGGTCGCCCTCGGGCAATCAATTTGCGAACGTCGCGCGGAAATCAGCATGACGCAACAACAACTCGCGGAATTGTCTGGAGTGCACCGGACGTATATTAGTGACATCGAGCGCGGCTCGCGTAATGTCACGGTTACGACTGCAAACAAGATTGCAGGTGCATTGAACATGACGACCTCGACGTTATTCGATATCACGGATGCTAAAGTGCGGCACCAACACTCGCAATTATCTGAGCCAGAAGTCCAGATTCAAGCGAATTAGTCAACCAGACACTTAAATCAGCATCATAATTCCGGACGTGGTCCGACTTACAGGCACACCATATTTGGTGCAGTCACTGACGACCACCTGACCAGTCGTCTCGACGACCGTTTCAGCCGGCTTTGTTGTTTCGACCGGTTTGTTGTCCCAGCCGGATTTGTAGTTTCAACCGGATTTGCTGTTTCAACTGGATTTGTTGTTCCAACCGGCTTTGCTGTTTCAACCGGATTTGTTGTTCCAACCGGCTTTGCTGTTTCAACCGGATTTATTGTTCCAACCGGCTTTGCTGTTTCAACCGAATTTGTTGTTCCCAACCGGCTTTGCTGTTTCAACCGGATTTATTGTTTCGACCGGAGATGTTGTCCAGCCCGGATTATTGCTTCTTGCCTGCAAATTCCACAATGTACGTGGATTTGAATGTCAGCTCGCCGCCGTGCTCCTGGGTTTCTCCATCTATCAAGAGAATCGGAAACGGCACTCGAGCGATAGTTTGAGTCTGAACTTTCAAATGACGAACACCACCGGTTTTCTCGTCCTGATAATCAAGAAAAGTCGGATGCTCAATGAAGTAGCCACCTTGCGGCGAATCGTTCAGTCCATCAAGCGCGGCTTTCTGAATTCCGCCAGCATCCTGCCCACTGACCAACGCCCGCGCCGCAGAGAGAACAGCTAGCTTGCAAGCTTTGTCGTTGTACTCTTTTGCCAAGTGGATCACAAAGATGTTGCTAATCAAAAGCCCGATCACAACCAGCAGCACGACAGCGATGCCGATTTCCACCAAGCTATGCCCGCCAGAAGCGCGAAGCTTTGTTGATTTATCTTTGCTGAGCCTAGGTTGCATTCCGAGTAGAGGTTGGTCGACTAACAACCTATATTAAACCAAACGCTCACGGTTCGCTTTCAGCCGTTTACGTTCATATAAGCCGCGTTCAAAAGTATCCATTAGACATATCGAAGACAGAATACGCGTCTGCTCGCGTTGTTTACGAGCTCCGTTTCAATAGACTAGCCTTCGGATGCGTTTCGCTGGACTAGCCTTCGGAAACTCCGCTCATTTCGCCGAGGAATGGCAGTTCTCGGTAATTTTCAGCGTAATCGAGTCCATACCCGACGACGAACAGGTCCTTGATCACAAAGCCTGTGTAGTCCGGCTGACAAGGCACAACGCGACGAGACGGCTTGTCCAGAAAGACTGCCATTTTCAAAGACTTCGGACTGAACTGGTCCTTCAAATATTCGAGAAAGAACTTAGCTGTCCGTCCAGAATCTACAATGTCTTCCACGACGAGAATGTTTCGACCACGAATATCCGGCAAATCCAACCATGGAGCTTGAACATGGCCGGAACTCTCAGTGCCTGCACCATAACTGCTCAATCGCACAAATTCGATTTGCAAAGGATCTTTGATTGAAATATTGCGAACAAGATCCGCAAGAAAGCAGAACGCACCTTTCATAACACCGATGACGACAAGCTTTTCGACATCAGCGTAATCGCGGCTGATTTCTTTTCCGAGTTCCGCAATACGCGTTTGAATAGTCTGTGCGGAATAAATTTCTGAAATTGTCGCCACAATTTTTCTCCAGGTTCGAGCACCAAATGTAGTCTCACGTGCATTTGTTCACGCGCCCGATTCAGCGCCGCAAACAAAACGAGAGACATATTTTACGACCTTCGCAAGGGATAGAATATTTACTGGTATTTAGGCGGGACGAAGGACCTAATGACAATCACGCAGGCAGACTGGAGCGACATCTTGACAGTGCTCCACGAGAGCCGCGAAATATGGTCGCCAGGGCTGCAAAAAGACCAGTATCAGGATTATATTTGGCGCTCGATCAACCATCCCTGGGCACGGCGCAACTATAAGTTCATTGTCCTCAAAGAGCATGGTCGAATAGTTTGCAGTTGCAAACTTTACGATGTCTCACTAAATTCGCGCGGCGAGTCCTATCGCTTTGGCGGAATCGGCGCCGTCTACACAATGAAACAGGCGCGCGGGCAAGGATTTGCGTCAAAGATGATCCAGTCCGTGCTTGATGCATGCAGCGAAGACGGTTATGACGGAGCCATTCTTTTCTCGGATATATCGCCGGACTTTTACGCGCAATTCGGATTTTTGGAATTCGGCGCCGCAGATTTCGGCGCGAACTTGCCGCGCTCGCCCGAGTTCAAAGACTATGTGGCTCCTGAAGTAGCTTATGTTGAAGACTCCGACGTTCAAAATATGATTCGCATCTATAAAAGATGGCAACGATCGCAGCCATTTGCGTTCGATCGAGACGAGAAATATCTGGACTATAAGTTGGCTAAAGAGCGCTATCTTGCCGATCACTCGACTCTTGCCTGGCCACGACTCGAGATAACCTACGCGCTAGAAAACGGCACGCAGACAGGGTATGCGCTGACAGAACGAGGTGGACACAATCTGCGTATTCTGGAGCTAATAGGAACGGAATCAGCTCGTCATCAGCTCTGGTGGAAATTGATCGAGCACGCTATTACCCACAGAATGCACAAGATTCGAGGCTGGGAGTCAGTTGCGACGGATCTGTTTCCAGGGTTCCGACTCGAACAAGTTTTGCCTGCGGAGCTTGTGACGAAGCACCTTTTCAAACCTCTGACTTACTCGATAAGAACTTGGGGACGACCCATGTTTCTCTCATTTGATGAATCGCTCGACGATTGGGCTGACTTCTTTCCATGTCCTATTTTGGAACTCGATCACCTTTAACGCATTGACAACTTACTCGCTCCGCCAACCGATATCGGTTCGTGATTCTCCCTCGAAGTGAAGGCAGGACGCCTTTTGGCATTCTGTGGCGGATCCGAGCGATTCCTATGTACCGATATCGGTACGTGCTCTTGAAGCAGCATCACCGAGCAAATCGCTCATCTTATAAATTGATGTTGCTCAAATTCGCGGTTTCACTGAAAGCAAATTCAGTTTAAACTCGACATCCAACAGTCAGCGCCCCTATTGAGAACCACACTCCGCGCTTTGCAACAAGTACAACAACGCTGATTATTTAGAACCGAACCGATATCGCTTCAGTAGAAACTCCAACCAGGTGAGCATGCCGGAATACTTAGCCAGCCATCTACTACTTGACCAGCTCTCATCCGAGGGCACGCGATTCATATTCGGTAGCTTGAGCTCGGCAGATTCGCCCTTAATCGGTGCGGCATTCGACCTGAACACAGACATTCACTATCTGGCAGCGATGCACGAAGAGATTGCGGGGTCGATGGCAATCGGCTACGCACAGGCGTCGGGGCGACCTGGCGTCGTCAGCTTGCCTGCAGCAACGGGCTTGATCAACAGCCTCTCAAGTTTGTACAACGCAAGTCATGCTCGCGTTCCGATGATTGTGCTCGCAGACCAGCAAGATACGCGCATTCTCAACGACGAACCACCGCTCTGGGGCGACCTGTGTGAACTGGCTCGCCCTGTAAGCAAGTGGGTATGCGAGTTGCGTACTGCATCAGAAATTCCTCGGCTTATAAGACGCGCTTTCCATGAGGCAAACTCTCCGCCGAAGGGACCCGTTTTCATGTCTTTGCCAATCAATTTACTGCTGGAACCGACCAATGTGCGCACTATTCGTCCACCGCAGACAAGTCCTCTGGGCGCGGCGGATCAAGGATTTTTGCGAAAAGCAGCAAAGGCACTCGTTTCGGCAAAACGCCCCTGCATCATAGTTGGAAACGAAGTATCCGCTTACAAAGCGAGAAAAGAAGTGGTGACGCTTGCCGAAGTAATCGGCTGCCCCGTCTTCTGCGAACCGATGCCGACCGGAGTCAATTTCCCGAATCGACATCCGCAATTCGGCGGTGTTCTGCCTCTAAATCTCAGCAAAGCCAGCGCAACTTTGCAGTCATTCGATTGTGTGCTCGTCATCGGCATGCAGACGCGCTTACCAGCGAAGACTGAAGACCCACCGCTAATCAAACCAGGAATCTACGTCATTCAATTGAACGTGGAACCCGGATTATCTGGGCGCTCGCTGCCATGCGACCTGACCACAAATGCCGACATCGGCGAAAGCTTGTCAAGATTGCGCGCCGACATCCAGCTCATCGTTGACTCGACCTGGGTAACTTCAGCGAAGATGCGCGCATCCCAGACTATTTCCACAATTTCAAAAATTCGCGAACAGCAAGAAGAGCAGTCTGGATATCCCCGAGAGGATTCGAGAATCACGCTGAGCTGGCTGCTCAGGCTTCTCGACGCGGTTCGACCGGAATCATCAGTCATCGTTAATGACCTGGTCTCTGAAAAGGCTGATCCCTTCGAGACTTTGAGTCTCGAGAATAGCTCTTCGTATTTCGGCTCCAACGGTGGAATCGCAGGACACGGTCCGGCTGCGGCTCTTGGCGTGCAGTGGGCAAGTCCTGAAAGTACTGTGGTTTGCCTTACGTCAGATGAGTCAATTCTCTACTATCCTCAAGCGCTGTGGACAGCCGCCCACTACGGGTTACACGTCAAATTCATCGTCGTCAATTCATTGGGACGCACGAACTACAACGTCAGATTGACGCCATCTGTGCGCAGTGAAGCGCGAATTTTCTTAGACAACCCGCCTCTCGCGTTCACTGAACTGTCGCGTGCAATGCGCGTTCCCGGCAACACCGTGTCAGTGATGAGCGACCTCGAAGAAGCTTTGAATCAAATGTTCGAATCGCCTGGACCATTTCTGCTCGACGTTCACATTGATGAGAACGCGACATAGAGCCAATCCGCTCTCGGTTGCTCAAAAAATCCCGGGTTCAGTCGAGTTGCTTGCTGCACTGACAAATCTGCGACGTTGAGTAACTTGCTGCACTGACAAAGCTGGGACTTTGTTGAGTAGCTTGCTGCACTAACAAAGCCGGGACTTCGTTGAGTAGCTTGCTGCACTAACAAAGCCGGGATTTCGTTGAGTAGCTCGCTGCCACGACATCCGGGTATTACGTCGAGCAGCTTCCTGCACAGACTATCCACGAATACTAACAAAATTTGTTGTTGCGAAACCTTATCGAATGTTGTATTCGAGCGCCTTTCGCGGTCTGCGCTGTTACACTTTACTGCGTATCGCTCTTTAAAGTAGGGTAATCCAATAGTGAAAACGCTAGCTGCTGACAGCGTCCAAAAAACAGAACAAGGACGTGTCGTAAACGATTTTTCAATTCAAGTCGCCACAGTAAACGGGTCAGGAAGCCAATCTTCGAATAACGTGCTCATGCGCACGATTTTTCAGATGGGCATTCCCGTAAGCGGCAAGAACCTGTTTCCTTCGAACATCGCGGGTCTTCCAACCTGGTTCACGATTCGAGTCAACAAAGATGGCTACATCGCTCGAAAACGCGAAACGAATATCATGGTTGCCATGAACCCACAGACAGCATTCGAAGACGTGAAGTCTTTGACTCCAGGCGCGGTCTGCATTAGCCCAGTCGAGTTGAAGCTGCACGAAGTTCGCTCAGATATCAAGCACTACCAAGTTCCGTTTGGTGAACTCGCTGCTAAAGCGACTGAAACAATCAAGTTGAGAAAGCTGCTCACCAACATGATTTACGTCGGTGTCGTAGCTGAGTTGCTCAACCTCGACGACAAAGAAATCGAAAAAGCTGTTACCGGACAATTCCCAGGTAAAGCAAAAGTTGTTCCGTTGAACGTCAACGCAATCAACATCGGTCGTGAATGGACTCGTGAAAATCTGAAGAAAGACGATCCGTATCACATCGAACGCATGGACAAAACCGCAGGCAAAATCATCATCGACGGGAACGAAGCTGCGGCTCTCGGTTCGCTCTTCGCTGGTGTCACAGTTGTTGCATGGTATCCAATCACTCCATCATCGAGTCTTTGCGAAACTTTGATCGATTACTTGCATGAATACCGCGTTGAAGAAGGCGGCAAAAATTCATTCGCAGTAATTCAAGGCGAAGACGAACTCGCTTCAATCGGTATGGCTCTAGGAGCCGGTTGGGCAGGTGCACGCTCGATGACATCGACATCGGGACCTGGAATTTCGTTGATGGCAGAATTCATCGGATTCGGTTACTTCACCGAAATCCCAACTGTTATCTTCGACGTTCAACGTGTTGGACCATCGACTGGTATGCCAACTCGTACATCCCAAGCCGATTTGCTCAGTACCTACATTCTCTCGCATGGCGACACCAAGCACATCATCTTGCTACCAGGTTCGGTGGCAGAGTGCTACACGATGGCTGGCGAAGCATTCGATCTTGCAGAGCAATTCCAGACTCCAGTGTTCGTTCTCACCGACCTCGATCTCGGCATGAACAACTGGATGTCAGACCCATTCGAATATCCAACCAAGCCAATCAATCGCGGCAAAGTTCTCGACGCGAAGCAGTTGGAAAAAGTTGGTGAGTTCGCTCGTTACAAAGACGTAGACGGCGACGGTATTCCTTACCGCACGTTGCCTGGAACAGACCATCCTCTCGCTGCTTACTTCGTCAGAGGTAGCGGACACACCGAGAAGGCGACCTACACTGAAAAGCCAGAAGACTATAAGAATTTGATGGACCGTTTGGATCGCAAATTCCAAACTGCTCGCAAGTTCGTTCCACAACCAGTAGTCGATACCGTATCTGGTGCCAAAATTGGAATCATCGCTTTCGGATCTACTCACTGGGCAGTCACCGAAACTCGCGACCAATTGACTGCGGCTGGCGTGAAGACAAGCTACTACCGCTTACGCGCTCTTCCTTTCACCGAAGACTTGCGTAAGTTCGTCGAAGCTCATGACCACGTTTATGTAATTGAACAAAACCGCGACGCTCAGTTGCGCGATTTGGTCACAGTCGAATTGCCTGATCTCGCAACGAAGTTGCGCTCAGTTAGACACTACACAGGTCTTCCGATTGATGCTCAATTCGTCACGGATGCAATTTTAGAGCAGGAGAAGAAATAGTCATGGTTCAATCACCTACACAACCACCACAAAACCGCATCGGTTTGACTCTAAATGATTACAAGGGCGCACCATCGACCCTGTGCGACGGCTGCGGACACGATGCAATCACCGCTCAAATCGTCAAAGCGTTTTACGAACTCGGAATTGCTCCTCACCAAGTTGCAAAATTAAGTGGTATCGGATGTTCATCAAAAACTCCTGCATACTTCTTGAACCGCGCTCACGGCTTCAACTCAGTTCACGGCAGAATGCCTTCGGTTGCAACCGGCGCCAACATGGCGAACAAAGATTTGAAATTGATTGGTGTCAGCGGTGATGGCGACACAGCCAGCATCGGACTCGGTCAATTCTGCCACCTCGTTCGTCGTAACGTTCCGATGATCTACATCGTTGAAAACAACGGCGTTTATGGTTTGACGAAAGGACAATTCTCAGCCACAGCCGACCTCGGTTCCAAAGCCAAGAGCGGTAAGTTGAACGAGTACATGCCGATCGACTTGTGCGGTTTGGCAATCGAACTCGGTTGCGGATTCGTCGGACGTTCATTCGCTGGCGACCCTAAACAGTTGATGGCTTTGATGAAAGCTGCTGCTTCACACAAAGGCACAGCCATCCTCGATGTAATCAGCCCATGCGTCACCTTCAACAACCACGAAGGATCAACAAAGAGCTACAAGTACGCAAAAGAAATGGAAACTCCAATTCACGAATTGGGCTTCATTCCTTTCTACGAACAGATCACTGTTGATTACGAAGAAGGTTCTGTACAAGACGTTGAATTGCATGACGGTTCGCACTTGCGCTTGAAGAAGCTCGAGAAGGAATACGATCCACGTAGCCGCGAAATGGCGATGACTACAATCTTGAAGTCGAACGTGGAAAAACAATTCCTCACCGGACTTCTCTTCATCGATGAGAAGAAACCGGACTTCGTTTCGACAATGGATTTGGTTGACGAACCTCTCGCAACACTTCCAGAATCGCGCACCAGACCATCGAAAGATGTGTTGAAGAAGATCATGTCTGAGTTGATGTAACTCAGACTACTGTAGATACGTTGAGCGGTTCGCCACTCAAACTATCCAAGGATAAAAATGCATCACGTGGACTTTGGTTCGGCTGCCGATTGGGCGCAAGCGATCAGTAGTACCATCGTGCTCTTTTTTATCTATCAGCAAATGCGTCAGACCAACACGCAGATGATTCAAAATGACGACCAGGAGCGTTACCGACGCTCCTGGGAGTTCGTTAAACTGTATCGCGAAGAGCTTCGCGAATTTGAAAAGCGATTGGAGCAATTGAATTGCGATTTCAATCCGCTTACTTACGAACAAAGTTCGCCTGAGTTTTGCGCTTATGTTTTGAATTTTTTCCGACCACGCAAACACCTGTTCATTCTTCTGAATCAAATGGTGATGCGACAAGAAGTTGATGAACGCATGCTCTTCGGTTATCTTGAGGATGAGTTCAATAAATTCGTCGAGATCGGCATTCGGCACTATGGTCCTGCTGAGTTCAAGCAGGAAGTAGGCAGCAAAATCAATTTGCTTGTCACTTTGTGGGGCGCACAGATCAAATCAAAAGCGCTATTATTCACTTCTACGACGACATCGACATCACCATCGGCAACAACAGCGGGATAAACGAGAATGCTCAACGAGAAAGCGCCGGAGTTCTCTCTCGAGTCAACAACCGGGCAGCACATCACGCTCGAAAGTTTGGCGGGCTCCTTTGTTGTGCTCGTTTTTTATCCGCAGAACGATAGTCCGACTTGTAATAAACAGCTCAGCGATTTCAGCTTGAGTTCTGGTTCTCTGCTTGAAGATAATGCGCTGGTTTTTGGTGTGAACACTGCGCCTGCCAACAAATCTCGTAGTTACTGCACACGTCAGCGATTAGACTTTCCAATCCTGAGCGACCCAGATGGCGTGACCGCGAAGAAGTACAAAGCGTTTTTGGGATGGCTTCCTTTTATCAAACGCACAGTTGTCGTAATCGACCCAGGTGGCAACATTTGTTTTTACCAGCGCGGTACACCAGCTCCGGAAAACATAGTGACCTGTATTAAGGAATTGCGCGCTCAGCAGAGTGCTCACTAGTCCAGTCTTAAAAGCTCGTGACAAAAGCTCAACAGTAGAAACCCCGATTTGATGTGTCCACGAATGGCGGATGGAACGAACGTCCGGCTGTAACCGTCGTGTCTTCAGAATCGAATTAGGGGGTTTACCGCTGTGGGTATTTCACTTAGGCCAGAATATGTGAAGAGATACAAGGATATTGCCATGCTCTTCCTCAAATATGGCAATTCCGATTTAGTCAAAAATGTGGGGCTCGACGAAGCACTCACCACGGGTGATGGCGGCGTCGTAGCACCAGAGTTACGGGGCAAGGCGGAAGAATTGACGAAGGACCTGGAAAAGCTTGGTCCTGCATTCGTTAAGGTAGGTCAGCTTCTATCAACCAGACCAGACTTTTTGCCGGAACCATATCTGGTGGCACTGTCGCGCCTGCAAGATAACTGTGAGCCTTTTAGCTTTGCCGAAGTAGAAAAAATTGTCACAAGCGAACTTGGGGTAAGAATATCCCGGGCATTTGATTATTTCAACGATAAACCGGTCGCAGCCGCATCTCTCGGTCAGATTCACCATGCTCGTATGCGTAACGGGCGCGAGGTCGCTGTGAAGGTACAGCGTCCGAACATTCGCGAACAGATTGTAGAAGACTTGCAGATTCTTGCAGATGTAGCTGACTTTTATGATTCACACACCGAGAGCGGTCGTAAATATGAATACGGCAAAATGCTCGAAGAGTTTCGCAAAACGATTCTAGAAGAACTCGATTACAGGAAAGAAGCACGAAATCTTGATACGATGCGCGAAAACTTGAAAGAGTTTGAAAAAATCTACGTGCCTGAACCCATTTATGATTACAGCACCTCGCGCATACTGACGATGGATTATGTGCACGGGAAGAAAATCACTTCTGTCACCAAGTTAGAGCAGATTGAAATCGATGGCGGACCACTCGCCGAAGAAGTGTTTCGATGTTACTTGAAGCAAATTCTGGTTGATGGATTCTTCCACGCCGACCCGCATCCAGGAAACGTTTTCTTGACTGACGACCGTAAAATCGGCTTGATCGATTTGGGTATGGTCGCGCGGTTGACACCAGAAATGCAGTCCAAACTGTTGCAATTACTTCTGGCAATTAGTGAAGGACAGGGTGACGACGCAGCCGAACTGGCGTTTCAAATCGGTGAAGTAAAACGTGATTTTGATTCTACTGCGTGTCGCAAGCAGATCAATGATCTGGTGCAGCAAACATTCGGATCCAATATTCGTGACATGGAAATCGGAAAAGTAGTTTTGGCAATCACAAAAACTACTGCCGATCACGGTTTGAAGATGCCATCCGAATTGACCATGCTCGGCAAGACATTGCTTAACCTGGATCAAGTTGGTAGAACTTTGGATCCAGAATTTGATCCGAACGCTTCAGTCCGACGAAATGCGGCGCATTTAACGCAGCAACGCATGATGAAGAGCCTGTCACCGGCTGGCTTGTTCAACAGCATGATCGAGGCAAAAGATTTCTCGGATAAACTGCCGACGCGAATCAACAAGATTTTGGATTTGATGGCGTCGAATAAACTGCACATCGAAGTTGAAGCAATCGACGAAAAGATCTTGACCGACTCATTCCAGAAAGTAGCGAACCGCATTACATCTGGATTAGTGCTGGCTGCGCTGATTATCGGTGCGGCGCTGCTGATGCGCGTAGAAACTCACTTCCGAGTATTCGGATACCCAGGTCTGGCGATGATCTGTTTCATGCTCGCCGCTGGTGGTGGCTTCGCCCTTGTCGCACAGATTATGTTCTATGACCAGAAGCCACAAAAGCTCAGTAGCGGCAACGTAATCCGACCGAAATCAACGCCGTTTCACGTTTAGAACTCGGTACACGTACACCTCGGTACACGTACATCTCGGTACACGTACATCTCGGTGCACGCACATCTCGGTGCACATACACCTCGGTAGACCTACACATAAGTTGTTTGCAAAAGCGGTCGCTTCGGCTCGCCGTGTCTCAGTACAGTGGCGCCGATTTGTGGATTCACTTCCAGTAAGTATTTAAACAGGCAATCTGTCCGGCAGGCATTGCGAAAACTTGGATTGTTTTGCCGCCATCCGCGTGACGCAAAGCGAAACTCCATGTTTCGTACTGCTCATCGAAGCCGTTGATGACCATTGTTTTTGCATTAGACAAGAACAAAATCAGCGTTGGACCTTCAAGCGACAAGTCAACATCGACGATAGTCTCATCGGCACATGAAGATAGCAAATTCAGTTGCTGTTCTCTGGACAATGCTTCACAAGTGAGATCTTTGTCCTTTTGGAATTCGTCGGTTGACACCAATTTCCAACGCGAAGACAAAAGCAAAGAGGCTTCACCGTTGGCCAGGTCACTGCTTGCCACCTGAGGTGAAGGTTCGAGGATCAACGATAAAAGCGGCCCAAAGCGGACACCGCAAATGACCATTCCGCTTAGAATGACCTGGGCGTAGCACAGCTCCATCGGTGAGCTTTTCTGTCTCAAGCTGCTTGCTTTCCTGAATCAGCTAGCATCCCGTCGGATATTCAACGGGCGGGAGTTCTGGGCAAGGGTCTCCGTGTCCATTCAGGAGATATACCCGCACTACTACTCACATTCACAGCAGCAACGATAGTTTAAGAGCGACGGGCAAAGGCATTGAGAAGAACGGTTAAACCTACGCTAAGAAGGATGCTGAGTAAAATGCTGGGCAGCCACAAAATGACCATTTCTGAATTCTCCGTTTGTCTTCACGCTTATTGGACTGAACGCGCAGACAATAAGTTTCGAGAATTAGTAGTTTTCATCTCAGTCCTGCTCCGAAGTTTCTAAAAGTGTTTCGGTTGCACTGACCACGCCTGAAGGGGGCGTATGTTGGCGCTCGATAGCAGTCGGAATTACGAGTCGCACGATGCAATTCGCCGCGTCGATCGCCAGGATGGAACCCTCTGGAAGATTAGTGCGCGCGGTCCTTAATGCTTCCTCCTGTGTGGCTGCCGTAGTCATTACTTCACCGGCATTATTCAGCACAGTCCACGGTCCATAGTATGGAACGACCGATGCGCGCACATTTGGATCCAACATATGATTTCCTCGCAAACTTTTGCAGCACGACAGACGCAAATACAAGCTCAGGGTTTCCGCATCGGTCGCCTATAGTCTACGAAATTAATCTGCATTTTGTCGATATCTCCGCCGGTATGAATTGCCAGGCAAGCATTACAGAGAAGGTAGAGTATCGAGTAGCGAGTAGTTGTGTTGGTGGCATCGAACACACAGCCGGCGAACTGTCACTCGAACTCGGACAACCTATACAGGGATTGTGCATTTTTGTGGAAAAGACGCTCTGCAATAAGCAGTGCTTGCGCTTCACCAATATATCCGTTGCCGATCAAATGTGACAGCACCATAGATAGTGCTCGACGCGCAGAATGCGCTGCGTACCAGTATGTTTCTGGAACGCTGTGTCCATCAGTTGCAATCAATATCTTTGTTGAAGGAGCTACGGAAATTGCATCCGAGAAAATGCTCGCGGCTTGCGCGGACACTAAATTTATTGCAAGCGATACGTCGATAAAAACATTTTTGTACAATGACGCCAGCAACGCTGCTTCTCGAACGTAGGGATAACAATGTAGAAAGACAAAATTCACACTCGCAAATTTGCGGTTTTCCAAAATCCCACGAAAACACCAGGGGTTCGCTTCAAGCAGATTAGCGTCCGCATCCCCCAAGCCCGTGTGGATTTGAACAGGAAAATGCTGCTGCCCTGCCACTTCGAACGCACGCGCCAGCAAGTAGTGATACATCGGTGAACGAAAAACTCTGAATTTATTTTTGCTCTTCGCCACCGTTTGTTTCTGTTCGTCAAAATTATCTTTCGCTGCTGCATGAGTTACTTCCGACAGCTCCAATCCACCGCGGTAAGCAGCAATTGTTTTCAGTGCCACAGTGCGCGGATTGTTTTTCTGTGACAGAGACTTCGTTAGTTCATCACAAAGATCCGAGAACGTATCCACACGTTCGAAAATTTCCTCTATCAACGCTTCAATCCGAAGGCATTGGTAGACTGGCCGCTCAAATACCGCATTCAGAGACTCGATTCGAATTGAGTCGTCTTTCCTGAATCCCGCATCAATAATTGAGCCACCGATGGAAGCATCATCGAAGAGCATTTGCACATAGTCAGATTTACCAAGCCGACTGCGCATCTCTAGAATTTTTTCTTCATCTTCTTCAATGTCCAGATATTCGCTTAATTCATGCAACATGTGCATGTAGTGCAAGTGGTATTGAACATCAGATTGCAACATGGATAGCGAGCTAGTCTCGCTAAAAGCTCTTCGAAAGCCAATCGCATCCAACTGGGAAAAATCATTGACCAGCGAATGAGCGTGGTGATCGATGAGAATTATTCGACTGAGGTTTATCATCAGTTAGAATCGTGTTCGGTGCTGAGTCAATTCGAAATCCGCATTCGCTCCAGCAAATGCACCACATTCAGAAGTTTTCACAGAGATGAAAGTTTGACCGAAGTTGCCGAGAAGATTCATCAGCACTTCATCCTCTTCAAGCTCGATCAAAGCCTCTTGCAGTGTCTCGGGAAGCCTGCGAATCTGTCGCTCTTCCATCTCACTACTGGATAACGTACTGGGATCCACGTCTACTGGAAGCGGCAAACTTATCTGACGCTTGACACCATCCAGCCCCGCCGCGAGCACCGCCGCCAGTGCCAGATATGGATTCGATGAACTATCAACACATTTCAATTCTATATTTGTGGTTGCCATTTCTTGACCGAGATACACCGACGGAACACGAACGGCAGCCTCTCGATTTTCAAAACCCCAGCAAGTGTATGCAGAACTCCAGGCGCGTGGTTTCAGCCTGCGGTAGGAGTTCACGGAGGGGCACGTCAGCGCCACCAAACCTGGTAAGTGCTTAAGAATTCCAGCAACGAAGAAGCGTCCAAAATCGCTCAATCCGTTATCAGCCCAAAACAGATTCCGTTCTTGATAAACGTCCCAAGCAGACAGATGCAAGTGACAGCCATTGCCTGGTTGATCATCAAAAGGCTTTGGTGCAATCATCGCTTGCAAATTTTGCTCGAATGCAACACCGCGCAGAGTTTCTCGATATTGAATTTGCCGGTCGCAGGCGCGCAATGGCGAAGTGTGCCGAATGCTCAATTCATGCTGACCGGCGCCCAGCTCAGGATAGTATTGCTCGACCTCGATACCTTGTCGTTCGAGTGAGTCGACAAATCTATTGATGAATTTTCCAGCGCGATTCATACCGTCAGTTGAAAAACACAGACTCTTATCTATAGGTTGAAAATTATTTTCGTCGAGTGTGCCCAGAGTAAACTCCGGCTCGAATGAAACTTGGAAGCTATACCCAAGTCCTTTCGCCTCATCCACTACCTTCTTGAGAAGTGTGCGGGGGCAGTGGTCCCAACCCGTCATATTCAATTCTTTCAAGTCACAAATCAACGACGCGGTTCGCTCTGCGTAAGGCAGAACAGCCCAGGTCTCCAAATCTGGTATCAGTCGCACTTCGCCAACAGCACCAAGACCGGTATCACCTTGCAGTTGGTCGAGAATGTTCATGGACATGGTGCCTTTGACAAGTCCGATACCAGATTCGATGCGCTCCTTGAGCTTATCTGTTCGCGTGCACTTTCCTCTAATGATGCTTGTTGTGTCGCAGAACAAAAATCGCACGAGTGAAATCGCCGATTTCTGCGCCAGCGTGACGATATCATCTGCAGTTTTCAAAGAAGCCATGTGTCACCGCCCATCCGCGTCGCTTTTCACGAGTGTTAAATAAATGCCTACCAGGAAGATCAAGAAGCTTATTCCCATTGCACCTTTTGCCAATATCCAGAAGAACTGACCGATAACTGGTGGCAACATCGGAGAAATTATTCCGAGCAAAAACATCAATAAAAACGATGCTGGAAATCCAGCACATGAAACTATCAACAGCCACTTGCGCAAAAGCATCGAGTCCGGCGTCATCGCGAGGTGATGGAGCCTTTCCGGGTCGTTGTCAGCGCGTTTTTCTTCCAGCGACCGCAGACGACTCGTGATAAATCGATGATAGTCCTCGAAAGATGCGTTGGGTGCCATTTTAACCTCGGTGCTCTCATACACTATGCCCGATTTGGACTGCGCTGTCTAAATCACTGGAATTCAAGTTGTCAACTGGTTTGAGCCCTAAAAGTGGGGGAACAATAGAAATACGACACTGGTCTGAACCGTATATAGCATTAGCTTTCGTGGGAATTAATCCATGCGACCTTCGCGCATTTTGAAAGTTTATTATTCGGCGACTTTTGCAGCGGGACTTTTGTTCACCATCCCGGTCGCCCAGGCTGTTCAACACAATGAGATCGGAGCCAGAGGGGCGGCTATTCTTACGCTCTGCTGGAACGTCCTGTTCATCATGTTGATGCCGTTCATCATGGACTGGGCTGAGTCGAGATATTTCAAAGCAAGATTTGTGCAACTTGAAGAAGTCGCAAAAGAAAATCCTGAACTAGCGGAAGTTATCACCAAACAATGCGAAGAACTTTCGATTCCTGGTTTTCGGTTCGCGGTTGTCGAATCAAATACAGAAGAACTTTTCAGCTACGGACTCTGGAGATCGAACCCCAGAATGGTGCTCTCTACGAGCTTCCTTACAAACGATCAGAAAGCGCGCACCATCCCTAGTGTCGAGGCGGAATTAACTCGCTTCGCAACTCAAGACAATACTTTCGTCTTCCTGGTATTCACCGTGTTGCAGGTCATGTTGCAGCACCTGCTGATCACTTTCAGATAGACATCAGCTTTCCGCCGTCACACCGGTCAGGGCTCACTTCTCTTCGAAGGACTCTGACTGGAAGACGTCGAATTTCGCGCCTTCTTTCCAATCATCCGCTTTCAGACCGGCTTTCTGTGCGAGCTGAGTCAGCATCTCGGGTAGGTCCCAACCAAACTCTGTTGCTACTGAAGGCAAGAATACTGATTGTAGGCCATCTTTGTACAAAACGACACCGTCTCGACCAACGACGATATCGTTGTATCCTGCAACTCTTCTAGGTGCAGTCAAAACATTGATATCGATGTCGATATCGTTCAACTCTGAAGCAGTGACGTTGTGGAATCGATAATCCTTCGAACACGCGCCGATGGCGTTGTCGACAACTGTCTCTAGCAATGATTTGATAGGCCAGATATAGCCAATGCAGCCTCTCAACTCTTTCTCACGCTGCAAGCTCGAATTGTGTTTGTACAAAGTGACAAACGCCCCCATCGGTTGCTTCACGAAAGGGCTGACTGCGAACTTCAAATCCCCGTCACTCGGACGTTTCCCGGTTTTGACAAAAGTCTCCAACGTCAATCGCGCCACCTTCAAAAGATTTTGTTTGTCGGTGTCACTAATTTTTAGCGCGGCTGCATCGTCGATTTTTTTCCAGCCTTCATTACTCGCTGCCGAAAATGCCAGCGCCAGATACGACACCGAATTGTGGGCTTCGTCAATTTGCATATCTTGAGTTGTTCTATATCTCAGCAAACTTCCGTGAGCATCTTCCGGCAAGAGCGCAATCAAAACTGAACAGGGATAGAAACCACATATAGTGGCATCTGTTCTTTCTCTATATGAAGTAAAGCCACCCAGATCGTGCTTACTGAGATGCAAGAACGCCTCGGCATCGAGCTTTTTAATGTTCTCTCTAAAATCACTTTTGAACGGCTCATAGCCATATCGCGGTCCGAAGTGTGTGAAATCTGAGCTAACAACGATCAGATCATCCTTCTGCAGGTAGCGTCTCAGGATTTGCGCCATCAACTGCACATCCATTTGATCCAACTGACCAACGATAATCGGCACAATCTTCACATCACCAAAAGTTTCTTTGATGAAAGGCAGTTGCATTTCCAGCGAGTGCTCTTTTTGATGGATCTGACTCGATGTTTGGAAGAGCGGAAAATCCTTTAAATCCTGCACTACATCTTTATCGACATTCAAGTCACCGAGCGGTGTTGCAAACACAGTTTCTGCCGGGAGAACGGCGCCCTCGAATCCCACATAATGACTGGGACCGAGCAAGAATATTCGCTTCGGGTTTTGAGCTTTGGCTTGCTGATATGAGAAGGCAGCAGTGCCACCAGAAAACATGTAACCGGCATGCGGCGCGACGATCGCAAGCAGCGGGTGGTTTGGATCGCTGTTTCCGTCGAATCCCTTCTCTACAACGTTAGTAGAAAGCTCGCTATTCGCGTCTTTTAGATACGATTGCACCTGCGCGCGCAACTTCTTAGCATCTGCTTCGTACCAGGAACCAGCGAAACTTGTGGGGCGTTTCTGGGAGGGGTTTGAATTCGCTCGACTAAGAAAATTGCTCATCAACGTTAGGATACCAACAGTGGTTAGGACGATAAAGAGACGCGCAGACACACCAATATGATTCACTTGTTTTGTCGACTATTACAAACTCGAGAAGCTGCACTGAGTTATTTTGCAGCACCCGGGTCTGCAGGAGGGGTTGCCGTTTTCGGAGCAGCAATTGGAGTTATTTGAGTGTAGATATTGCAGTTGCTGTCACCATGGGGATCGGCGTTCGACTCGTAAGTCAAAGTCAATTTCGATTGTCCGCCACCTGGCAATGCTTCGAGCGGCTGGGATTTAGCAAACGCTTCACTCGCAGCAATTTCAGCGTCTGCACTCTTAGGTGTGCTCGATAGAGCCACATCACCGACGGTACCATCGGCATTAACGGTGGTCGTCAAAATTGCATGATTTTTGCCGCTAGGTGGATTCCAATTATTCATCAACTTTCCACGCAAGCGAGTAAGATAGGCAACGTTCGCTGCCGTGCCTTTGTTCGAAGCACCACTCGCGGGAGCAGCGTGACCGGCTGGCCGCGCAGCAGGTTTCGCAGTAGCCGCCAAACAAGTCACCGCCATCGCAACCGACATTAGTACCATCAACTTTCTGCTTTGCATAAACACTCCAGAGTGCGGTCGTTGTGATTTACGAACGGGATTCCATGTCAGACTCACCTACTGAGCCGATGACTTTTGACGGAAAAGTCCAAATGATGAAGTATAACCATGCAAAAAGGTGGTGCCTCCGACTGGACCGATTTCTCCGTTGCAGAAAAATCCGCCCAGAGGTACATCACCAACATACTCACGGAAGCAGTCACTATCATGATTTGCTTGCCCATAAAGATGTTTTCCACGTCCGAGACAGGAGAACAAAAGTGCCCCAGCGACTTCGTCACCGTTGTTATTTTTCACGTACTGCTTGAGCATGACGCGCAAATCGTCGGCTGATGTTGCGGCGTCACGCAGATGGAATTGCACGGTGCGCTCTTTCCGCAGAACTTCACCAATCATCAAAGCACCCGATCTTTGTTCGATTCCAAGAATATTTCGAATTAGAAAATCGCCGCCCTGGAAATCATCTTTGAATTCATCCATTACAACTCCGAGGAAAAGCGAGTTGTAAGCTAGCTTTTGATCCGAAGGAGATAGTTTCATGATCGCTTCTTTGAGAACATGAATCGCAGGTTCACCATCAAGCTCGATCAAGAAATTGTCCAGACACTTCGTCACGCGCATGGGATGACCAATCGGTCTGCATCCCTGCGCTACAACAGAATCGACAATGATGTTGCCCGACACTGCGGCACCAACTGCGCCCGATTGAAAAACTTTGTCATCGCAAAATAGTGCATTACTACCAGCGGTATTGCCACCACTGGCGAGACCACCTAGCTTCACGGATTTAGCGAAAGCGTAATCCAATCCTTGCATCAAAGTATCGACTTTGAAGCTGAATGGATCCGGTAAAAGTATGAAATCTGGAGAGTCGCTGTACTTGACTCCCAGTGCCTTTTCCCAGGCATCGGGGGCTGAATCCAGGTCAGGCAAATCGCTATCGTCTAAATGGAAAGTGTGCAGGTCCACACCCGGCAATACTGCTGCGGTGAACGCCATCCCTTTCTCGCGCTCGACTTCTACACCACCACCGATTAGCCCACCCGCAGCGCAGCCGATAAAGTGCTTGGCGCGCATGTGCTTTTTCACGAGTTCAGGAATGTGCTCGAATTCGGATGCGAAGTCAGTCGATACGAAGCCGATTACAAGGTCTGGTTCGGCATCGCTAAGCTGGAAATTTATGCTTTCGGCACACTCGGTAATAAGTTGTCTGGCGCTGCCATATTTTTTCTTGCCAGGTATTTCGTTGCCGGCAAGAGCGGATGCCCACTTCATCACAAATTCCTCGTGTCGGCGCTTCAGCGTCGCTCGCTAGTCTTCCCAAGTAGAACATTCTACCAAGAGAAATTGGCGCTTAGTCTATAGAAGGAGCTTTCGGCGCTGGCAAAGCCTGTACGGACTCTGCCTCTTCTTCCGCCGCGACTGCATCTTCGTTGCGTCCCAAACGGTGCAGAAGGCGCGCGTAAATCTTCAACGAATTGGCAACGTCCGGATGGTTGTTTCCAAATACTCGACGCTTTGCATCAATGATTCTGGCATAGCACTCTGCAACCTCATGCGTGCCAGCGCCAAATTCGGCAGTGGAAGCGAGATAATCGATATCCAGATAGGCTTCGGGATTATCTTTGTGAATCTCGTCATTCCACGATTCGATCAAGCGCGAATATAAGGCGCGTGCGTCGGCGTACTTGCCCAATTTTGTTTGCAATTCGGCAAGATGCACGTAGCAAGACCACATTTTGCCAAGGTCAGGCGTCTTTTCCTTTTCATAAGCAGCAAGAGCTTGTTGCAGGAAGTACTCGGCTTCGGTCATGCTTCCGGTTTGCTTTTTCACGAGCGCATTTGCCAGCAAGCTGTCGGCGTCGCTAATTTTGGATCGCATCGCCTTGGGCACGAAAGCAATCATAATTGCGATCAGAAAGATGAAGAAGATGATGTAGAGAGGGTCGATCATTTTTTGCAGTCAACCAAATTTGCAAATCTATTGCGACTCATGCGCGAGAGTCATAGCACTAAATGTGATACCACTAACCGACGTGAACTTTTGGGCGCCGATTCGGTTTGTTCTCCAGCTCTCGCAAGATTTCTCTGCAAACTGGAGCCGTTTCACCTTCACCGAAGAATATGTATTTGAAAATATACCCAATCGGATTGCCTTCAGTCCACCCGAAATAAGCATGCGGAATGATGCCGGTTTTGTCGCGGAAGTGCAGCAATAGCGCCGCAATCGCGTTTGGAATCGCTGGACTGGTGCATCGGAGAACGTGGAAACCATCAACTTCGTATCCATAAACATTCAGGCAATCACTGGCGAAATCTGAAGCATCTCCAAGGCTGACTTCCAGGAAGATGAAATCACCCTCTTCTTTTTGAATGCTGTGGGTTTCGCGAGATTCCGCCTCTTTCTCGGCATAATCAGTGCCACCGGGTCGATGAGCGAGAATCTTGATACTGCCTGTTTCAGCGGCTTCGTCGATGAATTTCTTCGCCGTTGCGTCTATACAGACTTCATGAACACGCAATTCAACAGATCGCAAAGCACGCGAAATAACGGAAGCCATGAAAATTGTGGCAATGAAGAAGAGCGCGATATGCACGCCTTCTGGTCTCTCAACGCAGTTGACGATGGTTGTGTAAATGAAAATCAAGGCAATCAGCAAATAGCCGTAACGCAAGACTGGTTTACGTTTCCAGACAGTCAAAGTGCCAGCGACTGCCGCAGAAGTAATCAAAACTAGAACGCCCGTGGCGTATGCACCAGCCTGCGCGTCGACGTCGGCTTTGAAGATGAAAGTGACGAGAAAGGCTACTGCAGTGAAAAATACAACCAGCGGTCTAGTAGCCGCTGCCCACTCAGGCGCCATTCCAAATCGTGGCAAATAGCGCGGAACAAGGCTCAACAATCCCGCAATCGCGGACGCGCCTGCAAACCATAGGATAAGAATGGAACTGAAGTCATAAACAGTTCCAAAAACATCACCGAGATGCTTGTGCGCGAGATAGGCTAACGCACGTCCATTTGCAGATCCGCCTTCTTTGAATTCAGCAGCTTTGATCATCAAAGTGGTAGCGATACTGCTTGAAACCAAAAACACGCACATGATCAACGCAGCAGTAGAAAGCAAAAATTTGGTATTGCGAATTCGTCCCGCTGGATTTTCATGCGTATCTGTCGGATCGCCCTTGACCAGCGGCATAACAGCGACACCAGTTTCAAATCCAGACAAACCGAGAGCGAGTTTTGGAAATAGCAAAAGTGACGTCGCCAGAATCAACCAGGGACTTCCATGTGACGCCTCATTATTGACTAGATTGAATTGCCAGCCCTGAAAATACTCTGGATTAGCAAATAGAAGCTGCCCGCATTTGACGAGAATAACTGCGTTCAACGACAGGTAAGCAACGACGATGATGAAACTGACACCAATCGCTTCGCGAAATCCAATCAGGAACACGCCACCAAGGATGGTGAGCAACACAAGCGTAACGCCGATTCGATCGTGGTGATGCAACCACTCTGGAACAATCGGATTCTGAATCAAGTGAGCGGTTGCGTCTGCGGCAGATAGAGTGATGGTGATAATGAATGCTGTTGCTGCGAATCCCAGAAGAGAGAGAACAACGGCTTTGCCGCGCCAACCAGGCAACAAATTGCCGAGCATGGAAATACTTCCCTGCCCATGTGGACTTTCTCTAGCGACAATGAAGTACGCAGGCAACGCACAAAAGACTGTCACCAAAACCAGAATCAGCGTGGCGAACGGCGCCAGATAATTTGCTGCCAGAAACGCAATACCGGGCTGATAACCAAGAGTGGAAAAGTAGTCCACGCCTGTCAAGCACATGACCTTCCACCACGCGTCCGTGTGAACGTGGGTCTGAGCTTTGCGGCTTTCTCGGATACCTTGGAAGAACCAGCGCCTGAATTTGTTATATCTGGAGTGAGACCTGCGGTCAGTCATAATGCCTGGGGCGAAATGCTTTCATATAGCTTGTGGTGGACAACGTACCACTACTGACTCCCTTTTGCCAGACATGTTGCGGGAAGCGCGGCGGTTCGAAACACTCGATAAGGCTATTCCAACCCAGCTTTCGTCATTTTGAAGGGGTCGAGTAGCCTCTCTAAGTCTTTCTCATTCAACTTTGTCTTCTTCAAAGCCACCTCGCGAACCGTTTCACCTGATTCGAAGGCTTCGTGGGAGATTGCGGCAGCCATGTCGTAACCGATTTCGGGCACGAGTGCCGTGCAGAGCGCCAGCCCACGCTCGACCAGTTCTGGTCCGCGGCGCGTTGCTGTGATTCCGTCGATGCACTTTGTGGTGAAATTATCGATCGCAGCCGCAAGCAGCGTAATCGATTGGAGCAAGTTATACGCGGCGACTGGTTGCATTACATTCAATTCGAAATTTCCAGAACCGCCGGCGATGGCAATGGTGGCATCGTTGCCAACCACTTGCGCTGCCACCATACACAGAGCTTCAGCGATAACAGGATTCACTTTTCCCGGCATAATCGAACTACCCGGTTGCACTTCTGGAAGCGCTATTTCAGCGATTCCAGCGCGCGGTCCGCAGCCTAACCAGCGGATGTCGTTTGCAAGTTTGAGCAAACTTACAGCAGTTGTTTTCAGCACGCCGGAAGCTTCTACAATCTCATCTAATGTGCTTTGAGCTTGAAAATGATTTTCGGATTCTTTTAAATTCAATCCCGTTAGCTTCGAAATTTTTTTCAAAACTTCTCGTGCAAATTCGGGTCTGGTATTAATTCCGGTACCAACCGCAGTTCCACCCAGAGCAACATCGGAGAGTCGTTCTTGCGCATGTGCAAGTCGCACGACTGCCCTTTCTGCTTGTCCCGCATAGCCGAGGAATTCTTGCCCCAGTCGAATTGGAGTCGCATCTTGCAGATGCGTTCTGCCGGTTTTTATCACATCCATAAATTCAACTGATTTTGCGCGCAGTGATTTTTCCAAGCGCTGTAAAGAAGGCACCAATCTTTCTTGAAGGTCGAGCAATGCTGCGATGTGGATAGCTGTTGGAATGGCGTCGTTCGAAGACATTCCATTATTGACGTGATCGTTGGGATGAACGAGATTACGGTCGCCGCGTTTGCCACCAAGAATTTCAATTGCTCGATTCGCGATCACTTCATTCGCATTCATGTTCGTCGAAGTGCCTGAACCGGTTTGAAAAATATCGACTACGAATTGATTGTCAAGCTTGCCGTCGACAACTTCCATTGCGGCAGCTTTGATTGCGCCTGCAATTTTTTTATCCACGTCATTGAATTCTTCATTCACTTCCGCTGATGCATACTTGACTAAACCCAATGCCTTTATAAAAGAACGAGAGAATCGCAAGTCGCTAATTGGAAAGTTCAAAACCGCTCGCTGCGTACTCGCCCCGTAGTAAGCATCGGCAGGAACTTCCATCGGTCCCATAGAATCTCGCTCAACGCGCGTTTCAGCCATTCCGACTCCTCGTTCGACATCGAACTTTCCATCTGCAACTCAGACAGTATAGGATGCGGATTCAACTCGACAGTGATTCTCTTTGTCACGAGTTGGACCTACCGGAACAATTCGTGCTCTGATTGCCAGGGACATCGCTCCAACTCGATGAATACCTCGAAGTGATCAAACAATTCCATTCAAACAATCTTCAATCAAACAATTCCATTCAAATAACCTTCAATCAAACAATTCCATTCAAATAACCTTCAATCAATCAAACAACCAATCAATCAAGCGATCGATAGCGGATTATGAAACTTAAGAGTTCACTATCAAACAGCCCTTAGCTGTGTAAGCTGGATTAGATGACATTAGCAGTACTTCTGTGGTGGATTTGATGAACACACTCAAAACGCTTGTTCTAATGGGTTGCTTGACCGCTTTGATTGTCGCGGTTGGTGGTCTGCTCGGAGGCAAACAAGGTATCGCTCTTGCGTTCCTTTTCGCTGTCGGGACAAACGTTTTCAGCTACTGGTTCTCGGCGTCGATTGCGTTGAGAATGAGCAACGCACAACCAGTTTCAAGAGAGCAAGTGCCGCAGCTTTACGACATCGTAGAGCGCATCGCTCGAAACGCAAACATACCTGTTCCGAGCATTTACGTCATACCGACTGACTCTGCAAATGCGTTTGCTACAGGACGCGATCCCGAACACTCGTCAATCGCTGTCACAGAAGGAATTATGCGCATCCTCAATTGGAATGAATTGGAGGGTGTGTTGGCTCACGAACTTGCACACGTGCGCAACCGCGATGTGCTGATAACAACGATTGCTGCAGTGTTGGCGTCCGTCATCACGACTGTGGGTCACTACGGTATGTACATGGGCGGTTACTCCGATGATCGAAGGGAAGGAGCGAATCCAATATTTGTTCTGGCGATGGCGATAGTGGCTCCGATAGCTGCGAGCTTAATCAATCTGGCGATTTCTCGTTCGAGAGAATTCGAGGCAGACGCTAGCGGCGCCAAGTTGTGTGGACATCCAATGGAACTGGCAAATGCATTGGCGAAAATTGATGCGACTGCAAGACAGGTGCCGTTTCAAGAGGCAAATCCGGCGTTATCGTCCCTATTCATTATTCAACCAAATCCGCAAAACTGGTTTGTGCGGTTGTTTTCGACTCACCCGCCAACGCAAGAGAGAATACAGAGGTTGCGCGAAATTTCCGCTGAAATGGGGCGAGAATAGATTATGCGCCGCGCGTACCGCGTGATTTGCAAGCCCGCGGGTCGAAAGGCTTAAGACTAATCCAGTGGCGCTTTCAAGGCTTTCCGCAATTTATACGAAAAATCACTCGGTATTTTTGGAACTTATATCCACGCTTTCGCTTCTTTGCTGGTGTCAACGAGATGTGAGCAATAAAGCCTGGAGGATATAATGGGTATTTTGAGTTTCATCCTATTTTTGATTGTGGCAGCAGCATGTGCCTGGATCGCTGAAAGATTAGTTCCTGGCTCAATACCTGGCGGCTTCCTGACATCGGCAATCGTAGGTATTATCGGCGCTTGGGTCGGCGGCAGCATGATTGGTCACGTAGGACCAGACCTCGCAGGTGTGTCGCTTATTCCATGTATTCTTGGATCAGCGGTCTGTGTGTTCCTCGGAGCATTACTGTCACGTGGATTCAACCGCCGCGGCGCTATCTAGAACGGTCTAGAAAGCAATATCGAATGCAAAACGCCCGTCTTGTACGGGCGTTTTTTTGTTCGGATTTATCCGACACGCAAATACATCACTAGTGAACGCGCCAGGTATGAGTCATGCACCGTGTACGGTGTCAGATATTGACTTCGGATTTGCTGAGACTCGAAAGTCATTTCGGCACAGTTTTCGATATCACTTTTGGCCCACTTCGCCATCGTATTTTGCTCGCGCAAAGCATGTGAATTTTTGTATCATCCGTGATGGATGCCAAGCAGTGATACACCCAGCATGGCACCAGATATAGAACCATTCTCTTTACTACCAGAATTCCAGATTTAATCCAGGTATCGAATGTGGTGCGAGTTTAAGCCGAATATTTCCGGGAATGAACACAGTGCAAGAGCAATTCCCTTGTTTGTGACTTGGCGCGAATTGCTGTGAGATTGCAGTTGTAAACAACGGAAGAGCCTCACACGCATTAATAAGCGAAGCTTGCTAAGACCACGGCATCCTTTAAGCACCAAATATAATGGCAAGTAGTTTTTACCGAACTACCTGCTATTTCATGAAAATACGACATGCCAAGATGATATCTTAAGTTACGGCAAGGTCAGCGAATGTAGTATTTTAGCCGACCATGTTTTATCATCTAAGACCACATTGTGATTCTCGCGATCCAAATTTTGATTGAGTTAGGTACTGAGCTCCAAATATTCTCGGAGCATAAGGAGGGTGTTACATGAAGTTGTCCAAATTACTAGCAGCTAGCTTGACATTGGTGTCGGCTGTTGCAGTATTTGCTTCTGGCGCAGAAGCAAGAAATCCACTCAAAGGAACAGGCACACTAGGTAGCGTGCCAACAGTGTTCGCTGCTGAGTGCGGTACAGATCCAAACACATTCGCATCGTTCAACGGCACTGGTGTCACCAGCCAGCAAAACGTTCCATTGACAGTATCAGTCAATGAATCAACAGTTTTGACTTCTGGTTATGCTGGTGACTTGGTATTCATTCCAACATCGAACCTCAACATCGTTGACTTGAGCACATTCACACCAATGACTCAAGGTACATACCAACAAACAGTTAGCGTTCGTCCATCAACCTACACTGGCGATCCTGGTCTTGAATTGGCTTATGCATTTAGCTGGGTCAACAAGAACGGCGTAACCAAATACGGTATCAGCTTCGTTCCTGCTAGCTTCGTGACCATCAGCACACCAATTTCAAACCACGCTTTGAAAGGCAAATCTGTTGATTCATTCCTCACCGCTGACACAGTCCTCACCGACTTGCAATCAGCCGGTGCTTTGATCAACGTCTTGCCAGCTCCAAACAATGCTCAACCAGGCAACGCAGCAACTAACTTCCAGTTGCTCGGTCTCGGCTGCGCTTTGGTCAACCTTGGCGGCGCTGGAACCAACGTTCTCGCTACTTTCAACAACTTTGGCTTGAACGGTGCTGCAATCACTCAGTACGCTGTTGATCCTTCACTCAACATCAACTGCGCACCATTCTTTGGTGGAGCAGCAGCCGCAGCGAAAACAAACGCTGTAGGACGCTAGTTCGAACTAGTTCGAGAAATTAGAGGAGCCGCACTATATATAGTGCGGCTCTTTTCTTTTGCCAACGAATAAATCAACTAACATGTGTGCGCGCCTTTACCGGTGCAGTCGGAGCGCGCCGGGCGCTATTTGCCAGGCAAGCAACCCAAACCATTTATTCAAGCGGTCTACTAAACGATCAATTTAAAGGGCTAACTTAGACCAGTCCTTCTCGCATAGCTTTAACAGCAGCTTGCGTGCGATCAGACACTGCCAATTTTTCCATGATGTGTCGCATGTGCGTTTTAACCGTTTCAACACTGAGAATCAACTTGTCAGCGATTTCCTGGTTGCTCAGTCCTTCTACCACCAACTTGAGAACTTCAAGTTCGCGCTGGGAAAGCGGTGACGCGAGAGAATTAGCCTTGGAGGCAACATCAGGTCCAGCACTTGGAGAAGCAGTCGCACAAGCCCGCAGAACTCGGCTAGCGACGCCTGGAGCGAGCCACGCAACGCCGTCCGCTACAGCGCGAATTGCCATGACCAGTTGCGACCCGGATACTTCTTTAAGGCAGTAACCATCAGCACCGGCACCGAGTGCGGCAAAAATATCGCGGTCATTATCATGCGATGTTAACATGATCACCCGAACGCCCGGCACTTCCTGTTTGATCTTTGTGGTGGCATCGATGCCGTCCATGAGCGGCAAACCGATATCCATGAGAACAACTTGAGGCTTCAGCTCGGCGACCTTCTTCACAGTCGCTTTGCCGTCCGCGGCTTCGCCTACAACCGTGAATCCAGGCACGTGCTCAAGGGTCAATCTCAATCCAACCCGGGTAATTTCGTGATCTTCCGCGATGAAAATATTGATTGGGGGCGCCTCGGCATCATCCATTTGAAACTTTCTCCACAGTTTTGACGATGAAAAATCGGAGCATTTAGCGCCATTCTACCAGGCCATTGCTCATCCTTTGCAAACTAAAAGCTACTTTCTCAATTCAAAGACAGGTTCACAGTCTCTAGCTGTTCTTTGTACTGCAATTTGAACGATTTTCGAATTGAATCAAACCCCAGCTCGACAGGCTGCGCTACGAATGCTCCATTGTCGACTTTAATTCTCCATTCATTGAACTGTCCTTGCTCGTAGTCGAACGAATTGCCATCGTCCTCAATGAACGTGCCCTTACCTGACTCACCGAAGCAATGGAAAATAACTGTCGAATCCGAGTATTGTGCTGTGCTTTGCATCACTTCAGTCATCGGAATGACGCTGCCGTCTTTTACGAAAACCGGGACTGTGTCCAGCTCGATTCGAACCTTGTGAACGCGTCCGCCTTCTAATGGCTCGCCACCTTCGAACGGATGCCACAGTCCATGAGGCAGGTAGACACTGCGCCAGCTTCTGCCACGCTCAAGGATAGGAGCGACAAGAAGATTCTCGCCAAACAAGAATTGATCATCTATCTCAGAAGCGAACTTATCGTCAGGGTAGTGCCAACTGAGTGGTCTCATCAGTGGTGCGCCAGTGCGGGTGTATTCATAAAACAAGGAATAAATGTACGGCAACAATCGATATCTCAGCTCGATGAATTTTTTGCAGTACGCCTCGACCTTCGGACCAAAAGCCCAGGGCTCTTGAGAGTAGCCTTTCATCCAACAATGATTGCGGAAGTATGGATAGAACATTCCGACTGCATACCATCGAGTCAACAATTCTCCGGTGCAGTTGTTTCCAAACCCGCCAATATCCACGCCACTAAATGCGACACCAGACAATCCCATGTTCAATAGCATCGGAATACTGCGTTCGAGATGATTCCACCAGGACATATTGTCGCCAAGCCACACGGCAGCATATCTCTGCACGCCTGCGTAACCGGAGCGCGTCAGTACAAATGGGCGTTGATTTGGTCGCATCGCAAGCAGTCCTTCATAGCTGGATCTGCTCATCATGCTGCCGTATAAATTGCGCACTTCGTAGTGCCCAACTTTTCCTTCTGGCGTTTCTTGCATGAATAGTTGATCTTCGTCTTTAGGAAGTTCTCTGGCACTCGATGGTAACGGCTCCTGCATTTTAAAAATTGCGGGCTCGTTCATGTCATTCCAAATACCGGAAATTCCATTTTCTACGTGGAAACCATGCTGAGCAGCCCACCACAAGCGCACATCTTGTCTCAGAAAATCGGGGAATGCAGAGGGTCCAGGCCAGACTTCGCCGATAAAGACTTTGCCGTCTTTCTTGCAGAAATAATCGTGCTTCTTGCCGTCTGAATAAACGAAAAACTTCGTGTCTTTCTTCACACCGGGATCGATGATCGCAGTGACCTTAAAATCATTCCGACCAAGATCGCTGATCATGTTTTTGAAGTCAGGGAAGCGCTCCTCAGAATGAGTGAAGACGCGATATTCATCCATGTAATCGATATCGATTACGATGCCATCACATGGAATTTCGCGTTGACGAAACTCATGCGCAATGCGAATCACGGTCTCCTGATCCGGGTAACTCCAGCGGCATTGCTGATGGCCTAAGGCCCACAACGGGGGCATTTTAGAGCGACCAGTAAGCGTACTGTATGCGCGCACCACATTTGGCATCGTGGTTGGACCAATGAAATACATCTGCCAGCCTCGCCGCGACAACAATTCAATTGACGCTTTGTTGTTTAGGTCGATATCGAGATCCCAACGTTGCCGCGCAGGTGAATCCAGAAACAAGCCGATAAATTTGTCACCATGCTCGACTAGCAGAAATGGAATTGACTTATACATCGAATCCATCGTTTCAAGATGCACATGATTGTCGGTATTGAACAACGTGTGCGTACTGGAACGAAGATTCAGTGCACTCTGCCTTTCACCAAGACCCAGACACTTAGCTCCTTCATTCAAATCGAAGAAAAATTGCCAGCGACTTTCTGATGTTTGCTGCCATTCGAAATTGAGCGGAAATTCAAAAGAATCTACTTTCTTCCATTCACCTTCGTCATCAAAAGATTCGAACTCTTTCGCAAATGCTTCATCAGATTGCTCACCCCTGCGTTCAGGCTGATCGAGATCCTCGACCAAATCATCAGGCCAGGGTTCCTCTTCAAAAGTAGGCTCATCAACTGGACCGCTCGAGGAGAGATTCAAAACTGCAAAGGAGTGCGGCGCGGATGTTTGTCCCGCAGGCCACGCACTGAGCCGAATCACATCGACTCCGTCAACCGACGTCGACTCGACAAGAGAGTCCCCCGCAAAAATATTCTTTTCGCGTGGCTCCTGTTCTCGAACCGGAATATTTCGGGCTGATTCCCAATCTACAGCGATATCTGAAGGCTTCAAAGTGGATACTCCAAGGTGCCCGGGTCCAGCGCTATATCATAACTTTTCAAGCGGTCAGAATTGTATAGATTGAGAGTACAGTCGCGGAATCTTTTCCGTTTATCAAAGAAATCGAGTGGCGTTAAATAGTCATGAGACAGCGGTGGATGACGAGAAAGCGGTTGCCGACGAGAAAAAGTCCGAGACAGCAAATGATTCAGAGAATTAGCGATGAAAATTATTGATTTACCACAGAACGCAGAAGTGATTAAGCAGGCTGCAAATCTGCTCCACGAAAGTTTTGGAACACCCGCCGCGTGGCCAACGATCGACTCCGCGATCGAAGAAGTAACTGAATCGTTAGCCGATGAACGGTTGAGTAGAATCGCAATCGATGACGAGGAGCATGTCATCGGATGGATTGGTGGCATAAGGCAGTACGACGGAAATGTCTGGGAGTTACATCCGCTGGTCGTGAGCGAATCGCACCGAGAAAAAGGAATTGGACGCGCACTTGTAAGCGATTTTGAATCATTGGTGAGTGAACGCGGTGGTATCACTGTGATACTTGGAACAGATGATCTGGAAAGCAAAACATCACTGAGTGGTGTCGATTTGTATCCAGATGTTTATCATCACATCAACTCAATTAAAAATTTACGCAAACATCCTTATGAGTTTTATCAAAAATTAGGCTACGTCATCACTGGTGTTGTTCCAGATGCGAACGGTCTCGGTAAGCCGGATATTCTCATGTCGAAGAGAATTAGATCGCGCTGAATTCAAAAAGACGCGCACAAGCAACAATTAAAAACGATTTTTTTATAAGAGCAAAAGCAACCTGCAATATCAAAAGTAGAGTAGAGTAAAAGCAAGATCCTGAGTGCATTTGAACTGAGTTACAAATTCCGATGAAAGTTCTGATAGTAGAAGACGATCTGCGCATTGCGAAGCCGCTGCAAGAAGAATTGCAGCAACAAAGGCTTGTGGTCAACATCGCTACCGACGGATTAGAAGGCTGGGAGATGCATCTTTTGCAGCCCTATGATCTAATTCTTCTAGACCTGATGTTGCCTAAATTAAGCGGTGTAGAACTCTGCCGACGGCTGCGCAAAACCGGCTTTTCAGGCTCAATTCTCATGCTAACGGCTATGGGGGAGAAGCAGGATCGAATTCACGGTTTAGACTGCGGTGCAGATGATTACGTAGTTAAACCATTCGATCTCGATGAGTTGAATGCCAGAATCCGAGCGCTCTTGCGCAGGGGCACGGCAGACACGGCAACTTTAACAGTTGGAAAATTGGCGATTGATACGCGGGCTTGTTCGGTTGCTTACAATGAAATTCCCATTAGTTTCACTGCGACGGAATATCGAATTCTCGTACACTTTGTTCGCCATCAGAATGCGATTTTCAGCAAACATGAACTGATCGACCGCCTCTGGTCTTTTGACGAAACGCCCAGCGATGCTGTAATAAAGACGCACATCAAAAGTTTGAGACAAAAAATGGTCGCGGCTGGCTGTAACACAGACTTGATCAGCACCGTTTACGGATTCGGCTATAAGTTCAATGAACAGTTCGAGTGAACGAGCGCTAAGCCCACGGAAACGGTCTTTACCAGTTCCTCACCAATTTTGTATACTATCGGCAATTTAGTGCAGAGTCGGCTCGACCGGCAGGATTTTCTATCACTGGATGCCGATGAATATGACGTTACATCAAATTCTCGGTCGTAGAATTTTAATTGCAACTTTAATGCTTGCCACCAGCGCGTCAAGCAGCTTTGCGGCCGATGTGCTTCGTCCTGAGATTCCGTTGCCACAGCCTTCGGCGCCATCGCAATCAAGCGCTACTCAAAGTAATGCAACAGCGCCAACGCTTAAGGGAAACATCACGTTGGACCAGGCGCTCGACGAGGCATACGATCAAAATCCAACTCTTGGTGCCACCGAGGCGCAGCGACCAGTTGCAGAATCAGGGGTTGTACAGGCAAAAATTCGAATCAATCCCACTTACCAAACAGAACTCGCACCTGCTGAACTTACATACCGTTTTGCAGTTTTAACGACAACTACTCAGTTAGGTTTCAAGCGTCAGCGACGAATCGAAGTGGCAAAGCGTCAAATCGATTCTACCAATGCCACCATTCGAACCATGGCTTGGAAAATTCGTCAGGATACAGAATCGGCTTACCTCGAGCTCGCAGTAGCAAGACAAGTCTTAGCTGTAATGGAAGAATATGTTGCTGTCACGAAAAGATTGCAGGCGATAACGAACGAGAGACGCAGCGGTGGAGACGCTTCTGGTCTGGAACTACTGCGCGCTGAATCAGCAGTTGCCGATGCCGACGCGCAATTAGCACCAGCACAAGTTCGCGTTCAGCAGGCGATGCGACAGTTGAATCTAGTACTGGGGCGCTTACCTGATCAGAACATCGGCATCGCACCACCTGAATATTTGCTGCTTGGAAAAGTTTACGCTCACATTCCCTCGTATGAAACGCTTGTTCAACAGGCGCTAATCTCTCGACCAGAATTTCGTCAAATTGCTGCAGACAAAGCGGTTCAAGAATCCCGCATCAAGCTGGGACATTCTTTTATATGGCCTGACGTTCAAACAAGTATTGGTTTGAGTTCCGTAACGCAGTTGACAGCAAGAGAGAGCGGAAGTTGGTTTGGCAGCCACATGTTGAACAAACCTCTCATGCTGCTCACAGTGCCACTGACAGTAAACGACCATGGGCAAGGCATTATGGCGACGGCTAGAACGTCCTATAAGCAGCTAGAACAACAGAGACTGGCACTGATAAATCAAGTGCGACAAGAGGTTAATTTGGCTTACAGCAATAGTTTTTCCGCCGAACGTCAGATGGACATTTTGTTTAACGAAAGTCTGCCCAAACAAGCGAAAATAGTTGTTCTGAGTGAAACCGGATATAAACAAGGAGCGTTAGACTTGACTTCGGCTATCACCGCTCAACAAAGTGCATTGACGGCGCGGTTGAACTTTCTGCAAACTGCTACGAAATATTTTCAGTCGTTAGTTGAGCTAGAACGTGCCGTGGGTCATCCAATAATTTCTGAGATGATGGCAAATGGTGCCAAGCAACCACAACAGCAACAATCCAAATAAGGCGGAAGCAAGACAGTATCACCGACGGTGCTTCATAAAATCAAAATGCCCAAATCAACACACATCGAAACACGATTAACTTTACTGACTATGACAATCGTCGGAGTTGTCTTATTGGTCTTCTCTGTTTCTGTTTACTCTGTTGTTTCGAATCAAATTTGGAGTGAATCACGCTCAGACTTGCGCAGACTTGCAGAGGCGGTAATTGCATCCATCGACTTTGATTCTGAAGAAGACAGAAGAGCTGCCAAACCCGATTCGATAATGAGCGAGATGCCGAGTACTTCTGGTCCGTTGGAAGCGATGCGCTTGGAGTGGTTCGACCCGAACGGAAAATTTGTTGCGGCGAAAGGTAAATTATCAGTGACCTTGCCACTTACAAAATCTGAAAGATTCGATCAACTCTCAAATCCCCAGGCTCTGGTTTATACAAAACCAGTTGTGTTGAATGATCATGTTCTCGGATTTGTTAGGGTCGCAGAACCGCTCAGACAAGAAATTCGAACCATAAACAATTTGCTCCTCGGATTGCTAGCCGGGACAACACTCGGGCTCATCACTAGCGGCATTGGTACGGCAATCTTGGTTCGAAATGCAGTGGCACCCATCCGCAAAAATATGAATCAGCTCAGGAAATTCACATCCGATGCGTCACACGAACTGCGCAATCCAATTACAGCTATTCTCACGAACAGCAGCGTGGCACTAAACTGGACTGAAGGGATGCGAGACGGAGACAAGGAGAAATTCCTCCTAATTCAGAATGCTTCACAGCAAATGCAAAAGCTCGTCGAAGACTTGTTGAGCTTAAGCCGAGCGGAAAACAGAGAGGCAGAAAACGCGCAGACAAACTTGCTCTCTTGCGTTCAAGCCGTTGTCGCATCTACTGAACCATCTATCAAAGAAAAGAATTGCATTGTCGAAATCGAAATTGAAAACAGCATCAACGTGCAGATGAAGGCAGAAGATTTGCGAAGGGTAGTATCAAATCTTCTGGATAATGCAATCCAATATTCGCATAGTGGTGGCACCATAAGATTGCAAGCATCGAAGAAAAATTCGCACATCGAGCTTGCCGTTGCAGACACTGGGATCGGCATAGCTAATGATGATCTAGAAAAGGTTTTCGATCGATTCTGGAGAGCAGATAAAGCTCGAAACTATTCCGATGGCGGTCAGGGGCTCGGGCTCTCAATCGTACAGGCACTGCTCAGGCAAAATGGTGGTGACGTAACAGTGAAAAGTGAAGAGGGGCGTGGCAGCACGTTCACTGTATCGCTGAAATCGTCGCCACATAATCCTCCGATTACTTCTAGGACCTAGCACTATTACTATGCCAAACAATTTTCGACAACGAATACGCTTTTTCCGAATAGGAAAATTTATCGCCTTGACTGCAACCTGTTTGTTGCTTGTCAGTTGCACATCGACTGAACAAAAAACGGATGAAAAAAGCGCGGAAAGCAACAAGACCGATAGCGAAACGTCAAGCGAAAAAGAATCCGTCGTCAGCTTACCAACCCAAATAGTGCATCGTGCCGAAGTGACGCAAGCAGTGACTTTCCCAGGCAAAGTGAATGCGCTGCCGGATTGTTCAATCTCCGTTAGTCCGAATATCGCAGGCAAGTTGGTTGAAGTAAAAGTGGTACCAGGGCAAGTTGTCGCGAAAGGACAGTTGATTGCGAAGCTGGACGACAGGCAGTTGCGCGCACAACTTCTAACGGCTAACGCACCTCAGAAGACTGCGTTGAACGGAGTGGCACAGGCAAAAATCAATCTCGACCTCGCGCAAAAAAACCTCGCTCGCACCGAAGCACTTTTCGCAAAAGAAATCGTTGCGCAAAAGGATCTGGTCGCAGCGCGCAGCGCGATGGAATTAGCAAAGTCGCAAGTCGATGCAGCTCAAGCTAAGGTTATGGAAGCGAAGACTGCGCCAGCGCAACTTCTAACCCAGTTGAGCTTTATGTCGGTTTACACTCCGCTTTCCGGCGTGGTTGCTCATCGTTACTTGAATGTGGGCAGCTCGGTTGACCCGACCACTCCGATCGTGCACATCGTCAACCTCTCGCAAGTCATGGTCAACGCCAATATGCCGGCAGATTCTCCGGCAGCCGCACGCGTTGGCCAGACGGCATCGATAACAGCAGTTGCGGAGCCGGGAATCATCTATCACGGACAAATCAAATCAGTCAGTCCACAAGTCGACCCGGCGAACAATACTGTTTCAATTGAAGTGCTTGCGAAAAACGACGGGAATTTGAAAGAAGGGCAACAGGTCAATGTAGCGGTTTCAACAGCCCGTGTTTCGGCTTATCTCGTGCCTGAAACAGCCATTCTTCCAGGGCACGACGACCCGTCTGAAAATTATCTGTTCACTGTTCACGACAACAAATTGAAATTGACGAAAGTAAATTTGGGCACCAAAAGCGATACTATGATGCCCGTTTTGAGCGGCTTGAAAGATGGAGACGAAATAGTCACGTCCGGCGCATACGGAGTCGCAGATGGAGCAACACTAGAGAGACAAAGTGAAAAAGACAAACCATCGGCAGGGCAAAAATCGGTGGCGGAATGATTGTCTGGATTTTAGAACTTCTGATGCGCCAGAGTCGAGCAGTGTACTTCGGACTTGTGGTGTTGTGCATTTTCGGCGTAATGGCATTCAATTCACTGTCGAGCGATGTCTATCCCGACCTGGCATTCCCCCGAATCGCTGTAATCGCCTCGGTCGGAGATATAGATCCCGACCGAGTATTGTTGACGGTGACTCGACCGTTAGAAGAAGCAGCCAGTCAAACTTATCATGTTCGATGGATTCGCTCGAAAACCATCCGTGGTGCTACCGAGCTGTCGATTGAATTTCAGCCCGGAACTGATATGGTCTTCGCCTGGCAGCAGCTTCAAGCTCGCATAGCAGAAATTCGCAACTCCTTGCCGCCAGCCGTCGCTCTGATTGTTGAACCGGTTTCGCCTGCGATTTTTCCGATCCTCAACTACAACATAACGTCAGACAACGTTTCACCAGCAGAACTCTATCAGATCGTTCGTTACCAAATCGAACCGAGAATCATTCAGGTCGCCGGAGTGTCGAGAGTTCAGACTCAAGCGGGGAAAATACCCGAAATTGCAATTGAAGTCGATCCCGACAAATTGAAAGGAAGTCACCTCAGTATTTCGGACGTTGCCAACGGAATCGCCCGCTCCAACAGGATTGATGTGCTGGGGCGTGTTGACGAGCATTACCAACAAAACCTGATTGTCGGTCCGGGCGAAGCGAAGGCACCACAAGATTTAGGCAATCTTGTGATATCGCGACCTGGCGCTGAATCCATATTTCTCAAAGACATTGCGAACGTTTCCAATTCATACCGAGATCCCGTAAGCATCATCAGCGCAGATGGCAAAGAGGGCGTTGTTCTTAACGTCTTTCGCCAACCCAACAGCAATGTAGTCGCGCTATCTGACGCAGTTGAGCAAGAGTTCAGTCAACTCAGAAAAGAGCTTCCAGCAGGCATCCACATTCAAAAGGTGTATGACGAATCAGCATTGGTTCGGCAAGCTCTCGCATCAATACTCGATGAGATTGCAATTGGTATTTTCTTTATTACTGTCATTCTTCTTTTATTTCTGCGTTCATGGAAGACAACGCTTATAGCGGCACTGACCATTCCACTATGCGGAGCTGCTTCATTTTCAATCATGGCTTTATTCGGTCAAAGTCTTAACCTGATGTCTCTGGGTGGACTAGCGATTGCTTTAGGTCTGGTAATCGATGATGCGATTGTTATAGTCGAGAACATTCATCGTCGACTGAGCGATGGACTTACTCCTCACCAAGCCGCCATAACAGCAGTCAGAGAGCTTTCAGCACCCGTCATCAGTTCCACCGCAGCAACGCTCGTAGTTTTCCTTCCGCTGGGATTGATCACCGGCGTTACTGGACAATTTTTCTCGGCACTCACAGTGACACTAGCGAGCGCTGTTGCATTTTCATTGATTCTTGCGCTCTTCATCGTTCCCATCATGTGCGCGCAACTTATGAAACCGGCTCCTAAGCACGTAACGAATTCTCAATCTGAATACACTCACGCCACCATTCCTCACGCCGCACTCGATGCCACCAATCCTCATATCGCACATATCGATGCCACCAATCCATCTACCACAAATCCAATGCCACCGTCAGCGGTTAGTCGCGGACGGTACGATAAAATACGAAATGCATTTGCCACCATTTTGAAAATGCCGCCGATAGTAGCTATATCTGTAGCGCTTGGAATTTTGGCAACCAGTTTCCTCATTTTCCATAAGATTGGCATGGACTTTTTACCATCCATGGATGAAGGAAGCTATGTAATGGACTACCTCATGCCAGCGGGAACTTCACTGAGCGAAACCGACCGCATTTGCAAACAAATCGAAGATGTGATCGCACAAACACCAGAAGTTTCTGCCTGGACAAGACGCACAGGAGCTGAGCTCGGGCTGTTTGCAACACAACCGAACACAGGGGATATTCTGGTTGTACTCAAACCAAAATCTGCCCGCAAAAGAACTACTGCCGAAATCATGGACGCTCAACGTGACGCGATTGCCAAAGCGGTACCAGAAGTAGAAATAGAAGTTCATCCAATTCTTGCGGATCAATTGAACGACCTTTCTGGCTCACGAAACCCTGTCGAATTGCGCGTCTTTGGAGAAGATCCAATCGCGATTCGAGACGTGGCGGAAAAGCTTCAGAAGAAAATTGCATCAGTTCCGGGCTTGGTAGATATTGCGCTAACCAGTCAAGATTTCTCACCGCAATTTAACGTAAAAGTTGACCCTTTCCGTGCGGGTCGCTTGCAGCTTGCTCCTTTAGACGTAAGCGACCAGGTCAAGGATGCCGTGCTAGGACGCATTGCGACACAATTGAAAGAAGGTGATAAATTCGTTGATGTGCGCGTTCGTCTACCAGATCGAATTCGTTTGGATGCTGATCAGTTAGGGCAATTACCAATTTTCGGCAAGAACAGCGCAATGTTGCCACTTAATTCGATTGCGGACATCTTGCATGTGCGCGGAACAACAGAGATTCAACGAGAGCATCAGCAAAGATACGTGGCAATTGAGGCGAGCATCAGCGGGCGCGACCTTTCTTCGACTATTAAAGATGTGAAGAAAATCGTGCAAGAGATGCCGGTGCCAAATGGAGTGAATATAAACGTCGGTGGGCTTTACCTGACGCAGCAAGAGGCATTCCTGCAATTGATGTCTGTGCTCCTTCTAGCAACAACACTAATTTACGCGTTGATGGTGATTCAATTCCACTCGCTGAGACAGCCGCTTGCGATTCTGGCAGTGTTGCCGCTTGGATTTCTTGGTGTCGAGACTGCTCTGATAATCACGAATACACCTTTTAACGTGTCATCTTTTATGGGTTTGATTTTACTTGTTGGACTCGAAGTAAAAAATGGAATCATCTTTTTAGAGTACGCAAATCGATTGCAGGCGCAAGG
Source organism: Drouetiella sp. (assembly GCA_036702965.1). GTDB lineage: Bacteria > Cyanobacteriota > Vampirovibrionia > Obscuribacterales > Obscuribacteraceae > PALSA-1081. Next base: position 88,612 of record DATNPZ010000009.1, read on the forward strand.
ACGAACACAAGAAGAGGCGTTGCTGGAAGCCGGTGCCGTGAGATTTCGACCGATTATTATGACCACCTTGTGCACTTTACTTGCACTGATACCACTTTGGTTCGGTTATGGTGCGGGCGCGGAATTACATCGCCCGTTGGCAATCACTGTGATTGGTGGTCTAACGTTCTCCACCATCTTTACTCGGGTTTTCGTTCCATCTTTCAGCCGCATAGCCACTTTCCGCAAACCGAATTCAAAATCTGGAAAAGATTCGAAGACGCATGCAACCAGCAGCGTTTAGGAGAGTGCTTGGCACCGCATATGGTGAAGTGGTTAGTAACCCTAGTTGCTAACCAAGGGCGATTATGAATAAGCCAGCAACAATGCACATAGCACCAGCAATTTTCGTCAAGGTGACGGATTCGTGCAAAAACAGGGTCGCAAAAATCACAGCTATAACGATGCTACCTTTATCGATCAGCGCGACTGTGGACACCTCACCAAGTTTAATTGCTCGGTAATAAAAAACCCAAGACAAGAAAGTGGTGAACGCGGAAACACCGAGCCAGACGCAATTTTGCTGCTTGATTTCAGTCAATTCACTTCGACCCACTGCAATTAAAGCAAAAATCAGTGTGAATCCGAAAACGAATAAAGTTCTTATCGCCATACCAAGATCGGCCGATAAGTTCTCCAACCCTTTTTTCGCAATGACTGAAGTCAAGCCCGCACAAAACATCGACAAGAAGGCGTAAACGATCCAAATCTTCATGGACAAAACCCCATGCAAATACACATCCTGTTTTAGCAGCTTTAACGGCTCTGTCAAAGCGAATAATTCACCGGCCGCGGTGCAATTCCGTATTCACCGGTTCCTCACTTTTCACGTGTAATCTTTCACGGCGCTTTCACGTTTTTGAACTGAGCGCTGCTTAATAATAAGGTTGACACGATGATATTTTCCAAGAAGTCTGATGCTAGTAGTTACAACGAGTTTGCGGGAGACTACGCTACGTATATCTCGGTACTTGCAGCACCTCTGGCTGCTGAGATCTGCCGCATTGCTTCAGTAGAATCGGGACAAAATATTTTGGATGTCGGCTCAGGGACGGGCGTTTCTTCCTTAGTTGCTGCCCAGAAAGTCTCACCTAACGGAAGTGTCATCGGCATCGATTTTTCAGAAGGCATGCTGCAGCAGGCGCAACGCATGACGACAGAACAACAAAATCTGAAATTTCAAATGATGGATGCTGAGAATTTGAAATTTCAAGACAACACTTTTGATGCAGTAATTTCTCTTTGCGCAATCCTGCACTTTCCTAACGTTAAACAGGCTCTAGCAGAGATGTTCAGAGTGGTGAAGCTAGGCGGCAAGGTAGTGGTTTCATACGGTGCAGGTAGTCCGTTTGCACCGATACCGTCGATAGGTTTTAAATTCAAGCGGGCAATCCAGCTGTTTCTCCTTAAATACTCTTTTGCTCCAGAACTGCTTCATAGAGTCGCAGAGTCTCGTCTGACAAAAGAGACTAACGATAACGTTTTGACAGAATGGTCGCAAAACAACCCAAGCAAGCAGATAGAGACAAATATGCATGCAGTCGGGTTCACCGAGATTTCTCAGAGCTGGTTTGGACACGACGTCGAATTCGACTCAGCGGAAAATTTTTGGAGAGCTCAGATTTCGATCGTCACAGACATTCGAAAGCGAGTCCATAACAACGAGCTTATGGAACAGTTGCGAAAGGCTGTTCTGGAAGAAGCAAACCGGGTTCTGAATGCCGGTGGCAAGCTCATTTATCCGTATGGAGCGAGATATTTTGTTGGCACCAAGCCGAAATCGGCGGGACAATAACAATCCGATAACTATAAAACGATGCAGACATTTGCAAAATATTCGGACGTTGTCGAAAATTCTGCTGACAAAAAGCTTTTGAAATTTGCATTTCTGATTTGCATCATCGGACTTTTATGCTCACTCAATTTGTTTGGCTTGATTGATCCGAGTGATGGCTACTATCCCGAAACAGCCCGCGAGATGCTGGAACGTGGAGATTTCTTTACTCCCCATCTTGCCTTCCAGCCCTTCTACGAGAAACCAATCGGTGTTTATTGGCTGATACTTGCGAGCTACAAAATATTTGGTATCAACGAATTCGCGGCAAGAATTCCGTCTGCACTTTCGGGAATCTTTTGCGCAGCGATGGTGGCGAAAATTCTCCGCAAACTCCACTTAGGTCGAGTGGGGGATCTGGCAGCACCAATTTTGATGAGCACTCCGCTGTTTGCGATAGTGGCACATTTGAGCCTAACGGACATGCCTCTGACAGCGTGTTTAAGCGTAGCCATTTTATTGACCTTCTACCAATTATTTGCCAAAAGTAGCAAGAGCTCAAATGTATTTCTAATCAACCTGGCACTTGGTTGTGCCGTCTTGATAAAAGGACCTCTTGCACTCGCTCTCTATCTGCCGATGTGCACGTTCTTATTGATAGAAAGTACGTTTTCATCGAAGGAAAGAGCATCCTTAATCAATGAGCCTAACGGAAGGAAAGATAAGCTTTGGCGCATCCTCAGAGTCTTCTCAAACACTCTCTTTGGCAAATTATCACCGATCGTCGGGCTAATCATTATCGCTGTTATCTGTTGCCCCTGGTACATCTTTGAAATTCAACACACAAATGGTGAATTTTTCAAAGAGTTTTTTCTTCGACAACATTTTGCTCGTCTCAACGGAACTTTGAATCATCAGGAACCATGGTATTTCTACCTGCTTGTCTACGCGGCTGGAACACTGCCCTGGACAATCTTTCTCTTTGGCTTGGTAGCACCGATTCGTCGGGGATTGCTGACAAGACAAAGTATGAGAGCCAGACTGATCCGACTCTGCATTTTCTGGTTAATCACAATCATTTTCTTGTTCTCTCTCTCAACAGCAAAACTCGCAACTTATATAGTACCGGTGACGGTGCCTACCGCCATACTCGTTGCCCTTGCCATGGACTATTTAGTCAAGTTGAAACTATTCCGGCAAATCAAGGCAACGCTTATCTTCAGCTCGACTCTAATGTGTGTTCTCTTAGTACTTGCGGTCTTTAAGTGGAGCCTGTGGAAAGACACTGCCGATTTATCTGCGTTGGGAATCTCACTACTTTTAGCTCCAATATTAATCACGATTTCTGCCGCCTACAAATCGAAAAAACATCAAATATATCTCTCAACGACGGCCATGATTCTAAGCCTGACTTGCACGACAGCAGCATTTTTCCATTGCTATGACGAACATCGCTGCCGCTCACTTCGTCGCGCTTACACAATGGCATCGAACATGCATGGAAGCATAGCGAACTTCGCGCGCTTTCTTCCAGGCGCACTATTCTATACAAAACGCCCCATCACAAATCTGGCTACCGCTGAAGACTATCAAGCGTTTTTACGAAATTCGCCACCACCGCATTTAGTTGTTGTGGAGAAAAACGTGGAGAGCTTAATTCGAATTTGGTGTCCGGGCTTGGAAGAAATAGCAGACACCGGGGAATACGTGCTTTTGCAAAGGCAGTGACCGACTACAGTGCAAGACGAACCGAGAAGTGCTTTTACGCAGTCCGCGACAGACTACATTGTAAAAGCACTGATACGTGCTTTCTACAGAGACATTGGATACTTCCACGCACTGAGCAACGGCACTGGCGGCAGTGGCAACGATTTACTGCGAAGAAATAGAATTGGGTACGGAAGCTAGCAGACCACTGCTTTCGCACCAGGTCAGTAGCGTTGATGGTTTGACTCTTAAACCTACTGCCAGCTTGACCAGAATCGTGAAACTCGGGTTCACTTGTCCATTTTCAACATGGCATATGAAAGTTCTGTTGACACCAGATAGGTCTGACAATTCCTGTTGTGTTACGCCGATTGCCTTCCGACGCTTTTTGATCATCGCACCAAGGATCTTCTGAACATCTTCGTTCTTGTTTTCCATCTTGAAATTCATGTTGAGCCAATTAATTGAAAATCTGGTTCTGCTGTGAAGCAAACCGTGCCAGACGAACACTTTAAGGATCAAAAGTGCAGAACTGGTGTGTTTTTCGTTATACCGGATTACAAAAACTGATGAAAAGTGCCGCACCTATGGACTCTGACATCGATTTAGAAATTCAAGACGCCGGCAGTATTTTTTTGATTCCGTCCGAAATAGCTGCATCACCTGAGTAGCCCACGGTAAAACTGACGATCTCACCTTTGGGATTCAAGAAGATTACTGTTGGAATAGGACTGATCTCGTACTGATCGACCAATTTTTGATTATTGTTATCGTCAACATCGACTCGCTGGAAATTTATCTTGTCACCGTATTCGGTTTTAGCCTTTTCTAGCGTCGCGTGTAATTGCTGACACGGGCTGCACCAGGTTGCATAAAAATCGATCACAGTCGGTTTGATTTCTGCATCACGAGCTGTAGCTGAATCGGCAGTTGCCATTGTGTTTTGAATCGCTACACCAATCTTCGGCGCAACCAGTTCCTTAGGCAATTGCAACAGCGCATCGTTGGCCCTTTGCGCGTTCACAGAGCCCTTGCCATATCGAATTGCAAGCCGCAACTGCTCCTTGCCTTCTGAATACTGTTTTACTTTGCAATAAACCTGCCCAAGCAGAAAGTGACCTTCGCAAGAATGTGGTGCCTTTTGAATTGCACGTTTGAAATCAGCCTCAGCGCGTTTGTAATCCTTTTTTGACATGCATGCTTTGCCGCATTCAATCGGGTCAACTTCTTTGTCGGCGGCTAAACACATTGAGATAGAAAATCCGGAGCCAAGCACCATCAACGATACTAAGCCAAACTGCATGCGCGTAACTATCATATTTGCATTCTTCATGGCTTAGACAACTCCTCATTCTTCACAGGCACAGTGGATACTCCGCTAGAGTGCTGCAAATGCGCATTCAACCACTGATTCAATATATCAATTACTTCATCGGTAAACTGGTTCTCTTCAAAAATAAGATGCTCGCCCTTAGCGATCAATTTCAACTGACGGTCCTTGCTGCCAACTTCGTTGAACAGCTCCACTGTGCCTTTCGGTCGAACTAATTTGTCCTTGCTGCCTTGAATGAAAAGCACAGGAGTGTCTTGAATCAATTTCGCGCTCTTGTGATTCTGATTCATAAAATGCTGAAATTGCAGCAGCTCGTTCGGCGACAACTTCAATTTGTTCAACGGATCATTTGCCCAGGTTTCCCTCAGCTCTTCATTGTCCGTAGCCTGATTGATGATGCCCTTCCCAACATTGAAAGGCTTGTTCGGATCTTCCAACAGATGCAGAGCCACATTTAAACGTGTATGACCTTGCTTGAATCGGTCGTTGGCAGGAACTGCCGAAACCAGCCCATCGATAAGTGTTGGGTAAATTGCAGTCGCACGCAAAGCGATCGCACCACCCATCGATTCGCCGAGAATGAACACTGGCAAACCGGGGTGAGCCCGATGAAGAACTTTCAGCGTTGATTGTATGTCATTCAAACACCCGTCAAAATCGACCTGCTGGCGCCCCTTCGCCTCCATGAAAGAACCGAATCCGCGCACGTCGATTGCATAACTCGCAAATCCCAGACTAGCCATGCGCTTTCCAAAATCTTCGTAGGTGCCGTTGTGCAGACCCAATCCGTGAACGCACAAAATCACCGCTTTTGGAGCAGAATTCATCGGCATCCAGCTCAGGGTCGGAGCATTGCCGGGACGCACGGATTTCTTGGCGTTCGATAGAACGTCCAGCTCTTTCTCGCGCTTCTTTTCAGCCTTCTGCTGCTGCGATTCGAGAGAGCGGTCGGATGACTCCGTGGTCGAATCGGCTCTGACACTAACTAAAGAGCTGGTAGTCAAAGCCGCTAACGCTAGGAACGGTAAAAATCGGCGCATAACTCGTCCAGTGGATCTCGAGATCATTCTTCCACGTCGCTATAAAACGTATACGGAATCGATAGATGTAATAGCACATTCCGCTAGTTCATGCCGTTCTTAAAATAGATTCGATGCCGCAAAATCGAGATAGGGAGTATCATTCAGTCATTAGGGCAGGCTGAGTGACCTGTCTTGCTCATTGAGACGCGCGGGATGAACTGGCAACTTGCACGATATCTCATCGGTTCCGGTATAGCGACACTGGCTGACCGGTTGGCGCAAATTCAGCTCCTATCCATCATCGTGATGGCAGGTCCAGATGGACAGGGGCTTGGTTCAAACACGCTTGCGCTGCTTTTGCCCTCCGTTCTCTTCGCGTATGTTTTTGGCACGTTTATCGACAAAAACGATCAACGAAAATTCTTGATTTCAACGACCTTGCTACGCGGAATTTTTCTACTCACGCTACCAACAGTTCTCACAATGACTGGTGCGACCGGTCCTACCATTCCGCTGAGTATCTTTATTTTGTCCTCGTTCATCGCAGCCGACGTTATCACCAATTTTGCAATCATCCCCAAACTGGTGACAGCAAGTATTCAACTTCGGAGAACGAATGCATTCGTTTTGATCATGAACGGTGCAATAACTTTGTTTGTCATCCTGCAAGCACCTTCGCTCGCGGATTACTGGTTACCGCACGAATCGATGCGACTTTGCGCAGCTCTGTACTTTGCCGCGATGTGCAGTTTCTGGGCTATCGACAGAAGCAAAACAAAACCTGCGGTGATTACTTCGAACGACATGAAGGAACTTGCTGAATTCTTCCAAACGAAAACGGGTGCGATCTCTTTATTCAGACTGGGCTTTTTCACTCACGTTGGGCACCTGATTTTTTACGCGCTCTTTCTTGTTTTCTCATTGCAAAACACGCAGCTTAGCAACGCGCAAAGTGTTTCTTTATACACAAGTGCCGCAGTCGGATTTTGTGTTGGTGGTCTGCTTTCACTCACCTTCTTCAACAACTTCAAAGCCAGTAGCGTACTGGCTCTCGGGACCCTGATTCAAGCTCTTAACTGCGTCATTTTTGCTGCATCAGGTAACAGCAATCTTGCCTTGAAAATATTTCTATTTCTTGCGGGCACCACCGGCGCCACCACAATTATCGCCATCGATACTCTATTGCAGAAAAAAATGAGTGCGAACGTGCGCGCAAAAATCTACGGCGCGATCGTCTGTCTATCCGCCGGCGCATACACTATCGCGGCCGTCGGAGTAGAACAGATCGCCACTCAATACGCAGCCGTTACAATTTTCCGAGCAACTGCCGCTGGCTGGCTTGCCTACGCTACTGTAGTAGCTCTCGGTTCGAACGCTTTGCGCAGAAAAATGTTTAAGCCAAAGATGAAAGCGCTCGAGAAACAGGCATCGAAAACCGCATCGACGGTTGGTAACAAGTGACTGACAATCTCAATATCGACAACATTTACTTCATTCTGGTACGCCCCGTTTACCTGGGAAACATCGGATCGATGGCCCGGCTTCTCAAAAATTTCGGATTCACGAAATTGCGCCTTGTCGAAGCGCCTCGAAACTACAAAGATGCCGAAGCCAGAAAGATGGCGGTCGGTGCCTTCGACATCCTGAAAGAGAGTGAGACATTCGAGACGCTTCAAGACGCGGTTGCCGACATGAATTTCGTAGTTGGCACCACCGCGGGACAGCAGCGAAACTTGGAGCTGCTCCCACTTCAAGGTGCTGTTGCCCGGTTGCACGGGCTAGGTCGTACTAACCAAATTGCCATCGTGCTTGGAGATGAGCGCAACGGTCTCAGTAATCACGAATTGAATTCTTGTCATCTGCTCACGAAGATTGAGACCTCAGACAACTTCCCCTCGCTGAACGTTGCACAAGCAGCCTGCGTGATCGCATATTCGCTCGCCACTTGCAAAGCGCCCACTGCGCAGCCAGACAAATCTCAAAATGCAATGCCCGCAAGCGTTACAACCAACTTGCTAAACCCGGAACTGGAGTTGCCAATCGGTGACGAACTCAATTCTCTCTTCGAACAGATCGGAGAATTACTCGAACATATCCAGTTCTATCGCCGCTTCAACCGCGAAACAGTGACCAACGAACTCAGACGCTTTTACTACAAAGCGACTCCGACAAAACGCGAAGCAGCTCTTCTCAAAGGAGTTTTGCACAAGCTGAATCATAGCCTGACGAGTACAGGTCAAGCGATTGAAGACGGCAAGCTCCCCCATAATACGTAACCAAAAGCCGCCAAAAATTTCGATTTTTCGACCTAATTTTTGCTCAGGTGTTAAGATGACTCTGGTGTTGTTAGTCATCCTCTTTGGAGGCTTTAGATGGTTCCGGTAAACAGATCGCTTCGATATCTCCTGATGCTCAGCTCGGCGTTAACGCTAGCGAGCGGATTTCATTCAGCCGCTTTTGCCGCTGATGACTCCAACATTTTGCCACCACCACCACTAGAAGAAGACAATCCGAAACCTGCCGTCAACTACGACCCGACTCGTTACATCCAGACTTACTCAAAACGCACCAACGTTTCAGTGAAGAGCAAAGTAGTACCAACAACACAACAAACGACACAGGTTGTTGATTCGACTGCCACGACAACGCAAACGGCAACGACTACTAAAGGTGGTCCAACGACTACGACAACAAAAACTATCCAGGCAACACCTGCTCCGGAAGTGACAACAACGACTCAAACCAGTCAGACAACCACGACTGCAGTTAAGTCGGAACCACAGAACATGAGTTTCAAGCCGACAAATGCGGCTGCACAAGTCTTGTTGAACAAGGCATACGCACTGATGAAACGAAACGATTTTGCGAACGCAGTAGCTCAACTCAATGCTGCAGTTAGAGCAGACGCAAGCAGTGTCGTTGCCAGACGTTATCTCGCTTACGCGTTACTGCGTGTTGCAAAACCTGGTGATGCGCTGATTCAATTAGTTGCACTCACTAACATGATGAAGCCTTATCCGCCAACAACCTTTGACCAATTCAATCTTGGTGAGTCGTATTTGCTGCTGCGCAACTTCAATGCGGCCGAAGAATCATTCAAGCAAGTGCTGACAGCCGAACCGAGAAACGATGGCGCACGCGGCGACTTGATCAAAGCTTACGCTTACGACCAGAAATTCCCAGAAGCGATGCAACAGCTTCAAATCGGGCAGCAGAACCGCACCCCTGCGATTCAAAAGTATTACCGAGACTTGCTTGAATTGGTCTACAACGCCAAAACAGCAAGCACCGTGGGTAGTGCTCCCAGCACAGTTCAAGCGCAAACTGAAGCAAACACCTGGCAGCAAATCAGCCCTAAATAGTGACTCGATAGCATTGAATTCGATAAATCCCTTGGTTCGCCGAGGGATTTTTTTTGTAACACACCGTGCTGCATGTGAATGTGCTTGCTGGCCAGCCTTTATTCGAAGCGACTTTGCCATTCACGCGACTTAGCCATTCATGCGACTTTACCCTTCATGTGACTTTGCCGTTAATGCGTTTTTGCCGTTACGCGTTACTTGAAGCGACCTTGCTGTTCATACGCTTCTGCTGCACGCCAAGATAATATGGTGCTGTGCGTCGAACTGTTTCTTCGAATGGAGTCTGATGAAAATTCAGCTCTTCAACTGCTTTTTGCGAACTGAAAAATATCTTGTGTTGACTCAACCAGGTTTGTTGACGCGTGAGTCCTACGTTGATCGGCTTACACACTGTCATTGAGCCGACTTTCCACTTCGGCAAATTGGGCAAAACGTTCTCGGCAAAACTGCCCGCAGCAACGAGGAACCAGCCGGGAAATTCAAAAGCGGGAGGTTTCGTTTTCATCTGTTTGCAGAAGACGAGTGCCGCATCGCGGAAGCTCAAGTTCGCACTGACGAGAACATAGCGTTCGCCCAATCTTCCCATAGTGATTGCGTTTATATGAGCATCAACGACATCGTTGATGTCTGAAAACGGAATGCCACCTGGTGGCACACCAAACAGATTTCCTTTTGACATAGACTCGAATATTTGGTGATGATGTGGATGCGTGTCACCCTCACCAAATATGATGCCGGGATTGAGCATCAAAACAGGCACGCCGTCCTGATAAAAGTGTCTTACCTGCAATTCTGCTTCGTATTTGGAATCGCAGTAGTTAAGTCCTTTGCCGAGCAAGTTGTATTCGAGTTCCTCGGTTCCGATCGTGCCTTTTTCAGGCACACCGATCGCAGCGACGGAACTGGTATGAATTATTCGCTTCACATTGGCTTTCTGAGCCGCTTCCAAAATATTTCGCGTGCCTAAAACGTTGACGCCAAACTGCCGTTGAATATCGCGTTTTTTGTATGACACCAAACCAGCCAGGTGAAAAATGATGTCGCAGTCTTGCACCGCGGATGATACTTGCTCGGGATTTGTAATATCGCCACCGTAATGTTCGATATTCAATCCAGCAAATTGGCTGGCTGGAGTATGCGAACGACCGAATGTACGAATCTTGAAACCTAATTCGTGCAAACGATGAACGAGTTTGGAACCGATGAAGCCCGTGGCTCCGGTGACCAGAACTCTTTGCTTCTGCTGTTGCGTTTCGTCCGCCAAGTGGGCGTTACTCCTCAACCCTGACTGCAAGACAAGGCGCTCTATGCCTTGCTCGATACTCCTAGGGATAGTTTATCCGAGGCAAGGGCTTCTCGGCCTGCTTTTACGGCAGCCAAGTTGCTTTTCCTTCTTGGCAATCAACCGTCCACTCAAGCTTTAGCGCACTGATTCCGGTGTTCGGGACTTCTGAGCCTTGTAACTCTCGAAAGCGGATTTTAATGGAGTTGCTTCAACATTCAAAAGGCTTGTCAGAACATTGCGACTGCAGACGTTATCGCCAAGAGCCAGCTTCACCTGATCTCGATTGACGGTCGGAACGGTCTGCACAGCCTCACACACGACAGCGAGCACTCCAGCCAGCGCCGGAGGCAGCGCTACAATTGGCTTTTGCACCTGCAGACTGGTCATGAAACGCTCGACAAAGTTTTTGAGCGATATCGATTCAGGTCCGCCGACTTCCAGCTCTCTGTTGAGCACCTGGTCGGAATCAGAATTGATACATTCAACGATGGCACTGACAAGATCGCCGATGAAAAGCGGTTGTACGAGATTTTGTCCACCGTTGATAAGCGGCACCATTTTCTTCTTCAAAATAATTTCGCGATAGCGACTGACAAGTTTACTGTCGCGATGTCCAACGACGCGTCCGACAAGTAATGGCGGTCGCAAAATCACATACTCGATGCCGCCCTTGCGCACTTCTTCTTCAGCTAGCCACTTTGTCAAATGATACGAGTTGTCAGCTTTTGGACTCGCACCCAACGACGTAATCATGACGATACGTTTGACTGATGCAGCTTTGCTTGCAGCCACCAGGTTTTTTGTTTGACCAGCATGCAAGTCTTCGAGCCGCTCACCTTTTTTGGGCGCGACACTTCCGATCAAGTGAACAACTGCGTCGCAATTATCGAATGCATCAGTTTTCGCTGGAACACTTAAATCAGCGGTAAAAACTTGCGCACCCAGGCTTTTCAAAAAATCGACGTCAGCCGAACGGGCACCGGGATGGACTAATGCACGTACATCAAAGTCGAGACTGCGCAACTTATGAACGAGATGCGAGCCAAGGTAGCCGGTAGCACCATCGACGATAACACGCTTCTTTTCTGCACCCACTCTTTTATCCTCTGCTGTTTAGTTTGCGCCAGATGTTTTTGATCAAAGTAACTTCGCCAACTTCATTTCCCTGCGCGCGATGACCAAGATATTGAAAGAGGTAACCGACAAATATCAAGGCACAGCCCATTGCTGGGGCACCGGCGAACAATAGATAAATGCCGTAGAAAGCGGCCGGAACTCCGAAAATGTGGAGAACGGCGTTCACCGGATGTTTATGCCGTTGACAATAATCAATCACGAACGCGACAACGGGGTTCATCTCGAAACAGCCTCACCCACTGGCTTGGCAGCTTGTGAATTGCTGTCGCTTTTGAATGTTTCCAACGTTGCCTTCATACCTTCAGCAAACGGAATTCGATTTACATACAACAGATCCCGCTCTGCTTTCGCAACGCTAAAACCTTGATTGACACCAGCCAGTCTAAACGCAGCTCGAGAGAACCGAGCAAGACTGCGCTGTTTATCAACAGGCAAAGACGGTGCAATGGAAGATATGACTTCGCATGCAAATTTCGCCACACCACCAGGAATTTTTTTGGTGACACGGGGAAGTTTGAGTCCATCGGCAATAGAGTCGAACAGCATCTTCTTACTGATCTTCTGTCCATCGGTGAGGTTGTAAACCTGACCGTATGCGGCTTGGTTGAATAGTGTTTTTTGCACTGCAACACTCAAGTTACCAACATAAATGACATTGGTTTCTTTCGTGCCACCATCGATCAACATCGCTTTGCCGGTGCGAATGGAGTTGATCAAACGAGGCATCCATGAACGTTCGCGCGGACCGTAAATAAATCCCGGACGCAGCGACGTTACACACATCGAACCTTTTCCGGCGTAAGCCATGACAGCTTTTTCTGCTTCGATTTTAGAGTCAGCGTAGTTCTCGCCGCACGGTTTAAGCGGTTCGGTCTCATCTACATTGTATTGATCGCCCTGTCCTGTTATTACGGACAAACTGCTGATGAAAATAAAGTGCGTGACACCAGCATCTTTCGCTGCTTCCAATGCGTTTTTAGTGCCATCGACATTGGTGGCAAAAATAGCTTCGCGCGTACCAAAAGCATCGACACTACCAGCCGCATGCACAACCGCTTGTGCACCAGCAAAAGCTTTAGCAAGCGACTCTTTGCTAGTCACGTCAGCAATGTGAAACCGCAGCGTTCCTTCGCCTTTATGATTATCAGCAAACTTTTGCAGATAATCGGGCACCGTCCGCAATACTGCAACTACGTCGTAGTTGTTGTTGGTCAAATATTCGACGACATGGCTTCCAACGAGCCCGCTTGCACCGGTAACAACAACTGTTGCACCACGAGGTTCATATTCCATACGACTGCTCATGTCCTTCTGTAGGGGTCAATATCAAAGCGCTGCGCGCTCAGTAAGTAGCTTCCAGCGATGCCAATCGTTGCGAGAATGATTTCGGAGAACTGAGAAGCGGAATTTTCACTTGAGCCTCTGGTGCTCCTTCGCGCACACGCTGCTGACGCAGGCGCATATACGTTCCAGATGGTAGAGTGCGTAACTCCGGCATCCCAAGACGTTTTGTGGAGCGTTTGTCAGCATACTCTGGATTTTGCATTTTCAGAGAATGGTCGAATATTCGAATAAACTCATTCTTCATAGAGTCAGGTAGACTCGCATTCAGCTCCGCGAAACAAACGTAATGCGGTGGGTACCCCAGTTCTACTTCTGCCGTGAAGTGCGCGATTTCATCGAGATGCAACTGACGCACTGCCAGATTCAATGCTACGAGAACTTGCTCTTCGGTCAGCTTCTCGCCGGTGATAGAACTGATCCCAAGCCCCTTACGAACAAACTGGATGACTGGTGCATTTTCTTTCTTGCCGACAACTTCAATTAAATCGTTGATGTCGTAGCGATACAATCCCGAATTCGTTGTGAAGTGAATGTAGTATCTTCCGCCGACTTCCAATTGATCCGCAGTCAGGAATGTACGTGAGACTGAGTCAACATCATCTTCCGGCACAAACTCGAAGAAGTGACTGGTCAGCGCCACGACACCACCGGCGCCATCATTGGTCAAGGGAATCGAACCCCGACCTTCGCTCGCCATGTAGCCAAAGTCACGCACAGGTATGTCGCCGAAGTACTCTGGCAGACGCTGTAAATAGAAAGACATCGGTCCGCCCTTCCAGCAAATCAGTCCGCTGAGATTTGGCCAGAGTAGTTGGGGCGTTAGAGTGCCAGTGCGCTCGAGCAATTGCTGCAGTTGCATCGCACGTTCACGGTTCGGTTTCAAATATCGACCGAATGCATCGGCAAGATGAGCAGGCGGTGCGTATTGCGATCGCACAGTTCCGTCATAAAGGTCGGACACAAGGTCAGATTGGTGCTCTTTCAACTGATCCGCAAGCAACAACAAACTCGATGGATTACAACAAACAACCGCTGTTACGTCTTGAGCCATAGCGATACGCAACATCAAGTAGTACTTCATGTCGACATCTTTTATCTTGCACAGCTCATAAGGCACAGAAAAATGATGCTTGAGAATAGAGGGCTGACGCTTGTTCAGCACGCCAGACACAGCACCATACGGAACGCCGCTATCAACGTGACCTTCTTCATCGTTGCTCGCGATAATCAAAAATTTTCCAACCGCACACTCCGGATGATCGACAATCATCTGGTAGTTGTGAACCTGAAACGCGTGCGTGTAGTCTTTCAAGTGCAGCTCAGTAATCGGAATATATTTTGGCTGAGCGGTAGTACCACTTGTAGTGGCGAACATAAATGGCTGTTGCGCAGTTAACTGATTGCGCTGCCCGCTTTTAACAGCCTCGATGTATGGATGCAAATCTTCATATTTGTTTGCTGGAACTTGGGTCTGGAAATCCTTAATCGAACGAATCTTGGAGAAGCCATGCTTCTTGCCGTATACGGTGTCTTCGTTGGCGCGAATGATTTGTAGAAGCTTCTCTTCTTGCGCCTGACGGGGATTGCGGATGGCGTTGTTGAAGCGCTTTACGTGCGTCGATGCGCGTAATATTTGTCCCGCTGTAATGTCTAAATTCTTAAGCAAGTTGACGCCTCATACTGTGGTCTCATGCCGCAAAGGCGGCTGCTCTTTGATAGAGCCTGGTTGAACAAACTGTTTTAACCGTTCCTGAATTACCGATATCCCCAAACCTGATTTATCGAAGAGACTGCCAATGCCACCTGGACCAACATTTAAATTCTCTTCGCTAATGTCCTTTTTGAGGAGAAAAAGGTTGTTAGACCCTTCATAATTTTCAAACTGTGGCTGGCTTGCAGCGAACGTCCGTCCCGCAGCACTAAGAATTCCGCTCTCTCCAACCTGCGCTCCCATGTGGCAGGCGATCCCGTGTTGGCGGGCGATCGCGGCGATCTTTCGAGCAGTCAGAATGCCACCGACTTTAGAAACTCGAATGTTGAAAGCACTGCAAATTTTGTTCTCCGCTAAGTAGCGGGCGTCGTTATAAGTACACAAAGACTCATCCACCAAAATTTGTTCTGGAACAGCTTTTGTGATCGCAGCCAGTCCATCGAGGTCGTTTGCAGGTACAGGTTGCTCATATGATTTGACGCCGAATGGTCGCATCTGTTCCGCGGCCCGAATAGCCTCATCAGCAGTCCAGGCGCAATTTGCGTCGACTCTAAGTTTTACGGATGAGCCTAAAATATCGCGCGCCACTTTCAGTTTGTACAAATCGAGATCGCGGTCTTTTCCGACTTTGATTTTCACGGTTTTGAAGCCGTACAACTTGTAGAACCAGAGAACAGCGGCAAGCGCCTTTTTTCCACCGAACGGAATAACTGCACCATATCTAGTATCACGGCGAGGGGCAGCGAGCGGAGCCGACGGTAATTCGCAGACCAGGTCTGCAAGCCGTTTTCCAGCCAGTTGCGAAACAGCGTCGAGAATAGCCGTTTCGAAAGCACACCATGATGCTCCCTGAGGTTTACCATCCAGCTTGAGTGACTTCCACTCATCTTCAAGAACGCTGACCGTTTCGTGCCAGTTACTGATCGTGCGCTGCAAAAATCTCGGCGCGTACTCACTGTGTACTGCGTTCAGTGCACCGGTGGGGTCTTCGCCAGTGACGTAATCACGCGGAATGCCTTCCCCATAACCGACGACTCGCTTCGGACCGTCTTCGATAACAACGCGAACGATCAGATTTTCAGAGAAGTCTCTCGATGCAAGATTGTGTTTGAATGCGAATCTAAAAGGCAACGTAATCAGCAAAGCATCGATGGAAGTAATCTTCATGCCACCATCCCTGGTGAATGCTGCGCCAACCATTTCATCAATGTTTGGCAATACTCATCAAAGCAGGCAGGATCAAAGTCAAGGCTGTGGGCCGCGTTTTCAAACATCACCTTCGTCTTGTCGCGAGACGCGAGCTGGTCGAACCAATTATTCAACGCCGGTAAATTGACAATGTGGTCTTCGCCAGATTCAAGCAATAAGATCGGCAACTGCAAATGTTTCTGGGCGAACTTCGCGTTCAGCGTAATGAAAAACTGTTCGAAATAAAAGCGCTTTGTAGCAAGAACAATTCGCAACGGGTCTTGCTCGATGAACTCCAGATAGGTCGGGTCGTTCGTGAACATATACGACTCGATTGGAATCTTGATGTGCTGCTCGCCGTGCGTTCCGCCTCTCGCTATGCTCCACGCGATATCGAGTTTGCTGCGAAGATTCAGATCAACCTTGGTGAATATTGCAGGACTGGTGAGAATCAAACCAGCGACTGGCGGCAGTGCTTTTCCATCAGTGGTCTCGTAATCATCACGACAGATGTTGCAGGCTGGCTTACCACCCCAACAATTGCCAAACATGAAGATTGGACGTCCAGTGTTTTCAATTGCAACGGTGCGCAAGATTATTTCAATATCAGCGAGCAAAACTTTTTTGTTGCTGACATGACCGCGATTGCTCATGTTCAATCCGGAGCCGCGGCGATCACAAGCGTAGATGCCGATTCCCTTAGAATTCAGCCTGGCTGCGGTATGTTGAAACCACTGACTGTGTCCTTCAATGCCGTGAAGATAGATCAAGACAGGATTTTGACCCACCGCAGGATAGACGCGGCACGCCAACGGTTGCCCATCAGAACCGTTGATCCAGCGAACTTCGTGTTCGGCACGAGACTGCGCGAAGGGCATTGTTTCAGGCAGAGGAATTGAAACTAATTCTTTCGACATAACGTCGACCTCTTGGGTAACGATCGAATTCAACCCGCGGTAATCCACCGACGAAAAGGATGCTTAAACTGCGCCACGTTTGAGTTTAACACCTCTTTGCTTCCAATTAGGGCAATGACATTGTTTGATTACGAATCATTAGTCTTGAAGCATGCAACGGGGCAAAGATTATCTCCTTGAAATCACGCCAAGCGCCGCTCGTAGTAAAGTATTCTTCGGGTTATAGGATCACATAAAGGGAAGTTCATTATGCGGCGCATGCCAGGCTGGATGCCGAGCTTACTTCGCCAGATCAACTGGGGATGCGAGAACAGCTCAATCTTCAATTCAGCCAACGACACGGTCGAACACTTCGAATCGGGCCGTAGAGTATGCCGTCAGCTTTATCACTTCATCAAAGCATTACCAGCAAACATCTCCGCAGTGCGCGATGTGTTGCCACCACAGATGGATGCAGCACGTCTGCTGCTGACAGAGCTCTCTGACGACGAACGCGTTTATCAAAATCTATTCATGAAGCAATGTCTTCTGGCACGCCTAAATCCAGACGAACTCGCGTTGGAAACACCAAGCCCTTCGACTCAAAGACTTTGTGAAGTAATGCGTGAGTATTGTCAGAGCAAAAACTATCGCGACGGAATTCTCGTCATTGTCGTCGCGGAGCTTGCCGCGACTGCGTTTTGTAGATATGCGCGACCACTATTCGACAAATATTTCAGTACACACAGTTCGGAATTTACTCAAGAAGAAGTAGACGAAGGTCTACAATGGCTTGACCTGCACACTGAACCTCATACCAAACATGCACTTTGGTTAAAGACCATGTTGGAAGATTTGGGACCAGAGAAAAGTGATGTATTGCCACAGCCAGTGCAGGACATGCTGAAAGTCGTTTTCGATTTTCTCGAATGTCCACCCAGCGATCCAACGAACCAGACGAACAATAAATCGTCGAAAGGTCTCAGTTTAGCCCAGAACTAAGAGGAAAGAAACTTGATTACGAGCGCGTCTACGAGAAGAACTCTTACAGCTTTGTCACTATGTGCAGTGGCACTCAGCTCCTTGAGTTTTGCTCCGCAAGCATCGGCGAAAGCCAACAACAAAGAACTTCTGGGAGCAGCTACAGGACTCGCAAGAGACACAAATTCGAACGCTATGAAAGATGGAAAGCCATTGATTGATGCCTGGCTAAAAGCATCTGAAGCACTGCCAAGCTATCAATTCAATTATCAAATGACTTGCTTCAAACCCGGTGGAACTGTGACCAGCACCGGCAATCTTTACTTCAAGAAACCCCGATTGATGAAACTCGAACAGACTGGCGGACCTGACAAAGGTTCAGTCGCCATTCTGCAGGCTGACGGAAAAGTAAAAGGACACAAAGGCGGCGCACTGAAGTTTTTCAATGCAACCTTGTCACCCGACAGCAGCCTCTTGCTCTCTGCAAACGGCTGGCCAATGGTGAAATCAGATTTCACATCGTTGGCTGAAGCGGTTGAAGGCTACATCAAAGAAGGCGATGCTCCGAAGATGAGCGAGGCACCTGTGACGGTGCCTGGACATCCCGAGAAGCTGAACATTTTCGAACTCTATAAAGGTGGTCCAAACGGAACACTCTATAAGAAAGCGCTGTTCGAGCCAGTAAGCAATCTGCCGATCGAATGGTGGGATTACAGAGATGGAAAACTTTGGGCTCACAGCACCTGGAGCAATTTCAAAGCTGTTAGTTTGTCAGACGATGTATTTACGATGAAGGGGGACAAGTAAGTGGCGATAAACGTGCCAACAATCGTGGCATTGAGCCTTCTCGGCATTGGAGCGCTGGTATCAGCGCCGGTGCTATTCAAAGGGTTCACGCGTAGAGGGACTGGTGTCAAATACGAAGTGAACTTCATGATTCAGCGCGCACCGCAGTTGATGTCACTAGCGAATATCGGAATAATCTCGGTTGGCTTTCTCACTTATATGGGTGTGCTTCCTGCAAGTTTGAGTCCGTGGCTCGCACTCGGCAGTGGCACTGAACCAACGGGTGGTGTCGCCATCATGTCCTGGTTGGGCTGCGTGATTCTACTTAGCGGATTGCTATTCATGATCGGCGGATGGTACTCGCTGGGCGAAATGTTCTCGACCGACGCAGAAGTCATGGACAACCACCACGTTCGCGACACCGGCTTGTTGAGCCTGGTCATGCACCCTGCATACTCCGGCATCATTCAATCGTTGCTCGGCTCCTCGCTTGCAGCTACATGCGTGCCTGCCGCGCTGTTCACGCTTTTCGTAGTCGCTCCGTTGTGGCTCAGACGTGCCAAGTACGAAGAAGCTATGTTGATTGAGAACCTTGGTCAGCCTTATAAGGATTACGCTGAAAAGATGAAGTGGCGTCGACTCGTTCCGCGCTTTTTCCCAATCGGCGTTTAGTTCTAGCCGTTTCACTGGCGCCAGGGCTGTGCATTCGGCACTGTTGCAAAGTGGTTACACAAAATAAATCTAACTCGACAGCAAAGCGTTGACCGGGTGGCATTATCAGTTTTTTCTAATACAGGGGCAATTGCTTTCAGGTTGCCATGCGGTATTGTAGGTTGAATATCTAACGCGGAAACGCTGGCAATCAGATGTAGTCAGCACTGGAGATTTCGTGAATCAAGCAGTTTTGAAGTCCACAAAGATCCGAGTCACCATATTTGCTACTGCGGCAATTGTTCTTTCAGTTCTGACACAGACCTCGGCATCGGCTTTCAAGTTTGGACAAAAAGCTGGAGAGGAAGCGAAAAACTCAGAATCCGCGAAGATGGTCGATGTTGTTGACAAACCAGCAGCAGAAAAGCCACGCGTGAAAGCGAAAGTTTTGATCAAGGCACCACCTGAGGTGGTCTGGTACTCAGTACACGAAGAACGCAAACACGACCCCGACATTGCCTATAGCAAAGTTATCGAGCAAGGCGTGAACGAACAGAAGTTGGAACAGAAATTTTGCTTGTTGCCTGTAATCGGCTCAGCAACTTGTTTGATGCACCACACAGAAGTACCTAATCAAAGAATTGACTACAAACTTTTGAAGTCTGATCACTTCAAAGCGATGGAAGGTAGTTGGATTTTCACTCCTGCAGAAAATGGCAAGGCGACTATGCTCGAGTTGCAAACGCATTTAGATATGGGAGTTCCAGTTCCAAAAATGGTGTTCAACAATTTGACTCAGAAAAAACTGGATAAGCGTCTCGCGCACATCAAAGAAATGGCGGAGAGCATGCAATCCAAGGTTGCTGCGAATTCAGCGAACACAGTCAAAACCGAATAACTCTGCGTTCAGTTAAATCAATTTTGCAAAGGCTAAGCCACTTGGTTTAGCCTTTTACTTTGACCGAATCCATCCACCTTCGGGATGAAACAGCTTCCGAAGCCATCTACCTTCGGGGATGAGACAGCTTCCGAATCTATCTACCTTCGGGATGAGACAGCTTCCGAATCCATCTACCTTCGGGATGAGACTGCTTCCAAACCCACCGACAGATTTATGCTGACGTTGAATCGATCTTCGAAAAATACTTTCTTCTCGTTCAGTGCCCATATTTCGGATGCCGCATTCTCACCGGATTTCACATCAATGGTGAGATCCATCAGCTCTGGCGTCGACGAGTCGCGTGAGTCGCCTTCGAGCGTGACCTGCACGGATTTGATTACTTGTCTGTGACTGCGATCGAGCGCTTCGGCAAGACGAAGAATTGCAGCCATGTCCCACATAATCTCTTTGTCTTCGGGACCAAGCGTGAAGAAGGCTTCGTGAGCCTCTTTCGGTTCACTCGCTCGATGATAACGAGCGATGCTTGCTATCACTCCGACTTCTTCTTCTGAGTGCCCGAGCAAGCCACCATTTTTGATCAGGTAATACGAGTGTTTGTGGTGCCCATTTCTGCTGATGAACATGCCGACGTCGTGAAGCATTGCTGCAGACCAGAGTAGATGCCCAACATCTTCGGAGTAGTTATGCAGAATCCCTTTTGTTTGCAAGAAAATTTCGCTGGACAATCGAGCCACATGTTCAGCATGCGCAAAACTTGCATGATACTTCTCTAGCAAATTATGCACACTTGCAGAACGCGGATCTCGGTGGTGTTCCAATCCCGCAGTCAGCCAGCCAGTTTGCAAGAAGCGATCGACGATAGCGCCCTCTCGCAGAGCAGCGGAGCAAACGATGACTTCGCGAGCGCCGAGTGATCGCATGGTCTCAAGCAAAACAATTGCACCAGCAAGAATTGTTTGATTGCGGTCTGAACTAACACCTTTGATCTTATCGCCCTTGAGAGATGCTTCTTCCAAATACTGCACGATGCTCTCTAGTCGCTCTATGTCGAGCGACCATCCATGCAGCTCGGCATAGGGTTTGCGCATTCGCTCACGGTCGATTTTGGCAAGAGCCTGAATCGTTCCAGACGTGCCTATCAATTGCGTGAACCCACCAACTTCTTCAACGCGGGCGGCAGCAGGTCGCAGAACTCCACGCACTTCGTCGTGCAGCTCTTTGATTTGATGAATGCTCGGCTCACCCTTCTTGAAAAATCGTTGTGTCAAACGAGCAGCACCCAGCTTGTACGACTCGGTGAAAAATGTCTGTTTTCGATTTCCGACGATAACCTCGGTGCTACCGCCGCCGATATCAACTACGGCAAACCTATCATTCAAATCAGGCATGCTCCAGAGCACGCCGAGGTAGATTAGACGCGCTTCTTCTTTGCCTGAAATCATCTTCGCGTCAAGCTTCAGCTCACGTCGAATGCGTTGCAGCGCTTCCTCTCCATTTTTCGATTCGCGAACCGCAGATGTCGCCACTGCGACAACGGTGGTGGCATCGCTTTCAATCGCCTTTTTCAACATGTCCTTGAGAATACGCAACGCCGAGCGCATTGCTACTTCATCGATGTAGTGCGCAGAAAGAGCGCGTCTGAAGAACGGCACCGCCTCTTTCACTTTCAAAATCACTTCGAAATGATCGCGCTCCGGTGTCGCCTGACACACAACCATGTGGAAAGAGTTCGTCCCCATGTCGATACAGGCAAAAACGGGTCCGCCCTGCACTTGGACCCAAGATCCTGTACGTTTACTGCGCGGTTTGCTGATCTTGGTGTTCGGCATAAATTCTGCGGTTTCCGATTGAGCGATTGAATCAAGTGAGGCGATTAGCGAACGAGGTGCATATAATTTAGCTCAGAGGCTTTTTGGATTCGAATGAAAACTGGTATCAAAAAAGTTGAGGTGGCTTGCAACAATTGCGGTTCTACGCAATGTGATTTTGTCACAACCGGTCGCGAACATGAATACACAAATACGACAGATGATGATTTCACCGTGGTCAAGTGCCGCAACTGCTCACTGCACTACCTCAATCCGCGTCCAGACGTTTCCGAGCTGGGAACAATCTATCCACCTCAATATTATGCCTATCACCTGCAAACAAAAAACGTTGAAAGCGAAAATCAAAATTCGCTGCTATACAAGGCTCGGAAATTTGTCTATTTGAGCAGACTGGAAAAGGCGCTTGCTCACTGCAACTCGTCAGATAACGCGTTGAAGGTGCTGGACATTGGCTGTGCGGATGGCAGGGCATTGAACTGGTATCGGCAAATAGAAAGCAAAAAGGTCGAAACTCACGGTGTCGACTTCGACCACATCGCAGCTCAGCAGGCGCGTGAGGCTGGACACACTGTCTACGAGGGGCGTTTCGAGGATGTTGCTATTCCACGCGACTACTTCGACATGGCTGTGGCGACGCATGTCATCGAGCACGTCGCAGACCCGAAAAGCTTTGCAGCACGAGCGTTTGAGGTCGTAAGACCCGGTGGCATTTTTTTGCTGGAGACGCCTAACATCGATTCTTTCGATGCGGGATTTTTCCGCAATCATCACTGGGGCGGCTATCATTTTCCCCGCCACTGGGTGTTTTACAGCGCTGACACTATCCTCAATCTGGTCAATCAGATCGGCTTCGAGCTGGTTGAAATCCGCTATCATCCAGCGCCAGCGTTTTGGAACTGGACGTTCCACTCGATGGGAGTTCAGAATCCGCAGTTTCGAAAAGCGGCTGACTACCTGTTTCCTCCCGCAGATTTTCAGAAGAACAACTTGAAGAACCTACTGGCAGCTTGCTTGTACACTTCATTCGACGTAGTACAGAAAGCTGCAACTGGAAAAACTTCGAATATGTCGCTACTTTTGCGGCGCCCGATTCAGTAATTCGCCAAGTTCATCGAGTTCGTTAGTTGCTTCAAGTTCGTCAGGCTGGTCAGGTACGTCAAGTTCGGCAAGTTCGTCAGGCTGGTCAGGTACGTCAAGTTCGGCGGGTTCGTCATGTTGGTCCGGTTCGTCATGTTGGTCCGGTTCGACATGTTGGTCCGGTTCGTCAGGTTTGCCAATTATTATCAGAGCTTAATCTGTGCCCAGTTTCAAATCCACGTCCAGGGGAAAAATATAAGAAGAACTTGTCCGGTTTCTGGTTTGCGTGGCTTTGCCCTGATGACAGGGTTTTGGGCGTTTGATGAAGTTGCTGTTTTACGAAGCAACGATTCGGAGCCCAATTTTTTTGTCTTTTTTTCAAGACACGAAGATCCGCGTGCTATCTTCTCTAGGCATCAGGATTTTGAACCAAGTTGATGAAAGCTTTTATTAGTGGTGGCTCGGGTTTTATTGGAAGCTTTATCGCATCCAATTTGATTTCACTCGGTCACGAAGTCACCATTTTCGATAAAAACCCGACGAATCTCTTGGGGCAGAGTGAGCGAATTCGCTTCATCCAGGGCGATTTGCTCGAAATCAATGGACTCGCAGATGCCATGCGCGGTCATGATACTGTCTTTCATTTGGCTGCTAATGCAGATATTTCAAAAGGTGTCGCCGATACCAAATTGGATTTGAATCTAACGACGATTGCGACATACAACATTTTGGAATCAATGCGATTGTCCGATCCAAAGCGAATTATTTTCCTCTCCGGCTCTGGAGTTTATGGCATCACAGACGGTGCGCCGGTGAAAGAAACATTTGCTCCGTTAATCCCGGTCAGCTTGTATGGCGCCAATAAACTGGCAGCGGAAGGCTTGATTAGCGCGTTTGCAAACATGTTCGACCTGCAGGCGATTATATTTCGCCCGGCAAACGTTGTCGGCGTCGGGCAAACACACGGTGTACTATTTGATTTTTTGAAGAAGCTAAAAGCGAATCCATCCGAGTTGGAAATCTTGGGAGACGGTAATCAAACAAAATCCTACTTACACGTAAGCGATTTGTATGAAGCAATCATGTTGGTTTTAAATTCACAACCAGAGCGCGTGCAGTTATTCAACGTCGCGTCCGACGATGTTGTGGACGTTAATTGGATCGCGCAAGAAGTTATCAGATCGCTAAGTCTAAAATCAGTCAATATCTCGCGAACGGGTGGTGCAGTTGGTTGGAGAGGCGATGTTTCGCAGATCAAACTAGACACGAAAAAACTAAAATCGGTTGGCTGGGCACCGCGATTCAACTCAAAAGAAGCTGTTCAAAAGGCACTCAATGAGCTAAATGTAGCGAAAGTTGGAATTTAGGTATGGACCAAACACCTTCACTATCGGTGGTGATGGTAACACTGAACGAGGAAGGCTCAATTGCCACCGTAGTCGGTGACATCAGAAAATACGCACCGGAAGCCGAAATACTCCTTGTCGACAGCAGCACAGATAACACCGCCTCAATCGCTGAAAACTTGGGATGTAGCGTGATTCGACAAATTCCACCGAAAGGTTATGGACCAGCTCTGGAGATTGCTCTTCGTAGTGCTGTTGGGGATGTGGTGATAACAATGGATTGCGACAATACATATCCAGCAGCAGCGATTCCGACGCTCATGCGTGAAATAGAAAACGGCTTCGACCTGGTCTCCGCATCTCGACTTTTGCGTAAACCTCAAGGAATGCCCTTCACCAACTACTTAGCAAACTGGACTTTCGCGAAATTAGCTGTTGTTCTGTGCGGTGTCGAAACGACGGATGTGCACACTGGGATGCGCGCGTATCGAAAAACTTTGCTGGACAAATTAGAATTCGATGCTAATGGCATGGCACTGCCTGTCGAGCTTTTAATTGCGCCCGTGCAATTGAAATTTCGATACAAAGAGATCGCAATAGACTATTTCGAACGAACGGGAACGTCAAAACTACAACCACTCCAGGGCACGATCTGGACCTTAAAGCGGCTTTGGAAATTCAAACGATAACTCAAGCAAAGATTTTCAGGAGTTTTTTCGGAAAGCGATGATCATGTTCGAAGTTTCACCGGTGAACTTTTTGATCACAACATCGATGATGCAGAAGAAACAGATGCGCACGAAATTTGCAAAAGTATCTTTCTGAAAGTCTATTGGTGGCAGTAGGGTATCAATCATCTTGCGCTGACCTGGAAAGCGCTCAATCAGAATTGAATGAAACGTCCAAAACCAAAAAATGGCATTGGGCACAAAATCAACAAAGATGGGCTCAAAACCTCCTTTAGAAGCCAGTTTCTGAAGTGTCTCCCTGTTGAAGAAAAACCAGTGTCGCGGAAAATGATACGCGCCCCAGTGCCGGTTACAAAACCACTTCGCGTCTACCGTTCCAATATTCGGCGTCTCCAACCAGATGACACCACCACTGCGCAAGACTTGTTTAGTCTTTGCAAGAAAACGCGCAGGGTCAGGAACATGCTCGATCACATGAGTCGCAGTGACAAGATCAAACGAATCTGGCGGCAGCGCTGCATCCTCGAATGAGCCAGCATAAACAGAATGTCCATTTGCTTTAGCTTGCTGCAATGCAGCCAGGTTGAAGTCAACTCCATATGTCCTAACGTTCGGACGCGAGGCGTAAAGGTCCAGGGTATGACCGTCGCCACATCCCACGTCCAGAACATCTATAACTTCATTTGCGTGCGAACAAAGTGACAGAGACTTATCAATTTTGGCTTGAAAGCCTTTGTATCGCAATTGATGCAAAATAGAATTTGGATTAGCTTCGTCGCGAAGTTTTTTCTGGTTGTAGGAATAGTAATTTGGCGGATAAATCGTCGCCAATTCAGAAACGTCTGGTCTCGGGTTCAGATATACAAGTCCGCATTGCTTGCACTGGACTACATTGAATTCGTCATTAGTCGTGTTGTCGTATTCGTGCTCTTTGCCTTTCGTGAGCAGAGTAGAATCGGACGCGCCGCATAGGTTGCAGTGCGCCGTTACCTTTGCAATGTCATGCTTTGCAGCTATTTCGAAACTCCTACTCTTTGCCGTCGGAAGCAGGCGCTGAAGCGACGCGTTTGGTCAAGCGATTTCGTGCTTCGAGATATTCGACAACGCACATCACAAACGATGCGTGACTCCAACTCAATGGTGATACCGAAAGCGGTGCATTTGTATAAGGGTCCACCTGCTCTGCAAGAACACCGGAAGGCATCGCATGGTCGCTTACCCAATTGAGTAAATCGAGCGCCTCGTCCAAGTCTGCAAGAGTTTTCGCGGATGCTATGTAATATTGCGCCAACCATAACGTGCAGACAAACCAGGGATTACCTGGAACGTTTGCAATGTCTTTTGAAACCTGCTGGTAGTAATCATTCTCGTAACGAGCCATGCCACCGACATCGGTGCGCACCCACAATCGCTCTTTAACGGCAGCCATTGTTTTCTTGACCATGTCATCATCGACCGGCAACGCACCGAAAGCGAACACTCCATACATCGAAGCATCCATAGTCATATCTAAGTCATAACCAGACTCAGTGCGCGTTGCAGAACGGCAGAATCGTCCTTCTTTCTCATTCCACAGGTGCTTGACCATGCCTTCTTTTATTTCGGTCGCAGCCTTTTGGTAGCCTTCGGCTTGTTCGGTTTCCCCAAATGCATAAGCGAAATTCGCAGCCGCGTGCAAACCACCGACGACAGTACCAACAGTGAAAAGATGCACACCATGCCGTTCTTCCCACAAGTCATAAGACGGTAAGGGCAACTTGGTTTCAGGGTCGCGGTGTTGCACCATGAAGTCGGCAGTGTTGGAAATCAACCTGCGATATAAAGGTCGAATGAATTCGACATCCCGAAACTTCGAGAAGAATTCCCACAAAGACCACAGCACAAGCGCCGTTTCATCTTCCTGAATTGGAAGATCGAATTGACCGTCACGCATCCAGGGATGCCAACTCGATGCAGGAGTTTTGTCAGGATTGTATTTGTGGAGAAAATACCCATCTTCACCTAAGAGGTCCAGACAGAATTGGAAGAATGAGTGACCAACTTCTCGGTAACCGGCTTTGACAAGCGCATAAATCACAAGCGATCCATCACGCGGCCACATGTACGAATATGTGTCGCGTGCGAAAGCAGCGATGTCCTGGTCGTTTGCCGCAATGACCGCGCCATGGTCGTCGATCTGAGTGCGGATAATGAGCAAGCTTTGCTTGTATAACGCAACTACTTTTTGCGGCAAGTTCTGAAAATTCAGATCTTCTTTATTGACCCACAGCTTCCAGTAATTCCCAGTCCGCTTCAATAGTTTTTCTGGTGAATGTTCTGCAACTATGCGATTAAGTTTCGCAACTTTGTCATAAGACACGCCGAAACACATCCAGTAATAACTCGTTTTCGACCCATGAGCGGAAACCGGAAGGTTCAGACCAACTGTCGAATCAACAGAGCCCTGAGCAATTGCGTTTCCGCTCAGGATGCCATCTTCGGCGTCTTTCCATGTGCCCTGCATTCCACGCATTTCTTTCTGACCAACAGCCCATTGGTCGAGAGCACATTTGTCATTGTCGCTGCCGTTGATAAGGAAGTAACGACTGCGTTTGTAGTGCACCACCGATAGTGTACGCGGATCGTAAAATGCGGTGTCGCCAACATCATTTCCATAGATATGAAAATCGTGATGGAAGAAAACACGCACGTCGCGTTTGTGACCTAACAAATCATGAACAGTAATCTTGCGCAAAAACACCCAGAGGAAAAATTCCGCTGCATCCTGAACGATCAGTTCCAATCCGAGTTTTGCGCTTTTCAGCGTGACATTCGTGACTAAAGTTTCTGGCACGTATTCGCGCTGAATTTCCCACTCCTGCTGATTGACCCAGGAGAATTTGTTATCCGCCCAAACGCCCATGCGATTGAGGTGTCCGACGGTTTGATTCTCTTTCCCGACGAAGGGATAGTAAATGTCACGCAGATTGTAATCCGCGTCGAAATTCAACAGCAGTGTGCCATTTCCAACTGGCAAATCTCTCGGCATTGTTCCTCATCGGTTGCTTGGTACAGCCGTCAACTATACACCAGGGTCGAGGCAGAAACGGCTTGCGCTGCTTCAATTCCGGAACGAACGCAGTCGGGAATGCCGACTCCTTGCAGAGCACTGCCCGCCCACACCAACCCATCGAGGTTGGCAAATCTGCTCTTGATGCGTTCGACGAGATCGACGTGACCAATGTGGTATTGCGGCATTGACTTGCCCCATCTCTTTATCCAAACGCGTTGCGGATAAGTTGTAATTCCGAGATAAGCATTTAAATCGGTTAGCGTTTGCCTCACCAGATCTCCATCGCTCAATTCGAATACATCTGGATGCAACGCGCCGCCCATGAACGCTCGCATCAAGACCTTACCGGCGGGCACCCGTCCGACAAATTTGTTCGAGCTGAAACTGCAAGCCAATAATGATTTGCGCTCAATCTCGGGCACAACAAATCCAAATCCATTGATCGGTTTTGTAATGTCACTCTCATCGAACAGTAAGTTCAACACCGCACACGAACTGTATTCAACGGTCTTAAGCTCAGTCGATAGTTCATCGTCAATTCCAGATAGCAGTTTTGCAAGCGCTGGCGCTGGTACGGCGAGAACAACGCTATCTGCACGGATCGTTTTGCCTTCGGCCGTTTGCACGCTCCACGTCGAACCGCTTTTCTCGAGCCGGGAAACTGGGCAATTGGTGATAATGCGTTCAGAGCCGATTGAACGAACTAATGAATCAACCAGCTCTTGCATACCGTTTCGCAAGCTCACGAATGCACTGTAGCGAGCGCCACTATCTGCGGTGAGTTTGCCGCGTTCTCGCATCAAGCCTTTGATTACGCTGCCATATTTTCGCTCCATCTCGACAAATTGAGGCAAAGTGGCTTGCGCGCTCAATTTATCAGGGTCGCCTGTATATATTCCACCGACCATCGGTTGAGCAATTCGGTCAAATAATTCTTGCCCGAAGCGTCTAGTCACAAATTGCTTGATCGTCTCCTCTCGAACACGCACATTTTTTTCGCGAAAAATCTCGCAGGCAGCCGAGAGCTTTCCAGACAATGACAGAACTTTCGAATCGATGAACGGCCAGATCTTCGTCGGAGCCAACAGAAAAAAACCTTCGGGAAGAGGCAGAATCTCGCCACTCGAAGCAACAAGAGCTTTTCGATTGGATTCGTTCGTCTGAATTATTTGACCGCCAAGATTGAGGTCATTGCACAACTGCACCGCCCACGGTTTAGTCGACAAAAATGAATCCGGACCTTCTTCCACAATGCATCCGTCTTCGTACAGCGTCGAGATGATGCCACCGCAGTGTCCACTTGCTTCGAGCACTTGAAGATTGGCTGATGGGAATCGTTTCAGGAGCGAGTGAGCAGACGCTAAACCGCTGATGCCAGCTCCAATGACAACGATATCCATTCAACAATTACCTATCGGCTAGACAACTCGTGCACAAGTTCTACAAGATATTTGACATTTTCTACCGGTGTCGGTGGCAAAATTCCGTGTCCCAAGTTGAAGATATGACCGGGCTTTCCATTTGCTTCGCCCAGAATTCGCTCAACTTGCGCGCGAATTTCTTTTTGACTCGATAACAAAACCACTGGATCAAGATTACCTTGAACGGCTATGTCACCAAGAGTAGCCCAGGTCTTATCCAGCTCCATACGCCAATCGAGACCGATTACGTCTCCACCACAATCTTTCATTTGATCTAAAAGTGTCGCGGTGCCGGTGCCAAAATTTATCACTGGAACTGTGCGAGTGATGAGCGACATCAACGTCTTCATATGCGGTGCCACGTAAGTGGCGTAATCACTCGGAGATAAGCAACCAACCCAACTATCAAAGATTTGGACTGCTTGTGCTCCGGCTCCGATTTGCGCATTCAAATAATCCGCGGTCAGCACGCTCAATGTTTCCATCAGCGCATGCCAGGCACCACCTGCAGTGTACATAAACGTTTTGGTCTTATCAAAATTTCGAGAACTTCCCCCTTCAATCATGTAGGAGGCAAGCGTGAAAGGAGCACCAGCAAAACCAATCAGCGGAACCCGACCGTTCAGTCCCTTTACTGCAAGGCGAATCGATTCCAAAACATAACCGAGTTCAGTTTCAACCGAAAACTTATTCAATTTTTGAACGTCTTCAACACTTCGAACAGGACGTTCGATTACCGGTCCATCGCCCTTCTCGAAACGCAACCCGACACCAAGCGGAACCAGAGGCAGAAGAATATCCGCAAAAATAATAGCGGCATCGACATTCAACTGTTCAACAGCCATGACAGTAACTTCGGCTGACAGCGCGGAGTTATGACACAGTTCGAGAAAACTAACTTTTTCACGAATAGCACGATACTCAGGCTGATAACGACCTGCCTGACGCATCAACCAGATCGGAGTGCGCGAAACAGATTGTTTGCGACAAGCGCGTAAGAACAAGTGCTCGTCTTGCGGATGCAACGACTTAGAATCAAGCTCTTCTTGTTGCGGTGTTTTCATTCGCGGCGCAAACTTCTCTCAGCCGCTTCGCAGGCATCTTACGGCAGCGAAGCAAATCGGGGTTGCAAACGAACTTTGACTTCGTCGCATGCAGGTAGGATCCTAGCATGAAGCGGCAGCCGAGCACGCAGGATGAGCCATATTAGTTTCTTTGCAACGAGCGCATGAACGAAAATCATCCCTGAAACTCGAAGATTGGGGAGTTTGCGGTTATGCTTAAGCGTCAGTCAGCGCTGAGCAAAGGTATATGTTTCAGGTCACCCGCGAAATTCCATTCTGTTACGGACACAGACTTCTGAACTACTCGGGCAAGTGCAAGAACTTGCACGGGCACAATGGTCTCGCCGTAATCACAGTAGAGGCTGAGACGCTTGATGAGCTGGGAATGGTAACTGACTTCTCCGATATCAAGGCGGTCGTCTCAACCTGGATTGACGCAAATTTGGACCATCGAATGATTTTGTGTCGCGAGGACCCACTTTTGGAAACGCTTGAAAAGCTTGGAGAGCCCGTCTATGTTATGGATGCGAATCCAACAGCGGAAAACATTGCCAAATTGATCTTTGATATCGTCAACGAAGCAAAATTCCCGGTTTCGAAAGTCGTGCTTTGGGAAACGCAATCGTGCTATGCGACTTACTCCGGCAGTAAAAAATCATAGTGAGTGTATCGAACATGGAATCTCCTGAAGTAATCATTATTGGTGGTGGTCCTGCTGGTATCAGTTGTGCACTTGAACTGCAAGATTCAAATATTAGCTATTTAGTTCTGGAGCGAGAACAGCGCATCGGCGGGCAACTGTGGTCGATGAAAAGCTCGGTGAGAAACTTTATCGGTGGATATGCCGAGAACGGCTCACAAACGGCTGAACGACTGGAAAAGCTAGTCGAAAAGATGTCGGCGAATGTGCAAACAAATGCGATTGTCGAACAAGTCGACTTAAAACTGAAGTCTGTCACCGTCAATGGTGCTCGACACAAAGCGCAGGCAATCGTGATCGCGACCGGGTATCGGGTAAAAGAACTGAGACTTCCGGGTAGCGAAATCTTTTCGAAGTCTGTCTATTACACATCTAAAGAAAAGGAAGAGGAGTTTCGCGGCAAAAATGTTGCAATCATAGGTGGTGGCGATTCTGCTTTCATCCAGAGTCTGGAACTTTCGGAAATTTGTCCGAAAATCTACTTGATTCACCGCA
This sequence comes from Drouetiella sp., assembly GCA_036702965.1. Classification (GTDB taxonomy): domain Bacteria; phylum Cyanobacteriota; class Vampirovibrionia; order Obscuribacterales; family Obscuribacteraceae; genus PALSA-1081. The sequence continues at coordinate 120,402 of DATNPZ010000009.1, forward strand.
GCAACAAGCTTAGAGCGAGACCAGACTTGATTGATTCTGTCAAAACGAACAAGAAGATCGAAATGTTGTTGGACACAGAAGTTGATTCACTCATTGGTCAAAAGACACTAACAGGATTACAAGTCATATCCAGCCACTCTGGTGAAGTCAGAGACATCGATGCTCAGTGCATTTTGATCAAAGTCGGCTACACGCCTAATACCGAGTTATTCCGCGGACAAGTAAACATGGATTCGTCCGGACACATCCAGATCGACCGCGACTGCAGCACGAGCGTGGCTGGAATTTATGCGGTCGGCGATTTGACTAAACCAGGACAACCGCGCATCGCAACAGCGGCAGGGCAGGGAGTGCTTGCAGCACATACAATCCAGTCATACTTGCAGACAACAAAGAAAATAAGCGGTAAAACTTAGGGTCAGTGATTCAACTTCGCGTCAAAGAACTTCGTGATAGCGGTAACATACTTGATCCGATTATCCACCTTATGCAACCAGTGTCCCTCGTCCGGATATTGAACATAGTCGACTGGCGTGCCTTGCTTCTTAAGAGCTTGCACCAATTCATCTGATTGACCTGCTGGAACCTGCGCATCATTCGCACCTTGCTGCACAAGCACGGGCACTTTGATGCGCGCCACTTCGTTTATGGGCGAAAGGTTTTTCAAAGCTGACAACCTATCAGCATCATTATCGATTTTAAGACCCCACATCTTTTGCCGATGTTGGTTACTGTCCCGCAAATAAGTAACGTAATCAACAACTCCGCCATGCACTTCGCCTGCGGCAAAAAGCTCCGGGCATTGCGTTAAACCAACCATCGTGTCAGCACCACCATGACTGAATCCCATGATGCCTATGCGCTTTGGATCTGCCACACCTTTGGAAACGATGAAGTTCACAGTGGCTCTGATATCCTCAACTTCAGCTTTCAAAGCATCTCCGTTGATTAACCGTTTAGTGTCACCAACTATTGGTTCTCTGATTTTCGGAGAAATAACACCTATGCCCATCGCAAGCAGCGATTGTATTTCGGGATCGATAAAAGCGCTTGCACTGGAACAACAGACAACGAATGGCTTGTGAGTATTTGCCACTTTCGGCTCGTACAACAGGGCGTTCAATTCGAAATTATCTTTGCTTTTGAATTTAACCACTTGCGGTTTAACCAGGGCATCGATGCTGATGCCTGGGTGTTCGCTGTGTGTCACCTGCTCGTAACGATTTTCCTTAACATGATAAATCCAAATATCTTGCGGAGAACTGCCACCCGCAAGCGATATTGCAAGAAGACTACCGTCGGCAGACAGCTCCATCTCAGCGACCGTTGGCACCGGAAGTGGTGGCAAGTCGAATGCGCTGTTCGTCTTCAAATCGATTAAAGAAAACGAGTCTCCTTCCGGCGCTCGCCAAACGACTGCAGCGACAGAGCGATCGCGACTGACGCAAAAACCGATGCACTCACCGTTTCTTTCGGGGAATACATGCATCTGATATTTCTCAAAGGCACCAGCGTCAGAAGTAAGTTTCGCGAATACTTGTTTGTCACGACCATAGTTTGTGACGAAGAGATATTCATTAGGGGCAAGAGAAAATGAAGGCGTAGAACGATTTATGCCACCACCTGAATACACAGCGCGAACCTTATCATCGGTTAACTGGTGCTTGGTTTTAGTTCTTCGATCGAGCAAATAAAGCTGAGACTCATTGTTGTTAATCCATAAACTTGTAAGCAAAAGATTGCCTGAATCATCAACGTCGTCAACGAACATTCCATCAGTAGATTCAAAATCTGTTAGCAGCGGCTGAGCCTTTTCCGAGTGCAAATCCTGCACGTAAGGTATCAGCGATTTTCCAATCGTGTTCGAGGAGTAATACAATTTCAGACCATCGCGCGACCAATTCGAAATCTGATTGTCTCCGGCAGAAAGCTGTTTAAGACCTGTGCCGTCAGAGTTCACAACATACAATTGCCGGGTGCCTGTCCCAGCCATAAATGCGATTTTCGGTTCTACAGGCGACCAGACAGCGCCGACGAGAGCTTCTACATTAGTGAGCTGATTCGGCCAACCACCTCCGATTGGCACCGTCCATATTTGCTCCGTTCCACTTACATTGGACACGAAAGCCAGCGTTTTTCCATCCGGAGAAAGCGTGGGATAACTGCACTTTCCGATGTTCACATACGACGACACCATTTGTTGAATAGGATCGAATTTGCGCTCAGCATCTCCTGAGGCATAGCTTGGAATACAACCGAACATTGAAATTGCTAACAGGGATACCAATGCTTTGATTTGCATTCACAACTCTCCACGCTAATCACCAAAAACAATGATAAGCCAACTAACCGGGTTGAAAGAGCGGCGCTCTCAACTCGACTCAGCTAATCTGGCTCGTGAACGGTATCGAAAATTTCTTCTGAAGATCGGTTCTGTAAGCCACTAATTTTGAGTCTTTCGATATCACTTTTGTCAAAATATTTTCCGCGATAGACAAGAGCCTCAATTGACTGGGTGTTATGAATATCCTCAAGTGGATTTTTTGAGAGGATAACTAAATCCGCAATTTTGTTTACAGCAACACTGCCATATGTTCTATCGATTCTGAGATAGGACGCGGGGTTGATTGTCGAAGCAGCGAGTGCTTGTGCTGGCGTAAATCCGAAATCTACCAGCCATGCCAATTCATTGTGCACGCTGATACCAGGATACACAAACGGATTTGTAACGTCAGTACCGGTTAGGAATTGCACTCCGTTGTTCACAAGTGCATGCAACACAGGCTTGTATCCATCCCAGATTTTTTTGCGCGTTGCCCACTCGGCTGAGGAAAGGCTTGATGTGCGTTTGTCTTTTCTCCAGTCCCACTTAGCTCGAATCATATCAGGCACATAGTTTGCGTATGAAGGAAGTTTCTCATCGACCATGCGGTCGCCAAAAGACATTGCTCTGAGAGTGACGAGTGTTGGACAGAGATAAGTGTCGTTAGCAATCAGCTTCTCGCTGATAACTTTCATGGCTTTTTCGTCAACAACTTCATCTGCGTGTTGCAAACAAAACGCTTTGTTTTGTGCCCTGTTGTCTTTGTAAACCTCGTAGCCTCTTTCGACACACGGAACATACAATCCAAGCAGGTGCTCAACGCTATGCTGTCCTGCATCCGATGCTTGCACTAAAGTTATTCGACGCGGAACATGGCCAGCGAATACTGTGTTCGTTCTTTTGCATTCAGCAACTATCCCGAAATAAGTATCCGGCAGAAGATTGTTGTAGACCTTTATGAAATCGGCGTGGTTCTCCAAATGCGTATCGACCGCTTGCCGACCTTCTGCTGCGTTTGTCACTAATTGATCTACCGCAGCCGATGCAACCGGACTTCCGTCAAGAATTTTTCCACATCCGTAAATATGCGGACCTATTATTTGCCCTGACGCAATTTGCTCTCTCAGCATGAGAATCGGCCGCATCGAACTGGAACCCATGTCGCGAACAGTCATGACTCCATTCGCCACGAACAAATTAGCCCACCCTGGGATTGTGGTTCCATGTGTATGCATGTCGCACAAAGCTGGTATGACAAATGCATTCTTCAGGTCGTAAACTCGAGCGCCATTGTTCTCACCGACACTGTAATCGTCCGCGACAGAGACAATTACACCTTTATCGACCACTATGGTTTTGTTCTTCCGCAACAAACCGTGTTCGACATCAACAACATTTGCGTGCAGATAAACTGAAGTCGTAGCAGATTCTTTTGCGCTAGCCGCTAGTGGTAAAGCGACTAAAAAAGCGACGAACAACACAGCGAAAAAGTTGGACACGTGCGTGCGCATCTTTTCAAATCTCCGAGAAGTCACTTTAGCTTCTCAATCGACAACGACGGCGGGAACAGGTGATCTCAAAGACTGCGTTTTAAACGGATTTACCAACTAATTCTGCTTCGCGGATGGCGAAGGTTTTTTCTAGAACTTCAGCAACAACTTGATCCGGAGTTGAAGCACCGGCGGTAACACCAACAACTATATTGCCGGCAGGCAACCAGTCTCGCGTTTCGTGAATGGTGCCGTCTTCCAGATGTCGAATTTTGTTGTCAGGTCCGATGCAATCTGGACCATCGATATGGAAAGACTTCAGCTTCTTGGCGCTGGCAATTTCTTGCAAGTGACCGGTGTTGGATGAGTTGAATCCGCCAATGACCAGGGTCACAGTCAGAGGCTCATCAACCATCTTCAGCATGGCGTCCTGGCGCTCTTGTGTGGCATCACAGATGGTGTCGCCCGGGCTCAAAAAATGCTCGTCGATTTTTTCCGGACCATATTTCTGCAACATGGTACGCTCGAACAACTTACCAATAATTTCGGTTTCGCCTTTAAGCATCGTGGTTTGATTAGCGATGCCAACCCGCTTCAAATGCTCGGTTGGATCGAATCCCTGCGAACATGCCTGATTGAATTTTTCCAGGAACTGCTTCGGCTCCCCGCCTTGCAAAATGTAATTCGAAACCCATTCGGCTTCAGCAATATTTTGCACGATCAGATAATGACGCGATCTCGATGACGTAGCGACAGTTTCCTCATGGTTGTACTTCCCATGAATGATCGCAGTGAAGTCGCTGTGCTCGTACTTCGCAACGCGATTCCAAACACGCGAAACCCACGGACATGTCGTGTCGACAATTTCGCATTGCTTCGATTCCAGCAATTGCATCTCCTGCACACTCGCACCAAACGCAGGCAAAATCACTACTTCACCCTGTTTGATACCATCAAAATCTTTCGAGCCATCGGCACGCACAGGAACAAATGCGATATCCATGTCGCGCAAATTATTGTTCACGACGGGATTGTGAATGATCTCATTCGTAATCCAAATCTGCTTGTTCGGAAAATGCTTGCGCGTCTCGTAAGCCATCGAAACAGCGCGATCGACTCCCCAACAAAATCCAAACGCTTCCGCCAACTTGATGGTGATACCGTGTTTGGTTAATGTGTTTCCATTGCTACGCAAATCAGCAATAAGATCTGACTCATAGGCAGACTTCAGATCGCCCTGCACTTCGTCCTTGAGACCGAAGCCCTTGCGATGATAGTTGGAATTATTCATGGCGCGGTTGAAACTCTCTTTGCATCTTCTTCGCCTGATTTTACCAAGTTGCGATGCTATTTCCTGATTTGACGGTGATATTATGACGTTGCTGAGCTTACTATTGACCCTAGTTACCAAGAACTGACACAAACCATCACGTTCACTACGGTCGCCGCGTCTCCAGGAGGTTTTAATGACGAAGAACTTAGCGATTGCGCTTTCACTGGCAGCCCTGACCATTGCATCGATTCCCGCAGCACAGGCTGGTGACGATGGATTGAGAGATGCCGCTCGTCAAACAGTGCGCCTCCCACTTCGCGCAGCAGGCGTCGCAACCGGTTTCGCAGTCGGCGTTCCAGTTGCAGTAACTCGCAGAGCATCCAACAGAATGATCGAGTACACAAACAGCTTCGCCGATAAAATTGGCGGACACAACAGCGCACCACCAGTGATTTTTGCCTCCGTCCTCGGACTTCCATATGGAATGGTGGTCGGAACCGCTGAAGGAATTTATTCGGGTAGCACCGCTGCAGTTCAACAAGGTGTCGACAAACCTTTCAGCCTCGAATCACTCAGCCTCCAAGAAAAACTCGAAGAGCACTAAACACAAGTCACGACTTGATTAGCGCCGACAATGTCCAGAAAAGGATTTGTCGGCGCTTCTATTTACATCAAGAATCCCACCAATCCTGAGCAAAACTTAGGTAAACTGGAAGACTTGAATGCGGGTGATGGTTGTAAACCAGCAGCCGATAACTCTGAATAAATCGAGCCCGACAGTTTCTTGACATCGAATATTTGCGTTAAGCGACTAAATTGCGGCGAGATTGTGGGTATAACCACTTCGGAGCAGTTTACTATTGGTTTATTCACTTACAGGTATTAAGGATGAAGAGTATTCAGAAGGAGCAGGTTCTTAGATTGAACTGCCCCGGCTTTGGTGAGGAATCGTATCTCACCATCGGTAAAGCAAAGCCGCTCGACAACTATGACGTGATAGTTGCCAATCCGGTGAGCATTCTCCACTTCTTCGACCGCGAACCTGATGTACTCAAAGACATCGATGCCAAGCTCAACGAGGGGCTGACTTCGTTCACGCTGAAGAACGATTCGCTCTTGCAAGCGCTCGAGTCAGACCTGAAGAAGCGCATTTTCGAGCTTGTCAGCTTTCTCGAAAAGGGTGGCTTGCTCGTCTACTACTTGTGCCGTCCATTCCTTTTACAAGGTCCGTCGCTTTCGATGGACAACTACTTCTGGTTGGAGAGTCTCGCGCCGGATACTCCGGTCGAAAACAACGTTCGCCATATGAGCGCCGTTTCGCATGGACGCACAATCGAACCGACCGACCAGGCAGAAAAATCTGAATTTGCATCCTATTTCAAACAAACTGGTTTGGAATGGAACACGATTATTCGCACCGATTTTTTGACGGAAGGCTACATCGTTCTCGCGACTGCCGGTCCACGTAAATGTATTGCAGCGCACCTGATCGCCGGAGATAACGGCGGACGCATCATCTTCTTACCTGCTCCGTATTCGCCTGATTTCGACCGCACATTGATGGATTGCGTCAATGACTGGTATCAGAAGCGCAACGGCGACACCGCACCGGCTGCAGTCGAAGCAAAGGGTGGCGCACAGAAATTCCCGCAACCCGATAATTCTTTCCTCAAGCCTGAACCAGTCGCTGCTGCTACAGCCGCCGCCCCTGCCGCTGCCGAAGCTGCAAAACCGACGGTGCAAACCAAGTCATCACCTGTACAGCCGTCCGTTACAAGCTCCAGAACCGGAATGCCTGCGCAACCAGCGCAGTCGCTGTCACCAGGCACTTCTCACACGGGAATGCCGGCGCAGGACAATCCGACCAGCTCTCGTACCGGCATGCCTGCCCAGGGCAATCCGACCAGCTCCCGCACAGGAATTCCGGCGCAGGGCAATCCAAATAGCTCACGCACTGGTATACCATCGCAAAATCCAACTACATCTCGCACCGGATTGCCACCAGTGCAGAAGTTCGACGCTCGCGTTTCGCGCAGTCAACCGCAAGGTCCGTCGGATACAGACAGCGCTAAGAAGAAAATGACTGCCGAAGAAATTTTGGAATCAGTTTCAGCGCAAGCAGAAGTGGCGGAACCGGTCGAACAAAAACCATTCAACGAACGCACTACCGCTGACATTGGCGCTGCCTTCGACAACCTGAATCAACCGCTTCCGCAACATTCGAACGATGCTGGAGTGCCGAGTGCCGCAGACCTGCTCAAAGAACTCGATTCTCATCACGACGATGAAGCTTCTGATGCAGGATCTAGAAATCTGCTGGCAGAGATGGAAAATCTTGCCGGTGGTGCGCCAGAAGCTCCAGTAAACAAGGCACCGGAGCCGATCGAAGCGCATCCGAGCACAGATTTTTCGAACTACAAATTTGCCGGTGAAGAGTCACCTGCTGGCTATCAATACGGAGTCGAAGAGCAGTCAAATGCACATTCGGCGAGCCAAGCATCTGGCGCTACCGGTGGTGGCAATGAGTCTGCACAACCGCAGAACAATAACAACGCAACCGCTCACCACGACGACAACAATAATCACGAAGCAGAAACACCTGAAGCAAAGGATTTGATGAAGAAGATGGAAAATATGACGAAAGTAGCTGCGTCTGAATGGTGCTCGGATTACTCATTCAGCGATCTCGATGATTTGCGTCGTGAGAAGAATCAGCTTGTCGAATCGATCAAACAAGCTCAGGCAAAAATTTCGTCAATCGACAACAAGATTTCGCAATTGGATGGTCTCAAAAATGCACTCCTCGCATCAGAAGGTGAAGACCTGATGAATGCCAGCGCGCTCGTCTTCAAGCGCCTCGGATGGGGAGCAAGCAACAATGTCGGCACATCGAGCGAGTTGCTTTTGTCTGGTGACAGACCAGAGGCAATCGTTCGCGTTCTGCGCACCAATGCGCAACCGAAGAGCTCTGACATTGCGCAATTAGCTCAATCAGTAATTACATTCTGGGGTGAGCATGAAGTAGAACCTAAGGGCGTTCTTGTTTCATGCACATGGGCCAATCGCCCTCCTCACGAGCGCACAGAGCCAGACTACAGCGATGCATTATCAGACTTCGCGCAGAAGAAAAATCTCGCTTTGATGACAACTATGCAGTTGTTATGCATTTACCGAGACTTGGAAATGGGCAAAGTAACAGGAGAAGAGATTCGTAAACGAATTCTCGAAACCAACGGAAAGCTGCTAGGCTTCCACTTGGAACACTCCATGACGAAGACAACCGCGGGTTAATAAAGTTCGATTCGAAATATGTGAAACTAAGACCTAGTCGAAACGTACCTCTTCGGCTACATTGATAGTGCACCGTATTCGATATCAGACGAGGGATCTCCAACGTGAATTTACCAACAATCGTTGTCTGCGATAACGCTGCTGGCAAAAAAGACGAAATTGAGGCGCTGATTGCGACTCAACCTTCTTTGATTCTTCTCGGCACGGTAAGCAGGCAAGCTGCCAGCCAACAAGCGCTGCAACAGGGCATCAAAGTTGTCTGGTTGGAATTGGCACCAGATCCGCAAGCAGGTTTGGCGCTACTGACCGAGTTGAAAGACAAATATCCAAAGATTCACTATCTAGTTAGTTTCGAAACTCTGCAAGCAGATCTAGTCAAGACTGCAATGCAACTTGGTGCTGTTGAATACCTCGATTACGCTGGTGCAGCTCAATTGCTTCCACCCGCGATTCAGCGCATCAACGCGAAAGAGCAGACTGCCACCACTGCTGCACAAGCGGCTCCACATTCACCACTTGCAGCAAGCAGACCGACAGCGACACAAGATAACTTGCAGGCGCTTCCCGCAGGCCAGGGCTCGATTGCACAGGGACGCAGCACTGGTTCGCACCAAACAGTGCCACCATCTGAACGTCCATCCAACACAAGCTTGAAGCGTACGCGTGGACTGACCGAAGGCGACCCGAACAGCGTCTTTTCGGCGCTACCGAGCTGGCTTTTGCCAAGCTTGCTGCTCGTCATGCTCGTTGTTTGTGTCTTACTGATGTTTGTTCTGAAGCACTAATTCAGCACTGCTATTAAGCTGCGGCTTTGTCGATTTTCGCTGCGAGAATAAAGTCGTTCTCCGTCAGCCCTTTGCTGGCATGCGTCCATATCTCAACGCGCAGTTCACCCCAGCGCACTATCAAGTCTGGATGGTGATTTTCCTTGTCCGCAATCACTGCAACCTTGCCTGCAAAATCCATTGCTTGTTTGAAGTTTTCAAACTTGAACGACTTGCTAATTTTTGCGTCGTTTTCGTTTGTCCAACCTGGAATTTGCGTAATCAACTCTGAAACCTTATCGTGATCCAGAGGTGGTGTTTTGCCAGTACAAGGCTGGCATGATTTTTCAGACAGCGTCACCGGTGCGTCTCCTTGCGAGTAAATTGATCTTCGATTTCGTCAGGTTCGTCAGCAGAGACGTCCATTGAAAATACATCAGAGTGATCGGTCACTGCTTCTTCCTCTTCTTCAGCAGGTAACCGCGCCACAACCTGTTCGATGTTGTACGTCAGGTTGAATGTAACACGAGACATTTGCGAATAGTTGATCGCTTCAAACCAGCCTATGATCACGGGAACACCAGTCCAGCAGAACAACAAATAAGTGATACCAGATAGTTTTTCGCCGAGGTAGAAGCGGTGTGCACCAACTCCGCCGAGCACCGCTGCCAGTATCACTGCAGTTTGCTTATTTCTTCCATCTGGCAGAGAATCAGATGCAGCTTGAATCAATTGCGACTTTCTTTTCCGCGCTGTTGATGCAGTTTTCAGCGCGCGTAGATGTTTAGCATCACTCCGCACGAGAGGCATTCCTTCAGCACCACAGAAACAGCGAATTTTCATCGTCTGCCCTTTTCGCACCTGGTAAACTTCTGATTCCAAAAGAATGCGATTGCATGATCCGCAATACAGAGGAGCTAACTTCAACTCGCTCCCAACAGGCGGTCTGAATGATGCGTGTTTATCAACGGCGGACAGAATGTCCATCGTTGATAAACTTAGTTGCCGCGCACGATTAGCAAATTCGTCATCTTTATCTGAGCGAACTTCTTTGTTCAATTGCGAGAGCAACATATATTGCTCTGTCGCTTCGCCCTTCTTTTCCAGTTTTTCGAGTGCTTTTGCCAGTCCTTTGCGCACTTCGATTTCTCGCAATTTTGAATTCGGCAACGCTTTGCTTCGAGTCAACGCTTCCAAAAAACAAGCTTGCGCTTCACCATAATTCTGCTCATCTAGAGCTGAATTGCCCTTACCAAGCCAGTTTTGGAAAGACTCTTCCAGGTCGGCAGCTTCTTGTACTGCTTCTTCGACTTCTGCGCGATGCACGCTGATCGCATCTGCAAATTTCTTTCCGCAGTTGTGACACTCTGTTTGCCACGGTTCTAAAAGTGTCTCGCACTCTGAACACGGCTTGAGATCGCCGACTGCAACGGGCTGCAAATCAGTGTGCGACTCGACCGCTTCGATTGCTGCATCAATAGGCATATCAACAAACGGCCCCGATGTTGGCGGCTCTGACTTCGCAGATATTGATTGCTCCGCTTTCTCGGATTCGGATAGTTCCGCTTTCTCGGATTCGGATTGATCTAATTTCTCTGAATCTGATACGGCGGATTCGGATTGATCTGATTTCTTCAAATCTGATACAGCGGATTCGAACTGATCTGATTTCTCCGACTCTGATGCTGCGGATTCAGATTGCTCCGCTTTCTCGGACTTGGATGCCTTTAAATCATCAGATGCAGCATGTGCATCCGATACATCTTCTGAATTTTGCGGAATCTTGTCTTCGTCAGCCATCAGTTGCTTCGACAGGTGCTTGCCACATTATAGAGCAGCAAAATCACCCCGCAAACACCGAACTACTTGTCTTCGTGTCGGTCAAACGGAACCGAATATCCCGCCAACGGTTTCAGCGACGGCAAAACGAAAGTATTATCAGCCACCTTCGAGCGAATTTCCGACCAGTCGCGCTTCGGTTTGAGCAAATCCAAAATTTCGGAGTAGCTGGCGGCAGTTCGATAAATCGGCGGATACACCTTTTTAGGCGGAGCCATCGTGTCAGGCAAAGATGTCGATGGTCCGTTGTCTTTCCCGGAAGCCAGCTTGCCAAAAATATCCTGATATTCAGCGGCAGGATGCGCACCAAATTTTGCGTAGAAGAATTTGATCCCCGCAGCTTTGGCTAAGCCACCATCCTTGATGCGGCTGTCACCAAACATCGCAGTCTGACTCGGTCTGACACCAAGCGCTTCCATGCGATCTTCGAGATTGCCGATATGCGGTTTTTCGCCCGTCTGTCGGTCTAAAACAGCAGTATCCTGAAACGGCTTTTCAGCATTCATGAAATCGGCGACGCGCTTGGCGCCGTAAGGAATCAGATCTTTATCAGAGAAAGATCCCACACCTGGAGTTGGCGTATCGAGTGCGTAAAAGCTATCGGTGCGGCGAGCAAGATCCATTGTGTGCAATCGTGCCAAACCAATGTAATACGGCGCATCGCTTCGCGCCATGATGTGAACACCATTTTCACGCAAAGTGTCCAGCGTTTCAGGCACTCCATCGAACGGTTTCAAAAATTGCGCGCGTTTGTCATCCAAAGTTTTCCAGAACGGTTCGACGACTTCTTTGGTGAATTGATCCGGCGACATGTTGAGCTTCTGAGGCAGCCCTGATTGCTCGAGACTCCACGGATAATCGTGCGAGCGGTATTTATCCATTACGCCGCCGATTTTTGCGTAAATTTCGTTTTCTGGAATGTTGAATTGAGAGCTCATGCGAGTCACGTTCTCGCGCACCGCCGGCGCAAAGTAGTCCGCAAAAGGTCCCATGGTGCCATCAATATCGGTGACAAGCAACTTCAGTTTCGGCGGATTAATCGTATCCGCGACATTCCACAGGTTTGCCTTGACCTCGGCTGGCGTTACCTTTCCAGTCACCATGTCGAACGCGCCCATGTCTTTTCCGAACACTGCATTTGCGCCCGCACGTCCAACCACGCCACCAGCCATCGCAAGCGGCATCGACGAAATAAAAGCTGTTCCTTCGTGAGAGATCGTTTGCTTCAAATCACCCGTGACTTTGCTCATATCGGCGCTGGAGTCCGTCGCGTCATACATCGCCTTTGCGGTCGATCCCCAAAAGCCACGTGTGCCATAGGCTACCAGCGCAGCATTCGCCAATCCGCGCGGATTCGCGAGCGTGATGACCGCGCCGACTGCGGCATCTTGCCAGTGATTAGCTAAGTAAGTCTTCGTCGCCTCTACGGGATTTGTGGTCAGATCCTTTCCAGCCTGTTTCAGGTCGGTCCAAGTGGTCTGAACTGCATCTTGCAGTCCAGCACCGACGCCGTCTGTGAGGACCGCGGATTCGCGCTTGAAAAAGCTCTGTTCCATATTCATTGATTCCGTTTAGGGGCTTCCAAGTGTGGCAATTATCACCGTCAGCACCAGAATCAGCCATCGTGGAAATCCCATCTGGTAAGGAAAAGTGAGGCTCGCCAGCACATTTAATCTTGCTGGGTACACTTCGGTCACAAACCGCGCTCTTGCACAACTGACCGATGTTCAGGGCCGAGCGACATGGAATTTCTGCCAGATCTGGGAACGATATGAGCATGACGGTCAGTGCCAAGCTTCAGTACCTCGTCTTCTCGATTGCGGACCAAAAACTCGCAATCGATCTCGATGTGGTCGATCAAGTTTACTCAGCGGTGGAAATCGATCCTCTGCCTGAAGCTCCGAACGCTGTGCTGGGACTGATTAATGTACACGGCGCGATAATCGTTGCTTTGAACTTGCGCAGAAAATTGCATTTGCAAGAGCGAGCAGTTGAATTATCGGACCAGTTGCTGATCGTGAACGTTGACGAGCGGCAGTTTGCGCTCTTGATAGATGACGTTAAGGGAGTTCATCAACCGTCGCACGACCAAATCATTAGCTCGATTTACACGTCCATCCAAATTGCAGACGACATTGTAAAAGTGCTCGAGATGAAAGATTTTCTCTCCGAAGATGAGGAAGAACAACTGACTACCGCTCTGCAACTGGCATACACGAATAAGTGAACAGCGATCTATCCGACGAATCTCTTGTGCGATTGAGCGACCATCTCGCTCTGCACATGGGCATCAATTTTTCTACAGACCGGCTTGGTGATCTGAAGCAGAAAATGGTGGCACTGGCTGAGGCGTTCGAGTTCGACAACTTGAACGAGCTGAGCGAGTGGCTTTTGGCAGATCGATTGGACCGAGATCAGATCGAATTACTTGCTGATTTCTTGACCGTGGGCGAAACATATTTCTTTCGAGATCCGCGAATGTTTGCTGTTCTCGAAGAAGAAATTCTGCCCAATCTAATTCAATCGCGACAACAGAACCGATTTCTCCGCATCTGGAGCGCAGCTTGCTGCACCGGAGAAGAGCCGTACTCGATTGCAATGTTGGTACGAAAGCTAATACCAGATATAGAGTCATGGCAAATCAAGATTCTAGCCACGGATATCAACAGAACTTTTCTGGAGAAAGCTCAAAAAGGGATCTACGGAGATTGGTCCTTTCGCGGTACGCCGGACGCAATTAAGGAGCAACACTTCAAGAAGCGAAAAAACAATCGCTATCAGATCGCACCAGAAATAAGAAAAATGGTGCAGTTCGAATGGATGAACCTTGCCGAAGCGGATTTCTTCGCAGACGTGCCATACAGCGGAATGGACATTATCCTCTGCCGCAATGTCTTGATTTACTTCAGCATTGACCACGCCAAGCAAATCGTTTCGTCTTTGAATAAATGTCTAATTCCCGACGGGTACTTGTTCTTGAGCCCGAATGAGTTACCGGTAGCTAAAGACCCGGCATTCAAACTCGTGCAGCGAGACGGCGTGATCTTTTTGCAAAAGAAGTTTCTCCCAGACGATGAAGACACCGCTTTCGGTGCCACAACAACGCCACCGGCTGTAGCGCCACGCACTTTGAAGTATGTGCCGACCATTGAGGAAGCGCAAGCACACTACGATCGCGGAGATTACGTCGGAACGATCGTGTTACTGCTCGAGCGTTGCCAGTCCTATGCTGACTTTTCCTCAATGATTCTTCTGGCGCGAGCTCATGCCAACCAGGGAGATTTGCAAAATGCCCTCAAGTGGTGCGACCAGGCAATCAAAGTAAACCGGTTGAACGCCGCCGCTCATTATCTTCGCTCGACGATCTTGCAAGAACAAAACGCTGCCCATGAAGCGGTTCACTCGTTGCGACAAGCTCTCTTGATGGACACAAACTTTGTCGTCGCTCATCTCAACCTGGGTATTCTGTTATCCCAGAAAGGCAAACAGGTTGACGCTCAAACACATTTTGGTACAGCGCTACAACTACTTGGCAATTACGCCGACAATGAAATTTTGCCGGAATCTGATGGCACTACTGCAAGTGGCATGCGAGTTATTGTAAGCTCCTTGATGGAAGGGTGCCGTCAATGAACCAACCAGACCTCAAAACCGAACTGGAAAACTTGCAGCTCATGAAACGTGCGGTGCTGAAAGCTCGCGCACGAGTTCTGGCAAAGCCGCATAAACGTATCGAGCATGCAACCGATGCGATCGAGGTGATTGAGTTTCTGCTCTCAGGCGAAACATACGCAGTCGAGACGAAGGATGTCAAAGAAGTTCTCTATTTGAAATCCGTGACGAAGCTTCCGAGCGCACCGAAATTTATCGTCGGAGTCATTAGCCTGCGAGGGCAAATCATCGGCGTCATTGACATTCGTAAATTTTTCGAGCTGCCCCAGGCGCAATTAGATGTCTTCAATAAAGTCATAATCGTCGAAAAGGGCGACACCATACTCGGTTTCACAGCGGACGAAGTGACGAATGTGCGCGAAATCGAGCAGCGTTCGATCCATCCGTCGCTGCCCAGCGTCGCTGGCAAGAGAGCTAAGTTTTTGCGCGGTATCACCACCGATAGAGTCACAATCCTCGATGTCGAACGCATGTTGCGTGACGACGACCTGATAGTTGACGAACAAGTAGAAGACTGAATGGGATGAAAGGATAAACGAGCATGTTCAAAAATTACTCCACGCATAAAAAATTGCTTGTGAGCTTTTCGACGATTGTCGTGTGTATCGTGCTCATAGTCTTTGTCTCGATATGCTCTCTGTTCGCAACCGAAGTGACTGAGAAGAACGAGCAAGCTTCAATCGACCTGATGCAACTAACCAAAGATGTGGACACAGCACAGACATACATGATGGCGACGCTGGATGGACGAAAAGATACAGGCGCGGAGCTACCCGACTTGTCAGCGCGCATCCGACAGCGCATGGCACTTCTTCTGAATGAGGAATCGACGCAGCAACTACGCGATCTCGATCGTTTAATCGATCAATATATTGAAGGAATCAAACAATTTTCTAGACTAGTCGAAGCCAATCAAGTCGATCAGGCGCAGAAGCTCTCGATGGGATCCGAGTTTGATCGTTCCAAACAGATCCGCGATTTGTGCTCGCCGCTTTCAAAACAGTTCAGCAAATCCAACATCAATCAAATTGAAATCATCTATTTGATTGCATTTGTTGGAGTTTGCTCCGTTGTATTCGCATGCTTCTGTTACCGTGCACTTTGCGACGAGATCGCGAAACCGTTGCAGGAGTTGACGAAAGTTTCCGAACGATTAGCAGCAGGCGATCTTAGTATCAAACTTCCTGATTCGAACCGGCAAGATGAAGTGGGTTTGGTCTTGCGCGCATATGACAGCATGGTCGAATCGCTGCGGAGCTTTTCGAACGCAGCTCAAAGAGTGGCGCAAGGAGACCTTCGGGTAGACCTCAAACCTCGCTCTGAAGAAGACACGCTTGGTCATGCATTTGCTTCTATGGTCGAGAATATGTCAACGGCAACGTCGCAAATTACATCAGCGGTAGAAGTACTTTCGACAGCGGTGCACAACATCATGGCTTCAGTGTCTGACTCCGCATCTGGTGCAACTCAAACGGCGACTGCGGTAACAGAAACAACAACTACGGTTGAAGAAGTGCGACAAACTTCTCACGTAGCCAACCAGAAAGCGAAGAACGTAGCCGAGAGCGCGCAAAAGTCTGCGCACATATCGAACGCTGGTCGCAAATCTACAGAAGAGACGATTCTCGGTATGAAGCGCATCCGCGAACAAATGGACTTGATTGCCGATAGCATGGTGCGCCTGAGCGAGAAGAGTCAATCTATCGTCGAAATTATCGCGACAGTGGACGACCTCGCGCAGCAATCAAACCTGCTTGCGGTCAACGCATCGATCGAGGCGGCAAAAGCTGGAGAGCTTGGTCGCGGATTCGCAGTCGTTGCGCAAGAAGTGAAAAGCATGTCGGATCAATCGAAGCAAGCTACTGCGCAAGTGCGAAAAATCCTCGGCGAAATTCAACAAGCCACCACTTCTGCAGCTATGGCGACAGAGTTGGGAAGTCGAGCTGTAGATGCGGCAGTAACTCAATCGAACCAGGCTGGTGAAGCCATCTCAACACTTGCAAGCAGCGTCGTAGAATCAGCAAATGCCGCAGCACAAATTGCAGTATCGAGCCAGCAACAACTTGCAGGGGTCGATCAGGTTGCAACGGCAATGCTTGGTATCAAAGATGCTACCGCACAAAATCTACTCGCCATCAAACGAGTGGAAGAAGCAACGCTGACACTCCAGGAACTTGGTGGCACTTTGAGAGTTCTCACGAAACGCTATCAACTGTAGGTTGAAGTGATGCAGCCAGACGAAGAGTTTCTAAAAAGACTGCGTGCCGCTTTCGTTGCCGAAGCGAAGGAACAGGTGGACACGATTTCTGGCGGACTGTCGCGGCTTGCCGAGTCTGACGAAGCAGAAAGGGGCAAGATTGTTGAATCAAATTTTCGAGAAACGCACAACCTGAAGGGCTCGGCACGCGCAGTAAATCTACTGGACCTGGAATCTGTTTGCCAGTTGATGGAAGATGTTTTTGCGCAGTTGAAAAAACATGAGCGTGAAGTCAGTGTCGAACTTACCGATCAATTACACGAAGTTGTTGATGGTATCGCGAGCTTCCTCACTGCTTTTGAACGAGACAACGATTTTGATGGCTCGGAAATTTTAGGAGCGGCGCTGACGAAAATCACCGATGTGACTTCACATCTCGAGCACTCAGTGGCTGTCGATGAGGCGGTTAGTACGCAACAAAGCCCATCGGAATCGAACGAGAAGAATATTGATACGCAATCGAAATCGAACGAAAAGAATATTGATACGCAATCGGAATCGAACGAAAAAAATATTGACACGCAGTCAGTCGCCAAACCAATCCCCAAATATTCAAATCCGCTGCTCGACGATTTTGTTTTCCCTTCCGCAACAGAGGAGCCTGCAGCGCCCGAGCCACCTAAGAAATTGGCACCGATGCCCGAAGCGCCAAAAGAAGCTGTGCGAATCTCAGCCGCCAAGCTCGATGAATTGCTCATGCGAGCAGAAGATATGCTCAGCCTCAAAATCATGAGTCGCCAACACAATCAAGATTTAAGTAACGTTGGATTTAAATTCGATAGTTACAACAAAGAATGGACAAAGATTTATTCCGATGTCCGCTCTGCGAGACAGCTAATCGACCGAGACACCGCATCACCTGACACTCTCGTCATAGAAACCGTGCTCGGACGAGTGCTTGAATTTCTCGATCAACAACAACAGCAGTTGAGCGCATTGAGTTCACAGCTCACGTCGCTACAAACTTCATCGCTCAACGATTTCCGTAGCGCCAGCGGAACAGTCGATACGTTCCTGGAAAATACCAAGAAACTGTTGATGATGCCAGCATCTACAATGCTCGAATTGATGCCCAAACTCGTGCGCGATTTAGCGCGCGAATTGGGAAAAGAAGTGGACCTGACGATAAAGGGCAGCTCGATTCAGCTCGATAAGCGGGTGTTGAATCAACTGAAAGACCCGCTAATCCACATACTGCGCAACAGCATCGATCATGGATTGGAAAGACCGGAAGAGCGACTCGCGTCTGGAAAATCTCGAAGAGGGACAATCTCGATTCAGGTGCAACACAATCAAGGTAATCTAATCGAACTTACCATCACCGATGATGGTGGCGGCATCAATATCGATCGCGTGAAAGAAATTGGCTTGGAGAAGCAGCTTATTAGCGAAGATGCAGCCAAAACAATGACAGACGAAGAAGCAACCGAACTTATCTTTCAATCAAGTTTTTCAACCAGCAGGACAATCTCTGAAATTTCAGGGCGCGGACTTGGAATGGCTATAGCTCGAGAGAATATCGTCAACATCGGCGGCAAGTTGCATGTCGAAAGCAAACGAGGGCAAGGCACCACATTTCGCATCACTTTGCCCATGACGATTGGAACGTTCCGCGGAGTGCTAATCAAATGCGGAAGTGAAACATTAGTGGTGCCGACAGCAGATTTTGACCGCGTGGTACGTCTGAAACCGTCACAAGTTCAATCAGACAAAGATTCGACTTCGATCAAAGTAGAGAACAAAACAATTCCGCTCATTCCGCTACATGTGCCGCTCGACCTGCCGGAATCAGCACGCAAGCCACACCATCTGATCATCGTTTTGAAAACTGGTGAATCTATTCACGCCTTTGAAGTAGATGATGTTCTGGAAGAGCAGGAAATCCTGGTCAAAAAAGTGTCCAAACCGATAGTTAGAGTGCGCAATGTAGCGGGCGTAACAATTCTCGGGAACGGCAAACCCGCAGTCATTCTTAACGTCAAAGACTTGATCAAAACCGCTCAGAAAACCGCAAAGGCGTCGACACCCGAAGTCAGAGAACCAACGATCGCAGCAAAGCAGCAGCGTATTCTTGTGGTGGATGACACAATCACTGCGCGTATTCTGATGAAAAACATTCTCGAATCGGCAGGCTACGCTGTCAAAACCGCTAAAGACGGAGTTGAGGCGTTGAAGACCTTAAATCGGGAAGACTTCGACATGGTTGTCACAGACATCGAGATGCCCAATATGAACGGCATCGAACTGACCTCGGCAGTGCGAGCAGAAAGCAAATGCAAGGAAATTCCTATAATATTAGTGACTTCGATGACCGATCAAGAATCCAGAGACAAGGGCACTGCTGCTGGTGCGAATGCATTTTTCGTTAAAAGCAGTTTCGACCAGAATAACTTGGTAGACGTAATTAAGCAGTTGATTTAGCCATGATAAAAGTGCTTATCGTTGAAGACTCTCTTGTTGCGCAGCAGATGCTGACGCATATTCTCAACGGCGATCCAGATATCCAAGTAGTTGGCACTGCCAGTAGTGGCGCTGAGGCAATCAAATTTGTCAACAAAATAAAACCCGACGTGATCACGATGGACTACTATTTGCCTGACACGAACGGGCTTCACGTAGCGCGCGAGATCATGGAAACAAAACCTGTTCCAATCATCATCGTCAGCGCTACATGGGCGGCCGACCAGTATTCCGAAGCGTTCAGCCTGACTGATGCCGGTGCGGTAGGGTTTATGAAACGTCCTCCCGGTCCCGGTCATAGCGAACATGAAACTCTGTCGGCAGAGTTGCGGCAACTTGTTAAAAGCATGTCCGAAATCAAGGTCGTGAGGCGCTCGCCGAAGTTCAAGGCGAAGCAGTTCGACGTTGCTCAGATTCCATTCATGACGCAACGACTGGTCGCAATCGGCGCGTCAACGGGCGGTCCTCCAGTGCTCGATACGATCCTGAACAAACTTCCAGCAGACTTTCCTTATCCGATTTTGATTGTGCAGCACATTGCAGACGGCTTCCTCGATGGGCTAGTGGACTGGCTTCAACCAAAGTGTAAGTTGAAAATTCACGTCGCCAGACAAAGCGAAAAAATTGAAGCGGGCAACGTGTACATCGCACCCGATCATTTTCATCTTGGTGTGACGCCGCAAGAAAGAATTCTATTGAGCAGCGACCGTCCAGAAAACGGCACGCGACCTTCCGTTTGTTTTCTTTTCCGTTCAATTGCCGAAAATTATGGCTCCAAAGCAATCGGCATTTTGCTGACAGGCATGGGTCGCGATGGCGCCGACGGGCTCAGCTTGCTTCGCGCGAAGGGAGCAATCACAATCGCTCAAGATAAAGATACGTCAGCGGTCTTCGGCATGCCCAACGAAGCAATCAAGCTGGGCGCAGCGCAGTTCATTCTGCCTCCCGAAAAAATCGCACAATCACTGCTGCAACAACAGCTCAACCACAAACTCAAATGAGGAAAAAATGACTGGAATCCTTGAGAATCTGCAAATCCTGATCGTTGAAGACACACTCACTCAGGCGATGATGATTCAACACGTTTTGGAAAAGCTCGGTGCAAAGACTAAAGTCGCAAAAAGTGGAGACAAAGCGCTCAAGGAATTAGCTGAAACTGACAATCTCCCGGGTTTAATTTTGTGCGACGTGAATATGCCGGGCATGTCGGGATTCGAGCTTTGCACAGCGATTAAGGCTGACGAGCGCCTCGCCTCGATTACCTTCGTGTTGCTTTCGACCCTCGTTGAAAGCTCCGACCTGCTGAATGTCATCGAATGCGGCGCCGACGACTTCATTTATAAAAACTTCGAGGGCGAGTATTTCAAAGAGCGACTGCAATGCATTCTTGAGAATAAAATTGCAGATGAGCTCGGACCGTCGATTGCCCCTAAAATCTCAATTGGACGTGAAAAACACACTGTCCAGATTCAAGGGCAAAGGCTCGCAAACCTCTTGGTTTCATCTTTCGAGGCGGCGATTTTTCACAACCGAAACGCGAAAGGCTGACATGCCGCCGGTTTACAAGTTTTCGCTCAATTTATCAGCCACATAAATCGTCGATGTCCAAAAGCCGTCGGGCGACCAATATGTTAGGAATTCAGCGTTTTCTGGGATTAATACAGAGTGGACGGATTTAGCCAAAGTCAACATGAGTATTAACTGGAACAATCACATCGACCGCTTGCGAAGGCAGATTACGGATCTTCGCAACACGCTGCGTGCTATCAAGACCAAAGCGCACGATGAGCGTCCAGGGTTGGAACAAACGACTGCTCAATTGCGTGAGTTGGTTGATAAACCAGAATCCCAAACTACGCTTTATCAATTTCCAAAAATTCTCCATCAAATTCTGCATAATCCCGCTGTTGGCGCCATAATTCTTGGACCTAACGGCGAGCATTTGCTTTTCAATGCCGCGGCTGAACGTTTGCTTGGGTCTGATTTGATGGTCGATGCACTTGCCGAGAAGACCGGAAATTTCGGATTCTATTTGACCGATAAAGTGACGAAGTACACGAAAGAACAGCTTCCCTGGCAGCAAGCTGTGCAAGGTCGCATTGTTCCAGAAGTTGATTTATTCGTGCGAAGACAGGGATATGTCGATGGATTGTGGATCAAAGCCACATCGACAGCGCTGAAAAGCGAAAGCAACGATATCGGTGGTGCCGTTGTGTTCCTTGTAGATATTACAGAGCAAGTTCAAGTCGAGAATCAGATTCAATCCACTTGTGAAGCGCTTGAACAGCAGATCTCGTCCATCGGCAGCGCTCAATTGGAACTTGCCCTTCTAACCGAAAAACTGGGCAAACTCGACTACTTGCCGGATGCTTCACCAGATGCGGTGCCGGCAGCACGAAGTCAGTCGGCAACAAATCCTGTTACGAATTTCGGCGGTGGAGCGAACGGAGCTTCAGCAAACAATTTTGCTGGCTCGACTGACTCCAATCCAGTTACTAATTTTAGCGGAGCAGCAGACTCGAATCCCGTCACTAATTTTGGTGGCACTGCGGACGCTAACCCGGTCACCAATTTCGGTGGCACTGCGGATGCTAATCCGGTCACCAATTTCGGTGGCACTACAAAACCAAGTGGTAGAGCCTCCTTCGCAATTGATGACACTGTAGAAGCCTTTACGTCGATGTTGCATCCGACTTCAGTGAATCCGACAGCGGCACAAGAAATTATCGATTCATTCGAGCAGAATGATACCGGAGCGACAGCTAGTGACGACAACTCCGCGACTGGTAGCACTGAAGAGGACACCGCACAGAATCAGGAACAGCAAGCGGACTTCACCGCTCCAACCGATGCAGGAGCTGGCACATCGGACACGCGCGACTCAAGTTCAGTCGAAGCATTAGAAGTCAGAGAAACGGACAATAGCGAATCTAATTCAACTGAAACGGAAGCCACTAATGCAGAAGTGACTGCAGTGGAAACCGAAGAATCAGAAGACCATGATTCCGAAGAAGACCAATCTGAAGAAGACCATGATGAATCCGAAGACGGTCAGGACGATTCAGAGGATGAAGAAGATGCGGATGAGGATGACTCTGACACTGAAGAAGAAGACGACGACGAAGACAGTGAAGAAGGTGACGTAGAGGACGAAGTCAGCGTCAGTTCACCTATCAATGGCGAATTTAACGAGAGTGAGTCTTCCGAAAGCTCACGTATTGATGGCGCATCTACTGAGAGCGAATCTTCCGAAAATGCATCTATCGAAGGCGAATCAAGCGAAAGTGCTACTGGCGAAAGCACATCTAGCGCACCAGATTCGCACGAAGAGATTGCAACGCGCGAAATCGAAGCCGAGTCGTCCGACGCTGTAGCTAGACAACAAGACCAAAGCACTACTGGCTCGGAAGTTGAGAGTTCTCGGATTGCAGCTGACACTTCGACAAGTGAAACAACCGAGCACAACGAAGTAGTTTCAGCTTCGTCGAATCAGTCGACGAACGGACCGGGAGCCGAACTTGCAGACGAAGAGTTTGCCACCGCTGACAGTGACATCGACCCAGCAACGGGACAAGCTCCGTTGCCTACAGCAGCCACCATCGGTGAAACCATCGCGCAGGCTTTCATCGAGTCACGCAGAAATCATACGGCGCAGTCAAATCCGGCAAATGCACTGGCATCAATGTCAATCGACAATCCGGAAGATCTCTTCGAATCCGAAATTTCGAAAGAATTAGAAGCGTTCTTAGCAGAGACCGACACCGATACCGAAGAAGAGAAGCATGCTGCAAGAGCAGCATCGGCAGCGGCGCAAGATCACTCCACCTTGCAAGAAAAAGCACAAAACATCAATCAGTCAATCGTGAATGAATTGACATCCGAAATTTTTGCGAAAGCGAACCAGGTGTCAATGGATGCGCCAGCCGAGGCGAAACCGGCCGAACAACAATTCTTCGCTCCGCCAGACGCGACCTCGACTCCAGCCGTTGCAGCGCCGGTCCCCGAAAAATCGGCAAAAGGCAAGAAAGCCGCAGCCGAGGCAGCAGACGCAGCCAACAAACGCCGCAAAATCCTCATTGTTGATGACATTCCAGTCAACCAGAAGCTACTCCGTTTGCAGCTCAAGCGCCTTGGATTCGACTGCGAAGCCGCCAATAACGGCGACGCAGCCCAGAAAGCGATCGCGAATGGCGACTTCGCCCTTGTCTTGATGGACCTCGACATGCCAATCATGGATGGATTCGAGTCTACCGTCGCTATCCGCAAGAACGAACAGGGCGGCGGAAGACGCATCCCGATCGTGGCGATGACCTCTTACGACCGCCAGGAAGACCGCGAAAAGTGTCTGTCTGTAGGCATGGACGACTTCTTGAGCAAGGGCGCAACCCAGAAGCAATTACACGAAGTCATCGAACGCTGCATAAACGCCGCTGCGTCCCAAGACGTTGCTGCAAAAATCCAGGCAGCCATCCAACCGCCGCCAGCGCTGCGAGAAACCGGGCTGGACATCGAATCGCTGCAAAAGCAATTCGATAAAGAAGAAGTGCAGGACGTCTCCCGCCTCTTCCTCAGCGCCGTGAATACGTTTATCGACTGCATCCAGTTGGGAATAGAAGAAAAAGACGCGGGTGCGGTGACGCATTTTGCTCATTCGGTAAAGGGACCCTGTGCAGCTCTCGGCATTGAAGAGATGACACGCTTGACCTCGGAAATCATGAGTGACGCTGAGGCAGGAAATTGGACTCAAGTGCGTGTCAAATACATGAAGCTGAAATCTTCATTCGGTGAAGTCAGGGACCAGTTACGAGAGCTTTGCACACCAGGCTACGTCTAAGCCGAGAGAATGTGGGGGCGGTCCAACGTGGAAGAAGGTTCAATAGCTGCTTTGCCGCCAGTCAATATAAAAGAGCTTGAAGAAGCATTGGAAGTCGAAGGAGCGCGCGAGATAGCCGCCGGCTTCATGGAAGATGTCGCGAATGTGCCGTCACGATTGACGACAGCCATTCAGGAGAAAAATAAAAACGAAGCTCGCTCAGCCGCACATTTGTTGAAAGGCTGCTGCTTGATCATTTTTTCCAAACAGACCGCGGAACTTGCCTCTGATATGGAGAAGGCAGCGATCGCTGAGGACTTTGCGCAGTGCGAAACTTTGCTACCGAGCCTTCTCGCATCTCTAGACGAAACAATTCAGTGTTTGCAAAATTATCTCGATGAATGCTGATCCGATAGTCATCATAGTTGGTGTAGTCAGCGTGATCGCGCTGATCTTTTCGGTCATCGTGTTTCGCATGCTGAGTGGAATCAAGACTCAATACCAAGACGAAATCGATAATCTAAAAGCAAAACTTCAACGCGCTGAAGCCGAAAAGGAAAACACTCGGCGTGCGATTACTGGTGAATTCAAGCAATTGCTTAGCGACCAGAGAGCAATCACCGCCACTGGTACCAATGAGCAATTCGAAGGAGTGATGAAAACACTCGACACGAAGATGCTGCAATTCGAGACACAGACTTCGAAACGTTTGTCAGACCTCGAAAGCCGTCAGGCGAACATGCCGAATCCAAGCTCACTTGCAAGAGATTTGAAATCGTCATTGCAAGAAGATATCGAGCGCTTGCAGCTAAGACAATCTGCTATACAGGAAAACTTGAAAAAGTTAGAACAGCAATCATCTGATTTTTCAAAAATTCAAGCGACGTTCGTAAACCTGATTGATGAAAAAGCCGCTCAAGCAGCAGGTAAGACGACTGCCGAAAGCAAAGCATCAATGGACGCACTCGCTGTCTTGATGCAGCAGCTTCAAGAGTTTGTCAAATCGGAATCAGAAAAAACAAAAGTAGAAATCAACGAACTCATTGCGAAGAACGACATAAGCGTCAAATCTTCAACACTCGACAAATTCTTGATGTTGATGGATTCGGATGAAGAGCGCAAAGCCGCAGCACTTTCATTTGTGCGTCAAATTGCCAGCGAGGATCTGTTTGCTGAACTGGCAATCCAATTCCCGAGCACAATTGCTGTTGCAGCTCTCGAACAAATGGCGAAGAAAAGCGACAAGAAAGACGTATTCGTCGCGGCACTGGGCAACCTTGCGACGCAAAAACTGGAAGCGGACATGTACGACGACGCACGCGCGTTGTACATGCAGGCAATCGATATGGTGCAAGATACGTCAACTGAACCGGAGCCAAAATTGCTCTGGATTTATGCGAAGCTTGCTCAACTATGTTTGCTCCAGACAGATTTCGACTACGCCAAAGTTGTTTTCAAACGCGTAATCGACGCACAAAAAACTGCCACACCAGAACAGCGCTTATTCGCTGTTCAAGCGCTTTCTGACCTATCAAAATTATACGAAGGCAGCAACTTCACCAACCGATTGGAAGAACTGTATAAACGACTACACGAGAACTATGTAGCAACCGGGCAACTCGACAAAATCGAAGCAGCAAGAAATCTACGAAAACTTGCGGATCTCTATCTCGCTGAAGAGCGTTACGAAGAAGCCGAGCCAGCCTATCATCGAGCACTGCCAACGTATAGCAAATCAGCAGAGGCAGAAGATCCCGAGCTTATCGCTCTTCTGCGTAGCCTTGCCAAAGCATACTTCCATTTGAACCAACTGGATAAATCAGAGTCGTTGCAAACCCAGCTTATCGATGGATTGGTCAAAGCGAGAGCCACCGATGAAGTACTCATCGCAGTGAAACAGCTTGAAGAAACGGCCGAAGCGCTTGAAGAGCGAAACAGCTTTCACCGCGCAGAATCAATTTACGAAAAATGCGCGAATGCTTTGAAAGAAGTGCTTCCAAGCACAGATGAGCGCTTGTCATCGATATACGAAAAGCTGGAGAATTTAGCCAAACGCGCTGAAGACAAAGAGCATTTGAAGAAGTTTTATCGAGACCAAATGACCACGCAGAAGAACGGCAACGCCAAGTCAGCGAAGTACATCAACAGCGCATTGAAACTTTCGACATTGTACGCAGCCGACGGTAATTTCGAGGAAGCAGAGTCACTGTATAAGAGTTTGGAGAACGCAAAATCTTATGACAAAGAATCCGCAGAGTTACTCGACGAACTCGCAAAGGCGTGTAGCAGTCAGGCAAAATATGATCTAGCGCAGAAAACTTACGAAAAATCTTTAGCACTCAAAGAAAAAATGCTTGGTGCATCTAGCCCTGAGCTTATCGATTCATTCGCAAACTTAGGGGCATCATATTCGGTGCAGAAAGAGTACAAGCTTGCCGAGGATATGTTCAAACGCGAACTGACTCTAACCGAGAAAAACTTTGGCGTCGACAATGAGCGCACCATCACGGCTCTGATGCATCTCGCCGGTTGCTACATCATCTCCGGCAAAATCGAAGAAGCAGAGCCATGCTACAAGCGCATTCTCGAAACAAGATATAAAGCGCTTGGTGCCGAACATCCAGACATCATTGTTTCACTACTGCACCTTGCCGAACTTTATCGTATCCAAAAAGATTATGGCGAAGCAGAAATCTTCTACGAAAGCGCAGCTGAAATGGCTGAAAAAATTCACGGTGCCGACAGCTTGAAGATGGCAGAAATTCTAGAGAAACAGGCATCTCTCGCAAAGCAAGATGACCAGCCAGACAAAGCAATAGAATTTACAAACAAGGCAACCGAGATTCGGCGCCAACTCGACAAAGAGCAATCAACTCTCGCCGGAGTTGCGGGAC
This sequence comes from Drouetiella sp., assembly GCA_036702965.1. GTDB lineage: Bacteria > Cyanobacteriota > Vampirovibrionia > Obscuribacterales > Obscuribacteraceae > PALSA-1081. The sequence continues at coordinate 147,478 of DATNPZ010000009.1, forward strand.
CGGATACAGCAACAGCGGAGATCTAGCGCAAAGCATGCAGTGTCAATGATGCGCAATCGAAAATTCCTTTCTGCGTTCTGCTCTGTTGTCGCTGCATGTTTGTGTAGCACGCCAGCAAAAGCAACGCTAGTTATCATAAAAGAAACTGCAGAAGAAGTATGGGTAGCGGCTGATAGCAGAGCGCACATCAACCGCGGTACCAAGGTGTCCTTTGCTGAGGCGCAAAAGATTTTCGAACTCGACAACTCATGCGTTTTCGCCAGCACCGGACTTGCAGGCAACCAAACCGGCAAAATAGTTGCGCCTGACTACGCGCGCAGAACAGATTCCTCTACCAAAATTTCTCCAGACGAACGGGCGCACGAGTATGCTCGCGGTTTTTCTGCGCCACTAAAAGCGACTCTCGAGAACATGAGATTGAAATCTCCGAACGAATTTTCCAACTTTTTTCTGAACAAAGAAGCGGTCACCGCGATGTTCATTGACTACGACAAAAAACCAAGATTCGGTGTTGTTCGATTCTATTGCCGCGAAAAATCAAACGGTGATCTAGTCATTGATACTGAGTACCCGACACCACCCACCAACTTTCCCGCAATCTCATTCTTCGGCGCGACAGAGGGTGCAACTAAAGCCGTGATGGAAGGAGGTCGTGCATTTGGAACTGCCGACAGCGAGACTCAAATTCAGACAATGCTCGACAGACAGGCGAAAGAAACCCCTATGTGGGTTGGTCCTCCGTACCTTATGCTCACTATAGACGCAACCGGTGTTCACTGGAAGCACAAACCAGAATTACACACGACTGAAATTTCGCAGTAAGCAGAAGCATGCAATCTAAAATCACCGCGTTTTAGACGCGTTAGTTTGTGACGCTCGTGCTGACGTGCTACTCGGAAGCGCCGCCACCGCATGAATTGCCGTAGGTGCTGCTGCCCTGTTGTATGCCCACAGGGAATCCGTTGATAGTTAACTCGTTGAAGTCAGTGACGTAATCGGTGCAGTCTCCCCTTTTACCTTTTAGTGTGGCAAACATGAGGAACAACGTAGAACCAGATGGAACTCCATTTGCACCAACGGGAATGGCATATTTACCGGGACCCAGAACGGTCATCGTCGAAGACTTGTTTTCCTGCAACGTGGTGGTCGGTGTCACCCAATTTGTGCGAACGTTTTTGTTCGGCTTATCGGGTGTGGTGTAAAAAAGTGAGATAACAAGTCGATTGGCGTCTCCATTTTTTACAGAAAATTGTATCGGGGCGTCGAGAGCCACATTCAATTGTGTTGGGCCGGTCGTCGTATTCGAAATAAAACATTGAGCCCAGGTTACTCCTTGAGCCTTCAAATGAACAACTTGTTGATGAGAGCCATTAGCGACAATGTTTTCCGACTCAGCCACAGATATTCCTCGATTGGTGCTCGAGGTTAATCCTCCAGTTGCCTGATAGCTTGTGACGCAGTTTGGATTCGTCCCGTGATGAGTATCGGCATAACATGGTGGAGTAAGCGCAACTGCACCGACCAGCATCAAGACTCTCTTAAAAGTGTTATTCATCGAATACCCCTTAAATTTACCAGTTCACGAGTTTATCAAGTTTCGCACCACCAGATATTAGGTAAATTAAAGTCGACAATAGTAAATTGGATTTTGGGATTACAAACATTGCAAGCGTCCCTCAACTTGTTCTCTGCTGCTCGGTGCTGGCACCACCTGCGGTGCGAATGACATGAACTCACGAGAGAGAGGGACCACTTTGTCTACGATGAGTGCAGCAGTTTAAAATTTGGGCAGCAGAGCAGAAGCTCTCAATAAGGCACGCCCGCAGCACCTAATATTAAATCAGCCTGACCAATAATTGCAAAAACAACTCTGGAAAGCCACAATTGGCGGACTTCTGTAAATTCTTCGTCGAGTGGAATTCGAGTATCAGGTAAATCCAATTCAGTTTTGTTTGGAGCATCTGCGCCGCCATTTGCGGCGCGCGACATTACCACTCGATGGCTAGAGATCTCTCGTAGTTCAGATAATTCCTTAAACGTTTCGTCCATTAACAGTTTGGCGAAGTATTTTTCTAAATGCGCAGGAGTGCCGACTATTGCGAGCCTTTTCTTGCAATTTACGATTGAAATTTGTCGAAGATTACTCGTTGGTTTGTTGCCTAATAACTTTTTATCAAATTTGCTTGCAAGCACGTACAGGGCGTAACAGCCGGTTTCAACGCAGGCGAGCGTATTGCAAAGAAACGAGTAAAACTCTCTTTCTTGAAGGTATAAGTTGAAGTCTTTGGCTTCATTTCCGTGCTCGATCCAGAGGGACTTGAACTTTAAACTTGCAGCATCGGCAGTCCTGTATCTTAAACGCAACGACTCCCAAGCAAGTGTAATTTTTTTGTCTACATCAAAGCTTGTTGCATTTGTGTTTTGAGGACTGTTGATGAACCGACTGAATTGCTGCTCAAAAATCAAATAGGCCAATTCAGGAAAATATCTTACAAAGTCGTCTTCATCAGTCGAAGTCATTTTGTGCTTTTCTTGAAACAGTTAGTTGTTTTAATCGCTGCATCAAATATCAATACGCGATACTTTCCGGGTACGTACCCAATTTGACCTTTCGCTCTTCGTGTCCGTCTTTTCGCGCTATCGAGAATACGACGGCGTCATCTGGTTTCTTCTGTTGAATGATTTTTCTTACGTCTTGTTGGGCCGAGACAGCTACGTTATCAACCTTTTCAATTAGGTCGTTCTTTTCCAAACCGCCTTTTTCGCACGGCGATTGAGGCACCACATACGACACTATTACGCTAGTAGCTGCAGGATATCCCATGTTTTTCGCGGTATCAGCATCGATGTCCATCATCTTCAAACCGAGATACGGTCTTGCGATGTTGCCATGCTCGCGAATTTCTTTTGCAATCGCTTCCGCTTGATCGATTGGTATAGCAAAACTCAGGCTCTGAGCCAACTTACCCATTGCGGTGTTGATCCCGATTACTTCGCCTTTTGCGTTCAACAACGGACCACCAGAATTGCCCGGATTTAATGGCGCATCGGTTTGGATCATTTCTACGTTGTTCAACTCTGGAACTGCTCGTTTGACACCGCTGATGATGCCGAGAGAAACGCTATGTTCGAAGCCATAAGGACTACCGATTGCAATTGCCCAATCACCAACGCGCAAGTGATCGCTGCTGCCTTGCTTTGCGACGGGTAATCCGGTTGCATCAATTTTGATAACCGCGATATCCATGAACGGATCTTTTCCAATTACTTTCGCGTTGAATTGTCGTTTATCACTAAGTTCGACTCTAACGTCAAAATCAGGTCTAAGCACGTGCGAGCTGGTCAAAATGTATCCATCGGGAGCGATGATGAAGCCAGCTCCTGTTGCTCTTCGCTCAATCATCCGCTGCGCTGGTCCCTGAAAAGGTTGAGGCTTTGCACCAGACTGCGGTTTGCCGGGACTGAGGAAAATCGAGACGACAGAAGAATCTGCGGCTGAAGCCATTGTTGCCACAGATGCACTCAAAGGCGCAGCATTCGTTTCAGCCACTTGAGTCTGTGGAGCCGCTTTCTGACTGTTGTTTGTCGAATAAAGGAATCCGAGAGTAAAACCTCCGGAAAATATAACCGCAGTCAGGACTCCAATTCCGATAGCTTTTTGAGCTGAGATACCGGTCGGTCTGGGCGCATTTTCAGAAGTCATTTTTGGATTCTCGCGATGTCACAGCAATGTTAGCAGATTCGACTGCGCTCTTATTTCGACAAAGCGTTAGTGACCTGGTCGCGTGTCACGCCCAAATTATTGAGCACCTTGAGAGCAACACCTCGTCCCGGTTCGATCATTCCAAGAAGCAAATGTTCGGTGCCGACATAATTTACTCCGAGCCTTTTGGATTGAGCGATGGCACTCTCCAAAAGACGCTTTGCACTTGGCGTGAATGGCAACTCTCCAACAATTCGTTGCCGCCCCTCTCCCCAAATTTTCGCAACCTCTACACGCGCCGTACCGAGGTCAACCCCATGTTGAGTCAACATTTGAGCAGCTCGCCCCTGGTTCTCGGCGATAAGACCAAGCAGAATATGCTCGGTGCCGACAAAGTTATGTCGCATCGAACGCGCTTCGTCACCGGCAATCTTCACAACCGCAAGCGCTTCGCTGGTAAAGCAATCAAAGATTGCTTCTTTTACCGAAAATAATGACCGAATTCGCTCGAACATCCGCATGAATACTAAGGTTCGCCTCTGCTAGTTTTTAGACTGCTGTTTATCGGCTCGAGTAATTTTGTAGACCCAAAACCGCTCATCCGCTTGAATGCTTTTATCGAAGATATTAAGGCATTCAACTTTGAGCCCAGGCGGAATTGCGCCAAGCTGATAATTGAGGATCAACACAGCTTCATCGACGTGTCTCGCATCCATGACAGCCAGAGACTCTCTCGCAAGATCGTTGAAATCTGTATTGTGGCGGCTCGTGTTGTTGATGACAAAACTCGTGTAATTTTTGCTTTCCGGACAATAGATTTTCCGGTCTAAATATCCAGACACAGAAGTCATTTCATGATCGTTGCTACCGATTATCAGCGCATTCTGTAAGTGTTTTTGCTTGATGAAACGTGCCACCAATTTCGCAGACGCGAATGGACGCAGAACGTCTTGCACGTACGCGTAGATGCCAGCAATTAGCTGCAGACAGAGCACCACAGATAGCAAAATCGATCGATTCTTGTCGTTTGAAATTTTCTGGATGAAGGCTGGGCAATGCTGCCAACGAGTAACAAAATGAGCCAGCCACAACGCCGAAAACAAAATGAGAAACAGGTGCCCCTGCTGCCGAAGCCCGCCGAGAATACGTGTATAGCTGAAGTAGACTAATCCACCGGTGCCGATTGCATAGAGAAAACACGAAGGCGGTGTTGCCAGTAGAGCAGTGAAACAGCCCACCGCAACTGCAGTAATCAAGGCGATGGTTAAAGGTTCACTTTCGATTTTCGATACCAGATCAGTGTTCCAGAATTCTGCAACCGAATAATTTGGAATAGGAGCGTAGGAAATTGGAATGGCTCGAAATGCTTTGAACCAACGATTAGCGGGATCGACTTTGAGGACTGTCAATTCTCCGTGAAACCCGTCTGAAGGTGCCGTTACCTGCAAAACAGTCAATCCGGCAGATGCCACTACCAGCAATGCACCGAGCGCTACCACCAATTTTGAAAAATTCTGCTTCTTTCGATTCAACCAGTAGTCAACGGTGAGGGTCGCCATCAATGCAAACGCTAACATCATGCCATAAGCGTTGACGGCAGCCATCGCGACAAGACAAGAAATCAACCACCAGGGATGCTCGTTCTTGAATTTGTAGAGCGCGCAGAATGCCACCAACACAAGCAGTTCAAGTGAATAGCTGCGACTAATGATGCCATATTCGAATATCGGGAAATACCCCAAACAAAAAACCAGGCGCTGCCATTTTTGAAACGGGGCGTAGGCTAAAACCAAATAGCAAGCGCCGGAGATCAAGCTAATGTTGAGGAGTTGCATCACGAACGGATCGTGCGTAACCCTGGTCAACAAAAATAACGGTAAGTACCACGATATTGGATGTCCTTCGTACAACAGGTGCTTGTGCACTTCCAACAAAGTAGCGCTATCCCTGGCCAAACACCAGGCTTGCAGTTCGTCGCGCCACATTTCGTGGCGAAAGATTCCGACCAGTAGGAGCACGACTACAAAAGCGAGCGACGCGAAAACAAATCGCTTTTCGCTCTTTTCAATTTTCGGTGCCACAACGTTCGCTGTTACAGACTGCATTGCTGATAAATCCTAAACTCGATTGTTGCTTCGGTGTTGCGTCGAATGATTTTCTGCATCAGTAGCAGCAGACTGCTTCGCCGAAGCAACATCAATGTATGGACCTAGTTGTGCCATCACCGATCCGAGCAGCGGAGCATTCTGCAACAGACAGTAAGTTTTGAAAAGAACTTGCTTCCAACCGGGATGGTGTTTGTAGTCAGCTTCTGTTATCAGCGGTGCCCTCGATGAAAGGTTTGCGCTACCTGATGCGCGGATAGCTGAATTCAAGCTTGAGAAAGAATCTAAATGAATGTGCTCGTAAGGAATTCCTTTTATCATCTGAACATACTTGTTCGCGATGTTACGAGGCAAAAAGCCAACGCCCCAGACTCCGACGTGAGGCTCAGGTCCAAATGCAAAACGATTAATCGTGCGAGCCATGAAAGCTCCGCCAGAACGTGTCACTCTGCGGCTTTCGGATAATACTTGCTTTGTGTCGCTACAGTGCTCTATGAGATTTTCAGCCACCACGACGTCAAAAGACTCCGTCTTGAATGGAAGGTGATCGGCGCAAGCACATACGACTTTCACGTCGTTGCAGCCGAGATCGCGGAAGCGACTTTGCGCAATTACCAACCAACGTAAGGCAACATCAGCACCAACGCACGTCGCGCCTCTCTTGCTCGCAGCGGCTAGAAAACCTCCCGTGCCGCAGCCGAGGTCGAGTAAGCGCACTCCAGATTCAGCCTGATAGCTCAATCCATATTCCGACATCCGATGCAGAATACCTTCGCCGCGCTGCGTACCAGCCACGTGATGATTCAAGTAGTGGCGGGCCAAATCGTCAGGAACTTCTGGAGTTATCGAGTAATAGAATGCAACCATCTCAGGAAAAGTCATGGTTGCCGCTTTCTCTGCAATGCGCAACGCTTTCGCACGGTCATCGGGAATGCTGATGTACGGGTCAGCACAAATTCGAAAATCGACTATCCCTGCGACAACTGGGTATTCTCGCTGGCAGGCACCACAGGTGAAGCCATCAGTTACAACCAGAAGTTCCCCTTTACAGAGAGGGCAGCAGTAAGTTGTCTCGGTTTTCACTGTCATTGTGGTGCTCATGGTTCTTACTTCAATACTTACTCAGATTGCAACATTTACTTACTTCTATTCAATTCAGATTGCGACATTTACTTCTTCGATACATACTCAGATCGCGACGTCATTACTTCAATACACATTCAGCTTGCGACATATCCGTCCTTCAATTCATACTTAGATTGCGATATTCATCGGGCTGCCAATCGGGTTGCACCATACGTTTAGCACGGCGCAACATTTGCCGGAATCCAAGATATGGACGGAACCAGGGTTTTTCGAGATTGTCTATCCATTCCTGAGTCAAATAGTATGAATCGATGCGAGGCAGCAGATAAGGATTCGACTCGGAGGAGCTTATGCCAAGGTCAGTCGAAACTGCCCCCTGGTAGTGTTTTTGCACTTCTCGTACAGCATCACCAGTGGTGTCTCCATAAGGGTATGCAAAAGTGGTGACATCTTTATTGGTCGCTTCCTGAATCCGTTCCTTAGACTGAACCAACTCGCGCGTCAAACGCTCTCCGGAAATTGTCGATAGCGGAAGATGATTTGACGTGTGTCCACCGAATTCGCATCCTTCCTTTGATAGCAGGGCGACTTCATCCCACGTCAACAGTGGCGCAGTCGGCACTGAGTCAGGTTGACCAATCCAGCGATTGTCTTTGCCGCAGTAATCCGAAATTAGAAAAACCGTGGCGGTAAATCCGTACTTCTTCAACAATGGCCAAGCTTCGCTGTGAAAGGCTTTGTACCCATCATCAAAAGTGAGCACGAGGGTCTTCGCCGGTAGCGTTTTCCGCGACGAAATCAATGCCACCAAATCTGATAGCGTCACCGACGTATAACCTTTTTCGGCAAAAGCCTTCAGATGACTTTCGAACTTTTCGATTGGTGTGTCCAGAATCGGGTTCAGACGCCCAACAGAGTGATAGGTGAGAATCGGAACCATTAGACTTTTACTTCACTACCTTCTTTTGAAGAACGATAAATTGCATGCGCCATCTGCATGGTTCTCAAGCCATCTCTGCCAGTTGGTTCAACCGGCGTGTTGGATTTGATACCAGCCGCGAAATCCGTCATCTCGCGAACAAAAGAATTGATGATGGTCCAACGCCAACTGTAGAGTCGCTCTTTGACCTGGAAAACAGGGAAGATTTCCCAATGTCGTTTGGCTCGAACACCGGCTTCGGGAGTTTCTCCCCATTCGGCCATCATTGGAGGATAAGAAGCTTTTACGTAGCCTTTGGTGCCGATAATTTCCATTGAGAAGAAATAGCCGCGAGGATCAGTCCAACTTGCATGAACATAAGCTTTAGCACCATCAGCAGTGCTGAATAACGCGAAGCTGTTATCTTCGGCTCGCTCAAACGGCCAGACCAAATTTGCAACATAGCCTTTGCCTATCTGCACATCGCCAAGGAAAAAGCGGGTCAAGTCCATAATGTGGATGCCGTTGTCGACAAGGCTTCCGCCACCTGTCACGGCACCATCCGTGACCCAGGCAGGTCCGAATTCTTTGCCACCAGGATGACCGGCGTATGCATTTACAGTGAGAATTTTTCCGATTCTGCCCGACGTGATGAAATTCTTTGCGAACTGCATCGACTCGAAGTAGCGATGATTGAAACCAGTCTTCAGTAACACACCATGATTCTCGGCCGCTTCGCACATGCGCTCTGCGTCTTCGAGTGTGTGTGCGAGAGGCTTCTCGCACAGAACATGCTTGCCACGCTCGATGGCATAGATAGACATTTCTGCATGCAAGTTTGGAGGAGTCGAGACAATGACCATCTGCACGTCAGGTCGAGCTATCGCTTCTTTCCAATCGGCCGTTGCATCGCAACCGAATTTGGTAGCAAGGGCTTGAGCCGCTTCCAAACGAATGTCTGATACCACTCGCAGTTTAAGCCCCGGTGTTTGAGCCACCGCAGCAGCTCGCAAACCTCCAATCGATCCTGCACCAATATGGCAAACGCCTATTTCACCGGACATGAAACCTCCAGATGTCGCTGTTGAAACTCTTTTATCAAACTCAAATATCTTTCTATATGTTTGTCTTCGCTGTAGTTCGCATGAAAGTTTGCAAGACCAGCCAAACCCGTCTCTTTTCGCAGCGCAGAATCTTGCAGAAGTTGTTGCATCGCTGCGATTAGCTCGTCACCATTGTGATAGATGATGCCACCACCATCTCTTGCAACCTCGGGCAACGCACCCAAATCATTCACGATAACTGGTGTCGCAGTCGAAAATGCTTCAAGCGGTACAAGTCCGAATGTCTCGTAACAGAGCGATGGAACGAGCACCGCGACACTCTGGCGGTAGTATTCTTTCAGCCGGTCAGATGACATGCGCCCGAGGAAATGAATGTGGTCGAGTCCGGACGCGGCTTCGCGCAGGGTCTCTTCATAGTTTCCGTTACCAACAATCATCAAATCTGCGTCTTTGAATTTCGCGAACTGTTCGATTAGAACCTGTACGCCTTTGATCTTTTCCAGCCTGCCTACAAACAAAAAGAACGGCTTGTCATGCACAGGCTCGAGTGATGGCGCCGCATCTGATTCGGCAAGAAAGTGAGGCAACACACGAATCGGAGCAGGAAATCCATTCGCTAGATGGCTGCCACGGGCGAACTCACTGGGTGCCAAGAATGCATCCACGTTTTCCGCCGCTTTTTCAACAGCTCCGGTATATCTCCACAGTTGCGGCGGACGATGGGCGGCCAGAGTGCAACTCATGCAAGTGCGCTTAGTGCAGGCTTCTTCGTCGAATCGCCAGAGAACGTGAGTGGCGCAGACAAACCAGTGGTCATGCAGCGTGCAAAGCTTGACGCCTTTCCCATAGCCAAGCACGCCAGGTCCGCCTAGAAGCGAGATATTATGGAAGTGAATAACATCGAAGTTTTGATCGAGCAGTGTCTTCAGTTGCTCACTTTTAGCGACGGGGCGTCCGAGTTGATGTGTCGCGATGAGATCGAGTTTTCCCATCGAGCCACCATCAAGTGAATGCACAGTGACACGTGGATCGGTCAAATCATGACCTTCACTTGTGTTCGCGACTAAAGCCTTGCTTCCAAGCGAGAATGCATCCTTGTCGTGAATTACGTGTACTTCGTGGTTGCGGCGAGCCAAAGCGTTTGCTAGGCGTTGCACGAATACTCCGTCGCCACCAAAATTGTGGGGCGGGTAGAACGTCGTCACCATAGCAATCTTCAGTTTGCTCAAGATTTGCTTGCCACCTGATCGAGCATCCGATCCATTTGTTGAGCCGCTCTCTGCCAGGTCATTTGTTGTGCTTTAGCCGTTGCGATTTTAGCCATTGCGTCGCGCCTGGTCGAATCGCTAAGCATGACATTCAAGGCATTAGTCAAATCTTTCTCCGAATTCGGGTCTATGAAGATGCCACCATCTGATAACAATTCAGGCAACGGACTGTTGATGGTCGCGACAATCGGAACACCGCACGCCGCGCCTTCAACAGCAGGCAAGCCAAAACCTTCAGCCATCGAGGGCAATACCAGAGCTTGAGCAATATTCAAGATGTGAATCACGTCTTCATCTTTTACGAAACCGGTAAAGATGACCGCATCTTCCTGATGTAGGTTTGCAATTTTCGCTTTCAGTTCACTAACGCCTGGCGTAAAGCCGTCCTTCAGATCGCCGACAATGACAAGCTTTACGTCAGCCATGCCAGGACGTTGTCGAATGTCTGCGAGCGACTGAACCAGCATTGGCAAATTTTTGTGCGGATTGATACCACCGATGTAAATCAAAAATCGTGAGTCTAACTTCAATCCGAATTTTGAAAGAATTGAACGGTCGATGCTATCGTGCGCGAGTGTAGTGAACACCGGATCTGGTGCCTCATCGATCACGAAGACCTTCTCTTGCTTATGACCGAAGTGTCGAACAATGCCCTTCTTTGCGTGTTCAGAAACAGTCATGATGTAATTCGCTTGTTTGTGTGCGAGCCAGCCTTTAAGAGCCCACAAGCGTCGATGACGTTTGTCTGGAAACACAAGGTCAGGATAATCTTCAGCAATGACATCGTGAACGCCCAGAATTATTTTTCCGCTAGTGATTGCTGGAAAATATGTGTACACGCTCGGAAAGAAAAACGCGTCTAGTGATTGACCGGCGACCGCTTTGGTCATTGCGAGCAAATCTTTGATGGAGCGGCTATCCGACGCAGAAGCAGCTTCAGTTGGACGGTCACCCGTGTTAACTACGACAGTCTGAACGTTTTTTGGAAGGTCACCATCATCATGAGTTTGAGAGTCGATGAAAAATACAAGTTCGTGCTTGGACTGCGATTCGACAAACGCATTGAGCAAGCCGCGAGTGAAACGACCGTATCCTCGTTTATTCGACCAGCAAGCTGCATCTATACCAACGCGCATCTTTGACTCCTCACCGCCACTCTTTCAAGCTGGTTCCTGGTCCCATCAAGTAACCCACGAATTCGCCGATGGACCAGCTAACACAAAACAAACCAACGTGCGGAAGACACTGAATGAACTTTTCTACGTGCCTTCCCTTGCTAACGATCTGGCGACCGATGCGCGTTATCTGCACCGCTGGTAGCACCATTGCAATTCCAAGGAATGGAAGTCTCTGAACCAGCGGTTTACTGGCAAGACGCATTGCGGCGAAGCCACGACCGTGGTGAAATGGCACATCAGTGAGGTTAGTCAAATTCCACGAATTGATATTCCGAACCGAGAACGACGGGTCTGCTTTTAACGTCTCGCCAGATTTCTGCAATTCACCGTTCACGAATACTTCGTACACGCCGCCGCTGCCATCGCTATCCAGCAACTTCTTCAAGTCTGATGCTTTGTAGGTGATGTTGTTACCAGGCAGAGCGGGAACGGCTCCAGCAAAAGGGCGCATAAAACGTGCGTATTCACAGAAAAAGACTGCCCAATCAAGGCTGCGCGCGTAGTCTCCTGGCTCGACTGAACCTCCGATAGCAACGTTTTCGGACTTATGAGCATCGACGACTTTCGCGCACCAATCAGGTTCAACTACACAGTCGTCTTCCGTGAAGCCAACCAGTGTGCCACTACATTTGGTGAACGCCAGTTTGCGCATTGCAGGAACTGTCGTACCGGCTGGCGCATCAATCCAGACGAAATCTCTAAACTCTGATTTAAGGCTGGATTCTTCAGCATCGCCTCGAGTATTCCAATCGCGAACGACGAGAATTTGGACATCGTTGCGCATGGTTTGCGACGCGAACGACGCAAGACACTGACGCAAAACAGAAGGTTGACTAAACGATACGACGATTACAGATAAAGCTGGTTGAGTGGTCATCACTATGTCAAATAAAGAGCGCTATCACCGGGTCCCGTGGCGTAACCAATAACTTCACCGACAGACCAGGCCACCATGAAACTGAGTAGGTAAGGCAAAGACATTGCAAACTGCGGCAAATGTTTTTTCTTCGCCCAAACTCTTTTGAAGATACGAAGCATCAAAATTGGTGGCAAAAGCGGTGAACCAAACAAATAAATCAATCGTTGTTTCAATGTAATTGACTTATTACGAGTGCCGGCATACGACCGAGAGTAATGAAATCTCTCGGAGAGAAAATCTGAAAACGTAAAATGCTTTTTGTGAATCATGCTGACTGCGGGATCAGACCAGAGTTGTTTTCCTTCCGATTCAATCGCGCCATGAACGAACGTTTCCCAAAATTCTTCTTCGTTCGAGTCAAAGATGTGTTGCGTTTCGCTTCTCTTGTAGGAAACATTTGGACCAGGAAGGTCATGCACCACCCCTGATGCCACAGGACTGATGAAGTTACTGTATTCGCAGAAAAATACAGCCCAATCGATTAAGCGCTTCGTTGCTCCATTGTCGACAGAACCGCCGATTGCTGGAGCTGGATGATCCGAGTGTGCTTTGAGAACAGACTGATACCAGCCAGACGGCGGAATGCAGTGGTCTTCAGTGACTGCAATAATATTGCCCGAAGTTTGAGCGATAGCTGTAGCGCGCAGCTTCGGCACGCTTTGCTTATCTGGAAACGATATCAATTTCACATCAGGATGTTTGGTTTTCATCATCGATGTGACGGAGTCACCAACGCAGTCGGCGACAATCACTTCTGTGTTGATGTTGCCCTGCTGCTTCTTCAGCGCATCCAAGCAAGGTTCTAAATATTCAGGACCATTTATCGAGGCGATAATTACTGAAAGTTGAGTAGTCATTGTTTTTGAAGCGGCATCCTGAGAGCGTTTTAACAAGGGTGACGTCCGAACTAACGGAATTTTAGTGCACCAGACCGTGCCAAGAGAACCCTTTCCAGTGAAGTCTTTACTCATTGTTGGCAATCGACACAGACCGAAATTGCGCAATAATTAGACGACTCACTCACGAATTTCACTATGACACTTCCTCGAATCATCATCGTTGGCGCAGGCTTAATGGGTCGCTGGCACGCGTTTTCAGCAATTCGCAGCGGCGCCACGATTGAAGCCGTTGTCGATCCACAACTCGATCGTGCAAAGACGTTACAACGCGAATTCGGCGCGAAACATGCATTTAAAACGCTCTCGGAATGCCTCGAACAGAGCCAATCTAATATCGCTCACATATGCACACCAGCTGAGCACCATTTCCAGTCAATCGACGCTTGTCTCGATAAGAACTTGCACGTTCTTGCGGAAAAGCCGCTTCTATCAACCTTTGACGAGACAAAGCGAGCGTTGGCAAAAGCAAATGAGAGAGGCTTAAAAATTGCTCCTGTGCACCAGATGCCGTTTCAAAAGGGTGCCTCGCAGATTGTCGAAAGTCGCGCTGACCTCGGAAATCTAGTGCGTTTGTCGCATACAGCATTCACCAGTGGTGCCGACGGAAAATCAAAAGCAGACAGGTTGGAGGTCTTGCTGGAGATTCTGCCGCACCCCGTCTCGATTTTTTATAGATACTTTGGAGACAAGCTGACGGTCGACACATTTGAAATTCGTCGCTTTGTTGATGGCGAGCTTGAGATAGACGGCGTAGTTGATGATACGTTGTTAAGAATTTCAATCAGTCTTCGTGGACGGCCGACGCGAAACGAAGTAACAGTTATTGGCGACAAAACTTCTGCTCACGTCGATTTGTTTCACGGATTTGCCACCATCGAATCTGGTGAAGTATCGAAACGCTCGAAAATACTCAAGCCATTCAAATTCGGTTCGACTCTAGTAGTCACTGCGGGTAAAAATCTCATCCAGCGTTCAGCGACGAACGAAGTTGCGTATCCCGGGCTAAGACAGCTTATTCGCCAGTTTTATCGCAGTGCGCTGAGCGGGAAAACAGATCCGATTACTCAGCACGAGATTTTGCTGAGCGCAGAGTTGATCGATAAAGTCAGAGCTTCAGCAGTCTAACGTCGCATCTGATCGGAACAAATTTTTTAGTTGCAATGCAAAACTAGGGAAATTGCCATAGCGAGAATGCGCGCATCTCTGCGAAATTAAAGTTTTCGGCTTGTCGAAAGCAGCTCCAATGCAGATTTTAACGCTACCACTGTTTCTCGTTTTCGTCGCATTTTTATGCTCGAACGTGACCGCTTTTGGTCGGGAAGAAAAACCAGAGTTGCGTACAAATCAAACATCCGTGACGGCGGAGGCAGGAAGCGCTCCGGAGCCAATTTCTCACGAAGTCTTGCCTAAGAAACTGAGGGTGAGTTCTGAACTGAATATGGTGGCACCAGTTGTTCCAAAAATCAGAGCAACAAAACCTTCTGAGAGAACTGTCTGTCTACGACCTTGGGCGGTTGATTTCAAACACTCCATCGATAGTTTTGAACACGACGTTAGAAGCAAATGCGTCGCGTCCGGAATTCAGATTGACAAGCCATTCAGAGTCAGATTCAACGCGAACAGAGATTCTCCAATTTCAGGAATTCGAGTTGCACAATCATCTGGCAAACGCAAAACCGACGAATCAGCTGTGGAAATTTTGCGCGGCATGCAATTTCCAGTGCCATACGCGTTCGACTCAGATAATTTCGAGGTCGAATTCACCTTCGACGCCAAAATGATGGAACCGCTGGTAAACCGGACACAGCCAGCGAGCTCAGACCCCGAGCCCCCAGGGTCCGGCGGGTGACCCAAGAGCCTGGGCGATGACCTGCCCTCCCGGCGGATGAGCAGCGGGTCCCGGCGATGACCTGCTTTCCCGGCGGATGAACCGCGGGTCCGGGCGATGACCTGCGCGCCCGGCGGATACAGCCTCGTCCGGACCAGCCGTCGGGCAGACCACCCTCACATCCACGAGCATGAGCGCCAGCCTGTGGGGCTTGGCGGGCTCACTCATGCGATTGTGGACCCGAGGGACGTTGGTAATATCTTGGCAACAAAACTTTATTAGATTTATATCACACGGGTGCCAGAACAATTCCGTGAACTAAGCAACTCAAGCTCCCCCCGCCCTTAGGAGAGACTGAATGACTGCTGACAAGACAACGCCACGCGAGCGTCCAACGCCCGAGCGTCAAGCAGAAACAGTAGCGCAGCACATGCGCGAGACACACGGTGCTCGTTCCGCCCTGAACGAGATGCAACAAGACCTCAAGGGAATGAACACCTCTGAGCGCACTCGCTTCTTCGACAGCCTCGCGGGTGAAGCAGCCAAGACACAGGGCGGTCTGCCGAACCTCGAAATCACCGGCACCCATGCTCACAATGATTTGAAAGTTAGCGTCAAAGGGCAACACGACCCAGTTTACGATGAGCACGGCGGTTTCTCCGGCGGTCTCCGCAAAGGCGAGGGTCCATACCAGGCACTGCACCGTCAACATCCAGAGTGGGACCACAAGCAGCTCATGGATGAAGCGCACCGAATCAAGAAAGAACTGGGACCACACTCTTTCAAACAAGGCGAAGAATTTAAGACCAACGAAGACGGCTCCGTTTCTGTTCGTTCGAAAACACATGATGGCGGATTCGAGCAACAGACACGAAAAGACGGCAAGGTCACCGAAACACAAAAGGGCGATTCGAAAGGCAATTACGACGCCCAGCAATACGACAGCAAAGGCAACAAAGGCGACACGATCGAGCACCGCGTTACTAATGACGGATACACCGAAACACAAAAAGACCAGACTGGAAACGTTACTAGAAAAGTCACTTCGGACAAAGACGGAACCCTCACCGAAACTTACGACAAAGACAAACACGCCACGTCTTCGATGCGCGAAAAGCCAGACGGCAGCGTAAAGGGCTGGAGACAGAACGCTGACGGCTCGCGCACCGAAATCGATCAACCAGACAAAGATCACCGCACCGAAACAACAATCAAAGGCGGCGAGAAAACAACTTCGACCTGGGAACGCACCGCAGACGGCGAGAAGAGAACAACAACCGACGCGAAGGGCACGAACACAGACATCTACGACAAAGCCGGAAACCAAATCTCAGCAGACCGTAAAAACAACGACGGCAGCAGCATCGGTTGGCACAAAAATGCCGATGGCACAGTTACTAGTTACGAAAGTGCAGACCCTAAACACCGCACAGAAACTACGCTCAAAGACGGTCAACCAGTTAGCACCAAGACAATCGAACAGACCAGCACTGGTCGCAACGAAACAATCGAAGACAACGCCGGAAACAAGTGGAACAACTCCTACGATACAAAAGGCAATCAGATTGCTGGTTCAAAGACTAACCCAGACGGCTCACAGACTGGTTGGAGTAAAGACAGCCACGGCAATATTACCCACTTCGATGTAGCAGTTGGTGGTGCTGAAACATCGATGAAATTCGACCCGCAAGGCAAATTGATTCAGAGAGAATGGCACGACGACAAGACTGGAATCAAAGGCACTGAAACTCAGGTTGGAGATTACATCCACACCCAGGGAGTGCACCACGGTGGTTTGTTCGGATGGTTGGTCAACTACGAATCAACTGTGAAAGGCAAATTACAACCACCTGATGCCTAGATAGTACTGCAACTTTTGCTATCACCTGATGGCTAGATTTCACTGCAACTTTCGCCTGCACCTGATGGCTAAATATCACTGCGACTTTCGCCAGCAGCTGCCTAAAGTTCACTGCAGCTTTCGCCGGCACCAGATACAGTGCCAGCGTACTCTCCGACGACCCAGGCTTGGATGATGGAGTGACAAACTGCTTGCACCATGAAGTAACGATTCAGCAAGTGACGCTTCGTCTTAATTCGCTGGAATAATCTTGCATGCAGCACAGGCGGCAAAGCGATGCAAGCAGTCGCATAACCAGCCTTCTTCGAGAAACTAAAGTCGCTCGAACGCATCGCGCCAAAGCACCGCCCGTGGTTATAGCGTCGAGTGAGAACGTCCACGAAAGACAGATGGCGGTTGTAGTATGCGACGAGCCTCGAATCTCGGCGGAGAACTTTCCCCTCTTTCATGAGTTCATAGCAGAAAAACGTTTTCCAAAAACCATCAGACCGCAGATCTTTTTGAGCAAGCAAATGTTGTATCGCACTGCGTTTGAAAACGATGTTATTGCCCGGTAGATCATCCGAAACCTCGGATTCCAGGGGACGTGCGAACTGCACGTAGTCGCACAAGTACAAGGCAAAATCCACGCCGGTCAACGCTGGTCCAGGGTCTACGACACCACCAGTAGCGGCAGCATCATTTTCGGCAGAAACGAGAATGGCAGTATCAATCCAATTTTGCGCAAACGTGGTGTGAGCCTCTGTTATTGCGATCAACGGCGCGGAACTCATCTCGATACCCAATCCGTGTAGCTTGGGAATACTGCTGGAATCAGGATGCGCAGCAATCTTGACTTTTGGATACCGTTGGGTAAACGCATCCAAGTTAGGATTGAATCCTCCATAAATCAAAATCACTTCGAAACGATGGAAAGTTTTTTGATTAAACAGCGAATCCAGACAAGCGGTTGCGTCTAGCTGCGACTTCTGCCACGCAATTACAATTGATATTTCAGGAACAACATCAGTCATTAGCTAATCGTGGGCAGGTGAGAGGTATCCCTGAATTTCTCCGACAGCCCAGGCTATCGTGAATACAGTCAACCAGGGCAATGCCAAAAGATAAAACGGAAGAAAGTCCTTACGCTTTTTCAGTACACGGACGCCCATTCTCCCAACGAGATATGGCACCAGTATTGGTGCGGAAAGAATTCGCACGATTCGAGCGGGCAAACTGGTGTTTGGGCGCGTCGAGCCGTAGTGCCGTCCGTGCCGCATCCTGACAGAGAAAAAGTCAGAAGCATCCGCCGTGTGAGCGAGATGTACTTTAACATCCGGGGACATAAACAGTCGCTGCTGATGTTGACGTAGCTCATGATGGAAAAGAGTTTCCCAGAAGCCGTTCTCCGGATTCTTCCAGAATTGTTCCAAACCAGCTTTAGTGTAAGCCACGTTGTCACCGGGAAGTTCTCCAATTTCACCACTTGCGACTGGTGGCATGAAAGCGGTGAAGCGGGAAAAATAAATCGCCCAGTCCAGCGCTGAATTCGTGACGGGAGGCAGGATTGGGCCGCCAACAGCACAAACAGATTCAGACTCGAAGGTGCTCATAATTTTTGCCAACCAACCGGTTTCTGGAATGCATTGCGCGTTTGTGATTGCCACCACGGGCGCCATCGCATTTCGCATTCCTAATCCCCACAGATGTGGTATCAAATCTGATGACTGCCCTTTCAACATTCTGATATGGGGAAATTTTTCAGCGATGATTTTGTCTGTGCCATCTGTTGAAGCATCTGCAACCAAAATTTCTGCGTCATAGTCGCGAACTTGCGTTAGCACTTCGTTCAAGCATTCGACTATGCTCGCACGAGCGTTCTGAGAAGCTACTACAACTGAAACTGGGGCTTGAGGCACTCTTAAATCCAACGAGTTACGGTCTAAAAATCCAACTTAACTACTTGTCCGGTTTCCGCTGACTCATATCCAGCAAAGATTATTCGCAAGATATTGCGCGCGTGCTCTATGGTGTCAAATCCGATACCGCCAGTCGAGTCACCATTAACAAACGTTCGCAAGTTCGAAGCAGTAGCAGAAGCAAAGGCTGGGGTCTTTTCCACAGCAAGAATGCGTGCGCCGCCTCCAGATTCGACTCGCGCTTCTCCGCCCTTCACAAAACTCATGCGAAAAGCAGGGCGATTGTGTCCTTTGTGTCGAGACAGCTCGATGCCCGCCCGAGCAACGCCGCCCAGCGAAATCCTGATCGACGCTTTCTCGCAATCCAGGCGCATCTCTAGATACTTCTCAGGAGCGTGGCTAACGCGATTGAGAACTAGAGTTGCTAATCGGTCATTCGAGAAGCGCAAGGTCATCTGCACGAATACATCCGAATCGTACTCAGGCACCACCCGCGGAATATTGGCGTAAACATCCTTCGGATATTCGCCGAAAAAAGTTGTAATCAGATCTAGCGGGTGCGAACCGAATTCAAACAAGGTCGATTGTTTCAGTGATGAGCGCCACGACTCAGTGCCTTCGAATATAGGCGGGTGGTACATTTGCTGCCAGCAATGAATGAAGTAGAGGCGACCAAACTCTCCAGACTTTATTTGTTCGCGAGCAGTCTGGTACGTGGACATGTAGCGATATTGCGTGTTTACTGCTAACCGTTTGTTTTGCTGTTTCGCGGCGGCGATCACTTCGTCAGCATCATCAAGAGATAAAACAAACGGCTTCTCACACAGAACATGCGCGCCGTTTTTCAAAGCAGCCAGACAGAGAGCCTTGTGTGATTCAGGCGGGGTGCCGATCATAACAAGCTCTGGCTTTTCCTTTTCGAGCATTTCCATTGAATCAGCGTACACATTCGGAATGGAAAACTGAGATTTCATCGCTTCGCGACGTTCACTGCTAGTGTCACTAGCCGCTGCCAGGTTGATCTCGGGCACCAGTTTGCATGCAGGCAAGTGAATTCGTTCGGCAACTTTTCCGAGCCCAATAACCGCCGTTTTCATTTCCGAATACCTTTGAACACCGCTGCGCGAGACAATAATAGAACAGATAGCGGCAAAATCACTTGCGAGGTTTCCAAACCGTTATGTCACCATCGCCAATGGAACCAGGGAAGACTCTATCAACAACCCAATGCTTTTCGACAAGTGCCTCAAGTTCAGGGTGATCTAGATGCAGCGCTCGTGGAAACGTTGTTACTACGTAGAACTGATCCAGTCTGTGTTGCTTCAAGACATTATCGATTTTCTCAAGCGTTCGCCCGTCAAAATAATCATTATCTAAGCGCATGCCGTTCTTGTTCGCGTAGTAACCAAAGCCCTCTCTCGCAGTGTAAAGGGAGAGTGGATATATCTTTTCAGGCTTCTCTCGCAAGTAAAGAACAGCACCGCGAAAATCCTGTTTCGGAATTTTGTAATACTGCAAAAGTGTCGGGACGCTTACGAGCGCAACGCAGAGTATTCCTAAAGAGAATGTTGGTGTCAAAAGTTTCGGCTGATTGATTTTCAATAAGACCCGCTTGACCAGGTCGTAAAGCCCCAACGCACCAACAATGAGTGCAAATGGAAGCGCCAGCAAGAAGAACCGCGGAGATACGGACAGACCTAACTTGAGTAGATACAGGGCGAGAAAAATCTCCGGCAATCCAAGTGCCGCGAGCATCACCCAGCTACATCTATACAGCGCACACACGCCTGCTACGACAACGGCTATGCCCGGTATAGCTGCTGCCAAAATCAGCGGGTTGTTCGAGAACTTGAAACCACGAATCAGTTCGTTGAGAAACTCAGTGGAGAATAGAGTAAATCCTGTTGATTGAACGTGATACGTATCTTGCACAACGGCATATGCTTGCGGAAAGATGATGCTGTACAGGTGTAGCACCATCAATAGTGCCAAAAATGTCACACAGCCAATGCGGCGAAACAAAGCCCAACCGCCGCCGCTGCGCTTCTGCACGACTATTGCAGCAACCGTACCGATGACGAAATGCGCAATCAGCGCTGACAGACTAGCGATAATCGAAGCAAGATTGAAGAACATACAGGCGCAGTACAGACACCAGTGCACGAACTTATCTTTCTTCAATCCCCGCACCAAGAACAAAGTAGCAGCAAGCGTAAAGAACAAATGCCCGGTGTAACCGCGAGCATTCTGAGAGAAGAATATTAGTTGATAATTGACAGCGGTTAGTAGCGCAGTTGATAGAGAAATCCATCGAGGAGCAATCGTGCGCGTCAATATGTACATAATTGGAACTGTTGCGACTCCAAACAGCACAGACGGCAAACGCACCGCCCACTCCTGCTCACCGAACATGGTGACAGCGACTTTTTCCAACAACGTATAAAGCAGATGATTGTTGGTGCTGAAATATGTCGTCAACAATCCAAACACAGAAGTGTCTCGGTAGAACGTTAATGGTGTAATTTCGTCCAACCAAAAACTGCTGTCCAGCGAAATCAGCCGCAAAATCAGACCAAGCACTGAAGCCGCAATCAAAATAAGAGACGCAGTCTTACGACTGACGATTTCATTTCCTTCTATATGTTTGGGCTCGATCAACGAAGCCGCTGACAAACGTTTCCATCGCCACGCAGTGAGCGCGATTAGCAGGCACCATATTCCGTCGAGCAAACAACAGATTCTGGCGATAATCAAATTCTTTTCCGGCGAACTGACAGAGCCGACTGGAATGACCGCTTCGATGTGCCAGGTCTTCGGCATCAAAATTGACGCCAACACAAACACAACACCGAGTAAAAGAACTGGAAGTGATTCCCTGGAAATTCGCAAAGACATATGC
Source organism: Drouetiella sp. (assembly GCA_036702965.1). Lineage (GTDB taxonomy): Bacteria > Cyanobacteriota > Vampirovibrionia > Obscuribacterales > Obscuribacteraceae > PALSA-1081. The sequence continues at coordinate 169,105 of DATNPZ010000009.1, forward strand.
CCTAGCCATACTGCCGATCGCCGCGGCTAGACCATGCTACACATTACGCATTGCGCAAGTTCTTAAGAAAGATTAGACCACAGTTATGAATTCTTTCCTTCTCGTCAAACGCTGGGCTGGTAGCCGATTACAGAATTTCGATTCCAATTCAAAATATTGAGAAGTGAGCAGTATGAAAACTGGCGAATGATTATATGTTGACAAACGGGTTATCCTAACGGGGCAACTTGATTACGCCCTGAAAAGGCACCAGCGTTTGACCGACGCATTTCAGCCGACCAATCGCGTTAAAAGGACACACAAGCAATTTATGAGCACAACTTTAGAATCTGCGCCACAAATTTTTGAGCCTGAGTACTATCAGCGCCTCTACGACATTGAGGAAAATCACTGGTGGGCGCAAGGAATGCGTGACGCGATGGTTGCGTTGCTGCAAAAACCGTTGTCGACCATGAAAAATATTCAGGTCCTCGACATTGGCTGCGGTACCGGCTACTTGCTCGATTTCGTGCAGAAGCAGTACCCGCTTGCTGGTGAGCCGATCGGTTTGGATTACTCAGAACATGCGCTCAAGTTCTGCGAGATGCGCGGTGCAACGAAATTGGTTCTAGGTAGTGCGACAGAAGTGCCACTACCGTCAAACAGCGTCGATTTGATTATTTGTATCGACACCATTCAACATTTGTCAGGTCAGGGCGCCGACGACAAGGCTATTTCAGAGTTCAAGCGTCTGCTCAAACCAGGTGGACTGGTTTACTTGCGCACTAATTCCTCATGGGGAAGAGTGGCGCTGAAAGGTGCCGACGCCACCCAGTATCGTCGCTATGACGTTCCAACTGTCACCAACATGTTGCGCAAAGGCGGATTTGTTGTTGAGCGCGCGACCTATTTGAACGCGCTTCCGAGCGCATTTGGTGCGTTACGCGAATACGTCAATGCTTTCAAGAATCGCGGACGACACCATCATCACGATCATGATCATAGTCACGACCACGGTCACAATCACGACCACGGTCACAGTCACGACCACGGTCACAGTCACGGACATGGGCATAGTCATGGACACAATCACGGGCATGCTCACGCCGACAGCAAAGGTCTGACAAACGAAACTAAAGCGATTGGACCTGGATTGGCAATCAAAAACTATTCCAAGAATATGGGCTGGTTGAATAACTTGATGCACTCAGAGCTAGCGCTCGAAGCATCTTTGCTCGCCGCAAACATCGACCTTCCGTTCGGACACTCAAGCGGATTCGTTGCACGCAAACCATAGTCAAACATGCATCTAACTAGAATCATGATGTCGCTCAGACGGTGGTCTGGCTAATGAGCAAAGACAGTCGGGGCATCAGTCATAATTTCGCTATTCTCTCGGTTGGTCAGATGATCAGTCGAGTTTTGGCATTCGCAGTCACAATTCAAATGACCCGCGTGTTGCTTCCTGACGAATATGGAGCAATCGTTTTTGCGATGACTGTGCTTGCGTACGTCGGCATTCTAGTTGATTTTGGATTCGATGCCTGGGGTCCGCTTGAAGTCGCCCGTGGTATCACACTGGCTCACACCATTGTGAAAACCGTGCTCAGTTTGCGTTTGGCAATGATGGTGCCTGCTCTGATTGGTTTGGGTGTGGCAACCTGGTTAATGCCGTTGCCTCAACTGACCAAGACGATCATCCTGATCTCTGGCGCAACGATGCTTCCGAGCGCTCTCGATTTGAATTGGTTTTTCCTTGGCAGCAAATCAATGGTACCGGCGATAGTATCAGATTGTCTCTGCCAGGCCTTGATGGCAGCAGGAGTTTTTCTTTTCATCCGTCATCCGAGCGACGTAATTTACATTCCGTTCCTGCAAATATTGACACGCGCAATCGCTGTCAGTTACCTGCTTGGAACGTATGTGCGGACTTTTGGATTTCCCAAACTGGGGCTTGAAAAAGATTTCGTCAAAACATTCGCCTCTGGCTCACTGCCACTGGTTGGATCAGCGCTAGTCGGACGCATCATCGAAAATTTCGACATTTTGCTGTTAGGAATTTGGATTGGTGGCGAATCGACGGGTCTATACGGAGCGTCCTTCCGCGTAGTATGGATGCTGATTCTCATCACCGTTGCGTATTACACCGCGCTGCGGCCGACTTTAGCTCAAGCCTATGTGCAGGGTTTCCATACTATCGAAGGGTTGATCAATCGCGTCATGCGAGTATCAGCCGCCATCGCAGTTGGTGCCTCTGTTGGTGGCATCATGGTGGCACAACCGCTGACACAATTCCTTTACGGAAAAGCATATCTGCCTGCCGTTCCAGCGTTGCAGATTCTGCTGGCCTTGTTCGGACTTCATATGATCAGCAGGACTTATCGAGTCCTTTTAATCTCATTCAATAGGCAAGCCAACGATCTTCGCATCATGACACTAGCCGCGGTGGTCAATGTGATCCTGAACATCTTCGTAATCAAGCAATACGGCATCATCGGAGCCGCAGCGGCTAACTTTGCGTGCGAATTCCTTATCCTCATACTCGACTATGTGTCGGCACAAAAATTTGTTGGTAAAGTGCCTCTCGGTAGATATTTATGGAAACCGGCAATCGCAGCATCCGTTATGGTTCCAGTCATTTACGCCGTGCAGGATAAGCATCTTTTCGTGCAGATTATTCTCGGTGGTCTGGTGTACGTAGCACTCGTCTTCGCGATGAAAGCAATCACTGTTGAAGACGTGAAAGCAATTCTGCAGAAAAAAAAGACTCCAAACAAAGCCACTGAAAATGCGGATGCGAAAGTGGCACCTTCAAGCGAATCAAAATCAGGTGCAGTAACTGTAACGGCTCTGGCAGCGAGCAATTCAGTCGATTAAGGACGTTCCAATAATCATTGATCGCATCAAACGCAACTGCTTTCATTACAAGCAGTCAAACAACGCTTGACAACGAGCTGTTTATGCAAGAGCTATCGAAGAAATATTTGGAAAAACCGCATTTATCAGAGACTATATTTACAACCTTAGCAATTAGAAATTATCAACCTGAGAACCCCAACTTTCGCAATCAAGTCGAGCTGTCATTATTCGAAGTAGCCAAGTGATGAACAACATTTCAGCGCTTGAAATATTAGGTATCCGCTCTTTACTATCTCCTTCCAATTTGGCAAAGTCATAGCTGTGCGTATCCCGGGATCTTGACAAGAAGCATTACTACGTAACCAATCTGCGATTACAAAATTCATTGACATACAGAAATAAGTGTCAATGAAATCGCAGCCAAAACGGAAACATTGATGACTGATAAATCGACACAGAAAGCGCCCGTGAGAACTGGTCCCACGACCCTCACTCCACGCGTTTCGATCATCGTGCCTGTCTACAATGGTGGCGACCAATTCGATGATTGTCTGGCTGCAATCGCCAGATGGAAGCCGACAAACTGGGAATTGATCGTCGTCGATGACGGTTCGACAGACCAATCGGCAGCACTCGCCAGACATTACGGCGCTACGGTCATGAGCACCGAAGGCAGATTGGGACCAGGGGCTGCTCGCAACATCGGTTCTAGATATGCGACCGGCGAATACGTTGCATTCATTGATGCTGACTGCGAAGTCAACGCAAAAACTTTCAGAAACATGGCAGCGGCGCTCTCTGCCGATGATTCAATCGACGCGCTCTTCGGCTCGTACGATGAGCGTCCACGTGCTCCATCTTTTCTCAGTCAATACAAAAATTTGATGCACCACTACGTGCACCAACAAAGCAGTGAAGAAGCCTGCACATTCTGGTCTGGATGCGGCGTTGTCAGACGCTCCCTGTTCCTTGCACTTGGTGGATTCGACGTTATCACTTACAAACGTCCAAGCATCGAGGATATAGACCTCGGCTATCGCATCAAAGCCGCTGGTGGAAAGATTGTTCTGTCCAAAAAAGTGCAAGTGAAGCACTACAAAAATTGGACGCTTTCATGCCTGCTCAAGACAGATATTTTCGACCGCGGTATTCCGTGGACTCGATTGATTTTGAACGACAGGTCACGTCTGATTAACGATTTAAACCTCGGCAATGACCAACGAGCGAGTCTCGTTCTCACCTATTTGTTGCTGTTCTCCCTTGCGCTTACACCGTTCGTCGCACACGCAGGAACTGCCGCCATCGGTCTTGCAGTCGTGCTTTTCGCGCTGAACATAAACACCTACAGTTTCTTCGTAAAACGCCGTGGCGCACTATTCGCGATACCAGCAATTTTCGTTCACTGGATGTATTTTGCGTATTGTGGAATCGCATTTAGTGCCGGTCTCATGTTGCATACTCGCGACAAAATTCAAGGTAAGACAGTGCAAGAACCGCCGCCAATCGAAGATATGGCAGGGAAATACGAGACAGCGAAAGTTGCACCTACTGCTACAGCAACATCGCCTGTCTAAGCTCATCTGCCCGAGCTCAGGTCATACTTTGGATCTATCACCGTGAAGTCTTGTGTTTTACCCATGACACGATTTCTCAAATTGTGTAAGATCCACAACTGATGATGAGTACCGCCTTTTCAAGCGGCTTCATTCGGCTTCCTTCAACAAGGTCTGACAAGGTCAAATGGAAAAAACCGCTGGTAGCCAGCAAACAGCCGTAATCATTGGGGCTGGTCCGGCTGGATTGACCGCAGCTTTTGAGTTACTGAAACGCACCAACGTAAAGCCAATCGTCCTCGAACGCACCGATTACATTGGCGGAATATCGCGCACAGTCAACTACAAAGGCAACAGAATCGACATCGGTGGGCACCGATTCTTTTCCAAATCTGACCGAGTGATGCAATGGTGGCTTGATGTCATGCCCCTCGAAGCGCTTGAAGACAAGAGCCACGTCATTACTTACCAGAACAAAAAGACTTCAGTCGCAAACGAAGAAGTAGGTCCCGACCCGACTAAAGAAGACCGGGTTATGCTCTTGCGCAACAGAAAGTCACGAATTTACTTCATGCGTAAATTTTTCGACTATCCGATCAGTTTGACACCTAGCACCGTTATGAACATGGGATTGTTCAAGACTGCCAAGGTTGGAGTGAGCTACATCACAGCGAGTTTATTTCCGATCAAACCGGAAAAAACGCTGGATCAATTTTTGACCAACCGATTTGGAAAAGAGCTATATCTGACGTTCTTCAAGTCGTACACGGAAAAAGTATGGGGCGTTCCTTGTTCCCAAATCACGTCCGCCTGGGGCGCGCAACGAATCAAAGGTTTGTCGCTCTGGCGTGCAGTCAAACACTTCTTCAAGAGCTCGATTCCCACTTCTGATATCAATCAGAAAGAGAGCGAAACTTCGCTGATCGAGCGCTTCTTGTATCCCAAACTCGGCCCCGGTCAGATGTGGGAGTACGTCGCAAAGCAAGTGCAAGAGCTGGGCGGCGAAATCATAATGGATGTCGACGTCGTAAAGCTCAATGTCGAAGACGGGCTGATCAAATCAGTCGAAACAAAAGGCACCGCCAGTGGTGAAACGAAAACGATTGCCGGCGACTACTTCTTTTCGACCATGCCGGTCAAAGACCTTATTCGCTGCATGTCTCCGCTGCCCGCCAGGGAAATAACAGAGATCAGCGATGGACTCCTTTATCGCGACTTCATTACTGTCGGTCTGCTCGTCAATAAACTGAAAATTGAGGAAGCGACTGACAATGGCACAACCAGAATTGTGCAGGACAACTGGATCTACATCCAGGAACCCGACGTGAAACTGGGACGGCTGCAGATCTTCAACAACTGGAGTCCGTACATGATTGCGGACCCGAACAAAGTCTGGTTGGGACTGGAATACTTCTGCAATGACACTGAAGATTTCTGGTCTTGGGACGACAAAAAATTGATCGATTTCGCCTCAAAAGAACTTGAACAAATTGGCATCATCGATGCAGGCGATGTCGTCGATGCAACCGTCATCAAAATGCCAAAAACATATCCAGGTTATTTCGGCACCTACGAGAAGTTTGATGTTTTGCAACGCTTCTTAGACAAGTTTGAGAATCTCTTCCTGGTCGGACGAAACGGTATGCACAAGTACAACAACCAGGACCACTCGATGCTCACTGCGATGACCGCGGTGGAGAATATCGCCAACGGTGTGAAGACCAAGGACAACATTTGGGAAATCAACACTGAACTGGATTATCACGAAGAAAAGTCCACTAAGAATAGTTAACTTCAAGCCCCAAGACGCTGCACCGTGTTAACATCGGGTGGCTTGCCATGTGGTAAACAGGGCGATGCGGCGTCAAACAAGAAGACACAGATTGGCTTTGAAATTTCCATCAATGAAGTTTGCGGCAGGCACGACGTTTAGTTGCCTGGCGACGCTGTTTGTCTTCAACACTGGCATTAATTACGCGTTCCCAGATGGACTGCCGAAGTATCGCGAAACTGAAGTGCCGCATTCGAAAATTCCATCGATGGTCAAGTCAGATGGAAAGCCAGACGTGCTACTGCTCGGTGCATCAGGAATCGTGATTCCTTCCGTGCGCTGTGACGACGATTTTCACAAGCGCGAAAGTCGCTACGACCAGAAGTTCATGTTGAAAGACATCTGGGGCTATGCCAGATCAGATTACTTCGCGAATTTGCTCTCTCGCAAACTAAATCGAGATGTCACCATCGATAATACCGGTGCTGGTGGCTGCATCATGTCGGACCAATATCTGATCCTGCGAAACTTCATTGATGCGGGGAAAACGCCAAAATATCTCCTCATCACGACCGGTCCAAAAGATTTCTTCGATAATCTCAAACCAGAGCTGGGCAAAACTCCACTGTACGGCGAGCTTGCCAGCCTCCCGGTGCGTCTTTCAGATATCGTCGAAGGCAACACGAAGCTCGATAATTCAATTCCCGAAATGACAGATTCGATGATGCGCGCAACATCGAAGTATTACTTCTTCCGCGACGATTACCGATCATTCCTGGCAAAGGAAACATCGGCGATAACCAAGCATCCTGAATCTTTGCAAAGTCTCGAACCTAAGAGAGAAAATCCGGCAACACCAAAGTTGAGTGAAGCGAAAGCTTCGCCATCCCGCTACATTCCTAGTGTTTCGCAAGACGTTCATCGGTTCCAAAAAATCTATTTGCCGATCAACAAATCGCATTTCGATAAGCAGTTTGCATATTTGCAAAAAACAATCGACCTCGCAAAAGCCAACAATATCGCTGTACAAATCGTGTTCATGCCGCTTGTAGACGAGCACACCGCTATTCTCAAACCAGACGCCTGGAACATGTATAAAGCGCGAGTTGCTGAAATCGCAGCCAATTCGCATGTTACTTGTCTCGACCCGCAACAAGATATTGGTTTCGCACCAAGTGACTTCGAAGATAGCGCTCACTTGAACAGCACCGGCGGCAGAAAATTCTTCGCTTATCTGACCGACAAAATTGCAGGCGACCCGCAAGTGGCGTCAGCACTGGATAACCACGGCGTATTGATCGGGCAACATTAGTTAAACGGCTGCTAACCACGGCGTATTGATTGGGCAACATTAGTTAAACGGCTGCTAATGCGCACCGCATGACAGCCAGCCAAAACGTCAAGCCTGTCGCAGATTAAAAGAAATTGACAACCAGCATTATCGTGAGATTGATACGCCAATCAATCCAGTGCTGAGGCTTATCAATTGTCACGGCAGATTTACAGGCGTTTCGGAAACTTTATCTAAAGCCCGGGACCTCCCGCGCCATGCTACTATCGGCACTTGCCATGTGATCTGATAAGAGTCAAAAACATGCTTTTCAACAGCGTCCAATATCTAATTTTCCTCCCGGTTGTCGTCACCTTGTTCTGGCTGTCGCCTCGCGCGGCCAAGATGCCTCTGCTGCTGGTGGCGAGCTACATTTTCTATGCAACCTGGAATCCTCCGTTTGTCTTGCTAATCATCGGTTTGACGCTGTTCAATTTTTTCTGGGGCAAGTACCTCAGCAAAGCAACTGATGAAAAGCGAAAACAGATATTTACGTGGGGAATCATTGCGAATATCGCGACGTTGGCATTCTTCAAGTACACAAACTTTTTGCTCGGCACGGTAGCATCGGCGGTGCACCTCGTCACGAAGCATCCAACCAGCTTCGAAGCGAATATTGTTCTTCCGCTTGGTATTTCTTTCTTCGTGTTCGAATTCATCCACTATTTGTTCGAGGTGAACAAAGGTGGAAAACCTGTTGACTCTTTCATTCACTTCGCTCTCTTCGCTGCATTTTTCCCAACGCAGATCGCTGGACCGATCAAGCGCTACGACGACTTCATGAAACAGATGTCGGAGTACAACCCGCTCAAGTTGGAATATTTCGACGAAGGCTTGCCTCTCATCATCACTGGTTTGGCGAAAAAGCTTTTGTTCGCCGACAACCTCGCCATCCTCGTTCAAATGGGCTTCTCGAACCCAGGCGCGTATGGTGCGCCCGAACTATGGTTGTTCACTTATGCGTTCGCGTTCCAAATTTACTTCGACTTCTCAGCCTATACAGATATCGCTCGCGGCTCAGCGATGCTGTTCGGTTATCACATTCCTATCAACTTCAACATGCCGTACATCGCGGCAAACATGTCTGATTTCTGGCGGCGTTGGCACATCTCCCTTTCGACATGGTTGCGCGATTATCTCTTCATCCCAATGGGCGGTTCTCGCGTTTCGAATTGGAAAATCAATCGCAACATGTTGATCACGTTCGCGCTGGGTGGACTGTGGCACGGTGCGTCCTGGAGTTTCGTTGTATGGGGACTCTTCCACGGCATGTGCCTTGTGGTGCATCGTGAGTTCGTGCGATTGAAAGAGAGATTGCCTAAGCTCGAACCGCTTTGGAAATCGAGTGCCTTTCATTATTTCTCGATGTTCCTGACCTTCCAGGCTGTCTGTATCGGCGACGTCTTCTTCCGCATTCAAGACAGCAAGGCTGCCTTCGCTGCGGTGAAAAAGATGGTTCTGATGAATCCAATTTTCTCTGCAGAAGAAGGACATCAATTCTTCATCGCCAAAGAAACATTGCCGATTATCGTTCCCGTCACCGTCACGATGGTTGCGGTTTTGCTGCTGGCGAATCTGCCTTTGAGTAAGATGATCGATGACCGAGCGTTCGACAAAGTGCCACCATTTATGAAAGGTGCATTCTGTGCAGTGCTGATTATCGCAATGGTCGTGCTGATTCCAAATACCTCCGCACCATTCGTCTACTTCCAGTTCTAACTTCGTGACACTACCGATGACGCCAGTTTTGAAAGCATTGACAGGAACGACATTCAGTTGTCTGCTCTGTTTGTTCGCCTTCAATACGGCAATCAATCTCGCATATCCACAGGGTTTACCGAAGTACCAGGACAATGCGGATCTGTGGGGAACGCAGGTAGCTAAACTTCCGGCGATGCTTCAGTCGAAAGAAAATGCGGATGTGTTGATACTTGGCGCATCAGGAATACTGTTTCCGTCCGTTCGCTGCGACGACAACTTCTATCAACGTCAAACGCGATACGACGACTGGTACATGAAGTACAACATCTGGAAATACTCAAAATCTGATTTCTTCGCCAGTCTTCTAAGCAAGCGCCTGGGGAAAGAAGTGACGCTCGCAAACAGCGCGGTCGGCGGATGTATGGCTTCAGACCAGTATCTAATTCTCACCAAGTTTCTGGCATCAGGAAAGCGTCCTAAATTGGTTCTCTTGTTCAGTGGTCCAAAGGACTTTTTGGACAATCACAGACAGAAAGTGGAAAAGACATCTACTTACGTTCAGCTTGCGGATCTTCCTGTTCGCATCACCGACATTTTGCAAGGAAATACACGCTACGACACCGCGATTCCGGAACTGACGGAAGCAGTTATGCAGAGCATCTCCAGCTACTATTTTTATCGCGACAATTACCGTGCCATGCTCGCGCACGAGACATCGGTTCTGACGAATCATCCTGAAGATTTGAAGACCGCAATGGCGAAGTTAGGTCAAGAAGAAAAAGCACCTCTGACGAAGCAGCAAAAAGAAGAAGCGGCGCAAAAGAAAGACGCAAAGTTCGCTCCAACACGCGACCGCAAAGACCTGGTCCTTTTCAAAAAAACGTATCTGCCAGTAAATCAAAGTCAATTCGACACACAAGCGAAATACTTCGAGAAGATTGTTGGACTCGCTAAGTCTAATAATATTCCGATCGAAATTACGTTCATGCCACTAACTCCTGAGCATATTGCTGTGTTGCCACCAGAAGTGTGGAACAACTACAAAAATAAGGTCAAAGCAATCGCTGCCAACGCAGATGTACATTGCTGGGACCCAGCCAGCGAAATTGCCTTCCAGGCGACCGACTTCGAAGACTCAGCGCATCTAGATGCTGCGGGCGGGCAAAAGTTCTTCAAATATATGACTGAGCATGTGTGCGACGATCCTCGCATTTGCGAGAGTTTGACTGACAATAAAGTTCAAATCGGCCAGCGCTAAACTCACAGCCAATTCTCGGCTGAGAAATCAGCGGCTCTCACACGTAGCTAATTCTCAACTGAGAAGTCAGCGGCTTTCACGCGTTCCTAATGCTCGCCGGTAAGTCAGAACCTCTCACACGCACCTAATTCTCGCCGGTAAGTCAGAGCCTGTCACACTTACCTAATTCTCGCCGGTAAGTCAGAGCCTCTCACACGTACCTAATTCTCGCCTGAGAACTCAGAGCCTCTCACATGTACCTAATTCTCGCCTGAGAACTCAGAGCCTCTCGCATTCGTATATTTATCATTTGAACAATCAATGCTTAAACGTGCCCGGCGCCACCATATGCGGTGAAAATTATGCAATATCATATTTAGTGGCAGCCTCAACTCATCACGACGGCACCGCATTTAGTACCGCTGAGTTCAACTCAATCGAACTGAACAATATATAGAAACAAAACGAGTCTAACTCGGCAAGAGCGCCTAAAGATGACGCTTTTAAGTGTGCACTCTGGCTAGTTGCAGTATCCATAATGTCACTTATGTGCGGAGTTACGCCTCCGAATTGCACTGAAAGTTTCGCGAAAGAAAGCGATTTTTTCTTTGCAAAACAGCTTAAGTATTTTTCAAAGCAGACGTATATCAATCAGTAATCGAATCAGCTAAACACCAATCTACTTTGACTTGCAAGCATCGCAAAATCGCCTTTCAAAGCGGACGAGTTTGAGAAGATGCTCAATCCATGCCGTTTTATCGCCTATCGGCAACTGCCCTTTTACAACCCCGTGTTATGATGACTTGGCTGTATTTCTAGCAGCAATGGAATTTGTAAAAGGCGTCCAGAGTACTTACATTGAAAGACAAACGTTTCAAAATCATATATCTCGAACTTACCAATGCGTGTAATTTCTCCTGCGATTACTGTCCAATCGACCAGCAGACACGCAAGAAAGAGATCATGGATAGCGATTTTGCTAAAAGCATCATCGATCAAATCGCCGAAAATGAGCTAACTGAATTTATTACTTTCCATTTGATGGGAGAGCCTTTCCTCCATAAAGAGCTAGCATCATTGACTGGTTATGCCGAAGAGAAAGGTCTGCGTGTTCGCTTGCTGACTAACGGCAGCCTTCTCGAGTCGAGTCGTAACGTGCAGCTCTTCGAAAACAATTGCACACGTCTTGAAGTTGGATTCAGAACACCTAATGACACTGCATTCAATTTGCGTTTGCGTGGTGGCAAGTTGACGTTAGACGATTACATTCACCGCACCAAAGGTTTGATCGAAGACAAACTGCGCACCAACGCTCAAACTGAAGTTTGCTTGAAATTCTTCATCCGCTCGCACGCAGCGATGCTCGGTATGGGCGAAGAATACGAACATTTGACGAGCGAAGAGGACAACCTCAAAGTTGCTCGCATGTTCCGAGACCATGCCCTCGAGATGGCGCGCAAATACAACCGCCCGATCGGTGAATGGGATAAAGTTCCAGTCAAAGTTATCGACGGAGAATACTTCGTCTATCCAGGTATCAGTCTTGCGTTCGCACGAATCCAAGAATTCTGGGTTCGCGAACAACGTGCACAAGCTGATGGCACCACACACAAAGCCATCGTCGGCGGTTGTTCGGCTGCATTCCGCGATGACTTCGGCATCCTGGCCGATGGCGGCGTCACGACTTGCTGTATCGACTACGACGGCAAGAACGTAATTGGCAATTTGCACGAAAAATCATTGATGGAAGTGCTCGAATCAAAAGAAGCAAAACGCATGTTGCGCTCCTTCGATTTCTTCATTCCACCGACCGATTTTTGCAAACAGTGCCGTGGCGGCCCAACTGTCTTGTCTTCAGTAACGAAGCAGATCGGCACCATTGCAATCGATATCAAAGATCGCATCGCGCCCCGCAAATACTATCGTGGATTGCGTAACCGCATCGCGGAAGCGCAGCGCGGCAAGGGCTCTCTGTCGACACCGAAAGCACCGACAGTGCCAGCGAAACCACCAGCGCAGACTGAAACCGTAGTTCCAGTCGCTCCACCAACCTCAAGCCGGAAGGAGCCTGTAGCTCCAGCACGAAAATAAACCAGTGGCTCCAGCACGGAAAATAAACCAGTGGCTCCAGCACGAAAATAAGCCAGTGGCTCCAGCACGAAAATAAACCAGTGGCTCCAGCACGAAATTAGGCCTGTGGCTCCAGCACGAAAATAAGCGGCAATGGAAAGCCGCTGAACCAAATCCATTATTCAGTCCCTTTCATTCATTTGAAAGGGACTGCGTATTTACGTGATCGAGAATCACAGCTCCGCACCTTAAACCGAACTCATTCCTCGCCTAAAGTCTTTGCATACCCCCGAGCAAAACTCACTGAGGAAGATTCTATGAAAACCGAAGATTTCAGCCCAAAGGCAGCACTTACCAAAGACGGACAGGGAGAGGCATTCGCAGACATCGCGAGAAACACATGGTCCGGTAACGACAAAATGAATGCGCAGAAAGGCACTGGTGAAGCGGGTTCGGGTGGCAACGATAGTACAGTCACGCCCAAGACCGGCGGTCCTGAAATCCGAGTCAATCCAGGCGCAATTGGTCATGAAGGCACCAACGGAAACGGTGAGGGCGAATCAGCAGCAGGAAAATCTGGAGGAGCCGCAGGCGGCGGGGGAGAATTCGGAAAAGCCGGTGACCAAAAATCCCCCATGCACAATGGTAGTAGCGAAGGTCATCCATCCAGCAGCAAAGACTCGCCCCTAACAAAGCCAGCCGGCTCAGACGCAAGCGGCGCAGCTAGTCCGAAAGACACACCGGCGCCGTCGGGCTCTGACCTGAGCTCCAAGAAGCTCGAAGTGCGCGCCGACAGTCCAGCCGGATACAAGTTACCGGACATGGTACTCATCTAGAGGTTCAGCCAGAAAAGGAATGCCGGACCCGTGCGGGTTCGGCTTTTCCTATTTGGAAAAAGCCGTGGTGAGTGGTAAAACAATGCAATCGACCCTCGCATCGAGCCGTACGGTTCGAGCGCAAAATTCGAAAGCATGGCTATGGCAAAGATTCTCATTGTTGAAGACAACCTCGCGCTCGCAGATTCTGTGAAAGACGTGCTTGAATTCGACCATCATGAAGTTACTGCCATCGCTGATGGTGCAGTCGGATTCGAACATGCACTTTCAGGTTCATACGATTTGATCATTTTGGACCGGCAGCTTCCGAACATGAGCGGAACAGAAATCGCCTCTGGATATCGCAGCAAAGGTGGGCACAAGCCAATATTGATGCTCACAGGATTGAGCACAATCACCGAAAAGGTCGAAGGCTTCGATAGCGGGGCTGATGACTATTTGACAAAACCATTTGCAATTCCAGAATTAGTCATGAGAGTGCGCGCACTTCTCAAGCGCGGACCGTCGATTATCGAAAATCAGCTCACCGCCGGTAATATCACACTTGATTCATCGGCACGTAGCGTTCAACGGAATAATGAGCATCTGCAACTGAAACCACTTGAATTTTCGGTGCTCGAATATTTCATGCTCAATCCAAATAAAGTTATAAGTCCAGAAGAACTGCTCAGACGCGTATGGAAGACTGATTCAGATGCATCTACAGACTCGGTCTACACATCAATCAATCGGCTGAGAAAAAAGCTCGGTTCTGGTTCCGAACAAATTTTGCAAACTGTACATGGACTCGGATATAAATTGGTCAAATAATTTGTGATACCACGGGTGCCATCTTGCCCAATTTAAAGCTCAAATTAGTACACAAATTCGAACTGATCGCTGCACTACCTCTGATTGCCTGCGCTTTTGTTCTGCTGGCATTGGGTGCGGTTTACACATATTCCGACGGTCAAATAACTGAAGCGCAACGAGCTCGCGATGCAATGGATACGGCTGAATTCATACAGCGTACTATCGTACAAGCAACCGCAAAGATGTGGATGACGCGAAGCGACATCAATGATCTTCACACAACAGTCGTGCTACCTGCACGTCGAAAGATTGACGCAAAATTTCAGCACCTTCAACAGTTGTGCGCAGACCGCCCAGATGAAGCCAAAATCGTAGACCAGCTCCAGAAATTTTCAAACCGCTCACTCGACTTCATGGATAAATCCACAACAATAAAGACGGACCATGGAGATAGCATGGCCATGAAAATTATGGGATTTCAGGTCATCACCAAAGAATCATCCGATGAGTTCGACAATTTGCTGCACCAGTTCCGATACCAGCTAGGAAGCAAACTGCACAATGAAGGACTTCGAAGCATCGAAGACACAATGATTGCCTACATCGTCTACGCAACAATCTGCATTATCTTAATTAGCCTCGGCTCGGCGTTGTTTTTGAATCGAAACGTGGTGAACAGACTTGCACGACTATCAGCGAATAGCAGCAAGCTTGCGAAACTCGACCAGGAATTAGCAAAACCATCTGAAGGCGAAGACGAAATCGCTGAATTGGACCGGACGTTTTACCAGATGGCTACGTCGCTCGCAGAAGCAATTCAACGAGAAAAAGACACGATCGAAAACGCTGCAGACGTAATCTGTACGCTCGATCCCAGTGGAGAAATCTTATCGGTCAATGACGCATGCAATTCGGTCTGGGGTTTTTCACCACCAGAATTGAAGGGTCAAAATGTCATTGATGTAATTCATGATGAGGACAGAGCACTGACAAACAACTGTCTCATGAGCACCTTAGCAGGTTACGACAACAACGAAGTAGAGAACAGAATAACAACACGCGCCGGTGGTTTAAAACATTTGCTCTGGTCATTCCGAATGGGACTGAAGGGCAAAGAAATATTCGCCATTGCTCACGACATCACAGAAAGAAAAATGGCTCAGGAAAAATTGCGAGCTTCCGAAGACAGATTCGCCGCCATCAAAGAAAAATCACCAGCCGGAATTATGCTACTTGCTCACGATGGCAAAATAATTGATGCAAATCCAGCCGCGGCTATGATAGTTGGTTCACCAGCCGATGCACTTACTGAATCTTCTATGCAAGAAATTATTCCCGAGCTAAAACTGGATTCACAGAGTTTTGAGCGCCTCAGAGAACATCAAATATTGCAATCTGATGGCACCGTAAAAACTGCGGACATTATTTTCGACAAATTAGGGAGTAGCGATGAAGAGTTGCTTTCTGTCTTGCTAGATACAACAGATAGACATCAACTAGAGCGTCTGAAAGAAACACTTGTTGCTATGATCGCCCACGACATTGCTACGCCGATGACTACGATTCACTCACAACTGCACTTAGCCGAAGCCGGCGCGATGGGTCCGCTAAGTACCGATGGATTGAAAGCAGTGGAAGAAGCGGAAGAGCAAAGCGTTGGAGTGATGAACCTTTTGACCACTATCATGAAAACAGCGAAGTACAAACATTCAAACATCGTCAACGGTCTTGTTCGCTCATCGCTTGCGGATCTCGTCGACGCCGCAGTTGAATCGACGGAATTCGAATCGGAATCCAAAAACATTGATATTTACTTGCAGCTAGATCGCTCACTCGAGCTACTTGCCGAGCCGGATAGTTTGGCGCATGCGCTGAAAGTCGTTCTATCGCAGATGATTCGGACGTGTGCTCGAGATCAAACTATCACATTCGAAACGATGCAAGAAGAGACCGGTGCTGACAAGACAATCAAACTTAGAGTTTCACACAGGCTAGAGACATCACTATTGACGCCGACTAACCTCACTTGGGAATTCGCAAGAGCTATCGTGAGCGCAAACGGCGGGCAACTCAAAAATATTTCGACCGCCAGGATTCACATGCAAGAATTTGAATTTCCGATGCAAGAATTCGAACCTCCGCAGATCTAGTTTAAATTTGCAAACGCTGAGTAGTATCAGTCCGACTTTCCGTACATTCGCAACTCGCGCGTGTATGCGCTGCACCTTTGAGAAAGTTCTTCGGCTTGTTTAGAGATGTGAGCAATCAGCCAGAACAGCAATCTTCATTATGATTTCTCTGGAACGTCAAAATAGAATGTCGCGCCCCCACCATCGTTGTTTCGCGCACCAATTTTGCCACCATGTTTTTCGATGATGGTTTTGCATATCGCCAATCCTAAGCCTGTGCCACCTTTCCTAGTAGCATCACTTAAATTGGACTGTTTGAAAGGTTCAAAAATCGTCTTCAACGCCTCAGCCGGAATACCGCTGCCCTGGTCGATCACGTTAAAAATAGTGCTCGTAATCGACTTACTGATTTCGACACGTATCTCTTTGTCAGCAGGAGAAAACTTGATGGCGTTCGTAAGTAAATTCACAAGGACTTGAACAATTCGGTCAGCATCAACATCTGTTTGCAAGTCATCAGATACACGCGCAACCAGCATTACTTTTTTACTCGATGCCCGTTGGGACACAGCCGAAATAGCTCTTTCTGCCAAAGTTTTGGCAGGTATGACTTGCCGCTCTATAGTAAACAAATCATCGCTAACTGGAATTCGCAAGAAATCATCAAAGAGCTTGAGCAGTCGATCACTCTCATCAATCGCGACTTGCAAGCGCCCCTTCGCTTTATCTGTGACCTCTCCCAGCTCGCCAACCATGAGACGACGCAACGTTCCCGCGATATTGTGCATCGGTTGCGCGATGTCGTCTGACATTGTCAGCAATATCTGCTCTTTGATGCGATCGATGATCAATCTTTCGCTCATATCAGCGGCGATCGCCAGGACAAACTTTTCATCACCCAACTCGGCTTCCGACAGCGAAATCTCAACCGGCATCAATCCCGCAGCTGTCTCAATTTTCGCAGTAAACGTCTTGTTCAAATGTTTGGCTATCGATTGTGCGAATGAGCCTTCATTAGTCAAGCCGAATTTTGACACGAAATCTTGACCCGCGAGGTGCGAAAGATCGGTGGTATCAAAAAGTTTCAGCGCGCTACTATTCGCAAAGCGAATTTCTCCATCGTGATCTACGAGTAACAAACCCGCGGGGAGATTTTCCACAATCGAGCGGATTCGTTCCTCACTTGCTGCCAATTTTCGTTCGAGCAACTTTCGTTCAGTGATATCGTATGCGACGCAGTAGAAGCGATCCTCGTTATCTTTGCGAACGTTGAGCGCCATTTCGACAGGCTTTCCATCCTCCCGATAAAAGACCTGCTCAAAAGTCACAGCTTGATTCGGACGAATCGCTTGCAACTGTTTTCTAAATGCTTCCAGCGAATCGCTGGGAATGATGCTGAGGAGCCGTCGTCCCAACAAGTCGTCAACTGAATATCGCAATAACTGTTCGCATTCACGACCAATCTCAAGAATTTTAGTATCCGCGTCGAACGTGAAAATCATGGCGCCAGCGTTATCCAAAATCGCGCGCTCTTGCCCTGCGACTTCACCGATCTGCTCGACCATCAAATGAAACTGTTTATCCAGATCAGCGATCTCGTCCTTGCCCGGAATCGGCTCTAACAGAGGCGCACGACGAGCCAGTCTTTGACTGTTTTCCAAGATTACATACAGGCGACTCGTAACCTGTTTACTGAGCAGAAAAGGAATAAGAATGCTGAGCGCAATCGCAATTAGAGAACCGCCATATAAAACGACGGAGATGAGTTGACGATACGCGCTGATCGGAATGTCACCCTGCTTCGAAATTGGCTCAGCTAAGCCGTCGAACTCAAGACTGATGCGATTCTCTTTCAGGTTTTGCTCCAAAACTTCTCGCAGTTCTCTGGAACGGTAGGGGGCAAACGTATTCCCACCCCATTGCTTTAGAAGTATCGATTCTTCTGCGCCCTCAAAAACTTTCTCGTTCTGTTTTTCAATTTCGCTAACAACAAGCAATTCAGCGGGACGGTCCTTCATGATCCGTTTGAGTTGCGCAACCGAATTTCTCGCTATTTTTCGATTTACGAAATAGTTTTTCAGCGCACTCTCTGAATTCATTGTTTGATATTGAGTTAGAGCCATCGCACCGCTTGTCATCGCCGCTGTGACAGCCATTCCATAAGATACGGCGTCGCGTGCATTCTGCTCGCGCCGCAATTCAGCTTCCTGTGCCTTCACAAGGTAAGTTAGAATGAGCATCATCGTTATTCCAAAGATAATTGGAATGGTTGCAACTATGAAAACTTTTGGGAGCAGCTTCATCTTTACACCGTTGAACGAAATGCCGACAAAATCCAAAGCCCGAAAAATAGCGATGTCGATCGTCTACACCATCATCCTGATTTTAGCGCTATCCAGTGCGAGCTTGGCACTTGAATATTCCGAAATCAAACATCCGGACAAGAAGGAAGCGACCTTGATCGCCGAAAGCGAAGATGTTTACGACACTTACCACACTGCCCACAGCGAAGACTATCCCGAGTTGATCGAGAAGCTGCAAGCGCTGCTGCCTCGGCAGGAGCGCATATTGGGAAAAGACAGTGCTTATGTAAGCTGCACCCTTGATTGCCTGGCAAACATATACCGACGGTTGGACAAGCAATCGCTGGTGTTGCAACTGGCAAAACGAGCTTTGCCCATAAAAATGCGGTGGCTTGGTCCAGACGCGCCAGACACGACGATCGAGCTTAGTCGAATCGCTCACGCACTTTGCACGATGGGAAAATATGAAGAGGCTGTGTCCATTCTGAAAAATCACTTGAGTCTGTTAAAACATCCTTCTGCAACGCACTCAGGAGAGACAATGGTTTACTACGATTTAGGTGTTACGTACCAGGCGTGGGATAAGCACGCTGAAGCTGAGAAGTGGTTTGCTCAAACAAATTTACTGAATAAGCGTGATAGCGGCGAAAGTCACTTTTAGTTTGCACTGCGCGTTTCAACAAAATCAATCACTTCAGATTCGTAGTTGGCAAAATGCTCCAAATCTAGTAAGCCGGTTCTAATAGCCTCGACTACAGCACGCACACGCAAATTGATGACACCACCCTCGGTATCCTGCAGTCGCAGTGGATCTTGATCCAACAGTTTTTGAAATATCATTCCGATTCGGTTCTGCAATCCTCTGACGCTTATATTTTGCCGCTCAGCCATCACTCTATCGGTCAATCCCAGCGCCATAAGCACAAGGGTTTCATACTCGGCATCAGTCAGCGCTTTTGCAGAAGCGGAAGACACACTGCTAACTTTTGCAGATGGATCAATAAAAGAATTATTGTGCACAAAAACACATTTAACTCCATATGCAATTTCTTCAAGACGCTGCGACTTGTTGATGTAACCGAAGACTCCCTGCTTTGGCAAAATTTTGTTGATTTGCCTGAGATGCCACTGTTTAGTTGATTCGGTCATGAAAATAATTTTGGCTGAGGGATTTTTCGACCAGATGTTTTTTGCTGTCTCAAAAACGTTGATGTCGGCGATTTTCGCATCGAGTATCACCATATCCGGTGTGCATACTAAAAACGTATCCATCGTTTCGCGACCGTTGCTCGTGAACAGAAGACACGGACTCTCGAAACTCATACTAAGCAAGAGTGCGTAACAATCTCTCAATTCAGGGGTGGGTCCGCTATCAAAATCGACTTTGGCGTCTCCTGCTTAGTTACGGTTGGGGCGACCGGAGCAAAAGATATCGACATCATCGTAGCGGCTGGGGAGGTGTTTGAAAGCATTTCGAAAATCCGTGTTTCTCTTCACGGTATTAGCTTACTTTCGACTTTCTGACCGACTCCTGTCCGATTTCTAACCGGTTTCTAACCGGATTGTAAGAACCGCAGGGAAAGCGGCTAATCGCCGCTCGAAAAGACTTTATTTAACAAGCTGGTGTCGATGCTGAGGCGGTTGCGACCGGAGACAACAATCCTGTCGGCAACGATAGCTCCGTGAAAATCACTGTTGGGCAATAGCTCTACGAGCGCGTGCGGCGCATAGATCAAACCAGATGCGCGACGAATGCGCAAAGGTCTATCGCCGTTGTACCAGAGCTGGAAATTTCCAGGACGATAATCTCTCGTTGGATAGACATTCAGTGACGCGTTAGGAATCGGACGCGGTGGGTCAATTAAGAAGACGCGAGTGACAACGTTCTTGCTAGCATCCACATTGACCAAGCTCAAATCAGTTGCTATGTAATCGCCGCCCGAAAGGGCGCTATGTCGAGCGCTCGATACTTCAATTTTCGTTGCACGTAACGGAGGCGCGAGAGATGCTTGCAGCTTCACCTGTCCCTTTTGGGTGGTAGAGGATTCCGAGGATTTTCCTTTGCGACTCTTCGACTGAAAGTGACGGAGCGATTTTTCTAGATTCACATCATCTAGTTGCATGAATGAAACTTCGTTTGCGTTTGCCTTCGTTACGTCGCCGTTTTTGTAGAGTGCGGTACCGCTCATGTGCAGCCGCCCCTCGCACGTCAGGTCGTTCAAACTAACGATGGTGCCTGATCCACTTTGCGTGCCAACTACACTCTGGGGGGCATTTAAGTCAGTTGCGGCGGAGCTGTCATAGAAGCTGATAGTTGTGTCATTCCCAAGAGTCAAGGAGTGTTTGGCGAATAATCCATAAGGAATCGATACGGACTTGCCATAAAAATCCTTTGGTAACTGCGCCTCTAATGCTTTTGCTTCCTCGATTTTACCGAGCTTGGTGAGCAGGCGGGATCTATTGAAGAGCAGCGTATTTACATCACCATCTTGAAGTGCCACCACTTTTCTGACCTGCTCGAATAATCGCGTCGATTCATCCACTTTGTTTTGCGCCAACAAAACTTCGGACAAAGAAATTTTCCAATCGTTAAGTGCCATGTCGCTGCGGCAAGTTGAGGAAGCAGCAATACGTGCTTGTAGACCCTTCTCAGCCTTCGCGAATTCGCCGTTGCTAATCTCCTGGTCCACGGACTTATGAATGAAGGGATCAATTACTGTCATTACGTTATCGCCACCGATACTAAGCAAGCTTGCAACAACTGAATCAGTATCTGGTTTTGGTTCCAAATTTAAATACTGCCCCAACATGCTACCCACAGAGTTGGATGACTGACGAGCACCAGACATCAACGTATCCCGCATTTTGTCCGAAACAAGATCAACTTGCTCTGACATCGAGTGACTAACGTAGAACTGTCGAATTTTCCGAAGGTCCTCAAACGCGACGTAAACATTGCTGTTATCAGCGGGAAGCGCTAGAAGTTTGTCGAAATACTTTTTTGTTTCAGTGATGTTGCCGTCAGCTTCACACAGAAGGGCATAACGGTACAGCCACGGACGCATGGCAGCAGCTCCTTCGCCTGATGCACCAGAGCTCAGTTCGATAACAGTCATCAAGCAACGGCGTTTATCACTTGCGTCCAAATTGGAGCGTCCAGGACGGTCCAGAGCCGTCGCTAGCCTGCGGTCGAAGGCGGCTCGATTCGAACCAGAACCATTTCTTTTGAGCTCTGCAGCGACCATCTTTGGGAAGTAAGTTTCAAAATCGTTGTGCGCGAGTTCCGGAAAAATCTGCCAGAGTGTATCGACAGCACCAAAGTTTTGAGCGTCTCCAGATGCAAGATACAAATTGATCGCTTCTTTCAAATACGGTTCGCCTTTCGCGAAATCCTTCACATTGAAATAGCTACGAGCCAAATTTATCAATGCAAAGAAATAGATATTGCCATTGATTTCTTTCGACTTTGCGGCTTGAGCAAATGCATCCTTCGCGGATGACAGATCACGTTGATAGCGTTCCATAAGACGCTGTTGTCGTTGGCTTTGCAAATCTTCGATTCGTCGCAACGAATCCTGCTCTGTCTGGCGCAGCCTCTCACGTACCGGCAGAGGCTGTGGTGTGATTATGACCGGGGCATCGGGCGCGGGACTAAACGCAGGACCAGAAGGATTTCTTGTTGGTTCCGGCGCCACAATAGTTGGTATCGCAGATGGTGCGACAGAATTTGGTGGCGTGGCTGGTGCAGAAGCATCCGATGACGGTTTTTTACGTGATGATTCAGGTTCAACGGTTTTTGGTGTCGGTTCCGCCGTATTTACTCGGAGGCTTTTTTCAGGCTCGTGTTTATCATCGTCTGGCTCTGATAAAGTTGGCGGGGACGAAATCGTGCTTGCGGCAAGAGTAGCCGGACCAAGCGGTAGAGAAAGCGACAGTAACATCGAATAAGTTGCTAATGCCTTGCCCATGCAATCGCGTCTGTCGAACATCCAATAATTGCTCCTGTGCCTACACGGCGATACGGAGCATCATATCAACCTTCGAAACAACGGAAAACAGTGAAAACACTGAAGCGCTTATAAAAACAGCTTCAACTGATCCTTCGTACCAACCTTGTAAACCTCTTCCATCGTAGGAATGAACGGATGAGAAGAGCGCCAGAATGAGAACGGACCGAGGCGCTTCACCAAATCACCGTTGGATTTTGGAGCACTCACGGTCTCCGTAGCCTCATCCATGACGGGAATGTCCCAGAAGGAATCCAAATCAAGTGGAACACGTCCGTGCTCATGGGATTTCTTTCGATTTCCAGGCACTTCGCCACTCAAATCGGTGTTGTCCGGCGAATCCAGTGTGGAAACAGCCGTTCCTTTTTTGGCGCGACGGCGGGGCGATTTTTTGTCCACGTCCACTAACGATGACGATGATGCAGCGGGGTCGGCGGAACGCGTGATCAATCCAATCAGATTATCTTTCGCCATGCCTCTCATTTTGAAAATCAAAAACGGATCTCGGTCGAATTCTTCACCCAGCAAGTAGTAAACGGAAGCAATGTGTTTACATGGATTTTGAAAATCCGGGCATGTGCAATAAGTTTTGAAGTCTAGTTCGTGCTGCGGGAATAACGACAATTCATGCTTGGCGAAAATTTTCTCGATATCTTGCGGCATCTCTCCGGCAAGTAGTCGTGCAGCAAGGATGGCTTGACTAAATTCTGCGGAGGCAAGTTCATCCCACTTATCAGAAGGAATAGTTTTCACCTCAATTTTTACTCGATAAGGCTCGAAGCGAGAGCCCTGCACCCGAGCAGCAATCACGCCCTCCTGAATTTCGATGTCGAGTACCTGCCCTTTTCGTGCGTAGTTTCGCCCCCGAGCCAGCCTTCCACCCAGTTCAAAGGATTCAAGATAATTGATCCACCTTTGCGCCCACCAGGTTTTGCCGAAAGAACCGCGGGTTGTTTGCGACTTGATGCCACCACGAGCGATGCGCGGTCCGAATCGAGAATTATAGATATCGTCGTGTGACATTATTCTGTATATGCCTCTTTGCTGAGCGAAAGCATTTTTGTTAATGCGTCGTTTGATAATTCAGCAAGCCAATTCTCACCGCTCCCAACAACCGTCTCTGACAAAGCCGATTTCTTTTCAATCACTTCATCGATGGCGTTCTCCAGTGTTCCCGCAGTGATGAACTTGTGCACCTGAACATTTTTCTTTTGACCAATTCGGAACGCCCGGTCACTGGCTTGATTTTCTACTGCCGGATTCCACCATCGATCATAGTGAAAAACATGATTTGCTGCAGTTAGATTCAAACCAGTACCACCAGCTTTCAATGAAATCACTAACAGCTTCGGGCCGGACGCAGACTGAAATCGCTCGACAAGATCATCACGCTGTTTACGCGGAACTCCGCCGTGCAGGAACAAAACTTCTTCGCCGAATTTGTCCTGCAAATGCTTCTTAATCATGGCGCTCATCTCCACGAACTGGCTAAATATAAGCGCTTTTTCGCCAATTTGCAGAATCTCGTCAACCATTTCTACAAGTCGATTGAGTTTACCAGAACGTCCATCGAGAGTTGCAGTATCAGAATTGTACTGTGCTGGATGATTGCAAATCTGCTTGAGCCTCAGCATCACACTCAGTACCAGAGTCGCTCTCTTTTTGGGTTCTACTTTGACTATCTGTTCCGCCAGATCTTGAAGTACAGCCGAATACAAGGTGACTTGTTCCTTGGTTAGCGAGCAATATTCTTTTGATTCAATCTTATCGGGAAGATCGTTGATGATCGTCTTATCGGTTTTCAAACGCCTGAGCACTAGCGGTTTGGTCAAGTCTCGCAAAAGAGCGATAGCGTCTCGGTCACGGTCAACCTGAATCGGACGCAAGAAGTTTTCCTTGAAGTTATAGCTGTCGCCCAGATAGCCTGGATTGAGAAACTGCATTAGCGAATAGAGATCCGCAACAGTATTTTCAACCGGAGTGCCAGTCAAAGCGATCTTGAATTTTGCACGCAACTCTCGTGCCGCTTTAGACTGCTTCGTCATGTCGTTCTTTATGTTCTGAGCTTCATCCAAAATTACGCCCGCCCAATTAACTGATTTCAAAGTCTCCAGATCACGGACGAGCAATCCATACGTAGCGAGAATCAGATCATGCTTAGCAGCGTCAGATGCGAACTTCTCTTCTTTAGCGCGTTTAGCACCATGGTGCACCATAACACGTAAATCCGGCGTGAATCGAGCTGCTTCCCTCAGCCAATTCGTCACCACCGACGTGGGACAAATGAGCAGGATCGGTCCGGATTTTCTTTCACTGAGAGTCTGTTGTACAAGCGCTAGGGTCTGAATAGTTTTACCAAGTCCCATATCATCAGCGAGGCACGCTCCGATACCGTATTTGCTAAGGAAATACATCCACGAAAATCCACGCACTTGATACGGACGCAGTTGCCCAACAAATCCCTGTGGGCGACGCAATTCGATCATGGATGCGGGTTCTTTCAGTTGTCCAATGATTTCGCCTACAAAGTCTGGAATCTTCAGTTTGACCTTCGCTTCACCGAAGCCAGGCGGGTTACTCGCATCATCCTCAGCAAGTTCGAGCTTGATCACCTCGGCAAGGGTTAACTTCGATTTGACCTTGCCTTTCAAATATTCAATCGCCGCCTGAATCTCGGATTGGCCAACGATCATCCATTGACCGCGGATTTGCACGAGCGGAGTCTTTAATGCAGCGATCGCTTTCAGTTCATCCTGAGTCAGTTCAATGTCACCAAGCGCCATTTTCCAGTCAAACTCAATTACGGTGTCTAATCCGAGTGCACTATTAAACACCTTCATGGATGACTGAGAGCGAGATGCGGAGCCAATTCTTTTGATTCCTTTGCGCGGACCTTTAGTCCACCACTTCGGTAATAGAACACCGAAACCAGCTTGCTGCAATGCAGGAGCAATCTCAGTGACGAAATTGAAAGCACCACTATCGGTCAATTCGAACCCAGTCGGATTTGGATTTTGCAAGCTCGCGCCGACCTGTTCAGACAGTCTGGAAGCCTCACCCAGAGACCGCAGTAATTGCTCACGTGGGCGAAAATTCGCAAGAGCAAATGCCTTTTTCACAGAAGACGCATTCTTCCAGGCATCATCGGCGGTGATAAATAAACTCGGGTCTTTTACATCTTGCAAGACATACTCAATGTTCCATGTCTCAGATGGAAACTGATTTACTTTCGAATCCTGCTGCTCATCGGCATCTATCGGTGCACCCAATTTGAAACAAAGCCTGAAAGGTGAGAATTCACCAGCGACAAGAGGTTGCTGCCACTCTGCAACCTGGTTTGCAAACTTATTCAATTGCTCGAGATCGAAATTCATCTCACCGGTGGCGCTGCAAAGCGAATGAAGCCAACAGTCGTGTGCACTAAGGTAAATGCCTTTCGACATCACGATATATTTAATGACCTCGAAGGCTTTCTTACGCACGACAGAATCGACAAAAGTTTCAATGTACCCCAGCACAATATCTTGAGGCACCGCCTCCGGTGCTCTTAATTTAACGTCCGTGGATAGAGCACGCACCATCTGCGGCATTGCATCGCATAACCTGCCAATCGTCGCATAGTCTTCAGTGCCCAATATCGGTTTCCAACGCGCAACAAATTTTCCACCACGATTTAAGATAGATGGTAAATATTTCTGCCGTACAACAAAACTTGCAGCGAAACGCACTAGTTTTGCCAGAAAAGCGAATTCGCCGCCGATTAATACTCCAGGCGATAAGACGTGGTTTGTTGAAAGAGCATCACCCAGCTTTGCAATTTCGAGAGCATCAACGAGTAAGCACTGCACTTCCCACTGCGAAATCGATGACGGTTGTTGCAGGACATAGTCGTCGTGATACAGCAAACGGCTTGATGGAGTCGGAGCTTCGTTCGTTGATGGCAACCAAATTCTCAGCGAAACCGGCTGCGCGCCACTGGAATTTCCCGAAACAATCTGTGCCCCAAGCGTTTCGAGCAAAACATCTGCATCTACAGCGTACGGGTGGACTTTTGACTTGTAGTCAGATTTGCGTGTCTGGTTCGAGCCACCAATCGACTTTTCAGCCCACAAAACCGTCTGGTTGTCAGCGATCCCAGCATGAAGTATCAGCATGCGGCCTCAAGAGACTAGGACGTGTCTATACCCACGCGGCATGACACCGTGTCACCTGGGTACATGATATCCATAGTAAGCGGATAGTTGGAGTCGTTCCATGTGGAATTGTGCAAAGAATCGAATTTTTCTCGCAGTAATTATCTTGGGAACTCAGTCGCAGCTTGCAGCACAGGCAATTAATCCCAACAGACCTGCAGGCGCAGCGACAGCGGCGGCATCAGCGTCGACCGCCGACAATGGATTGAAAGCGGCGTACGCACTTTATCAACAACAGCGTTATGCAGAATCTGCACAATCGTTCGAAGTGGTACTTCGTTCAGCGCCACCGAGCGCGAAAGTTTATTACTACGCAATTCTCGCAAATCGTGCGTGTAATCGAACAATGCGCGCAAAACAACTAAGCGATTTTGTCGTCAAGAATTTTGCCACTTCGCAAGAAGCATCTTATTGCAAGCAAATGTATCCCGCAGATGCTGCGCCGCAAGACATCCAATTACCCGAGTCTGTTAAAGCGACATTGTCGCCTGAAATGCAAGTGATGTTGCAGACAGCAGAAGGAAAAGCTGCGATTCGGGAAGCTTATCTAAAAGATCCAAGTGCATTCGCAACAGTTAAAACTGCGGAAAAGCAAGGACTGATATCGCAAAAAACAGTTGCCGGCGCTAAAGTCGCGATGGCAACTCCTGGTGTCACGCCGTTTGCTTCTCGGAACGGTAAAGAGCGACCTTTTACAGCGGCAGACATCGCGCGCGATGGTTCCGGCGGAATCGACCAGAGTCGCTTTCCAAATTGCTGGTTTGAGTGCTCGATGTCGGCTCTAGCAGAACTTCCACGCGGACAGCAACTGATGGCGAGCATGATCAGATATGGCGAGCCGGGCTCGTATGTCGTTCGCTTTCCAGGCGATGGAAAAGAGTACATCGTGACTGAGAATACACTCAAGCGAACGGGCATTCATGACAAGGCTCTCTGGGCGTCAATTATCGAATGTGCGCAGGTGCAAAAATTCCCCAACAACAGCGGAGCGAACGGTGCCGATAACGACCAAAATCGACTCGAAGTCGGACTTGGTTGTATCACTGGATGCAAAGCCGAAACTATAATGCCGAGCACTGTTTCTCCGCAGGAAGTTTCAACGTTCATTGGAGGCGCGATCTCTTCAAAAAATCCAATCATCTGCGGAACGTTTTCAAGCTTCGCAGGGTTGCCACCGCTAGCAGTGCCTCTTCACGCTTACACAGTAATTGGATTCGACGCATCGAAAAACATGATCACCATTCGCAATCCACACGGCAAAAACTCTCAGGAGTTTGACTTAGACAGCGACCCACAACATCGAGACTTCGAGTGGATGCAAGATGGTGTCTTCAAGATGAGCATTCCATTGTTTCAGAAATACTTCCACTCTGTAGCACGGTCGTTTATCTAATCATCAATTGAAATCAGAAACAAAGGAGTGGTGTCAGATAAGCACCACTCCTTTCAAGTTTCCAATTCGAGATGACTTAGAACAGTGTGTAGATCAGCGGAGCAATCGCAGAAGATTGAACCAGAACACCCATTAATCCAAGCACCAGGAATAGTACCAGGCACGGCAACAGAATCAATTGACCGTGTTCAGTGAAATATCTAAACGCATGCAGCGAGTTGAGCATCATCGAACTCTTTTGATTGCCACTCATACTGCGGCTTCCGGCGGTAACGTTCTTATCGACCCAGCCTTCAGTATTTGCTGGACGAGTATCAGTCCAACTGTAAAAGGGATGCGTACCGGAAGTCTTCTGAGCAATCAATCCGATTGGTAGCACAACTACGAAATACAAAATCGCAATCAATACTTTGAACACCTGAGTGGCAACGAAACCACCGACCTTTTGAATCAGTCGCTGCGGATATCCAATCAGTCCCGGCATGATCACAGTGACAGCAAGTATGGCTAATCCGACCTGACAGACAGTCAGCCAGTGATGCTCTTGAACGAGGAAGAAATAGCGGAATGCGCCCATCAGAGTGAGAACCCAGCCTAGCGCCAGACCAAAAATGACCGTCGCCTTCAACTCCTCTGTCTCTCTTCTGTCGTGAAGACGAGTTAGGTACGTCGAGTTAGTCAAGTTCAAACCTCCTTAACCATTTTTCGCGGTCCGCATCATTGAGCGGGCGATTCTTTTGATCTTCACGTCTCATGAATCTATTACCGATGACGAGACAATCGATTTCGGTAGCCATAAAGCATCGATACGCATCTTCGGCGGAGTTGACGATTGGCTCGCCACGCACGTTGAAGGAGGTATTGACGATCACGGAAGATCCAGTCTTCTCTTTGAATTGAGAAATTACATCGTAGATGAACGGATTGCGTTGCTTATCGATTGTCTGAACACGCGCCGAGTAATCGACGTGAGTTACGGCTGGGATATCGCTGCGAATTTGCTTCAGCTTGTCGATGCCGAAGGCACCATCATCTTTCACTTCTTTACGGCGCCCTGCCAATACTGGATAACAAAGAAGCATGTAAGGGCTTTCTTGCGGAATATCGAAGTACTGAGTGGCATCTTCATCGAGCACCATCGGCGCAAAAGGTCTGAAGCTTTCTCTGAATTTGACTTTCAAGTTCAAGTGACTTTGCATCGTCTGACTGCGAGCATCAGCCAGAATGGATCGTGAGCCAAGCGCACGCGGACCGAATTCAGCACTTCCTCTTGCGACTGCAACGATTTTTCCATCTGCAATTGACGAAGCAATAGTAGAGATCAAGTCAGCATCGGAGTATTTTTCCCAAACAGCACCGAGTCGATTCAGCACCTCGTCGTCATCACGCGACTCAGGTGGAATTTCGTAGCCAAGGAAAGCACCATGCATAGAATCCGGCTTCTTGACGATTCTTTCGTTATTCAGCTCATGGTGCCACATCCACAACGCGGCACCGAGAGCGCCACCAGCGTCGCCAGCGGCTGGCTGAATCCAAATCTGGTCGAACGGGCCTTCGCGAGACAACAAACCTGTTGCCACTACATTCAGTGACACGCCGCCTGCCATCACGAGATTTTTCATGCCGGTTTCGCGATAGACATATCTGCCCATCTTCATAACGATTTCGTTCAGTACTTGCTGAATGCTAGCTGCGAGGTCCATTTCACGCTGGGTAATAAGCGACTCAGCTTTGCGCGGAGGACCGCCAAACAGCTCGTGAAATTTGTCGTTGGTCATCTCCAGACCACCGACATAGTTGAAGTAGTGCTGATTCATGACGATGGCACCATCGTCTTTGATCTCAATCAATTTGTCCTTGATCAAGTCAGCGTACTTTGGCTCGCCGTAAGGTGCGAGTCCCATAAGTTTGTATTCGCCGCTGTTGATCTTGAATCCCGTGTAAGAAGTAAATGCGGAATAAAGAAGACCTACAGAGTTCGGGAAGCGAATATGCTTCATCAAATCAATCTTGTTTCTTTTGCCGACACCAAATGTGGTGGTCGACCATTCACCTACACCGTCAATGGTGAGGATCGCTGCTTCTTCAAAAGGAGAAGGGTAGAAAGTACTAGCAGCGTGCGACATGTGGTGGTCGCAAAAGTGAACGTGCTTGTCCACGCCCAACTCTTTCGACATCTCATGCCCCATCCAGAGTTTCTTGGATAGCCACGATGGCAACGCTCTGACGAAGCTCGCCAGGCTAGCCGGTGCGGTGACATGGTACGTAGTCAGCAAACGTTCGAATTTCGCGTAAGGATTTTCATAGAACACGACATGGTCAATATCTTGCTCTGTGATGCGCGCGGTCTCTAAACAGAAGTTGACCGAATTGTGCGGAAACGAACTGTCACCTTTGTTTCGAGTGAAGCGCTCTTCTTGAGCCGCTGCAACGCAAACGCCATCTTCTAACAGCGCGGCTGCGGAATCGTGATAATAGGCAGAGATGCCTAAAACCCTGGTCTTCGAACTCATTGAGCAACTCCTACGCTTGGTGTCATGTCTAAAATCACTCCGCGATTATCGCCTTTGAATTTTGCGTTGACCCTGACAGTGCTGACAGGCCATGTGGCAAAACGATCAGGAACTTTCCAGGTGAGCGTGCCACCTTTCTTGTCTCCTAACTGAATGGGCTTTCCGTCATCGAAATTCTTCGTCGGATCTTCGAAGGTCAGCCAAACATCGGCTTCGGTCAACTTCTCACCAATCAATCGAAGCTGGTTCAATTTGACCGGGTGTGCGAGATTCAACTGAACAAACGGCTTACGCACTGGCATAGACAAGATTTCGCCTTCGTGTTGTGGATAAACAAAGAATGCGTGTTCTTTGTTTTGTCTCAACTGGATATCCGAAGGAACGCAGTCGTTGATGACGGGATCTTGCGAAATTTTCTTATCCAAAGTCCTCGGTCCAAGCGCGTCTTTGTAATGAGCCTCAATATAATCCGCTGCTTTGACCGCATAGTAGTGGCAGGCGAGAGCACCTGGATGTGAGTTGACCGGGTTGATCAGATACAAGAATTTTTGCGTTTCGCTACCTGGTTCAGCGTGCGACGAAACATAATCGACGAAGTCGTTCAGGATGTCGTAGAAAGGCATTCCGGCAACGGTGAACGCAGTGCGCACGGGAGCATAACGATTCTCGTAATAGCGACGCACGTTTTCATAAAATGCGCGACCTGTGAGATTTTCGTTTTTGTCGTCTTTGCCCGCAAAAACAATGGCATTGGGAAAGGTTATATAGAAAGCTGGAACACCTGATTCTTTTGAATAATTCGCGACATTGCTGATCGTTTTCTTGTAATGCTCGAAGTTGTCGCCTTCGACGATTTTCTGTTCCCAGTCGCCAAACTGCCAACCGTATTCATCGCCTGCCAGAATTTCACCGCGTCGTTTTTTGCGCACCGCCAGTAGTTGCTCTGCCAAATTCGGAAAAGCGCCTTCCATCAGCTTTGTGGCACGCTCAGGAAAATCTTCGTCCTTCGGAACAATCAACGCCTTACAGACATGACCACCAGTGGGAGCGATCTGTTCGCCTTCATCTGGGTCGTTGGTGACATAGCCCCAAATAACTAAATCTGGCTTGTACTCTGGGATCAGCTTCTTCGCCCATCCCAGTTCACGCCATGTAGCAGCACCGCGCAAACCAGCGCCAACAACCTCGACATCATGGTAGCCGCGACGTTCCAACTCGAGTTGAAGCTGGCGCCACCAAATCATGTTGAGGTTCGAGTAGCCATGACCCCACACATATGAGTCGCCGAGAACGAGAATTCTTTTCTTGGTGCTTTTCTGCACATTGACGGGATACAAGTCAGAACGCCAGACAGGATTTTCATCATCAGCCTTGTTGCGAACATGCATCCAGTGCAACAGCTTTTCGTTTTCTGCTCTCCAGCCGGTCGACGCGATTTTGCCGTTATCTTCCATCGTCGGGATTACATACGCATCGACGAGTAGAAAAAGAACCAGCAAACCGACGAATGAAATCGCGAGATAGCTGACAGCGAGAGAACTGCCCTTAAAGAGTATCTTGATTTTGGAAAAGAACATTTCACTCCAGCGGCTTAAATACTATGTCCCACATCGATCTAAATCGACGTAAGCCGGTGCCGAAATTATACAAAAGCAGCCCCCATGCCGTTGTTAGGAGCACCTAATTATCCCAGCAGTTACCACGGAGCCGCACCGAAAGCCGCTCGCAGTCGCGGTCAGTCCTTGACCAGTTGGCGGTTTCGCGGCTCGATGTCATCGAAAGCGAACGTGAACAACGCGTAGCAAATTCACTGATTATCGATTAATGAGAGTAAGTTAGTTTTAAAGTCTGCTCAAACCTTCGTCTCACTTACACCGCATGACAAGCTTCTAAATCGTTGGTGCTCATTCGTTATGCCAGTCGAGTCGCGGTCAAACGATTTTTACTGACTTGCCGCTATTCATGTTCTAATTGAATCGGCGAAGGTGGAGAGCCCCACCAGTAATACCAGGGAGTCAACGATCATGTGGCGCAAACTTTTAGTTCAAACACTTTTACTAACTGCATTTTCATTTCCAACAGCAAGTTTTGCCAACGCAAAATTCGATACGAACAGCACCACTCCAAACTTCCTCGTTATCTATTTCCATTCTTATGGCGGGGACTATCTTGAAGCTTTCGAGAAGCCGTCGAAGTCCGATAGCATCGCCAAAGCATTTATGAAGGACATCCCCGGCGTTGCAGTGATGACAGTTGACCGAGATCCAGCGGCATCGTTGAACGGAAGCGATGGATATCGAGTCGTGACTCAATTGATTCTGCAAAGCTACGATAAATATCCAAGTTTGAAACACATCATCCTTAGCGGCACATCCCTTGGAGCCTATGAGTCAGTCGTATATCCCTTTTATGCACCAGCGAATATTCTGGAAAAAATTCACGGCATAATTTCAGTCGAACCTACTGATGATGTGGCTGAACTTTACTGGAAGACCGGCTCGCCACGCGTGCGAGAGCTGTTGAATGTGGCGTTTCATGGCAGTCCCAAACAAGAGCCTGATTACTATCGCACCCACAGTGTGAAAACAATCTGGTCGCATATGCCGGATCGACCACAGACAAAAGTCTGCATAGTCTCGGCGAAGCGCGACAAGGTTGTACCTCCGATGCAGCAAAAGCGACTTGCAACGACGCTGCGAGAAAAGAAGATGAATGTGAGGCTTGTCGAGATTGACCGAACACACTCAGTTGCAGATGCAGTCACATACGGTGACGCGCTCCACTTTGTCACCGGACGCTAGTCCTACTTCTATCCGGACGCAACCAGCAGGTCTGAATCAAAAAACGTATCAGCGGGCGTGAGTCGACGAACGTATCAACGGACGTGTTCGACGGACGTGTTCGACGGACGTGTTCGACGAACGTAATAAAGATATGTAGTCAACGGACTTATTGCGTGACGAGGTTCATCAGAAGGCGATGATCGCGACCTTTGAAATGCGCAGAGACACGAAGCGTGTTCATGTGCGAGGCGCGTGGACCATCAGGCAAATTCCAGGTAATTGTGTTGCCGCGTTTCTCTCCGCAGCTCGTCACAGTGCCATCGTCGAAGTGTTGATCCACACCATCTGCGGTGAATGATATTTCGGCGTTCGCCAACTGCGCGCCGGTGATCGTTACCTGTTTTACAGGCACAGGGTGCTCGAAATTGAATTCAACGAACGGCTTACGAATTGGCATAGTCAGCAAGTCTTGATCGTTCTCGGGATAGACAAAAAACAGTTGGTTCTTGTTCTGTTTGAAACTGATATCAAACGGCAACCAATCGTTGACACGAAAATCCTTTACGACATCGACAGGCATCGACTTCTTACCAAGACACTGCGGGTAGTGCGCTTCCAGTATGTTCGCAGTCTCTACGGCATGCACGTAACATGCCTGCGGACCAGGGTGCCCGTTCGCTGGATTGATTGCCAGCCAGAGCGGCGGTTCATGCTTGTATATGCGCGGGTCTGGTTTGATGAAAGCGAGAAATTGATCTAGCAAGTCATACCATTTGATGTGATTTTGCTCGAACAGTTTTTGAACTGGTGTATATCTCGGCACATAGTAATCCCGAATAATCTCCAGCAAATTTCGCCCCGCTAAATTGCGAGTGTCAAAAATACAAGATGGTAAAGTTACGACGAAACTTGGGATAGGAAGCTCATTTACGTACTCACCAAGCTGCTTCACAGTATCGTGATAAACGTCCCAGTTTTTGCCCTCCAGCAGTTTCAACTCCCAGTCACTGAAGTCCCAGCCAAAGACTTCACCCGACAGTTTTCTGGTGCGATTTCCTGCACGCAGCGTGCTGAATTCGTCTCCAATATTTGGAAACACAGATGCCAGAGCAGTTTTGACGCGCGGAGGAAAGTCGTCTTCGGGCAGCCGCGAAGTCTTTACTAAGCCGATTCCGTTTTTGCTTCCCTCTTCCGCATCGTTCGTGACGTACCCCCAGATCAATGCATCCGGTTTATAAATCGGTACGTAGTGTTTAGCCCAACCGAGTTCTTTGCGTGTTGGAGCACCAGGCATGCCGGCTGCCATCACTTCAACGTCGTTGTATCCGCGTCGCTGTAATTCACGACCGAGTTGGCGCCACCAGATTGTGTTCATATTGGCGTAGCCCGTTCCCCAAACGAACGAGTCACCCATGACCATGATTCTTTTCGATACAGGACACTTTTCAGCAACAGGCCAACCTTCTGACTGCCAGATCGGATCTTGGTCTGAAGCGCGATTGCGGCGTCCCATCTCCAGATTGATTCTGGAGTTGTCTTCACGCCAGCCCGCCGAACAAATCTTGCCCTGGTCTTCAAGGTAAGTGAGCACGAACTGATCGATCAACCAGAAAAACGCGAAGATGAAAACGACGGAGTACAACAAGTAGTTTATGGAAATGGCAGGCAATACTTGGAATTGCTTACCGCCAATTTTGAACTTCACAACGAAACAGCTCCTCGAACTAGAACTAGGTGGTAGCCAAATTTTTGGCTGGTGGCACAAAGCTTAGCGCGCCACGTAAGTGCAGATCTTGCAGACTCACTGGAGCAGCGTTATGTATTTGTCCACATCTGATTGATAGACCAATTTGTTTTGCTTCTGGCACGCTGACAGAGACAACTTTTCCAAGGTCAATTCCAGCACGACGCAAAACTTGCTCTTTGTTATCGAGCGCGTCAATCAGAGAAAGACTGATCACGAGATCAATCTCGTTACGTTGCAAGGTATCACGCGCAGTATCAATAGTTGATACATCTACTGCGGTGATATCCGGCGCAAAAATGCTATGAGACAAGCTTTCAGAGACAAATGCCTTCAACCCGAGCGCAGAGAGTTGTGCTACTAAGTCGGCTGCTTGAGATACACAGTCAGCAGTGGCGGATATCAGTACAGACTTTGCATTTCTCACGCTTCTGTTGGCACCGTCTTGTGCCTTATTAAACGCGCAACAACTGTCTTGAGCAACGCCCATGACTTCGCCAGTGGAACGCATTTCTGGTCCCAGCGCAATCACAGATTGACGGAATTTATCGAACGGAAGCACAGGTGATTTGACAGCAACGCATTCGATGCGGTCCTGCCAGAGATGACTTAGAGAGGTAACTGATTCACCGAGAATCACTCTTGTTCCAATCGACGCCCAGGGAATACCGCTCGCTTTAGAGACGAAAGGTACAGTTCGACTGGCTCTGGGGTTCGCTTCGATGACATAGACTTCGCCATCTTTAACGGCGAATTGTATATTCATGAACCCTTTAACAGAGAGTTCGACTGCGATTGATTTTGTTATTGCCACCATCTGATCAATGATTGATTGACTGAGATTTTGTGGTGGCATAAAGCATGAGCTGTCGCCAGAATGGATGCCGGCTTGCTCAATGTGCTCCATGATTCCCGCGATCACTGTGTCGACACCATCTGATATGCAATCAACGTCAACTTCGATGGCATCTACCAGGAAACGGTCGATTAACACACCGGCGGCGGCTGCAAAACCGTTGCTCAAAAATTTTTCGAGTTGATCTGCGCTATGAACGACTTGCATGGCGCGTCCACCGAGCACGTAGCTCGGTCTGATCAGAACTGGATAGCCGATCTCTTCTGCGACTGCAGTCGCTTCGGCAACAGAGTATGCCACCGCACCTGGTGGGCGTTTCCATCCGAGTTTTGCCAGCAATCCAATGAAGGCATCTCGATCTTCAGCCAGATTGATTGAATCAACCGATGTGCCGAGCAAATTGAATCCACGGCGTTGCAGTGCTGAAGCTAGTTTCAGTGGTGTCTGTCCACCCATCTGAATGATGATGCCGGGATTTCCTTCGCGTAAAACGATGTTTGAAACATCTTCCAGTGTGATGGGCTCGAAATAAAGTTTGCTGGAAACATCGTAATCTGTAGATACGGTTTCAGGATTGCAGTTCACCATAATTGGTGTCAGTCCTCGCTCTTTCAGAGAAAGACTCGCTTGCACACAGCAATAATCGAACTCGATTCCCTGCCCGATACGATTCGGTCCGCTTCCGAGGATAATTACTTTCGTCGCACTCTGAGGCGACTCGACATCTTCGCTTTCGTCAGCACCGTAGGACGAATACATGTAATTCGAAGTGGTCGGAAACTCACTTGCACATGTATCGACTTTTCTGTATGCAGGATAGACTTCGAGTGACCGACGCAATTCGAAAACCACATCCTCAGTGATGCTGGCATCGTGTGCGCCGAAGATTTTTGCTATTTGCGCATCACCGAAACCCATCTGCTTTAGCGAAGTCAATTCTTCCTTGCTTAAAAGCGCTAACACATCGTCCGATGCGGCGACCAATTCTTTCAAACGCTTGTTGATCGCAAATATCTCGAAGAGATTCTCGAGGAACCAGAGATCGAAACCACTAAGCTCATTGATTTCTTCGAGCGTTAAACCAGCATCGAATGCGCCCCAAACATCCATCAATCTGAAACGAGAGTGGTCCGACATACGTTTTAGCCAGACAGACTTATCATTAGTGGCGCGGGCGGGAATTTGGTCGAAACCATTTACGCCAAGTTCAAGGCTACGGAATGCTTTCTGCAGCGACTCCTGGAACGTAGACCCAATGCCCATTGCCTCGCCGACAGACTTCATCTGCGTACCGAGCACCTCGGAACTGCCGGAAAATTTTCCAAACTCAAAACGCGGAAGTTTAGTTACGACGTAGTCGAGCACCGGTTCAAAACATGCGGACACATCACCGACTATGTCATTGCGAATTTCATCAAGAGTCAAACCAACAGCC
Organism: Drouetiella sp.; assembly: GCA_036702965.1. Lineage (GTDB taxonomy): Bacteria > Cyanobacteriota > Vampirovibrionia > Obscuribacterales > Obscuribacteraceae > PALSA-1081. Next base: position 206,589 of record DATNPZ010000009.1, read on the forward strand.
AGTTTTGCAGCAACTTTGGCGATCGGATAACCTGTTGCTTTGCTCGCCAGCGCTGACGAACGTGACACACGCGGATTCATTTCGATGACAACAAATTGTCCATTGGCGGGATTGATTGCAAACTGAATATTTGAGCCACCACAATCAATACCAACAGCTCGGATGATTTTTTTGGATGCATCGCGCAATATTTGAAATTCAATATCGGACAATGTTTGAACAGGCGCCACAGTGATCGAATCGCCTGTGTGGATGCCCATCGGGTCAATGTTTTCAATCGAACAAACGACGATAAAGTTATCAGCTTTATCGCGCACAACTTCGAATTCCAACTCTTTCCAGCCAACAATACTCTCTTCTAAAAGAACCTTGCCAACTGGACTTGCATGCAATCCATCGGCGCAAATCTGACGCAGCTCTTGCAGGTTGTATGCAGTACCACTACCGCTCCCACCAAGTGTGAAAGCCGGTCTCACGATTACAGGGAACCCTAGCTCTTGAGCGATTTCTTCAATGTTATCCAGCGATTGAATATGAGCAGACTTTGGCAATGGCATGCCAATCTGAAGCATCTTCTCTTTGAAAAGCTCCCTGTCTTCTGCGACCTCGATCGACTGCAACGAGGCACCAATCAACTCAACTGCGTACTGATCCAGCACTCCTGAAATAGCAAGTTCAACAGCCACATTCAATGCAGTCTGCCCGCCCACTGTTGGCAGCAACGCATCTGGGCGCTCAATCTGAATGATGTTCGCCACAACTTCCGCTGTCAGCGGCTCAATATAAGTCTTCGCCGCGCGACCGGGATCAGTCATAATCGTCGCGGGGTTCGAGTTGACTAAAACAACTTCGTAGCCTTCGTCTTTAAGAGCCTTACAAGCCTGAGTGCCTGAATAATCAAATTCGCAAGCCTGGCCTATTTTGATCGGTCCGGCGCCAAGAACTAAGACTTTACTAATGTCTGGTCTTTTGGGCATGTAATACCGGTGGGAAACCTTGACTGGGTGGCGTTTTTGTACGATGACAAGGCATTATACCGAAGAGGCAAAGAGGAAAGGTTAGCCTTACCTAAGTCGGCACTTGCAATCTTCTAAATGATCGTCAAAAAACTTAGACCGGCTTAACCGTTCAAGACAAGTTCGCCTTCATTGAAATGCATCGGTCACGAAGAAGCGCAGGGAATGGGGTTTTTACTCTCAGAAATCGAGCTTTGAAAAGATCGACTATTCATCGTTCGAGAATTACAACCGAGAGATTTTTAAATCTAGCAATTGCTTAAACTTGCGAAAAGAAAAGTACATATCGACGGGACCAGAGCTGCGCATATACAAAACGAGCCGGATGCTTATCTCCGGCTCGTTTCAATTTTGCTCGCCTGATTAGAGGGTCCGTGACACTAAAATTCGGTCTTCACGAATTTCCACTGGAATTTTGTTGAATCATCTTTCGGTTGAATTTGCACTTCTGTCGCCAACTCCGGCACCGTGACTGCGCAGAGCGAATCGCCGTTTCGTTCGACGCAACGAACCACAAGATTGTCGCCTAGAGGTTGAAGAATATAGGTGTGTGCACTCGAATCCAAAATCGAGGTGTGGTTCGGCATCGGAAACGGCGCTAGAAACAACTGAGTTGAATCACCAGCTAACTTGATCGTGTAGCGATTAGTGGGTTGCTTTGTCTTTGGATCGATCTTGCGCACGATATTCCACTTCTGCATACCGCTCTTGCTGAACTCGCGCAGAAATACGTTTTGACCTGGAGTTCCACCCAACGGTTCAAGCGCCTGATCGTTTAACGCATTGATTATGAAATACGTTCCAGTAGCAGGCAACTCTCCAGCGAGTGCGGCTTTCGAAGTAAGAGCGAATGAAACTGCGAGCGCTAATAGCGCGACGACTTTAGATGTTCTCACGGTGATCTCCTTGATCTCAAAACGGTCTTCATAAAATACAAGACCATAATCCAGAAAGCCAGCTCGACACAGAATGCTTTCTTGAACCTTTCTCAGTCGATGGTTCCTGCGAGGTTTCAGAAGCTGAGGTAAGATGAATCTGGAGACCCGTCGGATGGCAACCAGTTTGGCTTTTTTGACGATTGAAATCTCTAGCTTTCCTATCAATAATCATTGCCGCAGCATTCGTCTTTGAATGTGCCGCAGGTGCTCGTGAAACTGGCACCGCAGGTGATACTTTGCACCTGAAGCAAACACACTATTTTCTCGGCGACCTTGATGTCAAAGCGTCGAAGAATGGCGTTCGAATTCAAAGCTTAGGCTCATGGAAATTTGTATTGGTCTCACATGCACCAGAGTGGACAGTAACCGTCTTTAGAAAAGACGACAAAAGTTATTTCTCCGAACCTTTCAAACAGTTCAGCGAAACTGGTCTTGTCTCACAATTGTTGGTAGGAAAGAAAACCGAGGCAAAGGGCGCAGTTGCAAAACCGACCAACATGAAAGTCGGCAATGAGCGTGTTATGCGCGCCATGAATCCTTTCTGTCTGGGTGAGTATGTGGACGGAAAAAATTTAGTCGCGCCGCAAGTGATTGCGATTCTCTACAGCAGCACGCGCATGCCGAATTATGGTGGCATCGCATTGAGATGGATGCAGAAAAAAGATGGAAGAGATTGGATGACCGGGCTGAAAGATAGTTCGATGCACGTCATGCTTTCCACCACATCGGTAGATATCGAGCCTGGAACGCCGGGGCTCTATGACGTACCAACCGGCTACAAACGAGCAAAAGATATGCGCGAGATCTTGCTCTCGAAAGAGTCGAGAGCATCAAGCGCTGATGCTGATGATTTGTTTGAGATGGGCAAATAATCTTTCGAGTGGATCAGTGAACCGCGCGAGTTCAGGACGTTCTGCTATTTATTTGAATCAGAAATGTTTTCGAATTCCATTTCGGGATGCGCATTACTAGTGCCATCAAGCAAATGAGAATCTTTGTGCTTAAGATACTGGTCGAAGAATGCAAGAGAGTATTCTTCTATTAATTGCATTGCGAGCTTCGGCTCAATTGGTCCCGATATCCCCAGAATCCAATGCATGGGAGTCAGGAATGGCAAATCGGTAAAGTTAGCATGTTGAGCACCAAGCAGCTTGAGAAACAAATGCGGTCCTCCGGTTTTCGGCTTGCAGAAAGCGTCTATATCGGGGGGAAGGCTCGGGCGGTCTGCCTGCATGTAGATGAACGGTTGCGGAATTCCAGACTGGACGGCGCGCGTTGAGAAGCCGTCAAGAGCCAGTCCCGCACTAATTTTGGAGTCCTTTGCGCAAGAAAGCATCGCAGTTTGTCCACCAAGCGAGTGTCCAAAAACTCCAATCTTCGAAAAATCGACAATCGACCCAATTGCTTTGGGCAAGTACATCGAAAGCTTGTCCGCAACGAAACAGACATCGTCACGCCGAACGTCCAGAGCATGCTCGTCTGTCAGCGCAACACTTTGAATTTTCGCCCTCACCAGATCAGATGTCACAGTTTTTTCAGGAAAAATTGCAAACGCTGCGTCATGAGTATGATCCAGCGCCGCAACTACGTATCCGTTGCTCACAAGATCTTCAATTTGCACGATGTTTTGAATGCGTCCACCAAACAGTCCGTGTGAAAAGATCAAAAGAGGGAATTTGACACCATTTGGCGCTGTCACTGGATCGTCGTTGATAGAAGAGTGAGTTCTAATCAGGTGCAAATGGCTCGCAACAATCGCGAATAACGGAGCCTCGAAGAAAGGAGTCACCACATTCGATGGCTGCATGAACGGAGCCAATTTCATACGATTTTCCTTTACCGGATACCAAACCTGCACGGGAAGTTCGCGAGAGTGCTCATCTGGAAGCAAACCCGGTCTGCTGTTATCCACCATAGTGATGGTGCAAGTGCCTACTTTGTATGGTCCGCGCGGTGCCGGAAGCGAGACGTTAGGGCAAGCCCATACAAGGAAGAGTGAAATCGCCGCAAGTAATCCTCCTACTCGCAAGAAGTTTCTTCGAACAACTTCAGCCTTGTCGCTCGTCTCGCTTCCATCCCGGTCGTCTTTTGGCGCACTGCGCTTCCTGAAGTCGGAAACTTCCAGCCACGAAATCATGAACAACGCGAGGTAGGCGAATGCAATCGGCCAGCGAAATTCACCAGCAAAAATCGTGACGGCTGCAATCGCATAACCAAGTGCGCAAAAGCAAAGCGATATAGCATGCCTTTTTCGCGCGGCAACCGCGAGTCCCAGAGACACGAAAATCAACAACTCGAAAACTGTCATGAGATTCTAACTCTATTGACTGAGCGACGCGGAGTTTTCCTGAGTGACCGGAGCACCGCTCTGCGGGAGCTCTTGCGACGACACCTTCGAGTTCCGAGCTTTCTCACCTCGAACAGAGAGTAGATATAGCAACCCAGCACACAAACAAATGATTCCGCACGTCGCTACCGTCGGCGGTGCACCGTATTTGCTCGCCGCTAAACCGACGACATAGCTTCCCAATGGCGCAATTCCCAACATGACGGTCATATAGATGCTCATCACTCGCCCTCTCAAGCGGTCAGTCACAGCCAACTGAAACAAGGAATGTCCACCACTCATCTGCGTAGTCATAGCCATACCGCAGATGGATGCTAGCGCGAGAGACAAAACCAGATTGGTCGAGAAGCAAAATACGATAAGCGAAATGCTGAAGACGACGCACGCAACTCCTACGGCTGTTCTCAGAAATTCGGCACTGCCACGATGAGCAAGATTCAACGCAGCTATCAGCGCACCGATTCCAGCCACTGCCCGTAGTGCCGCCAAAGTTTTAACGTCACCATGCAAAATGTCTGACGCGAACACCGGTAAAAGAACTGTGAATTGCAATCCAAATAAGCTCAAGCAAGTTGCGAGCAGCAAAACCCGACGCACGCTTGGTTCTTTCCAAACAAACTTCAGCGCCTCAGTTACGTTTTGGGATTCTTTGTGACTTAATTCAAGCCGTTTCGGAACCTTGAGCAAACTTATCGCAAGTATCGCCGCTAGAAAACTAATCGCATTAAGAAGGAAGCAAACACCCTCACTTGAAGCGGCCACAATGGCGCCGGCAAGCGCGGGACCTACAGTGCGGGCGCCTTGAAACAACGAGGAATTCAAACTAATCGCATTAACGAGATTATCCCGGTCAACGAGATCGACTAACAATGCTTGCCTGGATGGAACCTCAAAAGCACTGCAAGTACCAACCCAGAACGCAAGAAATATTGCTTGCCAAACTTGAAGTTGGTGAGTCAGAGTCAAAATAGCAAGAACGATTGCTTGCAGCATCGCCAGGCATTGAGTGACGAGCAGAACTTTTTTACGACTGTACTTATCCGCCACAGAACCGCCGACTAAGCCAAACAGCATCATCGGCAATAAGTTTGCGGATTCGACTTGAGCCAGCGCGACAGGCGAGTGTGTCATGCGATAGATCAGCCAACTCAGTGCAACACTCTGCATCCAGGTGCCGGACAACGAAACAATTTGACCGATGAAATATATGCGGAAATTTCGGCTCTGCTTGAGGGATCTGAACGTTTGGCTCAGCTCCTTTCTCAACTTGGCTTGTGATTTTTCCGTTTCAACACTCATGCAGCTAAACTCATTATTCTCTCTATGCGCAAGGGACTTTGAAGCAGCACTTCGAGGATGGCATGGGATTCTCGGGAAAGATTGATAACAGTCAAACGTTTCTCGAGAACTCGAAGTTGTTCCATTTGCCATGTCAGATCACTGGCGTCGATATCCGACGTGAAAGCAAGTTTCAGGTGAATACGCATTAGTGCAGTGAGAATCACTAAGTGATGAAAACCTGATAATAAGCTCAATCCACCAAAACCTGGGCCAAAATAAAGTTTAGAGAAAAGCCTACAAAAAATCATTCGCGTCATCATCTCGTCAAATGCAATACCAGCTTTGTCAGCAAGTCTGAATTCGTTTACCGCGCGAAATTGAATCGACTTCGCACTGGACGTGCCGAGAGAGAAATTCAGAGATAGCGATTGCGGCTGCTCCGCCATCAGCGATAGAAATTGTTTGGGATCGAATTCAGTCAGTCCTTCGCGATAGACATCATCAACAAAGTACAGTTCGTACAAGAGTTTTAGCAAAATTTGATCGATTAGAATCGGACGAACTCTCGTCAGGTGGGCATTATCCAGATCCATTTTCTTCGGCAATTTGCTAATTATGAGTACACTCTGATTCAATAGATTCTGACGAGTCAATGCTTTTTGATTGCCAGGATTGATTGATTCAAGCAAGAGCTTATCAATCAGAAGAAAATCAACCCACTTCAAACCAACGCCATCAACCAACTGAATTTTCGACCAATCTGGTTCATCAGGATAAAGACGGGAAAACAATTGCAATTGCTTCTCCAAAAATCCCCTCTGATCACTTAGCGGAGAGCCGCTATTCATGAGCACTCCCGTACTTGCGAAACTCAGAGATGCATAAGCACCAGTTGGAGTCATTGTGAACGTGTACGGAAATAACTGACACATTGCAGGCTTACTTTCGATGCCGAAATCTTTATGCAAGCGGCATCGAATATCGTCATCTAAATACTGGCAATTTCCATCCGCATTCTTTTCAAGCGAATGAGTGAAAGCTTTCATCTTATCGACTGAAGCTTTAAGCGCCCGAAATTTTGGCTTGTCAGTCTCTCCAACAAGCCACTCAATGCGAGTAACATCTTCATCTGTAACTGGAACCGGCCAATGAAAACAGCAATTGCCGCAACCGGTGCAATCAAAATTGATGCCTTCGGGGATATGCAATGGTGTGTCAAAAAGGCTATTCACGTGGAGTCTCGGGGTTTTTCAGTTAATAATAACTTGGAAACAGGCGAAAAATTCCAATCTGTTAAACCTGGGCCTAATTTCTATTCTTTTCCAGTCACCACTAGAAAAGAGCGCAACTTGGGGAATACTTAAGATCCGGAGGAGCCGAGCCCGATGAAGCGACAACCATTAATCGCATCGATGTTGGCAAGCGCGTTGCTATTTTTGGCACCGCAGACACGAGCAGCATCGACGTCGACCGCAGGTCCGATTGGAGACAAATGGGCTGTGGTGATCGGACTGGCAGATTTCGCCGACCCCACGATTCCAAAGCTGCACTACTCCGCCAAAGATGCGAAAGATTTCTACGATTACCTGGTCGATCAAAATGGTGGACGCTTTGCAAAGGATCACGTCAAGTTACTGACAAATTCTGACGCCACCAAAGTCAACATCATGGACGTTCTTGGTGATTCATTTTTGCCGCATGGAGCAGCCCCTGGAGACCTCGTCGTCATCTACCTCTCGACACACGGATCGCCTGCTGGTGCGGACATCAACGGAGTGAATTACGTCGTTGCATACGATACGCAAGTAAACAAAATGTTTGCGACCGGTATTGAGATGAAGCAATTGATACGCATCATCAAAGAGCGCGTTCACACAAATCGAATCTTGCTTGTGATGGACACCTGCTACAGCGGCGCCGGAGCGGTTGGCGACAGCCACAAAGGCTTGTCCCGGTCGAACAATATCAATCCATCTGCGCTCGCTCAGGGCAGCGGAAGCATCGTCATGTCTTCCAGTGCAACAGACCAGCGAGCCTGGGAATCAGATTCGTTCAAAAATAGTTACTTCACCCACTACATGATTGAAGCGCTCAAAGCACCTGGGACGCATACAATCGATCAAGATTTCGCGGCGCTAAAGCAGAAAGTGCAAGCGGATGTCTTGAAAGATCGAGGCGAACTACAAACACCAGTCATGGCGACGGCGTTAACAGGCTCGTCGTTTGTCTTGAATTCGGCACCGACTGTAAACCGGCAGGCACCAGTGACGGTGCCATACGGTTCTGATACTGCAGGTGCGGGATCGACCGCTGACGGCAAATCGTCTACGCTGAACTTCGCCAGTTATGGTGCGCATAAAGGCGCAGCAGAAAACTTAATTCGCCAGCACAAGTTGTGGGATGCGATTCACGAATTACAACTGGCAGTGAAAGATAATCCATCATCTGTGGATGCGTATTTATCACTAGCCGACGCTTACGACGAGCAAGGCAGGTACGCCGAAGCACTCGAATCTGCAAACCGAGCGGTGGTAAACGATAACAGCTCCACTCGAGGGCACGAAGCACTTGGTCGGGCATACATCAGAAACGGAAATTCGGATGAAGCTCTTCGCCAGATCCAGCTTGCAATCGGAATGGACCCGACTAGTTCTGAAGCACAATACTTGCTTGGATTTTTGGATCAATACAATAACAACCGCGTAGACGAAGCAGAGCAGCAATATCGAAAGGCACTGGCGCTAGACGCGTTGAACGTGAAAGCCCTCGTCAATCTCGGCACTCTTCTCGTCAATCAAAATCGCAACATCGATGAAGCCGAGGGGCTATTCAACAAAGCCATCGACGCCGATTCTGAAGATTGGCAAGCTCGACTGGGGTTGGCAAATATCCTCTACAAGTACCGGAACAAACCGAAAGAAGCGGAAGCGCAAATCCGCAAAGCGACAGAACTGGCTCCCGCTAATTCGCGGCTTCACAGTGAGTTGGGTCGTGTGGTGGCACTGGACAAAGATCGTTATGCAGAGGCCGAAGCCGAATTCAAAAAGGGCATCGAATTAGCACCAAATATGGGGCTACCGGCATCGATGTTCGCGGCATTTTTGCTGACACCACTCGGTAGAGTCGATGAGTCAGAGAAGGAATATCGACGCGCTATCGCACTCGACCCAAATCTTGACGAAGCTCGAGTCGGTCTGGGAAATCTTCTCGTAGATTACCGAAAGGTCTATGACGAATCCGATGATCAATTCAAAAAAGCTTTGAAAATAAATCCCAAAAGCTGCGCTGCATACATTGGGCTCGGACACATCGATACGGCGCTCTACAAAAATTACAAATCTGCGGAACAGAATTTCAAGAAGGCTATCACCATTCAGGATTCGAATTCATACGCCCACGATCAGCTTGGACAGTTGTACTTCGAGTATATGAACTTCCCGAGCGAAGCGCAGAACGAGTTCGAGAAGGCGATAAAAAACGATCCCTCGAACGCTCTGGCGCACTATCACTACGGTGTGCTTCTCATCAGCCTGTTGAAGGGCAACGAGAACAATAAAGTCAAATGGAAAGACCTGGTCGATCGCTCACAAAAAGAGCTTCAAGCTGCGATTCAATCGGAGCCGGGCAATTCGATGTATCAAACTGCTCTAGCCAATTTGCTTGTCCTCGATAAGCAATACAAAGCAGCAGAGCCAATCTACAGAAAAGCGTTGGAGTCGAATTTGGCGGATGCCGATGCACATTGCAAATTTGGTCTCTTGTTGATTGAGCACTTGAGTCGCAGAAGCGAAGGCGAAGAAGAGCTGAAGAAGGCGCACGCGCTCAAGCCTGATGAGAAAGCGATTCAAACCGTCTACGACAGATTCGTTCATTGATGGTCAAAGCTGCTAAACTCTGCAAGCGTTCACTGCACAGAAGCCGCTACACCACTGCACAGAAGCCGCCACCACCAATGGATACTACAAAACCGCTCAAACTCAACCTTTCCGAATTGATGTTCGCATACCTCGATGATGCGCCAGACAATTCTTATTACCTTGATATCGAATCTGGTGTCGTCAAATTAGTCAATCGCAACCTTCTTGATTTGCGTGATTTGACTGACGAAATCGAACAAGATAGGCACAAGTTTCTCTACATGCCGAAAACAGAGAAGGAACAGCAAACGCTGGACCTGAAGGAGTTTTGGGCATCCGTAAAGGACGACAAGCTGAGAAATATTCTTTCGATGGCTTTCGAAAGTCCACATGTACTCTCTTCTTTTCGCAAAATTCTCGAAGGAAACCAAGAAGAAGCGAAGCGGTTCGAAGAATATAGGAACGCCAAAACCCAGGCAAAAATTGAAGCGTGGCTCAAGTCACACTTCTTGAATTACGAATTCGTCGAAACTACTAAGTAGGCAACCGACCAGCCGAATAACCCGCGCCCACGCCTCTTTCAGGCAACGATGGACCGCGCACACATTTTATCGCTGACCAGGGAAGGTAAAGCGTTTCGTTTTCGCGCCTGATGCACAAATAAGTGCTCTGGTCAGCCATTGCTACTTCGCCCTCAACCTGCTCGCCGCTCACCAGCAGCACGGTTACGGGCGTGTTCATCGGAATTGCCAACGAAATCCTCCTTCCCCTTACACAGCATAGTGTAGCGAATTGCGGCGCCGGTTGAAAGGACCGCCGGGGAGGTGCGCAAAAAGGTGAAACTCAACTTAGACCGAATGGGTGAGGTTTTCAGGCAACTTCAACACCGCGACGTCGCTCTTCCTGGCTTCTGATGTAGTTTTCAGGAGATCCGCTGTTTATAGCTTCGGCAACACGGGTGGCGCTGCCATCACCCAATCGGCGCTCCGCTTCGTTCGATGCGCTGACGCAAGCCAAGACCCTGGCCCGAGCAGCGCCGATTTCACCCTGAGCGGAATGTATCGCCCCGACAAGATCTAGACGTCCCATCGCAGTGTAAGCCTGCGCCAATGAACTCAGTTCAGAATCGGCGGCATCGAGAGCACCTAGCGAGCTGCCTGTAGGATCGAAGTGACCACTCGCTGCCAGAGCAGTCATGACGGCGGAATCCGCATTCGAAATTGCTGCAGATGCGCTCTGACCGTTATCCCAGGCTTGACCGGAACCGTACCGATTAGAAACGCTGCCATCAGCTCCGATGCGTGTTCCATCGTACAGATTTACGTTGCCGTAGGGATCGATGTCGATCAGGCTGCGTCCTTGCGCATCACACGAATTGAAATAACCCTGATTATTCATGTTCGTGACTTGACCATCAGGTTCAGTGAAAGTCAGGTTGCCGCCTTTGTTCAAGTCGACTTTGACACCACTTCCGTTTTCGCCGCCGAATAAATTTACCTGACCGTGATCTGAATCCATGCTGGCAAAAATATTGCGAGTCTTCGGGTCGGTGTTGATGAAAGTATGCCCGTCGTTAACGATGGTTGCTACACCTGGATGTGTAACAGTGGTGCGACCGTGCGAGTTATCGACCGTCACTGGACCGGTATCAGATGTGGTGGTCAATCGGCCGGCTTTGATGTCGATGTTCGCGCCTTCAGCTTGCACGTTACCGTGCTCGTTAACGATCTTCTGACCGTTCAACGTGACGGCACCAGTTTTGTCATCGACATGCAAGCCATGGGGCAGCTCACCATGTCTGCCACGCATTGCAACCCAATCTTTCTGGTGAGTGACTGGATCTTCGTGCTGAATGAAAGCTTGATTGTTTTGAATTTTGATCATGTGACCATCTTTCTCGATCGTCACGTAACCTTCCTGCTTATAAGTTTTGACCATCAAACCATCGTTGCGAACGACGGCATAGTCACCATCTTTGTCCACTACTAATTTAGTTTGATTATGCTCGAGCCCAGCCATCATGCGGGCGCGAATGGCATCGGCAGTGCAATCTGCGCGCTCTTGTGTCTGCGTCAAAGCTCGGCGCGCATCGAGTTGCTGCGTCAGTTGTTCTTTGGAATCAAACTCCAAGATGTGCTTGCCTGAAGCATCGGCGAGGAATCCTTTCTGTGTTTTTTCATCCCACTGGAAAGTGTCTTTCGATCGCTTGTCGACGACAGTTTTGATATCACCTTCGGTGTGACCCTGGAATCTACCGGAATCGTAATTGTTCTCGTTAGTATCTTTATCGTGGCGGAATTTGACAGATCCAGCCTCGCCTTCGACTACATGCTTGTCTACTTTCACATCGACAGGAACACCATCTTGGTTCTTGCCTGAAACGTGAGCTTCGCCATTTTTCGCTGTAACTGTAGATTCATTGCCCTTGCTGTCAGTGCCAGTGAACATCCAATCCAATGCACTGGTCACGCCACCACGCATTTTTCCGCCAAAGTCTTCAGCGGCTTTGCCCATACGCGTAAACCAATTGGACGTATCGTCTTTCGTTGGTACAGGCGCTTCTGCAGCGGGTTTCTGCGTATCTGTAGATTTGAAAATATCCATGCTGAATGTGTAATCACTCAGATCTTTATCTGTTTTGATCACGCTATCAGATGAATTGAAGAGCGACGCGGCATCATTCAAAACGGTGCTAGCGACCGACTTAGCACCATCTACAATTTTACTGAACCAGGAGTCTTCGTGAAGCTTGTTCGGGTCCGCAGTCGAATTATCGTGCGACGCATCGGCAGCAGTATTATCCGTGCCCGACTTTGTCTTGTCGTTTTTGTCGGTCGCATCAGGATGCGCACCAGTCTTATCTGATTTGTTGTCAGAATTTGATTTTAAAGAAGCGCTTTCCGATGAAGCCACGGTAGTAACTCTCTGGGATCTTAAGTTAGAGCAGCGGGGGGCGGACTAATGGTAAGTAAAAGCCACTCTATTGGTCTGTTCAAAACTTGTCAGTGGGGAAAATACGTAGTCAACTAATTAATCTTGACATACCCATTTGTGGAACTAATTTATCCATTGTGGCGCGCCCAGCGACAGTTTCGGGCAAATTTTTTTAACAGGCGGTAGAATTCAACATAATGAGATTTTCAAGGGTTTCCAGCTCGCAGCCAATTCTGTAGGCTTATAAAAGCTGCTCCAGCAAGCATTCTTACTACTTTTCATCCCAAGAAAAGCTTTCGAAAAAACAAAGGCGACATCAATGAAAATTGCGCACAAATCGCATCAAAATTTATCTTCGAAAATCCTCGTAATGGTGCTCGCCAGTGGACTTTTAGCCAGTTGTGCAAAGGTGGACCTTGGTGCAAAAAAGGGTGGCACCACAACGAAATCTACGACTACAACATCGTCAAATAACTCGGGAAACTCGGGCGGACAAGATCCATTCAAAACACCGACTGGACAGACTCCGGGTTCAGTAGCGGGCGATTGGAACGTCGGCTTTCAATTTGAAACCCGCACGTTGAACTCGAAATTTCATATCGAACAGAACGGACAAAAATTTTCGGGCACTGGCACCGATGACCAGGATGGCACGCAGTTCGTGATTGAGAACGGCACCATCAACAACGGACAAGTCAAATTTTTCAAAAAATATCAGGGACATCCACCAATCGAATACAGCGGAAAGATTGAAATCCAGGATGACGAGTCATTTCACGGACCGTACATGAGCGGTGATTACTCAACTGCCGTGAATGGAAAAATCATTTCGAACATTTGGGAAGCACAAATGGTGCCCGCTGGACAACAGCAATCCGCTCAGGCACCGGAGCAAAATCAGGGTCCGCCACCAGACCAGGGTGGTCCACCTCCTGGTCAGAACGAAGGCGGCCCGCCGTCTGACCAGGGGCGTCCGCTACTTTCGAATTGGCCAGTCGATCGCGCACCACATCTTTCAGGTAAGTGGGATGTTGGTTACGAGTACAACTTCAAGACCGTGCGCTCGTCTATGTTCATCGAGCAAGAAGGCGACCGCATCACAGGCCACGGTGTGGACATGAGCACGAAAGAAAAATTTGTGATCAAGAAAGGCTGGTATCACTATCCGAAAGTGACAATTGTGCGCGAGTACACGAAGGGTAAGAACCAGGCATCATCGACTCGAAGCATGACCTTCAAAGCATCCGTTACTTTCGTCAACGACAAAGATTACCAGGGTCCGTACATGCAAGGTAAAACGCAAGGCGGCGGCAACTGGGAAGCACAGCGCGTAGAATAGCCTGAGCTAATTAGGAGATAACTCCGAGCAATTAGGCAATAACTCCAAGCTAATTAGGAAATAATTCCGAGCTAATTAGGAAATGATTCCGAACTAACTAGGAGATAACTCCGAGCTTTTTGCCAACCTTTTGGAAGGCTGCAAGCGCGCGATCTAAATCTTTCAATTCGTGCGCGGCTGAAATCTGAACACGCAATCTGGCTTCTCCACGCGGAACAACTGGATACCAGAGTCCACGCACGTAGACACCTTCAGGCAAGAGATCCTTACTCATATCCATTGCAGTTGCAGCTTCCCCGACCATAATTGGCACAATCGGATGTTCGCCTTCAAGGATAGTGAATCCGAGATTCTTCACTTCTTTCCGGAAGTATGCAGTGTTGTCGTGCAACTTCTGAACGAGACTGTTGTCCTCTTCCAGCATCTTGATTGCTTCCATCGAAGCGCACACTATTGGTGGTGGCAATGTATTCGAGAAGGTGTATGGTCTCGATTTCTGACGCATGTAATCAACCAGTTCTTTTTTACCGGCGATGAAGCCGCCAGCCGCGCCACCAAGCGCCTTTCCGAGAGTTCCTGTGATGACATCGATTTTGCCGTGAACGCCACATTGTTCGGGAGTTCCTCGTCCAGTCTTACCGAGAACACCAGTCGCGTGTGATTCGTCCACAAACAGAAGGTGATTGTTTTTGGCTGCGAGTTCGACGAAATCTTTCAAAGGCGCATATTCGCCTTCCATGCTGAATACGCCGTCAGTCGCAATAACACTTAGTCTGTAATCTTTTGATTCGTCTTCCTTGATCCAATCCGTCAACTGCTTGAAGTCATTGTGCTTGTAAGCGCGCAAGTCAGTGGTTTTCGTCGCCTGGCGAGCCAGCCTGATACCATCGATGATGCTTGCGTGATTCAATGCATCAGAATAAATCACGTCGCGATAATCGCTCTGTCCCAGTGGTCCAGACAAAAGTGCGGTAAAGAAAGCTTCGTTGGCTGCAAAGCAAGAGGAATGCAAAATAGCCGCTTCAACGCCGAGGAAACGAGCAATCGTTTCTTCTAACTCTGCATGGATTTTTTGCGTGCCGCAAAGAAAACGTACCGAGCCCATACCAAAGCCGTAACGCTCCAGACCGAATTTAGCAGCTTCGCGTACACGAGGATGGTTGGCCAGTCCCAGGTAGTTATTGGACGCGAGCATGACGACATTGTGTTCGCCGCCGACGCTGACGGTGCCACCTTGAAGTCCGTCAATCGGCACTTCGAATTTATATGTCTTGGTCTGTTTCGCTTCTTCCAACTCTTTGCCGAGAGACGAGTACAACTCATTGACACCAAGTTTGTGTTTAGTTGAAGAAGTAACCATTATTCAGCCCCTTTGACAGATTTTGAAAATACAGATTGAACCAGGCGAATGCAGTGCGGAATCGCAGAAGCTTCGAGTGGTACTTATTTTTTATTTGATTCCGGAGTAAACACAAGCTTCATCTCCTTACCGCTCGCGAGCGCGGAGAACGCATCTTCGAATTCGTCCAGAGCGTAAGTTTTTGCGCTGATAATTTTGTCGAGTTTGTTTTGCAAATCGAAGCGATCGCATCGCAACATTCTCAACATCGTCTCCCAGGTGTCGAACATCTTACGACCGAAGATGCCCTTAACCGTAACGCTCTTCCAGATCACTGCGTTTGCGATGTCGAAATTCGCAAGCGGCTTGCGCGCGATGCCGAGAAGAATCACAGTGCCACCATTGCGAACGATTTTGAATGCATCAGTGTAAGCAGCGGGTGATCCGGACATCTCAAGAACGATGTCGACACCGTTCGATCCGATCTCATGTTTGTCCACGGATTCGTAAAGCGCTTTTGATCCTTTGGTGACGTCGAAACAGTCGTCCGCGCCGAATTCTCTTGCCAGAGTGAAACGACGGTCGACATCAGCAGCTTCGGTCAAGTAAATGCGCGAGGCACCATAATCGCGACACAAGAATGTCGCCATCAATCCCAGTGGACCAGCGCCAAGAATTGCTACTGATTTTCCACGCACATCTGCCTCATGCACTGTATGAACGGCATTACCAAATGCATCCAACAGCGCTCCGATGCGCTTCGGAATACGGCTCTGGTCGCCATTCTTACCTAGCAAGATCACATTCTTGTATGGAACAGAAACGGATTCTGCGAAACATCCATCAAGATGTACGCCTTTTACTTTTACTTGCGTACAAATATGTTCGTTACCAGTTCGACACAACATGCAGTGTCCGCAAGCAAGGTGCATTTCAGCCGTAACGTAGTCACCGGGCTCGATCAGAAGATGTTCCGGTACATCTTCCCAATGGTCACGACCGACGCCGACACCAACTTTTTCCACGATGCCGCAGAATTCGTGCCCGACGACAATAGGTTTGTAGCCACCATCACCGATGTAGCGCTGCATCTCGTTGCGGATGCCTTCGTTGTTGGCGCTGCTATAAATGCTTTTGTCTGTGCCGCACACCGCTGTCGCGAGCACTTTGATTTGCACATCGTCGAACCCAAGTTCTGGCACAGCAACATCAGTGCGCAAAGTCATTCCGTCTTTGTTCACATCTTCTTTGACAAGACACTTCATGTGTTTCCGCGTGGGCTCCTTTGTTTGCTTCGTCGACAATTCTTTGGTTTGCATCGCGTGCGTTCCATATATCTGTAGATTGGAATTCTCCGGCGGCGAGTTGACAGACAAAAGCCGCACCGGCATTGAAAAACTGTACTGGAAATACACATATCAATACAAGCGAAACCGGCACTATTGCTTGATTGCGGAATTGTTAAGGCGCGTTACGGCGATACACACTGAAACATAGAACTGGTCGGTATCCGCTGCTCTATCGAGGGGTAGACTAATCATTTGAAATGTCTGCTCTGGCTCAGTCTGTCTGGATTTCGTCGCGATCCCAGCAAAAATCTAATCACTCGAAAGCTCCGAAAACCGTCCTCAATTAGTGTTTGTTTAGTTGCCAAGTTTTGCCAGCCTGTTAGATTACTGGGGTGGCACTAAACGATTTCTTTATATTTCGGGAGCAAATGGCGATGAATTTTGAACCTTCTTCAAACGAACAGGAATTCGAACCGATCAAGTACAAACCAGCCGCTGATGCAGTCGCTGCATTCGTTGCAGAAGCATCTATCGTTCGCACGATCGTGCAGGGAAGCGGTGGACCAGAGAACGCAGAAATTACAGAGACTGGATTGCGATTTATTCGTCACTTGATGGCGACATCGAAAACAATGCGTTTTGGCTTTATGCCAAACTTCAAAGATATGAATGCGATTCGAGAAGTCGCAAGAGATTTCATTCGAAGATGCGGTGGTGCCACACTCGCTCTACAAACAATGTACAACGTCATTCAAACCGCAGAAGCAAACTAAGCATCCGCGCACTGCGAACAACGCCTCGAAATATAAACAAAAAGCCTCGCAGGACGCGAGGCTTTTTGTTTTTCAACATCGAAACATTGGCTGTCCGCGAATTTAGTTCGTGGAGGGATCGACTTCTTTCTCGTAATCGACTGAAGGGAATCCAAATCCAAACAGTTTCAAAAATTCCTTTTTGTATCCATCGAAATCCGAGATGGCTTCTAGGTTTTCGGTAGTGACTTCATTCCAGAGTTTTTGCACTTTGGCTTGAGTGTCAGCATCCATTTCCCAGTCATCAATACGAATTCTTCCGTCCTGGTCGAGTTTCGGACGATTGCCGTTGTACAACTGCGAGTTGAACAAGCGATACATCTGTTCGACGCAACCTTCGTGCGATTTCTTCTCTTTCATTACTTTGTACAGCAACGAAATATACAGAGGAACGACTGGAATTGCTGAACTTGCCTGTGTGACGAGAGCTTTGTTCACTGAAACATATGCCTTTCCATTGATGCCTTGCAAATCTCTGGTGATTTCTTCAGCCGCTTTTTCGACGTCTGCTTTCGCTCTACCGATAGTGCCATCACGATAAATCGGCCAGGTCACTTCTGGTCCAATGTACGAATATGCGACGGTGACGACGTTCTCATCGAGTGCATCGGCTTTCTTCAACGCATCGATCCACATCTTCCAATCTTCACCACCCATGACTTCAACGGTATCAGCCATTTCTTGCTCGTTGGCTGGCTCGATGCTGATATCTTTCACAACACCTTTATCGGTGTCGAGCGTCTTGTTAGTGAAAGTGCTTCCGACTGGCTTCAACACCGAGCGGAAAGTGGTGCCAGTTTTGGGATGAGTGCGGACAGGTGACGCAAGGCTGTATACAACCATGTCGACTTTTCCGAGATCTTGTTTGATGGCTTTAATCGCTTCTTCTTTGATAGCGTCAGAAAATGCATCGCCATTAATATTTTTCGCGTACAGACCAGCAGCTTTAGCCGCTTTCTCGAAAGCAATCGAGTTGTACATGCCGGCGGTTGCTGGCTTGCCATCTACGCTCGGCTTTTCGAAAAACACACCGACTGTGCCAGCTTTGCCGGCAAAAGCCGCTGTGATTCTCGATGCCAATCCATAACCGGTTGAAGCACCGATGACGAGAACTTTCTTCGGAGTGCCTTGAATCAGTCCCTGTTTTTGAACGTAATCGATTTGTTCTTGCACGTGCGCAGCACAACCGGTTGGATGCGAGGTTACACAAATGAATCCTCGAATTCTTGGTTTGATTACTACTGCACTCTTTTCTCCGGTCGTACTCATCAGCTTTCTCTCTGTCGTTGGGATTGGTTACTCGAGCAAATCTACAAACACTTCTATTTGCTCACTTCTAGACTGCACCATATTCGGTGCGCGTCGTTACTCGATCAAACTTTGTTCTTCTTCGCAAACTTAACTAACTTCGCTTTGTATGCCGGTGCTTCGAAGTATCCAAAGATACGACCAACAACTTTGCCTTTGGCGTTAAACACGAGTCCAGTAGGGAATGCAGAGACGTCGTTTTTTTCTGCGGCTCGCTGCCCTTCACCTTTGTCTTCGGCATTCAGCTTGACTGGAATGTAGTGCTCATCCATATATTTCATTAGCGCAGGGTCAGCAAATGTTGTCTGATCCAATTTTTTGCACCACCCGCACCAGCTTGTGTAGAAATCCGCAAGCACCAACTTGTGCTCTTTTTCAGCTCGATCCAAACTTCTCTCCAGCTCGGTACTCCACCCGCTTGGTGCAGCCTCGTTATGCTCGGCACCTTCCCCTTGCGCATAAGCAGCCATATTGAATTGTGTCGAGACCAGAGCGATCATCAACAATCCAAAAATGCTTTTCTGTTTTTTCATTTCAATCCTTTATTAGATGGATGGGTATGAGCCACGTCATTCTAATACAAAGTCTACAATTCGATTATTTCTCAGGCGTAAGAATCATCTCTTCACGAATGATTTTGATCGGCGGATCGCCCGCGCTGAGGAACTTATCGTGGAATTCTTGCAACGAATATTGTGAGCCCCTGTATTTCTTATAGTCTTCCCGAAGAGCCAGAATCTGCATTTTGCCCAGGGTGTAGACGAGATACGTTGGATCAGACGTGCCGCGCTTCGTTTCACGCTCGGCGTTAGCCTTCTCCATGTAACCTTCCTGCATGAAGAACTTGATTGCATCTTCAGTTGACATGCCGCGCGTGTGCATTTTCAGACCGACCATGTAGCGGCAACAACGCAGCAAAGCATCATGTAATTGAGTTAGTTTCAGTTTCTTATCGCCTTTATTGAATCCCTCGTCGAGCAACATCTGCTCGCAGTAATGCGCCCAGCCCTCGTCGGTCAAGCTCGAACTGATAAGTCGGCGCACCTTGCTCGGAGCGGATTTTTTCACATGCAAATACATGACGAAGTGACCGGGATAAGCCTCATGAATTGACGTGCAAAGCAGGTCGCTGTTGCTGAAAGCTCGCATGTGTTCTTCGACGTGCGCTGGTGTCCAATCTTTCTCAGGTGGTGTCACGTAATAGAAAGATTGAGTCGCTTTCTTTTCGTAAGCTCCGGGCGTATCCAACGCGGCAAACATCAAAGCGCGCATGAATCCAGGTGTATCGATAACAGTCGGACGCTCGGGGGACGCGATTGTCACTATCTTCTGACGCACGCAAAAATCACGAATGCGATCCAACAAATTACGAATATCTGTCAGCAGTTGTGCCGGTTTCGGATGCTCACTCGAGATGCCGGCATAAACTTTGTCTGGTGATTTTGCAGGATCGATCTCTTTTGCTAACGCAACGAACTCTGCTTGCAGGCGCTTCAGCTCTTTGTCTCCACGCGCCAAAAGTGAATCGATTGGCTCATCGACCATGTCTTGCAGCAAAAGCTTCTTGCGATAAGCATCCTCTCCGATGACGAATGTTCCTTTGCATTCGCCTTTATCAACCATCGCTTTGACGAACTCTTGATACTTGGTCAAAGCCTCCACTGTTTTGTCAGTCGTTTCAGCGAACTCCTTTTGCAACTCCTGATTTTTCACGCCCTTGAATGTCGCAGGCACTGACACTTTGAAAAACTCGATTGCACCGGGCATGTTTTCCAGGGCGATTTCAGCGTAAATTTTCGGTACCATCTGCGGATCCAAGTTCTGCTTGGCGAACTCGAGTGCCTGTGGAATCAACCGTTCGCGAGCGATCACGCTTTTCATGCGCACCTGTAGCGGTGCAAAATCGCGCGCTATCAAAGTAAAAACATTGGAGCTGACTGTCGACGAATAAGTGTCGGGATTTTTCTTCCAGAGCTTTAGCTCATCGTTATCCTGCAGGTCGCTTTGAATATGATTGATAAGCAGTTCACGATCGTGGCGCACGGTTCGAGACAAACCTTTTGCATCCATTGCATTCAATACATCTAGATAGCTTTTCAATCCTGCGCTTTTTGCAGCATAGAAGTCAGCAGAAAAGTTTTCAAGCTCACCGTCATGCTCATGGAAACCCGCTGAAGTCGCCCAGTTCGGGTCGAGTTTGAACATATCGTCAAAATAGGAATCAGCAATCATGCTGAAATTTTGATCACTCGACAGGTCGTTTTTGGGTTGTGGTGCCAGGATTACAGGCGGCTTAATCTTGATATCGACAATCGTGTTTTCAGGAGCTGCGCCGACTCCGGAAGCGACCAACAGCGATGCCGAGAGCATCATGGAAACCTTCGCAACGCCCAGTCTTAGCCGATTTTTCAAAACCGAAATCCTCTTAGTCATATTTCATCCCGGGGACAAGCAATGATACCGCCGCGACTGCGCGGCTTTCCCGTATGACATCAATTACAAAGAAACCATTACGGATTGCGCGAAACAGCCAAATAACGCGTCAAATAGCGTGAATCTCAGGTTAGAGAAGTCGCGTAACAATCCAAGTTTCAGCGACCTAAATATGTAAATATTGAATCTGGGAACTCAGGAGTGTTCATGTCAGGCTACAACATTTTCGTGCTCGTCAAGCAGGTTCCTGACCAGGGATCGAAGGCGGGCATAAATCCAGACGGTACGATTGACCGGGCGAAAGCCAAGCGGATGCTGAATCCATTTGACCGATACGCCCTACAAGCCGCTCTTCATACAAAAAAGGTTTACGGTGGAACGGTTACCGCCATCTCGATGGGACCGCCGCCTGCTGTAGAAATTTTGATGGAAGCGTTAGAACACGGAGTCGATCGCGGTTTTCTTCTATCAGACCGCAGATTAGCTGCCTCCGACACACTGGCAACAGCCTACGCGCTGTACAAAACAGTTTTACACGCCGGGAAATTCGACATCATCTTTTGCGGATTGCAAACGACCGATGGCGACACTGCGCAGGTCGGTCCGCAATTGGCTGAGCGACTTGGTTTGCCGCAGATCACTTATTGCGAAGACTTCGCCATCGAACAAGGCAAAGTGCACGCAAGAAGAATTATCGAAGGCGGTATTCAAAAAGTGGTGACTGGCACGCCTGTGCTTGTCACAGTTGCGAACTCATATCATCCGCTTGAATACAAATCGTTCAGAGGCGCATGGCGCGTGCAGCAACTCTCGAGAAAGCAAGAAGAGTTGAAGCAATACATCCAGACTATCGACCTCGATTTGATCGGTGCCGATATCGAAAGGTGCGGCTTGAAAGGCTCACCAACGATCGTTGCCGCAACTGAAAAAGTTGGCGACATCGGTGGAAACTGCACCATGCACGAAGGACATTCACCGGAAGAAATGGTCGGCGAGATCATCAAAAACACAGGAATCCGCGAATACTTGGTGGCTAAATAATGAGCGAACAAGAACAAACACCGCAAGAAAATGCTGCGCCAGACGTCTCGATGTTCTGTCCAAAAGGCGAAGTTCTGGTAGTTGCCGAACACATTCTCGGCGAACTGCAACCAGTTACGCTAGAGCTTCTTGGTGCCGGACGAATTCTGGCAGACAAGATGGAAAGATCTCTGATTTGCGTCATCATGGGTCACGATTTAGGTGACATTCCCCAGAAGCTGATCGAATCTGGTGCTGACAAAGTTTTTGTCGCCGACCATGAAGAGTTGAAAAGCTACAGAACACTGCCTTATCGCCGTGTCATCTGCGACTTCCTCGAGTCATTGCCAGAGCCACCACATACGACACTGCTCGGTTCGACCACGACAGGACGCGACCTCGCTCCACGCATTGCAGCTCACTTCGACACCGGGCTGACTGCAGACTGCACAGAGTTGGACATCGGACCTTACGAACACAAGAGCAAAGTGGACCCGACTAAAATCGGTCTCTATCCAAACTGCTTGTACGCGATCCGCCCAAGTTTCGGCGAGTCGTTGAAAGCTAGAATTCTTGGACCGTGGAAGAATCCTCAAATGGCTACCACCAGACCTGGTGTCATGATTCCAAACAAGCCAGATGCAAATCGCAAAGGCGAAATCACCAAGATTCCAGTCAACTTGAAAGACGAAGATTATCGTCTAGTCGTAGAAGAAACCATTCGAGAAATCGCAAAGGGCGTCAAAATTACTGACGCTGAAGTGGTTGTAGCTGGTGGATACGGATTGGGAACTCAAGAAGGTTTCGATCTCGTGAGAAAACTCGCTGCTTGTTTTGAAAACTCAGCAGTCGGAGCTTCACGCAAAGTCGTTGACCTCGGTTGGATTCCATACCAACACCAGGTCGGACAAACCGGTAAAACAGTTCGTCCGAAACTCTACATTGCATGCGGTATTTCAGGCGCAATTCAACATCGCGTAGGCATGTCGAAATCCGATATGATTATCGCCATTAACAAAGATCCGGACGCCCCGATTTTTAAATTCGCGAATCACGGAATCGTCGGAGATTGTTATCAGATCATTCCAGAGATGATCAAACAATTACAGGAAAACAAAGCGAAGCGGGAGGTTGAGGCAGTTGTCTGATCGCATTGAGTATGACCTATTGCTGGTCGGTGGCAGTCCATCCAACCTGACCCTCGCGTATCACTTCCTTGAATTGGCTAAAGCCAGCGGCAAGGAATTCACTATCGCTATTCTGGAAAAGAGCAAAGAGTTCGGCTCGCACATCATGAGTGGTGCCGTTTCCAACCCTCACGTTCTGGAAAAAGTCTGGCCAAACTACAAAGAGTTGAACTTCCCTATCGAAGCGACCTGTACTGAAAGCAATCTGTCAGTACTGGGCGTGAACAAGAAGTGGGATATGCCATCAAAGATGGTGCCTAAGACTATGGACAAAACCGGTTACCTGGTTTTGAGCCTGAGCTTTGTCACCAATTGGATGGCTCGCCAATTGCAAGAAAAAATCAAAGATGTTCCAAACGTCTCGATGGACTTGTTCACTGGTTTCGCAGCCCACGGTGTCGTGTTCGAAGATGGACGCGTTGCCGGTGTCAGCGTAACTGAAGATCCAAAAGGCGAAGATGATTACGTCTACGGTAAGTTCACTTGCTTCGGCGACAAAGGCTTTATCTCACGCGACGTCATCGACCACTTCAAACTCCGCAACTGCCCACAGATCTGGTCAGTCGGCGTAAAAGAAGTCTGGCAGTGCAACGAAAGCTATGAAGGCAAAGTCTGGCACACACTCGGATGGCCGTTGCTGGAAGGCACCTTTGGTGGTGGCTTCGTCTACGGTATGAAAGACAACAAGCTGACCATCGGTATGGTAATCAGCCTGGACAGCCGCGACCCGAATATGAATCCGCAACAGAAGTTGCAGGATTATAAGAAGCACCCGTGGATTCAGAAAATGATCACTGGTGGCAAGTTGCTCAAGTATGGTGCAGCACTGCTTCCTGAAGGTGGCTACTACTCGCTTCCTTCCAAATTCGCAGTTCCAGGTGGAATTCTCCTCGGCGATGCGCTCGGCGTACTCGATGTGAAGAACCTCGCTGGTATCGACCGCGCGATGGAATGTGGATACGTAGCAGCAGAAGTGTTGCACGATGCCCTGGTCAAAGGCGACTACAGCGAAGCTGCACTCGCACCGTATCAAGAGCGTCTCAACAACAGCTTCGTCATCAAAGAGTCTTACGACAATCGTTATTTCCGCTGGGCGTTCATCGAAAATCCAAAATTGCTCGGTGAATACTTGCCAGAAGTTGCACGCAGCATCGACAAATCATCGGCTATGTTCGGTATGTGGAAAGTTTGGGTCAAGCACCCATTCGGCGCACCGGTTGATGGTGTCAGATCGCTCGGCTTGATCAACGGTAAATTCAACATTGGACCAATCAAGTACGAAGCCGACTACAAGCACATCATTCCATCGTTTGTAGCTCCTAAGTACGAAGAACCACAGTACGACAAATCGACGATCTACTCACGTGCCGACGCTGTTTTCTATTCGGCGACGAAGTATCACGAAGGCAACAATCACATCGATGAATTCAATGCACAAGTTTGCATGGAGTGCATCAAACGTTACGAAGGCGTCGATAAGACAACTCCTTGCGTAGCTGACTGTACAGCCGAAGTGCACCGCGTCGACATCGTGGATCAAATCAAGAAACACGGAATGTCGCTGGAAAACTGCGTACACTGCAGAACATGCGAAGACGTATGTCCTGAAGTGAACCTGCGTGTTAAACCAACATCGCAAGGAAGCGGACCAGACTTCCTCGGTCTATAATCAAATCCAGATCCCTATCTGGTGAAATAATGCCTGGACAAACTCACTCCAAACTTTGGGTGGCGCTGATTGTCCAGGCTTTTCTCTTTGCGGGATGCGGAATGTGCTCGAACTCAATCAAGTCAGAGAGTCGAAGTCCCGACTGGAAATTGAAAGCGATTGTCTTCGAGCGAGATTGTGGGTCAACAACCGGCGCGAACACACAAATCTCCATCTTAAATGCAAACCAAGCCCTACCCGACGACGGCGGAAATATTTTTTCGGAAGACGCCAACCACGATGCAGCCGTCAGTCTCAAAGTCGACTGCGAATGGAAAGACAACCATACGCTTCTTGTGAGATTCGATCAAAAGGCGCGAACTTTCAAGAAGTTAGATTCTCTCGATGTCAACTCAGAGAAGATTGGCATCATATATGGTGCGCCGAGAGATTAAAGCTAATCGAAATGCATCTGCTCATAATACGGTGCTGAGAACTCCATCACGGTATCAAGATCATTCTGTGGCGGTGAAACCCACTTGCCGAGATAATAAACCGCATCGGTCATTCCTGCAGGTTTGAATTTGATGTCGAATTTTTTCACGCGGTGCTGAGCGTCGAAGACATTCGGAATAAAGTAGCGTTCTTTCTTGAATGGCACAGACAAGCCACCATCGGCGGTGAAGTGTTTGGATAAATCTGCGCGTGTCGAACCAACGACCGGATGCTCAATGACAGTTTTCTCAAGCGATTTGATAGGCCCTGGCACGGTGCAATATACGCCGGGAGTGAAGTTCAAATATTTGTCCGAATCGAGTAGCTGTTTTGCTATCTCCGACACTTTTGCTGTCGTCAAACGGCATCCCGATTGATAATCAACCGACGATTGATCGCTCAGTAAACTGGCATAGCACTCGCTTCTGGGCAACTCGCCCTTCACACGAAGCAACGCGGCTGCATACAATTTGCCGGCAGGTGTCGCATTCTTTACCAGGTGCTGAAGATCGCCGTTACTTATTTTCGGCAAAAGCCCATAGGCTTCAAGGAAGGCTTTATAGCCTGGTGAAAGGTCGGGACTTTCGCCGCGAACGCCATCAGCAAAAATTTTTGTCGTCATAAGTACAGATAAGCAAGGAAGCATTTTTTTCTGTCCCTGTGAGTTAGCGTTGTGACCAGAGGGCGCACTGAACGAAGGCTGTTGTGCAAAGCCAAATAGTGAAACGCAAACGGAGCAAACCAAAATCGAGATACCGATGCCAGACTTCCGTAAATCCATGATTGCATCCCCCGCAGCCAGTAAATTCGTTATAGCACGGACATAGACTTGTTCAGCTAGGGAATTCACTGCAACAGGCACGGCGTTATCCACCATAAATTTGATTCTACGCCCCCTAATCGCTCCCAATTTAAGGGGGAGGGGAATATCCCCATTGAGGACGTGCGCCCCGGGGCGTAGAGTGAACTCACCTTCTCCACCCGGATTCTAAATTTGTTTGACGCATCGATAAATGCGAATAAAGCGACCCCGCCAACGCCGTCGGAAGCCCTCGAGTTAATGAGGAAGGACGTCGCGGCCCACAAAGAGCAGGACAGTCAGAAAAGTTATTTAGCCACAGGGATTTCGGCGGTCACGGGTATTTTCCGAGCCGACTCGCTTGGCGCCGTCGAGAAACTCCAGCAGGATTTACAGTCCGCAACCACACGCGGAGACGACGCTGCAGCTCAAAAATTCGCCGCACAAGCGACCGATGTGGTCAAAGCGGACCAGAGCTCGATGCAACTGGACCAGCAAATCAACACATACGGCTCGGGCATGATCAAAACCGCCGGAATGTTCCTACCAGGGCGCGCCGGCTGGGCGATCGCGGCGACGACTGGGGTACTGGACGGTGCAAAACCTGGTGAAGCGCTATCGGACCAATTAGTCGATGGCGGGCTTGGATTGACCAAGGGTGTAGCGCTCAAAGGCATGTTCAACAAAGTCGGCGGCGCGGATATGGGAATTGCAGCCAAGGCACTGGGTCTTGGCGTTGGCAGCAGAATTATCGACTCCTCGTTGACCCGCGAAACTTATCAGACAGCCGACGGCTATAGCGCCTCTACCGGACTTTCGAGAATCGCCGAGCAATCATTCAACAAGAGAGCGCTCGCTTCTGACTTGATTACTTTTGGCCTTGCCCATGGTGCAGTCAGCGGCATCGATCGCATCACCGGCGGTGCACTCAAAAGTAGCCCGCTCATGTCGACGCTTGCAACAGGTGGAATTTTTGGTGTGTCGTCTGGTAGCGTGCAAGAAATCAATCGCCAACAGCAAGCAGGAGAAAAATTCGACCTTTCGCAAGTAGTAACAAGTGCAACTTTGACCGGAATTACAGATATGGTCGCATCCGCGCCCGGCGCCGCGATGACACACTACAAACCGGCGGAGATCAAGTCGCCCGAGCCAACTCCATCAAAGCCAGTTTCAGATGCAGTCGCAACTTCAGCGAAAGCTGGTGCAGAATCCGACAGCCAGTTTGTTCCGATCAAGTTCGAAAGAATGTCGATAATTTCGCAAAAGATTGAAGGTAGCACCAGTCGTCAATTCCAGCTAATAGATGGCAATACTGTCGCACTTTGGGAACGCCTGAGAGAACAACCGAGTGAACCGGTCATGGCGAGAGTTCGCGGCATCATCTCCGGTCGGATCGGACCGGAACAGAACATGCTAATTCAGCACAATCCAGAGTCGGGCAGAATTCCGAGCATCGCCGACAATGCGATGATCAACTACGCCGATATCATCGCGAGCTGCAACCCCAAATCTCTTTCTGAAACCGCTCAAGCGAAACATATCTTGCCGCAAGCGGATGACCTTTTCATGACCGCTAGTAGCAGCGGAATTTTGAATTTCTCGACAGTGAAGCCTAATGAGGTAAAGGCAGGGGATCTCGAGCCGATCAAGTTGGGTGGTCAAACGGTGAGCGATTTACTGGCAGGCAGCGGCACGCCGGATTATCTCGATAACACCCACGACAGACTGGCAATGGCGAAAGCAATGCGCCATTTTAGAACGCCAGTGCGTTTCGTCAATGGTGGCGCAGATAGTATCGTTTTTGAACTGCCGGATCACAACATGTTGAAAATTACTGATCACGGTTGGGATCCATCCTGGGGTTCGAGAGAAATTCAAACCTCGCACGGTCCCCGTTTAATCGATGCTCCTCTAGTGCAGAAAGCGCAAACCATTGACCTTGAAGATGCAGCGATCACTTACTTCGTGCAAAGACGATTGAGAACGCCGGTCACGGAGCAAGGAGTGCGCGTATTCGATGCAGCACTCAACTACGACGGAAGATTCAAATTCTGGGATAACGATTTTAAAGAACACGGACGCGGACAGCTTGGATTCGATCCCAAAACCAAACAGATTTATCTCCTGGACTATGACGCAGTCAGAACTCCGGATCGTGTACCGAAAGACCAGGTAAACGGCAGCTCGTGGTGGCTGAATCGCTATTTCCACGGACGCTCAAATTATGATGACAGCTCTCGCTAATAAGTTAGATTGATTTGTTGTCGGACTGAGTAAGGATTTGAATTCGGAGTGATTGGTTGTCTAGCTCGAATTGGATTTTAATTCGGAGTGATTGGTTGTTTAGCTCGAATTGGATTTAAATTTGGAGTGATTGGTTGTTTAGCTCGAATTGGATTTGAATTCGGATTGATTGCTTATCGATCTCGACGTAGACTTTGAAATCGAAGTAATTAGTAGTCGGATTCGACTAAGGATTTTAAATTGGATTGGGAAGAAAACGCAAAATACTGGAATGGCAACGCAGAAGCGTGGACACAGCTTGCGCGCAAAGGACGTGACGTTACCAGGGATAATCTGAATACTCCCGCTTTTCTTGCCATGCTTCCAAATGTGCAGGGACTTTGTGGGCTCGACATGGGCTGCGGTGAGGCAAACAACACAAGATTAGTGGCGGAACGTGGCGCCAATATGAGCGGCATCGACGTCTCAGAAGTTTTTATAAAGCACGCAATCGACCACGAAAAATCCCAACCTCTAGGAATTAAATTCAAGCACGGCAGCGCAGCCAAATTACCCTACGAAGATGAGCAATTCGACTTCGTGATGGCAACGATGTTCCTCATGGACGTGCCCGAGCCGAATCGATGTATCGCAGAAGCATACAGAGTTTTGAAGCACGGTGGCTTCTTCCAATTTTCAATAGTCCACCCTTGTTTCCAGACGCGCAGATGGAAGTGGGTCGTAGAAGAAGGCGAAAAGATTGGTGTCGTCTGCGGCGACTATTACTCCGGCGAACAGGGTCGAGTAGAAGAGTGGACCTTCACACAATCAACAGACGGCGAAAAGAACCAATACGAAAAATTCAAAGTTCCAACCTTTTACTACACATTGAGCGAATGGCTTAATTGGCTCATTCAGGCAGGTTTCGTAATTGAAGAATGCAGAGAACCGACCGTCACGCCAGAGGTGATTGAAAAGCAACCGAACCTCGCCGGTTGGAATAAGATTGCAGGTTACTTACACATGCGTTGTCGAAAAAAATAAAACAGATTGGTCGCCGGAGCCGGCCAACCAATCTGTTTTCAGCGCAATTATTTTCAGTTCCCCGCCAAAGGAACCCGTGTGAGTGTGGGCTCTTTGATCTCGATTACGAAATCATTTGTGGTTTGAATTATTCTCTAAGCATCCCTCCTTGCTTCAGTAATTTTTGACGCAGTAGACCTCCCTACAATACGAGTGCGAGTGCTGGCGCAGGTGCGGCTTTCTTCGATCTTCCTCCTTTAGGCTTGCTGTCGGTGCTAGAATCTTTTTCCTTTTTGACGCGCGGCTTTGCACGACGAGCTGGCTTAGCGGCTTCAGCGGCACCATCTACGGTTGCGGCACCTTCGAATTGCACGAGGTTATCAGCGACCACCGCTTCAGCTTTTGGTTTACGCGGCTTTCTTGGTGTTGCTGATTTCTTGCGAGTTTTCTTTTCAGCAGGAAGATCAGTCCATTGTGGATTTTCCAGCGCTATTGCCGGAAGAATTGGTTCATCTACAAGGAGAGGAGCACCCTGCAATTCAGCCGGAGTTGACTGCCACTGCACTTCATAAGATGCATTCTGATCGAAGTAAATTTCCTCGACGTGCTCACGATTTGCGTCGACGTAATCTGGATTTGGAAGCAATCTTTGCTCTTGCAATCGATGCGCGTACTGCTCCTGGTGCTCCGCGTACTGACGACGGTACGAATCGCTCGACTTATCTGGCAGCGCCAACACATCAGGCTGTGCAGGACCAGAAATATATTTTTCGGAGTTTGTTGATTTGACAAGAACATATTTGCCAACCATTTTGTCTTTCATCGAGGCAGCCATGAAGGATGACAAACAAGAAAGCTCGGTGTTGCTATCGGTCGACTTCGCATATTCCATCGAAGTTCCGAGCATTGGCTTTTGGTGCATCATGTCCATGTACACGGTTTCAGCAGTCTGCTTGCGTGTGTATGGATCGAGCGAGTACTCGATTGCATCGACTTCTTTGTCCTGGTGCCAATAGTACAAACCGATTTTGTTGGCTTGAATGATTCTGCGCATGCAAACGTTGGCAGCGATTTGTCCACGAAGGAAATTGTCATAGCTGAATTGATTTGCAGGAAGACTCTTACCCTTCTGTTTACGCATTTGCTGTAAACGAATTTTTGAAGAACCATCCTTGGCTGTATTCACTTCGATTGTCGTAGTGATGCCGTTGATGATTGTTGTAATTGTTTGCTGTATCATTTTTCAGACCCTCGAGTTGCCACCACTGGTGACGATAGTTGTTGGCTTGGTTTCAGGCTAATAATGCGAGCATTTCAACCGGTCTCATGCGGGTTCCAAAAGCGACATGCAGAACCTGCGTGACTGTGGTCTCACTCAACCTGGTCAAAGTTTTTGCGGCGCGATCCGCGACATATGGATGTTCGTCCTGCTTCAGTCGGGTAAGCAGTTCATCACTTAAGCTGTGATTTTCGGCCAGCGCATAACGCACGTCTGGATCTATATCCGAAACAAGCGTTTCGAGCACCGAATTTGGTGTTGCGGGATTTTCAGCAACGGCCAATCGGATCTCCGAAGCTGGATGATATGAAAGTTGTTCCAACAATATCGATGGCAAGTCTTTATTCTCAGCGACTTTTTGTAGCAACTTCACAGAATTCTGGTCATGGCTGAAGATCGAGCAGAGATCAACTTCTTGCCAGAGCCATGCCGAGAGACAGTTCAGATCAACAATACAATCGTCATTTGCATCCATTGCAACAGCGTTTGGTTGATAAGTATTCATAGCAATCCTCCACAAAGTGCAATCAACATTGCACATTCACTAAAGTCTCGGTCTGCCGAAACCCTTGCAATACAACCGTATCGCTTGGGGAATCTATTTGATTTGAATGAAACGGAAACCTGATTGACTGCCGGTGGTGCTTCCTGACTATGTGATAACACAGCAATTTCCAACACTTCAATTGGAATTTTTCGGTGTAATCAGCCAGTCACTGGCGATCACTTGCAGGCTCAACCTGCATCAGATTCCTCATTCAAAAACAAACTCGAGACATTGTGGAGGCGGACTATGAAGTCCTCTCGGAAGTATGAAGACGCGCTCTATTCGTGCGTTGTGTACGGCTCGGGAGAACCGGTGATAGAGATCGCGGCAGCAACTTTGATCAAGTGCTCGAACATATTTCGATCAGATTTGTCTGTCGAACTTTGCAACGATGAAAGCACCTGCTGTTTCACCATCGCATCAGGAATTGAAAATTGAGCTGTCGCAATAAAACGATTCGATCCCTCATCGAAGAATTTTACGTGGCGACGGCGCAAACCATCTTGAACAAGTTCCTGAGTAGCTGTGTTCTGGTTTGAAGCCTCAATCACGTCGAATTCGGAACCAGAAATTACTTTCTTAGTTCTCTTTTCTGTCGTAACAGTGACGCCGCCAGACCACGAGTCGAACAGAACCAAAAATCTCGAAATTTTCGGTTCTGCAGACGCGAGCACAGCGCAATTCTTGTGGACATAAACATCTCCGTGCGCAGTGTTCACGCGCAGAGTGTTCAATGGGTTGATTAGAAGTTCACCAGAATCTAGCTTGATTACATCTGTACCCACTTGCTCCCAAATCGCATCGGCAACAGTTTTGACAGAGCCCTTAAGCATGTTGGTTGATCTGTTCACTTTAATGTCTGCTGATGTCGGTTGCGCCTCAGCGGTAGTGCCACCACTACACGCTACGAGAGCGGCTACGACAGCAACAATGCCCAGTCGGCGTGAACGACTGTGCATGCGGTTTTTGAAAGCATTTTGAAACACTTTTGTCATTTGATATTCCGATTAGCAAATTTGTTTGGATTTCTCGTTCGACAAGTTCGTCACGAAAACCGCTTCAACTATCCTAGAACATTTTTTGCGCTCGATCGTTCGACTTGCTCGACACGAAACATGGGGATTCTCATCAGAAGCCAGGATCGAGAGAAGATTAAAACTAAAATTGTGATTTTCTGCCATCGCAAATCGAACATCATCGTTACGAATGCGCGCCAGAAAAATCAATATCTCCTCCCGAGTCTGCGGGTTTTCGGCTATGTCTATCAATGTCTGAGTGTCACAACACAGTAGCAACTGTTGCAGCACAAACGCAGGTGAGCACTGCGTCTCAGACACCTCACACAGAGCGTGCAGCATACGTGTAAGCATGTTTATATCAATCGGGGACGCCGACACAGATGGACTGCAGTCGCCGGAATTTAGTTTCATTTCTCCTGACATTTTTTGCTCCTTTTCTTTGTACCGCAGTAGAATCTTCTCATTTCCAGCAAGGTGTAACAGTTGCAAAACCCTCTTCCAGCAAGCCTTTCAGCAGCTCAGATCACTCCCGCGAGTGATACACCTCGGAGTGAGAAAAATCACTACCAATAACACAGACGAACATCGAGTAATACCTTATATGAATGATGCCACCACTATTTCGCTTGAAAAAATCAACCTGACGAATGACACCAGTTCAAGCCAATTTTTCGTGTAAGCTCTTGTCTACAAGGTCTAGGAGTACTGTTACACCAAGACTTTGCGGGAGCGTGATGCGCACTAACACCTCAAAACTCCACTCAATCATCAGTTCAAATGTTCCAACAAAGCAATTGGATAACCTATAATCAAAGAGTGGTGACTTTCATGCAGCCTCTGTCCAACAACCAAAACGCTGATGGAGTGTCACATGTTTCTGACTGACGGATCAGACAACGTATCTAAAAGTCTGCAAAATTTAGCTGAAATTTTCTCAAAATTCAGCGATCAAAAACCTACAACGGAACCCACTTCATCCACTATTCAAGCCAGTTTTAGCAAGTTCAAAGGACACTGATAAACGACAATGCGAAAACTAGACAACTATCGCTCTTAGTTATAGCATTGTGCCAGGTAATCTCACACTTTGATTCTTAACTGAAACCAGGTCTGCCGAGGCGGCAGGCAGAGCCATTCGCGCATCGCACGGATGCACAATGTCATTTTTCAGCATGCACTGTAGGGTCAGGATAATGCGTAAACCAAATTCATTATGTCCCATTGCGTTAGCAATAACATTCTTCTCAAATCAACTTACAGCGTTCGCCGCCCCACCTATAGATGCACCAAATGTCGCTCTCGTGACTGAAGCCAAAGGCGAGATCTATAAACGTGGTTTCGTCGACTGGAATCGGGATGTCTGGGGTGAACCAACCCACGCCGCCGTCGGAGATCAACTCGAAGAAGGCATGCAACTTGCGACCGGCGAAAAATCTTGGGCTCAATTGAAGTGGAAGAACATCACCACGCGTGCTTGGGAAAAATCAGTCTATGCCATCGCACCAAATCAACGGCTCGTCTATCTGATTGGCGGCGAACTTCTGTTCCAATTAGACAAGCATAGAAAGGATAAGCAGGAATATTACGTCTGGACGAATTTACTTCAGGCTCGAATTCGCGGCACCACGGTCATGGTGCAATCAACTGGAAACAGCTCGCGTATATCAGTGTTAGAGGGTTCGATTGATGTAATGAATCGAACCGATCACAGCATCGTTCATTTGAAGCCTGGCGTCGTGATGGAAGTACAAGCGAAGAATGTACCTACAGCTATCAGCTCGGTATCAGGCGTAGAATCGATAATGGGGAAGAGTTATGCATCGGCAGCTAACTCCAGCGCTGCGGCGCTAAAGACAGTTGCGACAACTGCAACCAATACACAAAGTACCACGACAGCTTTAACATCCAACTCGAACAACATCACTAGCGCCACTACAAACACCGTAAATGATGGTGTTACCCATAGTGCTACCGAGACGACTGGTGTGCTTTCCGGCACAACGACCTCCACGTTGAATGGAGTTACGGGCACCGTTTCGAATACATTGAATGGAGTGACTGGAACTGTCGGTCAAACATTGAATGGCGTGTCTACTGCCGTCGACAAAACACTTGTCGGTGTAACTGGCACAGTAGACAAAACACTGGGTTCCGTGACGAATACGCTTGACAAGACAGTTGGTGGCGTTACCGGCACATTGGACAAAACAGTTGGTGGCTTGACCGGTACCGTAGATAAAACACTTGGTGGTCTGACTGGGCCTCTCAACGCGACAGGCACCATTGATAAAACTCTCACAGGTGTGACTGGCACAGTAGACAAAACTCTTAGCGGCGTAACGGGTTCCTTGGATAAGACCGTGATCGGAACGACCGGAACTGTAGACAAAACTGTTAATGGCGTCACGAACACATTGAGTGGAGCGACTGGGACTGTCACAAACACATTGAGTGGAGCAACTGGTGCGGTCGCAAACACTTTGACTGGAGCAACCGGTGCGGTCGCGTCACTACTTTCGGTGCCTGACGCCTCGTCTAGTAAAGTCACTACAACTATGGTGACAAACGGCGATACGCGGATTGCAGTTTTTGAAACCGCAAAAACAATCACGACGCTTTATTCAGCTAATCCGACAAATTTGATCAATAGTCCGTTAGTAAACGGTTTCACAAGCGCGCTTCCGAGTGCTGGTTTGATTCAAACAGCATTGACTGATCCGTCAGCCTCGAAATCCATTCCTAATAATGCGCAAATTTTGAAAGTGCCAACACTTCTGAGCTACAACATCGGAAACTTAGTTGGCACGGAATTACCGCTGCCTGAGGGCGTTCTCAACTGGCCTCCAACCGCGGTAATTTCGCCTACGTCAGTCAAGACAACGGTTGCTTCGGTTGGAAACGTCTTGACCGGCGCGTTGAAAGAAATTGGCGCACCAGTAAGTTCCAATAAGTACAGTCCGGAAAATCCGCTGACTCAATTACCCGTGAACGACACAATTCTCGGTCCACAATTACCTGGCGGAATCGCTCCGGTAA
Source organism: Drouetiella sp. (assembly GCA_036702965.1). Taxonomy (GTDB): domain Bacteria; phylum Cyanobacteriota; class Vampirovibrionia; order Obscuribacterales; family Obscuribacteraceae; genus PALSA-1081. The sequence continues at coordinate 241,758 of DATNPZ010000009.1, forward strand.
GTCAAGCCGTAATTGAAGCAAATCAACTTTTGAATAGCCCACTTGCCTTAGGCGAGCTGTCCAACCCGCTTTTCAGGAGCACGCTGACAAGCGCCTTGCTTGGTGGAACTCCAACTTCAGCAGTTGCAGCACTGACAAACCCTGTCAACGCCTTGCTTGGTGGTGGCTCTGGTGGTGCCGGCTTGCAACCGATTTTAGGGACACTACAGCCCGTTGTTGGAACGTTGCAGCCGATCATTGGAACACTGACACCAGTGTTGAATCCAATTACTGGAACTCTTCAACCTATCATCGGTACGATTACACCAGTTTTGAACCCAATCACCGGTGGATTGCAACCGATTCTTACGCCAATCACTGGCGGTTTGCAGCCCATTCTAAATCCCGTTCTCGGAACGGTGGCACCAGTCTTGCAGCCAGTTACTGCACCCATTCAACCAGTGTTGAATCCTGTACTTGGCACGGTGGCACCAGTTTTGAATCCAGTTCTCGGCACAGTGGCACCAGTTTTGCAACCGGTCACCGCTCCAGTGGCACCAGTGCTGCAACCGGTAACGGCTCCCGTGGCGCCAGTTTTACAACCAGTGACAGCGCCTCTGCAACCAATCTTACAACCGGTCACCGCGCCTTTACAGCCTGTGTTGGGAGCTCTCGCGCCAGTTCTCGGGGCGCTGACAGGCTCTACATCGGCGACGACCGCAGCAACGGCAGCGAGCAGAACAGCGGCGGCCAGCACGGCAGCAGCTAATGCAGCTGCATCTAACGCAGCGGCAACAACTGCAGCAACCAACGCAGCCGCATCTAACGCAGCGGCCGCAACTGCAGCAGCCAACGCAGCCGCAGCAAGTGCAGCGCGCGCGACATCAGCGACCGCAGCAGTCGCGAACGTAACGCAATCCGCTCTATCCAATCTCAACTTGCAGCAAAATCTGCAGAATCTGACTCGCTCGGTAACCGGTGGACTCGGACGACTAGGCAGGTAAATCAACGAAACCATGAAGAGCGCCCCGATGATTCGAATGCGAAATTATCCGGGTCTCTTCATGACGTTTTTCATAATTGCAACGACGATTGGGTTGACCCTCGAACTTTCAGGGTTGTTTAAAAGACAAGAATTGCAGACGATTAACCAGAGATTTGAAACTCGCTACTGGTTGAACTGGAATGAAGAGAGCCTGAAGCGTCTGAACATTCAGACGCTTTTGCACTATCACGATAAGCATGAAATCCCGAATCGCTGGTGGGCATGGGACTATACCTTGAGTTGGCTGATTGAAAACAATCATCCACAAGTCAAACACAAATTCATCTTATTCAATCACCAGCTGGAAGACGAGCCGCCACCAGAAGCAGTATCAGTCAATCCCTGGATGAAACCGCTGCTTAAGTGGCCGTTGTCGCGCGCTTCGATAGCTGATTCGCTCAAATTTCTTGCACAGTCCAAAGTCAAGATGGTCATTCTAGACAATGACTTTCCACAATACTCGGCTGATGACGCGATTCTGGCAAAAGCTATTCACGACTGCGATTCTGGACTATATTCCGGATACAAAATCCCAGTGCTAATGGCTCGAACCGTGAATCGAAACACTGTAGGCAGTGTCATGCGAGTAGAAGTACCGACAGCACCAGGTGGAATCATTTCGGAGTTGAAAAAACTGGAACCGAATGTCGACGTGCTTGAAAAATATACTGGGAGCACGGGAGTTTGGTTAGACGAAGATCAAGTCGTGCGTTCGCTCGCCACCGACATTCCGGGTCAGCACACTGATTTCGAGTCAATCGCAGTTAAAGCCGTGCAAGCGATGGGAGAAGCGAAACCGAAGCAGCTGCCAAATCCCATGATCATTGACTACGCCGGTCCGCCCAATTCAGAACTATATGCGGTGCGCCCCTACACTTATCTGCTCGACCCAGAACGTCAAAAAGAAATGGTGCATCCGACATCAGACTCAGGCGATGTGACGTTGAGAGATGCAGTAATCATTCTCGGCGATGGGGTCGTGGACGTGTACAGCACATCTACGACAAACCTGGGCTACAACTTTATGAGCGGTCCAGAAATACTCGCCAACGCAATCGACACGATCAGTCGAAAATCCTGGCTGCACAAAACAAGCTGGCTTGGAGCTTGTTGCTGGATTGTGGCAAATTCTTTTTTTGGAGCACTAACTTTTTCAATCTGGCAAAAACGTTTTTCCGGTAGGAACAAACTAAATCCACTGCGCAGAAAAGAATACTCTCTTTTGAATCTCTCGTCGGATTTATTTGTGCTGTTATCGACGATGGCGCTATCAATATTTGCAGCGAACCTGCTTTTCGCCAATGTGGGTTTGATTGTGCCAATGATTTCACCACTTGTGGCCCTGGCGTTCGGTTCGATTGCGTCGATTATTTGGGAGCGTGAAGAAGACAAAATCGAAACAATGCTTCTGCGCGTTCAAACAGCCGAAGAAAAAGTCGAGATGCTCAATCAAATTCATCGAACAGAATTAGAAGCACAAGCTGCGCATGCAGAAGCAAGAGAATTTATGAAGGAGCGAGAGCAACGACGCGAGTTTCTACACAAGATCAACCACGATCTGCGTGGGCCAGTCGGAGTTTTAAATTGGACGATCATGCGCTTACAAAATGAAGGCTTGAACTCGAAGACTGCTACGCAAAAACTAGAACGTCTTGCAAATTCCTCCGACCGACTTGGTGCATTGCTCGATGAACTTATGCAGTCTTACGAAGAGAAGCCTCTTCCAAGTGAATCAGAATTATCCACAACCGATTTGAATAACGTCGTGCTGGATTGCTGCAAGTTGCAATCATCCCTCGCAGAAGAGCGAGACTCGACGCTGACAAGCCACATCGAGTCGAAGCCGACGCTAGTCACAGCGCGCCAGTTGGAAATTTCGCGTTGCGTCGATAACATAATCCGCAACGCACTCCTACACAACAAGCCTGGAACCACGGTGCAAGTGACACTCAGCGCCGGACGAGAATTCCACAGATTGACCATTGCAGACAACGGTAAGGGAATCGATGCAGCCCATCTTGAACATATATTCGATGCAGGCTATCGCGTTTCGCAAAACACCGACAGTCACAAAGACGGGCAGGGATTAGGTTTACATATAGTCAAATCGCTCATTGAAAATATGGGCGGGCACGTTCTCGTAGAAAGCGAGGTAGATTGCGGAACAAAGTTCATCATCACGCTGCCGTCAGCCAATGCTGTAGACAGCACAAAAGACCAATCGCAGGAATCCGAGACCGAAGTTGCAGATGTTGGCGTTTACGTTTAGGCAGAGGGAAATTAAACCATGACGCGTATTTTGATAATAGAAGATGACGAAGATTTCGCATCCATTCTTCGCGAATGTTTGGAAGATGAAGAAGATCTAGAAATTGTCCGCGTGATCAACAACGAAGAAGAGGCGGAAAAATTTATTCGCTCGGAGGAATTCGGCTCAATCCACTGCGTCTTGCAAGATTTGCGACTGCCGCGCGCGCCGCACGACAGAACCGTTTCACCGTCTGCAGGAATTCGCTTGCTGCAAGAGATGCGACAAACTCGCAATTTTTACGGCACCATTATAGTTCTTACTAGTTCGCGTGACGCAGATGACGGACAAAAAGCACTAGCATCCGGTTGCGACGGTTACTTGTGCAAACACACAAAAACTACCGACATGCTGCAGATGCTAGCGGAGTTAAAAGTAGCAATCCGTGGACACGTAATGTTGGTATCGAGTGAGATGCGGCACGTGTTTTTCAGAAACGAGATCTCGCCCAAAGAGGCGCGCCTGATGGAGTTGCTCAAACTCGGTAAGAGCTGGCAAAAAATTGCGGATGAATTGGGTTACAGCACATCCAAGGCCGCTGCTAATATTGCTGACCGTATCTTTGACAAAATTCTTTCGCATGCAGATAGAAAATCCATAGAAGAAACTGGAATTAAAAAGCGCGATCGCGCTATGGAAGTATGGAATTTACGTTACGCGTCGTCGAGAAACTGAGCGCATCGATAATCAACTTACAGGACCAGGCATCGAAGTCGGAAACGATTCTCCGATAACAATGTCGAGCCCGCCAACACTTAATCGACATTGCTATCGGAGTTACCGCTCGCTCGCAAGCAGGTCGGCTTACGATGCTCTTAAACGTACATTGGATGGAAGCGATGCGAGTTTGTCGCTTTCAAAATTGGCTGCTGGAGCCGTGGAGATAGATGGCAGCAACTTCATCGCCAGTTGAGTGCGATCGCGCACTTCCAACTTGTTCATAATGTGGTGCAAGTGAGACTTCACCGTATCCACAGTAATTACGAGCACTTGAGCGATTGCACGATTGCTCAAACCCTGAGCTACGAGATCTGCAATTTCTGCTTCTCTCACCGATAATTTTGCTTTTGCAGCAAGTGTCTTGGCATTTTGTGCTCCTCCAAACAAGTTCGAGACTTCGGATTCTTCCGACGACATCAACAAGTTCGGACCGATCCACAAACAGCCTCTGGAAACAGATTCAAGAGCCACAGCCAGGCAGCTTGCTGGGTTCGGCGGCGTGATGAATCCATAAATTCCACGCGCTACGCAATCCGCAATTTGTGCTACTGACCATGATTTATTCAAAACAATTATTTTCGTCGATTTGCTCGCTTCAACTATCTTCTCTGCGGCATTGCAAATAGCTTCGCGTGATTCAGACACGCTTAAAACTACGATTTCCGGTTTAAACTTGCCGCAGAGCATAATTGTTTCCTGAAGAGAACCGCTTTCGGCAACGATGTCGACTCGGTTGTTCTGGCGCAAAATAGTTCGCAATCCAGCAAGAGAAATTTCGCAGTCGCTGACGACCATGACACCGATTTGTGGATTAACCTCAATCTGACTCACGAGAGCCAAATTAATGCCTCTAATCGAAGTTACTGTGTTCATTTGACCCAACCCCTTTTTAACAGACCTGTTGCCTTATTGCTTCGACAACAAGTTGCGTTCTGCTGCGGACGACAAATTTTTCCATCATCCGATGCATGTGTGATTTAACGGTTTCAGGGCTAATCTGAAGCAATTCAGCGATGGTGGCGTTTCGATGTCCGCTCATAACGAGCTTAAGCACTTCTTTTTCACGATTGGATAGAGGGCTGACTTTGTTTGGCAAAACGCTGAGTCCAGGCTGAAACCAGACGCATCCCTTAATCACCGACAACAAAGCGATTCGCATGAGGTAGCTGCTTGCTGTCGATGCACAATTACCAAAAATCCCGTACTGAAATAACGGCAAAAACTCTTGAAGCGTTCCTTGATAATCCATCAATAGAATTTTTGTTTTGTCTGAACCGCTTCTGATTACTTTGCCGAAATTTTCGACGGAAGTATTCAACATTGCAGCATCGAAAATCAATACATCAGGTCTTTGAGTGCCGACATTTACGAGGATGTCGCTTACGTTGTGAGCAATTCCGACAATTTTTAGCTCTTCGAATTCCGCTAATCTATCGGGCAATTTTGCATTTTGAATCGAATCGCGACAACCGAGAAATATTGACACTTGACCGTTTGAATCCATGAGGCACCACCGAGATGTTGAATATGTTTCGGACTTCCTGATATAGAGATATCAAAGCCATATCCAACAAATCAATTGGAAACTTATTTCCCGTTTTGTGCCAACAGCGCGATAACTTCGGGCGGAGACTTAAATCCTTCAGCCTGGGTGTGCTTAGGCACTTCTGGTGTGGCGTAATAAGAGCCGTAAGTTGCAGTCACGGTGTAAAGTGCAGCCATCGATTTTAAGAAATCTCCGCCAAATCTCGACTCACGGTTAGAAAACGGTTCGTTGATGGCGCGGCGTAAATTTTGGCAGCCTTGCACAAATGAAAGAACGGAGAAATCAGCAGTTATGCCGGTTATGCAGCCATCGCAGTAAGCATTCAATCGACGACGAGCGATACCATCAGTGATAGTCGCTCCTGGAACTGCGATGCCGGAAATTACAAGTACACTTCGTCCAACATGAAGAGGTATCGAGTGTCCATTAGACTTCACGACCATTGTCGACGAGATCGTACAGTTTCCAGCAAACATTGAGGCGGGTGAAATTTGTATGGCTATCGACGATCTCTTTGTCGCTTGAATTAAACCAAACGGCGTGTGAATCGCCGTATCCTGAGGCAAATCGACCAGCATCGAGCCCCCATTTATTTCCATTATGTTTGAACCGAGCAAACCAAAAGTTGCACCGGTAGATGGAAATATTTTTGCCGGCTCGGAGTTTCTTCTGCTAGTTGCCGATTGAGAGTTCGATACAAGACCGGAATGCAATGTGTGCAGCGGAATTTTATTCAACGCTTCTGTGCGTTGTTTGATAGCCGACAATAAAAACTTATTCGGGTTGACTTCACGCACGAACGGGTCTTTGAAAACAGGCTGTGTGGGCTCATTTGGATTCATCGAAACTTGTTGCTGCGAAGAGACGTTTGCACTTGTCCCGTCTATTTTTGTCAAACTGGCGGAACCGCTCAAACATTCAATAGCATGTAGAGTGGTCGAGTCGATTATTGCGGATGAATTTGCCTGCAAGTCTATTTTGCAATTTCCAGATGTGATGGAGAGTGGCATACTTCTTGTCGATAACAACATGGTTCCAGTTTGCAGGTCCACCGCTTTATCAGAGGTGCTGAAAATGGTTCCAGGCTCGCCTATCACGACTGCATCACGATTGCCTCTGATGTCTCCCACCGAAGCTTGATTCTGCGCTGTGAAACAGACAAAGTATTGATGTCCTCTGGGTAACTTTGGTAATTTTTTAGTCGCAGCTTTCGATAATGCTTTGTCTGCCGCCTCGACCTTTGCAGTCTGTTCGGAGGATTTTGCTTCAGATTGAATCTCGTTATTCAAAGCTTCAGCGTTCGCGCTCTGTTGCGCTCCCACCGCTTGAGCAGCGGCTGGCAATGAAATGGATTCGTTCAATGTGGCTGCTCCGATGGCACCGACATCAGCAAAAGCTGCTTGAGAAGAAATCGAGATGATTGAGGCGAGCATCAAGCTGGCCGAACGAATGCGTGACATGTGATACAAGACCTCCTGAAAAGCCTTTGGCACCAGAGGCAGTGCTACAACAATTAGCATTGCATTGACCAGACATCTGCTCTAGTACCTGATGGAGCGAACGCGCTCCGGGGTTCAATCTAATGGGGGACCCTTTTGAAAAGAAGAACATGTGATGACGCTGTTCTTGTTAAATGAAGCCCAAGTGACGGAGGGTCAGACCGTCACTTGGAGTGGCTTCAGTGTCGTGGAGAAAAAACTTAGTTGTTGGTGTCTACTCTGTGGATTTGATTGCCTCCTGTGCTAGGGTCTTGTACTGGTTCCTTCGCTACCGGAGTGGTGTTTCCGGAGTGAGGATTAGTTGTTGGAGTGTTTCCAGAATGTGGATTGGTTGTTGTTCCACCAGTGCCGATCGTGGTTGAACCATCAGCATTGTGAGTGACTGAACCAGGACCTCTTACTGATACTGGATCATTTGGGTGCTCAGGCAAGTATTGGAAGTTTCCGGCACCAGGATTACCAGGGGTTGCACCAGTGCCACCGCCATTATGTCCACCACCGTTGCCGCCACCATTACCGCCACCACCGGGGTTCGATGGATTGCTTGGATTTGATGGATTGCTCGGGTTCGATGGGTTGCTTGGGTTCGATGGATTGCTTGGGTTTGATGGATTGCTTGGATTCGATGGATTGCTTGGGTTCGATGGATTGCTTGGGTTCGATGGATTGCTTGGGTTCGATGGATTGCTTGGGTTCGATGGATTGCTTGGATTTGATGGATGTGATGGACCCGTTGGAATGCGGATAATCGGTGTGCCACCGCCACCAAGCAAGCCTCCTACAAGCACGTTAGTGCTATCGCCAGCGACTTTCACAAGTGTTGGGACCTGAAGGTTCGTGCCGTTAGCGAGATTGGTCAAGGCACCATTGGCGACACTATTCAACTCAGGCAAAACGTTTGCAGCCAGGTTGGTGTTATCCAGAATCTTGGTTCCTGACAGAATACCGTTTGTGCCGGTAGCTCCTGTCAAAGGCGCCAACGTGTTTGAGAGGATTCCGCCTGTTCCGAGGTTAACTGTCGGATTGGCATTTACGTCACCGACACTAACATTCGGATTTGATGCAACTGGAACCATAACGTTGTTCAACGCGTTGACAGTTGCGCCTACCGTGCCAAGCGGGTTGTTCGCGATGTTTGCTGGATTGAGCAAGTTCGCATTGAGCAGAGAACCGTTGGTTACTGGTGCAAGAGCGCCGGTGCTGACATTGACTCCACCGAGTGAATTCAACAGTCCACCGCTGGCTGCGCCGCCGTTCAAAAGACCGCCGCTCAAGATGCCGCTGCTTGAGTTCAACAATCCGGAGGAGAGTGCTCCGCCGTTAAGCAAGCCAGAACCGAGCAAGCCGTTTGCAGAAACAGAACCGAGCACACCGTTAGCGCTGACAGTGCCGAGCACTCCATTAGCCAGGTTGCTAACACCGAGTCCGTTGAGCACACCACCGACAGGAGCGAGCACGCCGCCATTCAGTATGCCACCGACTCCGTTGGTCAGTACTCCGTTCAGTAGTCCACCATTAGCGGCGCCACCGTTGAGAATTCCGCCGACCCCGACGCTACCCAGAACGCCGTTGAGCAAGCCGCCACTGGCTGCGCCGCCATTCAACACGCCACCTACACCATTGGTCAATGTGCCATTCAGCACTCCACCAACTCCGTTAGTGAGCACACCATTCAGTATTCCACCGTTACCAGCAGTGCCATTCAACACGCCATCGACTCCAGTGCCGTTCAAAACGCCACCGACTCCGGTGCCACCGAGTACACCATTCAGCACACCACCGTTACCGGCAGTGCCATTCAAGATGCCTCCAAGACCAGTGTTGGCTGTCGTACCATTAAGTACACCACCCAGACCAGTGGCAGCCGTCGTTCCGTTCAGAACACCGCCAAGTCCAGTGCTGCCTAACGTGCCGTTGAGCACACCGCCATTGATGATGCCACCGTTAGCAGCGCCTCCGCTCAGCACACCACCGTTAAGCAGTCCACCGACGGCGGCGTTTACAGGAGCAGCGATCTGACCGATACCACCTGTGGTGATTGGAGCAAGAACGCCAGCGCCATTGCCTGTGATCGGGGCCGTAATAGGAGCAAGCACTCCAGCGCCATTGCCTGTAATCGGCGCAGTGATTGGAGCGAGAACACCCGCGCCACCATTGATTGGTGCAGTTATAGGAGCAAGCACGGAGCCAATTCCATTGCCTGTAATTGGAGCCAGGGCAGCGCCGATATTTCCAGTTCTAACTGGTGCGAGGACAGCACCAAGAGTATTTCCTGTTACGGGAGCCAGCGCAGCTCCGACGTTTCCTGTGCGCACTGGGGCGAGAACTCCGGAGATCGATGCTCCAGCTCCGCCTGTGGTGATCGGCGCAACTATGTTTCTAACTGGTGCGAGCACAGCGTTGACCGGTGCAAGAACCGATGCAGCAGCGCCGCTTGTGGTGACTGGTGTGAGAACTGAACCGGCACCGCCACCTGCACTGACTGGGGCGGCAACAGGTGCGGCGACAGGTGCAGCGACTTTGGTGGCGGTGTTGACGACTGGAGCTAACACGCTGTTAACGGTGCCCAGCAAGCCACCGCCACCGCCGCCGCCACCACCGCCTAAATTCAATAAACCGTTCGCTTGAACGGGAGTGAGAAGGGAAATTTGCAAAGACATTGCGACCAGCACTGCAGTGCGGCCCTTTTCACGAAGCTTTGCATTTAAATTTGAACCCATAACGACCTCCTAAATCTTCATTTCAAATTTTGGTACCGCAAGCACATCGCTCTGCTGGTTACCTTTCGATAATGACAGCAGCACAAAGTAATTCGGATCACCCCAAGGTTTGATCTTTGAGATGATTGATGGGGGTTATTTTTAAATGGAAGAGTTAACCGCTTCGGCGGTCAAAGGCGCAGAAGGCGCTGGTAGAGCGGCATCCGTCACTCCCCCTTGATTCATCACACCGTGAATCGGCTCGATGCTCTTCGCAACGTTTGGAGGAGCCAACATCGATGTTGGACTTTGAGCGGGCGTCTGCTCTTTTGGTTTTGGCACCGCTGGTGATGTTTCTTGCAGTTGGTCACGAAGCAGTTGCATCGCTGCAGTCAGCGGCTGTTTGCCGATTGAAGCTTTCAATCCGTAGAAAATTCTGAAGTCGATACCAGACAATCCAGTCGTACCGCGCGAGTGATAGTTGAAGATCGGCTCGGCTCGCACGAATGCTTGCAGACCAGGAAGTCGCTTGGTCAAGGTCTTATCGAGTTCGAAATCCAATATCCAGGAATAGTTATTAATAGGAATAAGCGCATTGCCTGCAAATGGCTCTCGAAAATTCTGCAAAAAAGTAGCAGTGGCAGAGAATGCCCACAAATTTTTCTGATAGAAACCACCAAACGTATAGAATGGATCGATTTCGCGAGTCGGCGATGCAAATGGATGAAGACCGCGCATCTGCAACAACGCGCTCGTGTACAGAACAGTGCGCGGCGTCAAATAGTACGAAAGAGTTAGCCCAGGTAAATAGTCGAACACAGAATTCTGATTGTTCTGATAGAGTTCGCGGAATTGCAGATTAGCCTGCAAATTGAATTTCTTGCCCATTGGAATGTCGTGCTGCAGTCCGCCACCAATGGATTGAATGTTGGTATTCAAATGAGGATTGCGAAATAGATTGTCTCGAATGAAAAAATAATTCGTATACACGCGAGTGCGCGGAGTGAACGCCCAACCAGCAGTCGTATTAGGAAATACGCGGAAGACGTTATCGTTTCGATCTGCAAGTCGCACGGGGCTTAGCGTAGCCGCCTGGTCCGCAGCACTCAACTCATAGAAGCCCTGCCCGAGATTCAACTTGCGCAGAATCTGGCGCTTAGTTTCCGTTTGAAATACGTTGGTTTCATTTCTGAATGACGTTTCGCAAGTCGTGTTGAAATAGAATTTCGCAGGCAACGCTTGCAATGCTTTCAACTTGATCACATCACCGAATGTCTGGCGCTCTTCAGCAGCGGGCAGAGGCACAAGGTCAGTCGGCAGAATTGTCGTCGGATTCACCGAAGGCTGTACAGACTGCGCTAACAACTGCGTCTGGATTGGCTGCGCCGTAAAATTTTGAGCGAACGCGGATTGCGCCGCACAACTCAATATCAGAGCTGCGGGGAGAACAATCGCTTTAGCAATACGATTGCGCCAAACTGCAAACAATGCCGACATCTGATCCCTTAAGATGCATTGAAAACACTGGTAAACGGGGCGCCAGTCGAATTATATATGCTCTGGAAGGGTCCTAAAGAGCACAAAGCGTTTGCAGATGTAATTTACTCAATTCGGGGTGTTGTCATTTAGCTCGTCAGTGTGATCGAGCCAGGGTGCCTTGTATGCGAGATCAGACATTCCAAACGAACACTGTTAGCAGTCTACCGGATCAGACAGGTAGAATTCCTGAAATGGTAGACAAAATTTCCGCAGTCAACTTAGCGCGTTCTTAGCCAATCGCTCAAATTTTTCATCCAGCGCTCTGGCGGTCTTGTCGATTTCGCTCTCACTCAAGCGACCTAATGTGGTCGATGGCTGCTCGTAAGCTATTTTCGTTTTGCCTGCATCTGTGTAGATAAGGACGCGTGGTGGCACCATTAGTGTCGTGAGAATGTCGTACTTGGCCATGCTGTCTGCGATATTTGGATTACCGACAAGGTATTGTCGAGACTTGATTTTCGTCTTCGACAGATCCGGAAGAATTCTATCCATCTCCAAGACTGAGATAATCATCAATCCAGCCGAACCTTCCATTAATCGTGTAGCTTCAGCGATGTTATTCGGATCAGAAAGAGCTTTGGCCTGATCTAAGTAACCCAACTGTTTTTCAAAATCAGCAACAACGGCATCGAAATCCTTCACCGCCTCATAAGTCAGTAAATTCGTGTTTGCAGCTTGAATTTGAGCATCAGGAAATTTGGTAGTCATAAATGCCTCCCGCGTGATTGGTTATGGAATTTTGTATTGGCTCAGGTGGTGCGCTTCGGCACAACAAGTTTGGACGTTAAGGTTTGCAGCACTTCACCATGCTGATTTCGCGTGGTACTACATACGATGGCAATGCCTCGGTCAGGTCGAGAGCGCAGGTGTTTGATTTCTTTTACTTCTGTTTCAACGTACAATTCGTCAGTCGGTCGAGTTGGTCTTGGCCAGTTGATTTCAGCTCCTGCACCAATCAATCCACCAAGAATGGGCGCACTCTGTACAAGCAATCGCATTGTAATTGCCGCAGTGTGCCAGCCGCTGGCGGCTAATCCTTCGAACAAAGTGTTTTTAGCTGACTCATTGTCGAGGTGGAACGGTTGCGGATCGAACTGCGACGCAAATTCGATGATTTGCCGCTCGTCGAGTTGGTGTCTGCCGCTTCGAAACACTTGCCCGACAACAAGGTCTTCCAGTGCCAGAGTTCGGGCTACATTGCTATCCACGATATTCATTTATACAAGTTCCTTAGATTGGGCCGAAAGTTTTGTCAGCACATTCTTGAAAGTGTCCCACTCCTCTGGCGTAATTGCAGCGAGCATCGTGTCTTGGATTTCACACCAAAGTTCATACGCAGCATCTCGCTTTCGCTTTCCTTCTGCTGTCAGCTTAAGCTGCTTGATGCGAGGATCTGCGTGAGGAACGCGCGAGACTAATCCCGCTTGCTCGAGAATAACGACGTTGCGAGTAGTCGTTGTTTGATCCAACTGCAACACGAGACTTAAGTCACCAATGCTAATCGGTCCCTCCCGCATGATCACATTCAACATCGTGTATTGAGTAGTGCGCAAACCGGTAGGTGCCAAAGCTTTGTCGTAAGCGTTCGTCAGATTTCGGTCAACACACCGAACTGCTTTCGCTAAACAATCTTTGCTGTCGTGCATAAGGTATTTCCATGCAGCTACATATAAACTCTATCACTTATATTTTACGCTGCAAAGGTACATTTGGGAAAAATATACGCATATACATATAAATTTTGAACTCATCCTTACGCGGCGCAAAAAGCAGCCTATCGTATTACAAAGCCGTCTTTTGGGTTTCAGGACAAGTTTATCTATATAGAATGCTAAATTTTGCTGATTCTATCCATAACGCCGGAAGCGCGTTTTGCTTGACCGCTTTCTTTCAGAAAACTTGCATAATCAGCAAGCAGTGGTTTCCAGAAATTCGACGGCAGCGAAACCTGGTCTTCACTCCAAGCTTCAATCCAGGCATCAGGTTCGCCTTGATTGTTTCCGTTCTGTTCTTCGAGATAACACAATACTTTGCTGGCTTCAAAACACACCTTCATTCTCTGAGCAGCTAAAGCGGGTTTGTGTGCAGCAAATAACTTCGCAGCGACTTTATGCCCATCGGTCAACAGTGCTTTCACATTGTCGATATTGATGTAGTTAGCGGGATAGAAAATCACATGCTCTTGATTCTCAAAAGATTCAAGCTGCTGCATGGTGCCACTAGTAGCAAGCTTTTTGAGTTTCTCGACTTGCTCCTGACACGGATCAGCATTGATTTTCGATACAAAAGAGACAACATTGCCGTTCCACAAAAATGTTTGCTTCGTGTAAGCAGCACTGCCCGGAAATTGAGAAATCACTTCGATACGACCATTGCGGCAGATCACATCTGTCTTTGCTGTATTCACATTTTCTTTCAGAGGCACGGACTTCTTCCACAGAACAGAACCCGCTGCATTCGAGCCTTGCAACCAGGTCTTCTGAGGCATAGTGTCGTTCTTGCTTTCTTCGAAGCGCATAGTTAGCTTTTTTGCTCCAAGTTTTTTCAACGACTCGGGATGCATGACATCAGATGTGGTATCAGCAAAAGCCGGCATAGAAAGCGGTATGCAAGTAGCAACAACTAGAAACGGAAGGATTGATTTAGCATTCATCTTAATCAGCGACTCTCCAAACCAGTATTAAACTAAGCCTTCTTGCGCAAACGGATCGGACCATGCGCATCGGCCGCACTCGCTATCGCCTTGCCTTTTTGAGTGACTTCAATCAGCCCCCTTTGCACCAATCCATCGGCGACAGTGCGCACGTTGTCCATTTCGTCTCGCCAGCTATCAGGGAAAAGTGCTCGAGCTACGTCGGATGGACAAATTGTTTTCGATGGACCACGTTCGTCGACCATCGACAAAATATTTGCGGAAATTTTTTCTCGTTTAGAGGCGGAAAGCGACATCTATATAGACGTTACTGCATTCTTCGAAAGAATTGCATCTGCACATTGCCGAATGTGATTTGCAGATTCCTGGCGATGTGTCTCTTCAAGCAGCTTCGCATAACATTCAAGCAGTTGACCGACGACCGTATCCTCGGCACCAAGTGCTTTCGTTTGCCCGTCGATTGCTCTCAAGTAATAAATCTCAGCTTCGTCGTATTTCTGCTTGCGCCGCAAGATCTCTGCCAGATAGAAGAAGCACGTAGCGATTTCGCTATCGACTTGCGCATGCGATGGTTCCAAAATTCCAATCAAACGCTTCAACAAAAGTTCTGCGGCAGAAAAATTGTTTTCCAAATATCTTGATTGCGCAAGATTCTTCAAGCACACGAGTAACTCTTGATTGTTTTGCGGAGTTTCGCTCTGGCGGATCGAAAGCAATCTTTCCCACAATTGAGAGGCTTGCTCGTAACGGCTCTGATGCTGATAGTGCGTTGCCAGTTTGAGTAGCGCATTGCAATTATCGGGATGTGATGGTGGCAACCTCTTCTCAAAAATTTGCAACGCATCGCGATACAGCGCCTCAGCTACATCGCGCTCTCCATCGGACTCATGAACATCTGCGAGATCGACCATCGTGCTTGCAACATTTGGATGGCGCTCACCAAGCAATCGCGATTTGATCGAAATGATTCGTTTGTAGAGATTTTTCGCTTCAGCATTATTCTTCCGAGCAGAGTTGAATTTAGCGAGACTCGACATGCGCTGCAGGACTTCCGCATCACTGGCTTCAATTGACTTCTCTTCCAGCTCCAGCAATCGAAGTTCCAACATATCAACAGCTTGACGATCGTTCAGTTCATTCAGAACCTGAATCAAATTACGAATCACTTCACTCAAATCGGCGCTGTTTTTGCCGAGGCTCGATTCCAAAATAGAAAGCGACTGTTCCCAGAGAAAGCGCGATTGCTGCATCTTGCCCTGGTCCTGATAAAGTTTGGCTAGATTTCCCAGACCAATCCCTACTTCTGAATGCTTGAACCCGACTGACTTTTCTAAAATCAGCAAGGAACGTTTGTATGCCTTTTCCGCTTCCTCATACCGCTTCATTCCTGCATAAACCAAGCCAAGATTAGCGAGGCTATTTGCCACTTCGGGATGTTCTGCTCCGAGAGCGTACATGTAAACGTTGTTCAAGCGCTTGCAGAGCGGTTCTGCCTCGGCATAGCGTTCTTGGAAAAAGTAGAGCGCCGATAAATTGTTCAAACTCGCGACGATATCCTCGTGGAGACTTGGCAACACCCGCTCACGTATCGTCAGAGATCTGTCGTACAACGGTTCCGCTTTGTCGTACTTGCCTTGCTCGAAGTAAATTTCAGCGAGATTATCAAGAACGTTCGCGATTTGTAGTTCATCGCCCACATCCTCAGATTCGCGCAAAGCGGCATGCATAAAGTTTTCGGCTTCGCTGTAGCGCCCCTCTTGGAACGCCTCTGCGCCGAGTTCCGAAAAACTTTTCTCGCTTTGGTTCATATTTTATCGGTGATAAATCGCGGAAAGATAATTCAATACTGCCCAAATCCAAGCACGGACTATCTTAAATCGGTGTCTGTCGGCAGTTATTTTAAGCCAAAATTCGGGCATGAGCATTGTGACGCACTAGAACTTCGCCCATTTTGACCAAGCTTACTAGTTAACCGCAATCAAATTCTTCGCTCGGTGCGCAAAGCTGCGCCCTTGCTACTCAACGAAGATTGAGACCAGCGAACGATGAGCACTGACATCCACGTTCTTATCATCGACCACAACCAAGCAGATGCTCGGCTGTTGCAAGAGCTATTGGCGGAAAACGAGAGCGCAAACTTCGTCACAGAGTGCATCGACAACATTCAGGAAGGGCTGCGAAGGATCACTCAGGGCGGGCTAGATGTTCTGCTTCTGGACCTGACGATGCCCGAAAGTCAAGGCATCAAAACTTTTCAAACAGTGCAAACGAAGATCAACAGCACAATTCCCGTCGTCGTACTGACAGGCTCGAACGAGCATGCTGTGGCAATGGAAGCCGTCAAACTGGGTGCACAGGACTACCTGGCGAAATGCGACCTAAACGCAAATTTGCTTGTGCGGTCGCTGCTTTATGCGATCGAAAGATTTACCGCTAATCAAGAAATCAAAACCTTGAACGCAGAGTTGGTGAAGGCGCGTGACGAAGCGCTAGATGCAGCGCGTTTCAAAGCAGAATTTCTTGCGAACATGAGTCATGAAATTCGTACTCCGATGAACGCAGTTATCGGCATGAGCGACCTCTTGCGACGCACCAGCCTGAACGTCGAACAAAGTAAATTCGTCGATGTGATAAAGAGTGCAGGTGGCGCTCTCTTAAATGTTGTCAATGACATACTTTTGTTCTCAAAAATGGAAGCGGGAAGATTTCCTCTTGAGCGCGTTGAACTGGATCTCTATGAATTAGTCGAAGAAGTAGCTGAAATTCTTGGAGGAGAAGCTCGGTTAAAAAGTTTGTCGCTGATTACTTTCGTCGAACCGACCGTGCCTCGCCGCATCATTGGTGACCCCACTCGTCTTCGTCAAATCCTGCTCAATCTTGGTAGTAACGCGGTCAAATACACTGATGTCGGGCATGTGTTGATGACCGTTTACAGGGAACCATTCACTGATGACACATTGAGATTTGCCATCGAAGATAGTGGCGCCGGCTTGTCACCAGATACGATGCAGAAGCTTTTCAAACCTTTTTCCCAGGGAATGGAAAAGCCGGTCACTACCAATGGTGGCACTGGTTTAGGGCTGGCAATTTCGAAGCTGATGGTCGAGCAGATGGATGGCAAAATCGGCGTACACAGCTTGCAAGACAAGGGTTCAACATTCTGGTTCAAAGTGCCAGTTAAACTCGTTTCTGCTGAGCGGTCCAAACCAGATATCAACCTCGCAGGACGTTTGCTCGCAGTAAATTTCCCGCGCAGAGAATCGGACTACTTGAGAAAATTGACCACTCATCATGGCATGGATTTCGGTACGGCGAGCGATCCCAAAGAAGCGGTGCTTGAAGTAGAGGAGGCGCGCAAAAACGGTGCGATTTACGACTTCGCGTTGATCAATGTTGACGTAGCAGATGTGGATCGAGCGTCGGTTTCGACAGACCTCGCGACACTAGTCAATCAACTCGAACTGTTTGGAATTCTCGTCACAAGCTTTGATCAGGCGGGGCTAGGTGAGGATGCCGTTAAAGCGGGATTCTCTGCGTATCTGACTCGACCTCTGAAGCAAACTCATTTAATCAAGTGTTTAGATGATCTATCGAACGGCAAAAAAGTACTGCCATTTTCCAGAAGTTCGGATCAGGACAAGAAAGAACACAGTTTGGACCCGACACTGCGCGTGCTAATCGTCGAAGATAATCCAATCAATCAAGAAGTCGCAAATCTACAATTGAAAAAACTTGGACTGACTTCGACAATCTGCAACAACGGTCAAGAGGCAGTGGATCTAATTCAACAGCGAGAGTTCGATGTCATCCTCATGGATTGTCAGATGCCAGTTATGGATGGATTCGAAGCAACCAAGCAGATCCGCGCGTTGAACCCAAAACTGAAGACCTCTCCAATCATTATCGCCATGACCGCGAATGCGATGGAAGGCGACAGAGAAAATTGCCTTGCAATTGGAATGGATGAGTATGTCGCCAAACCAATTACCATTGATGGATTGATGCACCTGTTGAGCAAATTGCTACCCGATAGACTTGTTGAATTCCGCACGCATGACATCAAATTCCAGTTGGAGCGCTCAACTCGCACGACGGTTCTGAGCGAAGAAGTTGGAAAATCCGTCACAGTTGAGCAACCAGTTAAACGCAGTTTGGATACAGAGATGCTCACTGCAAACTTCGGTTGGGAAAGCGCGTGCAAGTTACTGACGATGTTTGTTGAAGGCACACCGGCTATTTTGAAGAGGCTCGACAGTGCCATCGTCGCTCGCGACCTTGCCACAGCCAAAGCGAGTTCGCACGAATTGAAAGGTTATTGTGCGACAATTTCTATGCACGATATGGCAGCCTTGAGTAAACAGATCAACGAAGCAACACGCACGGAAGATTGGGCTGAAGCCGAACGATTGTATTTCTATTTAGTGAACGCATTTGATGAAGCGAAACGCGAAATTCAAACACTAACGATGACACCCAGCACATAAGACAACACCAAGCACTAAGACAACACCAAGCACTAAGACAACACCAAGCACCAAGTAATAAGACAACATCAAGCACCAAGTACTCCGACAACACCAAGCACAGAAGACAACACACATAAGAGGACGCCATGTCTGACGAGAACATCTCGATATTTCTGGTTGAAGATAACGAGCTCATACGATCCGCAGTATCAGCGGCACTTGGTGGCATTCCAGGGTTCGAGGTCGTGGGTCAAGCTGCCGATGGTGCGGCGGCAATTGCAGAAATTCTTCTGCGTCCGCCAAGTCTCGCACTCGTTGACATTGGATTACCGAAAGTCGATGGCATTGAAGTCACCAAAAGAGTAAAACAGCAATTGCCGGGGCTGAAAGCAATCATGCTGACTTCGCACGATTCAGACGAAGATATGTTTGCTTCATTTCAAGCTGGTGCAAACGGCTACATCATCAAAGAGGGATTTAGCAAAGCAAAATTGGAAGTCGCGATTCGCACGGTGACTTCTGGTAGTTCATGGCTCGACCCGCTAATTGCGCAGCGCGTTTTGCAAGTTGCAGAAAATGCCGACAAATTGAATTTGACCAGAAATGAAAAATCCTATTTGGAAAAGGTCGCAGACACTAGCGAGAATCGCGTCGCTGGCGATCAAGCAAATGCTTTGAAAGAACTCGCCGACGATCACATGGACGAAGCTTGGGATTCATTCATGCATCGTCTCATGAGCTTTCAGGAAACAACCTCCGAGCAAAATTAGCACTATCGTTGGACTGTATCGACCGAGAGCGAGCGCGGATGAGCGAGTTATTTTGCCCTGAGAAATTGGAAACGGGTCGCTTGATTCTGCGTCGCTGGAAAGACTCCGACCTCGAGCTATATTCGGCACTAAATGCTGATCCCGACGTGATGGAGCATTTCCCTTCTACTCTGAGCCTTGAAGATTCAGAGAAAAGCATGGGAAGAATTATGGCGCACTTCGAAAAGCATCACTTCGGATTATGGGCTGTTGAATCTAAACAAGCTTCCGAGTTTATAGGGTTTATCGGCTTGCAAAATGCGCCGTTCGAAGCGCACTTCACGCCGTGCGTTGAAATTGGATGGCGATTATCCAAACAGCACTGGGGCTATGGATATGCGTCCGAGGGCGCACGAATGGCACTTCGCGACGGATTTGAAAGATTGCAACTGAGAGAAATTGTAGCCATCACTACCACCGAAAATGAGCGGTCGATGAGAGTGATGGAGAAAATCGGAATGACGCGAAACAAAGATGACGACTTTGACCATCCGAAGATTGAAACTGGTAGCAGATGGTGTAGACACGTTCTGTATCGTTTGCAGCGACAGCATTGGGAGAACTCTTAAACGGCAGGCTTTTTAGTCATAAATACTTCGCTCGCATTGCTTAGGCACACAAAGGCCACAATTCGAAATTACTCTCGAATCATGCTCGAAAGCAACCAATGCGCTCCCCGGAGGATTTTTAAATGTCAGAGCAGAGTGATAAATCTGTACCAGAAGCTGTAGACCGCGTCATGAATCAATTGAGTCACGACAACACTCAAGGTGCACTCAACCAAATCCAGGCAGAGATGAACAAACCTGGAATGGCGACAGAATCAAACAAGCAGTTTTTGACTCAGCTCACGCAGCGGTGCCAGGAACAAGGCTATCTTCCGAAGCTTGCAGTTGATTTCGGCAAATCGAATTTCAATACATTGGATCTAGATAACAACGGGAGAGTAACCCCCGGCGAACTACACAAAATTCTCAACGAGCCTAAACTGCGAGATGGGCTCAATCCGTTCCAACGTGAAATGACTGCATATCTTTTGCAAAACGGCAAAGAGATCCGGGAAGCCGCTAAAGAGCTTGGTCGCAATGATCTCACAAAATATCGCCTGGACGAATATGAGAAATATCAGGACACTAAATATCAAAACTTCGCCGCCGGACGCGATGCGTTGAATACGCTCGTAAATACAAAAGCATTCGATGTCGTTGATAAAGACAAAGACGGTTTTCTCACAAAAGACGAGATGAACAAGCACATTGATTTTGCAGAGAGAGTGTTGGCACAACCGGGTCTACAAGGTGAAGCAAGAAAAGCTTTGGAAGAACAGGCACATGCTCTAAACGCAATTAAAGAACGCTTCACGAAGTTCTCGCTTTCAGATAGGAACGATACCATTTGGGACGGATACGTTTCACGGCAAGACATTCGCAACTACGCTTCGGAGCATGCGAATCCAAGAAACGAACAACATGTTCCCAAGATAGAAGACGGCACCGTTGGCGGTGCGAACAGAGACACTGGTGTAGACGCTTCGAGCAAATTCACATCAGACGTTATGGCTAAATATTTCGCTTACCACGCGAAGGAACTAGATCTGAACAGCAACGGAAAGGTTTCAAGAGAAGAGCTAGACAAGGTTATGGAGAATCCGGAATGGCGCAAGAGTTTCTCTCCGGACCAGCAAAAGATCATTCAAGAAATTCGCAATCGTTTTGATGACATCGCCAGTTGGGGTGAAATCTCCCACAACAACATGGCTGAATGGAACAGAACACAAGCTCAAGCACGGGAAGACGAGAAGCTTTCGGCTGAAGCTGTTAAATACATGAACAGCAACTTCAAAAATCTAGACAAAGACAAAAACGAATGGCTTTCATCGAGCGAGCTTGATTCACAAATTGATTTTCTTCAGAGAAGTATCGGAACCAACACGGCACTCGATCCGAAACAATCGGCTAAAGATCTGGAAGTGCTCGAATACGTCAAAGCACACAGAAGTGAAATTTCAAGTGCATGGGTAGGAAGCGACACAGCAGCCGGAGATTTCCAAAAACATGCAGAGGCGAAACAAGGCAAGCTAGCAGATACATTCGAATCCTCTGAACCGCGCCGTGAAGTCAATCAGAATCAACCAGGCGCGCGACCTACAGGTGAGGCAAGACCTGGTGATGGAAACAACAATTCTGTGCCACCACGTCGAGATACGACGAACTCGGTCAGACCTTTCGACCAGACAGTCGAACCGATTGAAGAACAAGCCAGAGCCGCTGAAGAAGATGACTATCCAATGTGCGGTGACGAGCCACGCGAATCCGCTGGAGCTTCAAGACCATCTGATACAACGAACCAACGCAGACGTGAAACACCTGAAGATGACGGATGCGAAGGCGATGTTTGCTCCACGGAGTCCAATCGATACCAACGCAGACGGGACGAACGAGAAAACACCCGACGAGACAACGAAGTAAGACAAGAATCTCGTCCACAGGAGGCAGTCAACAGCCGACCAACACCAACGGAGAAACAGGAAAATCAAAACGACAGAGCGGACAAAGATCCGATGGAAAAATATGTCAACCAGTACTTCCGCTACAACCAGGACAACTATCACGCTGCAATGCAAGATGCGCTTGAGCAGCACAAGCCAATCGTTATAGTCGCAGCCTCGCGCTCGGATACGAAGGCAATCCACGCTGGAGCTCAGGCGGCGGCAGACGGCAAATCAATTGTAGTTTTCGTAGACAAAGACAAAATCGATACAAATTCTCCGCTTGGAAAATATGCGGCAGAAAATCTCAAGAACCACAACACAACTGATAACGCAAAGGACAAGAGTTTCATTGCCGTGTTCGACGTAAAGCAAGAAGGAGGTTCAATCAAAGAAGGCGCACACACAAAAATGATCTACGGCAATTCAGCGAGCGTAAAAGACGAGGTGCGCGATTACATCAAAAATACTTTCGACAAACCGCAGCAACGTCGCACGGACATCTGGAAAACAGAAGACCAGGATGCACTGCGAAAAACGATATATCCAGAAAGCAATGATGCTCCCACCCGCATCAATCCACCACATCGACAGGGATACGACCGACCAAAGAAAGCCGGTATTAGCCGCGGAGTTACATACGAACTAGTTTAAGGAAATCAATAAAGTCAAACTGCCATAGGCTGATAGTGCTAAACTGTCAGCCTATGCAGCCAGATACACCCGACGAAATTTTAACGATACTCTCCAGAGACGCGCGCACATCGCCTGAAAAGATAGCGAAGATGCTGGGACGCACGGTCGAAGAAGTGCAATCTGCAATTGCAGAATTCGAGCGACTGGGAGTGATCAAGCACTATAAAACCATTATCGACTGGGAAAAAATCGGCGTCGATAAAGTCATCGCATTCATCGATGTCAAAGTGCATCCAGCTCGTGAAGTTGGATTCGACAAGGTTGCTGAACGAATCTATCGCTATCCCGAAGTGCAAAGCCTGTGGCTCGTATCCGGCGGATACGACTTACGCGTGGCTGTCGAAGGTGCAAACATTCGCGAAGTGGGTCGATTTGTAGCAGAAAAACTCGCACCGATTGAAGGCGTGATGGCAACTGAAACGCATTTCTTGCTGCGTAAGTATAAAGAAGATCAAGTTGTTTTCGTTGACAATGAAGAAGACAACCGACTTGTGGTGGCACCGTAAGAAATTATGAGCGACGACTCTTCGAATAAGCAAACACCACAGTTATCGAAGATTGCGAGAGATTTGGCTCCAAGCGGAATTCGCAAATTTTTCGATATTGCCGCAAAGATGCAAGATGTAATTTCGCTCGGTGTAGGCGAACCAGATTTCGTGACACCGTGGGCGATTCGCGAAGCAGGAATTTATTCAATTGAGAAAGGTCAAACGACCTACACGTCCAACTATGGACTGCTGGAGTTACGGCAAGAAATCAGCAAGCATCTGAACCAGAAGTATGGTGCAAAGTATTCACCAGACAACGAGATTTTAGTGACTGTAGGGGTTTCAGAGGGCATGGATCTAGCTATGCGTGCCATTCTCGATCCCGGTGACGAAGTACTGGTGCCAGAGCCTTGTTATGTTTCATATCGCCCGTGCGTTTCCCTCGCCGGTGGAATTCCAGTCGGCGTCGAGACGACCAGCGAGGACAATTTCAGAGTCCGGGTTTCTCAGTTAGAAGCTAAGCTCACACCAAAAACCAAAGCGATTATTTTAGGATTTCCGTCCAATCCAACCGGTGCAACGATGCCGGCAGATGCGCTGCAAGAAATTGTGGATTTTGCTGCGAAGCACAATCTGTTCATCATCAGTGACGAAATTTATGACCGCCTTACTTATGAGGGCAGGCATACCTGCGTCTCTTCATTGAAAAATGCTAGAGAACGAACAATCTTGCTCAACGGTTTTTCCAAGACTTACGCGATGACGGGATGGCGAGTCGGATACGCTTGCGCACCAGCAACGGTGCTTTCAGCGATGATGAAGATCCATTCTTATGTTGCACTCTGTGCTCCAATCGGGGCTCAGAAAGCAGCAATCGAGGCGATGAAGCATGCTGAAAACGCAGTCGAAGACATGGTGATGCAGTACAACCAGCGGCGTCGTTTAATAGTAGATGGATTCAATGCTGTCGGTCTCAAGTGCCATCTACCATCGGGCGCCTTCTATGCTTTCCCGAGCATCACGGCAACAGGGCTTTCCTCCGAAGAGTTCGCCGAAAGACTTCTGTTCGAAGAACATGTCGCCGTGGTTCCAGGCACTGCATTCGGTGCAGGTGGTGAAGGACACATTCGATGTTCTTACGCAACAAGCATCGAAAAAATAGAAATCGCACTTTCTAGAATCGGCACGTTTGTCGAGAAAGTCAAACCGGGGCTGAAGCCGCTGCACGCAGGCAAAGTCAAAGTTAGCTAGACTTGATTCACTCCATGCAACTCTTGAAGAACCACGTACAAATTTCTTTGCTGACAGCATTGTCACTTCTTGCGGTTTCGTTATGCACCGCTTGCACTAAAGAAGCACCGCGGAAACAGATCATAGTGAAGGGCGAGGTAGCAACCGACCTTTCAACCTACACCGACAGAATCAAGAAAAATCCAAAAGATGCGCGCGCATTTGTTGGACGAGGACTAGCATTCATAAAAATGGGACGATTGGATTTGGCGTTAGCAGACTTCAATCATGGATTAGAAATCGATCCAAACGTTCCCGGTGGACACGCAGGAAAAGCTCAAACGTTGCTCTGGCAAGGGAAAGATCAAGAAGCAATCGAGGAAGCGAGCACCGCAATCGAACAGGATGACAAAGACCTCAGCGCCTGGGAAGTGCGAGCGCATGCGTTTCTGAATTCCAATCAACCGCAAAAGGCTCTCGATGATCTCGAAGAGGCAGCCAAAGTAAACAGCACCCAGGCATCTGTTTTTGAATTGCAAAGCCAGGCGTACAAGAAACTGAAAAAGGATGATGAAGCAGTCAAAGCTTCAAGCAAAGCAATTGAAATCGATCCGAATTTTGCACAGTCGTACAACAGTCGCGGGATTATTTACAGTAAGCAAGGAAAAAACAAAGAAGCGCTTGCAGATTTCGATAAAGCAGCAAAACTTGCACCGGATGTGCCAGATATTTACTTGAACAGAGCCTTATCAGAACTTGCACTCAAACAATCTGATGCAGCGCTGAAAGATTGCAACAAAGCGATTGATCTGTCTCCAGGCGCGGGTGACGCTTATTATCTGCGAGCTCGAATCTATCGCGAGCAAAACAACATCAAAGCCGCAGAAGACGACGAAAAATCTGCAGTAAAATTTGGCTATAAACCACCAAAAACCCTAAAATTCTAGTGCTTGGTTGGCAGAGATGGTGTCGCAAACAATTGCGATGTCGAATTTGAATTCGATGACGTTGTACTCTGCGATGTTGTTCGTTTTCCACCTGGTGGCAACGATGGTTGAGCGAAAAGAGAAGCTGGAGTAGATACTTTCATCTGCCCAGGCGGCGTTGTCGTCTTAACGGTAACAACCGTTTTTACCGTTGTGATAGTGCTACCGCTCTGAGCCTTCTGCTGTGGTGGGAGAGTCGGTTGCGCAAACAAAGACTGCGGGATAGGTGGATAGCGCATCACCCCTGGTGGCAGGGACGGCTGTGCAAAACATTCAGGCGGCAGTGAGCTGGTTCCCGTTACGAGTGTGACTACGGGATAGTCCACATACAATTTCGCCGCAGTGGCACGGTCTCTCGGAGACAAACTGATCAACTGACGTGGAGTGATTTTGAAATACATTATGTCTTTCACGTAAGGCGAGTGACCCACGCCGAGCGCATGACCGATTTCATGCAAACAGACACTTTTGATCTTGCTGTCTGCAACTTGACGATTGTGGTCGAAATCGTATGTATCAATTTGAACGAGCGCATGACTGATCATGGCTTTGTCGTCCGTCGCTGTAGTGGTCAATCCAGCGGCGTCGCGCTTGCGGTCCTTTTGAATCGTTTCAATCGACTGTCCGACCCATTCAACATCGATATCTGCGGATTTTTTATCAGGCACCATTTTGTAAGATAGTTTGTTTCCAGACGCGCTGCACCACTGATCCAGAGCTTCCAAAATCAGACGTTTATACGTCGGCCTAAAATTCTTCACGCCTTTGCCGGAATCCACATAAACTTTCAACGGCATCTGGGATTGTTTCCACATTTGCGCTTCGTGATTGTGCGTAATATCTTCGAAATAATCGCGCTTTTTCGAGCCACCACTTTTGACCTTGTTGCTGTCGTCTTGCAAGTCACGCAAAACATCCTGCGCTTGCTGCCTGAACTGAGCGTCAGGGCTATCCAAGATAAAGCGCTGCAACCAACTCTCGGCTTCAGTGAAATCACCCATGTCGGAGTAACAGAGCCCAAGAGTGTAAGAAACTCCGGGCGAGCAACCAAAACTTTGCGCCAATCGGGCTTGCGACACAGCCCGTTCTGGATTACCTAGTTCTCGATAGATAATCGCTAAATTTTCGTGCAAACTGCCCGAATAGCGCGTGGGGTCGTACTTCGCGACAGATTCGAGTAACGGGCGCGCCTCGTTGTAACGATCCGCTGCAATCAAGTCATGCGCTCGAGTCAGGGCGTCATAAACCTTCGACTCTGCCTGGTAATCGCCAGGAATGGCCAGCGAAGGCTGGAAAAGACCGGAAAGCGTTGCCAGTCCAAGGATTAGAATTTTCCGTCGAATAGCTGAACAGCGTTGAAGCGGCATCAATGAGTCCTTTTCAGCAATTTTCCCCTGGACGAGGGTGGTTTAACATAGGGGATTCACTGTTTTATCAGCAGCTAGACGTGACGGCGATGCTTATAGGCGCCAGCATCTGGGCATGAGGTCAGTGAGGCATCCACAACACATTTGCAAGCCAGAAGTACCCGATGGCACCAGACGAAATCGATGTCGATGGATATCCAAATTGATGTTAACGAAACTGGCATCATATACGGTGCGCACCATAGGCAGTGAATGAAGTTACGCATCTGGCAAAAAATTTCAATTCTTATGCTTATTCCGATTTCTTTCGAAATCGTCGCTACCGCCGTACTGGTCCAAGTGCTCAACAATACTCAAAAAACAGCAGAGCAAATCGATAACACGAGAAACGCGCTAACTAAATTTCACGCATCGCAAAACAATTTCAACAACGCCGGCATCGACATTGCGACACTGGGTGTTTACCGCCCCGATGGCTCTCCGCCTGAGTTCGAGAGAGATCGCACTAGATTGATGGCAGCCAGAGACGGCATCGTTCTCGCAGCCAACATTCACCCGCGCGTGAAGGAAGCACTATCTCGAGCACCACAGGTTTTCGATAACGCGATCGAACTATCAAAAAAAGCTGAACGGCTGTATCACGATCCTACGATCCCAAAAATGCGCAAGGGATCGATCATGAAGAACGACGTCTTCGAGTTGATTATGGACGGAGACCCGCTGCTTCAGCGCATTGTCGAGATCGAAACGTCGATGGACAAGATTGAAGCAAGCGAGCTCGAGCACTCTCGTTTCATGATCATTCTTGCAGCAGTTGGTGCATTCTTGAGCAGTTTACTGGTATCACTCTTCATCGGTTATCTGTTTTACAAGAGTTTCGGCAAACGCTTGCTGATGATTGAGCAAAACGCCGAAAAGGTTGCGATGGGACGAGCGTTGCCACCAGCACTAACAGGTGGCGATGAGATTGATGAACTGGATCGCACGCTACATCAGGCTGCCGAATATGTCGAGAGTTTGCACGAAAAAGAATTCGCAGTGCTGAACAAATCGACGGATGTACTTTGCAGTATCGACGATCGATTCAAAATCATTTCGATTGGCGAATCAGTCGAGAAAAGCTGGTACTACAGCGTCAGCGATATACTGGGGCGCTCTCTTTTGGCGATTTTGCCAGAACCGGAAATCAGCAAAGTTCGACAAATTCTCAGCGTCAAAAGTGCATCCGCAACTGAGTTAGACTTCGAAACCGAACTCGTCTGCGGAGATGGAGCAACGCGCGAATTCGCATGGAAGGCGAGTTGGAGCCCCAGACAAAACAGTTACTACTGCGTCGCGAGAGACATTAGTGAGCGCAAGAAAATTGAGCGTGCAAAACAAAGGCTGCTTGCTATCGCCAGTCACGACCTGCGTACTCCGCTCATGTCCGTGTCGGCAAACTTGTCATCACTGGCGATGGGACGGTTTGGACAACTCGATGAAGTGCTGAGCAACGCCCTTAACGAATCGGAAGAAAATTTAGACAAGCTAATGGAACTAATCCAATCACTGTTGGATTTAGAGCGCATGGAGACAACCAAAGCCAATCTGGAATTGGGCTGTGTCAGCGTTCTGGATGTCACTTCAGAAGCAGTCAATTCGATGGAAAGCAAAGCAAAAGAAGCGCACGTCAATCTCGTCAATCAAGGCAGAGACGAATCGATTGTTGCTGACGAAAGACGATTAGTTCAAGTACTGACCAACCTTTTGCAAAATGCAATTGAACAATCAACACCAAATCAAACAGTTACAGTGGCGGTAGCGACCAATGGAGATGCAGTCAGAATTCTTGTGCACGACCAGGGTCCAGGAATCGCGCCAGACGAGATTGATCTCGTCTTTGAAAAGTATTTTCAGTCCAGGAACAGTGCGCAAAATCAAACCAAACGAAACAGCCTCAGCCTGGCATTGGCAAAGGTGTTGACCGAGGCGCAGAAAGGCATGATTGGCGTGACAAGTGAACGAGGAAAAGGCAGCGAGTTCTATGTGCAACTGCCAAAATTCAAATTGAATGAAAGCGAGGACACATAATGAAACTCGCTACACAAGGCTTGGTTGTAATTTGCTTGCCGCTAGTATTTCAATTTTGTCTCTCGACAGCGCTCGTTGTTTGGATCGTCAAAGCCCAGGAAGATATTTCATCGACCGCAAAATCAACGTCTTTGATCAGAGAATGCGATTTGATCGGTAATGACTTGATGCGAGCCCTGACTGAATGCTTCGTGTCATTTGATGGCATGGCGGCGCGCTCTACCATGCAAAACAAAATGTTGGCTGACAAAGTAGACGAAGTGCATTTGCGATTGAGAAATTATCCATCTTACGCCCAGTACGACGCTCAACTGATGCAATGCAAGCAGAATCTGATGGGCACCTTCGCTGAACTTGCAAACGAGAGAACAGATCATATTCCGCACGGTGACATAACTCCACGAATTCTGGGTTACGCGGGGCAACTCACTGAACTGCTGAACAAAATCGTTGATGCCGAAAACGCTCGCACGAAAGCCACGGGTGAGAGTGATGGGCCGCACAGGTTCAACATAATTCCAATCGTAACCGGCGCCACCGTATGTAGTATCTTAGTAACATTCATCTTTGCCATCGTGTGCACCTTGCACACAAAAAAGTTGATTGACTGGATTTCGGCGAATGCTCAGCGCTTTTCACGACGCCAGCCAATGGTTGATGCACTGGAAGGTGATGATGACTTAGCTCGGGTCGATCAAGCATTCCACATCATGGACCAATCGGTGCGTGAAGCGGAGCAGAGCGAACATGCAATCATCGACAACTCCGCCAATTTGATCTGTTCGCTCACGAATGAAGGGCTGTTCGTGAAGGTGAATCCAGCGTCGTCCAAATTACTGGGGTATCCACCCGAGAAACTGACACGCATGACTTTGCTTGATATTGTGCCACACGAAGAAACCTTGAAGGCAGACGAAGAGCTGAGCAACGCCTCGAAATACGAAGGGTCTCGCACTTTTGAACTCAAGCTTCTGACGAAAGACAAAAGAGTCGTCGAAACTTCCTGGTCTGCATTCTGGTCTGAGTCTGAGGAGAGTTTGTTCTGCGTTGTCAGCGACATAACCGAACAGAAGAAGGTCGAACATCTAAAAGAAGATTTCATTGCCATGATCAGCGATGAGCTGAAATCTCCACTCCAAAAAGTATCGAATACGGTATCAAAAAGTATCAGCGGAAAGATGGGTGCAATTCCCGAAGCAGCGCAAGGCGTCTTCGCTTCCGTAACAAAAAGTCTTGACCGATTGATTGGGTTGGTAAGCGATTTGCTAGATTTCGAAAAACTTCAATCTGGACAAATGCAGTTCAACATCAGGCGAACCAGCTTGAATTCAGTAATGAAGCAAGCAGAGCAAGAAGTTTTGGCTCATGCCACCAAATCCAACATTCTAATAAAGGCACACGACTGCTCCATAACTTTGCCAATCGACCCCGAGCGCATCACACAACTTCTCGTAAATTTACTTTCTAACGCAATTCGATACTGCAAACCAGGCGGAACAGTATCTATCGTCGCAAAAGAAGCGCAAGGTTTTGTCGAAGTTAGCGTTATCGATCAAGGTCCAGGAATTCCGGCAGATTATGTAGACAAGATCTTCGCAGCGTTCGAAGTAGCACCAACAAGCAAGAAAACAAAAGAAGGAGGCAGTGGCTTGGGACTTGCTATCAGCCGACTGATCGTTCAGGGACACAAAGGCACCATATACGCAGCCAACGAACCCGCTGGCGGAGCGCGATTCACGTTTACTCTGCCATACACACGACAATAACTCACGGTAGAATGACACACCCATGAAACTTGACATCCATAAAAATACTCTCTACACGATGGCGGCGCTAAAAGAAGCAGGCACAGCAAGTTTGCAGCAGATCTTTCCGCTGGTTGGCGCGTGGATGGTTTCACTTTTCGTGCCAGTTTTCATTATGGCTTGCGGAATTTTTGTCGGCTTACTGATAGACAAAGCCTTGCTGCATTTAAAAGATCCAGGACCAGCAAGCTTCATCGCCCTCGTAGTACCTGGTGCCTTGATAGGCGGATTTTATGCCGGTTGGATTCAGGTGACTTTGAATGTTGCGCGAAGAGAACGCGTAACCGTTGCAGATATGTTTCAACCCATACATCAAGTGATTACCGCTGCAATCGTTCTTTGTTCGACTGTGTTCTTAATGGGCATCACGTCGTGGCTATTTATCGTTGCTCCGATTATATTTTTGAAGTTCCAACTAGCGCCGTACTTTGTCGTCGATCAAGACTATGGACCTCTAGCATCGATGAAAAAAAGCTGGACCGAAACGAATCGCATCTTTGTTCCATTAGCAGTAATGGATTTACTTTTTGCGGCAGCGAGCACCGCATTCTCTGTGACAATGGTCGTGCCGTTCGCATGCTTCATCTTGCAAGGCGTGGCATCAGCAGTGGTGTACCAGCGCTGGGTTGTGGATAATGAACTGGAAGAAATTTCGATGAAGAATGTCCACGAAATAGACGACGACGATGACGATGATGAAGAGGATTAGCAATGGAAACTAAGACAACGTCGAATTCGATAATCAATCGAGAAAAACTACAAACGCTAATTGAGAGCGAACAAAAACTCTTTGAAAATCGCCATCCCAAATCGAAAAAGATGTTTGAAGAAGCGCAACATTACTTACTCGGTGGCGTACCGATGAACTGGATGGTGCGCTGGGCTGGCTCATTTCCAATTTTCGTCGATAGAGCTAATGGAGCGCATTTTTTCGACATAGACGGCAATGAATTCATCGACCTATGTCTTGGCGATACTGGTGCGATGACTGGTCACGCGCCGCAGGCGTCTAAAGACGCAATCATCGCTCGCATTCAGCAAGGCACCACTTTCATGCTACCGACAGAAGACGCAATTTTCGTCGGCAAAGAATTGACGCGCAGATTTGGACTCAAATATTGGCAAATCGCGATGACAGCTACAGATGCGAACAGATTTTCAATTCGCCTCTCGCGCAAAATTACTGGTCGCAAAAAAATACTAGTATTCAACTGGTGCTATCACGGCACTGTAGATGAGACTTTCATTACGCTGAAAGATGGAAAGCCAGTTCCAAGAAAAGGAAATCTAGGACCACCAGTCGATCCGGCTGAAACTACGAAAGTTATTGAATTCAACGATATCAACGCTCTGGAACAAGCATTGTCATCCAACGATGTGGCTTGTGTTCTCGCCGAACCTGTAATGACAAACATTGGAATCGTGCACCCACACGAGGGTTTTCACAAAGCGCTGCGAGAGCTAACGCGCAAAACCAGTACCTTACTGATCATCGATGAAACGCACACGATCTGCTCCGGTCCAGGTGGTTACACGAAATTGCATGGACTTGAACCAGACATCTTAACCATTGGCAAACCAATTGCGAGCGGTATCCCGGCTGCAGCCTATGGCTTCAGCGAAGAGACAGCCCAGCGCATTCGCGAGAACACACCGATAGACGAATCAGACACGAGCGGAATTGGAGGCACTTTAGCAGGCAACGCTCTTGCGTTAGCGGCGATGCGCGCGACTCTCGAACATGTATTAACGGACTCTGCGTATGAAAAAACGATTCCGTTGGCAAAACGATTCACAGATGGAGTACAACAATCCATCGAAGAATATTCGCTACCGTGGACGGTGCAGCAACTGGGCTGCAGAGCTGAATACTGGTTTCGAAAAACTCCTCCGCAGAACGGCGGAGAAGCGGCAGCAGCCGTAGACGGACCGCTGGATTTATACATGCATCTATACGCATTGAACCGCGGAATTCTAATGACACCATTTCACAATATGGCATTGATGAGCCCCGCCACCACCAACAGTGACATCGATAAACACACGAAAGTTTTTGAAGAAGCAGTCAAATCCCTGCTTCACTGATCAAGCTTAAGCCCTCGTTGACGGATCTGATGTACGCACAATGGCAGAGATAAAGAGGGAATTAGCGTGGAATTTCGTGACGGACAGATTTGGTCCACTGAGATTCAAAACATTGCCGGATCAATCCGCTCTACAGCCTTAATCATTTCACCTACCGAGGTCAACAAAAAAATCAAAGGCGCAATCGTAGTTTGTGCAAAGAGCTACCGCAAGCAAAAAATTGTAGATGGGCGGTTGGTATTAAAACAGGTGGGCACGGTATTCAAAGAGGACGTCTTGGTCTACTGTGACGCTTTAGCTACGTTTCCGGAAGAGTATTTTATTGACTATATTGGTACTTTGACCTTTGAAGAGATGACCCTAGTTCGCTCTGAGATAAAAAAGATGCTAGCAATGGACTAAATCTAGTTGCTCCAACTGAACTCCAACGACTACCGGAAGGTCTGTTTAGACCATCCGCGTTTGTCCAGTGAACGAAAATTTTCTGTGCTCGCAATCTCTAATAGATACTTCTCCAATTTCAATAGCTCATCGTCATGGGGTTGACCAAAATATGGCTTTACATAAATTGCGTTTCCGTAGTTTCGCGCAACCTTACGAGGTTCGTCTTCGAGAATTAGTAAATGACGCAGATCGAAACCTTTTCGTTTTAGTTTTCGCAAGTCTTTCAAGAAATACTGGTCCTGATTTGTAAAATCGGTGCGAACAGTACATCTCTGACGGTCCCATACAAATGCCAACTCAATACCGTTCGGCAAAATGTGGGCCAACATAGCATCTAAATATTGAGCGGTTGCGGACGACCAGCAAGCCAATTCATATTCAGAATTGATAGAGGACAAAAAACTCGACACGTGTGGTCGTACATACACAAATAACTCACCGACCATAAAATCGAATTCTCGTTGCACTGAAATCTCTGTCGCATGCAGCAGCGTTTCATCAATATCCAGAATTAATAGTGGTCGTTTTTCCAAGGTTCATCACGATTCGTCCAATCATTCAATTTTACATGCCTCTGAAAATCATGGACGTCCCATTATTTGGAACGTCCATGATGCAAGTTTCACTAGTGAGGGCGCGATCTCCTTACCGAAGATAAGTCACTCGATGCTGACCTGGGGAAAGTATCGGGACGTCTTCACCACCCACGATACCATCTTTGATCAGCTCACCTTTAGCAGCGTCAATCGCCGATTGATTGTGGCTCTTCATCGCCGATCTCATTTTCGCTTCGTCTTCAAACTCTTTAAGACTACGAAACTTAAGAGCCTGAGGATTTCCGTTAGCGTCGCGCTCAACGCCTACAGCCGAACCGAGATCATGGCTCAATTCAGAGATAACTTCAGTTTTCAACGCTGGGTCTTGACCCAATTTTTTGCCCTCAGTGCGCAGAGCAGACAATGCTTCGGTGCGCATTTTTTCGTCATGAGTCAAAGTATCGCGATACAAATCTTCCATCTTATGAGCCTCCTGCTGCGGAGTTAACTTATGCTCGAATGGAAAAGCTGCTGGAATTATGTTTGGCATTTCGCCATTTTCGAAATCGCGCACGACATCAATGATCTTGCGCGTCGCAAAATCAGTTGCACTCGCTGCTGCTACCGCAACCGGGCATGTAATCTCCGCCGCTGTTCTAAGGTCAGACCAAATTGTCGATGCTAATGTGCTGCCATGTTGCGGAATGTTCTCTGTTGAAGGACGAAGTTGTGACTCGTTGCTGTCAAAATTGAAGTTCATGATTAGTTCCTCTGTTTAGAATCAAGTGTGGATGCGTTATTGCACACGTGGATGGTAAAACCATTCACAGTTACAAATTTTGTGTTGGAATAAGGGGCAGTGCTCGCGGTCAGATCAGTCGGACATTAGCGGTCAAGATACAAAGGAGTTTGACCTGGTGAAAGAAGAGAAACGTACTCTTCGCCAGCGATTGCATCTTTGATCAGCTCGCCGCGCGCTGCTTTCATTGCATCATGGTCATGACGTTTCTTTGCAGCATTGAATCGAGCTTCGTCTTCGAATTCCTTCAAACTATGAAAACGTAGCGCTTGTGGATTGCCTTGTGCATCGCGTTCCACAACCAGGGATTTGCCAAGCTCGTGCTCCAAAATGGTGGCAACTGTATTCTTAAGTTCCGGATCGCGGCTGACAAATTTTCCTTCGGTTTTCAACGCCTCAAGCGCTTCTGCACGCATTCTCTCGTCGGTTGTCAAAGTCTCTTTGTACAGATTTTCGATCTTCTGAGACTCTTGAACAGCATTCGGTCTGGACTCGAGCGGTGCGGCACCGGGATAGCGTTGGTAAGGGTCTGATAGTGGCACCGAATGTGATGCATGCTCATATGGATATGGAAGTGGCACTGAGCTATGTCGAGGTTCGTATTGATATGGCAGGAACTCAGAACTTGGGCGATGCTCGTATTGGAACGGAAATGGCTCAGCACCAGGGCGATGCTCGTATCGGAATGGAAGTGGAGCCGGATTTGGTTCTTCTCTACGTTCGAATTCTTGAATAATCTTGCTAGCCGCTTGATCTACCGTTCTAGCACCGAAAAGAGCCATCCCGCACGGTGGCGAAACTATATCTGCGGCAATGTTGATATCGTTCCAGAATCTTTCAGAAAGACTTTGCTGCGCTGGTGATACAAACTCTCTTGAAGGTACAAGTTCGTTTTCACGGCAACCAAAATGTGCATTCATTGTATTTCCCTCTCACTTTAGAATCGAGTTCTTGGACGTGAGGTTGAGAATACGGTCGAGTTCTTGCAGATTTCTGGCACACAAATCGCTAATGTTTGTTTGTGCGCACCACTTTTTTATTGAAGCTTGCTTCGGTTGAAACAGGGTTAAACTTCTCGGCGCGCCCTGCAAATTTTGCGAATCTATTTTCGTGCACAGAGCTCTCATCTACCAATTCAAGATTCTCGCCAGGTTTATCTGAATTCACCATATTCGAAATCAAATCAAATGGAATTTTGTGACCCATCAATCCTTTATCGAGGTCAGTAAAATCGATACGCTGGAATAGTTTGCCAGGCATCCATTTCGCATTGGCTTCGTATGTAGGGTTAGCGGCTTCACCCAAGCGGTAGTAACCACCAGAAAGCAGCTGCGCCATAGGTAGGGCTTTATCTCGATTCGAAACATACAAGCGAAGCTTTGAATCGAGCTGGCTCAATCCTAGAGTGTAATGCCTGACAGTATCGGCATCCATGTCGGGAGAAACAATTTCCCAATCTTTCACCAAGCCCTTACCGTACACCACCGGTAGTGCACGCACGACGAGACGATTTCCCATGCTATGAGATATGCTGATGATTTCCAATGGATGTTCTGATTGGAGCGCCATCAAATCCTTGAGAAACTGATCGAAGTGTCCCTGTGACCACTCAACATTCATTCCATCGATAAAGTATCCGCGCAACTTTGGATCAGACGGCCAGGAGTAGAGCACAAGCGGCTTCTGCAATACGTATGCGAGCTGGGCAGCGTCCTGACAGCAATCTTCAAAGGCATCGGCGGCGCCATGAACGAATAAGCACATTTCTGGCTTAGCTGATAAATCTAGCTCACGCTTGAGACGCTCCGAAAACAGTTTTTTCGACTGCTCAGGATTGGTTGGATCAATGCGATCCTTCACTGAAATTTTTGATGTGTGTCGATCTGAAATTTTCCATCCAAGCGATTTGATTAGCTCTGGATTTGTTTTGTTTTCAGTATTCGGAACATCGACATAAGCGGTTCCGTAGTACATATGATGTTGGCAATTCGTTGGATAACGCCGATGCGCACCGAATGTTTCACCCGTCATTTCTCGGTCTGTGACGTAGTACACAGGTATCGTTACGAAGCTTGTCTTGTTGCTATCTGCTTTCGAATAAGCTGGCAAAGCTAAAGCGCTCACCGTGATTGCGGTAATCAATGCAAACAATGTACCGAAATTGAACCCGACACGCATATTCCGCCCTCTGCTCATTTGCCTCTTTACACTCTGCCGGTTTTAAAACTTGCTTGGCGGAATGAAATAGTTCTTGAAGGCAAATATTACTGCATCATTTATGCTTTCGGGTTAATTTGAAACCTTCCAAATCCGAATCCGCGGAATTTGCAGGGTAGTGCAAGTCAGCGAGTGAACTTCTCAAGTCCAAAAATCATGCCTCGATGCTCCAAATTAAGGGCTCGCAGCTCTTTGCATTCTTCGCAAACAATTTCCTCCTAAAAGAAGCGATGTCCACCGTAAGTAACCCTACGTGGCTGAAAGAACTCATCGCTCAGTTCAAGTAGAGCAACTTCGCGTGAGGAGTTCTCGCGCGTTTTGAAAACGCAGCACTCACATCAAGGAAGGAGTTTTGAGATCATGACTAGAGCCGTCGCTAAAACAAGCAAGAACAGCGCTTTAGGCGCAGTTGCGTTGTTACTGTGCGCGACCGCACTGAATGTACTGATGCCGGCAGCGTTAGCCTTAACTCCGGTCGTCACACCTCCGACTCTGAATGAGAGCACTACATCTGGTGCGCACACCGGTAGTGGAGAAGCTTCGAAAGTAGCTGATGCCAATCTCGTTTTGCAAGCGAACATTGCAACTGTCGATAAACTGTTTCAGAAAGAAAAAATTGGAATCCATTCAGTTGTGAAAGCATCAGTGTTTGCATTTAAACAAGGCGATGAGAAGAACAAATACGGATATGAGCGATTCTGGTTGCACAACGGAGAAGCGATCGGAGTTGAAAAACCAAATGAAATAGAATTGACGGCAGGTTCATCGGTTTCGATTCAAGTCATACAAAGCACTCAAGCGCTCTCGGAAAGCCAGGCTTCCGCAAATGTGATTATGAGACTAGTTCTCGACACACTTTTGCATCGGGCCGTTGTCGCTGGAGTGTCTGTACCTCAAGACAATTTCCTGGCTATATCTCAAGAGCTACAAAGCAGAAAAGCGCATGTTCTGCCCGATGGACAGGTTGCGCCTCGGGATGCCCACGTGATTTTTCAAATGAGCGCGGAAGGTTCGAGTCAGAAGCAAACACTCTACTGGATTTAAATTTTGTTGCGAAAGAGAGAAGCCACCGATTTGCTCGGTGGCTTTTTTCTATGTCTTCAAATCAGCGGCTAATTAATAACCGTAGCCGTTAATTAGCTGTCCCCAAACTGAAGGTGCGCCGTAACCGCCGTATCCATAAGGGTTGTAGCCGCTAGCGCCATATCCATATGGAGCGTATCCGTAATTGCTGTTGTAATAACCGCAATTATTGTTGTTGCGCCAGTGTCTGTTGTGGCGATTCCAGTTGTTGTTGCCGTTTACCGCAGCCTGCACGTATGGGCTGTATATACCGCCAGTGAGCGGATTCATGCCGTGCGCGACGTTGTTGGCGTACATCTGTACCGCCATGTTGTTCAGATAATTATTGTTGTTTGCTTGAGCAGGAGCACACAGTGAAGCTCCAGCAATGCTCAAAAGGGCACCTACTAACAAACCGGACTTCAAAAAGCGATTCATGGGATTTCCTCCTAATCGAACCTACCTGTTCGACACCATCTGTTTAGGTTGACGTGACCGCTGGAAACTTTGAGCCAACAAAAAAGATTAAAAGTATCCCTTTTTTAGCGATTCAAATGTGTGGAAATCGTGTATCCGCGCCTTTCTGGAGCCATGGATGGTTAGACTACCGAATTAACAAACTGGTCAAGATGCAGATGTCTAGCGGTTATCGCTCCATCTTAATCCTGTACTGCTACCGGTTTAACAAACGAACGACACATCCCATGCGTTTTCATCTCAAAGAATCGCTTGGGACGCTAATGACATTACAAGACGCCGAAACATTCCATTTCAGATCGCACTGGATGTGTTGATGCAGATATGTTTGCTTGATCCTGGATGGAACGCCCGACAAGTGAGCTACATATTAGATTGATCGAACTGTTGCTGTTGCAAGCCCAACGGAACAAAGGTGTGAAGACCGTTCGAATCTTTGCCGCTCTTATCGCTCGTCAGAGTTGTCGTGAGCAATCCGTGGTCAGATAAGCCGCGAGTGATCTTCGGATTTTTGAAGAATGGACGCACTTCAGGGTCCGAGAAATTGTACGGCATATTTTTGACGAGGAAGCCGTCCAAACGTCCACCCATAGCTTGAGTCGAAGTCGCATCGCCAGGATTGACGATTTTGAATCCACGGTCGAGCAGTGGTTTCAGCTCTTTCGATTTATCCAGGAAAGTATTCCAGTCACCAGCGATGACACCAGCATAATCGTCACCCAGAGCTTTGCCGAGAATGTCAGCTTGCTCGGTTCGAACATGCGCAGTCTGCTCTGGTCCGCCTCTCATCGACTTCAAATGAACAACAACCGCAGAGAATTTTTCACCAGTGGCGGTGTCTTGCAAATTGACGCGGAAAGCTGGACGAAGGTCAGGAATGTTGTCGACGTTTGCAACTTCTTCATAAGACTGAGTGCCAAGCACTTTCAATCTCGGGTGAATCAAGAAGCCTACAGCCTGACCTCTGCTGTTATCTCTCGAAATTTCAAAGTTGTAACCATTGTCTTTCGCAATTGTGGCCAAACCGTCAGCATTCGCTTCTTCAGCGAACATCAAGTGATGGCGCGGAACAATCTGCTTATATGAATCTTTGAAATACTTCGCCTTGTCGCCGGTAAGGAATTCCATATTCCATTCACCTAAGTGCAGGTCACCTGTATCAGTCGCCATCGGCATACCTTCGACACTCTTAGCGACTTCACTTGCAACAACACCAGCATCCGGCAGCGGACGTGGTTTAACATCATGGAAACCTTTGAGATCTTCGAGGTTGGTGGCATCAGGATGATAGAAGCCGCGTTGAACAATTTGGTTAGGAGTTAGATTTGCAAATTCTTCGGTCGCCGGATAAGTTGGCTGATTCTCTTTTACATAGGCGGAATAAGCTTGAGAAAGCGAATTCAAATCAACCGATGCGCGTGGGAGAATTTTATTCGCCACATCACCGGTGGTGCCTTCACCTTCAATAATTCCTTTAGCTGTGGTTTCAGGTTTTCCTGAATCAGAGCCCGCTGTCACGCGCTTAAACACTTCGCCAGGCAGAGGCATTACGGAATTCAGTGCCATACCTTGCACCGCGGATTGCAGTACATGCTCATTGGACGCGAGTTTGCCATCAGAGAAGAACTGCGATCCTTCAGCCATCGCGGCACCGCCGACGAAACCAGTGACAGGATACGCAATCAATTTTTTGGAAAGCGACAATTCACGACTCATGGCATTGCCTTTGTCGAACACTGCGAATCCAATTGCAGTGCCCATGGCATTTCCGAATCGTGTGTGGTCCGCATCAGGAGTTTGCATTGCAGAAAATGCAGATGCACCAAGAATGTTCGCCGCACGTTGCGACGTGAGCATCGGGGAAAGAGCTTCGCCGATTTTGGTGCCTTCGAGAGCACCATCAGCAGCTCGCATAGCCTTTCCCGCACCAGCGCCAGCCAGTACATATGGAAGTGCGGCGCCAACGCCGCCAGAAATACTTTGCGCGTACCAATTTGCGCTGTAAGGTGTGGCTTCATCAACATCGAGATGAGCCTTCTTCATATTGGTCGCATCTGCAACTACGTTGTAGATAGCCAGTGGACCGTTGTTCAGAGCAGGATCGAGGACATTGTGTTGCGCCCATTCGAGCGCGTTGTTTGACTTGCTGGGCTCGACCTTGTCACCTGAAATAATGTCTGGCATGCTGCATCCGCCTCGCTATCTCTGATGCGGTCAGTTTCCGTTTTTTTAGACTTGCGCTCAATGGGGGTCATACGAAACCCAAAATTAAACAGCAGCTCGCTGCCGCTTTAATTCGCTACACCGGTGCCCAAAACTTCGCTGTTGGCGCTGGTACACTATCAGAGTATTTTTGAGGTGCCTATGGTCCGTTTGTTGCCCAATTCTTTATTAGCCGCTGCACTTTTGCTGGTCGGAGTCTCTCTCTCGTCGTGCGAGCAGTCAACGCGCTCTGAGAGTCCGCACGATGCTCCTGCACCGGAGTCGTGGCAGCTTCACCTCAAGCCGACAACATTAGACAAAGACGCTAAATTGTCCATGCAGGAATCAATCTATATTCCGATTTATTCTCATATCTATGTAGAGAATGAAAAAAGAGTGGCAGATTTAGCGGCGACGCTTAGCTTCCGAAATATCGATCCAGACAAGCAACTCATTCTGAAATCAGTTCGATACTATTCCAGTGATGGAAAATTGATCAAAGAATATTTGAAATCTCCTGTTCTTGTTGAGCCTCTTGCCACTGCCGATTTCGTTATCGATAAAGAGGATACGAGCGGCGGCTCCGGCGCTAACTTTATCGTCGATTGGTGCGCGAAATCAGCGATGAACGAACCGCTAGCCGAAGCAGTGATGGTGGGAACTGGCTCACCGCAAAGCATGTCGTTTACGAGTCGCGGTGTCGTTCTGAAAAAATACGACAGCAAACCGAAAGAATAACTCTTGGAATGTTCAATGAAATGATTTGAGCAACGAAGTTGTGATTTTTGAAAACTCAGGCGACACGCCGATTGACGTATTAAAATGCACGATGCCTCCAATGATAAGGAGAGCGCCGAGCACGGCTGAAAATTGTGCACCTGGTGTTAAGGGTGGTGCCCCTGTTTGTCTATTACGCAAGTCTGACACGAGCAGCATCTCCAACGGAATCTTACTTCCCATCCTATCGACGCTGTCCTTCAATCTCCTGACAAAGCAACAGAGGCACCAAATTCGGTGCCTCTGTCATAAACCATATGAATAGTTCTGAGTGTTGAGTGAATGATCCGCTATCCCAGAAGCGGTATCAAGTCAGGCTCTTAGCGGTACGAGCGACGAGCTGAGGTTACTTCCTTGCGGATAACTTCTTCGATGTCGGAACATTCAACGACGGAGTACTCGGCCATCCATTCCGCTCTCAATTCGTTGTGGATGCCCATGCGCTTGTTTGGATTTGCATCAAGCATGTGAAGGCATTCAGCAATTTGTGTTGGGAGATCGGTGAAATTCTCGCTCATTTGTGGACATCCTCAGAATTTTGCTGGTTTTTACAGGTGTACAGGATTTCTGCAAGGCGACTTCAGCGCTTGACTCACTGGAGTTGCACTTTCGTCGGACGGATATTTGTTTTGCAGATGCATTGCCCTGCTGCTATTTTTATGCCCGCTTCGACCATTCCTAATCACCATTCTCAAAAAAGCCTGGAATAAGGCGCCCGTGAGACATAAACGTCTGTTTAGTAAGACTTTCGTCGAGATTTAAGGTTCCCAATCGGAATTTTTCATAAAACCGGGTTTCCAAGTGTGTTTCAACCCAGGAATTCCCCATTTTTCCGGGTGCGCGGGTCGTGCTGCCTCAGACTGGCGCCGCCGCGGGGCGCTTAGTATGATGAGCCAATGCGCGTCAAGTTCTTCTTCCAGGTACTATCGGTCCTCCTGTGTATGTGTCTCGTTATGGCAACGTTCCTCTGGGTGCGCTGCTCCATCGAAGGGCGGCGTGTCACGTCCGACAACATGGCGCCTGCGCTGAAGACCAACGAAAAGGTTCTCTTCGACATGACCTGGTATCGCACTGGCAAGCCTTTCCAGCGCGGACAGATCGTGCTCTTCTATCCGCCGAACGTGAAAATAGCGAACAAGGACATCAGCCGAGATCCGATGAATGCGCTGGACAGGGCATTCGCACCGCCGTCACTGCATTCTCCAGAGACCTCGATCAAGCGGGTGATTGGGCTGCCGGGCGACAAGGTGGAAGTGCGGGCTGGTGGTGATGTCTACGTGAACGGTTCCAGATTGGAAGAACCGTACGTGAAGGATGCAGCGAAGTACGAGTTGCACAGCCTGAGCGATATGGGTGGCCCGCTTCTAACAGGCGGCTCGACCTACCCGTACGCCGGGCAGGAAGGCGAGGTCATCGTGCCTTCGGGGAACGTCTTCGTCCTCGGGGACAATCGCAATCACAGCCAAGATAGTCACATGTGGGGATTTCTCGACCAGTCCAGGATTCTCGGGAAAGCGATTCTTATCCTCTATCCGAGGCTGGAAGTTATCCCTGGTCCAAGGTCGTGAAGTAGGTGGATGGTGTGTCCGTACGCAGGTGTGTGGTGTACCCGTACACAGGTAGATGGTGTGTCCGACCGCAGGTGTGTGGTGTACCCGTACACAGGTAGAAGGTGTGTCCGACCGCAGGTGTGTGGTGTACCCGTACACAGGTAGATGGTGCGTCCGACCGCAGGTGTGCGGTGTACCCGTACACAGGTAGATGGTGTGTCCGACCGCAGGTGTGTGGTTACACAGGTAGATGGTGCGTCCGACCGCAGGTGTGTGGTGTACCCGTACACAGGTAGATGGTGTGTCCGACCGCAGGTGTGTGGTGTGACCATCCGCAGGTAGATGGTGTGGCCGTACACATGACGGTGGGACAGAGTGTGAGGGGACGCACCTCGGATGCTAGGCCGTTCTATGTAGAGGGAGCACCGCGCGGGACCGCTCATGTGTTCCCCACAGGGTCGCGTTCCTCAGGAAGTTGCCCGGATGACCCGGGGTGCCGCTCCAGATCGCGGAGATGTCCCCGGTTGGCAGCGGGGCGAATGGTGCTGCCTTCGGCGCCCCGTAACCATATCCCGTCGCAGCTTCTGGTGATGTGAGCCATCGGTGGACCTGCCCGATGCTCGTCGCACCTTCGGCAGCTGCGGTGATGATGCGCTGCTGTGAACCTGCGTGGACATCACCTGCTACGAAGACTCCTGGCATACTCGTCTCATTCGCGAATGGGTCGCGTTCGAACTTCCAACCATCGGTATCTTTGATGGCGACACCGGCCTTCAAGAAGCCACTCTCATCGACCGCGAGTTGGTCAGACAACCAATGAGTCTTTGGTGCGGAACCAATGAAAACAAACATCGAATCAGATGGCTTATTCTCGACTTCACCCGTTTTCAAATTTTTGACAGCGACGCTTTCGAGTTTCCCGTTGCCGGCGACTTCATTTACGGCAGTACCAACTTCGACTTTAATGTTCGGTCTGTCCTTAATCTGGTTAA
Organism: Drouetiella sp.; assembly: GCA_036702965.1. GTDB lineage: Bacteria > Cyanobacteriota > Vampirovibrionia > Obscuribacterales > Obscuribacteraceae > PALSA-1081. Next base: position 285,292 of record DATNPZ010000009.1, read on the forward strand.
TCAGATATTCCGACATGCTCTTTTCGAGAGGGCTTCTCGTGAGGATAGTGACTTCGCCTTTGGCGCCGACCAATTCGGAGAATTTGACAGCAGCTTGACCGGCAGAATTAGCACCACCGACGATGACGACTTTCTCGCCGGCTTTGGTCAGAGGAGCTTCAGTGAGAGCGGAACCGTAGTAGACGCCCTTACCTTGCAACTCGGTCATTCCCGGAACATCCGTCATCTCTCTAAATTGAACACCTGTCGCCAGCACTACCGAACGAGTTCTAACTTCGGAACCGTCCTTCAATTTGACGAACAGGCTGCCTTCTGCGTCACGGCGAAGTTGCTGCGCTTCATTCAAAATAAATTCTGTGCCGAGACGTTTAGACTGCACAAAAGCCTTCGACATCAACTCTGGACCGGTAATTCCGTTTTCAAAGCCCATGAAATTCTCGACGCGTGAGGTTGTACCAGCTTGCCCGCCCGGTCCGCGACCATCAACAAGCAAGGTGCGAAGACCCTCGGATGAGCCGTAGATAGAAGCTTGCATTCCGGCAGGACCAGCTCCAACGATAACGGTGTCGTAGCCTTCTTGAGTCGGTTTCGTCTGCATTCCCAGCTTTTCAGCCAACTCTTGCGGCTTAGGGCAGATCATTCGCTTGCCGTCAGAGAAGATCAACATGGAGTTGCCCTCAGCACCGCCATTGGTGGCATTGTTCAAAACACGCCGCGCGAAATAATTGTTCTCTGGCTCAAAAACTTTGAATGGTATGAGATTCTTTTGCAGAAAATCGCGCGTAGCAAAACTGTCGTCATTATAGCGGCTACCAATGAAGAACACTTGTCCTTCGTTTGGAGTTCCGACACCGAACGGTTTCATCTTAGTGACACCATATCCAACACCATGCAGTGCAGCTCCCGTCAGCCCCCAGGCGAATCCACCCGTTACTGCATCGTTCATCGAAGCGAACTGTCCGTTCTTCAACAACGACTGACCTTCAGTGTTCAATACACCAGCGCCAAATCCCGCGACTCCAACTTTCATGATGTCGGATGCGATACCAGCTTTCATGCCGAAAGTTGGCACCGCTTTTGGTGCGTATTCCAGAACAGAAACCGTTGCGGCACCAAGTGCAGCGTGCGCAAATCGCGTTTTGCCATTTTCCGAGTCACTGAGCGGCTCGAAGTAGCCGAGCGCAGCTCCCGCAATTACGGGAGCATACTGACCGATGAGCGGGATTCTCTTCGCTAGTAAAGTTGTACCAATGAATACGGCGGCGTTGCCGATCATGCTTCCGGCGCCATGCGCGTATTTTTCAGCACCCTGAAGCTGTGAACTGTCCTGTTCTTTAAAATATTCTTTGGCTGCGGCCTGGTCGCCGAAAATTTGTTTGGTGCCCACCACCGGCATGGATAGAGAAGACTTGAGCCCATCTTCGAAGACTGACAGAAGGTTTGGACTGCTGGAATGACTCTCAGCTTTCTCGGGCACATTATTGCGCACGACGCTATCAGCCGTTTCTGGTGGCATCTGTTTCACCTTTAGTTTTTAGAATCGAGTAAGAACTCTCGCGAGTTCGCATTCAAAAGTTTTCAATCGAGCCAGCTCATCATGACAGCCGCGGCATGACAATTTAGTGACAATTTCCAAGAAGCCCCAAAGGGCTAGTAGTTGGTGATGAAAAGCTCTTTGCCAAGCTTACTTTGCTTTTGCGCGCCGCAATTGTTCATTCCATACTGCAATTGCCAGTTGCGAATATTCGCCCAACTGAATAACTCACGGATTTCGGCGCAATCGTCGTAAGTAATGAGAAATTTGTGCGGAGTCTTGCGCAGAAGTTTCTCCAGCTTCCAGTGGTCGAAAGCGTGCAGGCTGCCGTTGTCGCCGTATAGCTTCGTGGCTGTGAAATATGGAGGGTCCAGAAACAGGAAGACATCATCTCCAGGCGAATTCACCACAGGTTCGAAATCCATGCAAGTGACTTCGGTGCCGCGCAAAGCATCGGGCATGGGCTGCAATCGCGCAATCGAGGACGCCGTGAACCGCGTCAGACTGGCAGCGCGAGAAAAACCACCAGCACGCGTTGTGCCGGAAAACGTGACTCTGTTGAAGAAGAAAAATAGAAATGCCTCACGAAAGGAATGCTCCGGCACTTCCTTTCTGACAGTCAAAAAGTGGTCGCGAATTTCATCTGCAGAAGAAAAGCTCGCTCGGAACCGTTCAAGATCTCCTATCAAACGACTACATAAATGATCGTCTTGCACTGTCTGCCAGAACGACATCAGTTCCTTGAAAGCGTCATTAATCCAGTATTTTTCAGCCATGCCGACGCTTTTAGCGTGGAAGTAGACGCTCCCACCGCCAACAAACGGCTCGCGAAACTCTTTCACCTTTTTGGGCAGAATTTGCGATATCTGTTCGATAGCTTTCTGCTTACCACCGGGATATCGCAGCGGAGAACGATATTTCACTAGCGCCGCAGCAGCGTTAGTTTGGTTCTCGACGAACGTCTGAGGTGGCTGTCCCGTGAAGGAATTTGTCATGCTCAAATCATACTCAGGAAAAGGGTTTCGCGCACTTTTCCGGAAAAAGAAAAAATGATCGAATAGTCATATGAAAGATATACGCAGGCGAAGAAAGCGCGCTGCATTGCCCGTAAAAAGCTCACTGCAACTTCTCCATCAGCATCATTCGTGACACCATATTCAACACCACTGCAAGAAACATGCATGACGCAAATTAGTAACAGCAGAGTTCAATTCACAATCTTGAAGAAGAGTTGATCGTTTGAAAAGAAATCGAGCGCCATTGGTTAGAATGAGTTCCGTAGCGAAAAAGAGGACAAGTTATGGTGGAAAATTCGAGCGCAAGTATCCAACTGGATATTTATTCAGACGTCATATGTCCGTGGTGCTACGTTGGCAAAGCGAGACTTGACGAGGCTCTCAAGACACTCGGCAACAAGCTCAACATCAAAACAACGTGGAAGCCCTTCGAATTGAATCCAAGCATGCCGCTCGAAGGAACTGAACGCAAAGCCTATCTGCAAAAGAAGTTTGGCACATCGGATTTATCCGGTATGCAAAATCGTCTCGCAAATGCCGGTGCAGAAAACGGCGTGCAGTTTAATTTCGACGAAATCAAAAAGGTTCCGAACACTTTCAAGGCGCACAGACTCTTATGGTTCGCAGAGACGAAAAGCAAACAACATGCGCTGTCCGAAATTCTTTTTCGCAATTATTTCTTTGACGGCAAAGACGTAGGCGATACAGACGTTCTCGTAGATGCGGCAGCAGAAGCCGGTCTTGACGCATCAGAAGTGCGCGATTTTCTCAACAGCGAATCTGCAGTCGAGGAAGTGCGCAATGAGGAGTTAGAAGGAAGGACGCTCGGCATTAATGCCGTTCCAACTTTTATCCTCAACGGTGAAGTCGTTGCATCAGGAGCGGTGCCTCCGCAAGAGTTGGTTGCAGCGATAGAATCGCTGGCTCTGGCAACTCTGAAGTAGGTTCAAACCACCTGCTTCTGTTTCACTAAATCGGACTGTCGAAGCCAGCTTTCGAGTGTCATCAGCCCTGGATGCAGCTTCCTGAGCGCGTCCAGGTCTGCATAGTTCGCTTTGTTGTTGAACCATTCGAACATAAGAGCTAATTCTTCGTTGTAAGCGCGCACTTCTACAATCGATTGCTCCTGAAATGTGACAGGAGATCCAAGGACGCGCGTGAAAGTTTCCGCCGCTTGAATCATCGTAAGTTGGTCACCAGCAATTTCCAGCGCCTTATTAAGCAGCGATGAATTTGTGAAAGCGATGGCAGCAAACTCGCCAATGTCTTTCGTCGAGATGAGCTGCCAATCCTTTGTTGGATGCATCGGGATATAGAGCTTGCCGTCTTTGAACCATTGAAAATTCGGAATGTTTTCCATGTAAGCAACTGCGCGCAACATGGTGTGAGGAATTCCCACTGCTCGAATGTGCTCTTCGATCAGCCACTTAGATTCGAAGTGCGGCACACCACTTTTGCGGTCAGCACCGATAACGGACGAGTAGACCAAATGCTTCACACCACTCTGTTTGGCAATGTCGGCGATCTGTTTGCCCTGCTGAACTTCTTTGTCGAATCCTGTCTCAAAAAAATTTTGCAAGCTAAAAACGCCGTGCACATTTTTCATTGCGTTTTTGAGAGACTCTGAATCGTCATAAGATCCAACAGCCAATTCAACGCCCCTGTCTTGCAACGCTTTGGCCGCATCTTTGTTTGGATCGCGAACCAGCGCTCGGACAGTTTTACCTCGCGCAAGAAGGCTCTGGGCGACTGCGCCACCTTGTGCACCGGTTGCTCCGGTTACCAAAAATATGTCCGTCATGACCAACCCCCTGAAGTGAAGCGAGCATCGCAGGCGATACCATTAAACAAACTATCCTGCTATTCGACTTCCACGAATCGAAGTCAGCAAGAAACAATCTCTGGGATTCCAGGGCTCAAACACGCTGAATTATGCGCGACGAAGGTTAAGTGGAGGTGTAAGTATATCCCGTCCCACGAATCCGCTGATTAAATCGACGTTTCAGAGAATTCCGAAGTGTTAGCGCTTCAGCTTCAGCACTGGAATCTGGCATGGGCAGGAAGCTGGGCACTTGCAATCGCACTTGCAAACGATACCGCACTTGCACTTACAGTCCTTCATATGACGGAAAAACAGCAAGTACACAACACCGACAATGCCGAAGACCGCGATAAAAATCCACGCTTCGCTCGGAATCATCTTATAAATTGTCAGCCATACCGGGCGGGATTCGCCCGCCGCGCCCTTAGCTGCGAATGCTGGCGTGGCAAGAAGAACACCAAGGATTGCTACTTGCAGCGAATAAAACCGCGCCCCAGTCAGTTCCCTCAACATAGTTCTCATCGTAACTCCAATCCCTGTTTCCACTAATCTTTCTTACCACAAAAACTGTCATACAAGGGTATTCCTAAAAAAATACGGCAAACTGTAGTGCAATTATGTCCCGGGAAGTTTTCAACAAGAGGCGCTGAGCGTGGTAGAAAAGAGGGTGAATCGCAAGGTCGCGCACGGAATAACTGCCGTCCTGACCTGCTTATTGACGTTTGCACCGGTCGAAGCGCAGGGCGACACGCCGCTCGACATCAAGCCCAAAGTCCCACTACAAGCGGGAATTAAGCATGACGAGACCCTGCCGGCGCTGCCTGACCAGTATCAGATTGGCAGCTCGCTCGACGACGTGCAGCTGCAACCGATGGTTGCGGACAACGTTTGGTTTCCAATTCCAGATTGGATGGCGGGAAGCTGGCACACTGAAAACAAGACCGTGGATTTCGTGCAAGACTTCACGACCGGTGTCACGGCGTCACCACATGTGGTGGTGAAAGAATCGCAAGATAGCATTCACGGGCACCAGCGAGACAAGTCGGGCAGAATCTGGGAATACGTCGAAATTCCAAGGGTACGCAAGATTGGCTTAGCAAACGGCTCCGCATACCTGCGAGCGTTGAGAGAAGACGTCATCGTCAGTGACCCCAATGAAGTGATGCTCAAATTTCTGACGAATCAAGTGACGGTTGGTGGAAAGAAACAAAGCATTTTGGATTCCAAACAAATTCAACAGTTCATCACTTACATGCCGCTGGAAGATGGCGTTATCAAAATCAATGCTTCGCTCAAGAACTTCGATGAAAGTGGCGCCCCACAACAACTGCAGAAGAGCGAAGCGCTCATGAATCGAACCAAGCCATATGAAAATATGGACACACTGAATGGCCATGATTTGAAAAAACTGTTTGCGGATTACTTACAAAAAACTGGACATGCAGACCTGATTCCAAATTAGATTGCGCACTATATGCGGTGCGGATAGTTAATCCAGAGAGAATTTTAGTGGTCATTCAGCTACCGAATAAATTTCATCTTGTCGACTTAAACAGACCGAAGGGACTCTTCGTTACCGGCAGTGATATCCATTTAAAAGAAGTGATCACAATTTTAGTATTTTACATAGCCGAAAAATCGTTCATTTCGCAGCTAACGACCATAGAAAGCCATTCCGGGTGGACTTTTCGCATAGACAGTCTATGACATCCTTATATACCTCTCCGCCCCTATTCTTGTAGACTAGGGGTAACAAGAAGCCGAGTTCCAAAGATGCCCAAGGTTCTGATTGTTGAAGATGATCTGGCGTTTTCGTACCTGATCCAGCACCATCTTGAACAAAACCATTATTTAGTCGAAGCAGTTAAAACCGGACAGGAAGGTCTGAAACAGCTCGACTCTGGCATGTTCGACCTCGCTATTCTTGACTGGATGTTGCCTGACATGCTGGGCGTGGAAATTTGCAAGCAGTTTCGGGCAGCCGGAGGTTCGACTCCGATTCTCCTGTTGACTTCAAAGAACAGCTCAGAAGAGAAAGCGGTTGGGCTTGACTCGGGTGCTGACGACTATCTGGTCAAACCGTTCGACCCCACGGAGTTGATGGCACGACTGAGAGCGTTGCTTCGCAGACCCGTCGGTTTCGCTGGAAAGATGCTCAAAGTTCAAGACGTCGAAATGGATACGTCGACTTTCAGAGTCACCAGGGGCGGTAAAGAGATCGACCTCGCCCTCAAGGAGATTGCCATTCTGGAGCTTCTGATGAGGCATCCGAATCAGCGTTTCACAGCGGAGGCGTTACTACAGCGCGTGTGGCGATCGGATGCTTCGGCATCTGTCGAAACTGTTCGCACGCACATGAAGACGTTGCGCAAGAAACTGAATGACAGTAACGAAAATCCGCTTATCAGAACTACCCGGCACCTGGGTTACCGTATAGTCGACAACGACTGATTGATGTCATCATCGACTCTTATACTGCGTTATGAAAACTCCGCATGTAGACAATAAGAGTAGTTATAAGTTGACTATGAATTACTAATAAAATCCGAAAAACTTTGGTGCATAACGGATTGCGGACTTATTTCACGCTCACTTCACGTAGCTTTCAGCCACACTTCGTCTTGCAGTACTAAACTGAAAGAGTCGAAGAACAACTTCTGGTTGAGACGACAACTGCAATTCCCAAACTTTGTCAGAAACCCTTCATTTCGCAGGTTCGCATCATGAGTCAAGTCGCAAAAAAACACAAAGCTGCCGCAAATCCAGAAGCCGAATTACTAACCGAATTGGGCGAAGTCGTTAGAAAGCGCAGATTAGCTCTCGATCTTTCACAAGAAGAACTTGCAAGCCGCGCTGGAGTTCACAGAACATATTTGAGTGACATCGAACGTGGTGCACGCAACATCACCATCACAGTTTTGGCTCGATTGGCCGATGCGCTCGAAGTCAAAGTCTCGCGTTTGTTCAGATTGACTGAGCAGCAAGGCAAGTAAATAGCATTTCTCATCCTCCTAAATTCTCAAAGGCGCATCGCAAGATGCGCCTTTGTTGCATTTACGAGGGCTTTGTATTCACCAGGGCTTTGTATTCACTAGGGCTTTGTATTCACCAGGGCTTTGTATTCACTAGGGCTTTGTATTCACCAGGGCTTTGTATTCACCAGGGCTTTGTATTCACCAGGGCTTTGTATTCACCAGGGCTTTGTATTCACCAGGGCTTTGTATTTTAAGGCGTCTTGTATTTGCTTATGTTTTGTACTTGCAAGGACTGCTGAATTTATCAGGACTGTGCCTGATCGGCGTTGGATGACTTGTTGCCGAGCAATTCCTTCAGGTGCTTCTGCCAGGTCTCTACGTTCTCGTAATTCTTTCCGTAATCGAAGAGTACATTCTTCCCTTTGCTCTTACTGGTGCAGCGCAAACTCCACTTATTTTCACTAACAGGGTTAATCTCAACTTCAATCTCTTCCCCAGCCGATCTCCAGCTTGTGCCGGTCAACGCACGGGTGATCAAATGCTCTGTATCATCGGAAACGTTAGTCACGTATGGCACTACCAGCAGTGCCTGACGGCACGCCGCAACTACTTCTTTGTTAGTGCCTTCAACTTCGACTTCTTGCGTCTGCTCAAGCTCCCACACCTCTCTATAGAGATTTTTCTTGAGGAATAAGTGAGCGCTCAAATCCATCGGCAACAGGATTGCAACGATAATTGCGGAGAAAATCAAGCCTACGATCAATCCAGCTTTCCAAGCCATCTCGAACGCGTTTGGTGCGCCAAAAACGACGCAACAAATGAAGAAGAACAGTCCCGCTCCGCCACCAAACCCTAAAGTGCAGACCACAACTGCCCGAACGATACGAGCGAAGTAGCGCTGCATTTTAGCCTTCAGTCACTTCAGCTTCGATGATGTCCGGCTCTTGTTCTTGCTTTATGTACCACTTCAAAAAGCGGAAAAGCATGTAAACAGGCGGCAGCACCACCATCAATCCCAGAAATTTTTCGAGTCTATTGAACATCGTTAGATGTCTCCATCGTCTGTCAGACAGGAACTTCCTTCATCATCATCATTCAACTTGACACCCTCGGCGGTGATATCGTCGACATCGACCATCTCCACCACGAGCTCTTCAACTTGAATATCGCCAGCTTTTTCTGCTACTTCAGTCGCCTCGGTGCCATCCATCGAATCGAGCAAAGTGTCCACGCTTTCGGCGAGAGCTTCCGCTGCCGCAGCTTTTCCCATCGCTAGAGCAGCTCGCGCCGCAGCTTTGTCCGCCGCTGTCCGACGCGGATACAAACGCGCACGGCAAGTCGAACAGAAGCAGTAGCTGCCCTCACCGAGATGATTGAAATCCCCGACTTTCAAACCAGTAGGGAGATACACGGGCATCATCACCATGCGTCGCTCCAGTCCCTTAAGCTTGCGCTGAAATACCTTCACGAACTCGTGACGGCACGGCTTCGACGTATTTTGCGGTGATTCAACCATCAAGCTTATTAAATCACGCCCAGCGCGGATTATTGCTTCGAAACAGGAAACTCTTTCAAGAAGTGGCCGCGCCAGAAAATTATCACTGCTAATTGATGTTCAGGCTTGACGATGTTTGGACACGAGAAATACAACGAGCGCGAACCGTCTTCTGGGAAAGGTGCTGATTGCGGTGAAGCTACCGGCAGTCCGACTGTGCCGCATTGACGGCGGGTCGTGTTGTCGAAGAAGACAGCTTGCAGCGCCAGGTCAGCGACTGGATGCCCGGAGATGTTTCGAATTTTGATTTCGCCCTCAGGCGTCAAACTACCTTTTGCAAGCCAGATGCGCGATGAGCTCAGTGCAATTGGAGGAACGCGAGGATCGTCCACCCGCACTGCATTCTTATCATTCTTATCAGCCTCGACTTTATCTTCTTTGGTGAGCAAACCAAGCTGTTCGGCGACTCGCTCGGCGTGCCCCTTCACTGAAGTTGCTTCTTGGAATTTCTTCTGCTTCATGAGCAGCGCACTCCAGTCGAGCAGAACAGCTTCCAGTTGCTTGAGCAGCTCTGGCTTCGGGCGCAAGTCGCACGCGTCTTCAAATGCACGCACTGCTCCTGCATAATTTTCCAACTTCAAATTGACAGCCGCGAGAAGCTGATAGTTCTCAACACTCTTCTCTTTATCTGTCAGGTCAAGAAGCGCTTCTTGGGCTCCTTGATAATCCTTCGTTTGACACAACAAGTCGATTAATCGGTGACGAGCTTCCAAATTGTTGGCATCAGCGGCGGTGACACTCTTGTAGTTTTCAATCGCCTTGTCGGTCTGCTCGAGCCGTGCGTATATCGCAGCGAGAGCCATTCTTGTCAAAGGTTCATCGGATACTTGCAGCGCTTTGTTGAGCAAATCGATAGCGGCATTGTCATTTTTTGCAAGCTCGGCGGTGGCAGCGAGTTGCCGATAGGCTTCACTCAAACGATGCGGAATCAGGCTCTTCTGCGGCTCTTGCAACTGATCCGAAAATTTCCTGGCCAACTCTAGATGTTGTACAGCCTGCTCAGTTTTGTTCTGAGCAAGATCGCGCTCCGCCCATTTTTCATAGAGCATGCCTTTGCCCTGACCCAGTTCTTGTGGTGGGCACGCGCTATTGGCGGATTGAAAGAGCTTTTCAGCTTCGTCAAAGTCATCCTTATTTTCATAGTAAGTCGCGTAAGCGAGAACGACAGGTGAAAGCGTCGTACCTTTGACATTCAAGCGCAGAGCAGTATCGAGCGCAGTTCGACCTTCAGCCAATCGATCCGTACTCAAATAAACTTGAGCCAACCAGGGAAAAACCTCAGGATTTTCTGGGTGCTCCTTAGCCAGCTCTTCCAACATCGGTAAAGCGGCAGCAGCTTTGCCTTCTCGAATCAAAGCAGCCGCGCGTGTAAACGGAGTTTCGGCAGGACGGGTGAAATAGTATGCAGCATACGCGATTGCGCCAATCACAATTAATGCCGCAAGCAGACGCCAAAAGATAGAACCACCGCTGGTGGCTTTCTTTTTCGTTTCAACGGTTGGCTCGTCTAGTCCAGTTTCTGACAAAGTTTTCGCCCTTCGATTTCGTTTTGCTGCAAGTTGTGCAAACGAATGAACCTTAGCTGCCGTCACAGTTATAATAACGTGAATATGGTCGTCGATATCAATCTAACGCCCACAGCCTCGCATATTCAGATTCCCCGCACCGGTAGCACGGCGTCGGATGATTCTGAACTTGCCAAGCCTTTGCCTGCTCGAACGTGGGGAACGCCACAGGACTGCATGGCTGGTGCCGTGCTGGTTCACGGTCTCGGGGCTCACAGCGGCTGGTTCGAAGCGTTGGGAAGACGATTGCGTATCCGAAGGATATACTCCGTCTCCTACGACCAGGTCGGTTTCGGAAAACGCAAGGAAGAAAATTTCCATTCGTATCATCAGTGGCTTAACGACCTGAAGCTGGCGTACGACTTTGCGCGCGAAACTATTGGTGACAAGCCAATCTACATAATGGGCAACAGCATGGGTGCGGTCGTTTCCACACGCGCGCTCGGCGACCACATTGTCAAACCGCATGGATTTGTCATGTTCTCTCCCGGATTCGATGGTCACCCGGACATATTCACATTGCCGTTTCGCGTGCGTTCACTCTGGCATGCGCTCACGGCGCCGGATACAGACATCGTTTTGCCATATGCACCAGAATTGGTGACTCGCGACGTAAACGTTCGAAATTGGATTCTCAGCGACCCCGAGCGAAGATTCACGGTGCCAGCGAGAATGTTGCTTGAACTTCTAAAAATCACAACGGGGCTGGATGGTCGCGCTCGCAAGATCAATTGTCCCGTCCTGATGCTAACCGCAGGCATGGAGCGGATCGTCAACCCCGCGGCAAGTGAACGTGTGTTCAACGCTTTGAGCTGCACCAAAGAGAAATTCTTATACAAAGACGCATGGCACGACCTGATGTTTGATCCTGTAATCGATGAGTTGAGCGATCAGGTGACCAAATGGGTGGTGCAGACTTCAAAGAACTCTGGATACAAAATAGGCTCAGACACACGAAGCACCACTTAATGCACGGCGCTGTTCGCAAGACGCTCTCGACTTTCATCTGGATAACTGCCATCGCGGCAGCCCAGGCTGATCCCGGAGATCAATTAACGACGTTGATGGATTCGATGCCCGATGTCATCAACAACGCGTATGTAGAAATCAGATCCGACGCTGCGTTAACAAATGCGGGTGCGCTTGCAGCGCAATTCGTCGATGCATACAACTTCGATCGTCGGTTACTGGGACTGACTTCCAATCAGCTTCTCAACAAGCGATTCGTGGTGGGACTGGCAACGGAAAACACCTTGCAGAGGTTCATGAAGTCCACAACTGGCGGTCGCGCGTTTGGGAACGACAGCTTTATTTCTCACGCAAATTTCTATTCAGAGCGTCCAGACTTCGCTTGGTTTGTAACTGCACACGAACTCGAGCATTTGCAGATGCATCGATTACGCGCAAAAGAGCCTGACGTGCCAGTCTACATCTTCGAGGGTATAGCTTGCTCGGTCGGTGATAGATACGTTTTCAGCAAATTCGGCAAATGCAAATACTTGCAGAACGCAGTTGGGAAGCTGTCTTCGGTTTCTGCATCGGATGCTGCCGATGTCATTCAAAATTTCAGGGATAGCGACTCGGTAGCCAACTTTAAGGCTCAAAACAAGCTATGGCAGGGAGAGCACATCGGCGGACTGTTTATCGAGTATCTCCAGAGTAAGTATCCGAGTGGAAAATTCTTTCTCCTTTTTGGACAAATTTGTGAGGACGTATCTGCTGGAAACACATTTGAAGCAGCCTTTCAGCGACGCATGGGCACCTCGCTAGCGTCGGCTGAATCTGAGTTTTTATCGCACATCACCAGCACAGAAAATAGTCCGCGGTCCCGGTTTGCAAATACTATTTATGCAGGTTTTTCGGATAAGTAGAAGCACCATAACTGGTGCCTTAGAGACTTGAGGTTTTTCGGATAAGCAGAAGCACCACAACTGGTGCCTCTAAGACTTCAGGTTTTCGGATGAGTAAAAGCACCTTAACTGGTGCCTCTAAGACTTCGGGTTTTTCGGATGAGTAAAGCACCCTGAACTGGTGCCTCTAGGACTTCAGGTTTTTCGGATCAGTAAAAGCACCTTAACTGGTGCCTCTAAGACTTCAGGTTTTTCGGATCAGTAAAAGCAGTCTGCACTTCCTCGATCCTTCCGAAAACTTGATGAGCTGTGCCTTTTATGACGGTTTCGTTAAGGATTCTTCACACTCTCCATGAGCTGCAATTTATTGCTGACACTCAGAAGCCGCCAGGCAGCAGCAAGAGCGCCCCATAATCGGTTTTTCGGGCTATTATCACCTCAAACTTCTCTCACTATTGACAAGCCGGGAACGGACTATAATATTGCAGCGTCTAAATACGCTGGAACCCTCTGAGAGCCAGAAATTTAACGGCTTAGCTAGAGACACCGAGAGGATGAGCTGTGAAGCAAGGTCTTGCGACAAAGTTTTTCGAGCGCGCTGAACTACTCGGCGATCACGTCGGCGTTCGGTTTCGCGAAGCAAAGAATCCTTACCAGACATTGAGTTGGAAGGAGTACAGCGAGTATGTGCTCGAAGTAGCATTCGGACTTGCTTCACTTGGAGTCGATCAGGGTTCTGCAGTCGCCATCTTCTCAGCAAATTCAATCCGTTGGGTAGCCGCGGATATTGCCACCATCTGTAATGGCGGCGTCAGTGTTCCGATTTACCCGACTAGCTGCCAAGCCGATATCGAGTACATCCTCTCGAACTCAGAAGCGAAAATTGTTTGCGTTCAGAACGAAGAATTGTGCCGCAAGATCATGGAAGCGCGCCAATCGGTTCAAGGTATCGAAAGAATCATTCTTCTCAACACCACAAAGATACCGTTGGAAGAAATTGCGAAGGATTTTGGTCTGCCTGCTGACCAAAACCTACTGATTACGCTGGATTCCGTGCAGGACGCTGGTAAGAGCTGGAAGACAGAACATCCGCTTCTGATTGAAGAGAGGTTGGAACGCACAAAACTCTCCGACCTAGTCACCATCATCTACACATCAGGCACGACGGGCACCCCCAAGGGCGCAGGACTCACTCACGACAACGTTCTCGCTTGCATCGAAGATGTGAAACTGTTGTTGCCAGTCGATAAGAATTCCGTTTACCTGAACTATCTGCCGCTATCACATGTATTCGAGCGCGTCTGTGGCGAGTTCTATTGGATGACATGTGCTGGCGAATACGCATTCGCCGAGAGCATCGAAGCGATGGGCAAGAATCTTGCCGAGATCCATCCAACGATGATGCTCGTTGTACCGCGTGTGTTGGATCGCATTTACTCCAAGGTTCGCGCTGGAATCGAAGGTGCATCTGGACGTCGTAAACAACTGATCAACTGGTCTATTCAAGTCGGCAAAGATGTCGTCAAGACGCGCGCCGAAAGCCGTTCTATCTCACCGATATTGCAACTCAAACATTGGCTGGCAGAGAAACTCGTGCTTGCAAAACTGCGAGAGAAAATCGGACCACGTCTGGAGTTGGTCGTAAGCGGCGGAGCACCAGCATCGGCAGAACCGATCGAATTCTTCAACGCGATTGGTATCTCGACGTTGGAAGGTTATGGGTTAACCGAGACCACAGCACCGGCCAGCGTGAACTTGTTGAACAAGGTCAAGATCGGCACTGTGGGTCCGATGCTTCCATCCGTCGATTTGAAGATCGCTGAAGACGGCGAAATTTTGTTGCGAGGGAAGTCAATTTTCTCTGGCTATTACAAAAACGACCAGGCTACCAGCGAAGCTTTCGAAAACGGCTGGTTCAAAACTGGCGACATCGGAGAAGTTGATAAAGACGGCTTCTTGAAAATTACCGACAGAAAAAAAGATCTGATCGTCAACTCCGCCGGCAAGAACATCGCTCCACAAAAGATTGAAGCGATACTAAAGACGGTGCCATACGTAACTCAAGCTGTCGTATTCGGAGACAAGCAAAAAGCGCTTGTTGCCTTGCTGACGCTCGACGAGCAAGCCGTATCCACATTCGCACACGATCAGAACTGGGAATTCACCTCTTACACATCATTGTTGAAAAATCCCAATCTGAACAAATTCTTGCGGAAAGAAATTCAATCAAGGTCCGGTAGTCTAGCGGATTACGAAGTGGTCAAAAAATTTGCCGTGCTACCGCAGGAGTTGTCTGTAGAAGAGGGCGAACTCACAGCAACTCTGAAGATCAAACGCAACGTCATCGCCAAGCGTTACAAGCCCGTCATCGAAGCTTTATATCGCGACGAGACTGTCGACGCCGCAGCTTTAGTCGGCTCTCAAAAGTAACGCACACTTTTTTAGACATCTTGAACCACTGCTTCTCTTAGACATCTGGACCTACTGCTTCGCTCCGGGCAACTATGCTCGGAATGCTCCGCTGAGTTGCTCCGTTGGGTTGCTCCGTTGGGTTGCTCCGTTGGGTTGCTCCGCTGGGTTGGGGTTGCGTTGCTCCGTTGAGTTGCTCCGCTCAGATTGCATCGTCCATCCAAGGGTACTGGTGTCCATTCGCTTCATCAGAAGACTAGCAACGGACTCTTCAAAAGATTTGGTTGTACGCGCTTCGCAGATCAGAACGAAGTGTCTTGAGTTTGCTGCTGTCCATAGGGATATTTGAGCAAAGTGATTTGCACCAGTCCACCCGGGCGCACAACTGGATTTGAGGCGCTCGGTCCTAGCTGACACATGGCATATCCACCCGAACCTGGATTAAGAAGACTGACGGTTCCTGAATGCCAATATTGATCGAGTGGAAGCGATGCCACCCCTGGTGGTGCGGCAGTAAAGGTTGGATTAATAGGGTTGATTGCGTTGTCGCAGCCCTTGTCTTTATTCGGGTAGCTAAAAAACTTGTATCCAGAGTTATAGCAACCAGCAGCTATACCATTACCGTTCGAGCGAGAAACGCAAGTGGTACAACCGAATGGATAAACGCCCGGATTACCGTAATCACCGAAATAGCTCGATCCGCTTCCTGGCTGATTCGTGATGTGTGGCCATTGTATTTGAGGGTAATGAGGCGCTTTGGAACCATCGCGGAAAGCTCCACTCACCCATCCACCATTTGGAGTGGTTACTTGCCACTGCGCAGTGACACCATTAACCTCGCTAATGTCGATAGTGTCGCTGAGCTGCCCACTCAAAAATGGCTCAACTAGTGTCACGCCGGCAGGGACTGCAGTTTGTGGTGCTCCAGAGGTCAAGGGATAATTAAAACAGAAGTTGCTGAACCATGATGTGTTTGGATTTTGACCATTAGTGCTCGTGTCGACAGGGCACCAGATCGCCGCTTTGAATGGACTTGAGCTGGAATAGTTTGTAATCGCAGCATGATTCGTGGGCAGATAAAAATACGAAGTTACTCCACCAGGAAGAGCACCGGATGTAGGAGCATGGCTGGTAGCGCTGTAAAACTGAATTAGGGTCGGCGGAGCGTTTGTAATATCGACAAGGTTGATCGTGGTACTGCCATAGTTAATGAGCAACATGATTTGTGGCGTGTATTGCGCCGTGCTCAGTCCATTTTTGATCAACACGACATTAGTCTGACTGCTCGCCATCACGGCTGACGAACAGAGCAACCACGCAGACAATATCGTGATCGCAGTTCTGCTTATTATTTTTTTGAACATCTTACTGCCTCGAATTGGATCACTTGATGCTGCTTCAGCAAAAGCTTTCTCAGGTAATAAAGAGTAGCATCAAACTCAGCAATTCAACACTACACTTCGCAAACAAAACTGATGTCATCTAAATCCGACAAAACAAAAGAGGCACCATATCTGGTGCCTCTCGCTAGAATCAATGACTGTCTGATTAGCTCAGCGCAGTTGCATTAGCTGTTCGGTCGGCTTTATCTAAAGCCGCTACACGCAGTACTCTTGAACGTCCTGCTTCGAGAACGAAGAGCGCGCCGTCAGAACCAAATGCGACACCAGTTGGATTGACCAAACCAGTCAAGAACATTTCGCTCTTGCCTTCGCGATTGACGCGAAGCACGCATCCCGATCTGCCAGCAGTTACGTACAATCTACCCAGGCTATCCATCGAGAGATTGCCGTCATAGCCATCAGCAAAGTTGAAGCTTTCTGGCTCCGCAACAACGACTCTTGCGATTTCTCTGCCATCAAGCGAGCGCTTAACGACAGAACCTGTAGCATGCTCCAGGCACCAGAGGAAACCATCTGGGTCGAGCAACAAACCTTGTGTTCCGTGTCCAGGTCCACCGATGAGAACTTCGTATTCACCTGTGCGGTCAATTTTGAATATGCCACCAGTGTTTGATGGGAAGTTCGACACGAAGATTTCTTCGCGGGTGCCGATAGCCAGATCCGAAAGGAAAGTGCCACCACCAGTCAAACTACCATCGAGTTGAGCAAGGATGCGACCGCTCTTGTTTGGATCGATGCGATACACAGTTCCTTGAATCGTCGCTACGTACAAGACGCCTTTGCGATCGAATCTCAAACCTGAAATTGTGCTGTTGCCGCGAATACGAGCGTACTCGGTCAACTGTCCGGCGCTATCTACGAACCAGACACTACCATCACAAGCGAAGTAGACGCCTCCGGGACCGGAAGCCATTCTCGAGAAGCGGTTCGAGTATGAAGCGTTCAACTGAGACAACACGCGCACTGCGTATCCGCGTGGCGCATCAGGTAAATCAATTACCTGCATCTCAGTTGATTGTGGCTTTCCCTCTTTTGCCTCTGCCCCCTGTGATGAATCTTCTTCTTCCTCAATGGACTCAGCGGAAGTGATATCAATATGCAAAATCAAATGCAATGGAATCAAAATTCGACGGATATGAATTTGTCCATCACTCTCATGCGAGTAAGACTCAACATCGATATGGTCGTGATCAACGGAAAGCACACGTCCGGTCACGGTATTGTGGCATCCCATCCCATACCAGATCTGGATCTTCTGCCTGTTTTCAACGAACCCTTGTAATCTGGTCCTGAAGCTCATAACAAACTACTAGCCCCCACTGATCCTCAACCCGCTACTAATCGAATTCCTGGTTGGACTTTATCGGTCCAAATCAAAATCCCTCTATTTTTCTTGTACCCAATCTTGACGCTCCCACTCTACCTTGGGGACGATCAATCCATTATTCCAAAACTGTTCCAATTTATAGTAGTTGCGCTCTTTCTCGTGGAGCACATGAACGATGATATCACCGTAGTCGAGCAATACCCACCTGCCGTCGGCTTTTCCTTCGATGTGGCGCTGCCGATAACCGAGCTTGGTCAGCTCCTCATCGATGTTGTCGACGATAGCTCTCACCTGAGTCGTCGAGTCACCACCGGCAATCACAAAGTAATCTGCCATGACGGTCACTTGGCGCACGTCTAAAACAACCGTGCTCACCGACTTCTTCGCTTCTGCCGCGTTGGCTGCGGCAAAGCATGCCTTACGCGAATCGGTCTCTTTGGTTGCGGATGATGGTCCCAAACTGATTACTCTTTCTAAAAACGTATCTGTAGTTATTCCCAGTTGTACCCGATTTCATACGATTTTCGGCGAATCTTTTGACTTGTTTTATGGCTTCAAAGTAGCTGAACAAACACTTTCCAATTGGATGCTCGCTAAATTTTTTTCTTTCGCAATCCTTGTATGCGAATCTCAATCGGGCTCTTGAGAAACACAACAATGCATCTTTTGGATGCGTTTGTGTTATATGCAAGAGATGTCATCCCCCCTTAGCGGCGTGGGCGCCTAAAATTCATTGGTCAAAAACTAGATTTTTATGCGCAAACATCTTGTCGTTGAATTATCAGTGCTGTATTCTTGCCGATTACGTGGTTCGTTGCGTCCTTTGATGCAGCAGGTAATCACACAGACTCAGTAAACAAGGTGGTTTACTAACCAATAAGGGATAGGAGGAAGCTCAGTGAACAAAGCAGAATTAGCTGCAGAAATCGCCGCTCGCACAAACAACACGAAGAAATCCGTGGAAGAAATGCTTGCTGCATTTACCGATGTAGTAACAGAAGTTGTCGCCAAAGGCGATCGCGTAACCCTCGTCGGATTCGGCACTTTCGAGCGTCGTAACCGCAACGCTCGCGAAACAAACAACCCACAAAAACCTGGCGAAAAAATCAAAGTTCCTGCGAAGAGAGTACCTGCTTTCGCACCAGGAAAAGAATTCAAAGAAAGAGTCGACCACAAGTAAGATCGATTCTGTCGCGAGAATTATTAAAGGGGAAGGGCAACCTTCCCCTTTTAATTTGGTGTCGCCGATGGTGGCGATACTAATGACATCTTCGATTCGACGGCGTAGTTTGGTTACGGTAGAACGGCCCAGTTTGGCTACGACAAAACGCCCTAGTTTAGCTACGGTAGAACGCCCTAGTTAAGCGACGACACAATGTCGTCGTTCGACTACGGCAGAACGTCGTTGTCGATTGGAGTACCAGCGGGCTTAGGCTGGTCTGGAGTGGACATCTGACCTCTGGAAGAGTCTGAGTTTTCCATTCCTTTCGCGTCTTGATTTTGCTGTAGAGCAGATGGTACGGATTCGACACCTGCATCCGACGGCGCACCAGTATTCGACGGTGCACCAGTAGATGACCGCTCACCAGTATTCGACAATGAGCCGGCAGATGACTGCGCACCACCGCTGGACTGCACCGTATTGATTGAAGAGCCAGATTTGATCAGAGTTTTGGTTGAATCGCGTTCTACTTTTGCATCAGCGTTCGAACCGGTCTGCTCCAAAATCAGCGAGAGAATCTCGTGGGCGCGTGGGTCATTCGGATACATGGCAACTGCTTCTCTAGCTCGACTGAGAGCAAGCTCGGGGTGTCCAGCTTTCATCAACAGGCTAGCCAATCGAACTGATGCGTCGATCATGTTTGGTTTAATCCGCAAGGTGCGTCCGTATGCGTCGGCTGCAAGCGAATAATTGTTGTTGGACTCAGCAGCCTGACCAAGTTCGTAGTTGATCATGGCCTCGAGCGTAAGATTCTTTTGCGTCGAAGTGTACGAGTTATTAGCTTCGAGCAGCGTCTTCATGGCGTCGTCATAGCGCCCTTCAAGGCGCTCATTCACGCCTTTGTCGTAGAGGTGGTAAATGCTCGTCAGACTATTTGTATTCTGAACATTGTCTGCATGCGGCTCGGCATAAGATGGTGCCTCATAGTGATGCACAGCATGATAGTGGTGCGGCGTTGTCACTATTATTGAATGGGAGTGAGACGAACCGCGCGCAGTGCGGCTAGAACGAGACGAACGTGTCGTTGCAACACGACTGCCCGAATGCCGTACTGATGAGCTATGCCTAGTGCTAGAGATAGCGGACGTTCCATGACGCCCCGAGGAGGCATGGTGAATGGACGAGTGCGAAGGTGCGGAGTGAGAAGACGCCGAATGATGTTCCGTCACCGTCGATCGCTTAACGTGTTTAGCTTCTGCTGTCGATAGTCCACATAACGAAATTGCAATTGCAACTGCAACTAAAGATCGCACACCAAATGACATCTGACTTTCTCGCAGGGCGAATGTATCCAACAAATATCTTATGGACACCAAAAACATAATCACTGCGGCTGCTCAATCTAAACGCAGCTTCGACTTTTCTAGAATATCCGATCTGGCAACAAACGTCGCTTTTAATAGGCGCATCAAGGCACAGCAGCGCCAATAACGACAAATCGTCAAACGAAACTCTCGACAAAAGCCCCAAAAACAGCTACCAGCGGGCATTTCAGCGAAGTTAAATGCACAAACTCCATTAGTCCGGCCAAATTAGTGATATCACTTAATGACGCAAATTCCGGCGTTTGCACTATCGATCCCTGAAACGCCCATAACTCGTTGCTTAAGTGATATCACTTTTGTATGGGCACAGAGGGGTCGGGCTCGTTAAGGTTTCCCGGAAGTCCTTTGCTGGCGGGGTTTTCAGGGAACGCTGCATTGAGTTTCTCGCCAAAGTTTCTCAAGATATAGCATTCATCAGTATATGAAAGCGCTGAACACTGAGTCGTTTTAGCAAAACCGACATCAGCACGGCTTCGACTAGCGAAGGCACCGATGTCGGTTGTGATTGGTTTGAACTAGAAAACCCTTGGTCGGGTTTTATTCTTTGTTGAAGCGTGCTTTCTCTTCGTCGGAGACGCCTTTCATTGTCAAGTTGACGCGATTACGATCATCGATTTCGCGAACTTTGACGACGACGCGCTGTCCGATTGAGACTACGTCTTCTACCTTTTCAACGCGGTGATTTTCGAGTTGGGAAATGTGCACCATGCCTTCTTTGCCTGGCAACACTTCAACGAAACATCCCATTGGAATGATTCTGGTTACTCGACCTTCGTACACGCCGTTTACTTCAATGCGTTGCACTAGACGTTGAATCCAGTCACGAGCAGCTTCTCCACCAGCTTTATCAACGCTGCCGACAAGCACTGTGCCATCGTCTTCGATGTCGATGGTTGCGCCTGTCTCTTCGATGATGCGGCGGATCATCTTTCCACCAGGTCCGATTACCGTACCGATATCTTCTGGGTGGATGTGGATCGTGAGGATTCTCGGTGCCCACTTCGACATATCTTGTCTTGGTCCCGGCAAGTGAGCTTCCATCTTATCGATGATGTGGATACGTCCACGCTTCGCTTGTTCGAGCGCAAGGTGCATGATTGCCAACGAGATACCTTCGATTTTGATGTCCATCTGCAAAGCAGTGATACCATCACGCGATCCGGCAACTTTGAAGTCCATGTCGCCGAGGAAGTCTTCAAGACCTTGAATGTCTGAAAGAATCGCGAATTTGTCTCCTTCGAGAATCAAGCCCATTGCGATTCCGCCGACGGTGTGAGCGATTGGCACGCCAGCATCAGCAAGTGCGAGGCTGGAGCCGCATGTTGACGCCATCGAGGTCGATCCGTTTGATTCGAGAACTTCCGACACAACGCGGATTGTGTATGGGAACTCAGTCAGGCTCGGGAGAACCGGAACAATCGCGCGTTCAGCGAGTGCACCGTGACCGATTTCACGACGTCCTGGACCGCGGTTTGGCTTGACTTCACCGACTGAGTAGCCAGGGAAGTTGTAGTGGTGCATGTAGCGCTTCTCTGTCTGAGGCTCGATTGAGTCGAGCTTTTGGGCATCGCTGCCGATACCGAGAGTAGCGATTGAGAGAACTTGAGTCGTACCGCGAGTGAACAAGCCGGTTCCGTGAGTTCTTGGCAAAATACCAGTTTCGACGGTGATCGGGCGAATTTCGTCGCAACGGCGTCCATCGGCTCTGGCACCAGTGTCCAACACCTGAGCACGCATGATTTCTGCTTCGACGACTTCCATGTACTCGGCTATAGTTCTGTCTGAAACGAGGCGTAGTTCATGTTCTTCTGGGAGCTGTGCGATCGCTTCTTTGAGCGCTGCCTTGGCTTCGTCGAGGAATCCTTGTCGAACCGCTTTCTCTTTGACTCCTGCCATCGATTGCTTGAGTTTGTCGGTGCAATGGTCGACGATGAGCTGCTTGAGTCCTGCTTTCTCTGATGGGGCCTCGAAGGACTTCTTCTCGATCCCAAGGCTGCGAAAAAAGTTGCGTTGAACTTCCACCTGCTTCTTGATGATGTTGTGTCCGAAGTCGATTGCAGCAAGCACGTCATTTTCGGAGACGAGTTTGCAACCGGCTTCAACCATCATGATTGAAGTTTCTGTTCCGGCGACGACGATATCGATATCAGATTGATCGATTTGCTCGTAGCTTGGGTTGCCAACAAATTTCCCGTTTAAGCGCGCAACACGTACAGCGCCGATTGGTCCGTTGAATGGAAGTCCAGCCAGACCGATAGCGACTGATGCTCCGAGCATTGCCAAAGTGTCGATTGGAACTTCGTTGTCCGCACTCATAGCAGTCGCGGTGATCTGAACATCATTGCGATAGCCTTCTGGGAAAAGCGGTCTGATCGGTCTGTCGATCAATCGGCTGACCAAGATTGCTTTGTCGGGCATTTTGCCTTCGCGGCGGCCAAAGCTGCCTGGAACACGTCCGACTGCGTATAACTTCTCTTCGAAATCAACCAGCAGTGGGAAATAATCGATACCCTCGCGAATCGACTTTGATTCGGTACACATCACCAGAACCATAGAATCGCCGCAGTACACTTCGCAAGAACCGGAAGCTTGTTTAGCCATTCTGCCGGTCTTGACGATGATTTGCTTACCGTCTACTTCAAATACAGTCTGTTGCTGACTTTGAACTGTTTGCACTTATTTTTCCTCTTCTTCTTCTTTTTACTTCCAAACCCTGAAATGCACAAAAGCACCGGTTCTACGGTGCTGACGCGTTTCGAATTTCACTGAACGTCTGTGTTAATAAGCCGTCAAGAGACGTCACTCCACGCGGCAGCGACAAAAAAATTGGCGAGCAATGCTGCCCGCCAATGTAAGGTTTATCGTCTCAATCCGAGCTTTTCGATCAAGCTCTTGTATCTGTCTTGATTTTCTCTGCTGATGTACTGGAGCAGTCTGCGTCGTTTTCCGACCATCATCAACAAGCCGCGGCGGCTGTGGAAATCTTTTGGATGTGTGCGCAAGTGCTCTGTGAGCTGGTTGATGCGCTCTGTCAACATCGCGATCTGCACTTCAGGCGAACCTGTGTCTTTGTCGTGCGTGCGATGAGTGTTGATTACTTCTTGCTTGCGTTCTTGTAAAAGCACTTCTCTGTCGTTCCTGTTTATAGATTGTGTCTTGAGTCCGTAAATGATAACACGTGTGGTCCACGGGCCCTGCGTTACCGGCACACTATGTCTACTTTATGTAGAATTGTCGCCTTAAAATCTGGTCAGCGCGGCGGTTGGCGCTGCCAAGGAGCTTGTGGTGGACGCGATAATCGTCGCCTCAAATCCTACAAAACAGTGCGCTATGGTGCAATCCAGAGTCATATTTTATTAACGAAATTGATTCAAATTCCCATCGAAGGTCAAGCGATATCGGTTAGAGCCGCCGAAAGACTTTCGAGAATTTGTTAACCAGACCCTAGTCAACAGGTGCGAAAGGCGCGGAAGGTGCCAAAATTATCGTAAGTTTGGCAGCTTGCTGCAGACTATCTGGATGATTTTGGTTCTAAGGGAGCAGGACATGGCAGACGTAAAAGTCAATATCTATACACCAAGTGCGCAGCACGTTGGCTATTTCCTCAATCCGGAAATCGAAGCTTTTCCTGACGGCGACTACGAAATCTCTGGACGTTTCTTCGATGACGTCGGACAGCCGATCGGCAAAATGGAATTCAATCCAGAAGTGCTTCCTTACATCGCTGACCTATCGGATGTCGCAGGTGTAGCTCACAAGAAACTCGTCAAAGTCTACTTACAACGTGGTCGCCAACCAGTTCGCATGTCCGGGACAGGTTCGAACTAAGCGCCGATCTCGCAACGCGTCGGTCTCGCAACGCGTCGGTCTGGCAACGCGTCGGTCTCGCAACGCAAGGCTACATCATCCAAATACGGAGCGATCACAGCAGCTCAAACACTGATCCCGCTGAACACAGTCGCTTCAAGCACAGCCGCAAACAAAATCGCTTCATTTACAGCCGCTCAGTTACAGCCGGTAAATTACAGCCGCTTAAGTACATCTGCGATACTTCGACTCAACGAACAATTCAGTCGATTCAACTCCAGCCGCTCAACTCAGCAGGTTCAGTACACACAATTACTGCGCTCAGTTCTACGCTCCAGGCACAGCCTCTTCGACTGCAGCCGCTCAACTCAGCCGCTTCAACCACAACCGCTTCAAATACATCACAGCCGCTCAATTACAGCCGCTCAATTACTGCCGCTCAATTACTGCCGCTCAACTACAGCCGCTCAATTACTGCCGCTCAGTAACAGCCGCTCAATTACTGCCGCTTCCAAACTACAGCCATCCAGCACTAGCGACAGATAAACATGCTTGGCAAAAAATCCGCAAAAATAAAGAGCAGCCGGAGGGAAGGCTGCTCTTTAAATCTCGTAAGCTTCTTTCAAAAACCTCAACAAGAGGTCTGGGGGGCTTCTGGTGAGGGTCTTTAGTTAAGAAAGTGTCCTTACGAGTGTCGGACCGAATAATTGCAAACCAGCAACTATATTTTTTATACCAGTCCACAGAGTCGCACTCGTATATGCTGGGCAATAATTGATTATCGGTTCTCCTATGTTATCAATATGAACCGCTGCGGTCTGATACTTATAATCAGGTAGATTAAGGAAGCCCAATGGAGTCAACTTCTGTGAGTGCCAGTCCTCCGAGCGTCGAAGCAAATGAAAGGCTGGTGTTGTTGATCGCCCACAACAAAGCCGAGCAAGAGCTTTGTCGCAACGCGATCCTTTCGCAATCCCATTTATATGGAGTTGAGACTGTCACTTCAGCCGTCGAAGGGTTGGAGAAGCTACGCACGGGGCGCTTCGACGTCGTCGTAATGGATTACGAGTTACCGGACAACAATGACGGCGAGCTCGTTCAGAAATTGCACCAGGCTGTGCCTCACTGTCCAATAATCGTTATCACCAGCGTGGATAGCCCCGACCTCGCATTGAAGATTCTGCTATCTGGAGCAAGCGACTATCTTCCGAAGATCAAGGAATACCAAAAGTTTCTTCCGCGAGCGATAACAACAAACATTCAACGCGCGATGCTGTTGGAAAATTTGCGTGAGACATACCAACGAGTGGAGCAAGCATCGAAAGATGAAGCCCTCCTAAACCGGCTTGTAGTGAACATTCACGGGTCATTGGATCTGGACGACATCGTCGATAAAGCAGTCCAAAGTCTTGCAACCGAGTTCAAAATTTCTCGCGCGGTGATTTGTTTGATTGCAGATCCAACGAGCGGAATCCGCATCGTACGCCAACTTACGCCTGAGCATTTGGAAGTGATGCCAGAAAAAGCGAACATCTTCTCGCAATATCACGATTTGCTTTTGGATGTCGGTGAGCGTCGTCCGCTTGTTGTGATGCAGGATGACACCTTCGCTTTCGCTCAAGATGTGCGCTCCGAATTACTGCAGTACCAGATACTTTCAATGATCATGGTGCCGCTCGTTTATCGCGGACGATTAATGGGATTGCTCCACCTCGATCAATGTGATTACGCCCGTGTTTGGACAGTAAACGAAATCAATTTGTTGACTCGAATTGCCAATCAGCTCTCGATTGCAATCAGTCAGGCGCGACTGTATCAGATCGTCGAAACCCAGAGCACATCTATCGATAAGCTGACTGAACTTTGCAGTCAACTGAGCACAGTAGTCAATTCAACGCGCGAAATTACCGAGCGAAATGAAAGTCGTGAGAAAGTTCGGGTACAGTTAAGTACGCGCGAAATCGAAGTGCTACAGAGCGTTGCCGCAGGAATGTCCAATCGCGAAATTGCGGAAACTTTGCACATAACAGAAGGTACGACGGAAGTACACGTAAGCAGATTGCGCAAAAAATTGAATCTGGGAAGCCGGGCTGCTCTGGTGCGTTACGCATATGAGAACCACATTTGCTGACCACACCTGATGAACTCATGACCAACATCCGCGGCACCATTCGATAACCAACATCCACTGCACCATTCGATGACCAATATCCGCTGAGCCATCGGATGACCAACATTCGCTGAACCATTGGATGACCAACATCCCTTAACCATTCGATGAGCAACGTCTGCTGAACCATTGGATGACCAATGTCCGCTGAACCATTGGATGACCAATGTCCGCTGCACCATTCGATGACCAACATTCGCTGCACCATTCGATGACCAATGTCCGCTGAACCATTGGATGACCAACATTCGCTGCACCATTCGATGACCAACATTCGCTGCACTTCGATGACCAACATCCGCGAACCGTTCGATGACCAACATCCGCGAATCATTCGATGACCAACATCCGCCGCACACACTGAGAATCAAACAATCGCTAACAAATTTCGCAATTCTCTTACATACTTTTGCTAGCATCGGATCGGTCGTCACTTTTGCAATTTCATCCTGACTTCAGATTCGACATATTCAACGGTGAATAGATGCAACCGCGTGCCTTTTCGGTTCAGCGGGAGTAACATGTAGAAGAGACCACGGATGATCCATAGACCCCTGGAACAGGTGTGGCAATTTGACTGAAAGCAATTCGTCATCTGCAACCGCCGTTGAAGAGGATTCCAGCCCTCTAAAGACAACATTCGCGCCTGCAAAGATCGTCAGCAAGTTCATGCTGATGTGGCTGTTTTTCATTGGTGTGCTAGTCGGACTCGCACTTTTGTTCGACATCGATTGGGCTAAGCCCTACTGCCAAGCCGCACTGACACAGATGTTTCACCGAAAAGTGCGAATCGGACATCTTACCTGGTCATTTGGACTGAACGGTCTCGAAGTCGATACCACAAAGCTTTCCGTCTACGAAAAAAATGGCGCACCATTTTTGATTGGTGGCAAAAGCGACATCGGCATTCAGTTTTTGCCCTTGTTGCACAAAAAGCTTGTAATCAGTCACTTGAACTTCGAGAATCCTGAAATATGGGCGGTGCGCACAGCTCAAGCAAATTGGAATTTCGATGACTTATTAGAATTCGGTCCAGACATTCGCTATGTGCAAATTCAAAATGGAAAATTGCACCTGATCGACCGCATTCCAAACAAAACGGAAGCATGGAAAGCAGTTGGACTGAACGAATTGAAACTAAAATTCGTCTGGCCACACAAAGGAAAGAAAACTCCCTTTTTCCTCGCATTCAAGCTGCCAGAGAAGAATTACACGACCGTCTTCGACCTGTCCGGCATGGGTTCGGGCGAGTTGCTCAATTGGAAAGAAAACAAATATAGCTTCAAGGCAACAGTCAGCAAAGCGAATCCAGAAGACGTCATGCCGTTTTTGCGGGCTGTTTCAGATAGACCACTGAGCACCACAGAAGGTGGCAAGAAATTCGAGCAGTTGCACGGACTTTTCAACTTCACCATCGACGGTGGTGGCACACTGAAGAAAGGCATCACCGCTGACATCTCAGCAGAGGCGCAGAAATTCGAATTCGACGCGCCGGTGATTGGATCGATCAAAGCTCCAGAAGCAACGACGACTGCAAAAGTTCGAATAGACATGAGTAACATCGAATGGAAAGACATGGTTACTCGACTTGCAAACGTAGAGCTGACGAGCCACGGCACTGTCAGTGACTGGAACAAAAAACTGCCGCAGTACTCGGCAAACTTCGATAGTCACATCAAGGATCTGAGCGAAGTCTCGAAAATCGTATCCAAACCAATTTCACCACCGAACAGTTATGTCGACCCATCGAAGCTTGGTGGAGAAGCGCATCTGGACATCAAAGTCAGCGGAACGACTGAGAATCCCCAGATGACTACAGACGTCAAATCTGAAGGTTTGCCGGTCGAAGAATTCATCAGTCGATTACCGAAACAGTTGACGCCGGCTCTGTGTTTGTTGGGATTGAGCACCACCTCTCACGTCAAAGGCGAAATCAAACTAATTCCCGATGAAAAAGTCGATGTCATTCACGGAACCATCCCCGTGGCGGGCGGCGCCATCGAGACGGAAGGCTCAGCCAACCTCAAAACGGACGAAGGCAAGTTCACCTTCCACACCGACAATTTGTCTCTGGCATTGTCAGACAAAAATCTGTACGAATCAAAATTGGCGATGGCAGAATTGACTAGATTGATTTTCTTGCCACCAAAACAGAAGCTAAATCTGGACGGCGCGCTGGACATAAACGGGGTATTCGAAAAACTCAAGACCGGTGGGCAAAACACAAGCGGCACGGCTGATTTCAAGAATGCTGAATTCAGCCTTTCTGACGGTTCGCTGTCGGCCAAACACATGAATGGTCACATCAAGTGGAACAACGATCAGGTCACAATCGACAAACTCGCTGGCACCATTGGTGATGGCACTTTCGTGATGAGCGGAACAGCGAGTATTCATGGAACACCATCTGTAGATCTAAAAATCAAATCTAATCACCTCGAACTGAATCAGCTAAACACGCTGCTCAAGGTGCTTCGCGTCAACATCCCACTTCTGACCGAGCACACGCTGCGTGGACGGGTTCACGAACTAGCTCTGACAATAAGTGGTCCTCGCACTGCTCCAAAGCTGTTTTTCCAAACAACTCCTGAAGACCTGTGTTATCAACCCGCGGGCATGACAAAACCGCTGCGAGCCAAAAGTGGCACAATTACCTACGATCGCGACGTCTTGACTCTCAACGAAGTTGGCTTCGTCACCCACAACGATAAAGTGGTGACGACGTTCGCGATTGAAAATTTGTCGACACCCAGAGCTACCGTCAGCAAAACAATCAAAGTCAAATCGGCAGGAATAGATCTCTCTGATGTCGATTTCTACCTCGCATCGTCAGTCATGCCAAAGCCTCTCAAGAAGCTTTATACGGACTTCCTGAAGGAGTATCAACTAGCCAAAGTGCACGGACGCGTATACGGTGATGCGACGTGCGTAATCAGTAATGACAAGCCGAACTTGAACGGAGTGATCAGCTTAGTCAACGTGGGCGCAAAAGTTGGTGCGCCAAAGTTTCCAGTCGAACACATATCAGGAACGTTGGCGGCATCAGGCACGAAGTTGACGTTGCAAGACTTGAGCGGCGCGATTCGCAACTCGCACTTCAATTTGAATGGTCAGATCGAAAACTACCAGACAGCGACACCGAATTGGAAGGGCGAGTTGATTGCATCGATAGAATCAAAAGAGCTGCTCGACCTGATTCCGCAGTTCACAGACCAGTTCAAGAGCTGGAAGCTCGCAATAACTTCATCGGGTCCGCTTTCATTGCGAGCCAGGGTTAAAGGCAACATGGATTCTAATGACGTAGATTTCAATGTTTCATCAGTTGCAAGCAACAGACTCACAGTAACTGCCCCGATTGGTGCACTGCATCAGCCCATCGACGAACCACTGAAAATTGAAGGTTCGCTGACGGTAAACAAAGATGCAATCAAGATCTCGAGCGCACAGGTGACGATTGGAGATTCGGTTCTGCAAACCGAAGGCTCGATTTCGCTATCGTACAAAGATGCGAGCAAAAACGACATCGACATAAAGCATTCGACTATTACAGGAACGTTGAAAGCACCACAACCGATACCAGCCCGCAGGCTGATTTCTTTGCTAGATCCAACCGTGGGCAAAAACGTGGCAGGGACTGTCGATGGTGCATTGAGCCTGGCAGGAAACATATCGCAGCCAAAGGTCAATGGAAAAATCATCCTGACAAAAATCAGCGTGCCGGAGTTTGACGTTCACGATTTGACTGGCAACATCAATTTAGCGGAGCTAAGCGGGTCGGACCAACGCGCTGAAATCGACATTTCCGAAGTGCAAGTGGCGCAGCTTCCAGTGCACAAAATCAAAGCCGACATCCGCATGGATAACGACGAACAGCAAATTCGTCAACCCAAAATCCATATCAAGAACGGTCGTGCCAGCCTCGCAGGAGGAGCATTACAAGTAAGCGGTCAACTGGATATGAACGGCAACAAACTCGCGCTTGATACTACTCTTTCAAAAGCCGAAGCAAATAAACTCACTGAAGTTCTCTGCGGACATCCCGGTGAGCTCAGCGGAACGGTCGATGCAGATGTGCACTTCGAGACATGCGGTAAAGACTACAAGGACGCATTGGCGAATCTGAGCGGAAACGGCAATGTCACCGTTCACGGTGGCATCGTAACTCGATTCAGTCAGTTGCAGAACAAAATCACTCAAGCAAACTTGCTGCACCAGGGATTGTTTGGATTCAATTTAAACAATCTACTGCAATCAACTGTTCCAGTTCGTACCGGAAAATTCAAAGATATCGGCAGTGAATTCAGATTGGCGAAAAACGTCCTGTATGTTGATGAACTGACTTACAACGGCGACGACATGCGTCTCTGGGGCGCCGGCAAAGCGAACCTCAATCGTAATTCGCTGGATATCGAAATCGCTGGCAAAATTCCCCGCGTCACTTCCAGTGTTTTCGGAAATGGACCTGTGGCTGAAATGTCGAAGTCAATGACGATCCAAAAAATCATGAACAAAGTGACGATGCATCAATTGGAAAATCTGCCATCGCTGCCGGTGCTAGGCGACATCGCGTCTGATAAGCCGCGTGCTTTTGCATTCAAAATCAATTCGCCTTTGGATAAACCTAAGTCCGTTGG
Organism: Drouetiella sp.; assembly: GCA_036702965.1. Taxonomy (GTDB): domain Bacteria; phylum Cyanobacteriota; class Vampirovibrionia; order Obscuribacterales; family Obscuribacteraceae; genus PALSA-1081. Next base: position 315,906 of record DATNPZ010000009.1, read on the forward strand.
TCAATCAATCGAAAAATCGTTCCACTGGTTACCTAGCAAACCCAGAGCATCAGCCCATCCAATCCCGGGTATCAATCAAGGTTAGTGTGCAACAAACCTAGTCCGATTCCGGGTATCAATCAAGGTTAGTGTGCAAAGTCAATAAAGACCTGCCACGAAAAAAGTGGTGGCATATTTTCGCCGTATGTGTATGATATATACACGCTAAAAATTTAATACGTCGAGCAGCTCCGCTGCACAGACTATCCTCGGATAACTCTAGAAATGGAACGGTTACTCGTGCCACCGCGCTCGATGCCGAATTATTCCAGAATTGCTGTGTCCGCCGCACCGCATTCAGGGTCACTATCTTTATCAGACGCGCTGCAGGACTATGTTCGGCACATCGAACAAGAGCGCGGATTATCAGACAACACAGTCGCGGCATACAAGTCAGACCTGATTGCGTTTATCAAATGGCTCAACGGAAATAACGATCCTAAAAGACACGATATTTCCAAATATCTTTCCAGTCAAAAAGCACAGGGGCAAAGTGCAGCGACAACCACCAGAATTCTTGCTAGTCTGCGAGGCTGGTTCGGCTGGCAACAGGCAGTCGGTATGCGACAGAACGATCCTTGCGAAGGATTTCAATCTCCAAAAAACATCAAACATCTGCCACAGGTTCTGACACCAGATGAAGTGGCACGAATGTTAGATGTCGCAGATAAATCCCGAGACAAACTAATAATCGAATTGCTTTACGGCGCGGGGCTCCGTGTCTCTGAATTGGTCAAATTGGATCTAAAAGACGTGAACATGAGCCAGTCTTATGTGCGCTGCATCGGCAAAGGCTCAAAAGAAAGAATCGTTCCATTCGGCTCACTGGCAGCAAAAGCGTTGAAGGATTACATGGCGGAACCGCGCAAGAAAAATAAATCTCGTGCGTCGACACTGAATTCTAAAGCCATTCCATTGCTGACGGATTTGCAGGGCAATCGACTTTCAAGACTCGTTGTCTGGCAAGCGGTGAAAAGACTGGCGACACGCGCAAACATCCAGAAAAACCTTTCGCCGCACAGCTTGCGTCACAGCTTCGCCACCCACTTGTTGGAAAACGGTGCAGATTTGCGCTCAGTTCAGGAATTGCTTGGACACTCATCAGTTGTAACTACGCAGCTTTACACTCATGTCAGCAGGAACCATTTGCGAAAGGCGTATCAAAACGCACAACAATCGTTCGGCGCGCTCTCTCCGACCGTTCCAACTTCCGTTCACTGAGCGGCGGCAGATGCTATGTCAAAGAATTAATAAACATCTAGCGCACTCTATCAGTATATGGTTTAACTTTAACTAGGTTCTTGATGTCTTGAAGCGCAGGGCTTCTGCCAGTTCAAGCAAGCACCGAAAGGCTCGTACTTTCAAGTCACGTTTACCCCAACGACGCTGGCTATCCAGACAAAATGCGGCGTAACTGCGCAAACAGGTCTGACACAGCACGATTTTGGAAGTCGACGAGCAACGACACCGACTAAACATTTAGAACAACACAAGTCAGGACTAAATACTTAATGAGCCGAACACCAAAGGTAGAGGGCACTAAGATTGCCCAAGCTGCTAAGGACTTGAATGTCACTAGCGTTACGATTCGACGTTACCTCACTGAGTTCAACATCGAAACTACGTCTGATGAAAACGGAATCAAAGTTCTTCCCGATCAAGCAATGGAAGAATTGAAAGAGATTCGCAGACTGAAAGAAGAAGGTTTGACCAATCCAAAAGTTCTCGAAATTTTGGAAGAAAGCAGATCGAAACCAAAAGAAAAAACTGAATCAAAAGGTCGTGGCAAAGCCGCTAAGAAAGCCGAGCCTGTTGAAGCGACTAAAGAGAAAAAATCCAAAGCTCGCGTCGTAGAAGAAGACGATGAGGAAGAAGAGGAAGAAGCTCCAAAAGCACGCAAGACTGCTCGCAGAGTGTCACCGAAAGTCGAAGTTGAAGCAGAACCGGTTGTTGCTGAACAACCATCTGACGAAGCTGCTGGCGATGGTGAAGGCGGCGATGGTGGTGAAGGTGCTGACGGCGAGACCGGAGACGGTCGCAGCAAGCATTCGTTGACTTGCCAAACATGCGGCAAAGTTTTCGAACACATGAATCCGCGTTTGCGTGACTGTTTGGATTGCTACAGAGCGAAGCGCAAAGAGCGTCGTCGCGGTGGCGCTGATAGACACAAAAACGTCATTCAACATCCACTCGCTCAACAAGCTGCAAGCACCAGCGCGCAGATGAACGGCGGCGCGATGCTGGATGCAGAGCCAGTTCCTCAGATAAGAGAAGAACGTGGCGGACGCAACGAACACTCACGCGGTGAGCGCCTGGAGCGCGGTGACAGAATGCAGCGTGAACCTCGCGGCGAACGTGGCGAGCGCGGAGAGCGTGATCCTCGTGGTGAACGTGGAGAGCGCGAGCCTCGCGGCGAACGTGGTGAACGCGGACAGCGCGAAAGCCGCGAACGTGAATTTGCTCCGCAACCACAACAAAACGGTGGACATCATAGAATCGCTGCTCCGCAAGTGGCACCAGCAGTGGTGCAACGTACTGCGGTTCGCAACTACCGCAAAGCAATCGAAGAGACCAGAACAATCACAGGCAGTTTGAAGCGCCGCTTGGAACGTCCTGATCTTCCAGAAGGCGAACGCCGTTGGCTCGAGCAGATTTACGCCTATCAATTGATTTTGCATCAAGGCTGGCGCCATCTGTCCGACTACAAGTCAGCGACGCAGCAGCAGGGATTGGGTAAATCCCCAGCACCAGCCGCGACTTCCAACGAAGATTAAGCAGCTAACCAGACCAAGTTTAAAGAGCTCCTCTCATGGGGCTCTTTTTCTTTGCTGCATTTTCCGACACCTGCGCTTCTCAAAGCCAGAGCGCATAGTTCTACCAGAGCGCATGGCTCTAACAGCCCCGATGATAAGACAACGAGCCACTGCAGGTAGTGGCTTTAGCATACTGCCGCTCAGCCGGACCATTTTGAAACTGCAAAGTTTCAAAATCCCCATACTTGGGTACATTTTTACAGCGCTACGATGGAGACGAATTCGTGTCTGGTCCGATCGACGCACAATTCGAAAAGAAAGAGAGCCCGGAACCGGGGACGGCAGACGGTCTCGAGTACGAACGTATGCCAGGTGGCACAACGGCTAAAAGCGATGCTGCAAAGGTCAAACCAGTTTCAAACACACTATCGCAGGAGCCCTCAATCGCCGAGGTTCTCAATAGACTCAAAGGCTACGCTACCCCAGATACTTCGGCACTAGTAAGCATGACAGCCTCAACCAGTATGGCGAGGATGCAGAAAAACTTCCTCGGTACGGAGCCGGAACGCGTAACTTTCCATGTCAACGACAAATTCAGCATCGGAAGCAGCGCGATCGACAGTCGCATCCTTCTGCCAACTGCGGCTTTAACCGGCGGATTGTCAGCGTACTCATTAGTTTCGGACTTGGAACAGGTCACAAACGCAAAATCATTTAGACAAGAATTGGTTTACGGAGTGGCGTCTGGCTTCGACGCAGTAGCCTTGGCAGGATCATCGCTATCGATATTACCGACCACCCGTAGGTTTGCGCCACCACTTATGGCAGTTGGCAGTTTCGGGCGGTTGACCACAAGACTCTTCGAATAATCCAGTTCAGAATAATGCTGACCAACTCGATTCAAGAGGCGAAGCGAGCACTGCGGGTGATGGCAGGTACTCCGCGCGCGCTTCGATTGATTTTCAAGTCGTCACCCCGATTAGCCAGTGCGCTTGTCGTCTCGAACGTATTGCTGGGTCTGGTTCCACTAGCTGAATTGTGGATGGTTAAGTTGATAGTGGATGCGGTCGCAACATGCTTCAAAGCTGGTGCACCGGTGGAACAAACACAAGTCATTCATTTGCTTGGCGCACTCGCGCTCATCCGGATCTTGAACAACTCACTTGAACCGACAACACGTCTTTTGCAAGAACAACTTGGCGACAGCCTCGTGCATGACGTCAATTTGATGATTTTGAATAAAGCTAACAGCCTCGTCGATATCTCTGTTTTCGAGAATGCTGCATTCCACGACAAATTGACGCAAGCACAACAAGAGGCGGGTTATCGCCCGCTGACGTTGCTCACGAATCTGACTGTAATCTCGCGCTGCGCAATCGCACTTTGCTCATTGCTTGGTGTGATCTTCGCATTGCAGCCGCTGCTTGCAATTATGGTTTTGGTGCTCGCGTTACCAAACCTGATCATTCAGTTCAAAATTCAAAACGAAATTTGGGCGATCAACAATTTCGAAACGCCCGAAGTTCGCAGAATGCGCTACTTTTCACAGGTGCTGACTGATCTCGGAGCGGCAAGCGAACTGCGATTATTCAACCTCGGTGATTTATTCATCAACAAATACAAGGAGCGATTTCGCGAATTCAGAGCATCGCATGCGAAGTTGCGAATCCGCCATTGGCAGTTGAATTTTATACTCGCAAATATCGCCGCCATCGGATTGATTGCAACATACGCATATGTTGCAATCAGCGCGTTGCAGAACAAAATTTCTATCGGCACCCTTTCGTTGTACATGACTGCGGCGATGCAAATCGAGATGCAGTTGGAAGGCTTGGTATGGTCTACAGCGACGTTGTATCACGGCAATTTGTTCATCAACAACTTGTTTGATTTTTTGGATTTAGAATCACCAGTTGCGCTCGCGCCTAAAGAGACTGCTTTGCAAATTCCAGCGAAACTGCAGAAGGGAATCCGTTTCGAGAATGTCTCTTTCAAATATCCACAAGCAGAAAGATTTGTTTTCGAAAACCTCTCCTTCGAATTAGGAGCAGGCGAATCCATTGCATTGGTTGGAGAAAACGGCGCCGGGAAAACGACGATCGTCAAACTCCTCTCACGGCTCTATGAGCCAACTTCGGGACGCATTCTTGTGGACGACATCGATCTGCGTGAATACGACATCGAAAGCTGGCGCAAAAATCTAGCTGTAATTTTCCAGGATTACGCTCGCTTCCACATAACCGCACGCGAAAATGTGGGAGTAGGAAACGTAGAGTTCATCGAGGATTTGGAGCGCATTCAAGCAGCCGCAGCCAAAGGTGCTGCTACTGGTATCATCGAAAAACTTCCAGAAAAATATGACACCACTCTTGGAAAATGGTTCAGCGGTTTAGACAACGGCACAGATCTATCCGGCGGAGAATGGCAGAAAATCGCAATCTCCAGAGCCTTCATGAGAGATTCAAATGCGCAACTCCTGATTCTGGACGAGCCAACTTCAGCTTTGGACGCGCAAGCCGAATACGATATCTATTTGCAATTTCATGAACTAACGAAAGGTAAGACCACCTTTCTGATTTCGCACCGATTTTCAACGGTACGCATGGCAGACACCGTGCTGGTTATCGACAAGGGACAAATCATCGAGCGCGGCAGTCACAATGATTTGATGATTAAAGATGGTGAGTACGCTCGTCTTTACCGAATGCAAGCAGACCGATACAAGTAGCAAAAACTTCTCGACCATCCGAATTGCAACAACTAATTACGCACAACCTCGGGGTCATAGCCTCTGAGCTGTTTGCCACCCTTTTGAAACCTATCTATCTCTTCTCTCGTTCCGATAGCCTTCTTGTCTTTGCTTTTGGTTGTTGATCGCGGCGCATCATTTGAAATCTTCGGCTCACGTTGAACCGATTGCCGATTTTGTTTCTTGAAGTTTTTGCTCCCAGCAAAAGAGGATTGTTCGCACCACAGCAAACAAATGACTAGCAGAAGACATGGACTAATTACACGACTCTGCATATAAATCTAAAGACAGTTAAAACGGTTCAGGCAAAGCGGTTGGCTTTTGAGGCAGTGGTATTTCAGGTGGTGCCGTGAGCGAAAAGCGCGAGTCTTCTCCTGGAGCTATTCCGGGTAGAAGACCAGCCGTTGCTGCTTGTCCAACTGGTGAGGCTGCGCCGTATTGCGGTGCTGTAGGTGGCATCCCGTCCGCAGAAGGAAAGGCCGAGACCGGAGCCAACGCCGTGCTTGGCACCGCCGGTGCCGCCGTCATGTTCGAGATGTCACAAAAGCGGTTCAAGCGGATCGGCAACAACTCGCCTTTAGCGAGAGTGAAATCCAATCCTGAACGAATGTTTGGATAGTTGATAGGCAATCCAGTTTTCGAATTCAAGCCAGAGAAGACGGAGATGACGCCAGCTTTCGCAGCATGATACGGTCCCGACAGCGGGTTGTCGCTTCCGTACTTGGACTTCATATCCATTGCTGGATTGTGTTCGATGAATCCATAAATTCGAGTCGAGCGCCCGTCTGGAAAAACCAGAGTCTGCATGCTCACTTGAAGCTGCCCAGGCGCGCCAAACTTCTGAGTCTTGGCTGATTTAGCCGCCATAACGCAACCGATAACTTTGGATTGCGGCGGAATCAGAACAGTGCCATTAACCGAATATCCCTGCTCTAGCCGAACAGAGAACACATCGCCAACATTATTCTTCGAGCTGGACAGGTCGTCTTCCAAAATTCCTGTCAACACAGTACCGGCACTCAAACGACTCACACTCGCTTGTTTGAAGGCATCTGGGGTGAAGGCTTGAATTGGACGCATACCAGCCGGAATCGGCAGGTTGTAGCTGCTCATCGTCGGCAATTGAAATCCCGGGGCTAGTCCCGGAGTCTGCGGAGTAAAAGGCATTACCGTCGTGCCATCGAGAGCACCGACGCCGCCGCCCAAGCCAGGTCCAGCCGGACCAGGCTCAGCAAGAATTCCTTGCGCTCGGACCATTGGGGCGAGTCCCAAAACCAAGCTAGAGAGGGCAATTAAAAGATTTGAGAGTTTCCGTCGATTCATAACAATAGATGAGGTGAACTAACCTTAACGATGAAAGTTTATGACAAGTCCGTTGCGTTGGCTATGTTGAGACTACGCAAACCGCACTCCTATTCGATTCACATGCTAGAATTTGGCGAATGTTTGCACGTTGCCTGACTTTCAGTCCGGGCAATTAGTTGTGAACTTCAGTCAGGGCAGCTTGCTGCCTCGATCTCTATGTTACACACCACGTCCCTTGCCTGCTTAGCAGGACAGACGACCGAAGGGGAAATACATTGACCAGCAACGCAATCAAACCATATGAAGTGGTTTACATCATCAGGCCAAACCTTGATGAAGAAGCAGTAGACAGAGTAGTTCAAGGTGTTGAAGACTTCATCAAAAACACCGGCGCAACTGTCGAAACGACCGACAAGAAAGGTCGCCGCCGCCTTGCCTACGAAGTAGACAAAATGCGCGACGGATATTTTGTCCTCACCATTTTCCATTCAAAACCAGATGCGATCTTGGGAATCAAGCGCATGATGACTCTTTCCGAAGACATCATTCGTTCCCTCATCGTTATCCACGAAAAAGAGTCCGCAAAGACTCTCTAACCCCATTCACCATCAGGGATTTTCATGAGCTTAAGCAAAATAGTTGTTTCTGGAAGAGTTATCAGAGCGCCGGAAAAGCGCTTCACTCCATCCACAAACGTGGCGGTGACTGAATTCGCGATTGCAGTTGAATCTGCACCACGCGCCGACGGCACTGTTGAAACTGCTCCTGTCAAAGTCATAACCTGGCGCGATCTCGCTGAGCGCTGTGCTCAAGAGATTCAGAAAGGCGATCTGGTTGCCGTCGATGGACGACTTCAGATCAACAACTATCAGGCACAAGACGGCTCCCGTCGCCGCGACGTCGAAGTCGATGCGATATCAGTCGAAAACTTGACCAAAACGGTAGGCGCCTCTGGTGGCGGCGGCGGCGGTTCAGAAGACTATGCAGCAGAACCAAAATTAGCTCGTGCCGGAGCCAAATCCGGTGGATCCAAAGCTAACAAATCTGAGGATCTCGACAGCATCTTCGCTTCCGAAGACGAGATTCCATTCTAAGGAAAAGGATAAAAGACAATGCGTCAAATGAATGACTCACCTCCACGTCGCCGTAAGACTTGCGGCTTCTGTGCCGACAAAGTCGATTTCGTCGACTACAAAGACCCTAACCGTTTGAAGAAATTTGTCACAGAACGCGGCAAAATTCTTCCACGTCGCATCAGCGGCAACTGCGCACGTCACCAACGCATCCTTACAGTTGCGATCAAGCGTGCCCGCGATATCGCCCTCATGCCTTACACCGCTGACGGCTAAACCAATTCGAAACGCCGCATCTGGAACGTTCTTTGCAGCCGAACCGTCGACAAAATTGTTGCGGTTCGGCTGTAACATGCGCTTGACTATGGCTATTAATCTTGTAGCCATAAAATAGTGTTGTAAAATCTAATAAGCCGAGCGGCTTGCTGCTAGGCTAATGCGATTCGACCCGCCGAAGTGGTGAAATGGCAAACACGCTACGTTCAGGTCGTAGTGAGAGCAATCTCTTGTGGGTTCAAGTCCCACCTTCGGCAAATTTTTAGTTCCAATCATGAGGTGATTATTGAGCGTAGACAAAGGCGATCCGCGCCGACCGGAGCCACGACGAGACATGCCGCTCTTGAACGAGCGTATTCGTGACCGTGAACTTAGATTGATCGATGAAGATGGCAATCAGTTGGGAATCGTCCCGACTCGAGAGGCATTGACCACGGCAAGAGAGAAGGGATTGGACCTGTTTGTCGTCCAGCCCGATGCTAATCCGCCTGTAGCCAAGATTATGGACTACGGCCGCTATAAGTTCGAGCAAGAGAAGAAAGCTCGCGAGACTAAGCGTAAGCATCACGTTGTCGATGTAAAAGAGATCAAAATGCGCTACAAAATTGAGGAGCATGACTATCAGGTCAAGCTTCGCAATGCTCAAAAATTCCTCAACGACGGCGACAAGATCAAAGTTTTGACCATACTGCGTGGACGCGAAATGCAACACAAAGATATGGCGATGAAACTTATGCAGAAGTTTGCCGAAGAGTTGAAAGACCTCGCTATGATGGACCGCGAGCCGAAGATGGAAGGTAAGAGTGTCTTGATGATTCTCTCGCCTTTGCCTCAACGTGGTGGCGGTGGTGGCGGCGGCGGTGGCAACACTGCATCGGCACCTAGTGGCGGCGGTTCAGCGACGGCTGGTCCGAAACCTGCGACTGAGGCTACTGAGCCAGCTTCTACTTGATTCCTGACCGCGAAGTCAGATTGATCGACGAGAATGGCGAGCATATAGGCATTCTCACATACAGAGAAGCATCGAAACTTGCAAAAGAAAGAGGGCTGGACTTGTTTATAGTCCAGCCCGATTCCGTTCCACCTGTTGCCAAAATGATGGACCGTGGACGCTATAGATTTGAGCAAGAACAAACAGCAAGGGAAGCCAAACGCACACATCACTTCATCGATGTTAAAGAGATCAAAATGCGCTACACGATTAGCGATCATGATTATCAAATCAAACTGCGTAGCGCCGAGAATTTCATTGCAAACGGCGATAAAGTCAAAGTTCTGATTATCCTGCGCGGAAGAGAAGGTCAGCACACAGATCTGGCAGTTACGATCATGCAAAAATTTGGCGAGCAGTTGAAAGCATCGGCAACAATTGAACGAGGACCGACGATAGAGGGCAAAACTATCACGATGATTTTATCGCCATTGAACCGCTCTGCGAGTCATTAATGGTAAGCCTCGTCGAATGGACGAGGAGTTTTACTTGATCCGTTCTCTGAGTTGTTGTGGCAGGTCTGAGTATTCAGACTTCAATGACTTGGCTTGTGCAAATTCGTGTTCGGCGCGAGTCGTATCACCAAGTCCAGCCAAGGCTAATCCCCTGATTTGATGCCACTCCCACATTTCGTTGTCGCGAGCGACCAGCTTATCCGCGATTGCTAACGACTCTTTGTATCGCTTTAATTTGCCGAGTAGCCGCGCTTGCACAGTTAATACTTCAGAGCGGTCGGAATAGTCGTGCATCATCGGCTGCAGAGCTTTGAGCGCGGCATCGCATTGATTCTGTTTTTCAAGCAGCGTGACCCGATGCAAAATGTCCGCTCTCATTCCACGACTCAGCTTCAGACCTCTGTATGAATCGATCAAAGCGCGAGAATCAGCAACAGCAGAAGAAACGTGATGCGATTGGTCCTCGCAATCAACTTTAAGCCGCAACACGCGCTGCGACACAAGTCTATCTTTCTCGGGACACTGCTCGCTACGAACCAAGTCTGCTATCGCTTTATCGTACTTTTGCATGTTGCGATAAACGGTGGCGCGCTGATAATAGGTATATTGGCAATCGGGATTCTCTTTGAGCGCCGCATCGAAGTCTCCAAGACTTTCTTTGAGTTGACCGCTCTCCGAAAATACAATCGCGCGCCTCAACCTCAATGGCACCGAATGTGGTTTCGCTGCGATGTCTCTGCCGAGTGATTCGAGAGCGTCCGAAACTGCGAAATTCAGTTTTGCAACATTCGACAAATTGTCAGAGCAAATCTCTGACTTCGGGTCTTTAAGCCGGGCAACTCGCATCAGTTCGCGCCCTTTTTCAGACTGATCCGCTGTGCACAAGCATCGCCCGTAGGTCGACATGACTTCAGGATTAGAGGGGTATCTCGCGTAAATGGGTCTCAAAACATCGAGTGCACTGGATGATCTGGTCGAAGATAGAAGCGCGAGAGCTTTATAGACTTCTTTCAGTGGTGTTGGCGCAATCTGACTAGCACGTAGATAGAAAAAGCTAGCATCACCAGACCGAACAATTTCAACAGCACGAGCTTGAAGAAAAAATCCTTCTTCACTGTTGTCTTTAGCAAGTAGCCGCGTTACTTCAGCGAACGAACAATGTTCAAAGGCTTTCTTCGCTTTGGCTAAGTTCACTGAAGGCGTTTTTGCCGAGTGCTCAGACTCAGGGCTGGCAGTCACCACATTTGGTGCCTGACCATACGCAAGTACTAATGCGATAGCGCACGAAGCAAGGGATTTATAATTCAAACTTGTATCCAAGATTTCTGGTCGTAGTAATTCTTGAATCTTTACCGGGTTCATCGATCTTTTTGCGCAACCTTGAAACTGTCTGTTTAACGGCTTCTTCAGTTGATTCCGAATCTGATTTCCATAGTTTTTCGAGTAAGTCGGATGACGTGTAATAACGATTGGGATTACGCATAAAGAATGAAAGCAGTTGCAATTCTTTTGCCAACAACGGAATTTCAGTTCCTTCGCGCTCGAGCTTTCCTGTTGCCAACGTCAAGGTCAGATCGCCCGCGCTGATGCTAGCGGCAGTCAAGCTGCCCGGGCGCCGCAGTAACGCACGCACGCGCGAGCTCAGTTCAGGCATCGCGAATGGCTTGGTGAGATAGTCATCCGCGCCTGCATCGAGCCCAGCGGTCTTATCGACCACGGCATCTTTTCCAGTCAAAAACAAGATCGGGACCGCTCCATTTTTGGCACGGTATTGGCGACAGATCTCCAATCCATCCATCGTCGGCAAAGCACGATCGACAACAGCCAAGTCGAAGTGATAATGAACGATTCGGTCGAAGCCATCCGCTCCATCGGTTACATGCTCGACGCTATGCCCTTCCAACTCGAGCGCATCTGCCACCACTTGAGCGAGTTCTACATCATCTTCAATCAACAGGATTTTCGGCATGCGGCTAAAGGATTAGTGACACATTCAGGATGATATCATTCTAGCCAAGCAGACAGGGAAAGCAATGGCACCTAAAGGCAAAACAGATAAGCGTTTTAGCGAACTGATCGGCAACATGTCGCTATCGCAGAAGATTTTCTGGATGATCGCCCTGCCGTTAGGTCTCGAACTCACATTCGTCGCAGTTCTGCTCGTTTCTCTCAACCAACTCGAAACTGAAAGCTCCAAGATAGAAGGCACTCGCGCAGTTTCGATGGCTTATAACGTCGAGATGCAAACGATGTACGAGATCATGGGCGCAATGGTTCTATTCAACGTGTTGCACGATACTCACTATCGGCAGCAGCTCGATGCTTCCATCAACTTCTTGATGCATCACAACGAAAAGATGCAGAACCTGGGCGGCAGCGAGCTAGCAGACGATGCACGCGCGCTGCAAGCCGTGAGCGAAGAAACAGTTTCGAGTCTCTCTGAGATCGAGCGTTTGGTCAAGTCTGACGATAGAACTGACATTTTGCGCTCATTCGTCAAGATTCAACGCTTACTTAAAAAGGCAAATTCACTCGGAGCCAAGTACATTGCTCGTGAGGGCGAAATTACAGAGGAGCAGAACCTCGCCGGACAAGCAGCTCGCGCGCAAATCAAATTCGTCATTATCGTTGGGGTGATCGTCAGCATACTGCTTTCAATTTTGCTCTTGCTTTTGTTCGGCAGAAGTACGCGCAAAAAAGTGTCAGCCATCGACGAAAATATGAATTTGCTGGCCTCGCATAAACCGCTTGCAGAGCCTCTCAAGGGCAAAGATGAATTAGCGAGAATTGATCAGACATTATCCAAGTTGTCGAAAGAACTGGAAACTTTGCGCAGTCAACAACAACAGATGTACGCGATGATCACGCACGATCTGCGTAGTCCGCTTGGTACATTGAAAATCATGTTTGAACTCTTCGATGCCGGAGCATTCGGCGAGTTAAACGAGAAGGGCAAAAACCGCGTCAAAACTGCCGTTCCAGTTGTGGACAAACTAATCAATCTGACGAACGATTTGCTCGATGTTGAAAAACTAGAGAGCGGAATTTTTGAGTTGAGATTGGAAGATACGCCAATGCAAGAAGTGTTTGAAAGCTGCCTGGCAGCTATGACCGTGCGAGCTGACAACAAAGACGTAAAACTGCACGGGGAACACACCGATATCATCGTAAAGTGCGATAAAGAACGAATTTCGCGCGTCATTTCTAATTTCCTGGACAATGCGCTGAAATTTTCAGACCGCGGAAAATCGATTTACTTATCAGCTAATCGCGAAGAGAAAGATTTAAAAATATCGGTGCGAGACGAAGGTCGCGGAATCTCAGAATCCGCTCGCGCAACGGTTTTTGAGAAGTTTCAGCAAGTCGAAGAGAAGCCAGGAGAGAAGACCGAAAAAGGATTCGGGCTCGGTCTGGCGATTTGCAAAGCAATCGTGCAAGCGCACCACGGTCAAATCGGTGTAGATAGTGTTCCCGGCGAAGGCAGCACCTTCTGGTTCACGTTGCCGCTGTGAGCTAAAGCAGCATCTGGTTCACGCTTCCACTGTAAGTTTGAGCACCATCGGATCCACACTGCCACTGTGAGCTTGAGAAAGTCCCGATTTTGACCTTTTAGGCATGTCACCTTCATGTCAAGCAGCGCACTTATCTTACTTGCATGCGAAGCAATTCGAATTGACGTACCGGTCAATGATTTTACTAAGAGGTGCATATGACAGTTAAGCCTATTGAGCAAGCTCAGGAAGTCGGGAAACAAGCACGCGAACAACATATTCCTCAGGCAGCATCAGAGGCTCTTCGTGACCTGAGAGGAATGACCACACAACAAAGGCAGGAGTTTTTTGGAGAACTTTCTCGACAGAAAGGACAGCCAAACGGTTTACCAGGTCTCGAAATTCACGGCGGCGACGGCAAAGAGCGTAAAAGCGTCGGATACGAAGGGCAACGCCCGATGTATCAAGAACCAGATGGCACGATTAGCAGAGGACAAGGTCCTTACGATGCGCTTGCGAAAGGACATCCGGACTGGCCACCATCGAAGGTTCAAAGCGAAGCCGCACGCGTCAATCGCGAAACAGGACGTCCTGCATATAGAGAAGGCGAAAAAATCCAACTCAATAACGACGGTTCTGTCACTCTTCGTAGCGAGCATCCAGGCGGAACCTTTGACGAAGTTCAATACAAGGACAAAAAGCCAGTAAGCAGCCGCCACGGCGACGATAAAGGGAACTGGAGCGAAACCCAGTACGACGCCCAGGGCAAACCAAAAACAATTACTAGACACGAACAGGGCGAAGGCGGAAATTACAAAGAAACTGTCACCGGTGCTGATGGCAAAGAAATCTCCACCAAAACGCGCACAACCAATCCAGACGGTTCATACAAAGAACGCACAACCGACGGTGGAACTGGAAGCCAGAACTTCAAAGAAACTGATTATGATGCCAACGGCAAGCCAATGCACACAACTGAGCGCAAGTACGACAATCCAAACGATCCAAACACATATTCAGAAAAGCGCACCGATGGTGATGGCAAGCCAATTTCAGAAATGAAGCGTCACGCTGTTGATGGCAGACCCGGTTACTACGCTGAAGATACGACACCGACCAAAGATGGTCAACGCGGTACGACCGTATCTCGTTTGTATTACGGCAACGAACTGGTAAAAGGTCGCTGGGATGGAATGTGGTACACACGAGACGAAGACCCGGAACGTTTGCGCAACTAAAGGTATGCTCTGCTCAGCCTTGTTCCCCCAAGCGTTTGAAACGCACATCTTCAAACGCAAGCAGAGTCAGTCAACAGAAGCACCGCCCGCGGTGGGCGGTGTTTTTGTATTCGAAGATTTGCTTGCAGATTTTCATCTTCAAGCATTTGCTTGCAGTGTTTCATCTTCGAGCGTTGCTTTGCGGAGTTTCGTCTTCGGTCATTTACTTGTAGTGTTTTCGTGTCATGTCACTCTCATGTCAACGAAGCTTCGTATTGTGATATCACGCGAAAGATTTCGTGATAACAACGCTTCAAACACTTTACTAAGCCGCACCAATCGTGGTGGCGATTCTATAGAGGGATGTTGATCATGGCTAACGAATTAAAAGCACACAATGATGCTAAAGAGAAAGGCGCCGAGAGCATCGGAAATTTAAAAACAGAAAACCTGGGCGCTAAGCTCGCGACCGAGTCATGGGGCGGAAAGCTCGAGATGAATTCCGCAATGAAAAACACAGCGGACAAGGTTCTTCCTCCCTTCGGTCTAACTAGCGACACGCCTCTTGCAGGTGGTAAACAAATCGGCGACGGCGGCAAAGATGCGCCGTGGGGCACGGGCAAATATCTTGGTGAAGGTGTAAGACAACTTGGCGCTGGTGGCAAAGATGTGCCTTTGGCTGACGGCAAACCGGTCGTTGGCGGAGGCAGGGATGATTGGGGAACAGGCAAATATCTTGGAGAATTCAGCCAAAATCCGCTGTTCAAGCATGGTCATAATTCTGACGGAAAACCGTTAAGCAACAATCAAGATGCGCCTCTGGTCGGCAATCCCTTTGGCGGCAGAGAGAAACCGTTTGGCATTCCTTTGAGTGATATGCAAAACAAACCAGTCGATTGGAACAAACCGATCACGGAATTGAAGCATAATCACGATTACCGAGATTTTCTGAAATCGGCTGAACGATAGCAATTAAATCGTCAAGCCTTCTATCAAAAGCGACGAGAATCGCCTCGGAGCCAAAGATTAGGCAATTGAAGTTAAGGCAGAGAAAAGAAACACCGCTCAAATTGAGCGGTGTTTCTTCTCTATTGAGTACATTTTCCTCCACAGTTTTGGCTGCAATGATTTCGTCGTAGTTAGTGCATAGTCCTTCGCAATTTGGCGGCAATGATTTCGTCGTAGTTAGTGCACAATCTTCGCAATTTTGGCTGCAATGTTTTTGCCGAAGTGAGCGCCTAGTCCTTCGCAATTTTGGCCGCAATGCTCTCATCGAAGTGGGCGCATAGTCCTTCGCGATTTTGGCTGTAATGCACTCGTCGAAGTGAGCGCATAGTCTTCGCCATTTTGCCTGCAATGCACTCGTCGAAGTGAGCGCATAGTCCTTCGCCATTTTGCCTGCAATGCACTCGTCGAAGTGAGCGCATTTCTTTCCTCATTTTTCATTGCAGTGTTTTCGTGTCGTGTCACCTTCATGTCAAGAGCGCCTCGTATCTTAAATACATCGAAGCGACACGCGCGAGCGACGATTCAAAAACTTACTAAGCCGCACCAATAGTGGTGGCGATCTTAAAAGAGAGGAATTGAAAATGGGCGAACTTCAACCGCACAAAGAGTCTGGTGAGAAAGGTGCAGAAAATTCGGGAAGATTCAATTCCGATAATCAAGGAACAAAATTGTCGCGCGAAGCATATGCTGGAAAGCTCGATTTCGGCGCCGGCAGTAACAATTCCGCAGACAAAGTTTTGCCGAAACTGAGCCTCACGGACGAGACCAATATAAGCGGCGTGAAAAATCAACCACACGGAGATGCGAGACCACACGGTCGTGGCGATGACACCCCGGCTGGCGGCGCAGAAAATACGCCATCAACAGGCTCTGACTCTAAGCCAACGGGGAACGGCAAACAGAATGAGCATCGGCGTGTCGACAACATGGGCAAACCGATCGAACCAGGCGATGCGAATCAAAATCCCGACCGACTAGACCCGAACAAAAATATAAATGCAAGCGACATATACAAAAACTTGGGCAAGCTTGATGGCGCAAAAGACGTTGCCTCCGGCGAGAACAAAAGCTTTGGACAGGGCATGAAGAAGTTCGCTGATCAGATGGATCCGAACAAGAACTTTGGACAAGGCATGAACAAGTTTGCTGATCAAATGGATCCGAACAAGAACTTTGGACAAGGCATGAACAAGTTTGCTGATCAAATGGATCCAAATAAGAACTTTGAACAAGGCATGAACAAGTTTGCTGATCAAATGGATCCAAATAAGAACTTTGGACAAGGCATGAACAAGTTTGCGGATCAAATGGATCCAAACAAAAACTTTGGACAAGGCATGAACAAGTTTGCTGATCAAATGGATCCGAACAAGAACTTTGGACAAGGCATGAATAAGTTTGCTGACCAGATGGATCCAAATAAGAACTTTGGACAAGGTATGGGCAAATTCGCCGATCAGATGGACCCCAAAAAGAATCTAGGACAATCTATCGGCAAAGCTGGAGAGCAACTAGGCTCGAATAAGAAGCCTGATCCGTCAGAAGAATTGCTCAAAAAATCCGAAGAAATTGAAAGAAACAATGGCTTCGACGCAGAACAATTACGCAAAATTTTGAAGCAGAACGGTCCCTTCCAACCGATAAAAGAATTTCCCAAAGAGCCTGCCGCACCGCTTCCTAAAGACGACACAGATTGGGAAGCAATAAGAAAAGCGATTGGACCTAGATTCTACGAGAACAAGCTTTAAGTAAGCCTCACAGGGTGCAAACTTATAAACAAAAAAGCCAATATCGCCGCTCAGAAATGGGCGGCGATATTGGCTTGCGACAACGAAAGATGGTGTCCGAAAACGGCGAGTAAGATCGCAAAAGTTGGGATAGCATTGAAAACATGAACCTCAAACCACAAATTTGCTATCAAGCTCTTCTGACGAGAGACCGGCGTTTCGACGGATTATTCTTCTGCGCAGTTCGCTCTACCAAGATTTATTGCCGTCCAGTTTGTACGGTAAAAGTACCCCAATTCAAGAATTGCACCTTCTACGAGAATGCAGCAACATGCGAGCGCAATGGCTATCGACCCTGCTTGCGCTGCAGACCCGAGCTTGCGCCGGGCAGCGCCTCCGTCGACGCAAAAAGTCGATTAGTGGCAAGCGCTATTGCGCGCATCGAAGATGGTGCGCTTTCAAATATGTCGCTTGAAGATTTAGCTGATGAACTTGGTGTGACCAGCAGACATTTTCGTCGCGTGTTCGAATCTGAGTTAGGTGTAACACCCGTTGAATTTGTCCAGACTCAGCGCCTCCTAATTGCAAAACGGCTTCTGACCGACACCTCCATGCCGATCACCCAAGTCGCCTTATCCAGCGGATTCGCGAGCCTCCGCAGATTCAATGCATTGTTTGTAGAACGCTACCGACTGAATCCAACACAACTGCGCAAATCACGAGTGCTGGATGAGTTAGTGCCAGACGCAACTTTCATCTGTCAACTTGCTTACCGTCCGCCATATGATTGGCAGGCAATGTTGCAATTTCTTGCTGGCAGGGCGAGTCCCGGAGTTGAATATGTCGACAACGAGAAGTACATGCGCACTGTCATGATCGACGATGTGACTGGATGGATAGCGGTAAATCAGAGTGCCAAACCTTCAACACTATTAGTCACTCTGTCGTCATCACTTGCGCCGAAATTTTTGCAAGTCTTGAATCGCTTGAAGCGATTGTTCGACTTGCAAGCAGAGCCCGAGCTGATCGAAACGCAACTTGGATCGCTCGCCGTTGCGCATCCCGGGCTGCGTGTGCCAGGAGCCTGCGATCCATTTGAGGTATCAATTCGGGCTATCTTAGGACAACAGGTCAGCGTCAAAGCGGCTTCTAGTCTCGCGGGACGATTGGCGAAAAAATTTGGACAGCAGATTGAAACACCTTTCCCAGAGTTATCATTGCTCACCCCGCAAGCAAACGTACTTGCAGAGGCAAAACCAGAGGAATTAAGCGAGCTGGGGATTCTGCCATCACGCGCAAGAACAATTATCGCGCTGGCAAAAGCTTACACCGATGGCGATCTAAAACTAAATCCTGGAGTTGACTATGCCACAACGGTCGCCGACTTGATGGCACTGCCCGGCGTTGGTGAATGGACAGCAGAATACATAGCCATGCGTTGTCTGGCGTGGCCAGATGCGTTTCCACACGGCGATTTAGGAATACAGAAATCACTTGGACTGAAAAACAAAAAATCGCTCCTTGCAGAGACTGAAAAGTACAGACCCTGGCGCGCATACGCCGCAATGCATTTGTGGAAATCGTTAGAGGCAAAATCCGCGGTAGGATAATCAACTACGACAGGATTACTAGATCATGAACGCAAAGATTCTAACCATTTGTGTAAGCCGTAAAAAACTCGTTCAATACAATGGGCGAACGGTCTCAACGGGCATTTTCAAAACACCAGTAGCGGGAAAAATTCCATTGAGCAAGGTGAATCTAGCAGGCGATGAGCAGGCGGACTTAACCGTGCACGGAGGTCCAGACAAAGCAGTCTACGCGTACCCCATCGAGCATTACCACTGGTGGCAAGAGCAAATGCCAGATGTCGAATTTCCTCACGGTAAATTTGGCGAAAACTTAACCACTGAAGGACTACTGGAGTCCGAAGTTTGTATAGGCGACGAATTTCAAGTCGGATCTGCAATCATCAAAGTCTCGCAACCAAGACTTCCGTGCTACAAACTCGGAATAAAATTCGGTCGGCTCGACGTAATCAAAACCTTCCAACAAAGCTCACGCTGTGGAATTTATTTTTCCGTGGTTCAAGAAGGAAATGTCGCCGCTGGCGACGAAATTAAACTACTGCGTCGCGATGAATACAACGTAAATTTGCAAGAAGTTGCGAGATTATTCTCAGGCAAACACGACATCGATCCTGAATTTGTGTATAACGCTCTCGAATCAAATCTTGCAGAACAAATGAAAATGTTTATTAGAGGATCATTTGTGTAGCGAATGCGAGAATCGACGCATAACTCAGACCACTAAAAAGCATGCACCCGAACTCGCGAAAAGCCTGTGCACGCTGCCTTTCAAGGACCTTCACCCCACAGGTCGCGCCTTTAGTGATATCGCCTTACTAAATAAAATTCGAAACTAAAGTGATATCAATTCATCGAATTTATTGGCACCAAATTAGTATCACTTTCGAAAAGAATTGTTTTCCTAAAGTGATATCGCTTATCTCTAAATATTTTGGCTATTTTGATATCACTTTAGAAAATCGGTTTGAAGTTCAAAGCTGATTTAGCAAAATTACTTCGTAAACCATCATCACTTAAGAACCAAACCGTCGTGTGCGCACCATTTAATTTTTGAAGAATGGCTTAGGAACCCAATTGCGACGGCATTGAAATGCCTCAAATTAGCATTGAACTTTTTTACTCGAACTTCCGTAGTCAAATATGGAGGTGATGCAGAATGAACAATATTTGGGCCCAAACAAAAGCCGTTATTTCAAAGGTGTTTGCCGAAACGGTTAAAGAGGTCGAGAAAGACTTTCCAACAGACGATGATTGTGTGGACGAAATTTATAGATTAGTCGAACCCAACTTACAGTGCGGTCACTGCGATGAGGTGACATTTTCACACAATCATGGTTCACGAATTGCGTCTTGCGACACGTGCAGCAAAAAAATCCGCTTCACTGCAGGCACTTTGTTCGACCACATGCACAAACCAAGA
>DATNPZ010000006.1:0-26311 GCA_036702965.1 Drouetiella sp.
CACAATTTCGTTTTAGACTTATTCATTCAAAAGCTCCGTTTGTTGTTAGAACCTGTGTCTTGGTAAACCAGATTCTGAGCCAACTGACAGGGCTTTTGTGCTTTTTAGAAATGAATTTGGTATCACTCCCGTGAATAATGGAGGATTTGATTAATCACTATATGAGCTAGTATTGGCTGAGAAAAAACAAAAACTGAGGGCAAGAGTGCGCAACAGCCTTTGTTTTAGCCAGGTCACAAGGGAGTTTGTGGCTCCCTTGCGACATCGGCGAAGGTGGCGAATCAGCCGAGAATCCAGCCGAACGCCCAATTGAACCAGCCCCCGACCGTCTTCGCGACTCGGGCATGCAGAGGCAGAGCCGAGTAGCGCATCGAGTCCAGTTCGGCGGCGGTGCCGTTGAAGTAGTCGTGGTCGACTTTGCCATTGACACCGTCGATGGTGCCAGTCTCGGAATCCTGCCAGAAAGCCCAGGTCGTGAACGGCGCCGGAATGGTCGGGCTCGCGACGTTGTAGTTGGCGATCCACAGCGTGTACTTCTTCAGGCGCGGCGAGCTGCCGAGTGTGCCGCTGATGAAGCTGGGGCTGGCGTACAGCATCGGCGTGACACCGAGTTTCTTCTCGACGCCGTCGCACCACTGCACGATCTTGTCGACGCGCTGTTCGACAGTCAACGCGAGCCAGGCGACCTGCGATGAAGCAGCCGTCTCGGGCGCGGTGATCCACTTCGACGGAACTTCGCAGTCCAGAACGGGTGCGAGGTCGCCGGGCATCATCTTGCCGACCTGGTTGCAGAAATTCGTCACCTGCGAGTCGACATCGGTCGCGGGGATGAAGAAGTGATAGGCGCCGCACGGAACCTTGAGGGCGCGTGCTTGAGCCATATTGAAAGCGAATTGGTCGTCGCCGAGCGTTGCACCTTCCGATGCTTTGAAAAACGCGAAGCTGATACCGGATTTCTTGAGCTTGGTCCAGTCGACCTTGCCGTTGTAGTGCGAGAGGTCGACGCCGAACAATCGGGAAGCCGCGAGGCCTCGTTTTGACATAACCATAGTCATAGCTATAACTCCTGAGAGTTTGAGTGCGTGTTCTCCTTCCAGGGGTTGAGCCCAGGACGCGAACTGTTGAGCTGGCCTGCTATTGGGTGCAAACCAGCGGGTTGATACGAATTGCTGCCGAACTTACTTCGTATGAGTGTGCGGTTCAGTGAAACCTCACATCATGTCGCCCCATCAAATCGCGTGTTCCGAGTCGTCCTACCGAATAGGATGGCGTGACTCAAAATCGACGAGAAGTGTTCGGGTTTTTTGAAGTTTTTGACGAAGGCAAGATGTAGCAACAATGCATTCAGTTTTGCTTTTTTCGACGGCTATAAGTAATAGCAACTTTTGCATTTAGGCAAAAAGAGCGGGATCACCATGATGCAAGCTATCAGTTCTTGGCAACCAGAACTACTGAAAGCTTTGTAGACGCGGAGTTTATGGGGTTTGCAGTAGTTTCCATCCGTGACTTGAAACTGTTGAGTGACGGTCTGGCTTGACATCCAGAAAAGTTGAAAGTTCTGCACCTTCACGGAGCTAGTGTAATTATTTGGAGGGCTTATACTGTCAGCTTAGAAAAAAACTGGCGGAAAAATGAGCAAAAACAAGTCGACAACATCGACAGATAATTTGGTGATCAAGCTGATGTCCGAAAAGGACGTCGATCAGTTTTCAGCGTTGAGACTGAAAGCGTTGAAAGAGGAGCCAACTTCTTTTGGTGGTGACTATGAAGAAGCGAAGCTGCTCGAACCGAGTGAATTTGCTAAACGCTTAGTCTCGGATGACTTTCAGTTCGCTCTGGGTGCTTTCAACCCTGACCTCGTAGGGTTTGCTGGTTTTTATCGCGAACGAGGTAAGAAGGCCTGCCATAAAGGTGTTGTCTGGGGCGTTTATGTAATGCCGGATTTTCGTGGCCTTGGCATTGCAAAACAACTAATGATGGCTGCGATCATGTGTGCACAAGAGATGCCCGGTTTGGACTACATGAAGCTGACTGTTGCCACTCAGAATAAAGCGGCATTCGATTTATACAAATCTCTGGGCTTTAAGCAGTTTGGAGTTGAATTTGCCGCACTAATGGTTGATGGAAAACCTGTTGACGAAGCGATGATGCAATTGAATTTGCGCAACAGCGGAGACGAATAGTCATCTCTTCAAATTCGTCTCTAAGCCTTGCAACATCTCGTCCATAGCCGCTTCAGTAGCGGCAGTTCGATACACCGCGGCTAGATTCGCGGTCTTGTGATATGAAGGCAATCGACGTTCGAAATCGTTATCTGTAAATGTTCGTTTGGTAATTTTCTGAGTGCTGAGAAATAGCTTCTCTTCTTTGTCAAAATCGAGATATCGAACTCTTACAGGCATTCCATCCATTACTGAAAAACCGTAGAGGCGGCCCGCAATTGCCACTACCTGCGGTGTCGCTGGAATTTTTGGGTTAGTCCACATATCCGCTGTTTTTGGTTGAGCACTCCCGCGGAACATATTCTCGTGTAATTCTGTTTCGCGCTTGGTATAAGCAGCGTTGCTCACGAAGTGCCACAGCCCATCCGGCTGTTTTTGCGGCACTGATTGATATGTCACATCGGTCATTGTTCTTCCGGTCAGCAAAGTTATGCCGCGCGTCATAGAACTACTGAAATCAGTGACCTTGCATTCGTAGTAGGTCTTTGCTCGTGGATTGACGATGAGTAGATTCCACGCTGGTGCTCGACTCAGGATGTATACCCCCTGACCTTTGTTGAAGAATTGAGCAGCGTTGGAAGTTATGCGAACGGATACTTTGCCGAGAAGAAGACTGGATTGTTCGAGCTCATATCCCGCCTGAGAATTCTCGCTGGAATTGGCGGATTGAGGCGAGAGGGTCGCCGCTAGAGCACAGACAAAAAGCGATTGAAGAAGCAAACTAATTCGCTTGGATTTTTGCTTTGATTTTTGAGAGGAGTGCATCAACTTGTTTTGCCGTCTCTTCTAAAGAGCCGGAGTTGTCGATCACTGCGTCAGACAAAGAGGCTTTCTTCTCTTGAGTCCACTGCGCTGCTAATCTGCGTTCGACTTCCGAGTCAGTTAGCTTATCGCGCTGCCGCAATCTTTCTCTCAGGATCTCTATGTTCGTGATGACCGTCCATATCTCATTGTATTCGCTCTTCAGACCGGCCTCAAATAAAAGAGGCGCCAGAATAGCCACTATGCTGCCAGACCCGTTTTCTTGCACTCTTTTGCGACATTCTAAAATCACCGCGGGATGAACTATCGCTTCCAAATCTCGTCGCGCTTTTTCGTCTGTAAATACGATTTTGCCAAGGGCTATTCGGTCTACACTGCCTGTTTCTGGATTTGCAATTGAGTCGCCGAAGCGCTCTAAAACTGCTTTTCGAGTGGACGTGTCTTCAGACAATAAATAATGGACGATTTGATCTGAATCCAAAACAGGAATTTGCTGCGCTTCTAAAATTTTGCCGACGGCGGACTTGCCAGAGGATATGGTCCCTGTAATGCCAACGACATAGGGTGAATTTGCTTTGTTCACACGGCAGCTCTCTACAAGACACCCTTTTCGTTCGCGGCGGTTTCGATTCTGTTCAACAGATCGTCGAAAACTGATTGCTTGGCGTGGTTATCGGTATCAAGTCCTATGCGAATCAGCGTGCTGGATTTGCTGACAGGCTTTATTGCGATAATGAAACGCGAAGTGGCGGCGGGCTGATCGCCAGGGTGCACCAGCATCTGACCAGATTGATCGAACTCAGAATCCACTGAAATTCTCTGTGCTGCACAGACATTAGTGACCGCGTTGAGTGTGTCATCGAAACTAGCATTTATGACTCGAAAGCTTTTCGTCAAGCCAGTTTTTACGTCGCCAGTCTCAGAGCGTAGCTTGTATGCGCGAGCCCTCCACGCCAGTGAATCCTTAACCTGTCCACCGTTGAGCGGCGGCAGCAATGTCATCGCCGGTGGTGTCGGAATTGGGGGACGTGCCATAAGTTCGGGGTGTGTGACTGACGGCAGTGGAAGCGTTGACTGACCCTCTGGTGCTGTTTCACCGTTTCTGAAATCCGGCGCCGGTTTTGGCATTCCATCAGTCATTGAATCGTTCAAATCGTTCCCCGTTGATGGCATGGTCGTTGCAGCCGACGGACTAATTGGTCTTTTCGGCGCCGCTTGAGCTTGGTCGTGGAAGCCGTTCAAGTCGATGGTGTTTTGGTCCGAAACATCCTTGTCTGGCTGAGCGTCAACAGAGGGTGTGAGCCCGACGGGTTTTTTCGGTTGCCTCATCTGGTAAAAATCCTGATGAGGGTCGGGAATCGCGTCGACTTGAGCTAACGTGGGCACCGCCGTGAAAGGAAGCGCACTTGCAAGTAAAGCTGAACAGAGGATTAGTTTATTCATGGTTCTGGGGACAAGTGTACTACGAGGATATCAGAGGCGACTGAATTCAAGCGCGAAGAAATCTTATCCGATTGGGAGTGTATCGGTGTTATGAGTGGATTCGGCAGAGCTTTCAGGTCTCTAAACACATTCAATTATCGGATGTGGGCGGGCGGAGCTATCGTGTCCAACGTCGGCACCTGGATGCAGCGCACTGCTCAGGATTGGCTCGTTCTGACGCAGTTGACGCACAACAATGCCACCGCTGTTGGTGTAGTGATGGCGCTGCAGTTTGGTCCTCAAGTTTTATTGCTGCCACTGACAGGTTACGCAGCAGACCACTTCGATAGACGCAAACTCCTATTTGCTACTCAATCTTTTATGGGCTTACTAGCGCTGGGTCTTGGTATTTTGACTCTGACGCATCTGGTGCAACTCTGGCACGTTTACGTTTTTGCATTTCTTTTGGGATGCGTTGCTGCTTTCGATGCTCCAGCGCGACAAACCTTTGTCTCCGAACTAGTCGGAGAGAAAGATTTATCGAATGCTGTGGCTCTAAACTCGACGTCCTTCAATTCGGGTCGCATGATTGGTCCTGCGGTAGCTGGTGTGCTTATTGCAAGCATCGGAACGGGATGGGTATTTGTTCTCAATGCAGCTTCTTTTTTAGCAGTTCTGTTCTCACTGTCTTCACTGCGAGTGCACGAGTTGGTGCGTCAGTCGAAAGCGCAGCCAAAACACGGTGGACTGAGTGAGGGTTTTAGATATGTCTGGGCGCGTTCTGATTTGAAGGCAGTGATGTTCATGCTTTTCATGATCGGCACCTTCGGGCTGAATTTTCCAATCTACATCTCGACGATGTCTGTCTCAGTTTTTCATAAGGGTGCAAGCCAGTATGGACTGCTCACTTCTACGATGGCAATCGGCTCGGTGACAGGTGCTCTGCTATCTGCTCGGAGAGAGAAGCCGAATGCATTCTTGCTTGTTGTTGGTTCGGGATTTTTTGGGATCGGACTGACAACGGCGGCTTTGATGCCGAATTTTTGGCTGTTCGGATTGGTGCTGATGGTGATAGGTGTTTCTGCTCAAACATTTACAACGACAGCGAATTCAACCGTTCAATTATCCACGGACCCTCTCATGCGCGGTCGGGTAATGGCCATCTTTATGGCGATTGCCCAGGGTGGTACGCCGATTGGTGCACCTGTAGTCGGATGGGTTGCAGATCACTTCGGACCTAGATGGGGTCTGGCAGTGGGTGCTGCAGCCGGTTTAATAGCGATGTGTGTCGGTTTTTATTATTTGAAGTGTCAGAAAATCCCTCAAACATACGCCACTACAAGTGGTGTCATCATGCCCGAGCTGACGAAGGTCGGTGTCGCTTCTGAGATCGGCAAGGGTGCGCTTGAATCTCCTGCGACTGCGATTGCGATCGAGCCTGAAATCGATTAGCCGAAACGATCTCAAAATTTAGATGTCTTTTTGCTCGGTCGAGAGTAAACTGAAGGGCGTAATGTTCACAGTGGGGCTGTCCTATGGTTCGATCGATGCAACTTCTGATTGGCATCAGCGTTCAGACAAGTTTATGTTTTAGTGCTTGCGCTTCTGTCATGGCTGCTCCAGCGGTGCTTCCACTTCAGGGGAAAATCAGCTACCCCGCGAAAATCTACTCAATCGCGGGAGGCAAGCAAGCTCCCGTAACGCTGTTAGAGAAGGGCCAACAATATCTTTCGCAAGGGCAGTACGCAAAGGCTGAAGATTGTTTTCGACAATCGAGTGTTGAGCATCCGGCTGATGCCGTTGTTCACTACTATCTGGCTAACGCTCTGGTTTATCTGAAAAAGCATTCCGAAGCTATGAGTGAATACAGAAACGCTTTCTTGCTCGATCCTTATGGTCCTGTCTCTGGCTACTGTCGGAAAGCGTTAACAGCCTACAGGCAGCGTGCCGAGGAGTCGGCAACAGCGTCTTCTGAAGCTAACATCAGCGCCGCCGAACGAATCGGTTTGAAAACAAAAGACGACGGTCACCGTGGCAAAAGTGTGCAATGCATTCGCGACCAGGTCGAACGTGAAAAGTCTCGTCATCACGTTTATGCAGACTCTATCGCTGCCACGATCGTTCGTGGCGGAGAGTCCCGCGCACAGACTATAGAAAAGAATACTCATGACGCAATCAATGAAACGTTGAATAGTCCGTTGAAACTTCGACCATTCGAAAATCCTCTCACTGCAATGGAAAATCGACGCATGCAGATCGAACAGATGCGTAGAGAGTCAGAAGATGCTGCAAAGCTTGAGAGGTCCCAAGCTGCGGAGCGGTCGAATACCTATAAGAACTGGTCGCAACAGCATGACTCTTCGCTAGACGAAATTGCTTCAAATCTGGAGGAGCTACTCTCAACTAAATCGTTGCCGGGTAGCGCTCAACTTCATCCCGAAGGTACAGGGTTATTTGTCCGCTACTACGGAGGCGGTACATCAGCGCAGGACGTGCATAACAGCGTGGCTCATTTCTCCAGTCACGGGTTTGTACCGGATAGTAAAACCGATGCTGATGGTGCTCAAAATATCAGATCCGAGCATCCGAATGAGAGCACCGTCCGTGGTGCTGTGATCCGGTGAGTACAAACGAATTAGAGTTGAAGAAGCGACTTGGTCCGCCAGACTTAGCTGCAAAAATTGTCTTAAGAAAAGGAGAGACATTCTGGCGTCTTGCAGAACTAAAATACAATGGCAAACATCCAATCGCCGCCATATATCAGGTCAATAATCTCAAGCCTTCCTTTGAAGACCGAGAAGGAAAGCGTGTTCTGGTCGATCCCATCTATCATGCAGAAGTGGAATATACTTTGCCCGCGAGCGCTGAAATTGAACAGCTTACAGCGCAATTTTGGCAAGCAGTCGATAGCAGAACAGATAAAGAACGCGTCGGTAGTTGTGATGAAAGAACGACTGTAAATCTGCGTTGGGACGAGACATTTTCACAGTTATCAGCAATTAAATATGATGGTGCAGATTATTCGAAAGCTGTTTTTCAAATCAATCAGATGTTGCCTAAAGTGACTCTACAACACGGTTCGAGAAGTGTACAAGAACCAGTTTGTCAAGCCGGTTGCTCATATATTTTTCCTGCAAAGAATGAAATCGCAGAGTTAGAGAAACAATACAATCTCGTCATCGATGCAATCAGCGCACAGGCGCGAGAATCGGTAGATAATCAGGACAAATAGCAAAAACTGTTTTGAAATTGATTGACAGGAAATCAGTAGTTTCCTATGATTCAGTTAGTCTCGGTCTCGGACAGAGCTCAAAAAGTTTTGTCCTACAAATCGAGTATTTCGGGGAGCCGGCTCGAAACAACGACGTATACCTATGAACCTTGAGTGCTGTGTTCACTCACTTATTCAAGGAATTAGGAAACGGAAGAACGTTAAGGAGGTTCCCCACCTGGACATATCCGGGTCAAAACTCGCACCGTCCCGGGCTGAGACACTATTTTCCCGTTCGACCACCAAGCAGCAGATATGACGGCGAATTCAAACGATTCGCTTCAGTTGTGTTTAGCGCTTCCGGATCATACATCCACACAAAAGTTAGGCAGCGTGCTTGCAGACGCTGCCACCACCGGCGCTATCATCACATTGATCGGACCGATGGGTGCTGGAAAGACAACACTCGTACAAGGGCTTGCGCGCGCGCTTGGAATTACTGAAACAGTAAGCAGTCCCACATTCACGATGATGAATGAATACCATTCTGGGCGCATTCCACTTTACCATTTGGATTTATATAGACTTTCAGAGGACGCTGAATCAGCGGCTGCGCTACTCGCAACTGAATTGGATGAACTAATAGATCGAGAGATGATTGCAGTAGTGGAATGGGCAGATTTGTTCAAACTACCTGGTGCTGAAAGTGGGTACTTCGACCAACTGGATCACCTAGTAGTTAATCTTGACTATGTTGAGGAAGTTAAGCCATCTGAAGTGGCAGAAAAAAATTTCCCATCCTTTTATATGGTCGAAGGGCGAAAAGCAACCTTGACCGCCCTTGGGAACGAATCCAACCGCTTGATTTCGAGGCTGAAAAACGCCATCCCGGACCACCTTAAAATTCTCTAAGGTAGTGAAACGGCAAAAGGTTTGGTACAACGCTTAAGGAAGTCGGGTTATACTTCGACCTCGTCAGGACACCTTGACAGGTTCCGACCACCAGTAGTCCCATCCTTTTATATGAAAATCAAAGACGTGCAATGGTTAAATCGTTAGTTATAGTCGAATCTCCCGCCAAAGCGAAAACGATCAGCAAGATCCTTGGAAAAGATTTCACGGTGAAGGCGAGCGTAGGCCACGTACGGGACTTGCCCCGCAACAAGCTGGGCGTGAATGTCAGAAAAAACTTCGAGCCGATGTATGAAATACTGCATGACAAAGAAGGCATAGTTGAGGAGCTGCGCGACGCAGCGAAAGCAGCAGACAAAGTCTTCCTGGCGCCGGACCCTGACCGTGAAGGGGAAGCGATCGCCTGGCACTTGTCTGAAGTGTTGGATTTGCCGGGCAAGAAATTGCACCGTATCGAGTTCAACGAAATTACGAAAGACGCTGTTTTGGCAGCGATGAAGTCGCCTCGCAAGATCGATAAGAATCTCGTGGATGCGCAGCAAGCCAGACGCGTATTAGATAGATTGGTTGGATACAAAATCTCTCCGCTTCTGTGGCGCAAAGTCAACGGAAAATCCGCAGGCCGTGTGCAATCCGTTGCTGTGCGGTTGATCTGCGAACGTGAAGCAGAGGTTGAATCGTTCGAGCCGAAAGAATATTGGTCGATCAAAGCCGAGTTGGCGAGACCGAAATCCAAACAGTCTTTCCTCGCGCCGTTGAACAAATACAACGGCAAGCGCATCATCGCTGCATCAGACAAAGCCACTGCGCAATCGATGGTGATTGACTCTGAAAAACAGGCGAAGAAGATTGTTTCCGAGCTGAGCAAAGAGGATTTTGTTGTCACTGCGGTGACTGAAAAGTCTAGTCAACGTTCTCCATTAGCTCCTTTCATTACCTCTACGCTACAACGTGAAGCCGCCACACACGTGGGTTTCGCTGTTAAGAAGACGATGCAAATCGCACAGTCTTTATACGAAGGGGTTGAACTTCCGGAAGGTCCAGTAGGTTTGATCACCTACATGAGAACTGACTCCACACGCGTATCTCAACAAGCTCAAGAAGAAGCGTTGAAGTACATCGCTGAACGATTCGGAAAGAATTTCTGTCCGGATAAACCACGCGTTTACTCCCGCAAAGCGAAGAGCATGCAGGACGCTCACGAAGCGATTCGCCCATCAGCAGTGGATCGTACGCCTGAATCGATCAAGTCGTATCTATCGAACGATCAGTTCAAGTTGTACAAGATCATCTGGGAAAGATTTATGGCAAGCCAGATGGCGTCTGCTGAAATTCTCACCAGAGCAGTGGAAATCACCGCTGGCCAAGCGCTTTTCCGTGCATCAGCATCAGAAATCAAGTTTGCTGGTTATACGATTGTCTACAATCGTCCGAAATCAAACGACCCCGATTCTGAGTCGACTGGTGAACAGGCGAGTGAAGACGAAGCGCAGAACCTGCCTGATTTGAGCAAAGGCGAAGCGTTGAAGATGAAGGAAGTTCTACCGAACCAACACTTCACCCAGCCGCCTCCGCGTTTCTCAGAAGCCAGTCTGGTCAAGACTTTGGAAGAACTGGGAATCGGTCGTCCTTCTACATATACAGCGACAATTTCAACAATCGTCGACCGTAAATATGTAGAGAAACAACAGAAGACATTGATTCCGACCAAGCTCGGAAAAGCAGTCAACTTGCTGCTCGTCGAGCATTTCGGATCGATCGTAGACGTTAGTTTCACGGCCGAGATGGAAGACAAGCTCGACCAGGTTGAAGAAGACAAAGTCGACTGGCATGGCATGCTCAAGCTGTTCTATCAGCCTTTCAACGAAACGTTGAAGAAGGCCGAAGAGAACATGAACAAGGTCGTCATCCTCACGGATCAAAAATGTCCTCTTTGCGGACAAGCGATGGCTCAGCGTTCATCACGTTTTGGACAGTTCCTTGGTTGCATCGGCTACCCCGAATGCAAAACGAAAATTGCACTTACACGTGACGGACTTCCTGTTCCAGAAGATCGCCCGAGCGAGGAAATCTGCAAAACATGCGGATCTCCGATGCTCATTCGCTACGGACGTTACGGCGACTATCTTGCATGTTCGAAAGAAGAGTGCACAGAGCAACGTCCTATTCTCAAACTGACAGGTGTTGTTTGCCCGCGTACTGACTGCGATGGACAGATCGTCGAGAAGAAATCGAGAAGAGGAAAAATCTTCTACGGTTGTAGCAACTACTCACAAAATCAGTGTCCATCTGCGTTCTGGTATCCACCACTTATTTCCGGTGGACCAGGCGGAGGCAACAAATGTCCGCTTTGCGAAACGATGCTTGTCTACAAACACTTGAAGCGCGGCGATCAAATCGCTTGCTCGAACAAAGAATGTACTTTCGCGCAGTTGATTACCGGTGACGAAAAATACGCCGGGCAACAACAAGCAGCGCCAAAGACAGACGAAGCGCCGGTTCCGACACCAGCATAGATGCGGGTGGAATGAATAATTGAGGACGCTCCTCCGCATGTGAGGGGCGTTCTTTGTTTTATCGTCTCTAGTAGTAACTTGCAGTCTGCAACAGAATTTGTCGCTCGCTTTGCATCCTGCATCCTGACAAGTGTTGATGCAAATGCAGTTCTAATCCAAAGACAAATACTTTTGGATCACATGTCCGTAATGCGCTCTGCAATTGGATACTATCAACAAGTAAGCAGGCTCACTTTGCAGCCTGTTCAAAACAAAGGCAGATATACTGCCGGAGTTCGGAAATCTAAATATTCACGATTATTCCAATCACTCGCGTTTTGGCGCGAACGGATGGGACAGTACGTGAGTTAGAATGTAATCACATTATCGGAGTCTAGGGAGGCGCGAAGCGCCATGTTTGAAAGATTCACCGAAAAGGCGATCAAAGTAATCATGCTCGCCCAAGAAGAAGCCCGCAGATTGGGTCATAACTTCGTGGGCACAGAGCAAATTTTGCTTGGCTTAATTGGCGAGGGCACTGGAATCGCAGCGAAGACGCTGAAGTCGATGGGAGTAAATCTCAAAGATGCACGTGTCGAAGTTGAGAAAATCATTGGACGAGGCTCTGGCTTCGTTGCAGTGGAAATTCCCTTCACTCCACGCGCCAAGCGAGTACTGGAACTCAGTTGGGATGAAGCTAGACAGCTTGGTCACAATTACATCGGCACGGAGCATCTGCTTCTCGGTCTCATCCGCGAAGGCGAAGGTGTGGCAGCACGAGTGTTGGAGAACCTCGGCGTTGACCTGACTAAAGTCAGAAGCCACGTCATCAGACTGCTTGGTGAGAGTGGTGCTGCTACTGCCGGTAGCTCTGCATCACCTGGAACTGGTCGTTCTAAGACTCCAACTCTCGACGAGTTTGGTCTCAACTTGACACAAGCAGCTCAAGAAGCGCGTTTGGATCCAGTTGTCGGCCGTGAAAAAGAAATCGAGCGTGTGATCCAAATTCTTGGACGACGCACCAAAAACAACCCTGTTCTGATCGGCGAACCAGGTGTTGGTAAAACCGCGATTGCAGAAGGTCTTGCGATCCGCATTGCTAACGCTGACGTTCCAGACATTCTCTCCGACAAGAAAATTGTCATGCTCGACATCGGTCTCCTGGTTGCTGGAACCAAGTACCGAGGCGAGTTTGAAGAACGCTTGAAGAAGATCATGGACGAAATCCGCGCTGCCGGAAATGTGATGCTCGTCATCGACGAATTGCACACACTGATCGGAGCGGGTGCTGCTGAAGGCGCTATCGACGCTGCTAACATCCTCAAGCCTGCTCTGGCTAGAGGCGAACTGCAATGTATCGGTGCCACCACGATGGACGAATATCGCAAGCACATCGAACGTGATGCCGCTCTCGAACGACGTTTCCAACCAGTCATCATCGATCCTCCTTCTGTCGAAGAAACGATCGAAATTCTGCGCGGATTGCGTCCGAAGTATGAAGAGCATCATCGCCTCGTCATCTCCGAAGAAGCGATCGAACAAGCAGCGAAGTTGTCGGATCGATATATCAGCGATCGGTATCTTCCAGACAAAGCGATCGACTTGATCGACGAAGCCTCTTCACGTGTCAGACTGCGCGCAAGCTCCTTGCCTGCTGAAGGTAAAGAAGTAGAGAAAGAATTGCGTCAAGTTCGTCGCGATAAAGAAATGGCGATCCGCAATCAAGAATTCGAGAAAGCCGCTTCGTTGCGTGAAAACGAAACACGTCTTTCAGAGAAGATCCGCGAAGTGCAAGCTGCGTGGAAGACAAAACAAGAATCCGAAAAACCTGTTGTAACTGCAGAAGAAGTTGCTCACATCGTCAGCACGTGGACTGGCATTCCGCTGGTCAAGCTGACTGAAGGTGAATCTGAGCGCTTGCTTCACATGTCAGACGTTCTGCACCAACGTGTTATTGGACAGAACGATGCAGTCGAAGCGGTCTGCAAAGCGATTCGTCGAGCCCGCGTTGGTTTGAAGAATCCAGCCAGACCAATCGGCAGTTTCATCTTCTCAGGACCGACCGGTGTAGGTAAAACCGAGCTTGCTAAAGCGCTTGCCGGCTACTTCTTCGGCTCGGAAGACGCGCTCATCCGTATCGACATGTCCGAGTTCATGGAGCACCACACAACTTCCAAGTTGATCGGTTCACCTCCAGGATACGTCGGCTATCAGGAAGGCGGTCAATTGACCGAAGCCGTTCGACGCAAACCGTACAGCGTTGTGCTCTTCGACGAAATCGAAAAAGCGCATCCAGATGTGTTCAACGTCTTGCTGCAAATCCTCGACGATGGACGTTTGTCTGACTCGAAGGGAAGAACAGTCGACTTCAAGAACACGATCATCATCATGACGTCGAACGTTGGTGCTCAATTCATCGATAAATCATCGTTGACTCTGGGCTTCCAGCAGCAATCGGCTAATGAAGCGCATTCCGAGAAGTACAAGAAGATCAAAGACCTCGTCATGGATGCGATGAAGAAAACGTTCCGTCCAGAGTTCCTGAACAGAATCGACGAAATCATCGTCTTCCAACAGTTGACGAAGGAAGAAATCAGACAGATCGTGGACATCATGTCCGCAGACTTGCAAGAGCGCATTCAAACCCAAGGTATGCAGCTCATCGTCAATGATGAAGCGAAAGACCTGCTCGCGAAGGATGGCTATAACCCCACATATGGTGCCAGACCGTTGCGCAGATCGATTCAACGCATGCTTGAAGACGCGCTTGCTGAGCAGGTTCTAGCAGGAACCTTCAAGGAAGGCGATACGATTATGACCGTGCTCGAAGGAGAAACGATCAAATTCGAAAAGTCTGACAAGAAGGCTGAAGCTGCACCAGCTAAGAAAGAAAAAGCGGAAAAAGCCGAGAAAGCCGATAAAGGCGACAAAGGCAAAGCCGATGAAAAGCCAAGCGAAGAAGCGACCGCGACTAAGTAAGGCAACTTCTGAATAAGCAAAACGCCCGTTGTTTACGCAGCGGGCGTTTTTTCTTGCTGTCACGAAAATATCACTGCGGTTGGATATAACTTAGTAACAAAGTTCTGGCACGATTGCCCGTGTTCTGATTACTACCAAAAGATCCGAAGATCATGCCTTTTCGAAAGGCAAGTGGAGGTGCTTATGCACGGACACGATAGACCTCATGGTAATGATGCCGTTCGAGGCGAAGTACAGAACGTTTTAAACGCTTCTGACCAATTCAATTTAGCCAAGGGTAGTGATGCCCAGTCTATGGCTGGACAACTCTTTCAAGCGGAAGTGAACACGCTCCGTACTTTCCAAAAAGCTTTCGACCATGTATCAAACAAGGTCGACATGGGCGCGGCAGGTTTTGCCAGCGCTGAACAATTACTAGGACCGCAAACTCGAAGTCTAGAAGCCTAAACCGGAGCCCTGTTGTCCGCGTTCGAATGGGCAAAACGTAGCGCTTCGATTTCATTTTCTGTAGATACTATATTAGATAAGAGCGCTGAAATAAAGAAGACGATTTGGAAATGCGGAGGGATGCGGACCCTTCACTGATGTCGGTGGCTCGGACTATTGCCACCGACGCATTGCGATAGGATTCAAATCGAAGCGCCCTTTCGCGCGTCGGTCTCAGTCCTACTCGGGTTTGGTCTCGATGGAGACCTTGTTGCCATCAAAAGAGATGATGGTCGAGCGGGTCGTGATTGTTTCCACGGATTTGCGGAACCGACGCTTCTCGATGCTCTTCGTGGCTTCCTTCCGTTCCATCTTCGCGCCCTTACCGATACGCAGAGCGTAGACGCGGAACTGGTTGTGGAAGAAATCCATTCCGCCGCCGTAGACCTCACTGGTGGTGCCGGAGAGTATCTCCTCTGCGTCGCCGGTGATGTGCCATTCCGAAACGGTGAAGCTGGAGAAGCGCGACGTGCCGCTCTGATTCTCGTGGAATCGAATCCGAACGAACGCGCTATCGTTGTCCGCACCAGGTGCGACCAGCATGCGGTCGTAGCCGGGGTCGTGGAACACATTCGCCAGGTCAACGTTCACCAGGAAGTTTCCAAAACAGGCATCGCCGCCGTGATTCAGAAGAGTCGGATGGAACCGCAAAAACATGTTGCCGAAGGTGATGCCGGAGAGGCCTTCGATGGGGAAGCCTCGTGTGATTTCGCTGTGGTTGACATCGAAGCACTTCATCTGATTTCTCGTCTTGCTTGAATTGAACGAGACGCGGTTGCATCTCGCTCTTACGCGTTTGGCGGCGCACATGTTTGATACCATGGGCGCCACCATCATCATTGAGGCTCGTTAATCGAGCGAGCAGCCAGTCAGGCTACTTCTTGCGGTTGAAGACCGCGGCGCAGGCCGGGCTGAGCTTGGCCTTGTTCTTCATCAGGCAGGCGACGATGCGGCTCTCGTTGGGGATCTCCGAGCTGCACAGCCGGAACACATCCGGGGTGCACGCGGCCTGGTCGTCGGACGAGCCGGAGTGGGCGAACGCCGGAGCAGCGAGGGTGCCGGCGACGGTGAGGGCGAGAGCGAGGGTTGCGATCTTGAGCATTGTGATGTCCTTTGTGAATTGCGGAAGGAACCATTCCTTCCTCTTTACTCAACAGCCTTGGTCGCGTTGAAGGGCTTGTGAGCC
Organism: Drouetiella sp.; assembly: GCA_036702965.1. Taxonomy (GTDB): domain Bacteria; phylum Cyanobacteriota; class Vampirovibrionia; order Obscuribacterales; family Obscuribacteraceae; genus PALSA-1081. The sequence continues at coordinate 15,676 of DATNPZ010000006.1, forward strand.
CTCCCTCTTTATTGAAACTGGACGGTGGTCCTAGTTCATCGCCAGGAGCGTGCCCATGAAGACAGCGACGGTGAAAGCAGTTCCGCCGAGCGCAGTTCCGATGACGGTGTTGCGGAACACGAACGAGAGCGCCGAGCAGCCGAGAACGAAAGGCACGGCGCCGATCATCAACCCGAGCACAACCATGCCGTAGCCGCTGCGATCGCTGCCTTCCGTCGAGTGGAAAAGCACCGCGAAGACGACCGCCACAGCCGCGAGCAGAAGGGACTGAGCGAGCTGTTTGCCGAGGCTGTTGTGGGTGGGAGTCTTGTCATTGCAAGCCATAGGTCTGTCCTTCCAGTTATGGTTTGAACTGAGAGCGCTTCAAACAGATTTGAAGCGATTAGCTGAAGCCTAAAATCACTCCTCATAAAGGGTTTGTCCGCCGGCGTGATCAATCCGTCATCGCTAGATGAAGGTTTGACGCAGGTTTTCTTGGCAAGAGTTTTTCGCTTCGGGGATTAACTTCGAGAAAACGAAAAGACCAATAGGACACTCAAACCTTGCCATTACGCGCGTGTAATAGCTACAGATTTAAGCGTTCTTTACAACTCGAAACCTATACTCCTGTGACGCAATTGCGTCATTTGCGCTAGTTGCGCGAAGTTTTAGGCAGATTATGAGTTCGAGTAAATCCGAAAGTCGCAATCAACCACTTCCGAAGTCACCACATGTGGTGCTTCACTGGTAGGTTTCCAAATCGTCTTTCGTCGGCATCTTGGAGTTCACCTTATGGTAAGTCCCGTTAGGATCGACGTTCACCCCGCCGAATGAATTCAGGTCATCGCAGACGACCGAGCATTTGTTTTTGACAAAACTGAATTTGAGCTTGAAGCCCATCTGGTGTTCAAACTTTCCAGTACCCTCAACCAAATCCATTGTTCCGCCACTTTGCCCTGTGTGCACTTTTCCGGCGGCTGCGTCGCCAATCCACAATGTCTTCAACGCAAATTGGATTTTGTTTGGTGCAATTTCTTTGATGTACAAATTGCTTTCGTTGCGACCGCTTTTGCAGTCATATTCGCCCGTCAATTCCGCAGTCCTGCCATCACAGCGAACGCCAGCAAGTTGCAACGCAACAGTACCGACGAGACAACATTGGGCAAAACTCATGTGCGATCTTTTTGACATTGGGATCTAACCTGGAATCGGAATTGGTCTCATTTTAAATCGATTGCTTTGATTTTCACCCTGATTCTAAGGGGAGCGATTCGCTACCAATTAGCGTCAGTTTGTGGGCTATAATCCGCACAGATCACTTTGGAAATTTCACTGGTGGCACTCAACTTACAACACCTCGGAAGGCTCATCAAAGAACGCAGAGAAGCGCTTGGCTTGTCTCAGCAAGATGTAGCTGATGCAACACATTTACATCGTACGTACATAAGCGACATAGAACGCGGTCAGCGGAACATTACTATCGGTTCTTTGCAAAGAGTAGCAATCGCTTTGGACATACAACTATCGACTCTTGCGCGTTTAGCAGAGAATGCTGAACAGGATAAAGAGTAAAGATTCCCTTGTTTTGCTATTGTTTGATCACTGGTTAGTTGGAGTTGTCTGATGAATAAGATCACGACATTGTTTTGTGCTGCTGTTCTTGTCGCGTCGTTGGGTGGAACCGCTGCTCATGCAGGTTACGTTAAAAAAGGCGTTAAAGAAACCGATGGTGGCGTGAAGAAAGCTGTGCGGACCACAGATGGTGGTGTGAAAAAAGCGATACGCACTACAGATGGCGGTGTGAAGAAGGCTGTGCGCACTACTGATGGTGGCGTCAAGAAAGCAATTCGCACAACGAACGGTGGCGTTAAAAAAGCGTTTCGTTCGACAGGACATTTCGTCAAGAAAGTATTTTAGTCACTCATTGCTGGCGCACGAAAACCTTCATCTCGGCTGAATCTGCGTTGAGAATAGCTAACTCAATGTCTGGGTTGAGTGAAGTCCACTCGACGCGTTTACTAGATTTGAGCAGGTTTTTGCCATTTGCCGATTTGAGCGAATAGAAGCCGTGGGCCGCTTTTCTTATTGCGCCGGTTGTTTTTTGCGAATCCAGTCTTGTTATTAGTTGATCCCGTAACTCATTTGAAAACGGCAGCGGATGCCAATCCTCCGAGTGCCGTTCGATGCTTTCTTCATAGCTCATTAATTGAGTTGGTGTGAATTTGAAAGTCGCGTTCAGCGACAGATTCTTTCTGCCAGCCCAATTCGAGTCGTCTTCGGGTGTGCTGTTAACCGTCAGCTCCACTTCTTGCGGGACGTTGAATTCTCTTAAAACCCACTCTCTGTCTGAATGACGAGCGCACCCAGCTAAAGCCGAGATGCACAAGATTGAAATTAGAACGAACGAAGAGCGCATCTGCAATTTGGGATCTATTTCTCGTCGCGCCAACCTAACCCAACTTTAGCGCGATAGAAGACTCAAGCGCCTTTCCCGGCGAATCGTGTAACACAATCTCGACATATGTGAGCTGAGCCACCACCTTCGGGAGCCCCGGCGATCAAATTATCCGGCGTCGTGATTTTTCTGCAAAACGAACAGTGTGGAACACCAGCGTCGGCGCGATTCATCTTCTCTTTGAACGCCTTTGCGATGCACTGTTCGCAGACTGCCAGGTCTGAGCGGTCTTTCGGGCGACGCACATGATACTGGCACTTCTGACACACTGAACAGGGTGTGGCGCTGGCAGTGGGCGCATCTTCTTTCCCGACGCAGCGCTCGCATATGTGTACGTCATTCAGAACCTGAAGCACTGACTCGTTGCTTCCGGCTCCTTCGCAAAATGAACATTCAACGGATTGCATGGCGTTATCCAAAAATGAACTGGCTTTCATCCTATTATCATCCAACCCTCTACCTGTGCCTAGCCCCATTCAAAAAGACAGAAAGCGAGAGCTTAGCCCCCGCCACTGCTTGCCCTAAATTTGCTCAGAGGTCCAAACGGGAGCCGCTCTGATGACCCTAATGTACGTGGCATTTGTGACCAAAGAGTGGCTTCACTGTGGCAACACGGTGGCAAACTGATGGAATTTGAACGGCGGTCTATGGGCGGTTTACAGCATTAATGTCAGCCAAGGTGATATCTTTTTTGTCCACCCGTTTAGCGAACGGCTGGGAATTTGGTCTGATAAAGAGGTGGCAATGAGAAGGGCGCTCGGAATACTTATCTCCTTGAGCACGGCAGTCAGTTACTGCGGTCCGGTTCTGGCTCAGAATCAGGTGCCAGCGCAGCAACCGATGGAAAATCTTCTGCCGATGACGCAGGAGAAGCCAACTGAAAAGCCTTCCGAAATCAAGGCGGCCATTCCAAATCACCCGAGACAAGTTTTAAAACACGGTGCGCATTTTCTCGTTATGGATGAAACTGGCTTGATGCCTGCTGATTCGAACTTGGGATGTGGCTTGTATCGAGAAGATACGCGCTATCTAAGCGAATGGGACTTCAATCTGAACGGCGAATCGTTGACGCTTCTCAGTTCGAATACTGAGGATGGTTATGCAGGACGCTTTGTTTACGGCAACAAAGGTCCGCGCCAAAAGCCACTCGATAAGCCACTTCCAGAGCAAACAATTTCAGTACAACGTGATGTGGTTATCGGAGATGAAGTTAGAGAACGAATCTTGCTCACGAATTTTGGTGTGCAAGACGCGAACGTTAACTTCGTGATCAAGTTTGGATCGGATTTCGCTGACATGTTCGAAGTGCGCGGACAGCGGCGCAAGCAGCGCGGGTCGTATCAACAGCCCGCTGTCGACAAATCTCAGAGTTCGGTTGTCTTGCGCTACAAAGGCTTGGACAACATGCCGTACAAAACTATCATCGGTTTTAGCAAACAAGTACCGACTTTTTTGAATCAGGACCGCGCCGAATTTAAATTGTCGATGCCGGCGAAATCCGAAGTAGTAATCGAAACGGTCGTCGCCACGCGGTTTAACGATCAGCGTGACGTGCCACTTTTCGAGACCGAGGATCTGAGTTCGGTCAATTCGAAAAGTACCTCAATGTATGAAAAGGTGAAAACTCAAGTCGAGCAGGACTATTTGAATTGGCGCAACACTGGCGCTTTGATAGAAACTGACAATCAGGACTTCAATAAACTTTGTGTCCGTAATTTCAGAGACCTCTATATTTTGAGACAACCAACACCTCGCGGAGAGTGTCTATCGGCCGGTATTCCGTGGTTTGCTGTGGCGTTTGGTCGCGACCAGGATATTACGGCGCACGAGACTTTGCCGTTGCTGCCTGATATGACGCGAGAAGTCCTTTCGGTGTTGGCTGCCTACCAGGGCACCAAATCTGATGACTTCACCGAAGAGCGCCCGGGTCGTATGTTCCATGAACTGCGACTGGGAGAGATGGCGCGCTGCAAAGAAATTCCATTCATCCCATACTACGGAACCGTCGATGCAACACCGCTCTGGTTGTCGTTGCTCTCGCAATATGTTCAATGGTCGGGCGATCTGGAATATGCAAAAACAGTCTGGCCGAACGTCGAAGCTGCACTTGCTTACATCGATTCGGACATGAATGGTGGTAACTATCTAGTTTACGGAAAACAAAAAGGTGCGTTAACCAACCAGGGTTGGAAAGACTCTGTGGATTCAGTTTTATATTCCAATGGCGAGTTGGCTAAGCCGCCGATTGCGTTAAGCGAAGTGCAAGGCTACTTGTATGATGCCTGGCATCGTACCGCAGCTCTGGCAAAACTTCTAGGCAAGGACGAACTGAGCGTCAAGTTGAATGAAAAGGCGGATGCACTTCAAAAGCGCTTCCAGACTGATTTCTGGATGCCAGAGAAACACTACATGGCAGAAGCGCTGGATGGAGATTCCAAACAGTGCGATGTGATTTCCTCAAATCCCGGACACACGATTGCTACTGGGATAAACTCCGATGCTCAGAATCAGGAACTTGCAGGAAAAATGTACGATCTGGACATGAATTCCAACTGGGGAATTCGCACACTCTCTGCCGCAGAACGTGGATACAACCCGCTCAGTTATCACGACGGAAGTATCTGGCCGCACGATAACGCAATGATGATCGAAGGCTTGTGTCAGGTTGGTAAGAAACGCGAAGCTGGTATCTTATCCGGTGGCATCTTCAAAGCGGCGATGAGCCAGCCAGATTATCGCCTGCCCGAACTTTTCTGTGGCTATTCGCAGACTTATTCGGATAAGCCAATTTGGTATCCAGTGTCCTGTTCTCCTCAAGCATGGGCTGCAGGAAGCATGTTCCTGATGCTCGAATCGCTGCTTGGACTCAAAGGCGATGCTCTAAATCAAACTTTGCACATCGTCTCGCCGACTCTGCCACCGTATCTCAACGTCGTCACGCTCAAGCACGTGCGTTGTGGACAAGGCAGCGCGGATTTGAAATTCTATCGACAAGGAGATGCCACCAGATGTGATGTCTTGAACATCACCGGTGATTTGAAAGTGTCTCTCGAGCAAACGGATTAGAACCCTTCTACGGCGCACTGCCAGTCAGCTTAAAGAGCTCTTGGTCTACGGCGTGCAACGAATCGAGATCGCCTGTCAAAACGTAAGTTAACTTCAGCTCTTTTAAGCAAAGTTCTCTGGGGTTGGGGTAGTAATTAATCGATTTTGGATATCTCTGGATGATCTTGTTGAGCAGACGCAAGAGTTGTCCATACTTTTGCTGCGAGCGTAGAACTCTAGAAACATTGGTTATGGCGTCAGCCGGTGGATCTCTGTCGCTTGATTCCTTAGTCAGGGCAGTTGTGTAATAAGTAACTGCATCATCGTAGTCACCATCGGCCGCAGCTATTTTTCCTAACTCGTAATACGCAGTGATGGCCAGGACGTTCAATTCCTGATCGTTTTTTGCAAGGTTGGTAATTGCAAGCAGGTTATCTTTCTTTTCGACGTTTAAGTGACCGGACCAGAGATACATCAGACGATATCTGGCTTGGGTTTCTTTATGCGTCAAATTGGCTTCGTGAAATACTTTCACGGCTTTTTCCCAGAATTGTTCGGAGGTCGCTTTCGATTCAGGTGTACTAAAGGTAGTTTGTCCCGCAAAGGTCATTGGGTCATAGAAGTCGGGAGTATCAGAAAATTGGTCGCCGGCTTGAAGACATAAATTTCCAATGGTTACTGGCTTCACATGGTCAGCTTTCGCTTTTTCTATTGCCCTGTTCCAGGCGTCTACTGCTGAATAATGGTCCGCTTTTGAATAGGCTAACTTCGCTTGTTCGACGTAGCCCTCAAAATTTTCAGAGTGGTGCACCGAGGACAAAGGAAAAATCGACGGAGAGGCCAGCGAGAACTTTCCAAACGTAAAAAGAGCGAGAACTGAGGCTGCAGCCATACCCAAGAATGCTGGGCCTTGCCACTTCTTGCTTGCGAAAATGCTGGGGTGGTAATTCGTATTGCTCTTCTGATTTGATGGAAACGAAACGTCTGGAAGTGCTTTTGCGGAAGGCGATTGTGGTTCTGCGTTGGCTCTGGCAGTTGGTAAAGGCGATTGTTGTTCTGAGTTGGCTCTGGCGGTTGGTAAAGGCGATTGTGGTTCTGAGCTGGCACTGACAGTTGGTAAAGGCGAATCTGGCGAATTTGAAGTTGGATTGTTTCCGGGTAAAGGATCTTCAGTTACTTGTTCGGCGTCGTGACAGGTTAACGACACCTGTGAGGTTGTTTCTTTTAGTTGTTCTTGCATCTGTAGTAAGTGCTCACTGGGATAGCTAGCTGTTCATACTACTGGATGCGCCGGATGTAAAGAGGGTAAATCCTAGTTTCTGTAATCCGCCACCATCGAAAATTCAGTAGCGATGCCTGCGCCTGGACGATAGTAATGTTTGAGAGTCGGTTCGGAGCTGACATAAGAAGTCTCAGGAGTGGACGCGAATCCCGACTGGTAACCGTAGTTAAGTGTAGAACCCATAACGAGAGCAGCGACCGCTACGACGATGCCTGTAGTCAAAAGTCCCAAATCCCGTGCCATTGCCTTCTTCCTCTTTAGTGAACCGCCAATGTGTTCATAGTACGGGGAAGTTTTGGCACGTTCCTGGCACGAATGTAAAAAACAGAGCTGGTGGTAAAGTCGTTCGGGTGCCGGCAGCAGCACCGAACGAAAAATTTTGTTCTCGAAGGCAAGGGTGGACACCAAATATGGTGCTAATTCAATCTCGGTGAAAGTTCGCAATTGAGGCAGTGCAACCGCTTTGCCGCGCGATCGTAGAGTGCCGTTTCGCCTGCTTTCACAATTGCTGAACAGTGAGTGCAGGGTCCATCGAAACGAACACTGATGCCGACAAAATCAGCAGTTTCCTGACACATAGATAGCGAACAAATTAGTTTGCGAGCATCGTTGTGCGCGGCATGACCTTCAACCAATTTGCCTACGACCTCACCCAACTCGTCGGAGTTGGATAATGTCTTACCGACGGATTGCAATTGCTTGACTCGGTCCATTAGGGATTGCAGTTCGGGTGTCTCTTTCACAATTTGCAAACCGCTTCGAGACAGGTTGGATTGCGCTCTGCCGCAAGGCACACAGCGCACCCTCACGCTAGCGTACTTGTCATAGAACATCAAATCTCCCATAGCAATTGTCGCACCACAATCACAGTCGGCTCTGAAGCGGGCTTGCATCAAGCGTGGCGGCGTTTTAATCGTTTCTTTCGCGGGCTTTCTCAGTCTTGCCATAGTTCACCTCGAACATAGTTAGGGTCAAACTGAACTTTATGGTTTAAAAGGCAAAACGTCTGTGTGTAATTGCGCACACTTTTTCAGGACCCAATTTTTCGAAAAAATTTTCGCCTCGTGTCGAGAAAATCAGGTGATGGGATACATGTGAGAACACACCGATTCTATAAATTACCTGGTCATCAATGAGCTTTCTTACTAACCTCGAACATTCGGCTGAATCAAAGCTTTCCGATTATGGACACTTGATTGGTGACGATTTTCAAAAGGCGGAACATGAAGTAGCCAACGCTGCCCGAGTAACTGAAGTTCTTGCGAAAGGTGCTTGGGACTATACGAAAGAACATCCCGCTGATGTCGCTAAAACGATTGCGATTGCTGCCGGAGTGGGCATCGTTACCGGCGCGCTGACACCGTTACTCCCGGCAGTCGCGGTTGTAGGTGTGACTGCTGGACTTGGTGCAATAGGCACTGCTGCTCTGGGCATCAAGACATACGAAGCTGCGAAATCGGCTATGCTCGATTTAGACATCGTCTGGAATGCCGACTTTCATTCTAAGGAAGATGTTGCTCAAGCTGAAAAACACGTTGAGGAAAAGACAGGACAGGCTGTCACTAATCTTGCCCTTCTCCCTGTTACCTTCATTGTCGGAAACGCCGCTGGTAACCTCGGCACGAAGGCGCTGGTTTCTGCCGCGTCGGCGACCGAAGGCACTTTAGCACCATTATCGATTTCGGACTCGGGTAGCGAATGTGCTCTGGAAACATCGGCTGCATCTGAGCCGTGTGTGACAACATCCAACGGTGACGGATGGTCAAAGATGATGAATAATCCTGTCTTCAATTTTTTCTCGAGTTCTTATGTCGCGAAAAGCGATTTGCGGACAGTGGCTCACAGCCTCAATCCTTCCGTCGCCGCTCACGTTGAAATGACACACAAATCGGCTTAAACAGAGAATTGAATTTCACCAAATGTGGTGTCATGTAGTGGTCATCATAATTCTGACCTTTCCCGCGTCTATTCATGCATATAGTTGTCGAGGGCTGTTTCCCTCAAAATGAAGGGCGATAGAGCCATCTTCCAATTCTTTTTTTGCTTTTTCTAGGGAAATATTTTTGGATCAGCCCCGTTTTTCGCCATTTGGGCATGTAAAAGCGATCGCGTAGCGATTGTTTTTACATGCCAATACAGACTTGGTGCGGTGTCTAGCGCTACAAGTGTCGCCATGCCCGAGCAAATTCTCTCCTCATTGCAAAGTTCGATGCGAAGTGAAATGTCACCCGACGGGCGTTTTCTCTGATCAAGACTCCGACTTTAATTAAGAGTAGCTGCACTGAGTGCATCGTTAAATCGCGAAGACCCGCTCGTTGTTTGACTTCCCACAAGAGAATGTAGGCAAAGGTATGAAGAAGTAGTCTGAATTGATTGGCTGAAAACTCCTGGCAGCTAGTCCGGTCACTCTTTAAATACAACTTCAAATCTTTGATCCAGTTCTCACAACGGGCTCTGCGACAGTACTTTTGTTCGTACAGTCGTTTTGGATTTGCGCTCTTTGAGTTCGTGATGATGTAGCGAATATCAGGACCCTGTGCGGAATAATCGCATCTGGCAATGATTCTTCTTTCACGCGACCACTCACGCGATTGGTACGAAAACTCATAGAATTTTCGCACCAGTAGTTCGTCTTCAAAATGTTCTTGCATACGACCTTCCGCTTTGGTTGAGAAGCGAATGCGCTCTTCCTTCTGACGCCAAGCGATTTTCTTTGCCTTCGAGTCATAGTAACCATACTTTTGAACTGATGCTGTTGGTCTTCCAAATTCGTCGAAATCAGCCTTGCATGCCCTCACAGTCGGCTCCGTTTTGTATTTAAAAACCGAATTGCTTTTGATTCCAATGAAGTATGTGATGGATTGTTCTTCGCAATATTCGTATAACTCAGGGACGCAAAATCCAGCATCAGCGCTCAATTCGATTGGAACATCAGGCCATTGTCTTCGTAACTCTGTTACCACTTCCCGAACCATTCGCAATCCATATTCCGCTGGTGCAGCGTTGCCATGGCGGAGCAGAGCTGCCAAAGGAAAGCCGGCTTCGTCAAAAATAAACAACGGAGTAAAACAATAATCCTCGTAAAATGCATTGTAAAAGGACAGTTGTTGATAGCCGTGAACAAGGTCACACGTAGTATCCATCGCTAGTTTGATCGATTGGGGTCTTCTTTTCTGACGACGAATGTATGTATGCACTAAAAGTCTTTGCAATGCTTTTAATGCAGTCTCGTCCACTGAATTTTCCCATCTGGACAGTGTTGGCTGCGATGCGATAGTGCGGTTGGAATTTGGAAATTGCCCGACCATAAGCTTGTGCATCCCATCATTTTTCAAAAATTGGGCGTCATTACAATCCTCGTAACCCGCTGCTATTGCGAATATCCGCTGCCTGAACAAATCCTGAACTTTGTGTTTAATCAAATCTGGTCGGCGCTCATCCCGTAAGCACCATGCTGCAAGTTTAGTAATTTCCAGCCTGTCATCAGCTTTTCGAAGGAGTGATAATCCTCCATCGCTGGAAATGCAGTCTCCATCAAACTTCGCTTCAATAAGCTTGGAAAGCCCCAAATCTAGCTGCATGTAGCCTTGCGCACAACACAATTTCGTTTTAGACTTATTCATTCAAAAGCTCCGTTTGTTGTTAGAACCTGTGTCTTGGTAAACCAGATTCTGAGCCAACTGACAGGGCTTTTGTGCTTTTTAGAAATGAATTTGGTATCACTCCCGTGAATAATGAGCTTCCCCACTTTTAGTAGACAGTGGTCTAGGGCTGACCCGCTCTAGGCCACTTTCTTACCTTTTTGGCCTTTTTCCCACGGTGTGAGGTAATCCAACACCGAGTGCAGTCTCTTTTTGTTGTAGAAGATCTCGATA
>DATNPZ010000008.1:0-63152 GCA_036702965.1 Drouetiella sp.
TGGGATGGAAGTGATTTCATCGGGGCGGATTGCCATTGTGTTCTAACCTCTTATATTGATGCGGTCTGAAGTAGGTGATGGTATCGCTCGTATCTACGGCATGGAAAAAGCCATGGCTGGTGAACTCGTCGAATTCGAAGACGAAGACCGCACCGCCGGAATGGTTCTCAACCTTGAAGAAGACAACGTCGGTGTTGTAATTCTCGGTGAAGGCAGAAAAATCTACGAAGGCATGCCTGTTAAAACAACAGGTCGCATCGCATCAACACCAGTTGGCGAAGCAATGTTGGGTCGCATCGTAAACCCAATCGGACAGCCAGTTGACGGTAAAGGACCAATCGTTACCGAGCACTTCTCACCAATCGAAGTCAAAGCTCCTGGTATCGTTCAACGTAAGTCAGTGCACGAGCCGCTCATGACCGGTATCGCTGCTATCGACGGAATGATTCCAATCGGCCGTGGACAACGTGAGTTGATCATCGGTGACCGTCAAACTGGTAAGACCGCTATCGCAATCGACGCGATCATCAACCAGAAGAATCAACCAAATCGCCCGATCTGTATTTATGTAGCGATCGGACAGAAAGAATCAAACATCGGTCGTATCCAGAAGATCCTCGAAGATAACGGCGCGATGGAATACACCGTTATCGTTGACGCTCCTGCGACAGCATCACCTGCGATGCAGTTCCTCGCACCATATACAGGGGCAGCAATCGGCGAATACTTCATGCAACGCGGTCAGCACGCGCTCTGCGTATACGATGACTTGACCAAGCACGCAGCCGCATATCGCGCGATGAGCTTGCTTCTCCGTCGTCCACCAGGTCGTGAAGCGTTCCCTGGAGACGTTTTCTATCTCCACAGCCGTCTTCTCGAGCGCGCTGCTAAATTGAGCGACAAGCTTGGTGCCGGCTCACTGACTGCACTTCCGATCATCGAAACACAAGCTGGTGACGTATCTGCATACATTCCAACAAACGTAATTTCGATTACAGACGGTCAGATCTTCCTTGAAACAGACTTGTTCTACGCCGGTGTTCGCCCAGCGGTAAACGCAGGTATCTCGGTAAGCCGCGTAGGTGGTGCTGCTCAAACCAAAGCCATGAAGATGGTTGCCGGTAAGTTGCGTCTCGACCTTGCACAATTCCGTGAATTGGAAGCGTTTGCACAGTTCGCATCAGACCTCGATAAAGCAACACAAGACCAGATTCGCCGTGGACAGAAGCTGATGGAAGTATTGAAACAACCTCAATACCAACCGCTCTTGCTCGCACAACAAGTATCGATTCTGTACGCAGCTAACCGCGGCGTTCTCGACGATGTCGATAACAAAGAAATCGGTCGCTTCAAAGAAGAATGGTTCAAGTATCTCTCTGCTCAAGCAAAAGATATCGAAGCCAAACTCAACGCAGGCGACAAGCCATCCAAGGAAGACGAAGAAGCGATCTACGCAGCTTTGTTGAAGTTCAAAGAAACTTTCTTCCGCGGTTAATCCACTCAGGTGAGCACGTAAGCAAATGCCAAACTTAAAGGCGATTCGTACTCGAATCAAATCGGTACAAGCAACTCAAAAAATCACTCGCGCGATGCGATTGGTTGCAGCAGCGAAAGTGCGACGTGCACAAATGCGTGTGGAAGCGGCTCGTCCGTTCACCGCAGCAGTTGTGAAAATGTTGCAGGAAGCGCTTTCCGAAGTCGCTCCAATCGATCTCGCTGGAATGAAAGTTCTCGAGCATCGCGAAGTGAAAACAGTTGGAATAATCATCGTTTCTTCCGACAGAGGATTGTGCGGTTCTTACAACAGCACCGTCTTCAGAGAATCGATGCAGCGCATTATGCAATTGCAGTCTGAAGGTAAGGAAGTAAAACTGATTCTTGTTGGTTTGAAGGCGATTGGTTTCTTCAAAAACATCAAGAGCGAAAAACTTCAGAGCTACTCCTTGTTGCCAGCCGTTCCGACTGTGCAAGAAGCAGACATGATTGCCGATGCTGCGGTGAAATACTTCACCGAACACGTCGTAGATTCCATCGAAATCATCAGCACCAAATTCAAAACGCTGATGGCTTCCGAAGTAATCAACAACAAATTCATTCCAGTCGCTTTGCCTAAAAAAGCCGAGCACTCGATCATGAGACCTGAACGTTTGTTCGAGCCATCAATCGAAGAAGTTATGCAGCAAGAACTGTTGCCTAAATACCTTCAGAACGTGGTTTATCAAGCTCTGCTCGAAGCATCAGCTTCTGAGCTTGCCGCTCGAATGAAAGCGATGACAGACGCGTCTAACAACGCGCGAGACCTCATTGCTGCGCTCAGCCTCGTCTACAACAAGGCACGTCAGAGCAGCATCACTCAGGAGTTGCTCGAAATCGTTGCCGGTGCAGAAGCCCTAAAGGGTTAGCACTCTTTTATAAAACTGATCTACCTGCGCATGGATACTCTAAAATGAGTATCCATGCTGCTTTACACAGCAATTTCAGAGTTCTGAATAAAAGCGGAATGTTTCGCGAAGTAAAGTAGTTCGGCCTTATCATGTCGCATAACTAAACGGGTCCATTTAAACCATTAGGATTGCGACAAGTTATGATAAACACCCTCTCATCTCAGACCACCGTGTCAGTGGCAGCCAACTATCCAGTGAAGAATCTCAAATTAGCAAAATGGGTTTCAGAAGCGATCGCTTTGTGCAAACCAGAAAAAGTACACTGGTGCGATGGATCTCTCGAAGAGGTCGAACGGCTCTACGGTGAAATGACTGCGAGCGGAATGTTGCTCCGTCTCAATCCTGAACTGCGTCCTAACAGCTTTCTAGCTCGTTCTGACAACTCTGATGTCGCAAGAGTCGAAGAACGCACATTCATCTGCTCAGAAAAGAAGGAAGACGCTGGTCCAACGAATAATTGGATGGCACCGACCGAAGCCAAAGGAACATTGAACAAGTTGTTCGACGGCTGTATGCGCGGTCGCACCATGTACATCATTCCGTTCAGCATGGGTCCTCTTGGTTCCAAGATTGCTCAAATCGGTGTTGAAATTACCGATTCACCATATGTAGTTGCAAGCATGCGCATCATGACTCGCATGGGCAAAGCCGTCATCGACGTGCTTGGCGAAAAAGGCGAGTTCGTTCCATGTATGCACACCGTCGGTCAGCCGCTGGCACAGGGCGAAAAAGACGTTGCCTGGCCATGCAACCCAGACACCAAATACATTTGTCATTTCCCAGAAACTCGCGAAATCTGGTCCTATGGCTCCGGATATGGTGGCAACGCTCTACTTGGCAAGAAGTGCTTCGCTCTGAGAATTGCTTCCACAATGGCTCGCGATGAGAACTGGTTGGCAGAGCACATGCTCATTCTCGGTCTCGAATCACCTGAAGGCGAGAAGAAATACATCGCTGCCGCTTTCCCAAGTGCCTGCGGCAAAACGAACCTGGCTATGCTCGTTCCTCCAGCCGAATTGAGCGGTTGGAAAGTCACCACCGTCGGTGACGACATTGCCTGGATCAAGCCTGGTGACGATGGCAAATTCTATGCCATCAATCCGGAAGCTGGTTACTTCGGCGTCGCCCCTGGCACGTCCGAAAAGACCAATCCAAACGCTATTCGCACACTCAGAGAAAATTGCATTTTCACCAACGTTGCTCTCACTCCAGATGGCGATGTTTGGTGGGAAGGTCTCACTGACACACCACCTGCGGTATTGACCGATTGGCAGGGCAACGCCTGGACTCCTGAAAGCGGACGCCCAGCAGCCCACCCCAATGCTCGTTTCACAGTTTCGGCAACGAACTGCCCTTCACTTGATCCGAAGTGGGACGATCCGGCTGGTGTTCCGATCAGCGCATTTGTTTTCGGCGGACGCCGCGCCACCACAGTTCCACTCGTTGTTGAATCATTCAACTGGGATGCTGGTGTATATATGGCTGCCACTCTCGGCTCAGAAACAACTGCAGCAGCTTTCGGTAAAGTTGGTCAGGTTCGCAGAGATCCAATGGCGATGCTGCCATTCTGCGGATATAACATCGGTGATTACTTCAGCCACTGGTTGGAAATGGGTCGCGAAGTCGATTCACCACCGCCGGTGTACTGCGTAAACTGGTTCCGTGTCGATGAAAACGGCAAGTTCATGTGGCCAGGATTTGGTGAAAATCTTCGCGTTCTCAAGTGGATTTTCGAACGCACAGAATCGAAAGTTTCAGCCGTTCAAACAGAACTCGGTTGGCAGCCACGCTTCGAAGATATCGATTGGAAAGGCTGTTCATCAGTGAACGAAAACAAATTCCAGGCTCTGATGAAAGTCGATGCCACCGCCTGGCAGACTGAACTCGAATCGCACAAAGAATTCTTCAACAAGCTAGCTGCGAAGCTGCCGAAGAAATTTGCTTTGCTGCGCGAGATGATGCAACTCAGCTTCCAACGCTAAAAGCTCGGAAAAAATTAGAGAGCGCCGGTAACTTCCGAAAGGATTACCGGCGCCTTCTTTCCACCGCTGTGTCTGATAGCACACCAGTTAAGCTACACACACTCTTCCCAATCGTCTGGTAGCCTAGCTCTTAGGCAGGTATCACTGTTGGTACTTTGCACTTGTAGCTATAATGTCGTCATGTTGCAGAGCGACTTGAACATCAAATCCCTAAAAGAAAGTGTTCGCACTGCCGAATCGAAAGATGAGGCGGAATTGACTGCCGTCATTGCAGCCGTTCACGCCTATCTTGCTGAGGAAGCTGCGCAGAATGCCGCGGCGCTTGCAGCGCAATCGTCCCAAAAATCGCTGCCGACGCATGGCTGGTTGAACGCAGCGCGTCTTGAAGCTGTGGGACGAAGGGCGACTGGAAAATTGAGCCAGAAATTGTGGCGATACGGCGGATTATCTGCGCTGGTTGCCTTCTGCCTGGCGATTGGTGCGCCGAAATCTTTCGCCGACGACGCCACTATGGATTTGAATCAAATCGCGGTCAATAAAACTTCCACGCAGCGATTCGTGCCTTTGCAGACTGCGTCCAAACATACATTTATCAAAGTCGGTTTGCTGGTCAAAGCGAGCCGATTGGATCTGGAAGCGCTCGATGGTGCCGAAGTTCGCGATGCCGTCGATGGCAGCGTGATCGCCACCCTTCCAGCTCAAAGTCAGTGGGCCTTGAACATCGACAGCTCGAAGAGCATCGCATTTCAAGGCAAGACCAATGTCGATGGTGCGGTGCTGGCAAACGGTGCTCCGCCTTCGCGCATCAGCAAAGTTGCTTTCTTGCCAAACGCGCCTCGAATCGATACGAACAAATTTCAATTGCCACCACAACCTGGTGCTGATACCGCTGATGGTGTTAGTGGATATATAGTCGTTCCAAAAAATGACAAATCAGGCAATCAAGTTGTCGTTGTGAATGGAAAACTTTATCGTGGCGCTCTCTGGTTGAAACCTTGCTTGCAAGATGCAGCGAGCGACAGTAACGGCATCACTGCCATCAATATTGTGGACCTGGAAGACTACTTGCTCTCGGTTCTGCCAAGCGAAATGCCTGCAAGCTGGCCACTGGAAGCGCTCAAGGCGCAGGC
Source organism: Drouetiella sp. (assembly GCA_036702965.1). Taxonomy (GTDB): domain Bacteria; phylum Cyanobacteriota; class Vampirovibrionia; order Obscuribacterales; family Obscuribacteraceae; genus PALSA-1081. The sequence goes on from DATNPZ010000008.1 coordinate 5,557, forward strand.
AGTTGCGGCTCGTTCATACGCTATCGCTAATATCGGTAAACACTCAAGAGATGGATACGACTTGCGTGCAACTGTTGACGATCAGGTCTACCTGGGCGTGACGCAAGAAAATCCCCGCTCCAATCGTGCTGTTGCCGAGACTGAAGGGATCATCCTGAAGCATGAAGGGCGACCGGTTTCAGCGTTTTTCCATAGCACCAGCGGCGGTAGTACCGAGGTTGCCGAGTACGTCTGGGGCAAACCAGTGCCTTACCTGCGCATGGTCCCGGATTATGACGATATGTCACCGCATTTTGCCTGGAATCGCAAAGTCGCCGTAATGGATCTGCAACGCGCAGTATGTCCCGAATTAGGCAGCCTGTCATCGTTTCAGATTGTCTCGCGCACACCGTCAAATCGCGTCAAAGATGTGATGGCGACTGGTGTAAATGGATCGAAAACAATCTCGAGTGACTTACTGCGCAAGGCTTTCAAGCTTCCAAGCACCAATTTTAATGTCGTCTGCAAAGACGGTAACTTCGAATTTTTGGGACGTGGCTCCGGTCACGGACTGGGACTGTCGCAATGGGGCGCGCGCGCCCTGGCTGAACACGGATATAATGCAGCTCAAATACTCACGTATTACTATAAAGACGTATCCGTAGACTACTTAGCCGATTCGACAGGCATTTGAGGTTCTTTTGGTCCAGGTTTTAGCAATATTCGTGATGCTCGCGATTCTCAGCGTGCTCATCATCGTGCACGAATGCGGGCACTTTTCAGTAGCTAGATTTTTCGGATTCCAGACGCCTGTATTTGGCTTCGGTTTGCCGTTTGGACCACACTGGGTGGTGGGAAGAAAGTGGGGCACTGAGTTCCGCATCCACGCATTTCTCATGGGCGGATATGTCGCTATCCCAGAACTGGGCGACGAGTCGGCGGCTAGTGAAGATGCCTTTGGCGTGCCTTTGCAACCGTTTCGCAAATTTCCGATCTGGCAAAGAGCGCTCGTAGCTTTTGCCGGCGTCGGTTTCAACATGATTTTTGCTTATCTCGTCATGCTCGTGATGTTTTTGAGCCTCGGGCAACAGTCGCAACCGACTGTCGTTACGGCGTTGCCACCAGAAAATCCAATCGCCGCGAAAGCTGGTATCAAAGTCAATGACACCATCGTTGCCATCAACGACAAAAAAGTTGCCAGCACTGACGAAACAGTTGGAATTTTGAGTTCGCACCGCAGTGAACTTGTGCATGTGCACATTCTGCGTGATGGACAGCCGCTGACGATTGACATGACGACGAACGAAAAAGGCAAAGTCGGCATGCAACTCGAAGGTAAGGGTCCAGCGACTTACAAGAAAGTCGAAGGCAATTTCTTCGATGTAGCGCGCGCTGCATTTGTGCGTCTGTGGCAGCTCACATACAGCATGATGAGCGCGCTCGGGCAGATGGTCGAAGGTCTGATGAGCGGTGGTGGCAAAGCAACTCCAGGTCATCCCAAAGTTGGAATTGGTGACTTGCACGGTGTGCTCGCGGTTGTGAAAATCGGTGCGGACATTGCGCAACAAGATTGGAGCCAACTGTTCCTATTCACGATTCTGATCAGCATGGACCTGGCGATTATCAATCTTTTGCCGTGGCCTGCTCTCGACGGCGGTCACCTTGCATTCATGACGTTTGAAGCGGTGCGTGGACGTCCGATGGGCGAGCGTGCTCAAGGCGAAATCGTCAAATGGGGCTTCGTCACTTTGATCGTTCTTATGGTCGTGATTATGGTCAACGACGTGCGTGCCTGGATGACAGGACAGTTGGATTACAAGAAAGACAAGCAAGAAGAGAAAGTTGGAAAGAGCTCGCAACCTGAGCCAAGTTCTGACAAAGCTGGCGCGGATAAAGCGACCGAAGAGAAAGGTACCGCGGATAAAACATCTGGTGACGCTGCCTCGAACTCTTCCGAAACTGCACCTGCATCTGATACAACAAAAGAAGAGAAGTCCGATTCAGACACAGCGCCTAAGGCTGCGCCGCTCGAAGGTCCAGCACACTAAACCAAATTTGTTCCCGAGGAAACATTGTCATGCCATTTTACGAATACAGATGCGCTGAGTGCCGCGAAGTTTTTGGTCTAGATCGCTCGATGAGTGAAAGTTCGCAGCCGGCAGATTGCACCGCATGTGGTTCTACGTCGACAAATCGAATTTGGAACGCATTCATCCGTTCCGGTGGTATCACACCAGATGTTGGTCAGGGTACCAGCCGCTCATCTAGCAGCAGTGGCGGCGGTGGCGGATGCGGGTCGTGCAGCAGTCACTCTTGCGGCACCTGTCACTAACAGTTCAGATCGCCAGTCACTCTTGCGGCACCTGTCACTAACAGATCAAGTCACCACTCACGACTTCTTCTTCATCAATCAAACTGCGCAAGTCTGATTCTTCATCCGGCGGGAATGTAAAAGACTCCGACAGGTTCGGGAACGTTTGCTCAGTCACGTCTTTTGCATAATTTTCAATTGCGTGTTGGCAGCTTTCAGCAAGATTCGCATAGCGACGCACGAAGCGCGGTTGGAAGTCTGTGTATTTGCCGAGCAAATCGTCCGTTACGAGAATTTGCCCATCTACATCGACACCAGCACCGATACCGATTGTTGGGATGGTCAATCTCTCCGTAATCAGCTTCGATACTACAGACGGTACCATTTCCAGAACCACAGCGAACGCACCAGCGCGTTGCAACGCCATTGCATCATGGAACAGTTGTGCACCAGCTTCAGCTGTACGACCTTGAACACGTGTGCCACCCAATCCATGCACCGACTGTGGTGTGAAACCCAGATGTCCCATTACTGGGATGCCCATGCCGACTAAGCGCTCGACGATTTCCAGATTCAATTTAGTTGCGCCTTCCAGTTTCACCGCTTGGGCGTTTGCTTCTTTGATGAAACGTCCAGCGTTCGTAATTGCTTGAGTAACATCAACCTGATAGCTCATGAATGGCAAATCTGCGACGACGAGCGCAGTTTGCGCACCGCGCGTTACTGCTTTGACGTGGTGCACCATCTCTTCCATCGTCACCGCGTGTGTGGTGCGATGACCGAGTGCCACCATTGCCAGACTATCTCCGACCAGAATCAGGTCAACACCAGCGCGATCCAATATTTGCGCTGTCGAATAATCGTAAGCAGTCAGGCAAACAATTTTGCGTTTTTCCTGCTTGTACTTTTGCAGTGTCAAGGTCGAAACTGGCTTGCTCATGAGTTTTACCTAAGAAGGAAGGTCACCGGAAGTAGACATGGGGAATCATATCAGGATTATATCCTCGATATAGATTGAATAGTTCTGATATCAAGCGGACTCGAGCAAAGCCAATTTATCAACGCTAATTGACCGAATACAGTATCCAGAGTGTGCCTGCCCAGAGATGAGCAGACGCCCTTCCTATGCGGAATTCGAGCTGACGGCTGAAATTAGTATCCGCGTTTTTTGAGCTGCTCTGCGCGCGCCCGTTTGCGTGCGTCTTCTTGTTGCAGCGCCACGATGTGTTTTGGATCGTATGGATAACGTCCAGCAATTTCGTGAAACTCCTGATACTTCAAACCAGCTTCGGCTCCCAGGTTCATCTTCTCCAGCAAGTATGCGAAGTTGTAGACGCATCCGTCATATTTCGGCTGCAGCGCCATTGCCGCTTGATACTTAGCTGATGCGCCATTTAGATCGCCCTGTGCTTCAAGCACCGATCCAGTATTTTGCGTTCCATCGAAGTTTTGCGGATCTAGCTCAAGCACTCGACTGAATGTTTGCTTCGCACCATCGAGGTCGCCGTCATCGACCTGGTTCAATCCCTTGCGCACCAATGCTGACACTTCTTGCGGATCGACTTGAGTGCCCTTCCGCTTCTTGCCCACGTTCGCGCGCAAGACTTTTTCCATGTCGGCAATGTGTTTGTTTGTCTCGGCGTTGTTTTTTTGCATACCGGCGACATCTTTCCAGGCATCGACAGCTTCGATGTTTCTGCTTTCGAACTCCAGGCACTTCGCAGTCATAAGCCGCATGGCGAGCATGTCTACGTGCGGCCATTTTTTCGAATCTGTATAAAGCGGATTTACTTTTTCAGCTTGTTTGATTTCATCCAGGCACCGATTTGGATCGCCGCGGTAGTATCGCACGCGAGCCAACTCCCAGTGAGCGGGCGCGCACTTCCCATCGTTGGTCAATGCAGTTCTGAATTCGGTTTCTGCGTCATCGAGTTTGCCGTCGGCGCAATAAATATTTCCGAGATGATAATGAATGATCGGATTGGTCGGCATCAGCTTTTCTGCAATCTGCAACTTTTCGATCGAGTCATTAATCGACCCGCCTTGCCCACTCGAATAACGTTCGTAGATAGCTAGACCCAAGTCTTTTTGCGCATCTACATAGTTTGGATTTTTGCGCGTCGCAGTCTCGAACATATCGATAGCTTTATCGAGATCGCCCTTGTCGTGATAGATTTCGCCGAGATGGTAGTAGGCATCAGCGTAGCTGGGATCGATCTTGATGCACTCCTCGAACTTGCGCATCGCTTCAGTGTCCTTGCCGGTTTTCTTGAGAAAGATGCCGTAGTTATTTCGGCAAGGAACGAAGTTGTAGTCGAGCGTCAGCGCCGAACGAAACTTCAGCATGGCGTTGTAGTTATCCCCGGCACGAGCATAGGCAAGTGCCTCTAAATGGAAGATGTTTTTGTCGCCGTGGGAGAAGTTTTCTGCTTGCCGACAAAGGTTGATGCAGGCACTGTCGTCGCCCATCGAGAACGCTTGCAGGGCTTGCTGATAAACACCCGAAGCGCGGGCTGCCTGCTGCGGCGAAATAGCTGGCTGATACTGCTCGAAGTTCTGAGATTGCGCAGCCGGTGAGCACACAGCCGATATCAGTAACGCTAACCCAGTGAGAATTTTGCGCGACATTCCATAACTCCAAAACCGAGTAGATTTCATTTTTGGTCGGGGGCGATTAGCCGCACAGACCTCTTCTCAGAATAACCTGTTCGTCGACTATTCTTCCACTGATGAGCCCAGGAATAATCTGGTTTATGGATTTGGCGGCTTGATCATCGCAAGAGAGCCGAACTGCGTGCAACGCAAGCACTGGCGACCCTTGTAAGGGCGTCCGCAAACTCGACAGAGCAGCGGCTGCTGCGGCAAATCTTCTTCTTCGATCGCGGCGATGATTTTTTGCGCCTCCAGCATCCACTTTTGCGGGTCTGCTGGGCGTTCGAACTGCTTACCCTGATCCGCATAGATGCGTTCGAGCTTGTTGATAACGTACATCGTTTCGTTGTGCAGCGGTCCAAAATGATCGTAGAAAACCGGTAATGCCCGAGCTAAAAGCGATTCGACTTCTTCCATTTTGCCGAGGTAGTACTTGGCGTTGCTTAACTTGCTCAGCCCAAACGCAATGGCAGGATGATTCTCTCCAACCAAACCGATCTTCGTCATCAAGGATTGAGTGTATAAATCTTCCGCTTCACCATATCTTTGAATCGTGCAGTACAGATCTCCGAGTCCATCAAGGCAGACAACCCTCATCGATTTGCTCATTTGCTTGTCTGCTTCCGCCAGTGCCTCAGTCCAGTAGTGCTCGGCTTCGACATAAACGCGATTATCGACCGCCTTTTCCGCCGCCGTCTTCAGTTGCTCCCATCTGGAAGCGACGAAACGGTTGCCACCGAGCGCTTGCAAATGTTCGAGGCGCACTTGATGACCACCAGGAATCAACTTGGCTGCGGTCTTACCAACAGCCATGTCTGTAGTCGATACGGCGTTGGGATCGTAAGCTGAGTCTGGCATTCGGAACTCTTCAAGCAAATCGAGAGTGATGAGAGTGCCAGGGCGAATGTCTTTTTTTGCACGAACCACGAGAATCATTTTCGGATGCTCTTGGAAGCTATTTCATTTTGATTATAAATCGTGATTGCGATCTGAAACAGCAGTTTTAATAAATACGGAAAAACGCCGCCACTGCATTTAGTGGCGACGCCTTCAGTTTCGTTTCGGTTGGATCTTCCTCTATCGAGAAAGAAGAGAGAAGATTACTGTCCGTTTTTGAGGATTTCGTCCTTCTTTTTCTGCATGTCGAGCAGGTCTTGAATCATCAAGCTGCCGCCTGCACCGCTTACTTCGTAGGTGTTTTTGCCCAACCAGTCGCGCAGTTGATACTGTGCGGCGATCGCTTTTCCGACCTGGTTCGTCGCCATTTCGGGAATGCGTGCCAGTGTTTGAGCGGGCGCGAGTTGCAACTGTTTCAAAACTGGTGTCTTGATTGGGTCTACGTGCGGGTCGCCGGAGAGATACTTGTTTCCGAAGTAGTCGGAGAACTCTGTAGTCTTCGCCTGCGCTTCCATCGGGTCCATGCCGTTTGCAATCAACTTCAGCATGGTTGGCTGACCTGCGCCGTAAACGTGTGTCATCTTCGTTTTGGCGATGTCGAACGGAAGCGTTTCTGGACCCTTGCCGTTGTAGATCGCATCGGCCCATCCATCTGACATGTTCTCAATCTTCGCGTAGTTCTTTCTCAAGTCCGGAAGAATTTCGAAGAGCGTGTGACCTTGCAGTCGTGGAAGTGGCGTGTGCACCTGCATATCGACCAACTCAGGCAAGAATTTCTTGAAGCTTTCCAGAGGAATCGTGATCGATTGTCCTGGTGCATCTTCGCTGGCGATAACGATATCGCCGTCTTTTCCTGCGTCTTTGGAATATTTCTCCAACGACTCTGCATGTTTGATCAGCGCTTCGTCGAAGGTTCCATCTGGATTCTTCGCCATCGTGCGAATCAATGCTGCCTGAATCAACGGACGAACTTTGTCGACCGGGTGGGCTTCGATACCCATCGGATTTTCAGCCGATCTCATACCTTCCGACATCACAGTTGCGTTATACAACTGACCGTTCTTTCTCAACGCCTGGAAGTATGGAGCAGCTGATTGACCAGATTCTGCAGCGGCGAGCCAGTCTGCCACTGTTTCGTCTGCCCATGCCTTCGCCAGGTTGACGACCACATCTTTCATCGGCATTTGATCCGGAAGTGGTGGCATGTCCGATTCCGGCACTTCTTTGCCCGGTTCCGGCTTGGCTTTTGGAACGTCCACAAGCTTGTTCGCTGCTTCTTTTCCGAATGCTTTTTCGGCTGCTTCTCCCAATTTCGCATCCCGAACTTCTGGGCTCAACTTACCGAGTTGTCCAAATTGATCGTGACCGAACTCGTGTCCGTAGATACCTGATGTGAGATGGGCTCTTGTGCCGAGGTCACGTACAGGATATTTGACGAGGTCGATTGGCCAGACAGGTTCTCCGTTTGGTCCATAGATCGCGCGGACTGTGTGCGGACCCTGGTGTGCCGTGACGACTTTGCCAGTTTTTGGATCTCTGCCCACGACCATCTGGTCGTCGCTCAATTCAACCAGTGCAGGCAACGGCTTTTGCGCCATCGCTTTTTCTGGATTGATACCAGCCTGAATCATGTTACGTACATAAGTTGTCTGGTTTTCCGCGGCGTACACATTCATGCGGGCGACATGCTGTCCATCTGGACCATTGTTCGCACCGTGTGCCTGGCTTGTCGCGTCTGAGAGTCGCTTGAACAGACCATCCAACTGCTGCCAATTGCGTGGATTGTCGCCGACTTGATTGGCGAGATCCATCATTGCGTTTCTAGCTAACAAGTAGCCAGGGTCGAGCGGTCTGAAGTTCTGTTCTGTAGCTGCGTGCACAACTGCTGTTGGTCTGCCGACGGCATCGCGTACTACGCTTGCCACGTCGCTGACGCTTGCAATTTGTGTTTTGATTACGCCTGCAAGTTTGGTCATGTTGTCGGCGGTCATCGCGTCTGCCATCGACACTTTCTTGAAGCCATCGCTTCCGCTTGCATCGCCCTTTGGCTGCGCTGCGTCGGAGCCTGCGGCAACATCTTTCGGCGGAACGCCTTGAAGATTCGTTTTCTCTGCCAGACGATCCGGCACAAAAATACCGCGCTGTTCTGTCCATCCCGCGATCTGATCCATAGCACCGGTTTTGGTGCTGCCGTCGCCTATGATCGGCTTGGCGCCTGGCACTTCGCTTGGGTGCACACCTGACAAAAGCAGGTCGATGGAATTATCCAGACCGTGTGCGCGACCGTCGCTTCCTAATATACCTTGAGAGAACATTCGTTCCATGTTCTCGTGCCCTTCATGTGCTTTCTCGCTGTCTACAAGCGTCTTCAGCAGTTCGTCTTTCGGCATCTTCGCCACTTCAGGCTTCGGAGGATTCAACTTCTCCCCGATACCACGCATGGTGCCGTCGACGTGACCGATCAACTTATCCAGTCCAACACCGACAGTCGAGCTCGTGCCGAGATTGTCAGTCTTCCATGTCTCCAGTCCAGACCAGGCTTTTGGCGCGAATCTTTCGCCCATCACCGGTGTCATCTTACTTGTGAAGCCCGCAATCTTACCGGTCAAATATCCATCGACTGCGAACTGACCGAGCCCATCACCTATGTTCTGTGCAGATTTCGTCATCGCGTCAGAGCTGCTGTCACTTGTAACGTTCTTCCAGCCGTCCCAGATCGGTGCCACGGCGTCCTTTGCGAAATAGACACCCATCGCAGTCGATGCTATCGCTTTGATTGCGCCAGCTTCGGGCAAAATTGTTCGCATCGCCACACCGAGGGCTGCGGCGCTGAGCACTTTGACTCCAGTCTCGGGCAAGTTCGCCGGATCGAGGTCGTGTTTAATTGCATTGATTGCGCCAGGAAGAGTGTACGCAGCGCCTTCCACGGTCACTTGCCCCACTCTCAATGCTTTCGTCCCCAAACTCATTTCATCTGAGTCTTGACGTAATTTGTTGCTTGCATCTGACGCTGCGTTGGTCGGCGCAGGATTTTGAACGACGTCCTGCTTGCCTAAACCGTTTTCGCCCATGTGACTCCCTCCGGTGATCCTCTTGTTTTCCTTTCGAACGCGCACTTAACTGGCATGCAGCCTCACTGCATGTAATTCTGAAAAGCTTCTCGCTGCCCTTTGCCGAACCGCGTCCATCCGACATGTAACGCACGGTTAAGGCACACAGCCTTCGCTGCGATTTGTATGAGTCCCGTCTCGTATCGAGAGTCGGGACGTTGCCATGAATCTAACTTAGAATTTAGGACTCGTCACTTGGGAGGAATACGGGTGGGGTGGTGAAAGTCCCATGTCACGGTGAGATAATTGGGAACTTATCTCCTGGATGGGCATGGCTTTGGACGAGCAGGGCACAAAAACAGCGCCTCACGATGTCAAATTCGATGCGCAGGTCGAGGACCGAATTCGCGGTTTGATCTTCGGTGCGGCTTGCGGAAACTCGCTTGGCGGCGCAAGCGTGGGCTTAAAGTATCGTGACATTTCAGGTTTCCGCAGCTCTGGCGTGACCGGCGTGCGAGATTTTTCGGACGGTCTGGCGAAATCGCAAGTCTCGGAACACAAGGCAGGCGACCTTTTGGCAGATTCGCTGCTTGGCCTTGCGCTGGCTGATTCATTAATAAGTACAAAAGGGCGATTCGATGCAAGCGATTTTCAGCGCCGTGTCGGGACATTGCTCGAAGACGATTATTTTCTCAAATCGTCGCCCGGCGCAACGTGTTTGACCGGTCTTCGAAAATTAGTCGACGGTGCAACTCCGGCGGAATTTGGTGCAGAAGCGTTACACGCAAATGCGGCTGCAAGAGTTTTTGCGCTCGGTGCATTACCTGGCGGAGCCAAATCTGATGCGGCTTTAGATGTTGCAGCAAAGCAAGCGAAATTGAGTAACGGTGATGAGCGCGCTATTGCTGCAGCCGCTGTGGTCGCTGACAGTGCGCGCTATTTCGTGCAAGGTGGAAAGCTCGAAAACTCCGATGCCGTGCGTGATTATGTTCGACATGAATTCGCCATAGCAGAAAAATTGGACGAGCGATTCGCTGAATCTTGGGACGACGTTGCGCCGGATCTCGATTACGAAAATCCTCCGGACGATCTTCCCTATTCACTTATAAATGTTGAATCGACAGTAACCGAATTGGTACCGACAGCAGTCGGAATCTTTTTGATCTTCCGCGACAGTCCTGAAGAAGCGATCTGTGCCGCAGCTCGTGCCGGTGGAGATACTGATACAGTCGCAACAATCGTCGGAGCGCTTGCAGGAGCGTACCATGGCGCGTCGAAATTGCCTGAACGTTGGGTGACGAAAATCGCTCACAAAGAAAGATTGGAAGAAGTAACGCGCCAATTGGCTGCGTTATGGAAATAGTTGGATACTGAAACGGAAACGAAAAGGGACATCAAATGAGTAAGTTGGCTGACAAAGTCGCGATTGTAACTGGATCTGGCAGAGGCATTGGTAAAGCAATCGCCATGGCACTTCAAGCTGAAGGCGCCAAGATCGTAATCAGCGACATCCAGGAAGAATTGTGCAAAGAAACTGCCGCAGAACTCTCCAAAAATGGCGAAGTCATCGGCGTTGCTTGCAACGTGACTGATTCAGAAAGCATCGAGAAAATGGTTGCTCACGTCATGGAAAAATGGGGACGCATCGACGTTCTCGTTAACAACGCTGGTATCACCCGCGATGACTTGTTCATGCGTATGAGCGAAGACAAATGGCAAGCTGTCATCGACACAAACTTGACCTCGGCGTTCAAAGTCACCAAGCCAGTTTTGAAAGTTATGTCCAAACAACGTTCTGGACGCATCATCAACATCGCCAGCACAACTGGTGTTCACGGCAACTTCGGACAGTGCAACTACGCTGCTGCAAAAGCTGGTTTGATTGGCTTCACAAAGACCATTGCACTCGAGTATGCGAGCCGTCAGATCACATCCAACGCAGTAGCCCCTGGATTCATCGACACTCCGATGACCGCTGCGCTTGGTGAAGAGAACATCAAAAAATACGTTGAAAGAATTCCACTCGGAAGAATGGGCACACCAGAAGACATCGCTGGCGCGGTCGTGTTCTTCGCTGGTTCCGCACCTTACGTGACTGGAACGGTTTTGGAAGTTAACGGCGGGCTCTACACATAAAGAGTGTGTATGTAACTGGTACGGTCGTCGAAGCGATTTGCGGACTGTACGCCTGAGATTCGGATTACAGCTTGGTTAGAGGGGTTCGGCAGTTCGTCGATCCCCTTTTTAACTTCACACAATGAAGTTCCGAATGGCAACCGTCGCACATAACCGTTATGCTCGATTGTCTGCATTCAAATACGAGTCCCGTCCTATGTCTTCCAGAACACAATCTTTCATTCCTGCCCTCGCGGTTCTCTGCTCAATCATTTCTTTGTGCGTCGGCACATCCTTCGGAAAGTCTCTCTTTCCTGTCGTTGGAGCAGCCGGAACAGCCTCTATTCGTGTGATTCTGTCGTGCTTCGTCTTGATGGCGTTTTTCCGCCCGTGGCGTGAACCGTTGTCATTCAAATCAGCAAAAAACATTGCTATGTACGGCGCCGTGCTCGGCTGCATGAATTCCGTCTTTTACGAATCGATTCAGCGGCTACCTCTGGGTATTGCTATTGCGATTGAATTCACGGGACCGTTGGCTGTCGCAATCGCGTCATCTCGCAGAACGATTGATTTTGTCTGGATTGCCCTTGCGATCGTTGGCTTGGCTTTCCTCTTACCGATAGCACCAGGTGCGGTGTCACTTGACCCTGTGGGGATTTCGCTTGCGTTTACTGCAGCCGCTTTGTGGGCTTGTTACATCATTCTCGGCAAGCGTATGAGCAATATGTCGGCTGGGCAAGCTACATCTTATGGAGTGCTCGCTGCGTCGGTAGTGCTTTTGCCTGTTGGAGTTACCCAGGTGGGTGCGCGCATCCTCGACCCGCATGTGCTGCTATCCGGCTTCATTCTATGCATTGCTTCGAGTGCGTTGCCGTACACGCTAGAGATGTATGCGATGAAAAAGCTGCCGAAAAACACATTCAGCATTCTTTTGAGCATGGAACCGGCAGTTGGTGCGCTTTCGGGCATGATCGTCCTGCACGAGTCCCTGACGATGCTTCAGTGGGCGGCAGTGTTGAGCGTGATGGTCGCGTCCATCGGTACGACTTTGACCTCTCGCAGCGCCTCAGCGGCGCCTGTCGTGCCGGATACGGTGAAGGTCACGGCACAAGACGTGCCAGCCGATGTCCTGTAACTCCGAACATAAATTCTTAGACCTCTCTTACATCATTTCTAATTTGCGTTTCAGGCTCGACGAAAATCGCGCAAAATCCGCACTTGATATCGTCTCGCTTGGCTTCTGAAACACATTTGGATATCTCTGCAATATGCCGAATTCACAAGTGATTGCGATTCGTTACTTGGCGAGACCCTGCATCACTGGCTGTTTTTCGCATTGCACATCGTTTATTTAGAGAAAGTATTGATGAGCGGAATGTATTTGATGCAACGTGTTATCCTAGTTGCCCTTGGCACAATAGTGGCCAGCGCTTCTTGATAGCGTTTGGTTATGGGGGTTAGAACAAATATGGATGAGAAGGAAGCCTTCGAAAGAGTAAAGAAGGTGGCCGTGGCCCAATTAAATGTGAATGCCGACGAAGTCACTATGGAAGCAAGCTTCACGAAGGACCTTGGCGCTGATTCACTAGACACAGTTGAATTGGTTATGGCTCTCGAAGAAGAATTCGGAATGGAAATTCCGGATGAAGATGCCGAAAAAATTACCACTGTCGGCGAAGCCGTCAAATATATCTCTTCGCACATCTAGGGAATCCCGCGTTCCAGCGAATGCGTGGCATTCGCTGTGAACACGCCCAGATTGCGGTTCGTATTTGACAGGGCTTCAGGAATTACTTCCGAGGAAGTCTGTGCAGCAATCTGCGCGACTTAAGCAAGCACGAGATGACAAAAGAACGCGTCGTTGTGACAGGTATTGGTGCGGTTTCCTCCGTGGGAACCGGCATTGAGGATTTTTGGAAGGGCATCGTTGAAGGCCGTTCCGGAGTCAAGCGTGTCACCACTGCCAGAGTGAAAGAAGAGATGCAGTCGGCTTGCAAAATTGCAGCCGAAATCGTCGACTTCGATCCATCAAAATATTTAGAACCGAAACAAGTCCGACGCACGGATCGTTTCATTCAGTTCGCCGTTGCTGCAGCTCAATTGGCTGTTGAAGACGCGAAACTTGATATGAAACAGGAAGATCCGACCCGCGTTGGTGTTGTCGTTGGTTCTGCGGCAGGTGGTTTCGAGACGATCGAACAACAATATCGCGTGTTGATGGAACGTGGTCCAGACCGTTGCTCACCATTTACGGTGCCTATGTTGATCGTCAACATGGCAGCAGGATGGGTTTCTATCCTGCACAACGCGAAAGGTCCAAACACTTGCTCAGTCACGGCTTGCGCGACTTCGGCAAACTCGATTGGTGATGCGTACAAGATTATTGAACGTGGCGAAGCAGACGTTATGTTTGCAGGCGGAAGTGAAGCTCCGATTACAGCATTATGTATGGCGGGATTCGCTTCAGCTCGTACTCTGTCGACTCGAAACGATGCGCCTGAGAAGGCTAGTCGTCCATTCGACAAAGACCGCGACGGATTCGTCATGGGTGAAGGCGGCGCGATTCTGATTCTAGAATCTCTGTCGCATGCTCAAAAACGCGGTGCCAGAATCTATGCTGAACTGGCTGGATACGGCATGACAGGCGATGCACACGATATCGTTCAGCCGTGCGCAGATGGAAATGGTGCTGCTCGTGCAATGGTAGCTGCGTTGCAACAAGCTGGAATGAAGCCGGAAGACGTTGACTACATCAACGCTCACGGAACTTCCACACCTCTCGGCGATCGTGCTGAGACTCAAGCGATCAAATCAGTTTTTGGTGAACACGCAACTAAGCACAAAGTTGCAGTCAGCTCGAGCAAGTCAATGACAGGTCATTTGCTTGGTGCTGCAGGAGCCCTTGAATCGGCGGTTTGCATCATGGCAATCAACGATTCGATTTTGCCTCCGACGATCAACCTCGACAATGCAGACGAGCAATGCGATTTGGATTACGTTCCAAATGTGGCTCGAAGAAATGTCAATGTCGATGTAGCCATGTCCAATAGTTTTGGATTCGGCGGACACAATGCGTGCTTGCTGTTCAAGAAGTTTAAGAGTTAGAGACGCATGACTGCGACAAAGAATGAACTAGTCGGCAGAAGCACTAACGAACTACGCAATTTACTCAAGAACAAATCGGTGTCCAGCGTAGAGATTCTTCGCGCGCACCAGGATCACATCGCCCAACACGAAAAGGCGATACAAGCGTTCATTACATTGACGCCGGAACTTGCCGAAGAGCAAGCGAAGAAGGTCGATCAGATGATTGCGCGTGGCGAAGAGTTGCCACCACTGGCGGGGATACCGCTGGCTCTGAAAGACAACATGTGTGTGCCAGGGTACACGACAACGTGTGCCAGCAACATTCTTCGAGATTTCGTACCACCGTATCAATCCACTGCCGTAAGTAGATTGTTCGAAGCTGGTGCTGTTTGCGTTGGCAAAACGAATTTGGATGAGTTCGCTATGGGCTCGTCTACAGAAAACTCGGCATTCAAGCCGACCTTCAACCCGTGGGATGTCGAATGCGTTCCGGGCGGATCGTCGGGTGGATCAGCCGCTGCTGTGGCCGCTGGTTTTTCTGTTGTAGCACTTGGATCAGACACTGGTGGATCGATAAGACAGCCAGCTTCCCTCTGCGGTGTCGTTGGCATGAAGCCGACATACGGCACCATCTCTCGATTTGGGCTTGTCGCCTTCGCTTCCAGTTTGGATCAGATCGGACCTTTCGCAAGATCTGTCGAAGATGCTGCCATCACTCTTAGTGTCATCGCCGGACACGATAAAAAGGACTCAACGTCGCTCCCCAAATACGCATTCGGCGAAGTCAATTACGCTGAAGGATTGCGTGAGAAGTCTGCAGAAGAGCTTGTGCGCGGATTGAAGATCGGTGTGATCAAAGAATTGCGCGGCGAGGGCATTGACGAAGACGTTCGCAATTCGTTGAATCGAGCCGCCGATATTTATGCTCAGCTCGGCGCGACAGTTGAAGAAGTTTCGATTCCAACAGCCAAGCATGCACTGGCTGTGTACTACATCATCGCCACTGCCGAAGCATCCGCGAACCTATCGCGTTATGATGGGGTGAGATATGGTTTCCGCGATAGTGATGCCGCCGATATCGTATCCATGTACATGTCCACCCGCGCTCAGGGCTTTGGCGCCGAGGTAAAACGCAGAATCATGCTCGGCACTTACGCACTAAGCTCGGGATACTACGATGCTTATTACAAGAAAGCGCAGCAAGTTCGCCGCTTGATGAAAAACGATTTCGACCGAATTTTTGCAACATACGATTTGGTCATCTGCCCGACCTCGCCCTCCGTGGCGTTTAAGGTCGGTTCCAAGACCAATGATCCTTTGTCGATGTACTTGAACGACATCGCGACGATTCCGGCTAATCTCGCGGGACTTCCTGGCATTTCTTTGCCTGGCGGTTTCAGCGCCGAGGGAATGCCGATCGGAATTCAACTCTTAGGTAACTCCTTATCAGACCAGCAACTGCTCAAAGCAGCGGCTGCGTATGAAAAGACCACGGATTTCCACACCAAGCAGCCACCGATGCTGCTCGCTGCATGTAAGTAATTACGGGGAGATGAACGTATGAAGAGACAGGTCAAAATGCTCGCACTACTTGGTGCGCTCACTTTAACCGCGCCAGCTCTGGCACAATCGAGTCAGCCATTCTTTGGTGGCGGTAACGGTTTAACACCACCTGGTGCAATCGGTGGATTGGAAAACGAAGGTGACAACGGCGCTGGTAGCGGTAATCCACCACCACCATCTAAAGGCAATTCGCCTGGTATCGCGACTGGTGGCGGCTCTGGCGGCGGTGATTACACCTCTGACGAAAAGCGCATGCAACGCAAGTACAAAGACAACCTCAAGCGCGCCAAGTCTCTGATTGAGAAGGGCGAAGGCATGATGAAGTCAGCTAACGGCAACGCCAATCACAAGGACTACAAGAAGGGCAAAATTCTCAAAGAAACCGGTGAGAAGTATTTGAACGACTTGCAGGCAAACAATCCTTTCCCTGAACCAGAAAAGCCAGCTAAAGCCGGCACCAAAGCTGGTGGCAAGCAAGAACTCTAGTTCTCTGTAGGAATAATTCGAAATTATTGTCGGATGCGTACTTGTTGTGCGCATCCGATTCATTTTTCAATCGCATGTGACCTATCGAGTTCCGTTAGTCGAAGTTTCATGCGTTTTGTGATTGAATAAGCCGACGAAGTAGTTTCGCGTTCCACTGTTTAGAACGCCGTAGGCGATGCATGCAACGGTTATCAGAGCCATCACGATCTGCACGTTGCGAACTACGAGCCCTGTCTGTGTTTGAACAGCAGTCTTACTGCCGATAGTCTCGAAGATCGGCGCGCTTGGTTTTGCTGCAGCTCGCAATTTAGGTAAATCAGTTCTCGTTGGATTTTGTTTCGGACGAACTGGTGGCACATACTTTCTGCGACTGGCTTCCGCTTTTTCTCGAAAGAATTTCTCTCTCTCCGGTCCAGGGTCCATCTGACTCTGCGCGATCATATTGGCGTAGGAGTCGTAGATGTTCGTCAGAAGCGGGTTCCCGACAGGAAGCAGCAGCTCTGCTACTTGGACAGTATCTGCATAGGCTCGATCAGCGTCTTGATACTCCTCCAGCACGGTCAGCGCTTTGCAGTATTTGAACATCGGGGAGATTTTGTCTTTACGCTCGGACTTTTCTGTTTTGTCGTGTTCAGACAAAGCTTTCTTGTAGAAATCTCGCGCCGGTTCAAACATCGACGAACCGAAATATACATCGCCCAGTCCGATCAGACACGCCGTCGTATCCAAACACGGCGCGGGATGTAGTTGCCGACCGAGTTCCAGAGCCGCTTTGAAGATCGTTTCAGCCTGAATGTAGTTCTTTTCCACAAGCGCATCTTTGGCTTGCGTATAGAGTTCGTGGAAACGTTCGTCTGATATTTTTGATTGTTCGTTGGACATGTCGGCGAATCGCAGTCGGTAAAAGTGTTGTCGGCAAAGAGCTTGTGAGTTTCCTGAACGGTTGTGTTTCCTTTCTCCATTATAAATGAGTAATTGAATTGATGACAGGAGACACTATTCGAACACAATTGACCCCTATTATCGAATCACAACTGGAATTTAAAAGGCGTGAGTTGGCACTCAGGTGGGTTTGCTATGGAATTTACAACTTCAGTTAACGCAGTCGGTTTCGTCAATTGCAACGAGCAGCTGATTGGTGATGGTATGACGTTCTCGGGCTTTGAGAATCGTCACTTAGGAGCTATTCAAACAATTTCGCTGCCACCAAACTGGAAAGTTTCTAGCACTTCGTTTGCGCATGGTGGCGAATGGATGCTGACGACATTTGCACCTCAAAACGATCCTCGCGTCGAATTGCGAATCTTTTGTCGCGGCGACAAAGTCACCGTCAGTGATGCCAACTATTTTGCAACTCTTCTAAGAGAATTGACTGGACAAGTTTTGGTGCTTAAACCCGAACACATCATGTCGCTCCGAAACGTGCTTGGACCCACGATTGGCGATAATCAATATATCAATCTGAATCCACCAACCAGCAGATACGCGGCGCGCTGCGAAATTCTACAAGGACGTTTGCTTTACGTTCAGGGAAGTCCTGTAATGATGATCGAAGGATTGTTCATTGAGAGCGGCGAGGAGATGACGAAATTCCTCAACGTCTACATCAACGTCAATGAGGCTGACCAAGAAATCCAGGAAGTTTTCTATCAGGCTCCGATACCACTTTATTCCCAATACTATCGCCAAATTCGAATGGCGCTTGAATCGATAAAGTGGCTAAAACCCGTCTCCGGTTAATACCCAAGCCGCCCAATTTTGTGAGGCGCTCCAGTCATGATTTTTGTCTGTCCGTATGTCATTCTGTGCTTTCGCGAGCGCATCTACCTTGGATAACTTGTCTCGCCAGAGATACGTGTAGAAGCGCTTCATCAGTTCGTTAGTAGCGTCATCCGGAACGCTCCACAGTGACATGAGCATTGACCTTGCGCCAGCACTCATGATTGCGGATCTCAATCCGACTATTCCTTGTCCACTAAAACTGTGTCCTAAGCCGCTCTGGCAGGCTGACAGAGTGACCAGATCGCACTTGCTGAGATCCAATCCCACGATTTCTTGCGCAGTAAGAACATTTGCGCTGTGAGAGCTGTCACCGTTTGAATTTTTGCCCCCAGCAAAATAAAGTCCACACTCAAGCAATGGATTGTTAGCGCTTGCAATTAGCTGAAATTGACTGCTTGATCGCACCGATGAATCGGCGGATCTCGTCGCGCTCGTGCCATCATATCCAGTGCTCGCGCCAACCGCGAAACCATGGGTCGCGATGTGGGCAACGCTCGCTGCACCTAAGGCTCGGCGAACAGCCTCTTTGGTCGCAGCGCTCTCTGTTAGCATCGTGGTGTGATTGTTGTCGTAATTGTCTGCTAAAGGTTTCAGGGATTTTACTTCTTCCAGTGCGCCTTCAAGATTATTCAGTGGCGGCTCGAACTTGCTTAATCCGGTAAGCAAAACGGATTTGTTGTCTGTTTGGTGATCCTTTGATGTTTTCAGAACAACAAATTCACGAGGGCTATCAACTTCGCAGACTTTGTACGAGTCAGCGCCGTTGTCCACTGCCAAACTGTTCCAGGGCACTTTTGCATAGAGCCCTTCTGGACAAATCCAAAGCTTTTTGATTTCAGGACCAAGCGCTTCTTGCAGATCTTTTTGATCGAGCAGAAGCAACTTGAGTATTTTTGTCAGCGATTTTTCATCACCGCGTACAACTTTTGGTTTCGAACCCGGTGCCTCAACATCAATATCGCGATTGACGTTCCTTGTGCTTAGTTTTGCATCTAATTGAACGCCGGTCTCTGTGCTGTTCTTTGGCTTGCTCGCCTTTCCGATTTTAAAAGTCACGCCCCGTTTTTCATTCGGATTGTGCGTAACAAGCGAGCGCCATGTTGAAATCATTTCGAGGACTAATTGCGTATCGGCTAAATAGACATATCTGGGTTCGCCGCCCTTTCCAGCCTTCATCACGATCGCTACATACCGTTCATCCTGCTCCGCACTGTCCCTTGGTTGAAAGGAAATGATGTCAACGAAGGCTTCATCAGGTTTCAACAGTGCTCGAAATTTGTTTGAATCAAAAGAGGCGATCGGGTCGTTCAGATCGATGTTGGAAGCTGCGTACAGTTTGGTTTCCAGTGCATCACGTGCAGAAAGCTTGGATTGAAGATCTTGAGCAAAATTAGTTGCGTGTTGATTATCTGCACCGCTGTTGACTAAAGATGAAATCTCGATGTTGGCTTGGTCTAGTTGTGAGCTTAAATTCTTTAGTTCTGGCCTCCGCGTTAACAGTTCTTTGAGAGCTGCTTTTTGTCTCAAGGACTCCAGTAACAGTCCTTTCCAGCGCATCATATAATTGTAAGACTGCGGCATAGAATAGTCGTCGGAACAAGCAGTTAGAAGAGCATCCCGCTCGTCTTTTGCTAGTTCTAAAAATGCGCACTGTTCGTTGAACGAAAGCTGCGAAAACTCTGCGTTGATGTACGATGCAGTCAAAGCCGCAGCCTGCAGTATATACTTTTTTGCCGCTGCTTGATTGTTGCTTGCGCTCTCAATCATCGCCAAGCCGTTGAGATCTCGCGCCGCAAAATACATGCCCTGGCTCGAGTGATCCATCGAATCCAAACGGTAAGCGTCGTTGAAAGCTTGTCTAGCTTTGTCAAAATCGCTCTCTTGCATGTAGACGGAACCTTTAAGAGCGAATGCCTTCGCATAGACACTTTGATTTGCGCTCTGGTCACGATATTTGGTAAGCGAGTCGTTGAGGTTTTCCAGTGCAGCTTTTGCTCTATTTGTATCCATATAAATTTCAGCCAGAACTAACAGTCCAGAGACATATTCCACATCAGTAATTGGATCGATTTTTAGAGCTTCTTCAATATGCTTTTCTGCATTGGGAAAATCGCTTCGGTCATATTCCGATTGCGCAAGGAGTCGGTAAAGATCGAAGCGTTGGTATTTATCGATTTCGCAGTGCTGTGCTAAATCGTACGCTTCCTTTGCCTTTTCAAATACGGCCGGAAACTCTCGTTCTTTCTCGCGTAGACTTGCTTCTTCATATAAGCAACTAACAATGAGAGCATCATTTTTTGCAAGGCGCGCAATGTTGGATGCTTGCTGTATTAAATTCCATGCGGACCTGTCTTCGTTCAGCCATTTAAAATAGTTTGACAGTTGCAGTAGGTTCGGAACAACAGTTGTAGGTAAAGCATTTTTGTCAGCGACCAGGCATTTAGTTGCAAGTTCGAAGCAAGACTTCGCGCGAGTCCTGTCTCCCATCTGTGCGAGTTGACAACCATTGAGATTTAGATTCTTCCGTAGGAAATCCAACAAGTTCTTCTGACCGTTAAAAAGTTGAGATGTTTTTAGAGCATCGGAATTAGGTTTGGCACCATTCAGCGTATCTAAGTAAGAGGCTGTAAACGCCGATAGAGACTCGTAAGCGGCCAGGTTTAAACTAGGAACATTTGCGCCGTAACCGCTGCTGAAAATAGAAGCGATTTGCAGTTTTGTTTTGGCGATACGAATGTCGTTAGGGGCGTATTTTTGCTGTTTTAGCTTTAGAACACCCTCGAGATTCTCAACTATTGGTAGCCTGGAATCCTTTATAAAGTCGGCGGAAAAGCGGTCTTCATCTAGCTCGATTTTTGAATCAAGAGAATTGCTTTGTGCACTGAATGCGGTGCTGTCAATTTCTAATATCCGCTTTCGCAGTTTTCTTATTTCAGCGACATAGGGGCTCGAAGAGTGAAAGGCTAAATGTGTTTCGTTGAAAAATTTCTTGAAATATTTTTCCGATTCCGTGTATTTTTGATTCGCCAAAAGATTGATTGCCTGCTGTCTATCAGCATAATTTACAGAGAGGTTTGTCCGTTCGAATGACTGCGGCTGTCTAATTGTTTGTGAATTAGCAGTTCCTACAGCCGAGTGTTGCTGCGCCGCAGTCGACAGCGGCAAAAACGTTGCGCTCAATAGCGCTGCAATCGCAAGGCTACTAACCCTGATCGAATTGGCTAATTTCATTCTGATCTCAATACTCGACACCAAAATCTGTCATCTGCCATTATACTGAGTTCTAAAATAGATTACTTATTGGACCTGCCCAATGAAGACTCCGTAAGGCGGCAGCGTGAGTTTATTCAAGCTCGCGCTGCTTGGCAGACTTTTCGGTGAAGCAAGCAATGTGTGCGCGGAAGTTGAATTGACACCGAAAGGTTTGAGATCATAAGTTACTGTTTTGCTCTCTGGTGTCATATTCAGTGCCACAAGAATGCTCTTCTTCTCGCCACGACGGAGATACGAGAGAACATCTTTATTCTGGTCGTCGACAGCTTGATAGTCTCCGTGCATCAAGGCGTCTTCACTTTTGCGCAGTTGGATCAAGTCCTTGTAGAAGTTCAGGATCGAATTTTTGTCCGCTGTTTCGGTTGTGACGTTGTACTTCTTGTAGCTATCCGGCACGGGTAACCAGGTTTTGCTACCTGCATTGAATCCAGCGTTTGTGCCGCTTGTCCACTGCATCGGAGTACGTTCTCCATCGCGCCCGATTTCTTCTGGCCAACCGATTTTCCCGATTGGATCTTGAACGTCATCTTTCGATTTTGGATCGTTATTCTCCATTCCGATTTCTTCGCCGTAGTACATCAAGGGTGTGCCGCGCAACGTCATCAGCAAGGCGGCTGTAACTTTAGCTATGTCGTCGTTGTGAGATTTATCGCCGTATCTGATGTAATGACGAACTTGATCGTGGTTGCTGAACAGATAGACTGGCCATCCGCCGGCTGAATTCTTATCCCACTCGCCGATGCGCGATCGGAAATCTGGTGGGGACAATTTATTGATGTCAGCGAAGAAGAAGTTCATCGGCAACTGAATTTCGTCCAGGTTCTTACCGAAGTTTTGAGACAGTTCGTTGATGTCGCGAGCGCTCGTCTCGCCAACAATGACTCGGTCATCTGGATATTGATCCATAACTTTGCGCAGTTCGCGAAGAACATCATGGACTTCAGAGAGCTTATCGTTGTGCACGTTATCCATTTTCGGATCGCCGAATTTGTTTTTGCCTTCCAGAAGTGGATTGTCAGGCAAGTCGGCTTCCTCGAACAGCGTTCCAATTGCGTCTAATCTGAAACCGGCAACGCCCTTGTCCAACCAGAATTTGGCGACATCGTACATGGCTTTGCGCACTTCAGGATTACGCCAGTTCAAGTCTGGTTGCTCTGAATAGAAAAAGTGATAGTAATACTGATTGGTCTTCGGATCGAGTTGCCATGCCGAGTGCCCGAAGATCGACTGCCAGTTGTTTGGTGGCACATTGTCACCACCGCCATCACGCCAGATGTACCAATCCCGTTTTGGATTGTCTTTCGATGAGGCTGATTCGACAAACCAGGGATGTTTGTTCGAAGTGTGATTCATCACGAGGTCCATGATGATTCTGATGTTGCGTTTTTTCGCTTCGGCGACCAGTTCATCGAAATCCGCCATCGTTCCATATTCGGGCGCGATGGTGTAGTAGTCCGAGATGTCGTATCCAAAGTCGATTTGAGGCGAGGGATAACATGGAGTGAGCCAGAGTGCATCGACTCCGAGCCCTTTCAAGTAATCAAGTTTGGAGGTGATGCCCTTGATGTCACCGGTTCCGTCGTTATCAGAGTCGGCAAAACTGCGTGGATAGATTTCATAGATGACCGCATGTTTCCACCAGGGGTCCGCTGCCGATTTGGTAGCGCTTGCAGGCTCTACAGCAAACGTTTTCGATGCCAGGCTTCCAGTCATGACCAGTGCGAGCAATCCGGCCCAAATCGAGCGTTTCATCCAAGATCTCCTGACTTGTGATCTATTAAGTCAGCAGATCTTAGCAAATCAGCCTGCACAGAAATGCGGGGAAATGTCTGGCAGCTTGCTGCGCGGACTTTCCAGGATTCTCGGATAATGGTTAAAGGGAGAGGAGCAGGTCCAAAATCGCTGGTTCAGCGTAGGCTTTTTGATGCGCCTGGTTAATGTCGTCGGCGCGACGCATATATTCGGTAGACTCGCTAATCTTGCCTTGCATTCGCATTGTCACAGATACATGAGCGCAAAGTGAAGCAGCCTGGAAACTGTTCGGACCATAGGATTCGACGACGTGGTCGAGCGCATCTAAATAGAGTCTCTCGGCTTCGCGATAGCTTTCGTTGCGTGACGCGATGTCACCGGCAGCGGTCAGAACTTGGGCACACATCTCTGCCGATATCTTCATTCAAGGGCTCCGAAGGACAGTCTTTGCAGCTTGCTGCTCGACTCGTTCCGATAACTCTATTAAGTACATACCCAATTCGAGCGCAGATCGAACACTTTTGAAGAAGTTCTGAACCAGCGGCTTTAGACTGCGTTCTAATGCGCCTGGACGGCGTTCGCATATTGGACACAGAGTGATCTGACAATGGGAATAAATCACTATATTGAATAAACTTTTGGGTGATGGTCGGCAACATTCTGTGCACGCAAAATTGAAGTATGGCTTTATTTCCGAGGTTCTTTTGAGTAAGTTCGCACGCAACCGGTCAAGGTCTGGCACCACAATGTCAGAGTTCGCTCCGACAATGTTAGTGCTGTTCATGGTGTTCACCTTTCCTCTTATTACGTTGGGAACACTGGGTGTACGGTACATGTTCTTGCTCAATGCTGCTCGCTTAGCAGCGCAGGCAGCATCTCAAGCCAAGTCGTTCACTACGAATACTTCCACGACGCAACTTTCGGCTACGAACCTTGCAACGCAAGTCGCCAACACATCTATTGGTGGATGGAATGGTGTCTCCTTGTCCAACATAACAACGAATATCATCATATGTCCGCTCAGCGGCGGCAGCGTGACGAGGCAGTCCACGGCGCTCGCCAAACCTGCGGACACAAATAGCAACAACTACAACATCGAAGTGTTATTGACCGGAAAAATAACGCCGCTGCTGATGACACCAAAGAGCATCCTCGGTCCCATTCCCGGGCTGACCGCGCCAATTACGACAACCGCGCGCTGTTCCGTTTTCTCTGAGTATCCACAAGGTCTGAATCAATGAAGTTAAGAAATAGACGTGGTGCATCATCAATGGAACTGGCAGTCGGTGCCATTCTTATGATTACCTTCTCGGTACTGGCGATCGACATGATCTTGATGAATTTTGCCATGTGCCTGAACGATTCGGTGTGCCGCGACGCTTGTAGAGCCGCTGCGCAGACCAACAACGCGACGACTGCTCTCGCCGCGGCGCAAGCTCAATTGCGCATGCACGCAACTGATGGCAATTTTGTATCTCAGCCGCAGCTCACGTCGACTTCATCTCCGGACTTTGTTTACAACGATTACTCAGGTAATCCACCAGCTAATCAATCTTCTTACGTGACCGTGACGACAATGGTGACTGTGAAGGTTCCGGCACCGGTAGCCTTCTTCGGGGCCACCTTTTACTCGAAAAATGGGACTTTATTGATCAAACGTCGCTACACATTCCCAATCATCACGGAGAAATTCTATGGCAGCTAGGAATGATTTAGCGAGAAGACGCCGCGTCCGTGAGCAGCGCAGAAACAAGGGTCAAGCCGTTACTGTCTTGATGATTTTTCTTGCGGCATTTGTCGTGGCGCCACTGTGCCTCGTTGCTTATGAAATGTGCTTGTACAACTTCTCGAAGCAGCAGTTGAAGGCATGTCTGGACAGCGCTGCGCTTGCAGCAGGTGCGACTGTTGCCACATCGGACAATTTGGACACCAGTGGCACGCAAGTCGGTGCGAAAGCAACTGCTCTCAATATGTTCAAGCAAAATACGATTTTGTCGTACTCAATGGCCAGTGCGACCGAGTCCAGCTCACCGACTATGAATCCAGGTCCAGGGCAGGCGATGCTGTACTTCCAATTTTTGGACCCAGTTTCACGTCAGGCTGTTCCGCTCGGTAGTGCCAACGGCAAAATCATTCAAGTGTCTGGGGCGTTTGGTTATACGCCATTGTTCGCGAAGTTCTTGAACCTTCCCACGACAGTTACTGCATACGAAATGTCTAACGGCGGTTTGCCGATGTTGGATGTGGTGCTTTGCTTCGATATCTCTGCGTCGATGGACGATTTCTCTTTGGTCACCATCGTCAACCGTTACAGCAAGTCCGTCACAACCAACGGAGTTACGAAAAAGATTGCCGGCTACAACGTCTTGAACAAAGGTGCTCTGTATAACGCATTCAAGTGTACGAGCCCGACCGGTACTCCACTTAATTCCACATTCCCGCAAGAGTTGGATGGCGGCGGTGGTGCCTACAGCTTCAGCGCATCGGCTCGCGGTGTGAACTGCGGCGTCGCTCCACTGAACTCGATGTCGAGCACTGCCTTTACCGACCTCGTCGTCAATGTCGACGGAACCTCGGATATGTCACAAGGTTGCACGATAAATGGTTGCACTTTCCCTGCTAACAATATTGGTTTGCTGGTCGAAGCTTCTCGCGGAAATTTCGAGTCCATCGTCACCGCGACAACCGCTGGAATCGACTACAGCACATGGGGTGTAACTCCAAAAGCTGGATACTTTGCCGCATATCAGCAAGCAGCAATGGCTCAGCGTCATCCAATTTCGGATGCGATTATCGCAGCGCAGAACTTCTTCACCATCATGAACAACGACTGCGATGCGCATTTCAGTTTGGTTTCGTTCGGCTCGGACCCTGGCACGACAGCGAAGCAGGTGGTTAATCCAGACTACGCCACACTCGGCAACATTACAGACAATCCGAGCAGCTACGTTTCGAATCTCTATCCAACTGACCCGATGGTGCCCCTGCCTCCAAACCCTGGCGTAATGTTGAACCCCACAATCGCTGCAGGTACTGCATACAGCAACTACACCGCTGTAATGAGCGCTGTCCAGACTCTGGTCGCATATGGTGGCACAAACATCTCTGGTGCACTTTCGACTGCACTGAATGAGTTCAAAGCGACAAGCTCCGGCGGGCAGGGATTGAGCCGACCGGGTGCGAAGAAGGCGATTGTGCTTTTCACAGATGGACTTCCAACTGCCACCAGCTTCGGTGGTGACCCTACAGCCGACGCTCGTGCTCAAGCTGTTCTTGCGAATAGCGCCGGTATTCCGATTTACTGCATTGGATTGTGTCTTGTTCCGAGTTTGCAAGCCAATCAGACTGCAGTTCTGAACGACACGAATTCGAACTCGACAACAGGCGGCATTGCCGGAATCTCTGGAAACAATGCGCAATTCTATCAAGCCACTGATACATCTCAACTGAACCAGGTGTTTGAAAACGTTGCGCGCGCACTGGTGAACTTGATCCGATGAAAAATACTGCAGTCGCTACTTTTGTATTTGCTCTCATTGCCGTCAACATTGCTTGCGGTGGAAGCTCGGCTCAGGCTGCATTTCCAGTCGAGAGTTCGTCAGCGAATCTACTGACGAGAAAGGGGTACGACCTGGTTCAATCGGGATCTTATGAGGCCGCGTCTGTAGTTCTGAAAAACGCCGTTCGTGCCAATCCAAACGATTTGAACGCACGCAGATACCTGATCTATGCGCTTACTCAAAACGGCAACTGCCTTGACGCGAGCGCTCAGTTGAAATCTCTCGCCAAGGCTGGATCGCTCACGGCTGTGGACTACTACCTTTCTGGCAACAACGACAAGCAGCAAGGCAACACAGACAACGCATTGAAACAGTATCGTGCTGCGTTGACTCTGGACCCCGACATGGTTGCTGCAAAAGCTGGAATAATTGAGCTGTTCATTCTCGCAAGCGATTTTCAAGGTGCGACTTTCTTATGCAAAGACTGTCTTGCACATGCGCGCAACGATGCTGAACGCAAGTATTTTTCTCAATTGATGTTGTCCGCTCAAGAGCGTGAAAAAGCTGAATCTGTCAGCGTTCAAGCTCCCGAAGTGGTCGCCCCCGCTCCCGTGAGCACCACCCTCCAAACTGTGAAACCATCCGCAGTGCTTCAACGACCGCAGTTCCCTTCAATACTCCAGGCAGTTCCGTTACCCCCTCCTACAAAGATTACGCCTATCGCTACAAGAGCGAAAGCATGATCTTCTAACCGAAGACAAATGACGCAATTGACACTCTCTCCTCAATTTATCGATAGACTTTCCTCTGCTGATACTCAGTTTCGCGATGGGAATTTTCTGGCTGCGGTCAGTCTCTACACCGGCATTCTGAGCGATATTTCAAAGCACACAGATGTCGAACGCGGCGACGTTGCGTCAGTGGTGCTCAAAGTCGCAGAGTGCAGTTATGCTGCTGGTGATTTTGAATCAGCCAGGTTGGCCTACGAGAAATTACTGAAGTTGCAAGATGACAGCGCGCAAACTTCAAACAAGGATCGTGTGTTTACGCTCGTAAAGGCAGCAAAGAATTACGAGAAATTGGATGATAAAGCTAACGCGCAAAAGCGCTATGAACAAGCGTATGAGCTGGCTAAGTCAGCGCTTCCGGCTAAACATTTTTTGCGACGAACGGTATTTGAATGTTATGCACAGTGGCTGCGCGCAGAGAAAGCTGATGCTCTCACGCTTTCTATTCTGGAAAGTGAATTGGGTCTCGAGTCATCTGCAAAATCTGGCGGAGATACTGCACACGCAGCGTCCGCTGAATCGACTGTTGGGGATTCTGCTGCTGCTGTTGCTGGTGCGGAAACCACTGCTGCTACCACTGAAACTGTAGCGAAGGAAAGCGAATCCAAGAAAAAAGATTCGAGAGATGAACGTAAAACAGCAGAAGATTACAACGACTTGAGAGCGAAGCTCGGTGGAAGGAAAACTAAGCCAACCGACGCTAAATCTTCTGATAGCCAGCCGAAAAGCGAGCCGGCTGATTTGCACGAATTTGCTCCAGATCCACTCGATCCGTTAGAGCCTTTGGATTGGAAGAAGAAAGGCGCTGATGTCTTTGAGAAGAACAAAGCAGAGAAATCAATTGAACGTCAAATCGCTGCGCGAAAGTTTTTGAATTTTTCGACGAACAATAATGCGAAAGCTGATCGTTCTAAGCTGAAAACAGCACTGACAGACGATAATGCGATTGTTTCCGACCGCGAAGCTGTAATCGGTGATGCAAAAACGTCTGATCCGAACCTGGCGCAGGTCACCAAAAAGCTAGTCGATGATTTTGATTTTCAGGAAGCAAAAAAGGAATTAGCGCTAGAGCAAGCAAATCAGGATTTGCTGGAAGAAGCTGAGAATTTGCTGCGCAATTTGGAATTGGCACAACAACAGAAAGCCTCAGCACCAGCTGCTAAATCTGAGCCGAGCATCACAGACAAAATCAGTGATAGCGAATTCCTTTCGCCATCGAATGCGCCGAAGAAGTTTGTTCCAAAAGTGGATTTGCAGCATGAACTGGAAATCGAGCGCTTATTAGCAGAATCCGCCCGCATGATCTACAGCTTGGAAAACGTGGACCCAGATGCGGTGGCAGACGAAACTGACGAAAGTCTTTTTGACCCTGATGTTAAGCTGGGTCTGAAGGGTTCTCGCGACGTTGCGATGCGCGGTTCTGGACGTTCCTTCTTCGGTCAAGAAGAAGAGAAAGAGGCTCCAGTTGAAGTTGAAACAGTTAGCGACAAAATCGACAAGCTGATTCCGCGATCCGAAAAATTCAATAAGGCATTCAAGATTGGAGTTCCATTAGTCGCTGTTGCGGCTGTGTTGGCGCTGGCATCGATCGGCAACACCAACATGAAACCTGACACAATGGCCAATGCTCCTGCATATGTTCAGCCATTGATGGACAAAGACTTTAGCACCGCGGATGATGCAGTGGCGATCGCATTTAAACCGGGTTTAGTTGAAATTCGTGCGAACAATGCCAAACGCAAACCAAACGTCTACTTCTGGAACGGCACTACCAACGACGAGTTGCGCCTTTTGCAAGGTGCTTACCGCAAGTGCGTCTGGTTACGTCCGACTAAGGACGGACTGGCTAGCAGTGATGGCAAAGTGCTCTATCGTGCTGACGCGCCGGAGCTGCGGTTGATTGAAGTTATGGATTCAATCAAGACTGCGGCTATGGGCTACTTCTCTGCCACTGGGCACTACCCGAATCCCGAGCAGGTGCAGCCGAGACAGTTTGTCAATCCAGTGTCTCAGAGATATGAAGAAGTGAACATAAGCAACATGGTTGTGACGAAGGATCGCCCAGCCGAAGCGTCTGAGCGCATGGACATCGATTTGGAAAACGGTCAGCACTTCAACAATGAAGCTGCGGCTAAACCTGGCTCCATCAGCGTATTTTGCGTACAAGTCGGTGACCCGCTGCAAACTGCCGGCACCGAGGCGAACACTTACACTGAGAGCATGTACATTCACGCTTATGACGCAAAAGGTGAGTTGTTGAAGTCCGGCGCAAACAACAAGGTCATGCTGACGGAACTCAAACCCACCGGACCCAAATCAACAATTTCGCGTTCCGAAGTCGGCGCCTTCAAAGATTGCGACATCTGCATTACCGATGGGGAAGAACCAAGCGCAGTCGGTGTTAGCTTTAAATACATCGTATTTACTTTGATGGTCGCCGGACTTTTAGGGTTCTTGTTCTGGTCGCAGAAGGCAAAAAATCAGGAGCTAGCGGCGGAAGCCGAAGACCAGTAAGCGTTAGCGGATTTCATCTTGACTACGTCTAATTTCCAGCCAGTGGCAGTTATTCACTAACACGACTACTGGTTCGGAGGAACGATGTACCGCTCTGCTCTGCTTCTTGCTGGAATTCTTCAACTTACTTGTATCGCCGCGAACGCGCAAGGTTCGCCAACAACGAGCTATCTCGAAATTCACAAGAAGGAGCTCGCGGCGACGAGCTATGCCGACCTTCAGGCGCTGCGTTCCAGCACTTCAATTGCTAAGGATAAGCCGATGACGAAGGACGAACTCAACTTTCTTTTCCCGCTATTCAAGGCGGGATTGCCGAAACAAGTCACGATAACGAATGAGAAAGTGAATGGCACCAGCGCAATTCTCGAAGCCACTGGTGAAAATGAGCCTCAGGCTGGTGTTACAGACAAGACGGTCGGACAGATAGAACTGACCTGGGAAGACGGTCAGTGGAAGATTGAGCACGAGCGCTGGGACACTAAAGTGGTGATGAAATAACTAGACGCTCTCGCCGATTTCGAGTTGGATATTGCGTGAAATAACTCCCGATTTAAATTTGGATGTTGAATTGGGGGGCTTTTAGACGTTGACCAGTTTTTCTGCCGAATGAGCGAGCGCTGCGATTCGCTTTACGGCTTCATCAATGTCCTCTTTAGAAATTCCGTAATGCGTAACAGCGCGAATTCCGAGACGTTGTTCGATGCCGACAAGAATTCCAACTTGTTGCAATGCTTTCACCAGGTCTTGTCTGGAAGTTTTTGCGTTGGCGCTTTCAAAGAACACCATGTTCGTTTTTGTTTGTGTTGGATCGACTTTGATAAACGAAAGTTTCGCCAGTCCGTCTGCTAATTGCTTGGCTGTGTCGTGGTCTTCTGCTAATCGATCGATCATTTTATCGAGCGATATCGCGCAAGCCGCCGCAATAATTCCTACTTGTCTCATGCCACCACCGAGAACTTTTCTCATGCGTTTTGCTTCGCGGATAAATTCGTTCGTCCCGCAGATTACCGAGCCAATGGGCGCTGCTAGCCCTTTGGAGAAACAAAGCTGAACGGAATCAAAGTCCTTAACCAGTTCCGTTGGCGTGACGCCGAGGGCGAGGCACGCATTGAACATTCGCGCTCCGTCTAAATGCATTTTCAACTCATGCTGCTGCGCTATTGCTTTGATCTCGCTGATATAAGAAAGCGTTATGGGTTGACCGTTCCAAGTGTTTTCCAGGCAGATCAACTTTGTCTTTGCACAATGAATGTTATCGGGATTGACTGCTGCTGCTACCGCCGACGGTGTCAATGTTCCATCGAGATTGTTGTAGATTGTCTTCAGGCTAATTCCACCTAAGCTCGACGCACCGTTTTGTTCCCATTGATTGATGTGGCTGCCGTCACCGACGATGGCTTGATCGCCTCTGCCACAATGCACCAAAAGTGATATCAGATTTCCCATGGTGCCGCTGCTAACGAAAAGTGCTGATTCTTTGCCGAGCATTTTGGCGACTCGTTCTTGTAGCGCGTTTACGGTCGGGTCTTCATCGTACACATCGTCCCCAACTTCGGCTTTGTACATCGCCTCGCGCATCTCGTGAGTTGGGTGCGTTACGGTGTCGCTGCGGAGGTCGATCGTTTTCATAAGTGCTCCTGACATGAATGCTCGCAACAGTTGCAGCTCAGCAACATTGACTAAACAAAGGAAATCAATGGAGAATATTAGCCGAAATAAGAGCACTATGAAGAAACTAGCGGTTCACAAGGTATTAATTAACGCACCACTCGAAACGGTGTGGGACAAGCTTTTGGATTGGAAAACCTGGAACGTTTGGGATAAGGGAATGAAGTCGATTAAGTTCGACGGACCCCTCGAATTAGGTGCGAAGGGAAAAATCGATCTGGGCAAAGGCTTGACCAGCACGCTGGTTGTGACCGACTTCAATCCGCAAAATTCCTACGAGAGTGAGTTCAAACTGTTCGGGTCGCGGTTCGTTTTCGATCATGTCGTGGAGTCGGCCGCTCATTGCACGCTTGTCACCTTCAGAGTGAGTGCGGAAGGAACGTTCGCTGATATTTTTTCCCTTTATATGATGGCATCGTTTGGTGAGAAGTTGCCTCAGTGGATGGACAACATGAAACGCTTCATCGAAAACAAAGCGGACCGTCGAATCGAAGAATAGTTTTCAATTCGGTCAATTAGGACACTAAACTGCAACATTTGATCCTTAGGATTCTGGAAGTGTTTCTTTAGCAGCAAATGCGAAGTGAAACGCAACTGATTACTAACGACGTCGGAAGACGTCTAATTCCGGGCGCCCTGGAGGATGTCTTTGCATGCAAAATGATGCTCCGAGAGAACGTATTGACCATCGCGAGGACAACACAAAAGAGCAGATTCAACCGGAACGATTGGAGGCGGTTCGATCTGCTTTGACCACAGGCGGTGGCGAATACAAGAGCGTGTTCAAGGACCAGTCCAATGATGAGAACGAAAAGAAAGTCGTGCGATTGGGTTTTCCTCGCAGTGATCAGGTCGTCGATCGCACCGTTATGAGAGACGGTCGCCCTGACGCTGGAGACCGTGTTGCCGCCCTGAGTGACGCTAAAGCTGTGAAAGATTACGGCGCAACTCTCATGGATGCTGGTTTCACAGCCAGTGAGGCAGCCCAGATTTCCAAAGGTACATTTGATCGATTCTCTGCCATCAAGGATGGTGGCGCCGATCATCTTGTGGGCACTCCTGCTGAGCAGGTGGCAAGAGTAAATGCCGCGCTGAAAGACATTCTAGAGAAGAAAGGAGTCGTGAACGGACGACTCGAAGATGGACAGGTCGATCCGAACAAACCAGAAGATAGAAAGAATACCGCTAAAGACCTCGCTATGCGGACATTGGATCCCGAGAAGTATTCCGTTCAGGGGCAACACTTCACATGCGGCTTGGAGTCTCGAAACAAACAATTACTAGAGTCTGGAGATGTCGCAAAAGTTGCGGAGCAGACTGCTTCTGTCATGAACAGAGGATATGCAGACATTCAGGAAGCGAACGGTAAGACACGTCGTGTGCATGTGAGTGCGGCGAGCATCGCTGCTGATTCCGAATCGGCTCGACCATACAGCGCAAATTATCATGGAATCGAAGGTAAGCGCGGCATGGCTGGTCAGGTTTGGGATGCTCTAGCCGGTCAGGCGATGGCGGACCTGAAGTCTGAGCGCAAGGGTGAAGCGACATCAGCCGATGGAATCGAT
Organism: Drouetiella sp.; assembly: GCA_036702965.1. GTDB lineage: Bacteria > Cyanobacteriota > Vampirovibrionia > Obscuribacterales > Obscuribacteraceae > PALSA-1081. The sequence continues at coordinate 38,539 of DATNPZ010000008.1, forward strand.
AAGGCAAGCAGAGTTTATCTCGCAGCTCATGCCGATTCTCTTGGTGCGAATACAAAGACCGGAGAAGGATTATTTAAGCGCACCGCCAGTGGTTTCAACTTATTAGAGGATAACCCAGGCGCAACGCCGTGGGATTTGGCTCACTTGAATCTTGCTATGGGTGGAAGAGATGACGCAGTAGCCGTTCATCGCAGCCTTGTTGGTTCAGACCGTCCTCCTGCAGGTTATCCGCAGGATTTGAGATTGGCTACGTTTGGATCTGCCAACGAACTGCGTTCGATCACTGCTAAACATGCTGCTGAAACTGGTCAGTCTTTGCAAATCATCGTCGATGCACCTTACCTACCAGGTGGAGGCGCTGATGGTCACGGTTTGCATGCGATGAACGCATCGTTGAACAAAGATGGCTCGTTCCGTTTCGATAACAACTGGGGCGCGAAGGATGATATTGGAGCATTGACCGATGACCAGGTCGATCGTGCCACCAATCCAAATCGTTGGAACAGCGCAAATCGTCCGACCGCAGACACGGTGCTTCGTCCGGGTGATGGACGCAATCCAAACGAAACTGTTGATGAAGCCAACAAGAGACGCGAGGATGACGCGCGACGAAAACAGGAAGAGGACGAGCACAAAAAGCAAGAAGAAAAGCGCAAGCAAGATGAGAAGGAAGCAGAGAGCAAGCGCAAAGAAGCTGAGGAGCTAAAAGCGAAAGCGGACAAAGAGATTAAGACGTTGTATGCAAACCAGTTGAAGATGAGGCAATATTGGGCCGAAGCTGACCGACTGGAACAGGAACGTCAACGCAATCCAAATTTCTCAGGCTACGTGCAACCGCCAGAGCTAGCAGTCTAACCCGTCAGAGTTAGCAGTTTAACCGCCAGAGCTGGCAGTTTAACCGCCAGAGCTGGCAGTTTAACCGCCAGAGCTGGCAGTTTAACCGCCAGAGCTGGCAGTTTAACGGCTAGAGCTAGCTGTTTAACCGCGGATTCGCTAGAGCATTTATTATTGCTCGTCAAAAAACGGATCTTGCTTTCTTTGCTGTTCGTGTTCAGAAGGTGTGTTGCCTTGTGGTGGGCGCTGAGGGTTCTGCGGAACTGGTGGCAAGTTTGTATACGACTGCGCTGGATTTTGCGAGCCTGGAGTCATCACAGTCTGTGGTGACTGCGGAAGACTTGTGTAAGGCTGCGTAAGCTGCGGCACCGGCGTGAGATTTGGATTGGTGTCGATTGCACTTTGCGGTACGTCATCTCCAAAGCCTGGGTTCGGACGCGCAGGCGTGAAGTTTGGATTGTGCGCAGGTTGCTGCGGACTGGCAGATGGCTGCTGCGGTCTTTGCATGCCTGGATAAGGCTGCTGAAGATTTTGCGGCTGTTGCGGATTTTGCGGCTGTTGTGGATTTTGCAGTTGTTGTGGATTTTGTGCCGGACGGTTTGTCTGCGATTGCTGCGGATTTTGTGGTTGCAGATTCGTATATGACTGCTGTGGCAAACCAGCAGGCTGCGGGCGTTGTAACCCGGGATATGGTTGTTGTGGATTCTGCGGAGGTAAGTTTGTGTATGACTGCTGCGGATTTTGTGGTGGTGTCGAGTATGGTGCTTGCTGACTCGGCATTCCAGACTGTCCTGAAGGTGGTTGGCCCGCCTGTCCCGGCATTTGTGGCTGTCCGGGATGTGGTTGACCCGCTTGTCCCGGCACTCCCTGTCCGGGTAGTGTCTGTCCGCTTGGTCCGGGTTGTGTCTGTCCGCTTTGTCCCGGTTGTGTCTGACCGCCCTGTCCTGTCATGCCCTGTCCAGGATGTTGCTGACCGGCTTGTCCCGGCACTCCCTGTCCCGCTTGTGGATGTCCGAACAATCCCTGTCCCGGCTGCGGCTGAGCGGGAGCGCTCTGTCCTGGTTGTCCCAACTGCCCCGGCGAACCTGCTTGACGCAAATTCGTGTATGACTGATTCGGATTTTGCGCTGCGAATGGATTCGTTGGTGCAGCACCAGGTGCACCCGATGCAGGATTTTGCTGTGGCATCGCAGATGGTTGCGAAGCTTGTGGTGCCGCAGACGGCTGCTGATTTTGCTGATTTGCTTGTGTCAAATGTGGGAAGAGTTGAGACGCTGATGGTCGCGGTCTTTGTGGGTGCTCGTCATCGTGTGACTGAGCATGTTCCATAGCACGCGGCGAGAACAATGATGCTGCTGGTGTCGTCGCTGCTGGTGGATTCGTTGCTGGTGTAGACGCTGCTGGTGGATTAGTAGATGGTACAGACGCTGCTGGTTGCTGCGCCGATGGTGTTGCCTGACCGAACAACGCTGCCGCCGCAGATGGTGGCACGACCGGTTCATCAACGAGGTCGCTTTCTTCCTCATCGTCCTCGTCTTCGAGTTCTTGTTCTGGCTCAGGTTGACTTGGTTGCGCAAAAAGTTGCTGCGCTCGAGAAATCGTTTCAGCGGCCGGTGGAGTGCGACGCAACTGTTCGAGAGCAGATTTTTCTGCCATTGGCTTGTCACCGTCTGCCGATGTCTCCGCCGGTTTTTCTGCGGATTGCGGCTGGAGATTCTGTTGACTGTGTTGTAACAGTCGTTGCCGAGCATTCATCGGCTGCGACGATGCTGCCTCTTGTCCTGCCACCGACTCTGGTGCCGCCTGAACCGGTGGTGTCCCGCTGGCTGCGGCTGCTGGTGCAGGGGCTTGCGAAGACGCTTCACTGCTTGTACTTGCTGGTTGAGCCTGAATAGTTTTCGGTCCCGGTTGCGGCAACGGTTGCACTGAACGAGGATCATTCAAACTTGCAAGAACAGCTACGAAAATGTCTACAAGGAAAGGATCCCATTGAGTACCTGCCCCGGACTTCAACGTCTGCACAGCCTGCTCACGCGATAGCGCATCGCGGTAAGGTCGATCCGAAATCATTGCGTGGTAAGAGTCCACAATCGAAACAATGCGAGCCGCGAGTGGAATCTCTTCACCGCGCAACCCGCGTGGATAGCCAGTTCCATCCCATCTCTCGTGGTGATTTTCGAGAATTTCGCAGATGTCTTTCAAAGCGCGAATTGGTCTGAGCAATTGTGCACCCAGAACTGCGTGTTGATTGATGATTTCTCTTTCGTCAGCGTTGTACTTGCCGGGTTTGTTCAGCAAGTCTGACGGAATCGAGAGCGTGCCCACGTCGTGCAACAAACCTGCCACTCGGATCTGCTCAACTTGTTGTTGGCTCAGTCCCATCACTTTTGCCAACAACTCACTCAATCGTGCAGTTTCGAGGTGGTGCTGTTTGTTGTAATCAGACTTAGAGTAAAGTGCTGTGGCGAGCGCTTTGACCATCTCTACGACTTCTGGCACCAACTCTTCTTTTTGTTCGGCTGCAGCCGAAACTGCCGTTGGTACGAAATCTGCATATGTGTTCGATGGAAGTGTGATCAATTGATCCGACGGTGTCTGTTTGCTGACTGGTGCTGACGGAGCAGCTTTCATCGGTATTGGTTTGGTGGTCAGTTCGTCAGCCGCGGCGAGAACTTCGTCGTCTTCCAATTCTTCTTTATCGTCCCGCTCTTTCTTACCGGCTTCAGCCGCTCTGCTCGGGCTGATCTCTTCGAACATGAGATCACCGGCAGTGTGCACCTGATTTCGTCCCAATCGCTTGGACAGATAAAGTGCTTTATCAGCGAGGTCGAGCAATTGTTGCTGGTTCTGAGCATCTTCAGGGAAGGCTGCAATACCAAAGCTAGCAGTAACCGAAATTTGAATATCTTCGTGGTGAATAACTTCCTGCGACAGATTCTTTCTTATACGTTCTGCCACCACAGCGGCACCTTCCTGATTTACTTCAGGCAAGACCAGCAGAAATTCTTCGCCACCATATCTGACAGGCAAGTCAACATCGCGGCAGTCGCTCTTAACCAACTTCGCGGTCGACTTCAGAACTGAGTCGCCGGCAGGGTGTCCATAGTTGTCGTTGATCGATTTGAAGTGGTCAACGTCTATCATTACGACTGCGAGGTTGCGTTGATAACGTTCGGCTAATCGCAACTGTTCCGCAAGCTTCTCTTGACCCGTGCGATGGTTGAGCAATCCAGTCAAACCATCTGTGGTGGCTTGCCGCTGAACCCGCGCATACAATCGAGCATTTGTAACACCTGTCGCAACCTGGTCGGCGACCGACTTTAAGAAGGTTTCGTTGTCGCGATTCCAGTTGGCTTGCGATTCACATTTGTACCCGCCAAGAATTCCGAGCAACTTCTGTTCATATGTAATCGGAGTGAAGAACAGTGAGAAGAAGTGGAAGTTCGGTAGTGATCCTTTGCGGAATGGCTCCAATCGACGATCGTGTTGAGCGTCGTTGGCCATCAAAAGTTGTTCACCCTGGAAGTGTTGTTTGAATACTTCCAGAATGCGCAAATCAGACTCTTGATTCATAACGCGATATTCTTCGTCGTTGTAATACTCCGAGCGAATCGAGTCTGCGGGCTCTTCTTCGCTAGGTAAAACAACGAAGCAACAATCGAGATTGAACCAACCCGAAAATGCTTCCAGCATCTTGTGCAAGTTTTCTTCGATATTGAAGGACTGTCTGATCGTGTTGCTGATGCGGTGCAACAGCGTGTCTTGGGAGCGGAGAATGTCAGATTCCCAACGCAACAGTTCAAGTTCGCGATTGCGTTTCAATTGCAGTTGTTTGTCTTGCGACAAGTGCTCTGTCGCTTGTTCTAAACGTTGAGCGTAATCCTCGAGTAATTGTAGTTGGATCGCCAACTCTCGTTCAGTTTTGCGATGGCGCATCGATGAACGCACACGAGCAGTCAGCTCTGAATCAAAACACGACTCAGACAAACAATCGTCGGCACCATCATTCAAACCATCGACGCGAGCATTTGGATTCGCATCTGATGTGACTAGAATGACTGGAACATGCTTGTGCAGTGATGACTCTTTCAGGCTGCGGCAGAAAGAAGTTCCGCCTTTTGTTTTGGCTTCTGCATCCAGGACAATCAAGTCGACGCGATTGTTTTGCAAAGCTTCGAGCGCCTTCTCGGCATTGTCAGCTTCAAGCACCTGATAGTCGCTTGTGAGAATGCGCGAAAAACGACGACGAACAAGACGATTCGAGTGAACTAGCAAGACATGTTCGCTGTCGAATGCAGCTTTGCTCTGCTCGTTTGTTTGCGTTTCAGATGGTGCAAATTGAGCCATCTTGGTGCTCAAGTGTTCGCCCATCAACTTCAATGTAGCCAGATCTTGTTGTGTAATTTCGCGAGAAGGGTCGAAAGAAAGCACGCGAATCAATCCACGCACTGCACCCGCATTACCGTGCGCCGTCTGCAGAATCGGCACGATCGAGTATGGATAACCGTCGTCTTCTTGTGGCGTTTCTTCATCATCATCGTCGAGATCTGCTGATTCAGATTCAGCCTTTGATTTGCCACCAGCAAGAAACACTTTGCCGATGTAAGGATTTTGCGATTGTCTTACTTTCTGCGCGACCTTTGAATCTGGCACCACCAGTGGTTGCTGATTTTCGTCCGTCAATGTATCGACGAATTCACGCGCTTCCTTATCATCGTCTTCTGCCGAGAACGAGTGCACGTTGACAATGCTCGACTCACGAACGCTGTCGACAAAAACGAAATCGAAACCAAGCGCCTGACAGATGTGCCTTCGCACAGCGTCAAAGAATTCTTCCTTTGCTGGAAGTTGTTGGTCTTGAGAATTTCCTGATGCGCTCACGTATAAATTCAGTGCTGAACTACAATTCGCTAATTTGAGTCTAACAGACTGACCGACCTGTTCTCAACACTTTCTCCCATTCACATCATTCCCGCATTTCGCCTATATATGCGGCATTGGGCACTTTTGATATCGTTCTTGCTGAGTCTCGGTTGCAAATATGGTGAGGTCGATGGCGCCTGCAGCTCCATACAGGTCTTCGTTTTCGGGTTTGCGGACGGCATGACAAGCTTCGTCTAAATATATTGCGACCTTTGTTAGAATGAGTCAGGTGGACAGTTTTGAACTTTTCGACAGAAATTTTTTTCAGCGCCCGACGGTAAAGGTCGCAAAAGACCTCCTGGGCGCCAATCTCTGCCGTCGAATGCCCGATGGAACGGTGGTCTCCGCTCCGATAGTCGAGGTCGAGGCATATACAGAAGATGACCCGGCTTGTCATGCATTCAAGGGATTGACCGAGCGCACCCGAGTCATGTTTGGACATCCGGGACACGCGTATGTTTACTTTATATACGGCATGTATTTTTGCTTGAACGTCGTGACCGAGCCTGAGCACGTTCCCGGTGCTGTTCTCATTCGCGCGATTGGAGTGCCAGGCGGAGAAGGTCCAGGCAAGCTCTGCAAATTATGGGATATCGACAAGTCTCACAATGGACTTGACCTGTGCGATGTGAACTCAGAGCTTTTCATTGCCAAAGGCGATAAAGTGAGCAAACGAGACATTGAGATCTCAACGCGAATCGGCATCAAACTTGCGGCAGAGAGACTTTGGCGCTTTCATTTGAAAGACCACCCACACGTATCGGGACCGAAACGTCGCCAGCCTACAATTACCGCGAAAGCGCCTGAAAAAAATTCAGCGTCAGTTCAAAAGAAGAGAAGGAATCCCTGATGAGCACTGATAATCCGAGTATATATTCAAAGCCTGCTTTTAGATGGCTTTTGGTGGCACTTTGGATGTGCGTTATATATGCATTTTCGAATCAAGCACATTCTGGGGAAATAACCGAAAGGCTTCTCCACGGCGCCAATGTTCCGATCAGAAAATGTGCGCATATGTTCGAATACGCCGTGCTTTACTGGCTTGTTCGCTGGGCGGCGCTGGGCATCAAGCGACCGACTTTGATCGTGCCGGGCTTTCTCGCATTTTGTGTCACGCTCTTATATGCCGCAACGGACGAATGGCATCAATCGTTCGTGCCCGGTCGCAGCGCTCAGCCTCAAGACGTGGCTGTAGACATGGCCGGCGCAGTGATTGCGTCCTTTCTCGTGCCTTATTTCTTCGTGCTCAAATCTTTCTGTTCTAAGACTCGGAATTGACCATCGGTCGAAGTCGCAATCTTTAATTGCAAGTGCACCTGGTTGCTCAGCTTGTTATCTGGGCTGACCAGTTCGGCATAGATGTCGGCGGTGCGAGTCAGTTCATCTATTCGCGACTGATCGACTTTCGTGATCATTAATGTCATGCCTTTCGGCGACGCCTTCAATTGCTCTATCGAGAGAGGAAAGTGAGTCTCGTTCCAATAAGTTTCCATCAGCTCTGGCGTCATATTCGCCATTGCGTGTACCTGAGAAATTCGGTAAGTGGTTGGATTGAAGTCGAGCATATCCGCAACGAACGCGCGCGCAAATTTGTCGACGCGTGCAGCCTCTACTGCTTCAACATCGACAGCCGGTGCTGGAGCAGCTTCTACCTTTCTTGTGTGTTTGGCAGTGAGCATGTTGTAGCCACCAAGTGCGATGGCAGGAATGATTACCAGACATGCGATGACGCCAGCAATCAATTTGACCGGAATCTGAAATGATGGTGAGTTGCGTTGACTTCTGCTTCTCGCTCTGCGAGCACGGAATGAACGCGGATTTGTGTCATCGGTTTCGTCGTTCGAAACTGAGTTTTCGGGTGTGTGCACATCATCGTCATCTTCGAGAGGTATGCGACGGGTGGACTCGAAATTGTCGAATGAAGGAGTCCAATTATCCAGCTCAGATTGAAACGATGAAGGTGTCGATGAGGGGATTGACGGCAACGAAGGCAAGTTTATGCCGCTGCGTCGAACCGAAGTGCGCGTTTCGTTGCGAGAGGCAAGAATGCGTGAAAGTTTTACAGACTCGTCCGGCGTGAGCAGGATGCTGCTTGCCGGCGGCGTGCCTAACCTGCGTTTGACCGATAAGGACACACGCGAGTCCACACGCTTGACCACGACTAGAAAACCGGATTGTGTATCGACTACACGCTCTGCTGTTGTCGGTGATTGACGCACCATATCTGGTGAGTCGAGAAAATCACCTCCGCCGTTATCGTTTGAGAACGTTGGCGCGTAATCGTCCGAAAATGTCACTCTAGTCAAGACCTCCGTAAAAGACTAAAAAGCCCGAGTTTGTTTAGAACTCGGGCTTTTAACATCGATTCTGTTTAGAGATATTCTCTCAGGCGAGAAGATCTTCCTGGCTGTCTCAGTTTTCTGAGAGCCTTGAATTCAATCTGTCTGACGCGTTCGCGAGTTACAGCGAACAATTGTCCGACTTCTTCCAGCGTGCGTTGACGTCCATCGTCCAAGCCGAAGCGTAGGCGGAGAACATCGCGCTCACGTGGTGTTAGTTCGTTCAACATCTTAGCCAAATCTTGACGGAGCAACTCGTGAGTTACTGTCGTTTCAGGTCTGTCTGTTTCAGCATCTTCGATGAAGTCGCCGAGACGTGAATCTTCTTCTTTACCGATCGGTGTTTCCAACGAAATCGGTTCTTTTGCAGCTTTGATGATTTCGTGCAATTTGACGAGTGACACATCCATAGCTTTCGCGAGTTCTTGCTCGGTCGGCTTGCGGTTCAGTTCCTGAGCCAATTGACGTGTGACTTTCTTGAGCTTGTTGATTGTCTCAACCATGTGCACAGGAACGCGGATGGTGCGCGATTTGTCTGCTAGTGCACGGGTGATCGCCTGACGGATCCACCATGTTGCATAGGTAGAGAATTTGTAGCCGCGCTCATGGTCGAACTTTTCAGATGCGCGGATGAGACCGAGGTTACCTTCCTGGATTAGATCGAGGAATGACAAACCTCTTCCGATGTACTTCTTAGCGATGGATACAACCAAACGTAGGTTGGCTTGTACTAGCTTTCTCTTTGCGATCATGTCGCCCTGGAGGATTTTTCTTGCTAGTTCGATTTCTTCGTCTGGTTTCAAAAGTTGAATGCGACCGATTTCGCGAAGATACAAACGAACTGAATCTTCTGTAGCGATTTCTCTGCTTGACGGAAGTTCTACCGGTTCGTCGTCATCATCGAGATCGTCTTGTTCGTCGTCGATGATCGTGAAAGCGTCGGTTTCATCAGTGAGATCGAGCTCTTCTAGTTCATTGCGCTTGGCGATGTTCTCATCTTCTACGAGAACGCCACCCATACCTCTGCCTTCGTTATCTCCGGATTTTGCTTTAGCCATAGGTTCCTCGTTTTAGCTTCTAACAACAATTGACGCAAAAGCGTCTTACTGCGCTGCTTATTAGAATCCTCTTAACTCATCCGATTTGTTATTACTTATTTGTTGTCCAACGAGGTGGACCGTTTATCTGGATGAAGAGTTTTCAGTAGCAATCTCCGCGGCAGTATCATATGTGCGTAAATTGGTCTTTTGGGTTTTGTATACAGTTCCTTCAGATTTAGCGAAATTTGTTGTTATTTCGATTTTGAAGTTACTACTTGAAAACCCTCTTGAAATCGACCAATACGCCCAGTGCACACACGTTGCTTGGCAACGGCTGCTCAAAGAGTATAAGTGCGGTACAGGGACCGTGCCTATTCTGTTAAGACACTTTAACTGCTGCGGAAATTACTAATGGAATTGTTTGTTTTGTCAGCCTGTTTGGGTTTGCAGCAACAGCCGATTTCAATTCTTTGGAAGTTTTAACAAGTCGCCCTTGATTCGTTTACCTTTCAGATGCAATAGCGCACTTGATTTCGTAATTCTACGAAGCCGCTTTCCATGCGCTTCTTCATAAGGTCGAATGAGGATTAGAGCCGATAAATTTGGATGCGCAACGATTGTAACTGGCGGCTAACAGTCACCAAATGTGGTGTTATTGCGAAGTTCGATTCTTCGTCGCTTTTTCTTGCAAAACCCTGAGTTGGTCTCGTATTTCCGCAGCGCGCTCGAAGTCTAAATTCTTCGCAGCAGTCTTCATTTCTTTTTCCAATTTGCGAATTACATTTGCCACATTTGTCTTGCGATCCGATTTTTCTTCGTCGCTCTCATATTTATCCGGACGCTTCAAGAAGTCATCGTCTTCAGGATTGAAGAATCCATCGGGTTTTCCACGCAGTTGTTCGAGCAATGTGTTGCCGTGCTCTTTGACAATCGTGGTCGGAACGATGTTGTTCTCTGCGTTGTAAGCCTGTTGAATTGAGCGTCGTCGTTCCGTCTCGCCTATCGCTTTGGCCATCGAATCTGTTGTTCGATCTGCGTACATGATCACGCGTCCGTCCACGTTACGAGCCGCTCTTCCTATGGTTTGAACGAGAGAGCGTTCCGCCCGCAAGAATCCTTCTTTGTCGGCTTCCATGATTGCAACGAGACTGACTTCTGGAAGGTCGAGACCTTCTCGAAGTAGATTGACCCCGACCAGCACGTCGAAAGCTCCCAGACGCAAGTCGCGCAGCAGCTCGATTCGTTCCAGGGCGATGATGTCGCTGTGCAACCATTTGACGCGCACGCCGATTTCTTGCAGATACTCGGTCAAGTCTTCCGCCATGCGCTTGGTCAGGGTCGTTACGAGAACGCGCTCTTTGCGCGCTGCGCGGTCTTTGATTTCCGCGATCAGGTCGTCTATCTGACCTTTAATAGGTCGAATTTCGACAAGCGGGTCAACCAATCCTGTCGGACGAATGATCTGTTCAGCGATCTGCTCGCTAACTTGCAGCTCCCAGTTACCTGGAGTCGCTGACACGAAAACAACTTTTCCGACTTTCGCCCAGAACTCTTCGTGAGTGAGAGGGCGATTATCTCGCGCACACGGCAAACGGAAGCCGAAATCTATCAATGTATCTTTGCGCGACCGGTCGCCAGCGAACATTCCGTGCAGTTGCGGAACGGTCACGTGGGATTCATCTATAAAGGTAATGAATCCGTCGCGTCCATATTTGCGCACGAAATAGTCGATCAACGTCTGCGGAGGCTGTCCAGGCAAGCGCCCTTCCAGCACTCGTGAGTAGTTTTCGATGCCGTTGCAGTATCCAACTTCGTTCAGCATTTCGATATCGAAACGAGTTCGCTGTTTCAAGCGCTGCGCTTCAACGAGTTTGCCCTGCCCAACCAGTTCACCGATCCGGTCTTCCAGTTCGAGTTCGATCTGGGCGATTGCAGCTTTGAGTTCCAGTTCATCTGCGACGTAGTGCTTCGCCGGATAGATTCTGATCATATCCGGCAGTTCTTCAATCTCTCCCGTAACCGGGTTGACGACTGCGATTCGCTCGATTTCGTCACCGAAAAATTCGACGCGAATGACACGCTCTTCATACGCTGGATATACTTCGACGACGTCGCCACGCGCTCTGAATCTTCCGCGCTCAACGACCATGTCGTTGCGGTCGTAGTGAATATGCACCATCGCTCGCAAGAATTCCGTGCGGTCGAAAATCTGACCTTTGCGAATCTCAACGGCGGCTGACAGATAACGCTCGGGAACACCTAAACCGTAAATGCAGCTCACGGAGCCGACCACGATCACATCGTCTCGTTCCCAAATCGAGCGCGTCGTCGAGTGTCTTAAGCGCTCGATCTCCTGGTTGATGCTCGCTTCTTTTTCGATGAATGTATCGGTGCTCGGAATGTATGATTCCGGCTGGTAGTAATCGTAATAACTGATGAAGTATTCGACGGAGTTGTTTGGAAAAAAGTCTTTCATCTCGTTGCACAACTGCCCGGCGAGCGTCTTGTTGTGCGCGAGAACGAGCGCAGGCATCTGGCACTCTTGAATCAACTGCGCCATTGTCATCGTTTTGCCAGAGCCGGTCACACCGAGAAGGGTCTGAAAGCGATTGTCCGCCTCAATACCTTTTTTCAGTTGAGCGATTGCCTTGGGCTGATCACCAGCCGGCTGATATTTTGAGATGACCTCAAATCGCGTCATGTTGATTCGATGCTGTTACTTTTGAGCCGCTAACACAGTAAGCATATCCAGCTTTTTGGAAAGATGACGTGCGCTCTTTCAGTTTGTTGCTGTCTTCGTTTAAACGGATGCGAATCTGAGTTGCAACTCAGATTTTGATTCTAGATAAAGGAGCGAGATTACTAGGACGTAACCGCTTTTTCGTCTGCTGGTGCGGGACCTACAGAGCCCGTCGCAGATGGTTGAGCCGGTGCTGGTGATGGGTTTGGAGTAGCCGATGGAGCGATGCTCGCAACAGCTTCGTCTTTCTTCTCGGCTTCGTTCATGCCAGTTTTCACGTCGTCTGTAACGTCATGCAACGCGCGTTTGAAGTTGCCGATGCCTTGTCCTAGTGCCTTTCCAAGCTCCGGAACTTTCTTTGGTCCGAAGACCACGAGAACTACGACTCCGATGATGGCGATGTCTACTGGACTGCCGAGCATATTCCTTGCCTCTAACTGAACTCACTCATCATCCTAACACAATAAGCACTGGTCAGGGTTTCAATATTGTTCAACTTGTCACAAGGCGATGTCTGAAGAGCGAGTTGCTTGACTGAAGCTATTCTTCTTTCTTCGGTGGAGGTGGCGGTGGAGGCGGGTTTAAACGATTGTAATAGAGCGTGATCGGTGCCGGTAAAGGAAAGCTGGATATTTTGGATCGTCGCCGATCGGCGAGTTCAGCCACTGCCCCTTCTGCCATGACGTAGTCTTTCGTCGTTCCTTCTTGTTCCAGATATGTAGCGATCATTGAGGCATCGATAGAAGCGTTCGGTCTGTTGTTCGAGAAATTTTCGAAGTTCAGTCCGGTGATCTGAGCCAGGTAGCAGCCTTCTGGATTGATCTTGACCCAGTGCGCTTTGTTCAACAACCACGAGTTGTATTGCATTGCGATATGCGGATGGTCAGGTTGTTTCTGTAAATGGTCGATGACCGTCGCCAGAATGATGATCATCAAGTTTGGATATTCTTTCGCTATCTTGGCGTAGTAAGCGCTTCCATCACGATCTTGAAAATACGCTTCGCTTTCTCTCACCGTAGCCATGTTTTTTGGCCAGTCGACGATGTGCTTCATCTTCTTCTTTTCGGGCTTTGGTTCTTCTGCCTTTTGCAGAAACTTTTTCTTAGGCGGCTCTTTCTTCTTCTTGTCGGGAATTGGATTACCTTCTTCGTCGAGTGGGATGTCTTCGACGGTTTTGTCGAACATGTGTCGAGTTTCGAGCGTGATTGCAACTTCCGGTGGATAGATTTGCTTTTCCAAACCAACGTCGGTCGCATAGTTCAATGCATACTCGACTGACTCATCCCAAACGCCGTTGCCGTTCTCGTCAAAATAGAGTACGCCTGGGATTTCGACTTCACCGAGTTTCTTTCTTTCGCCGCCGGTGCGTTTTCCGTTTTGCCACCACGTCAATTTTTTCCAATCGACATTGCAACTACCGGTGGCGGCACTTCCCTGTCGATAATGCTTGTTCAAGAGAAGATCGTGAATGCCACCAAGGTTCGGTGGATAGAAGAGATTGCCGATCGGGCTTTCATAAAAAAGCACCCAGGACACGACTGATTTCAGTTCATCCGCGTACTTTCCGAGTGTGACCATGGCGACATTGCCACCATTGGACCAACCCACCAATCCGACGTTCGATTTTTCTACTTTCATCGGCACTAAATCGGTGATGTAGTGCCCTTTTGTATCAGCAATTTTTCCTGCAGCGAAAAGCAGAACATCCTTGAGTGCGAGCTGTGATTGTGTGCCTCGATAGTCATAAATTCCACCTGAGTGAAACTTTGACGAACCTCCGCCAGGGAAGGCGAAACGTACTTCGATGCATCCGACTTGCGCAGCGTGCATTGTGAAACTCAAACCATCAGCGGTGACTCCACCCGGTGCGACGACTGCGACTGGCGCGCCATCAGGATATCGAGCCTTCTCCGGGTAAACCAGATTGACCGCAAGCCCAAGACCTGGGGCCGATTCTGACGGAATCCATGTGCTGATCGAATCTTCCGGCACCAGCTTTGGTGCTTTCAGTGTCGCCTCTGGTCCTTCCGTAGAAGGAACCGCAGAAATTGCCGGCATGCTTGTTAGCAGAATGGAGGCGATTCCGAGGCTGGCGATGGCTAGTCTTTTCAACATTTTTACGGAATGAGTGATTGGAGTTTCGAGAAATCGGCGATCAATTTGTAGTGAACGTCGAGCTTTCGCAGAAGCGCATGACGATTCTTGCGGATCTTTTCGTCCTTGTCATTCACCATAACACCATCGAAAAATGCGTGCACTGGTTTTGAGAATTTACTCAACTCTTTCTGCAATAGCGAATAGTCTTCAACGGTGTGGAATGTCTTGTGCTGCTGCATTCGAGGCTTCATAAAATTGTTGTCGAATGAATCGTAAGCACCAACCAGTTCCTTTTCAGGTTCCAGTTTTAACAGTGCTGTGTCGAGTTCGCCATCTACGATGGTATCGCCAAGTATTTTGCGGACGCGCAGACCGGCGCGCGCTGTGTCGACACCGTCTTCCGACTTGAGCAATGCTTCGGTGGCACGGCAGCGAGTCACGACATTGGGCAGATTCCAGAACGGTTCGCGAGCGCTCAAAACAGATTCTATAACTTCGCGACCGAAGCCCATGTCTTGCAATTTGAATCGCAGACGTTGCATCAGGAATTCGTTCAATTCGGCAGTGATTTTCTCGGCGTCGTAACCCTTCTTGGAGGTTTTCAACGCAGTGTGCTGACCAAACCATTCAACTTCAGCTTTGATCAGATTAGCCAGGTTGATAGCGTGGTCCTTCAATCCGTCAATGAGTACATCGATGATGCCCTGAGCTTGTCTTCTGAAGCCGTATGGATCGCTTGAACCGCTTGGTCTTCTTCCGAGCGCAAACAACCCAACTAAATTGTCGACCTTGTCGAGAACGGAAGCGAGTTGTCCGATAGTATCGGCAGGAATCTCGTCATCTGCGGATCTCGGTGCGTAGTGCGAAGCAACTGCGTGCACCACTTCCGGTGGCTGTCCTTCTTGCTCTGCGTACCATGAACCTACGTGACCTTGAAGTTCGGGTAGCTCGCGAACTAAATTCGTGACGAGATCGAGTTTGCAAAGTTCGAGTACTTTGTAGAGCGGCTCAGCATGTTTCGGCTCCACATGCGCATCTTTGATAAGCAGCTCGGCAAGTTTCGTCAAACGATCGATTTTGATCTTGTAACTTCCCAGTCCTTCCTGGAAAGTCAAATTCGCGAGCGCATCAACACGAGCAGAGAGTTTGGTTTTCTGATCGTCGAAATAAAAGAATCGTCCATCAGCAAGACGTGCTCGTAGAACCCGCTCGTTGCCCTGTTTGATTTCGGGTTGAGCATCGGGCACATCGTTGTTTGCGATTGTGATGAAGTGCGGCAGAAGTGACTTCTTCAAAACAGATTTGTTGTTGCCATTTGAATCGGCTTGTTTTTTCTCGACCGGGAAGTATCGCTGGTGGTGCACCATGATCGTTTCGATCAAGGCATCAGGCAGATCCAAAAATTCTTTGTCGAAATCTCCAAGCACCGCTTTTGGCCACTCGGTAATGTGAACGACTTCTTCGAGTAGCGATCCACCAAGCTGCTTGGCTTTTCCGCCTGCTCTTTCAGCCAACTCTTTCACTTGATGCTCGATTACTTCCTGTCGAGCGGATGGTTCGATCAACACATTCGCTTTCTTCAAAGCATCCACATAATCTTTTGTATTTTGAATCTCGACTTTGCCGGGCGAAAGAATTCGATGTCCCATCGAATGTCGTCCTGCGGTCAGATTCTCTACTTTGAATTCGACCACTTTGTCATCTAACAGCGAGACAATCCAGCGAATCGGACGCGAGAACTTCATCTCGTATGAGCCCCAACGCATCGGGCGCTCGCCGGACAACTGGGGAATGATTTTCGGGAGGATTTCAGAGAGCACTTCCGCCGCTGGCTTTCCCTGCGTAGTCACTTGTGCAAAAACGTAAGTAACACCTTTTACTTCGCGCTTTTCGAGCTGCTCGAGTGTGAGGTTGTTTTTCTTGAGAAAACCCGTACCGGTGTCAGTCAGATTTCCGTGTTCGTTAAAACATTTGTCAGCAGGTGGACCCTTGAGTTCTGATGTAGTCGTCTCTTGAGTCGCAGCGAGGTCATTGACAATCACCGTCAATCTTCGCGGCGTGCTCATCGTTTTCATCGATTTGTACGACAGGTTTTTGCCTTTCAACCCATCTGCGAGCAGTTGCTCGAGCTTAGACTGTGCCTCGGGAATGAAGCCCGCTGGCAATTCTTCCGTACCGATTTCGAGTAAGTAAGTTGGCATTGCGACAGAATCCACTAAACGCTAAGAACCAATAATTATACGGGGAGCCGCTCGATTCCTTAGCTTTGACACGATATCTTTACAGCGTGAGTCGTCAAGTATCGACTGCGCGCGGTGGAATGTGCGTTAGCTTCAAATTGCGGTGACGCGTTCAGGCATCTTGCAAGCTGTCGTCGATGCGCTTTCTTGCTGATATGTCGGTCTCGTGAGCGGATGTTCTACAATGTGTCACACTTGTCAATTGCTCTGAGGCGCGAATTTATGTCACTGGCGACGCTGGAAACTCCAAAGGGAACCATCAAGTTGCACGTTTGCAAAGACGGAACTTTCGAGAATACCGAATGGATTGATTTGTATCGCGAAGCTTTTCCGCCATCCCAGCGGCAAAAGTTGGCAGAGATTCAGCAGCTTTTGCAAGATGGCTCGATGGAGCTGGACGAAACGCGCGATGAGAAAGAAGACATACTGTGCATGACGCTGACTGAAGTGTTCGGTGGTGACGATGCATCCGAGCCCAATCTTTTGCTGGCTTGCTATACAGCAGTTTCGCACCAAATGCGGGGACTGGGAATCGGGTCGATTCATCGGCGTAAACTGGGTGAATTGTTGCAGGGTGAGTATCCTAATCATTTGGGGATTTTCAGCGAGATTGAGTCAACCAAAGAAAAAGGAATCGATCCACAAGCGATGTTGGTGCGTACAAAGCGCAAGTCGTTTTTCATGAAACTTGGTCTGATACCAGTAGAAGTCGATTATCTATTTCCGAGTTACGTTGATGGCGAACCGCCGCTTGAGGGTGAGTTGCTGTGGGTTCCGTTCGGTCCTCCTGAATTGCAACTTGCGTCATTGGAAAAAGTGTTGCGGCGGATCTACGTTGAAGGTTATAAATTGGATCAATCCGACCCATTAATCGAACGTGTACTGAAGTCGATTCGTCTTTCATCGCCGGCATCGTCTCTGGTGGCATTGGGTCAGAGCTAGTTACTTGCATCTGAGGCTTCTGTGCCGGTAAAAGAATTGCACATTGCGGGTTATCGATCTGTTCGCGATTTGCGAACTAGACTAAAGCGCGTAAATGTTTTGGTTGGTCCGAACGGATGCGGTAAAAGTAATTTATATCGGACGTTGATGCTTTTGGCTGCAGCGGCGAAAGGAACTCTGGCGCAGGAATTGGCATCCGAAGGTGGAATGGCTTCGCTTCTGTGGGCGGGTGCTCGGTCGGTAAAAGAAAAAAAACGCTTGCTGATTGAAGTAACAATCAAAGATCTGCAATTCTCCATTGAATGCGGACGAATTCCGTTAAGGAAGCAGAGTGAGGTCGAGGAAGACACCGAGTCCATGCGTCCATTTGCAAACGATCCTGATATCAAGCTGGAGGAGATCAAATTTATCGGTGGCGCAAAACCAGTTTCGATTTTGCGGCGGCAAAACGGATCAATCACCGCTCGAAATATGGACGGTAGGCGCGTTCAGTATCCACTTTCGATTTTGGGGAATGAGTCTGTGCTATCTGGATTGCGCGACCCGCAAAAGTTTCCAGAGCTTGGTCGATTGCGAGACGAGTTTTTAAATTGGCGATTCTATCATCAGTTTCGCACTGACATTGAGTCGCCTCTCAGACAACCGCAGGTCGGCGTATTAACGACCGCGATGTCGAACGATGGACTTGATGTTGCTGCTGCTTTAGCGTCCATCGTCGCTATAGGCGATGTAGACCAACTGCATGCTGCCGTTGATGAAGCATTTCCAGGGTCCTCATTAGTCCTGGATAACGATGGTGGCGTATTCAAAATAGGTTTAAGCCGACCCGGAATATTTCGCGCGCTCTCTGCGTTGGAATTATCCGATGGAACACTTCAATATTTATGTTTGCTTGCTGCGTTGCTCTCACCACGACCACCCGCGCTACTGGCATTGAACGAACCGGAAACTAGCATTCATCCTGATCTGTATGAGCCATTAGCAAAATTGATAGTGCAAGCCTCAAAGCGGTCGCAAGTTTGGATCACTACGCACTCCAGAGACCTGGGGCAATACATTGCTCAAAACGGTGGCAATGAGCCAATAGTTTTGGTGAAGCGAGGTGCCAGAACTATGATTCAGGATGACTCAAATCTCGAAGAAGATGAAGACGATGACGATGACGTAAAAGAACTTTCGGACGATGACTTTGATGAACCAGACGAAATAGCCAGCGACGACGATAATACCGAAGATGATGGCGATGATTACTACGACGATTAGAGTTATGCAAGCAGTTTCAGTGGGTCTGCTTATGAACGTGAGAAACTTCAATGGCACTAATTGACTTCAAAGTAAGCGGATATCGCTCGATCAAAAATGTTTGGTTGCGACTTCGTCCCGTCAACGTGATCGTGGGGCCCAATGGTTGTGGAAAAAGCAATCTGTATAAATCGATGTACCTGTTGCATTGCGCAGCAAAAGGCACTTTGGCAGCAGTGCTTGCGGAAGAGGGCGGAATCGATTCGGTGATCTGGGCTGGTCCGGTTAGTAAAAACGAAGCAAAACTTGTTCCGAGAATGCGGCTTTCAATTCGGTCTGACAAATTTGAATACAACATGATGTGTGCAAGAACTTCTCCGAAGAGTGCGCCTTATACATTTGGCAGTGATCCAGAAATCAAAGAAGAAGACTTCTATTTGATCAAGGGCACCCAGCGTTACACGCTGGTGAAAAGAAGAAAGTCATTCATCGAGGCACGTAACGCTGAAGGCAAAATGGTCGAATACACCGAGCGCGTTCTGCCAAGTGAATCGGTACTTTCGAGTCTTCGCGATTTCAATAATTTCCCTGAGTTATTTGCAATTCGCGAGGAGATTTTAAATTGGCGGTTTTATCACAATTTTAGAACAGACATTGATTCACCGATGCGGAAGAAGCAAATTTCTGCAATGACACCAGTGCTTAGCGATGATGGGCGCGATTTAGCTGCTGCTTTTGAGACGATACGAGAACTTGGTGACGGTGATTTGCTTATGGAGACGCTCGAAGAAGCGTTTCCAGGCTCGCATTTTCAGGTCAAAACTGAAGGTACTTCTCGCAGATTTCTCACAATGCAGACTAAGGGAATCGGGCGCTTACTCGAAGCGCGTGAATTTTCCGATGGTACGTTGCAATATGTTTGCTTGGTGTGTGCTTTGTTGTGTTTGCGACCACCGACTTTACTTGCGATCAACGAGCCTGAGGGAAGTCTGCACAGCCAACTTTTGGAGCCGTTGGCGAAATTGATCGTGAATGCATCAGAAAATACTCAAATTTGGTTGACAACACACTCCCGCCAACTGGCTGATGCGATATTGGAGTTGACAGGTCACGAACCTATTGAACTTGGCATGGTTAAAGGTGAAACTACTTTATTGAATGTAGGGCTGGGCGGATATCGCGAGTCTGACGATCTCGAAGTTTCTGAAAAACCTGAGCCAGATTAGTATTATTAACTCACCCGTTTTCGGTGAGCGGTCGAACTGGAATCCATAATGAAGCACGGTAATAACGGCAACAAACGAACTGACACGATTAATGGTGAAGCGAACGGCTTTGTGCATGTTCGTGGTGCTCGAGAAAATAATTTGAAGGATGTCAGCCTTCAAATTCCACGAGATTCACTCGTTGTTTTTACCGGTGTGTCGGGATCAGGGAAGTCGTCACTGGCTTTTGGAACGCTATACGCGGAGGCGCAGCGGCGCTATCTGGAGTCTGTATCTCCTTATGCTCGCCGCTTGTTTCACCAAATGAGTGTGCCCGAAGTTGATTCGATTGATGGGCTACCGCCGGCGGTGGCACTTCAACAGCAACGCGGAACTCCAACTACAAGATCATCGGTCGGAAGTGTAACCACTTTATCGAATTTGCTGCGAATGTTGTTCTCTCGTGCGGGTACTTATCCGCCGGATCAACCGCATTTGGATGCAGAGTCTTTCAGCACTAACACTCCATCTGGCGCGTGTCCGACGTGCCATGGTTTGGGTCGCATTTATGAAGTGACCGAGAAATCGATGGTGCCTGATGATACTCTGAGCATTCGTGAAAAAGCGATTGCTGCGTGGCCACCTGCATGGCATGGGCAAAATCTGAAAGACATGCTGGTCACGCTTGGCTATGATATTGATAAACCATGGAAAGATCTTCCAAAGAAAGATCGAGACTGGATTCTGTTTACCGATGAACAGCCATCTGTGCCAGTTTACGCTAACTTCGAAGCGGATGAAGTTAAGCGTGCGATGAAGCAAAAGATGGAGCCGAGCTATTACGGTAATTTCTCCAGTGCTCGTCGTCACATCTTCCACAATTTTGCTAACACACAAAGTCCCGCGATGAAAAAGCGGGTTATGAAATACATGCTCAGTACCGATTGCCCCGAATGTGGTGGCAAGCGCTTGCGGCGTGAGTCTTTATCAGTGAAGTTTGCGGGATTGGATATAGCAGATGCGTCGAAGCTGCCCATGAAAAAGTTGTCGGCTCTATTTGCACCATTCGCAAAGGGTACATCGGAAGATTTAGCGAAACTACAGAAGTCGCATCCAGAAAAAGCTCTGGTCGCGAAGCGTATCGCAGAAGACTTGATTGGTCGAGTCGACGTTTTGCTAGACCTGGGATTAGGATACTTGTCTCTGGATCGCAGCACTCCGACACTGTCTCCGGGTGAGCTGCAAAGACTTCGTTTGGCGACGCAGGTACGGTCGAATCTTTTTGGTGTCGTTTATGTGTTGGACGAGCCATCTGCTGGGTTACACCCTGCCGACACCGAGGCTCTGTTATCTGCTCTGGCGCAATTGAAAGCATCTGGAAATTCTTTGTTTGTCGTCGAACACGATCTAGACGTCATCCGTTGCGCTGACTGGATAGTCGATGTCGGACCTCAAGCAGGAGAGCACGGCGGACAAATTATTTACAGTGGTCCGAGCGAAGGACTTTCTTCAGTATCTGAATCGCAAACTCGACGATATTTGTTTGAAGAAAAATTTGTGGATGAAAAACGAAATCGAAAACTCAAGGGGCAACTGAAACTCTCGGGAGTGACCCGCAATAATCTCAATAAGCTGGATATCTCGTTTCCTCTTGGTGCATTTACAACCGTTACTGGTGTCTCTGGTTCCGGTAAATCCAGCTTGGTGAGCCAAGCTCTGGTGGAGCTAGTTGGTACCGAGTTGGGTCAGCAAGTTCAAATTGCAGATGAAGAAGGCGAAGAATTAGAAAAGGCGGCCGTTGTTCCAACTGGTGGCAAAATTACTGGTGGCATGGACGGTGTCAAACGTCTTGTCGTCGTCGACCAGAAATCGATCGGTCGGACGCCGCGGTCCAACCTTGCCACTTACACTGGGTTGTTTGATCACGTTCGCAAACTATTTGCTGAAACGAAAGCTGCGAAGGCCCGAAAATATGATGCAGGACGGTTCTCATTCAACGTCGCGAAGGGGCGATGCGAGCACTGCGAGGGCGAAGGTTTCGTCATGGTGGAGCTGTTATTTTTGCCGAGCGTTTACGCTCCGTGTCCTACTTGCCATGGTGCCAGATACAACGCGAAAACTCTAGACATCAAATACAAACAGAAAAACATTGCCGACGTTCTGGCGATGACAGTCGATGCTGCGTTCGAGTTTTTTGAAGATGAGCCTCCGCTCAAGCGCTCGTTCCACGTCTTACGCGAAGTCGGTCTTGGATATTTACGCCTGGGGCAACCTGCAACTGAGTTATCTGGCGGTGAAGCGCAACGTATCAAACTCGCGACAGAATTGCAGCGGGTTCATCGCGGCGATACTTTGTATGTTCTTGATGAACCAACTACGGGGCTGCATCCCGCTGATGTAGAACGATTGATGAAACAGTTACAAGGGCTTGTTGACGCTGGCAATACCGTGATTACTGTTGAGCACGAAATGCGTGTCGTCGGCGGTAGTGACTGGGTAATCGACATTGGTCCCGGCGCAGGTGATGAGGGTGGACGCGTCGTAGCTGCCGGCTCGCCCGAGGAAGTCTCCCAGTCCAAGGAAAGTCGCACAGCATTATACTTGCGACGTTTCCTATTGGACGATCAATCAATCACTTAAGAGTGCGTCAACAGATTAGCGCTTGATCGATCTTCTGGGACCCCCAGGAGACTTTTATTCTGAATAGTGATCGCGCAATTTGTTTAGCGCTCTCTGTTCGATCTGTTTGATGTAGTCTTTGCTTTTGCCCAGCACGTCTGCGATCGCAGATTGTGATAGTGCGCGTCCGGTCTTGAGTCCGAAGCGCAAGTACAAAACGGCAAATTCGTCATCAGACAATAAAGTCGTACAGGATGGTGATTTTATTTTCGCCATAACATCCTCCACGTCTTCATTGGAATCTTGTTCTTCATCATCTGGTGCGCTCATAAACTTGCCTCCTCGACTAAAAAGTCGTTGTCTCCATGTTGCCGTTTGAGCGCGTCCATCTTCTGTATTTTGGCTTCCACTCAGAATCCAGATTGAGCGTTTTTTATCGCTTTGCTTTTTTGTTCGCTCGGTGTTCACAGTAAAACGCTCCTTCAAAATATTTGGGGTTTATTTTGCGTTCCTCAATCGCTTAGTCGAGCAGTTTTTTTGTTTTGTATGGATCTTTAGACGGTCGGAGATTCAGTGTGAGCCTGAATTTCGGGAATCTTAAGGTTCAGCTAAGTATTGACTGAACCTCAGTTTTTTCAACGCTTCATTTTCTGCATTCGATCGATATCGAGTAACGCTGTCGAAGGACGCATTCCTCCGATTTCGATGTCCAGAGCGAGACCGCCGCTGTAAAAACTAGTGCGTGGTTGAATAGCGTCTTGCCCGGTCAGCGTGCAAAATGCCTTAGTGAGGACATTAGTGTTTCGGTTTTGATAGGTCTGGTCGCTAATCACAAGACCTGTTCCCAGGCGCCCTCTTCCGAGCTTCGCCGCAAGTTGTTCTCCTCCGCCATATTCCTGAAGTTCGCACCAGTTGGCAGGGATTCCGGCAAGGGGTTGTCCCGCGTGCTTGCCACCATAAATAGTGCCAAGGCGCTTGACGTTGTTCCTGAAGATGATGATTGGCGTTTTGTCACCTTGAACACTCGTGTCGACCATCGTTGAGAACTGCGCATCAGACGTTACGCCGATAGGGAAAGGATCTCGGTCGATGATTCGGCGTGAAATCGTTCCGTTATTTGCGAACTCATACGCGTAGAGATCTCGTGGACCCATTTTGAACTGTTCACCGATCATGTCTACGACGGAATCGATACGTGGTCTCAGGTGTCCGCCCCTGAGCCAAAAGTACAGATTTTCAGCGAATTCTTGCGATGTTGAATTTCCATACTTCGGCATGAGCATGCGTTTCTTTGCTTGTTTGTCGACCTGGTAGTCACCGCCCACAACGTCGTAACAGATTATTTGTCTGTCTTTGAATTGACCTTCGCGCAGTAACTCGCTCCATGAACTTAGACCTACGACCGGCCCGTTTGTAAAACGCAGCGTCATGACTCCGCCCGGACCGACATCTGGTAGCGAGTACGGTTGCGCGCAGGCGCTGACCAACATGCTCAGCGCATCACCGCCGCCCATCGGCAGTCCTGGTCGACTAACTTTGAACACGCATTCAACTTTGACGATCGAATTGATGTGTGTTTTATCGGCTGGAATAAAATTTTCGACGAGGCAAATCGTTGATGATTGACCGAGTCCAGCGAGTGAAAATCTTTTGCCATTCATCGGTAGATTTACGAATGGTTTTAACAGCCCTTGTTGAGCGTCGATCTTCCTGATTCCAGCGAGTCGCTCTGGTTGGGGCACGGGGACGATCGTGCGTCCACCTTCCTTCAGCCAGCCGGTGCTGATTTTGATCGACTCGACTTTGACGTTGCCTGGCAGGTTAGTTTTGAGAAAGTCATGAACATCTTTTACAAGATCTACTTTGTTGCCGTTGATGTCTTCTAGCGGCTCTTTGTTGGTTCCGGTTACAGCATCACTTAGTGTCTTGTTCAGGGTTTCTATCGTTCTTTCTGAGTCGAGGCGATCCGTTTCGACAAGCGATGCCAATTTGCTGTTATCCAGCTCTCTTGCGATTATCGAGTTTTGGCGGATCGTTCCGACCAGAGTATTGATCCCCCACACAGGTAGGGGCTCGCCGTCACCGGCGATGGTGCCCTTACCCACGGGAGCGTAGTTGCTCAGCGAAACGTATCCAAAGTTTGGGTCGTTGATCACTATTCTCGACATGTCGTTGGCAGCAAGCAACCCTGCGGCTTCGACGACGTTTTGAAGTCGTGAACGATCGACACTCAGCATTCCGATTTGGCTCGAAAAGATAATCATCGGAACGATGAACATGCAAATAATCGCGACCAGCAGAAACAGTGTGCCACCAAAGAGCCGCTAGAAGACATCAACGGCAACAAAGTAGATCTTGTAAAAGATGTTCATGACTTTCTCAAAACTAACCTG
>DATNPZ010000013.1:0-1351355 GCA_036702965.1 Drouetiella sp.
TCTTGGTTTGTGCATGTGGTCGAACAAAGTGCCTGCAGTGAAGCGGATTTTTTTGCTGCACGTGTCGCAAGACGCAATTCGTGAACCATGATTGTGTGAAAATGTCACCTCATCGCAGTGACCGCACTGTAAGTTGGGTTCCACTAATCGATAAATTTCGTCCACACAATCATCGTCTGTTGGAAAGTCTTTCTCGACCTCTTTAACCGTTTCGGCAAACACCTTTGAAATAACAGCTTTTGTTTGGGCCCAAATATTGTTCATTCTGCATCACCTCCATATTTGACTACGGAAGTTCGAGTAAAAAAGTTCAATGCTAATTTGAGGCATTTCAATGCCGTCGCAATTGGGTTCCTAAGCCATTCTTCAAAAAATTAAATGGTGCACACACGACAGTTTGGTTCTTAAGTGATGATGGTTTACGAAGTAATTTTGCTAAATCAGTTTTGAACTTCAAACCGATTTTCTAAAGTGATATCAAAATAGCCAAAATATTTAGAGATAAGCGATATCACTTTAGGAAAACAATTCTTTTCGAAAGTGATACTAGTTTGGTGCCAAAAAATTCGATGAATTGATATCACTTTAGTTTCGAATTTTATTTAGTAAAGCGATATCACTAAAGGCGCGACCTGTGGGGTGAAGGTCCTTGAAAGGCAGCGTGCACAGGCTTTTCGCGAGTTTGGGTGCATGCTTTTTAGTGGTCTCAGTTATGCGTAGATTCTCGCATTCGCTACACAAATGATCCTCTAATAAACATTTTCATCTGTTCTGCAAGATTTGATTCGAGAGCTTTATGCACAAATTCGGGATCGATGTCGTGCTTGCCAGAGAATAATCTCGCTACTTTTTGCAAGTTGACGTTGTATTTATCGCGACGCAGTAATTTAATTTCGTCGCCAGCGGCGACAGATCCTTCTTGAACCACGGAAAAATAGATCCCACAGCGTGAGCTTTGTTGGAAGGTTTTGATTACGTCGATGCGACCGAATTTTACTCCGAGTTTGTAGCACGGAAGTCTTGGTTGCGAGACTTAAATGATTGCAGATCCGACTTGAAATTCACAGGCGCGAATACAAACAAGTAGCGCTGAACAAGTGGTTATGTCTCGATTTATTCTTCAACTGGAATCGTGAAGTAGAATTTGGAGCCTTTGCCTAATTCGCTTTCCACTCCAATTTTTCCGCCGTGCGATTCGACTATTAACTTGGAAATTGCGAGCCCGAGCCCGGTGCCACCAGCCGATCGGCCTTCTGCTGTTTGTTGAAATTTCTGGAAAAGTTTTGCCTGGTCTGCCGGAGCCAAACCGCGCCCTTGATCGATAATCGCGACTACTATATTTTCGTCAGTAATTTTTGTAGTTATGCGAATTTGAGAACCGGGCGGTGCAAACTTGATAGCGTTTGACAGTAAATTGGTGACAACTTGCAGCATGCGTTTTCGGTCAACGCTTGCCGTTTCATCAATAGATTCATCTTTCACATCCAACCTTTTCATCGTTGCCAGACTGCTCACCATGCCTATCGCGTCGGCAATAATTTCCTTGATGTTTTCTGGATGCAGATTCAGCACAAGCTGTCCGACTTCCAGGCTTTCTAGCAACAACAGATCGTTGATCAAATCAACGGAAGTCTGAAGACTCAAATTGATACTATCGACTTGTTTCTTTCCGCGCTCCATAATTTCGCTTTGCATTTCTGTTAGAAGCTGCAACGCCGTCATCGACGCAGTCAAAGGACTGCGCAAGTCGTGCGCCATCATTTGCATGAGACCGCGGCGGTATTCTGCTGATTCAATTAGCTGTGCACTCGCCTGATGGATCACAGTGTCAAGCTCACTTAGTTCATCAGAACCTGTAACCTTCGCAGTGAGCGGAATGTTTTTCGGCAATAAATTTGCGTTCGCCACCAACAAGCGCAGGCGATTCGTTATGTCTTTTACGAAGAGAAGAATGAGCACCAGAGCGATAACAAAATTCGAAATCAGTCCAACGAGTACCATGAAGCGAACTTGCTGCTCTGCTCGCTCCTCCTCGCGGTTGAGAGCTTCGAGCTTCGCTTCCTCTTCTTCCATGAGTTCCATGAGCAGTTCATTTTTTCTGCCCGATTGTCTAAAAAGAATTCTTACTTTGTTAGCCTGATTGACTATGTTCTCACTGTGCGAGTCGGCATCGAGTGAACCGGTCAAGACTGAAGCCAAACGACTATCTTCATCGATAGTGTTTTTCAGTTTGTTCAAGTATTCCTTAACGCGCTCATCGTCGCTCGTGAGTTCAGCAAGTGCTGCAAATTCTCTTCTCGCTTCGAGATTCAGCTTTGCGTGTCTGCGCCGGTGCAACTCATTCCCACTTGATGCATACATGGTCAAGGCGCCAAAAATGTTGACAACAGTGACGTTCAATTTGTTGATGTGGGTAAGTATGCGCGTCTGGTTGTGTTCGCGGTTTACAAGATCTATTGCGTTCGTCAAAGCGGATGACAGCATGACGATGAACACGATGTTCACGGAGAGAGGAATCAGGGCGAAAGCGATGCCTTTATGAATAATGCGCGGGTGAAGCATTCGCAAAATCTTGAATGTGGGATCTCTGGACTTCGAGATTTTAGCGCGGTTCGATACACATTGAGCAAGTCACGTTTTTATCATCCCGAAAGTTTCGCGAAAGAAAAGTGCAGACTCACTAATTCGTTGAGGCGAATTGGTGTGTCCGCACTTGCAAAGATTTTCTATGGCGAGAGCGTTGCTATTTAGAGTCTCGAGGAGGAAAAACTATGATAGATAGACCGCTCCATTTCATAACCGATTTTGTTTACGGGCTGCGCGAATCGTAGACCCAATCCTGTTCCCAA
Source organism: Drouetiella sp. (assembly GCA_036702965.1). GTDB lineage: Bacteria > Cyanobacteriota > Vampirovibrionia > Obscuribacterales > Obscuribacteraceae > PALSA-1081. The sequence continues at coordinate 2,850 of DATNPZ010000013.1, forward strand.
GTAACATGCAGTCGCATCCATAACCAGCGGTCCACTGGCCGAAGCTATTTGATTTTTGTGTGTCTCGAACATTTGCGGATTATTCCAGCTTTCCTGCATAGCACCGCCAATGCTTGCAACGTTTTTCGCACCGTCAAAGACAACTGCCGCAGTACCACCTAAAGCTAGCGTCTCAAGCGCAATGTAAGCGGGCATTCCTCCAAGAACACGCGGAAGGATAATACACGCAGGCGCCGCAATTGCCGCAGCGACACCTGCTTTAAAGACCAAATCGCCGGGATTTTCTTTCGCATCATTAATGCTCTTAGTTATCCCTTGCGCCATACCTTGATGAAGCAAATCGAACTCTCTCGCTGCACGCGATGAAGTGCTCTCCGGTCCCACCGAATTCATGCTACCGCTAACAAACTCGTCGACCCACCGGGGCACCAACCCGCCAACTTCCTTTGCTGCGTTGCCCACCGAGTCCGTGGCAGTTTTGCCAAGATCAAATTCGCCCATGCCTTTCCTCCAGTTAGTTGGGTCAGCTTACATGGAAGTTTTGGCATTTCATTGGCAGCGCAATCGGAGATATCTGATTGCTACCGACTAAATTTCAAACACAGTAATAATTGCCATCATATCCGGTATCAGTTGCCTATCTGCCATCTAGTCTTAGCCCGGATCATCATCGAAATCGGCTGCATCCAAATTCATCCGAGCTGCGCAAAACTCTTCGAACGTTTTGTAGAGCTGTGTATTCGGCCACTGCGGGTCTTTCTCTGCGCCAAACGTAAGATGGACATCGGCAAATTTATTTTCGTCCAAATTGTCATCGATCGTGAAGAGAAAGCAGTCCATAGTTGTATTGCGCCCAATCAGTGTGACATGACGTTCGAACAAGCAATGTCCAGGATTGTTGGCAAGCTCGCGGTGAAGTTCTTGCACAAAATTCTGCGCATCAGATTCTTTCCAAGGCATAACAAAAGCGTAGGTCTTCATGTTCAATTAGGATACTCCTAAGAATCTTTCCGTACCAATTTCTCCGGCAGATTCAACCGTGACCAACTTATGCTCGCCTGAAGCCACAGACCCAGGAACAGAAGTACAGATAGCTCGATTAGAAACAGCAAGCCTCTAAATGCTAAGAGAAATAATCCATTAGTTTGCCACACCAAAACCCCGTAGAAAACCAGATTAGCGGTCAATATTAAGACGGTCGCATAACCCACGATTTCTTGACCAATTGTCTTTTTTCGAAAACTACTTGACGGAAAAATACATGCAATCCATTTTTGTGCGAGCGACATACGCTCGTATCGACGGGCTTCAGCATCCTGCAAGATAGCGTCAACATCTTCAGTTCCAATTAGGTCTAACCATTTATCAGCGTTTTCGTAGTGAAAAAGATCTGCTCTTACATAACTTTTGAGAGTATGTTTTTCGGCGTCACTCAATTGATTCACGCCCGCAGCTAAGTTAGAAATGCGATCGTAGATTCGTAATCGCACTTCTTCGCTGGAAGGTTCGGTATTTTCATCGAGCTGATCTGAGAAGGCTCACAATCTCCTTGCCATGCTCACGAATCAGCGTTTTATCTAATCTGTGCGGAAGCAGCTTCGATTCTTTTCGACCAAACATGATTTTGACCAAGCAGGGAGTAACAGCAGAATATTCCATGAATTTTAGCATCGCGGACTTGCTGTCAAATGCCACGCCAATAATACAACTGTAGAGGGGATGGGTTTTCGAGTATCCGAAAAATTCAAGCAGTTAGCAACGTAGACTATAAGCTGCAATCGCTTGCCCAAATCAGCGCACAAAATAACTCAGTTAGATAAACAAATTTCGCATTAATTTCCGCTCGCAGAGTGGTATTTCATCTGCGAGAAGTTATGTGTGTTGATTTGAATTCGAAAACGTGGAAAGAGATTATTTGTCATCGTCATCAGAGGTGTCTTTCATGGAAAAGGAACTCCCGGCCCAGAAATTGACTACGTCGCAGATGCTGAAGTACAAGATGTACCAGCTTATGACAGGGCAACTGGTGACGCGGAGAGACATTCTGACCGCTGGCGCAGCGGGGATGACTGGTATCGCGCTCGATAGATTTTTCCAGATGTCCGGCTCGAAGGGCGCAACCGAAGCATCGATGGGTTGGCCCGAACCTGTAGTCGCGAACGCTGAGAAGCTCAAGAGTGAATTCGAATCACTCGGCAAATATATTTATCTCGCACCAGAAAAACTTGGTGGCGGAACGCACGCGGTCGACTTCGCATCAGGAACGACATTAGCCTGGATTGCTTATTGGAATTACGGTGATTCTTGTCCGATTTCTCACCATCTCGCAGCGTATCCGTCGCCAGATCCGTATAAGGGATTCGAATTTGTGAATTCGACGCAAGGCGGCGCAAACGTCATGATTTACGGATTGCCGACAACTATCGAAGAGCGCGGACTGCTCGGAAAGTGGGGGCAAGGAAATCACATTTACCGAGTGCAGTACGACGGCAGTCAGATGGTGCTGAAAGAGGACGTTTCAGCGACGACGGGAATTGGATTAGGCGTACACATCACCATCTATCCTGATGCAAAAGGTTTTTCAGCAGCAGATGGACAAAAAGATATCGCTGCATTTTTCGACAGAGCTGGTGCCGACGAAAAAACAAATGTGCTGGCGGCATTCCGAGCCGACTGGATCGCGGACCAGAAAACCGGACCGATGGACGAAAACTGGTCCAAAGGTGGAACGCTACGCGTGTCGCGTTTGACGTGTGCGAAAGAAACGGGGCGCTATGCCTATGAAGGAGCAACCGGAAATAAAATTGATTGGGAAATGGTGCCGATGGCGGAAAACCTTGTCGAAACGGGACAGATTCCGGGCGCAGATCCTCGCTCATTGACTGGGCTGGATGCGGTTGTGCACCATCCTGATGGTCACTACTCAGCATTGATCATCCGTATGTTATCCACCGCTGTCATTGTTGACCGACGCACTTACGAAGTCGTCGCATGTTTACACATGCCAGAGGGTTCGGACGACAACATCAAAGTGACGAAATTACACGGCAATCCTGACACGTGGGAAATGAAATTCGACAACATCAAATGTGTCGGACACGAAGCTGGTTTTTCGCCTGACGGCAAAATATTCACGATGATGAATAATATCCAGCAAAACAATATGGCGGTGTTTGATACGTCACATGCCGACCCGCGCGAGTGGAAGCGATTCACTTTCGTCAAAGATCCGAAGTGGGTGGGACAGTATCCAAGTCCGTTCCATCTTTGTTTCTCGATGGATGGGTCAAAGATGTTTGTGTCAGTTCTCAGTCCAAAACCAGCGAATAGCGGTTGCTGCGTTGTAGATACGAAAACATGGCGCATCATCAAGAAGTTCGAAAACATCGGACCAGATTGTCAAACAATGTCAGTCTCATACGATGGTAAGTATGTCTTCCAAATCTTCAGCGGCTTCCAAAGATTGAAGAGTGGCGTGTTTATTTTCAGACAAGACACCCTTGAGAAGGTTGGCTACATGCCTAACTTCGGGGGACATCACGACTGCGTCATCATCCCAACCAAGATGGAGCAACTGCGCAACAGTCGCTGCACGACATTGTAAGTCGAAGAGAACTGAACAAACTACTAAGAGTAATCACAAGGTTTCGACGGCGCTGAAAATCAGCACTAACTTGAGGAGATTCCTTGCCTGAAATCGAGACAGTCACCGTAACTGGTGCCAAGCGAAAACGAGGTGCCGCATGGCTCTTTGTTAGGATGGCGTTTCAAAACTTGATGCGGCGCCCGACGAGAACGTTCATGCTAATCTTCGCCGTCGCGCTAGGCACCGGAGCGGTGTTCGCATCATTTACTGTAGCCCGAGGCATCGAGTCGAGCATGCAGCGAAGTTTTTCTCGCATGGGTGCAGATTTGATTGTCGTGCCGCAAGATGCGATGGTCAACATCACTAGTGCATTGCTTACCGTGCAACCGACTGAATCTACATTTGACGCGAAACTGATGGATGACATTGCGCACGTTGACGGTGTATTTATGGTGGCACCGCAAACCATTTACAAAGTTTCAATGATGGCAGGCATGCCAATGCACAAAGTCAATTTGATAGCGTTCGATCCAGAGCATGACTTTACAGTTATGCCGTGGCTGCAAGAAAAACTCCCACGTCCAATGAAAAATGGTGACCTGATTTGCGGTGGACGGCTGACAGAAAAACTTGGCGATGAAGTAGAACCTTGCAGTAGCGCCGCCAACATATATGGAAAACTGGGCAGAAGCGGCGTTGGACCATTCGACGAATCGTATTTCACTACTTATTCAACCGTTGAATCTATCAGCAAAGCCGAAGCGTCGTGCCTTTCGTTTCAACCGAATAAATTATCGGCAATACTCGTTCGCATCGCATTTGGTGCTACACCGGAGCAGGTCAAATTTGCTCTGGCGAAATTTCCCGGCGTAAAGGTAATAACTGGTGCCACCATTGTTACATCCACAAGACAGACAACAACGGCATTGTTGAATGGAATGGTGGGCTTTACAGTGCTGATGGTGTTGGGCTCGCTAATTCTTCTCAGTCTCCTGTTCTCCGCAATCATTACCGAACGGAAACGTGAGGTTGGACTACTGAAAGCTATTGGAGCGAGGCATCACGATATCGTGCGCATGCTTGTGGCTGAGGCAGCCTTTGCGACAGCTATAGGTGGCGCAAGTGGTATCGTGTTCGGCGCTGCACTTCTGCTCTGCTTTCAACACTCTCTTGTCTATTATCTAGAAACATTGCACATTGAATTCGTCTGGCCAGCATATTCAGAAATCGGATTAATGGCTGCTGTTTGCGCCGCGGTCGCAATCATAGTCGGAATTGCAGGAGCATTCATTCCTGCATGGGAAGCCGGGCGAGAGCAGCCATTCTCGTTGATACAGGGTGAGAATAACTGATGCTGCAAGTGAGAAATGTCAGCAAATCTTTCTCCAGCGACAGAAGTGTTGCTGCGGTCAGCGACATTTCGCTCGAAGTTAAAAAGGGAGAGTTTTTAGCCGTAGTCGGAAGGTCAGGTTCAGGCAAATCGACGCTTTTAGGTATGCTCGGAGGAATCAACAAACCATCGGCCGGTACCATCTCCATCGACGCAATAGACCAGTGGAAGTTGAGTGATGATGAGCACTCAGATTTCCGCAATCAAAAAATCGGATTCGTTTTCCAATTCGCAAGCCTTCTCCCGACGCTACGCGCCATCGATAATGTCGCTTTGCCTGCGCTCGTCGGAGGAACTCTCGATTACAAGAATGCATACGAGCGAGCACAAAGTTTACTCCGACATGTGGGATTGTCAGAACGTGCTTACTCATTTCCAAATCAAATGTCGGGCGGAGAACAGCGTCGTGTAGCGATAGCGCGAGCATTGATCAATTCACCATCGGTGATACTAGCCGACGAACCGACCGCTGACCTGGATCAAGAAACAGAAGAAGAAATTCTCGATCTACTCGTAGATATCCATCGAGCATTCGACCTCACAATGGTCGTCGTCACGCATAGTGCCACCATAGCCGAACGCGCTGATCAAGTTTTGAAGATGAGTAAAGGAAGCGTTGAGTCCATTCAGAAATCCAATGCCACTCACGCACCGAAATCAACTGGTGGAAGAGCAGGCAGAACTAGTGAAATTGCAGACAGGACGGGTGAAAGTGCAGACGGGACAGGTGAAAATACAGTCGGGACAGGTGAAAATACAGTCGGGACAGGTGAAAATACAGTCGGAAAAGGTGAAAGTACAGGCGGTACAGGTGAAAATACAGTCGGAAAAGGTGAAAGTACAGGCGGTACAGGTGAAAGTACGGGCGGGACAGGTGGAAGCACAGGCGGGACAGTTGAAAGCACAGGCGGGACAGTTGAAAGCACAGGCGATACAGGTGGAAGCACAGGCGATACAGGTGGAAGCACAGGCGGAAAGGTTGAACTCGGCGTAGCAGAAAAAAATCAAATAGAAGCGCAGCGCAGAATCGATGATATTTTCAAAACAAAAGACGGCGTTTCCGTAGAAGAGGCAATTCGTCTCGGCGACGGAGTCGAGCGGCTGATTGGCAAATTTGTCTTGCTAATAGTGCCAATCATTTTAGTAATGTGGGGAATCAGCTCAGGTATACAAATGTATCAGCAGCAGCTTCTCGATGCCAAAGAAAATCAACGCATCGAAATGGAAGACCTCGCGATGAAAGGTCTCCGAGCTGATGTCAGAGATGTGGTCAACGGCCCCGGCAAAAGCTACATTGTCACTCTGTACTTCATTAACACCACAGGCGGTGAGAAGCCTGTTTACATCATGGCACCGTCCGTTAGAGGATTCGTGCAGGTCGGCACGAACTGGCAAGAAGTACCGATGAAGCCAGCTTCTGAAGACATGCCAAAAGTTCTAAAGATAACGGGTGACCAAACTTACAAATACATCATAGAACCGGACGTAAGTAGCTTCACGCAACTTCTGCCGTATTACATGCACGTTCGCATTGGCAATGACATGTTGATTAGTCCAAGTGACCAGCCAAAAGCCGATTTAATCGAACGGAACGACAACTACTATGTCTATCTGAAACCGCACGGTGCAGATGACGCAAAAATTCTACAGAAAATGAAATTCCCAGGTAAACCGCCGGTCTGGATTCCGATGCCACCGCATTAGTCTAACGCGGATGTCTGTGCTTTTCGCGGAAAGCTTGATTTGATGGCGCGCACAATTTATTCGTGGCAAGCGAAGTGTTCGACGGCCAACCCGGAATCGAGGAGATGACTTGAGCTGCTAAATTAAGCAACTCTTGCGGTTTCGCTTCAGGAGGCAAACGCACCAACTCAGCGGCGAACAAATCAACGAGCGCCGTCAGCAGAGGTATCTGGCTTTTGGCGTCGGCGCCACGTTTACGTTTTGCGATGTCACCATTTATGGTGAATCCATTGACACGCAAATCCTCTTCCAAAGCAATGCGACTTGGAACCGGAATCACTTTAGTGGTCAGGAAATTGTCCGAGCCCTCTTCAATCAAGTCCTTCTGCAACGAACTAAGAACGTCGTAAATCAATTGCAAAATTATCGCTTCGTTGTGCGTATTTCCAGGCTCGATGTCCAGGGGCATCAACGGATATGTCAACACGCCACCATGTCCCCGCGTTACGTTTTCCACGCGATCTGCAGGCAACAAACAATTGAAGCATGGCAAATCGGAACTTCCCTCGTTGCGGTTGCCCAAGTGAAAAACATACTCCGCTCCATCCAAGATACCATTCAGTAAATCCGACCTGGAGACCGTTAAAGTTCCTTCAACACCACTGAGAAGCGCCGAATCTTTCCCGTAAAGCGTGACCTCATATATGGTGCCAAATAAACACATGGGGTCATTCAGACCAGCCATGTTAGTCGGCTGATTTATATACTGCGTGCGAAAAACATGCAACGATGCAACGTTTAGCAGACGCAACCTTCCGCCTGTTGCAACTTCATTGAACGCGAGTTGCGCCCGCAGCTCTGATGGCAGATCGTTCCTGTACTCAGCAGACCGAAGCTGTAGTTCACCGTATTGATCGGTGGTTAGAATCCACTCGGCGTGCTGTCCAAAACTTCTTCCAGTAAAAAAATTATCGAGCAAAGCAACCGGCTCGAATTTACTGCTCGCTTGCTGCCGAATCGGCCGAGTTGGCTGCTTGTCGCTGGGAGCGAAAAATTTGGGAAGCTTGCTGAGGGTCATGAATTGCTGTCGATGTTCCCTGGTTCAGGATCTATTGTAATTGAGGATTCGCATTTGGCCTGATTTGTTCATCAAAATCTTGGCATTATCAGGACGTTCCGGTTCCTGTGGTAAATATTCCCGCCTCAAGAGCGCTTAATCCGACCGAGAATAAAGCACATAAAACCGTGAGCCGACAACGGATCATTCGCACCCAATGCAATCGCGGTGTATCATTTGCGCATGGGAAAACTCGTAGTAATCGGTTGCGCATCGCTCGACGTGGTCCACGTTGAACGCGACGAGAAAAAGGTCACACATGAATCTGCAGGCGGTGCCGCTCTGTACACTGCACTCGCAGCCAGGGGATGCGGCATCGACGTAACGCTGGTCGCGCCTCGTCCAAATCCAATTCCGCCAGCGTTGGAGTTCGCATCAGCGGTTTTGAATTGGGTCGGTCCCGAATGTAGCGCAGAAGAAATTCCACGGCTGGAAATCGTACACTACGGAGAAGGCAAAGCCACTCTAATTGGAGCCAGTTGGGGCGCTGAACATTCGCTGGCGACATCGCACCTCCCGCTTCTAAACAAAGACGATTTCGTTCACATCGCAGCACTGAGTTCGGCGCAGGCTCAAATGAAATTCTTGCGAGAAGCAAAACGACACAAGGCGACAGTCTCCGTTGGCACGTATGCGCGGCTGATTCAATCAGCGAAGCAAGAGGTTTTAGAGCTCTTTGCGAATAGCGATTTTTTCTTTATGAACGCCAATGAATTCAGACTGCTATTCGAAGAAGGCTCAATGAGCATCGACTCCCCTGATCAAAAAGTCTTTGTCACCGATGGTGCGGCAGGTGCCACCATATACAATGGCAACATCAAACATAGAATCTCTGCTCCCGCTGCTGTCGAATTCGAACCGACCGGTGCCGGCGACACTTTCTGCGGCGTCACATTGGGGGAAATTCTTCGTGGAATACCCGTTGTCGAAGCAGCCAAAACTGCCTGTGCAGTAGCATCTTCTAGTGTCGAGCAGATCGGTCCGACGGTCATATGTCAACGAATCAGCAAGTCAGCAAAAATCTGATCAATTATGGCTCTTGCGGTTGATTCTTCAGAGGATCTGAACCGATGCCGCTATATTTTCCTTCCGTTGGATTTCCAAGCTGAGAAAGAATCTGCTCCCATTCGTGGCGATATTTAGCTTCAGCGATATCCTCAATGTTGTAGCGTGTCAGCGTAACATCGATTGGCTGGTTATGCCGTAAAAGCGTGATATGGACTTGGGTTCCAGCCTGACCACAAGACACTTCCCAGCGAGGAATGGTCGGATCTTCCACCGCTTCTTTATCCTGGTCAGCATCAACATCCAACAGCTTGTCACCCTTACGAATTCCTGCAAGATATGCAGGAGAATCTTTGTATACGACCGTCACTACAGCGATGTTTTGAAAGAACGTGCGGTTAGACTCGTAGCCGGCACAACCGGCGTTGAGAGCGCGATATTCGTCCGCGGATAATTTAAATCCTTTTGAGAGTTTGTCGGCAGCAAGTTTGTAAGCGCTATTGCTTGCAGCGCCCTGCAATTTTGTGTTGTCCATTTTGCCTTGCAATGCAGTTCCATCAGCGCTGCCCTGCAATGCCGCTCCATCAGCGCTGCCTTGCAATGCAGTTCCATCAGCGCTGCCCTGCCATGCCGCTCCATCAGCGCTGCCCTGCAATGCCGCTCCATCAGCGCGTCCTTGCAATGTCGTACCGTCCGTGTCACCCTGAAATGCGCTAGTTCCGTTACGCTGTGTCTTGTGCACTCCGCCTTGCAACGGTTTACTCGATTCAGCGCTTTGTTTTTTAGCTTCATCGCCATTCGCATCATCTTGCACAGGCACCTCAGGAGCCAACTGTGCAGCGATAGCGGTCAAATTTTGATTCGTTGGGTCAACCGTCGTATCAGCGAAGCTCGGATACGCATTCATCAAGAGAATGCTGCAAGCCAGAACGGCTCCGCAATGCTTGCTATTCAAACTGAATTGTCGACTTTTCACGATGTCCTCCGCGCCAGGCGCTTGCTTTTCACAAACGACTAACGGGTGCTCGAAATGTTTTTAGGAGGGAGTCTAAAAAGTCTGAATCTAACGATGCATTAGCGCATTGGCGATGAAGTTAAGCGAAATCACTTGACGTAGACTAATAACGACCTGCGGAGATGGGTCCGGCAGAACAGCGTTGTTTGCCAGGTCTGAATTGTTGTCGACATGACCAATCTGGTGGAGAACATGCCCTCTGCCATAGTCGAAGGTAAGCGCCAGAACACCAAGCCCCACGGTGTCTTCGTAAGTCAGCGACTTGCTGCGTGCCAGGACTTGCAACGATTTACGCGCTCCCGGTTTGACAAGCTCACTTTTGTCATCAAGCTTCCACGGCGCCGGCGATGGAGCGTTAGCGACGAGATTGTTATCAGGAGTTACAACAGTGCCATCAACAACTTCACTCTTAGAATACGCGCCATCAAAATAAACGAATCCAGGGCAAGCGCGCTGCAACGTACCGCTTAGAGCCCAATCTGTAGTAAGCACATAGCCACCACTGATGATGAACGAGCGCACAACGTCGATAGCGCCATCGGATAATTCACCAGGGCAATCAATTACAAGCAACGTTGCCTGACGAAGTTTGTTCGCGATGTTGCTGCTGTCAGCGGTTTGATACGGAATGTGGCAATACTCCAGCACGCGCTCAGCGTGGTCGTACCGCCCTTTCACGACGACTGTATTGAATGGCTTGAGTTGTGTAACATCCAACTTCGGCCAATTCTTCGTCATCCATTTTCGGAAAACATCACCTTCTAAGTGAACCTTTCGCACTTCGCCCAAACGCGCTGATTGTTTAAGGAGATCATCGGCTACCGGTCCGACACCGCGGTTGATACCATCATCAAGATCGTCATCTTCTCCAACTTGACCAGTGAGAAGTGTAGGAGGCTTATCCGGAATAACGTGCTGAAAAATTTGTTGTTTGGAAGCAGGAGGCGTCGGCGGTTTGTACTTTGGATACTTAGTAGTATTAGTAACTTTTTCAACACGCGTTGTGTAGTACGTGGTGGCAGGTTGCACTTGTATAACTTCGGTGTGCGTTTTGCTCTGAGCATACGCCGGAAATCCAACGAGACTCGCAAGCAGAATCGCTGACACGGTGCGGGTTAACGCTGATACAGTGCGGTTCGCCGCTGACACAGTGCGGTTTAACGCTGATACAGTGCGGTTCGGCGCTGATACAGTGCGGTTTAGCGCTGCCACAAAGCGGTTTAGCCCTGAAAAAATATTGTTATTGGATTGAAGAGATGCGCCGCGTTTCGAAAATGTTTTCTTCTTCACTTGCGTATCAAGGTTCCTTTAACTCTCAAATCTGTTTCCTGGGATTCCTGCAGTTTGTCTTGCTCTGCAACGAGTGGATCTTTAGATGAACGAGTTTTAGAAGTACCGGGTTTTGTGTGAGGATCCAAAATCATCTTCTGCTGAGATGCTAGCATTTCGTCTTGATCCGCATCAGGCTTACGCGCGGCAACGGTGCGCGGGTCACCGTACTGACGTGTATACATATTTGTCCCGGCTGCTTGCAGTTTGGCACCGTCACGCAACTGTTTCGTGTCCGTCAGTTGATTGCGCAGATTCTCGAGTTCGGCTGACATTTTGGTCGAATCAGCCGCAGCTTTTTGTTTGGCTTTCACGGCATCTTCTTGCGCCATGAGTTTCGCTTCTTTAATGCGTTCTTCGTAATCGCGCTTGATTGCCTCGATTTCAGCAGAGTGATCTAAATAAATCGCTCGTCCATGAATATCTACCATGTCGGGTTGAAGTAACTGATTGATCTTCGCATTCCGTTCCGACAATAATTTGCCTTCATCGAACCGATTGCGTCCCATGAGAAAGCTGGCATTAGCTTCCCCTGAAGCAGCCTTATTCTGTTTGGCAATCGATGTCTGACGTTCTATGTGAGCGAGCGTTTTTGAAACTTCCGAATCTGGATTCAATTTCGCTGAGCTGCCGGAAGCACCACTCGATTGACCACCAGCGGGGTTCGCGGATGGTTCGAGCTTTTGCAGAGCAACGATGCAATATTGACGCAGTTGCGAATTGGCAGGCGAGCTTTCATATGCCTTTCGATATTCCGCAGCAGCATCATCAATTTGTCGAACTTTCATGAGCGCGTTGGCGAGATAGTAATGCGCTGTCGCATCTTTCGAATTCTTTGCGACGTGCTCCTGCAAGAACGAAATCGCAGCCGGATAGTTGCCAGAGTTGTAGCTCGCTATTCCTTGCTGCAAGGGAGTCTGCGCGGTAGCAGCAAACACAGGAACCAACACCCCCATCGACATGGTCAGGAGCGAAAACTGGATGCTGCTACGAATTGGTAAACGCTGTGAGGGCATTATCTAGCTCTGAACGGTTTCAAGCGCAGTGCGAGGTGGGATTGGACGTGCATCCGCGAATAAATTCAGTATACGGCTTTAATGTGAAGAAGACGTGATCCGCCAAAAGCAACCCAACATCATGCAAGAGCTCAGCAGTGGAGCCGATTAAACACTACTGGGGATTTAAAACCTGAGTCCGCAAAAAGTCTCGAACCCTATTCCCCTTAAGGGTTTGAGGACCAGACGAGGTCGTGTCATCAGGAAAAATATCCTCACGCTGATAGAAGTAAGTCACTGCCTCTCGACCGAAATTAATCGGCGGCAGTTGCTGCGCTCGTATCTCTGGAATTTCGCCTCTAGTCATCGATACCTCACGCGTTTGACCAGCGGTCGCCACTTTCAGCTTGACCGAAGTGCCTTTGTCTCCCCGAATGCGAGCCACAAGCTCATCCAGGTTATGGATCTTTTCGCTCGGTACATCATCCACGGCTAGAACTTCATCGCCCGGCTTAATGTCAGTCTGGGCGGCAGGCAGCCCCGGCACCACATATTCGACTTTGTAGTGTTGATGGTCATCTGACACGATCACCAAACCAACTCCCGCGGGCGGTTTGCTATCTGCAAAGGATGACAGAATAATCGCGAAAAAAATCACGGCGACGACTAAAAGCGATTTTGCGATTTGCGAAGTCAAAGAGAAGCTAAGCTCACACTGGGACTAACTTTTTCGATGTGCAGATGACTGAAGTATTTGTTGAAATCTTCCAGGGTCAAAATGAAATTACCGGATCTCTTTATGACTTTACCATCTTCAGAATCGTAATCGGTGTTGCCGTATGGATCATACAAATAGATTTGCTTCTTCACACAGTCGTATCCTGTAACCGAGTAGGCATGCTTGTTCCGCAAACCGACCTCGAGACATTTGGTTGATTGCTCAGTGGTTGCAGTGGCAATTGCTTTGCCAGTCGTCACGTCAAGCAAGGTAGCGTTTTGCTCGTTGATAAACGAGTCGGAAATTTTCGCTCGTCTAAACCAACCCATAACCTGGCGAGGAGTTACGTATGCTTTGCCAATTCCAAACTCACCAAGTTCAAATCCAGTTGTCGCTAAATCTGCAGCATTGTGACCTGTGAATAGCGCAGTGGCGACGGAGTCCTTCGCTCCGAAACTGGCTGCGCATCCAGTGTGCAGCGGTGCGGAAGTCCAACGACCTTCAAGCAAACCATGTTTGATTGAGCGCCACATTTGCTCTGGTAAGTCTTGATGCGTGACGCGATACTCACCGTAAGCCTTCTCTAAGACCGGCAGCCAGAGCCCGGTCAGTTCTCCATTCTTATCTCGAGCATGAGCGTAGTATGTCAATTCAATCGGGTCTAAAGCAGCGATTTTTACAGGCTGCGTCGGTGCACCTGGAAAAGTGACGATGTAGCCCCCATCAGGTTGCTTAGCGATCATTTGCGTGATCTTCTTCGCACCCGATGGTTGACTAATAAATGACGCGACCGTTGCAAGATAATTGCAATCACAAAGCGAGCCTTGCTGAATGAAGCTTGCATTCACACTCTGCGCGCCACTTGCGAACAATGGAGCGCGTGCATTTTCTTTGCTTATGTCTGGAAGCTTTTTGTAATTCCAGAAAAAGATATTGGTGCCGTTCTGAGTGATGTCCTGGCTATCGCACTCGACGTCATACAGAAGATTGGTGACAAATAGCGCCGTGGCAACAACACACGCGAGTGGAAAAATCCACTTACGCAATTTTTTGCCACGCGAAACTGCCAGTGATGGCTGGTAGCAAGAATTCATAAGCACTCTACGAAGAAGAGGTAGTAAGTGCGAAAATTATCTGCTGCCCCAAGCCCAATGTCAAGACGATGTAACTCCACATTATTGCTGCTGTTTACAGCCTTGACAGGGGGCTAATCTTCTGAACTTGGCGAATCTTCAGGACGTGGTCGCCGACGGCGATTTGGGTTATTCGGGTCACGCGTTTGATTGCGTCGAGAGAACATATCCAACTGTCCATCAGATTGCTGGTCAGTCAAAAGGTGCAGCAACTGAGAAGACTGGCGCGGCCACTGGTCTTCAACGTTTTGCCCCTGACTGGCGGCAACTTGCTCATCTTCCTCGTCTTCGAAATCTTCAACGATCATTTCCTCGAGGATTTCTTGCTCTTCAGGAACTGGGAACACTTCTACTTTCGTTTCTTCTTCGACAAGCCAGAGAGGAAACGACTTGGGATTTTGCGATTTCGATTCGGTAGACTTTGGCTTCGCAAAGCGCATTTCATCTTCGTCTGACTCTTCGAGTTCATCAAGCAGTTCAGATTCTCGCTCCAAGTATTCATCGCTCGGACTATCGTCGTAATGATCGAACACATCATGATGAAATGCTTCGCGCTCGATTTCAGGTTCGATCATTTCAGCATTTTCGAATAACCAATCTGGTTCAGCATCTTCGCCTGCAGACTGAACTTCGGATTGTTTGGATTTGAATTGAATGATGTCTGCAGTTTGGACTGGACCGCTATGAACATCGGAGGAATCCGAGTCATCATCAGTAGTATCATCCGATGGTGCGGTATCAGCATGTACTCGCGACGTAATTTCGTCATCGGCTATAACGCGATATGTGATCGCTGAATCTTCACTATCATTATCCGCTTCGATGTTTTGAGAGAGCTCTTCCATCTCTTGCTGCGATATCGGAAGCGACTCGGGAAGCTCGTCTTCATCTAGGAGTTCATCGATTTCAACGGTGGACTCAGGAATAGGATTCAGTTCAACCTGCGCTTCCTCCTCTAACTCTTCTTCGGAAATTTCCGATTGAAGCACAGCAACGTCTTCGGAAATTTCAAGTTGAAGCGCAGCCATCTCTTTCGAAATTTCAGATTGAAGCGAAGCGGCGTCTCCGGAAATTTCAGAGTGAATCGGAGCCACATCCTCGGAGATCTCGCGTTCTGGCATCACGACTTCAGCTTGTTGAGGAGCACGCAGCTCAAGCGGTTCGAATGACCATGTAATTTCCAAATCGTCTTTTGGATCTACAGGTTCGAGAATTTGAATTGGCGTGGCATCTTGAACAACATAAACTTCATCAGTCTCAGATGGAGAGCCATACTTACACTGCCATTGACTCATCTGAACAACTTCTGTTTCCCAGTTGTTGGACGGCATGTCATAAGCATGAGGCGAATCTACGTGATGCACAGCATCAACATGGATCTCTTCATCATGGATATTTTCTGCATGTAATTGCGCGAGTACCGCGTTCACTTCGTCCATATCCATCTCTGGGAAATCGACTACTTCAGTCTCTTTAGTCGCAAAAATCTCATGCACCGATGCAATCAAAGATTCTTGAGACACTGAATCTTGAGAAACGTCGTCAGCAATCAATTCAACAGGCGCTTCAATGTTTGACTCGACTTCGTGCTCTTGCAACAAATTCTCGACAGATTCTTCAACCACGAGGTCCACTGTCTCAGTTTGATGCGCTTCGATTGAGATCGCATGTTTGCGAGACATCAACGGAATGACCACGGAGTTATGTTCAGACTTGCCTGTTTCCTCTAGTTCGATATGCGAGTCGGGAGCAAAATCTTCTGCAAGACCATCAACTAAAGTGGGAGACAGCGCGAGTTCGGCAGAATCAGCTTGTGCAGTCTCCAGCTCGGGTGATGCAACCTCAGTATCTGCTAAATCTTCTACCTCAGTCGGCACCATCTCAGCCTGCCAACTTCCCGTGCGTGAGCCAGGGAAAAGCAGTTGAACATTGGTGGCACCACCAAGCGAAGCAGTGGTATCAAATTCGGTTTGTGCATCAGACTCGACCTGACGCAGATTGACCCCCCAGAACTCGGCGTCGGTCATCTCTGCATTCGGCAATAATTCTGCCGCATCCGAAACACGATCGAAGTCAGAGGAATAGCGCGAAACTTCTGAACAGAAAAGTGCAATCGCAGAATCGAGAGCAATCTCAACTCTGCTCACGATCGGCTGCAAGTCCTCATTGAGCCACGCAAAACCGCGCTGCAGAGGAAGCGTCAGTGCACCGTCTCCCGGATACACGAGCAATCTATCCGAACGCAACGGGAATCCATTCCAAGACAAAACTTTGGTCAGCGACTCTTGCACCTGCACGCACTTAACTTCGCGCACCAAATACATGAACAACTGAATATCGTTTGCGCCCGATGCTTTGTAAACGCGCGGACGCAATCCCAAACTGGCGAGCAGATCGGTCAATCTCCTGAACTGGGTCAGTTCGAGATACGGAGAATGCTCCGGCAGACCCAACGCTGCATACCTGGTGGTGCGCTCAAAAGATACCGCGCGGATGACATTCGATGCATCCGAAAGCGCAGCCAAGATCTCATCATCGGTCAGAAGATGAAATTGACTCATTCGACGCCAAGAGCCTGCTTCCGCGTTGCGAATCAGACTGTCACCACGGGCGGAGAATAAGGAAAGGAATTGCTCGGCGAGATCGGCGCCAACAGCGGCAACCGAAGCGTCCAAGTTGTATTCAAACGTATTGATGGGCTGCCGTTCTTTCTAGGAATTAAGTGCTTTAATTCAGCGCACCACTAATGGTACTGCGTAGTACCACAAAGATCCTAAGCCAAGAACGAATATAGTTCAAGCTAAATTTAGTCACCGGTGACGGCTTGAGCGCTTTTTATAGCCGCTGGATATACCCAAGGCATAAAGCCGGAACGAAAAACAGGCTAAGTCTTATCGGATAATTTCGGGCGCAGATCAGTGATACTGCCGTCGGTGCGCATCCAGGTCGAGCCGAATATGCCCTGTTCGACCAGTTCATCGTAGACAGCAAACACGCATTTGCCTGGACCAACTCCTGCTTCATCGAGTAATGGCTGTGTCCATTTCCGCAGGGTAGCGATGCGCGGTGCCGAACCAGTGACAACCCAAATCGGGAATCCTGTTTTCAAAAATGCTTTGATCTTAGGCTCCCAGTGACGCGTCTGGCGGAAATTGCCGGTGTCGATCTCGAGCAAAACTTTAATCGGCTCGAGTCCGGGATATCTAAATGAGATGGTGGCGTCTGCCTGCTCATCTAAATTAGTCAGGTCGCCTGAAAGTTCTTTCCAAAACTCGCGACCAGTTGTAAATTCCAAATCCGCAAGAAGACTACGCCCTTCTGCATCTTCCATCGCCAATCGCACGTCGACGAGGCGCAGGAAATGCTCTTTATGATAAGTATGCGGCGGACCGGTTGGAATCGACTCCCAAGAAATACCACGATTCTGCTCGAGCGCTTTGGCACCGGCAGTGGTGAGGAAGTAAATCAGCTCAGGGCGTCCGCGCCCTTCCATGCGACCGCTCGACGACGAACCCGTAAATCCAGCTTGCTGAAGTCGACGCAGCCGCTTACGCGCCGTTTCATAACTGATGTCAGGGAAACACAGCTTGGCCAGTTGGCTCGATGCTACGGTGCGATGCAGATAAAGCTGAACGAGCGCCCATATGTCACGCTGCATCAAAACCAAACTCTTTTTCTTCGGTTTGGGTTTGAGCAGTTTATCCATAAGACCAGAATCTCGAGAAAGCGACAAAATACTGCTGAGGTTGACAAGCTTACCCTGCCGATTTACTACCCCACAATTCAATTGTAATGCAACATTTGCAGAACGAACCGGCGAATCCCGAAATCTTCTGCAAAAAAATTGTACCGCCATCGAAGAATGGCGGTACTAGTGAGTTTTACATAGATTCGAAGTGGAGACCGAGAACTGAAAGATTCAGAATCGATTGCCTTACAACCTGTCGACTTTAGAATTCAACACTGGCTGTTTTGGCACCACGTTTCGTTTGCTGTGGTTGCTGCGGTGTGTAGCCCAAACGCGATGGGTCAAGGTTGAAACTTGTCATCGGTTGACGCTGCGTTCCTTGCAACACATTGCCACCTGGCTGCGGTTGATATGGGTTGCCACCAGAGAGTGCTTGTTGAGCGGCTTCAGCAATTTGCGAAGGGCTTTGGAATGGTGACTTGCGTACAGTCGAAGCCGGGCGCTGCGGTACATCAGATGTCGGCATAGCTGGAGCTTGAGCGAACGCAGGCATCGCTGGAACCGATGCTTCAGGCTGCGGTGCAGGTGCTGGCGCTTGCTGAGCAACCGCTGGCGATGATGCAACTCCTGCTCCCACTGCTACCGGCTGTGGTGCTGGCGCGTTCATGATGACCGCCGATGTGTTCAGTTCAGCTTGTGGCTGAGGAGCCGCTGGCTGCGCAGGTCCGATAAATTGTCCGCATTCGATACAGAACTTGCCTTTGCCGGCTGCTTTGCTGCAGAGAGGGCAGGTGCGAGCGCCGTTTGCCGCTGCCGGAGCTGGTGTCGCAGTTGGTGCTGGAGCAGCAGCAACAGGAGCTGTCGGTTGAACAAACGATGGCATCGGAGGTGGTGTGTTCGGTGCACCAGGGAATGGTGGCAACGATTGTGCAATTCCGTTAGCTGCTTGAGCAGCGGCTGCAGCCATGTCTGGCAGCGAACCCATCTCAGGTGGAGTCAATTCAGGCATAGGTGTATCGTCACCAGCCGGACCCGATGGAGTCGGCTTACGTCCTGATACGTTATGCAGCAAGTGGAGTCTTGCGATTTCTTCAATTCCGCGCAAGTCAACCATCAAAGGCTTAACTTCGCCGAACTCAGGGTCGCCTGCTGGAGCCAGATAGACGAGAGCGTGATGTTTTTCCATACGCTTGATCGAGTCTGTATCGACGCGGGCAACAACTTGTTGCGAGTGAATTCTGTTCCACGATGTCGGGAAGATACCGAAACCAGTCGCTTGATAGTGGTCGGAAATACCTGGAACAACAACTGCGTGCTTACCGATTTCTTGCGAGAAGAATGCTGCTGTCGTTTCGTCTGCGTTGTGCAAGCAAACACGAACCGCGCTGTTGGAGAAGATGGTTTTGATTTCTGAACCGCCCGCTCCGCTGCCGGCTGCATCTTTGCTGCTGCCGCCGCCACCGCTGATCTGCGAGATGTTCTGAAGGATAACCGTCAATCCACCGTTGGCACCACGGACGATGGCGGACAATCTGCCTGCCAGGTCGATGTTCAATGTTTGATACTCGTCGAAGAACGCAAACAACGGGAGAACTGATTTCGTACCGTATCTGGTGTGCAACGCTTGTTGCAATTGATACACGAAGCATGCTGCCAGCGACTCAGAGTCTGGACCCATCGATGCCGGAGCACCGAAGATGAGCACTGTCGGATGGTGCATGGAAGCTTTGATGTCGACGTTCGATTGCTCGGTAACGCGCAAGACCTGTGGGTTCTTGAACATTCTCAAACGACCACGAACACCTTGAATGTTCTTATCCCAGTCGGAGTCTGTGCGGATGATCGACGAGAGCATCTGAGTCAATTCGCTCAATTCGCCAGGGTCGATTTCAGGATTGCTCTTCAAGCGACGCAGCGATTCAACGATGTTGCGACGATTGTTGACCAGGCGCATCAAACCACGAGGGTTGCATGGAAGTGGTGTCACTTCAGCAGCTTGACCATTTTCGTCTTCGCTCGAAACCGAGATGGCGCCCCACTTGAGCAACTGAGTCAAACCAAAGATGTATCCGTGGTCGCGCTCTGCCCAGTGTTGTTCTTCTGGTGGCAACGAGTTAACGTCTTGAACGATTGATGATGCGAATTCAACTGCAGTCAGATCGAGTGGATTCCAGTGAATCGAGTTCGAGTCCAACGGATTGAAGTAGAGTGTGTCGAAACCAGCATGTTCGGCTTCAGGCAATACTGAATATTTGAAACCTTCACGCTTTTCGTCCAGGTTTGGATCGTTCGCTTTAGCTTCAAGTGCGATGACAACGCAAGGCTTAGCGAGCAAGGCTTTGATGACCGCACGCATCAAGGTTGTTTTACCTGAACCTGACGGAGCTACGATGAACATGTTCTTGTTTGGCAGTCTGCCCATCGGAATCGTCACAGGCAAGTGAGTGCGAGCGAGGAATCCGAACGGCAACACCGTTCCGTCTTGTTCGCTCCAGGTTGCGTTTGGATTACGCTTGCCGAGACGTCCATGACGTCTCAAGTTTGGAGGACAGAGATAAGAACGTTCGTAGTCGCGTGGGTTCATCAAACCAGATGGTGGGTTGAACGTGCGAATTGTTTGCCATGGGAAAAGTCTCTTCTTGTGTGCTGCGGCAATGATCAACGCAAGCAATACGAGAGTCGGCAACAAGATTGCAATCGAAGTCGCATCCAAAAATCCGTGACTTGGGCGACCCATCGAAGATGTGTTGTGGTGATTTGGATTTCCTTCCATACGCAGCGACTTGCCTTGAACGGCCTGTCCTGCAGTTGGGCTCATGCCGATTGTCTGGCTGTTGAGCGGCGAACTAGACATTGGATTTTGTGGAGCACCAGCGGCGGAAAGCAGATCCGTTCCACCACCTGCAACAGCATGTGCACCTGGCTGTACAAGCGGGTTAGATCCACCTTGCGGTGTGAAAGGTTGATTGAGTGCGCCCGGGAACGATCCAAGCTGACCGTTGCTGACCGGCGTCGGAGGAGGAGGAGGAATCATGCCTGGCTGGCTCGGAGCGGCATAGTTGCCACCGCCACCGTAGCTGCTCTGCCCAACTGGCATCGCATAACCACCGGCTGATTGACCAGCACTGAAGCCTGGCGACATCATCGTCGTTGAGCCACCGCCGCCCATGCTCGACTGCATTTGCATGCGTCGGTCATATTCCTTGGCGCTGATGACCTCGTTGCTTTCAGTATCTTTGTATCGAACGCATACACCGCGCTCGTCTAACTGTGGTCTCCAACTCATTTGAAATCATTCTCCGAGAGAAATATGCACTTTTCAACATTGTGCAGAAATTATCTTCGGTCGTCCATGGTGGAATGCCCCTAACTGCCTGATCCTTCTGAAATTCCTGCGATGCGGATTCCTTCAGGCAATTTCTTGACCAGATATTCCATTTTCACGTGTCTCGTACTGTCAGGCTTTCCAGCCATTTTGAGGACCTGGTCGCCCTCGACGAAGATTACAACTGAGCCGTCTGGCTGATTTTGCCCGGCTGAAACTTTTTGTGTCCGGAATGAACTCTGCAGTCCGGATTCCTGGACCTGCCGTGCCATATCGGGAGTCCAGATGTTCTGGCGATAGGCATTGGCACAATCGGCGGTCATATATTGAATCGCTTTTTCCTGACTAGCCTGCGCCGTAGCCGCATTCAAGTCCCAGACGTATTCGAGCCAGGGATTAACAAGATTAAGCGCGAGATTCGGGTCACACAGCTCGCCGGCAGGCTGCTGAGCTTGCTGCTGCCCGGCGCCACCCCCCTGGAACTGAGCCACAGCGGCTGCTTGAGCAGCAGCATCGCCGTCCTTGGGAGCGTAACGCCCACCACCGCCCATTCCTCCGCCCATCCGGCTTCCGTTCGCGTCGGGGTCCATTTTCCACTTCGGCGGCGGACCTTTCGCGGCATGACGCGGGTCAGGCTGAGGCATCAACAACATGGTGAAAAACATGCCCGCCATGAGACCGGCAAAGCCGACCATGATCAAAGTAAGTTTCTGTTTTTCTCCAGCTTGATAGTCGAACATATTTAATCGCGAGCAGTTTCGCTTCTAGCCAACCTTCAATAGATCGGGATGGAATGTCTCAGGTGTGATGCCTTGTCCAAGCAAGTGGCACGCCCAGCGCGTGTCGCCGTTGCACAACTCGGTCATTCGGGAACGCATCGGTTGGTCGGTATTCGGCTCCGTCGTTGCGACCCAATACATGAATCTTGGCACAACGAGCTTAACTACGCCACGCGAAATCTTGTGATAGATAAGGAACGCGTCGGAATATTCTCTATTTTTACGCGTCAGGTGCCCAATTGCCGACATCTCTTGCGGAGTCAGTCCGCAGGCGTCGCGAATCAGGTCGAAGTTACTCGGGTCGTTACCGAGGATGATCTTCATCGAGCTGTTCGTCGCCAGGTTTCGCGCGCGGTCGTCGCGCAACAAGTCTCCCAATTCCTGGGAGATGCCTATGAAAAACAACCCTAAGTGGCGTGAGGTACGTGATGCGTCTTCAACGAGCGTCTTGCCGCCTTCGTAACGAAGCAGCCTCCACAACTCGTCTATGCAGAATACAAAACGCGCTGGTTTTCCTTCTGCGATTTTCTCGGCTTTGTGTTGCGCAGCTCGACGCAGAACGAAGTCTGAAACGAACAGCGTCACAACACCTTCAAGAGTCTTATCGTGAGCCAGATCTGACGTATCGAAAACCATCAGTTGAGCATCCATCGGAATGGATGTCGGTCCATCGAACAATTTTCCAAAGATTGCACCGCGGCAGTACAAGCTCAATCGGTTCGCCAGATCTTCGCAAGTTTCAGCGCGTTTTCCGGTATTTGTCGATGCTTCGTTCTGCAGCCATGCGACAAGGTCAGACTCGAATGGACTGCGTCCTTCCGCAGCGCAGGACTTGTAGATCGCCTGAATGCCTTGCATCAAGACCGGCTTTTCATCCTTGTTCATGGATTGTTCGCCGCGTTCTCCCAACATAACGGAATGGAAGTTGAGAATCTTGATGATGTGCGATTCTGGTGGTGCAGCCGGATCGATCGGCTTGCCATCATATGTGGTGAGTGGCAAGTCATAGAGATTGATGCAGACGGAACCGTCTGGACCCAATCGGATGTATGCCGTGTCGTCATAGACTTCGGTCAACATTTTGTATGAACCGGAACGGTCGATAATCACCGTCTTTGCGCCAGCTAGCGTCTTCATCTGAATCAACTGCTGCGCGACCATGGATTTACCTTCCCCAGGTTGTCCGAATACAACACAGAGAGCGTTCGGTAATTTTTCATCGTATGCGTTGAGGAAAACCGGCTCTAGCGTTTCCTTCGAGAAGCCCAGCCAGTCTCCTTTGTCTGAGCCAAGTTTGGCGTGAACAAATGGGAATGAGTTTCGCACCGTTGGAGTTCGCACCGCTTTTCCGCGGCGAGTGGCATCCAAACCCAACCCTGGCAAACTGCCGACGAAGAGATTTTTCTGCTCGTGATAGCCAATGACGAAACGCGCACCACGACACTGTGGAGCGGCAGAGCGAACGTATTCAGTGGCACGGTTCAACTCTTCCAACGTTTCGCCATTTACAGTGAAATAAACAGCGTAGTTGAACACTTCCATGTTACTTGTATACAACTCAGAACCGATCTGAGCTGCTTCTTGCGCTTTTTCGGCTTCTTCCTGGTTAGGCGCAGAGCGCGGTCCCATGATGCCTTGATAAGTGTTAGCGTGCGATTGAGCTTGCTTACGTTGCAATCTCTTTCGGAACAAGTCTTTGTCTAACTTATGCGCAAAAATATTCATGCGCCATTCGCAGTTCAACCGCAACAACGGCTGTAACCACAATGGTCCAGTCCGCTCAGGCAGCCGATTCATGTACAAAGTGCGAATGTATTTCGCTTTCTCCTCTTGCGTTTCAGGATCGCTTTCGGAGAAGTCAGAAATCACGACATAATCAGCTTTGCTGAAGTCGTAACGCGAGTCGACAAGTTGCTGACGAATCGTCGCTGGTTCCATATCAGGAAACACACGACGAACGCTAGGTGGCACCGGCGCCTGTTTTGGACGCATCGGCACTGGTAATGTATCGGTCGGGTCGGCACCAGTCTTCGGATTCAATTCCGTATAAAGCATGCGGAAATATTCGACGGCGTCGATTGGACGACCGGTCATACCGCATGCTCCGAGCTGGCTTATGTAGCCGTTCGCACGCTGAACTAACGTCGTGACGTTTTTGAAGTGGTTACCAACTGTTTGTCGCGTGGCCTGGTTTGTGAATACATTAAGTACGTCGCCGACAGCGCGGTCGATCCAACCCTGCTTGGCCGCCGGCTTTTCTTTTGGAGGGCGATAGCAGAAGGTGACGTAGAATTTGAGCTCGGGAATGAAATTTTTTGAGAGAAGAAACGCTTCGTCGTTTTCCACAACTTTAGCAACGTACTTGAGAAACTCGTCATTATCAACGACCTCGACTGGGTGACGCTCGAAATACTCTCTTTTGCTTATGTTGTGGCAAACAATCGTCAGTTGCACTGAAGTGTCGATGCCGTTGAGGAAGCCGGTGAAGTGGTTCATTAGGGATACCAACCGTACTTCATCGAATCCACTCACGTGCACACCGTCTAGCTCGAAGCAGCAACGGTACGAACCATCTTTCAAAACCACGATGCCGAGCCCGGATTGATCGTCTTGGAAAAGATCCCAGAGTGGAATCAGTCCTGGAGCTGCCGGATTTGGACGGGGCACCGAAAGTGGTGGCAACTTCGAAAGCGCTTCGGCGCTAATCGGTTCTTCTTTCTGTTTTTTCAGAAGACCGAGTATGCTGCCAGGTTTGCGTAAGCTTTCAGAGATTGAGGAGACCATGTTGGTGATTACTCACTAAAATCGGGGAGTTGTTCATCGAGTAGGAACCGCACCGGATTCGGGTCGGGACCGGGGATGAGAATTTGCGACGTCATGTAATAGTTAATCAAATTTTCCCAGTGACCGGCTGAATGATTCAGAGTCACTAGAGAATAAAGCGGGCCGCAGATGCCGATGAAAATGCAGATGTCCATCCGCAAATCATGACCCATGAACGGTGTGTAGTTCATCCACGAATAAATTTGAGTAGACAAGATCAAGCTAATGAGAATGGCGATCAGTTGATCGAATCGCATTCCAAATAACTTTGGCGAGTCTTCTAAATTTAAGGGTGTGACGTCTTCCATGACTTAGTTATTCGCATTATGCGGGCAAAATTAACGGGATATTGAGATAACCTTCGTATTGCTCCTGTTTTGGTGGTGCTGGCTGCTGACCGGGTCGGTGTTGCTGTGGCACGAGGCCGTTCAGTCTGCTGTTTGGTGAATATCGGTTTCCATTTTGTGGGGCGTAAATGTCGGTTGCCGGGGTTACCGTGGTGTTTTGCTGTTGAGGAATGCTTGGTGCCTGTTGCTGTTGCGCTTGCGGCGGAATAGCATACTGGATGTATATCGGTTGCTCAGAGCGCTTTGGGAGGAATATTTCTTCCACCAGATGTGGTGGCAGCGTAACCGAGTGCGACTGTCGCGCGGCTGCCATCTGTTTTTGATGGTCGACGAGCTGCTTTGGCAACATCGACCGTCTATCGACCTGATTGAAGTATTCCAGTGCCTGTTCGAATTGTCCCAGTTGTCTGAGAATTTCGCCCATTTGATAGATATAGCGATTGCGATTGCCGCTCCAGCTTTCGTCAGCGAGAGCTTCGCCTAATTCTTGCGCGGCGAGCTGCAACCAGCGGGTATTTTCTTCCTGATATTCAGGTGAATTCATGGTGCCTGCGACCATGAACTGCTCGCGAGAGCACCAGCAACCGTTCATAGCCAGGTTGAAGCGCTCGAGTGGGCTGGAACCGTTGTTGCGCCCGGTCAAAACTGCGTGGGCGAACTTGCGAGAAAGCTCCACGTCTGGCGTGTCCGGCACGAGGTCAGGAATGATGTAGTGCGAAGCGAAGGCGCTGAACCACCATGAGTACATGCATGATGGGCAAATGGCGACAAACGACGCGCGAATGATTGGATCTGGCAACACACGGTGCAAGTCGGCTTCGACCTTGCTTTCGCGGGTCATGTTGGGCATGCGTGTAATGTTTGGGGTGGCAAAAACTACATTGCACGCAGGGCAAATTACAGACTCAATTTGAAGTAGGAAATTCTCAATAGCAAGCTGCATGTGGGTGATTCTTCTCGACAGCAATTCCGATGCTTATAGATTAGGCAAACCTAAGGCTTGGGTAAACCGTGTTTTGCCCACGAATTAATTTCGACGCATGGGGAGAATACGAAGATGCGCACCTGTTTGCGCAACAGATGCACACAATTTTTTTGAGCGCTGGTAATTTGGGATGCCATGTTTAGAAACGATCTCTTCCAAATCGCTGGGATGCGATGAGTACAAATGATCCATATATGTATTCAGTGTACCCGCATCGAAGCGGATTGACGAGCCAAGCGTCCTATAAACAGAGTTAAATCCAGACAGGTGCCCTTCCACGGGTTCATAAAATTCTGTACAATATTTCGTACAAGACTTGCAGAGGGCGCACTGTGTCTAACAAAGTGCAAAAACGAGTAGGTAAGGCGCAGGCTCGAGACGAGTTATCGACTCTTATCGATGCTGTTAACAGTGGAGCTGGTGCCATTGAGATTACAGACTACGGCAAAGTCACCGCAGTTTTACTGAGCGAAAAACAGTACGAATGGCTATGCGCTTGCGCGAAAAAACACGCCCACCCGAAGCGAGAAGCGCGTGGAGTTGTATTAATTGCCGACGAAAATGCATTGGACGACGCAGCCAAGGTCGTCGCGTCTGACATTGAAGAATCCATTCGCAAGACCGCAAGCCTATTGTGAGCGAGAAATTTCTGGTAACGGACACTCATCCGCTGCTTTGGTATTTAGGAAACAAGGAAAACAAACTGCCGAAACAAGTTTCGGCAGCATTCAAGTCAGCGCAGCAAGGCACAGGAACGCATATCTGGATTCCTTCCGTTGTCGCTCTGGAGTTATCACTGCTCATGAGAGAAACCGATCGCATAAAGTTGAACGTATCGTTCGAAGAACTGATCAACGAAAATTTTTTCCTGAGAAATGTGACTCTCACGGAATTACAGGCAGATGACTTGATCATTGGACACTCGCTCAACTTCAGCCGCGATGTGTTTGATCGGCACATCGTCGCAACGGCTCTGCGACTAGAGTTACCTTTAATAACCGCCGACGGTGCCATCACCGAAGCAAAGCCATGCGAAATTTTTTGGCGATGATTGTTGACCGCTTTGAAATATCTTAGTAATGCATTTGAAGGATATTCAAAGAGCCCACACAAACCGGAGAACTTTGATGAATCCCATTAAGGCAGGCGAAATTATAGTCGGCGCAGCGGAAGCGGTAGCTCCAGAAGCAACAGCGGTTGCAGAATCAGCGGCGATGAAACTCTTTGAGGCTAGCGGAATTGCTGGCAAAGCAGCAGTGGGTGCAAAAGCAGATAATGCGTTTTTCGATGCAGAAAACGGGCTTAGCGTTTTCGACAACCAGGTGCTGGGTCACGAAATTCCACACGGAACTGGCTTCATCAGTGACGTTGGTCGACCATTGTGGGAGACGCATCCAGACTATTTCTCTGACATGCGCGGAATGGAACTTTTAAAGAGCCTGGAAAAGAAAGTCTAACCCGGCTAAACGCGGTTAGCGCTCACACGTTGCGGGAGCGACGCCTGCGGCTGCCAGTTTTTTGCGAATTTCCGGCATGATGGCACGTGCAGCGTTTTCACCCGCAATAATTGCTCGCTTCGACTCTTGCACTTCTTTGGATAAAAGTCCGATTCCATCAACGTCTGGACAAATGTACGCATCTGCGTCTTTGCCTGCGTCGCGATCAATTTTGCTCAACATGATATCGAGAGAACGATCGAGGACGGCGCTGATTTTGGTTTTGAAGTAATCCGAATCTGTGTGCTTTAGCGTGTGGTCGACGTTTACGGCGATGACAAAATCAGCGCCAAGGTCACGCGCTTCTTGCACGGGTACGTTGGATGCGATGCCACCATCGACATAAACCGAGTCTCCAATTCGCACTGGTTTGCGCAAAATTGGAATTGCTGTTGTCGCTTGCAAGACCTTGCCAAAATTGCCGCTCGTCAACGCATGCGCTTTTCCGTCGGTTAAATCGACAGCGACTGCGGCAAATGGAATTTTGCAGTCACTGACATCAAAGTCGCCACCGAAATATTTGTGCGTGTCTTTAACGAGCCGTTTTCCTTCGACCAATCCTTCAGGCGAACGTCCAAGGGATATATCGATGAAACTGCGCAGTACTTCTGGAAGTATGCGCTCTTTGTAGTACGTGCGGACAAATGGTTTGCCTGCATCACGTTCCAGTGCGGAGAGCGGAGTGCCTGCACAGTAAACACCGCCGATGATGGCACCCATACTGGTGCCAACTACTAAGTCAATCGGAATGTGTTCTTCTTCCAACACCTTAAGAACGCCGACGTGAGCATATCCGCGCAGTCCACCGCCGCCAAGGACGACGGCAATTTTTGGACGCGGCTGAGTTTGAAATTCAGCAGTAGTTACTTCAGTCAATTTCGACGATGATGTCGCCGAATTCAATCCATTTGCATTTGCGACCGCGTTTGCAGAATTAGTAAGCAGGATCGATGCAAACGCAGCAAACAAAGCGGTCTTCGCGCTTTTGATTCGAATCAATTTTCCGGGTTCCCTTCTAGTTGCGCCTAGTTGCGACTGGCTATCGAGCTGCGATCGAGAATGCCATTTAGCGCGAAATCAAAACATTCTTTCAGTTTGGTTTCGAGCGATTGGCGATCTGAACGACCAGATTGCATCCAGTAATATTGCTCGCAGAGGATAGCTAAATCCAGTAAGTGAGCGACTTTCATATCATCAATATCTTTTCTATATTCGCCAGCTTCTTGCCCGCGTCGAATGATAGCGCTTAAGCAGATGACCATCGGTTCAGGTCTGCATTCTGTTACAGAACTTCTTTCGAGCAACGGTGAAAAACGCTGGGCGCAAAAGACGTCGAGTAGACGCCAGTTTTGCTCGGTCCACTCAGCAATGTCGGCAATCACAGCTTCAATCATCTGAGCAGGTGTCAGATTTTTCGCTAGTAGCGTGTCTGTGTACTCGAGACATTCTTCGGTACATACAGTTCGAATGCGAAGGGCGATTTCTTCCTTCGATTTGAAGTATGCATAAAACGTAACCTTAGCCATATCAGCTTCATTTACTATGTCGTCGATAGTCGTACCGGCATAACCCTTCGTGCTGAAGAGCTTACGGGCGGCTTCGACGAGCAGTTTTTGCTTCTGCTCAATCTTTCTGATTTGGCGTTCGGTTTGTGGTGGCATTTCAGAAGCTTAACACAGTATGGAAACATACTATAGTATGATTTTACTCATAAGCTGCCATTTTGTGGGGGCTGCGAACAAGATCATCACGGAAGCTTTGTCTATGCATAACAAGCGTCTGCACCACCTTTTACTATTTTTTCTGGCATTAACCATGCCAACTTTTCTCGCCGGGTGCAGCGAAGAGAAGAAACAAATGGCTATGCCACCTGCGGCGGTGCAAATTGCCACGGTGGAGGCGCACAAGTACCGGGAGAAGACGAACTACGTCGGCACGGTCAAGTCGCGCAAATCCATCACCCTGTATCCAAATAACATTGATGGACACGTCGTCAAAATCAACGTAATCGGCGGACAATCCGTCAAAGAAGGCGAGTTGATCATGCAGATCGATTCGCGCATGCAGACTTCGCAGACTGATATGAGTCAAGCGACGGCAGCATCTGCTCTGTCTGATTTAAGCAGCGCCAAAGCGACTCTGACCTCGATGCAGAACACGCTCCGAAGCCGTCAATCCAACGTGCAGTACACGAAAGCGCAACACGATCGATATGAGGTGTTGTGTAAAGAAGGCGCGGTCTCCAAGTCGGATTTGGACAACTGGCAGAACAACTATCTTGCCGCGCAGGGCGACAGAGACGCCGTTCTGGAGCAGATTGAAGCTCAGAAAGCGACCGTGCAGAAGTTTTATCGCACTTACAAGCAGACACTAGCCGCGGTGCAGATGCAGAAAAGCATTCTGTCGTACTACGACATCCGCGCGCCTTTTGCGGGAATCGTTGGAGATATACCTATTAAGGAAGGCGACCACGTAACCAATCAAACCGCGCTCACTACAGTCACAGAAAATCACCCGCTGGAAGTTTATACAAACATTCCCTCAGAGAAAGCGGCAGAAGTGAAAGACGGCATGAATGTCGCTTTGACGACGGCTGATGGAAAGGTTTTCGGCGACAGCAAAGTGTTTTTCATATCGCCGGTTGTCGACTCTAACAGTCAAACCGTTCTGATCAAGAGCATGTTCCCCAATACAAAGAACGAACTACGCGCAGATCAGACGGTCACTTCGCAGATTGTCTGGGATGAGAAAACCGGCATCACCGTTCCGACATCGGCAGTTTCACAGGCTGCTGGTAAATATTTCGTCTTCGTCGCGAAACAAAACGGTGACAAAGGACTCGCTGCCCATCAAACTGAGATCACCATCTACGAAATTGACGGAAATTCGTACCAGGTCAAGACTGGTTTGAAATCCGGCGATAAGATAGTTCTTACAGGCATTCAACGACTCGGTGATGGAGTTCCGATCGTCGCGAAGAACGCAGCTGCATCCGGATAGTCCGACAGTCGTCCGCTGCATCTGTCGCGGATTTCTCGGTCTTCCGATTCTAAGACAATCGTCTAAATGCCTAAAGCGCCCGGCGCAACGAGAACTCAAAGGTCACCCGAATGAACACCAACTTCTTCATTAGCCGCCCGATCTTCGCATCTGTATGTTCGCTGATGATCGTGATTGCCGGTATCGTTTCGATACCGAACTTGTCGATTGCGCAATTCCCTGCGATTGTGCCACCACAAGTCAAAATCACTTCGAACTATACAGGCGCCAACGCATCGGCTGTAGAAGCCAGTGTGACCAACATTCTGGAACAACAGATCAACGGCGTGAAGGGGATGAAGTACATCACCTCGACGAGCGGCAACGATGGAGTCAGCACCATCAATGCCACGTTCGACCTGGAACGCGACATCGACGCAGCCGCAGTTGACGTGCAGAACCGCGTCGGCTCGGTCAATGGACGTTTGCCGGATGAAGTTAAAAAGACGGGCGTCACTGTCGACAAAGTTTCGACAACGATTATTTTCGCTGCCGCACTCACATCTGACCGCAGCGATAGCTTGTACCTCAGTAACTATGCGGACTTGTACTTGAAGGATGCGCTCAAGCGCGTGCGTGGAGTAGGCGACGTCACCATCTTCGGTGAACGAAAATATTCGATGCGCGTTTGGCTAGATCCCGCGAAATTGAACAATCGGAAAATCGCCACGAGCGACGTGACCGCAGCCCTCGCAGAGCAGAGCGTGCAAGTCGCATCGGGATCTATCGGTAAAGCACCTTACGTTCCAGGCCAGAGTTTCGAAATCAACACGCGCGTCAAAGGCAGACTGCGCACACCGGAAGAATTCGCAAACATCATCATCAAGACTGGTCCAAATGGATCGGTCATTCGTATTAAAGATGTTGGACGCGTCGAACTCGGCGCAGAAGCATACGATACTTTCTTGCGATATAAGGGCTTGAACGCCGTAGGTATCGCCATCTACCAGTTGCCTGGCGCAAACGCACTCGACGTTGCTCGCGATTGTAAGGCTGAACTGAAACGACTGACGCAAAATCTTCCACCAGGAATGAAGTGCGAAATCGCGTTCGACACGACACTTGCCGTTGACCAATCCATTCACGAAGTTATCAAAACACTGGCGGAAGCGATCTTCCTTGTAGTCGTTGTTATCTTCTTGTTCCTTCAAAGTTGGCGTACAACGCTGATTCCAGCGATCACGATTCCAGTTTCACTGGTTGGAACTTTCGCTGCGATGAAAGTTCTCGACTTTTCGATCAACACGTTGACCTTGTTCGGCATCACGCTTGCAACCGGATTGGTTGTGGATGACGCGATCGTTGTGATCGAGAACATCGCACGATTGATGGAAGAGCAGCACCTCACGCCGTTCGAAGCAGCGAAGGAAGGCATGCGCGAAGTAACGGGTGCAGTCATCGCGACGACACTTGTGCTGGCTGCAGTATTCATTCCTGTGGCATTTTTCCCTGGTACGACGGGTCAGCTCTATCGACAATTCGCGTTGACTCTGGCGATATCGGTTGCGATCTCGGCGTTCAATGCGTTGACACTGACACCGGCTCTAGCTGCGCTTCTGCTCAAGCACGAAAGCGCTACACATAATCCATTCTTCAAGGCGATCAACTGGTTCATCGATACCATTCGCGCTGTATTTGATGCGACTCTCGGTATCATGTTGCGGTTTAAGCCCGTGGTTGTACTCGCGTTTATTGGATTACTGGTTCTGACCGGATTCGTTTACACGAAGCTGCCGACAGGCTTCTTGCCTGACGAAGACGTTGGCTACTTCATGATTATCGTTCAGGGACCAGAAGGTGTTTCGCTGGACTTCACCAACAAAGTAGTGGCAAAAGTCGAGAACATCGTAAAAGACATCCCCGAAATCCAGGGTGTATTCGCCGTAGGTGGCTTCGGATTCAGCGGCAACAGCTCTGCAAATTCGATTGTGTTCTGCACATTGAAACCGTGGGACGAACGTATGAAACCAGGTCAGTCAGCCGATGCGCTGATCGGCAAACTTCGCGGACCGCTGATGGGAATCGAAGAAGCATTCTGTATTCCATTCAACCCGCCACCGATTCAAGGTTTGGGTAACTTCGGCGGATTCGCATTCGAACTGGAGAACACTCAGCGTGTTCCTCTAGAAGAATTCTCAGCATCCGCGGACCAATTCATGGCAGAAGCTCGCAAGAGCCCGATGTTGACTGGCTTGCAGACGACCTTCCGCATGAACTCGCCACAGCTCGTTATCGATGTTGATCGCGATAAAGCTGAATCTGTCGGAGTGAAAATCAGCGACATCTTCAACACGCTTCAGGTCTTCATCGGTTCGTTCTACGTTAACGACTTCGATTATCTGGATAGAAGTTACCGCACCTACGTTCAAGCAGATGCTCCGTTCAGGACCAATCCAAAGGACATCAGCCAACTTTACGTGCGTTCGCAGGCGGGAAATATGATTCCGCTGAACAACTTCATTTCGATGAAGAACACAACTTCACCGCCAATCATCTCGCACTACAACTTGTTCAAATCCATCGAAGTCGATGGCTCACCAGCACCAGGAATCTCGTCTGGTCAGGCATTGAAAGAGATGGAAGCAATCGCAGCGCGAACCTTGCCGAAAGGTATGAGCTACGAGTGGACTGGGATTTCGCAAGAAGAAATTCAATCAGGCAACCTGGCTCTGTTGATCTTCGCGCTCGGTTTGTTGTTCGTATTCCTGGTATTAGCAGCACAATACGAAAGCTTGATGGACCCGCTGATTATTCTGTTTGCAGTACCGCTGGCGGTGCTAGGTGCACTGGCGGCACAAATGTTGCGCGGTTTGCAGAACGATGTGTTCTGTCAAATCGGCTTGGTTATGTTGATTGGTCTAGCCAGTAAAAACTCCATCCTCATCGTCGAATTCGCCAACCAGCTCCACGCTAAAGGCTTGTCGTACCACAAAGCAGTTGTTGATGCAGCGTTAATCCGCTTGCGCCCAATCTTGATGACATCGTTAGCGTTCATCTTCGGTATCTTGCCGATGGCATTCGCTGAGGGCGCAGGAGCTAACAGCCGACACTCGCTCGGCACCACGGTTTTGGGCGGAATGATTCTTTCCACAATCCTGAGCTTGTACGTAGTGCCGGTACTGTATCTGGTGCTCAACGGCGTCAAAGGTATCTTCATCAAAGAGAAGCCGGTGAAGCTGTCGGATGATGCCGATCAACCAGACCAGAACGATTCAACCCAGGGTCCAGGCGTCGAGTCCTACACCGTAAAGCATTAATCGCGTTGGGTAAAAAGAGCATAGGCAGCGCCGTCATTACGGTGACCTATGGTTGATACAAATAACTTCTCAGAATCGAATTTATAAATCACACGAAATTCGCCAACTGATTGACGAAAATGGATGCCATCGCCCATTGCAATTGAATCAGTTGGCCTTGGAGTTTCGCAGAGAGAAACAATAGCCTGAAAAATTTGTCTAAACTGTTTAGGATCGCGCTTTTTTAAAAAGCGCAGAGAATCATTACTCAGTTCCGGTGTCAGCATTTCCTTTAATCAGCATCTCTTTGAAAAACGCCTCAGTGGCTTCTGTCCCAATGAAGCCACCTTTTTCAGATTCTTCAGCTCGAGACAGCCAGTAATCGTCCTCAAACTTCAAAAAGCGTTCGTAATCAGTTTGGGAAATAAGAACGGCCACTGGATGCCCATCCTTTTCGATTGTCACCGGCTCGTGCTGCGCCAATGTGAGAGCGTCGCTTGTATTGTTCGTTAGTTCAGTAGCAGTAAAAGTTTTCATCAACATGCCTTCATTTAACAAGCTTAGACTAAAGCGAGCAATGTTCAATTCCACATTTTTGTGATTAGTCTATGATAATTAGTATTGTACATTCTCTGGATTTACAGCATAAGCAGCGTCATAACTGAAGCAGTGCAAACAACCTGCGAGGTCACAAGAATGGAACGAGAAGACGAATCAAATCAGCTTGTTCCGAGTCGTGAAGGCTGGCTTTGGCAAA
This sequence comes from Drouetiella sp., assembly GCA_036702965.1. Lineage (GTDB taxonomy): Bacteria > Cyanobacteriota > Vampirovibrionia > Obscuribacterales > Obscuribacteraceae > PALSA-1081. The sequence goes on from DATNPZ010000013.1 coordinate 37,296, forward strand.
ATCCCAAGCACGCTGCGTCCATACTGCGTGGTATCGCGCAGGCAAGGGCAGGAAAGCTAATAACCATAAGTTTAGACGATCCTCAAACATCAGAATGATGTTGAGTAATTGCCCCATTGCGGGCTTCTGGTTTACTCATTAACTTATATCTGAATCCAAAATTGGTGCAGATATGAGCGACCGTATTTCCTTACGCGATCTGACTACACAGCTTGAACACGGCGACGGAAGTTCCGTGACCAAAGCCTTCAGCGGCAAGTTCGAGGAAGAACGCTTCAAAGATTTGGACATCATCCGCAAGTTGAATCAGTCAGACCTGGCACAGGGCAAAACTGATACCAAACTGAATATTGATAATGGATTCTATTACAACGACGTCATTTCAATCTCGGCGGTCAACTCAAAGAATAACTGGGACGAATTCAGCGGTGGTAAGAGGCTTTACTCTGACAGTTTGAGCATGAGCACACTGCAGCACACCGACCCAAACGATAAGGTTCCAGGCGTAAGACATCCTGTAGACATCGCAAAGTTAACGACAGCGGCTGAAAATGGTGACGGCAAAGCAATTGAAACTGCGTTAGCCGGAAAGTTCCAAGAAGAGCGCGCGCAGATTCTCAAAAGCGTCGAAGCACAGAATCTGAAAGATCTCGCCAATCACAGCACCAACGCCACACTGGACATCTCAGTAGCAGGCTCTAAACATTCCGCCAACACGATGAACGTGAGACGCGCCCTGCCTGGTGCGCACGATTGGTGGATGGGCGGCACGCAAATATATTCCGAATCTCTCGATGAGCGGACATATAACCGGACAACTTCTTCAAAAATCGACGATCGAAAATAACCACGATAGTAATTATAAACAGTAGCACTGTGGATTTCAGATAGAGCATTGTAGATTTTGGACAGAGCATCGTGGACAGCTAAATTCCACCGCCAAGACCACCGCCGAAGTTGTTGATCAGAAATGTACCAATCAGATGAACCGCTGTTGGTCCACCGAACGCAACCAGTGCGCCCGCGATGTAGCGCCGCAAACTCCTCTTGCACTCACGATTTATTGGTGCAAGAAAAACAATGAGATTGATAAAGAAGAAAATTACTTGCGCGATAGCGACTCCAAATTGGGTCCAAAAGTCGCTTCCGTACTCTTTCAACTGAGGATCGTAGGGTGCGAGCGATTCCCGCAACAGATTCCCGATATCGATAACGGCGTCATGACCGATATAGAAAGGAACGAGGGGAGCAGCAAGGGGATTATTGACAGCTATGGAACATGCAGCGGAATAACGAATTGAGATAATTGCACACAGCAGCACGCCAGCGACAAGCGCGTAAACCTTGTCTCTCGCTGCTTTTAAAATCTCGGGACAGTTATCGACATGAACCGAGCCATCCGCGTTACGACGATAGTAGGTACAAAGGCGACCGGATTCACGTGACAGGATAGTTTGCGCAGCCTCGCGTTCGTTCATACCGCTGATGTTGTGAACATTGCGATCGCACTGACCACATAGACGAATTTTGTCGTCACCAGTCATATCGTTCCAATCGATACCGCAAGGTTTTGCAACCGAGAAATTGTCGATTAAGGCTCGCTGTGCGCTTTTCATGATTAAGAGCATCTTAAGACAGCGGGGCACTGCCGCAAAATGGTGACAGCCCCACTTAGGCTAAGAAAAGCAAGTGGAAAAGCGGTAGTTATTGATGAAAACGCTAATTATGCGGGAGTGCAGTATCACTGGCGGTGCGTCGGTCTTAACGCACTTTCAAACCGACGCCGAGTACAAAGACTAGACTTTGCACGCTGGCGATACAGGCGTAGACCCAGTAATTATTTGGAAACTCAGTCAGATTGGACGTCAGCGGTCCGACAATTTCTCTTTGAACGAGAGACAGGATGCAATCGCTAAGCCAAACTGCATTCTGCACGCAAAAAATGAACATTACAAACGAAAGCACCAACAAACCTGCCACTGCAAAGAAAGCAGTTCGCGAGTCCGATGGCGATTCCAAAAGTTGATTCACGGCAAGTCAGACTAATAGTTGTTGCGACCGCCGCCGAGACTTCTCACGAAGTCTTCGAATTGACCCATTGCGCGGCTGCGAGCTGCTTCTGCTGCGATGTTTGGAGGCAGTTGAGCATTTGGTCTTGGGTTGTATTCAGGAATCATGCGCACTGCTTGAACATATTGAGGTGTTGGAGTGCCACCACTCTGCATGATGGATTGTGCGGTATACACGTCAGGACGCGAGATACGGTTGGAGCTCCAGCCGTTATCGATCATCGACTGCACAACTTGAGTCGAGCCGTGGCTGAACTCGCCACCACCCATGATGCGAGCTGTAATTGAGGCTGTGCCCATCATCGAAGCATCTTTCTGATATACATCGAGTGCTGCTGCGGCGATGCGAGGATCTTGAATTTGATCATCGGTGAATCCGGCTGCGTGCATGTCCATGATGATTTGCTGAGCGGTGTGGACGTTGTTTCTCATGCTGGCTGCAGTTTGCTGAGCAACCGCTGCCATGTCGGAAGAATTGTCTTGATAGCCGGCGTTACCACCACCGTTTCCGTAAGCTTCGACATATTGATGATTGGTGAGAGTTTCGTTTGTACCACCGCCACCGCTGATGCGAACATCAGGGTTGCTCGAGCTGAAGTTAGTCGGGACATCAACGTTGACCGACTGGCTAGAATATCCACCGTTACCAGCAACGCCACCATCCTTGATGTTAACGTCGACGATCTGACGAGCCTGCGCTTGATTGGCTGGAATCTGGTTGATTGGAATGTTGCCCAATCCGCCATTACCACTGTTGACCAATCTGGCATTAACATCCAGCTCAGTGCGTTGAATTGGCACAGGTCCGGCGTTGTTGCCAGCCATGCGGAACTCTTGCGATCCAGGAGTGCTCGTGACAGGCATGTCGATCTGCTGGCGATTCGTGCCGAGGTTGTTGCCCGCAGCGTTGCGGAAGTTGAGATCAGTCTGAGTGCGAATCGGAGGATTCATCGAAGGCAACGGAATATTTCCGAGTGAGCCCAGCGCACCACCCGCGCCACCACCCTGGTCGACGAGGTTGACGTCTGCAACGTTGTTCTGAACGCCGCCGCCACCACCGCCTCCAGCCATGCCGAAGTTACCGATGCTCATCGGTCCACCGCCACCACCACCACTAGGAGGAGGAGCAGCCATAGTCAGTGTCTGAGCAGTGCCACGTCCACCGCCACCACCACCACCGCCGAGCTGATGTACCATTCCACTCAAGCTGCGATAAGCAGATGCGTAGTCTTTCTGGTGTCCGCCCGCAACCAGGCGTGCCACAGTCTGTACCATATTTGTATCGGAGCAAGCCGCTTCACCAGCTTCGACAGTTGGTGATTCGAGCATGATTGCAAGACACGCTCCAACTTCGGCGGCGCCGACGGCTGGTGCTTCGCGACCGATCATCGCATCGCGTACCATCGCGTGCGTGTCTGGTCCGGTCTTGGCGCTGACGATCGAGTTGACGTAAGATGCTACGCCGCGAATTGCTGGACCTCTGCCCCATGCCGGCTGTTTCAAGACAGCGGTGTTGGATGCAGCGGCTCTGTTTGCAGCGGTAATCGGCATACCGGCTTGAACCAACGTGTCTGTGGCTGGACCAACTCTCGGGTTCCATCCTGATTCAGGCGAGCTGTCATCAGTCATGATGTGGATACCCCAGGCTTGTTGATCTGGTGTCATTTCACCGTATCTGCCTTTCAGGTATTCAGTAAATTGATTGCCTTCCTGACCGTTGACGTATGCTTCTGAACCGAGCACAGCGTGCTTGAGAAGCGACTTCTGGAAGCGCTGTTTAGCGACTGCGGTCTGTTTGAAGCTGCCACCGTTGTAAGCCATGAAGCCTGCTGCGGCGCGCTCGAACATACCTCTTGGTCCGTCTTCGTTGGCATCGATTGCAGCTTCACGAGCAGCGTCAAATGCTTCAGAGTCGGTTGCGAAAGTCTGCGCATAACCTGCAGCCATCAACTGCATCGCTTTCTGCTCAGGAGTTGCGTTAGCACCGAAACGAACGTGGTTGACTTGTCCTCTACCGTTACCGACGATGGTTGCTCTTCCATCAGTCGATGGACCCATTGTTGGACCAGCGGCGGTTCTGATGTCGATTGCCAATCCTCTTGGTGGCACCCAGCGGTAGTTCGATTGTTTGAATTTATCGAATGGGCTGTCAGGTCTGACAGGCACGCCACCGTTTGGTGGTGGTGGCGCATCGCCACCGCCGTCTTGCAGTTGGTCTGGAATGTGAGCTGTCGATGGGTCGATGTTACGACCGTGAGTCTGTGCACTCGAGCTCAGTGATTGACTGAGTATGTGCGACGCAGCGCCAGTCACCGCAGCAGTCGTAGCGAGAGCTGTGGCTGGACGCAACATGTGCAACGCAGTCTGGATAGGGGTTGGAGCAGCAGCACTACCGCCTGGTCCTTGCTGAACGATACCCTGTACATTTTGTGTTCTGTTACCGAGTGGAGTCGCACCAGGGCGGCTATTCACTCTGATCATCACTGGTCTGCCGTTGGCGTCGAAACCTTGTACCATCTGATCTTCACTGCCTGGAATCTCGACATCATTAGGTACGCCAGTACCATTTACGGTGCCATGCGCGACAACAGGTTTTCCGTCAGCGCCGATAACTGGAGTGCCAGGCTTAAGGTCAGTCGGAAGTGCAGGTTTGTTACCAGTTAGTGGCGTGCCCTGTTTCAGCTCAGGAGTGACTGTGCCCTTGTCGGAAGCATTACCACCGCCAGAGCCACCGCCACCACCCTTGGTGACGCCACCACCCTGTCCTCCGACAGGAGGCTTAGGACCAGCAGCAGTCGGGAGAACAGGACGAACGGTTACGCCTTGCTTGACGTTCGCACCAGCGCCGCCTTTTTCGCCATCTTTGCCGTCTTGTTCATGCTCGTGCTCTGAATTTCCGACATGCAAGTTTTGCGCAGTCTGATTACCACCAGCTCTTTCAGCCGCTTTCTTCGCTTCGTCTTCACCAGGCTTGTTCAAATCACCTGGTTTGATTGGAGTGATAGGAGCAGCAGTAGGTGCTGATGGACGCTTCGGTCCAGGTTTAGGAGCGCCAGCCGTGACGAGAGTTTCAGCCTTGCCACCAGCGCCGTTTGCGTCTGGTCCGCCTTTCTTGTCGTCACCTTTGTTCTGATTTAAATTCTTATTGCCATTTTTCAAAAGCTCTTGTGCAGCCGCATTGGCCTGAGCCTTCTTATCTTGTTCGCTGAGTTGTCCCTTCTCTTTATCACCAGGCGGAGTCGCAGTTGGACGAGTCGCATTCAAAATGGCTTCGCTAGCCTTTCTTGCTTCGTCTTGCTTACGGGCTTCTTCAGACTGGCTCTGCGCGTCTCTCTGTCCGGCGTTTGCTCCAAGTGCCGACACCACCGCCGCACCAGCAGCGATACCACCAGTGAGCTTAGCGGCGTTGGCCAATCGCTGACCGGCAGTCTCTCCGCCAGTGCCTGGATTTTGTAGCGTCTTATCACCAGTCGGAGTGGTTGGAGTAGTTACAGGTTTGGTTGCACCAGGAGGCTTCGGACCCGGTTTCGGCGTCGTCGCCGCGTTCGGATCGGTTGGCTTCTGTGGATTTTTCAGGTCTTTGCCTTGTTCCGGTGCTTTCGCGTTCGGATCGCCAGGCTTGTTAGCGCCAGGAGGTTGAGGTCCTTTCTTCAAACCGCCAGGAGGTGCAGGCACGATCGGCTTACCGTCTTTGCCCAGCATCTGACCAGTGGCATTAGATGGATCTTGTAGATTTTTCGACAAACCGGGATTCGCGCTTTGAGTCGGCAACTTATCCAGACCAACCTTTTGCGATTGTTCCAAACCGCGTGCTGCGAATTTGTCGCTCAAGTTGTATTTGAAAAGTTGTGCGGTTCTGTTCTGCGCCATTGTTCCAAGCGCGCCGATTCCCTTCATCAATCCACCAGTCAACAAACCAGCCGAGATGAAGTCTGACATCGGGCTGATTTGAGCCCGAGCCATAAACGACGGAGTTTGAATCATCAATTGCAGTACACCCACTGCCATGACGATTTTGCCCCAGGGGTTGAAGTCTGAGAAAAGGATGATCACCATGATCTTGAGCAAGCCAACCCAGACGAAAGTCCACAAGCTGACTTCGACGAACGATCTGACGAAGCCTGAGCAGACGCTTTCAGTATCTGGAGTAGCGAAGAAAACGATGAAGATTGGAGCAAACATGTATTGCGCTGTGAGCAATGCTGTTTGAATCGCTTTCAATACAAGGATGTAGATAAGCTCGGCGATGAGAATTCCACCGAGAATCAAATAGATGATCAAGCCAACGAACGATACGATGCCACCGACCGTTCCCAAAACCATCCCACCAGCACCGGCTCCGGCGACACCGCCGACGACCGATCCTAAAACTGGAGCGAATGTGTTTGCAAGCAATCCAGCGGTTGCCACCAATCCACCTTTGACTGCTGCTGCCATTGCGGCGTCGAGCATCATTACCTGGTCGGCGGAGTTGAAGTAGATCGCTTTGATCATTTCGTTTGTGATTTGAATTTCAAACGCGTAGATCGTCGGCCAGGCAAGCAGCAAACCGGCTGTGAAAATCAGTCTACCGACCGAGCCCATAAGACCGGCACCACCGCGCCATGCGGCGTCTGCCCAGTACTTCCAAATACAAAGAATGAAGAGAAGAAGCAACAGGTCGACGGCGATACCATACATGGTGTCAGCGCCTTGGCGAATGTAAGGCGAGATATCGTCATTTTTGTTGCTGCCGTTTGCACCGTTCGGATTCGTATTCAAGCCGTTGACGGCGATATTCGGGTTGAGCACGAACGTGCGCAAGAATGCTGTGAGGAATTGAACTGCGTCTGAAATCCAACCGTTGATGAACTCAGTTACCCATCGACCAATTACTTGACCGATGTTGGCGAAGAAATTGCTGACCATGTCATCGCCCCAAAAGGCTTTCATACCAGCATATGTGTCGTTGTACTGAGCTAGCTCGCTGCCTTGCAAGAGCTGATTGTTCGTATTCGTAATCGCTTCTTGTGTGTTCTGTTCAGCCGCTTGTTGAATCAGAGTGGTCTGCCCCTTCGCGTCAACATAAGGCGAAGCGGGCGTCGTTGCCTGAGTTTGCTGAGCGCCAGAAGTCAGATTCGAGCCGTTGTCGTCGAATCCCAAATTAGCGCCAGGAGGCGGTGGCTGCGTTTGAGCCATCGCTGCAACATTTATGAGCAACGGCGCCAGCAGCATGAACAATGCCACAAGCGCTTTTTGAATTCTCTGATTTTTTATTGAGCTGGACGTTCTCACAGCGGTTACCGGTTGGTTCAGGGGGTGTCTGAATCATTGGTCAGAGCAGTCAAACTGCCCGTCACTATTATGATATTAGACACTATTCACGTAGTTGTCATTGGGATTTTGCCCATTTCGCTGACGAGCCGGCATCTTTTTATCAAGATGCCGGCTCGCTGCAGACTTTTCAGTTGCCCGACTTAGCGAGCTGTTTGTCGGTCTTTAGAGACCGCCGCCCAGACCACCGAAGTTGTTGATGGCGAATGTACCGATAAGGTGAACAGCGGTTGGAGCGCCGAAGCCGATACCGAGACCCTTCGCAACGTTCATGGCGGATTCACCACCGTCACGTTGACCGAATGCGATCTTCATTCCTGCCATTGAGGATGGAACTGTTGATAGAGCTGTTACAACGCGGCTGATGTCTCTTGCGGTGTCATAACCGAAGTCAGCCATCTGACCTACTTCGTTCGATTGTCCGTAACGTGGGTCAACTGGAGCACCTACGAGACCTTGTGCATGTACAGCCTGGTCATAAACACCGATTGCCATGAGCACGAGCTGCGGAGCAAGGAGGAAGCCCAAGCGAGTTGCAACTTTGAATGAACGGGAAGCAGCAATTTTCTTAGCGATTGAGAGAGTAGCCATGAGAAACCTCCTAGGGTTTGGGTGAAAATCGAGAAACTTTTCGATTGTGAGAGTTGGGGACGTGGGTTGGGATTGAGTGGAAGGAAAACTTATTTGCGAGGGAGCAGTACGCCGCTTACGTTGGCACTTGTGGACATATTGGAACCAGAACCTGCTGTTGGAGTGAAGGCACCTGGGCGGTATCCAGTATTTCCGTAGTTCGCAACAGGTGGGAGAGCCGCTGGTTTAGCAGTTGCCCCGACTGGGCGATGTGAGTGGAGTACTCCGTGAACTCCGGTGCCAACAGATACTGGCTTGTGAGCGAGGACTGCGTGAACACCTTTGTTTGCCGAAACGGCTGGGACGGACATTGGAGGAAGACTTTGAGCAATCATTGGAGTCGAGGAGATTGGTTTGCCGAAAGCATTCTTGAAAGCTTCGAATGGGTTTGGAGCTGGCTTCGGCAGTGGCACTGCGGCGACTTGTTGATTTACATGAATGAGTGGTGCGGTTGGAGCTTTAGCGAGGAAACCAGGATCACCTAAGAGGGAATTCTTTGTTGGCATCGAACCAGCGCGTACTGCGGCTGGAGTTGGTGCGTTGTATCCGCGAGGCATCGCGATTGATTCTTTCTTCCAAACGTTTGGAGCGAAATCCCAGCGAGCTGATGGACGATCTTGAGCATTAGCTGGTTGTGATGCTGCAACTGCGGTTGCGACCGAGATGATTGATAGGGTGAGAGCTTTGATATTCATTGCCTGAAATCCTGCTTAGAACCTGGAGAGACCGTTTCTTAATCCGTACTGTGCGACACCTAGACCAAACAAACCGGTTGAGTAGAGTGAGGCGGGGTTTCTGCTCATTGCTGCTCCGACCACCACACCTGAACCGAGCATTGTTGCTAAACCGATTCCGTGGCTAAGCTTCGAGAGCTTAGAGGGTCGTCCGATTTCGGGATTCTTGACGCCTCCCGAGAGCGTTTGCGACTGCATGCCGCCAGCGGCTTGATTTGGTGACATTCCGGATTGGTTCAAACCTGGTGTTACCCATGCTGATTGTCCGACTTGTCCTTGTTGCGCCATTCCTGGTGCTTGGTTCATTCCGGGAGCCATCTGGGCTTGCATCATTTGCAAGTTTGGATTTACCGGAGGAGCTGCTGGTGCCACTGGTTGCCCCATCAGATTATTGAATGCAGCTTGACGGAAATCTTGTGGAGATTGAGTTGCTGCTGCAGGCAATCCTGCTGGGATGTTGTTTGAACCTGCTCCTGGAGCCATTCCTGGTACTGCGTCGGTTGAGCTCATCGCGCGGCTTGCCGCTTGTGTTTGAGACATCTTGGTCGCAACTTGAGGATCAAGTGGTACCACTTCTGGTGGCAGGAGGGATTCCTGGTCTGGTCCCATTCCCTGAGCTCCGGCGGCTGTAATGTTAGCTGCGAACATTCCGAGAACCAGGGTCAACGACAGGGCTACTTTCGCCGCGGCTCGTTGGTTGTTCTTGGTGGTGTCGTTGGCGTTCATTAGAATCAGCTTGCTTCGTTCGGGGAGTGGTGTCTTTCGATGTATGCAATATTACGGATCTCGAATCGGATTGAATAGCGGGGGGATTACGAAGACCATGGGACTTTCCCCCCTTTATTCTTAACCGGTTCTTAGAAGTTGGTCTGGATTCCGGTTGGAAGCAGCAACTGGCCAGTCTTTTGGCTTGTTACGTTTGCAGGGTTGAATTGCATGTAAGGGAAGCCGAAATCTGTTGTGCGGCTGGAATATTGTGGAATACGTCTCCAACCTTGACCGAATTCTGTAGCTTGCTGGGCGGTGAGGGCGGAGATGCCGTTGTTACGGGTGTCGCTCAAACCGAAGTCTTGTACAGATGAACCAGTCGAGATTTTCTGTCCGCCGATCTTCATGCGCTGACCGCCACCGAGGTCGATGGAGTTGTTACGCATTTCAGTACCAGCAGTCGTTCCTTTGTCGAAGCCGTTACCTGTTGGAACACCGAAAGGCAAGCCGAAACCAGCCAGTGGGCCTACACGTGTGACTTCGTCCTGGATGCCGCCGGCTGCGCCGCTACCAGCACCGAATGCTGCGTGGCGACCGCGGAGTTCGAATTGTTGTGTGGTCTGACCACTACGACGTACTTGCGGAATTGTGTTCATGTAACCGCCCATTCCAGCGAAGCCACCGCCTGCCTGAATGTTGGTTTGTTCTGATGGAATGAAAGTTTGTGCGTATGGAGCAACGTTCAAACTGCCAGGGTCAGCACCAGGTGTCGATGGAGGTGCAGGCACGATGCCGGTCAACGCTGGTCCAAGAACTCCAGGAGGAGCTACGATGGACGGCGAAACAGGCAACGAAATACCAGAACTTCCCTGGTCGATTTGGTTGGATGGAACTGCTGGAACCCACGGCAATAGTGTCGATGGTCCGGTCATACCTGGATTGACACCGACAGGAGTTGCACCAGAACCAATCGCTGGTGGAGCACCTTCGGCTGCCGGCATGCCGACGCCCGTGCTCTGTGCGCCCGGAATCAAAGGAGTGCGTAGGGTCGTCGTTCCCTGCGCAAATGACGGAGTGCTTAAAACAGTGCCAAGCGCGAGAGACGCGAGTGCTGCCTTTAAAATCTTAACGTTCAACATGGGTGTGGCCTCCATAGCCTTTGATTGGGTGGCAGCTTTCGCTGCGTGTGACGGGGTGGGCGGTAATTCTTCTAATACGGTGCGATTGTTGCGCGAGCGCGGAGATTGGCTCCTTTAAAGAGTGTGCGATTTCCGTGAAGGTCCTGGGTTGTCTGCGCTCCTGAGAGGTTGGGGTTTCTTGTGTTGCCGGAGCCGTCAGTCGTTGTTTGCACTGCGCGCGGTCCGTCTTGTGAAAATTGGGGCTGTACCTTTACTTGTTTGTTGATCAGCAGTTCGCCGAAGTCGGTTAGTGTCGATCCATTTGTTCGTGCTAGTCCAAAATCTCTTGATGTTTGGCGTCCAGTTCTCGTTTGTGGCGCCTGGTCTCCGGGGTATCCGCCGCCGGGATTGATGTTTACTTGCACCGCCGCTTGTGACGCTCCACTTAGCGGAGTCGGCAACATTCCTGGGTCTACGCCGGGTGTTGAAGGCGGTGGTGTCAGGAACGGCTGAACATATGAGTTGACTCCGCCGCCAGAGCCACGATCGAGTGGACTCATCGGAGGCATCGGAACATCAGATGGAGGAGGCGCATAACCGCTCGTCATGCCAGGAGTTACACCCATTGGAGTCGAACCACTGCCTACTGGCGGCGGGTCGCCTTGCATAGGAGCCTCTCCGGCTGCGGCGTTTGGAGCACCTTGAATGAGTGGAGTACGCAAACCAGTCGCTTGTGCATTGGCTTCGATGCAATTTCCAACCAAAAGCAATGCCGCAACTAGTGCGTACATCGTCGATTTGATTGCGAAAACGGCTTCTTTAGTCATTGTCACTGGTCTGTGTTGGGGACCGAAACAGCTAGATCTGCTGTAGCGTGACAATAAAGTATCTTTTGTGGAGCCCGTTGTCTTGGGTGGGACTACGCATACCCATGGGATTTCTCCCACGATATACGAAATTTTTCGCTCATTGCCCGAGTTTGGAACTTGAAATGCAAACCGACGTCGCTTGACCGCATTCTATTTATATAGGCGTCAAAATCAGCGCCATGTTATTCTGAAATTTAAGGTCCTATGAGGTTCAGTTAATGCGCCTTGCAACTTTAGCAATTGTTCTTGTCGCAGTTACCAGTCTAATCTGCCCTTCCGCGTTTAGCGCCGTGCCAACCAACATCAAAGCCAGCCTGCGTCTAGCGAATGACAGTGTTGTTGTCGGTGATGTGCTTCACATGACGGTGGCGATTCGCAACACAACTGCGGCTGACTGCCATCTAAACATCATGGTGCCGTACATCAGTTATCCAGAATTGAAAGCCGTGGGCACCGAGTCGAGGTACTCATGGTGGGCACCGCCTTACGACGGACCAGTAGTTCCCAAGTCCATCTTGCTCAAGCCGGGGCAGGATTACACACTGTTTGGATACACAATTAAGACAACCGCTGAGAACACCGATGGAATGGGGGCGGCTGCATTAGGCAGGCTGTTGGGTTCTTCACCATCAACGAACACTGGATTGTTGAGCACACAATCAGGCACGTTTACCGTGAAGTTTAAGCTCTCACTGGATGCGGTTAACGTTGAAACTGAGCCAAAGACGTTTCGAGTTGAGAAACGGTAATTATTTGCAGCGAGAAATACCACATTATCAGCCGAAGCCTCATAGGGGGCGGTGAAGGCGAACTTAAACAGGGAATGATATGTTGGAAATGTTCGTCATTTTGACGTGCGCTTCGTGTCCTATTGCCCGAGATGAGGACGATGCCCGACGGAACAAATCCGGCAATTAGTGAGGACCTGCGGCTTGGTGAGCTGTTGGTCGAGCTTGGGCTTGTCGATCGAAAGAAGTTGGACTCGGCGCTGCAGATTGTGGACCAGACAGGCTTAGCGCTGGGACGCGTTCTTGTTCTCTCTCAATACATCCGCGAGCCGATTTTGGATGCGGCAATTCGCTGTCAGACTTACATCAAAAGCAACTCGGTAGATCCAAACACAGCGAAACGCGCTCTCGTTGCGGTTGCGACAGGTGAACATCCGACGCTGGAAGAAGCGCTCGGAAAAATTGGTGTTGTCAGAGCGGAAGATCAATCGAACGCAAAGCTTGGCGAATTGCTCATCGAGAGCGGCTTGATATCGCAACCTCAGTTGGACAAAGCCTTGCAACAAGCCGACGAAACAGGACTTCCATTTGGTCGCTCTCTGGTTTTGTCAGGCATGATTTCAGAAGCTGGATTAACGGCGACTTTGAATGCGCAGTCCTTATTAAGGAACGGCCGTGTCACCCGGGAGCAGGCGATCAAATCTCTGCGCTCGAGCGCACGAAGAAATACAACCAGCGGAAGCCAGCCATCTGAGCGCGACTTCTACGGATTGCCAGACCGTCGAACGGTTTTGCTTGGCGAGCTGCTGATTGCAGCGGGCACAATCACAAAACCGCAATTGAGCAATGCCATCGAAGTCAGCGTAGGAAGCGGGAAGTTGCTCGGACAAGTGCTCGTAGATTCTCATTACTGCACACCAGCGCTGTTGGAAAATGCACTACAACTGCAAGAACTGATTCTCGCAAACCGTTGCTCTCAGCAAGATGCGACGCGTGTGATGTTTTTGATGGACCGCGAAGGATTGCCGCTCGAACAAGCGATTCAGAAAGTTCGCATGAATGAGATCGGAGGCAACAAGCGCGTTCCGTTCCCCGAGTTTTTGAAATTACTTGGATTAGTGACAGAGAACGACATCGAAAAATCATTGCAATTAGGTCGAAGCAATCCGCAACTGATGCTGCAAATGCTAGCGATGGCTGAAGTTTGCGATTCGAACCAATTGCACCTGGCAGCGAAAATCAATTCATTGATGGAAGCTGGGCGAATGACTGCCGAACACGCGTTCATCCTTTTCGACTACGCGCGCAAGAAACAAGTCAACGTCACTCAAGCGATGAAAGAGTTGAATTGGTCGCAGAAAGATTTGATGGAAGACACCGGTCCACAGCGAGCTATTCCACAAAATGCGGACATTGAGTGGGAGCAAGCGCGCAATTTAGCGGAGCAAGCTTTTCAGGATGGAAGATTCGCAGATGCTGAGCGTTTGTGGATTGACGTGATTCGTAAGTCCGAAAAATTCGGGCGCGAAAGTCAACGCTTCGTGGCTTCGATCGAACGACTCGCTGATGTTTACTGCCGTCTGGGACATATTGACCGCGCCGAATCGCTATACAATGATGCGCTGGTAATTAAAACGCGCGTGCTGCCACCATCGAGTCTGCACATTGCGTCGACTGTGAACAATCTCGCCAAGGTTCACTATTTCCAGGGCAAGTATGACCAGGCGGAGAATTTTGCTACTCGCTACTTATCCTTATATAAGGCGAATTTTCCAGCCGATCATCCAGACGTTGCCTGCGCGTTGCAGAACATGGCGACGCTTTATCACATGCAGAACAAGTTCGAAGCGGCTGAGCCTTATTACGTGGAAGCGCTAGCGATTTGCAAAAAGCAGCTCGGGGAGCAGCATCCAACGACAGTGCGCATGCAGCAGAACTACGCGCGCTTGCTGCAGAGCTTGCGCCGCTATCAGGAATTGAAGCGCATGGACGTGATGGCGTCAGGCAACGTCACAGGAAGCTGGAAGGCTGTCACTGTCTCGGAAGAGCACTCGCTCTATGGACTTTCGGATCGATTGAACGACGACTGAGTCTACTTGTTGACTTGAGACGATTCCAAACTTCGAAGCGCTGACATTCCTTTCTGGGTGCAACGCAAGCATTGCACTCCTTTATATGGACGACGACAGACTTCGCACAGAGCCGCCACGTTTTTGATGCGTGAGCCAGTCGTTGACTGTTCGGTGATGTCGTTGATCATTGCACCGTCCATGACTTTACTCATTTCGGCAGCTTCTGCGATTTTTCCTTCGTCTTTTAAGAGGCGAACTAAGTGACGCGCGCTCCATTGGGCTTCGGGAACGCCAAGTCCAAGCGAATCCTGGAAAATCATCAGCGCCTGACGCAGCGAGTGCTCTGCCTCTGCGATTTTTCCCGTCTTATACAACGAGAACGCCAAATTGTTGTATCCGCGAGCGACAATTGGGTGACTTTCTCCAAGCGCACCGACTTTCTTGCGTAAGGATTCGCGATATAGAGGTTCAGAATCCTGGTGTCGTCCCTGACGCGTAAACAAGTCACCAAGCCCGTCTAAGCACATGCAAACCATCTGCGGAGATTGGGCATCTTCTGCCTGTCTAACTGCCTGCCACCAGTATTCCTCAGACTCGTCAAAGCGCGCCTGTTCACAGGCTTGTTCCGCAAGAAGCCTGTATTGCTCATACTTTTGTTTGCAGACGTTTAAGTCCATCGTCTCTGCCTTAAGGCACCATATTTGGTGTGCGCGATGCGGGGCTTTTGCATCGGCACCGTGGTGCAAATCGACTCGTCTATCGCCAAACCCGAACCGAGTCATGCCTCCTTTCATCTATTATAGTGAGTGCCGTTGACATCGGGTAGATATAGTGCAAAATTTCCTGCCCCTGCCGCGTTTTACGGTCTAATCGAGAATTTCGGGGATCAGACGCTTAACCACTGGACTGCCTCGGGGCGAATTGGGTATATTGCTTTCGAGACCGCATCGGGCGGACTCATAGACTGAGCGAACGATCTGGGAATTTCAGTCATCGATGCAAGACGGCGATGAATCTAAACAACAAAGTCCAAACGAACCCGGTGAGGTTCGGGACTCGGAGCAAGCCAGCTCCGAACAAGATCCCGGGCAGCCTGAAAAAGTCTACGATTTTGTTCATCAGCACTTTGGCGTCGCGCTGAAATCAGGCGGACCCGAAAGCAGAGCTGCAGAAGCGAGCGGGCGGAACGCGGTGGCTGACAAACCGCAGGGCGTTAAGAGTGACTCCTGGCATGCGCTGAAAAATTTGATTCGTTATCAAAATTCGACCACCGCGACAAGCGAGCGGAATTCTTACGCCGATGAAGGAAGTTTCGGCGCGCAGTGGAATGTGTCTTCATCTGTCTTAGATGACATGGACGACTTGCTTGAGCCACACCCAGACGAGACAAGTGCAGGCGCGGATCAAAGTGTCGAAGCAGCAGCTTCCCATGCAACTCAAATGGAAGCGCCATCTGAGGACTACGCTGCCGAAGATGGAGACGTTGAATTTGCTGGTCACGTTATGTCGGGTAGTTTCGAAGCATCGCATTCGGAAGCACTACACGATGTTGTGGACGATTCGCTCGATGCTGTGAATTTAGAAATCGAAGCACCGATACTGGAAGCTGTCCATCCGGATGTCGAAGCACCGCAACTGGAAACTATCCATGCGGATGTCGAAGTACCGCAACTGGAAACTATCCATGCGGATGTCGAAGCACCGCAATTGGAAGCTATCCATGCGGATGTCGAGCCAGTCAAGCCCGTTTCGAAGAAAATACCAGGTGAGGATACACTTCAACTTTCTCCAGAAACGATGGATGTTCTGAAAAAAAAATCCGCAAACATTGGCGAAGAAACTTGGCGTTTAACTGTCGAACCGACAGATGAAGATACAGAGTCTGCTTCTGACGCGGCGGAAGCTCGCAGTAAATTCGGCACTATGAATGCGTTCCAGAAAATGAAGAATCGGGCGCAAGCACAAACTGATTCTCGCGACAAACAGGCGACGACAGGTGACATGCCGCAACCGGTCGAAGAAGAACACAAGGAAGATGAGTGGCAAACACTTGGACCTGCAAGCACCGATGGTGCCACCATCATGAATCAATGGTGCTCGACTAGCACCGGCGACTCCATCCCCTCGTTAGCCGAATTAGACAGCATTCCTACTCCGTCAGTAATGCAATCCAAATCGTCGGAGAAAAAATCCTTTTCAATTAAAACTCCGGGTGTTCATGTAGAACAAGACGTTGAACCACCGCCACCAGATGCGGTGCACTCGACGGCAAGAGCTTCCTGGTTGCAAGCCGCCTCGGATTATTCAGCGTCAGTTATCAAGGCAGTGACGCATCAAATGAAGGGGCTGAATGCCAAGCCTAAAAAGGTCACTCCAGAAAGCCCAGAATTCCACTCCAGTGAGCCTCCAGAGGAATCAGACGACATTTCATCAATGTAGTATGAAAGTCTGCTATTGTTATGAGATTATATTAGACCTTTTTGCTAGGTCTTTGAATCTTATAACGGAGATGAACATGAACAAGAAGGCAATTTTGCTGGCAGCCACACTGTTGTCAGTTTGCAGCCCGTCTGTATTTGCAAAAGACGTGACAACTGGCGGAGAAATGTCCACAGCGAACAAGCAAGACATCATCAACACGCTGCGCGTACGCGGAAAATTTCACAAGATGCTCGAGCAACTGAGCAATTCTTTTGATCTCGACAACACACTGAAAGGCAAAGGTCCTTTCACAGTCTTCGCGGCATCTGACAACGCATGGGGCAAAATCAATCAAGCCGACCAGGACACATTGTTCAACAACAAAAACCAGATGGTCAAAGTGCTGAAGTACGAAATCGTCCCGAACGCCAGACTCGATTCCAAAGCTCTATCAAAAATGGCTTCGGTCAAAACAATGCAAGGTGATGAGATCAAGCTGAGCATGAAGGACGACAAAGATGCAAAAGTTGCAGGTTTGTATTGCGATAAAGCTCACGTGACAGAAGCTGACATTATGTGCAGCAACGGTATCATTCATATCGTTGACCAACCATTGATGCCACCACTCAAAAAATAATAGTCCTGAGAAATCAAATAAAGATCAGGCAAAACAAGAAGTGAAGGTCAGGCAAAACAAGCCTGACCTTTTGCTTTGGGCACTACTTACCCCATGTGACGAACAGTGCAATTGCAGCCACAGACATGGCCACTGTCGATGCCCATCCCAAGAAGTTCGTCATTGGGCTGTTGACCTTGTCGCCCATAATTTTCCGGTTGTTTACTATGAGCATAATTAGTATCAGAAGTGGTGGCGCAACCAATCCGTTGATAACGGCTGACCAGAACAAAGCTTGAATAGCATTCATTCCAAAGAAATTCATTGCCATGCCGACGACAGTAGAAATTACAATCACCGCATAGAACTGCTTCGCGCGATGCGCCTTTTGGTCCAATCCATAGCGCCATCCGAATGTCTCAGAGACTGCATATGCAGCCGAACCTGTTAGCACCGGGATTGCGAGCAATCCAGTTCCGACCAAACCGATGGCGAGTAGCACAGTCGCAAATTTTCCTGCTAGAGGTTCGAGCGCTTTCGCGGCTTCGGTGGCTGTAGATATATGCGTATGTCCACTTGCATGCAACGTTGCTGCACACGTATAGATGATGAAGTACATTACGACGTTGGATAAGACCATGCCGGCATTGACGTCCATCGCAGCGACTTTCAGCTCGTCGTGCGAAGCGCCTCTTCTCTGCCACAGGGCTTTTTTGCCTTCACGCTTATCTTCTTCGACTTGCAAACTCGCCTGCCAGAAAAACAAGTACGGTGAGATTGTGGTGCCAAGAATCGCAACGAGCGTCGATATGAACTCCGTGGTCGGCTGAAACGACGGAATGAAGGTGCTGCGTAAGACTTCCATTGCATCGACGTGAACGAAAAACGCGGTTGCGATATACGCGAAGAGCATCAGGGTCAAATATTTCAAAACGTTGGCGATGAAACTGTACGAACCTAGAATCTGCAACACCAGGATGCCGACTGAGACACACAAGATGGACGGAAGCGCTGGTACTGGGCACATTAACTGAATGGCAGCGGCGATGGCGCCGATGTCCGCACCCACATTGAGGGTGTTAGCGACGAACAGCGAAGCGACAGCCATATACAGAATCCATTTTGGATAGTTCTTTTTGAGAACACCTGCCAGTCCCTGTCCAGTGACCATGCCGATCTTGGCGCAACTGTACTGGACTGCTGCCATCATCGGCAGCGTGACGACAGCAAGCCAGAGAGTCGAGAATCCCAATGCAGCACCGGCTACAGAGTACGTTCCGATGCCGGAAGGGTCATCATCCGAGGCACCCGTAATCAGCCCAGGTCCAAGTACCTGGAAAAACTTGCGAATCGGATTTTTTTCTTGCAGAGCCTTCTGGCGCGGTGTTTGCAGCCCAGCATCTCTCGTTGTAACTTCGGCGTTCATCATTCCGGGATCCACTGTTCGGAAGACGCCTTAAAGCGCCAATCCTGTTGTAATTTGACAGAATCTTAATAAGGTTGACAGATAGAAAGCCCGAGATGTTCCCGGGATGGGCGTTTTGCCCATGTTCAGTAATGAACATATACACAGCGGTCAAGCTTATGTTCCGAAAATTCCTTACACCATTTCGTTAACGCGCAAAGGTCATTACCTCCGCCGCCAGTTCTCGGTAGTATTTAGATACAACCAAGCGGTTGGCGAGACCCCAAGCGAATGTGATTCGAGCTGTACGCGGTGTATGTGCCGCGAGCGCTTAGATCCACGCGAGCCGTAATACCGATTTCAGAAAGGAAACTATCAATCATGAAAAACCGTAATCAAAAAGGAATGAGCGACGTTGGATTTATGTTCCTCTCTATGGTTGGCAGCTTCGGATTCCTCACCCTCCTCATGATGGGTGGTCTGCACGTAGCATTGAAGAGCGCAAGCTTCCTGGCGTTCTAATTCGATACAAGTTTAGGCAGCATGCCTGGCACCTCGGTGCCTGGCGTGCACCACCCAAAAATCGGACGAGTCGCGTCAGCGCACATAAACGGCATGCAAAAACGCGACTCGGTTAAGGCAGAAAATTTACGAGCCCGGCACCATATACGCACCGGCGATGCAATGGACGTCTCTTAACACCCTTGGTCCACGGGATTACTAAGAGCTTGCCGCTTGGCACCATATACGCACCGGAGATCCGGTGGAGGTGTCTTGGCACCACATGCGCACCAGACGGGTCTGGAACAGCGCAAGTGAGAAACTTATAAACTCGAACAGAACTCGACAGATTCAACACCGCAAATGGTGCTTTCAATCTGCCCACGAATCGATCGGATGCCGCACTGAATATGGTGCGACACAAGTTTACAAGAAGAAAGTCTTTTCCGATAATTTATAACAAAACTTTCCAATTCGATCGGCCCTTACCCGTGGTGGCATAAAAATAGATTGCAAAAACCCCGAAATTGCCGCTATCATGTTGACGAGAAAGGGGGGCACCGTGAGCAGTTCAGAAGCTATCAACAACGACAATTTCAATTCGGCGTCTCATAGCGACGCTCTTGATATGGAAGGGCTCGAACACATATTCCGCTGGGCATCAGACATGGTGGCAGAAGGCGAAGATGCTCGGGTCAAAATGGCAAGAGAAAGACGTGTTCGCAGACAAGTGCTCGAAGTCGTACAAAAAGTACGCGAGCAAAAAGCTTTAAAAGAAGCGAGCGACGAAACTGCTTACTTGCAACGACGTGTGATTGCCCTCTTGCAGAAGATGCAAGAAGTAACCGAAGAAAATAGTCTTCTTCGGCAAATCACAATCAGCCAGTTCTATGCCCTCGACCGAATTCCAGCTTTGGAAGCCGAGATCAAACAACTACGTGGCATGGATTACGAACGCGAAGCAGCAGTTGCTGAGCGCCGTTATCTCATGGATGCTCTTGCCAAACTCAAAACTGACAGAGATTTCCTCGACGAACTGCTAACATCAGCCGAAGAAGAAAATGCACGAGTAGCTCGCTTGTTGTCAGAAGTCCGTTCCGAACTTGCCGAACTCAAAGAGCGCAAGTGGTGGCACGGAATCACCAAGTTCTTTAAACCGTAACTGACTAGCACTTGCCTATTCAGAAACCTAACCGAATTAACGAACGTGCTCAGCGCGTTCGTTTTTCTTTGAGCACCAACCAGTCACCAAACTGCTAATCGCCCTGACGCAATTTCGACTCGAAGCCGCGACTGGTCGGCTCGTAATACTTCGTGCCTTCAAGTTCCGCTGGTAAGCAACGCATGTCGGCTTTGCCTTCTGCGTAATCATGCGCGTACTTGTATCCCTTCGAATAACCGACTTCTTTCATCAACTTAGTTGGCGCATTGCGCAAGTGCAACGGCACCGGATGCTGGCTCATGTTGAGCGCATCTTGCGCAGCCAAGTTGTAAGCCTTGTAGACCGCGTTAGACTTCGGCGCGCTCGCCATGTAGACAACACACTGAGCTAGCGCAATTTTGCATTCAGGCATTCCGATCAATTCCACGGCTTGCATTGCAGCTACCGCTTGAGTGAGAGCAGCAGGTGCTGAAAGTCCAATGTCTTCCGAGGCAAAACGCACCAATCTGCGTGCGACATACAACGGCTCTTCACCTGCCTCTAGCATTCTCGCGAGCCAATACAAACTTGCATCAACATCAGAGTTTCGCATCGATTTGTGCAACGCAGAAATCAGATTGTAATGGTGCTCTCCAGTCTTGTCGTACTTCAAAACCGCCTGTTGAATCGCGGATTTGATCATGCCTTCGCTCAGCACCTTGGCACTTTTTCGCTTCGCAAGCAGCACCGCCAACTCCAGCGTATTGAGCGCTGTGCGCGCATCACCAGAGGAATAGACCGAAATCATATTCAACTGATCGTCAGTCACTTCAATCAGCTCTTTACCCAAACCACGCTCTTCGTCTATCAAAGCGTTGCGCATGATTTTCTGCAAATCGTCTGCGCCCAAGTCGTCCAAAATGAAAACTTTCAATCGGGAAAGAAGCGCGCTGTTTATTTCAAACGAGGGATTTTCAGTGGTGGCACCAACCAGCGAGATGGTGCCATTCTCAACATATGGTAAAAAGGCGTCTTGTTGCGCCTTGTTGAAGCGATGAATTTCATCCACGAACAAAACGGTGCGCTTCTTCTCGATATTCATGAAGGCTTCCGCTTCAGCCATCACACTCTTAATTTCTTTGATACCAGATGTGACGGCAGAAAATGCAATCCATCGACTATCGGTGGCACCAGCAATGATGCGCGCGAGAGTAGTCTTACCGACGCCAGGCGGTCCCCATAAGATAAACGAGGTGATCTGATCACTTTCGACAAGCTGTTTCAAAACGCCATCTTCGGCGAGCAGCTTGTGCTGCCCGACGAATTCATCTAAGTTGCGCGGTCTCATTCTGTCCGCGAGTGGAATTCTTTGATTAACTGCCGCAGTCATTTATGTTTGTTGTTCATCTTCTTTGTCAAGAAGTCGGTCGATATCGCCTGGCTTCATCAAGTAGCGATTGGCGAACCACTGCAACTTGGCGCGGTGCTCCTGCCCCTGCGCGTCGGCGACTTCCTGATACTGTTTGCTGTCAGCAACCATCTTGTCTTTCACAC
This sequence comes from Drouetiella sp., assembly GCA_036702965.1. Lineage (GTDB taxonomy): Bacteria > Cyanobacteriota > Vampirovibrionia > Obscuribacterales > Obscuribacteraceae > PALSA-1081. Next base: position 59,175 of record DATNPZ010000013.1, read on the forward strand.
CGGCGCGAAACTCGCTGCGCGAGCCCATCTTACCTAAAAATTCCTGGGCGGTCAGTTCGGCGTGCTTCTGTCGAGATTCAACAGTCTGCTTTTGCGCTTCTTTCGCTTTATTACGTTCGGTTTCTTTCGCCTTCAACCCGGCAAGATAACGTTCTTTCTCCGCTTGCCGCATGGCTGCTTGCTTTTCGGTCTGTTGCTTATCCATTTCTTCCCGCCGTCTATTACGCTCCGACATCTACATTATGACAATTCTGAATGGGGACCGTATGATAATTCCTGGCGACTCGGGCTCAAATATTGCAGGACGTCAAGCGCTGTTGACTGAAAGTAAAACAGATCTGCGAATCGGGCAACTTCTCATCGAGGCTCAAATCTTGCGGGCGCGAGATCTCGCTGACGCGATCAAGATTGCGAAGTTGACGAGCTTGCCGGTCGGAAGAATTCTGATCATGTCAAGTTACGTTGGCGAGCGCGAGTTTCAGGCGGCGGTACAGGCGCAGTCGCTGGTCCGCGATTCTATTTTGCCTTACGCTGCTGCAATCGACGCTTTGTGCCTGATGTCGCGCGGCGATTTGTCATTCGAAGACAGCTTGAAAGAATTGGGCTGGGCGGCTCCCGACGATGCCACCACAAACAAGCTTGGTGAGCTGCTTCTCGAAGCTGGCATCGTCAGCAACGAGCAAATGGAAACGGCAATCAGAACGTGCAAAGAAACCGGATTGCCACTGGGGCGCGTTCTCGTTTCACTGAAAGCGATAACTGATGAGACTTTGACCACCGCGCTCAACGCCCAGGTCATGGTTCGCGACAATGAAGTGGATCGAGAGCAAGCAATTCAGGGGCTGAGAGGGGCGCATCAAAAGCAACTTGAATTGGAAATCGCTCTGGCTGAAGGCGGGGTTTATCGCAATCCCAATCGTCCAACAATTAAGCTTGGAGAATTGCTCGAGAGAGCTGAGTTAGTGTCGGCTGAAAACATCATGAATGCCCTCGAAAATGGCTTGGAAAGAAAACTTCCTCTGGGCAAAGTGTTGATGGATCGAAAATTGATCTCGCCCGCAACTCTCGATGCGGCTCTCATCCTGCAAGAGATGGTCGGCAACCGCACCCTCACAGACACTTATGCAATCAATGTCTTGCAACGATTTGCAGAGACAAAAACGCCTGTACACGAAATTATTGCGGACCTCGAAGTTCCTGACGATAATTTGCAAGTGTCGCTCAGACTGCACGATCTCTTGCGAGTATCAGGGTTTCTGCAACATAGCGATATCGAACTCTCCGATATTCCACAGACAGCGCCACCCGGATCAGCAGACGCAAAATCATCCGCGACAAAATTGCTGAACAACGGATTTATCGATGACCGCGTCTTCTTCGGCGCACTTCGTTGCTATTTTCTGATCGCAACCGGGTGGTTGAGCATGGAACAAGCGCTCATCGCTCTCAATTTCTTTTCCAACAAATCTGACCTGACCTTTGACGATGTGTTGGCAAAGTTGAAGTGGACGTTAAAAACTCGTCCGCAATTCGCGAGTGACAAAGGCCATGCGGGCATAGTCACTAGTGAAGGCAGCATCAGTCGGCTAAAATTGGATGACGATTTCCCCAAAGAAGGTTCTTCATGAGTCTCGATAAGAACGAATTGCGCATCGGCGAACTTTTGATTCAAGCAGAGATTCTCACTCAAGCAGATCTCGACCAGGCGATGAAAACGGCGCGATCTACGGGATTGCCGATTGGTCGCGTGCTCGTTATGGCTGGCTATTTGACAGACAATGAGTTTCAGGCGGCGGTGCAGGCGCAATCGTTGATTCGTGACGGAATACTGCCGCTGGAGCAGGCGGTGCGGGCGCTTTCTTACCTCGCCTCGAATGAATGTACATTTGATGAGGGACTTCAAGCAATCGGCTGGAACAGTGGTCAGGATAAGGAGTCGAACAAGCTCGGTGAGCTTTTGCTGGTGTCGAATATCGTGCCCAGCGACCAACTCGAAACCGCGATGAAGACCAGCACTGCAACAGGCTTACCCCTCGGTCGGCTTCTAATTTCATTAGGGTCGCTTACTGATGAATTGTTGGCGACTGCTCTGAATGCGCAATCGTTGATTCGTGCTGGCGCCCTATCACGTGACCAGGCTACAGCAGGACTGGTCGCGGCGTACAAGCGTCAGCTTCCGCTGACCGAGCAAAATGGTGAACAAGCGCGGATGCGAGGACCTCATCGAAAATCCATTCGCCTGGGCGAGCTGCTCGTGGGCGCTGGAATTCTGTCACACCTCGAAGTCGGTCAAGCGCTGCAGGCGAGTCTTTTGCAGCAGAAATGGATGGGGCAAGCCCTAGTCGAGGCTGGCCGATTAACTGAAGGCTTGTTGCAGGACGCACTTACGCTGCAGGAGATGGTCGCCAATGAGACTCTAACAACTGATCAGGCGCACAAATGTCTGCGTCGAGTGCAGAAAGGCGACCAACACTTAGCAGAAGTAGTCGCGATGATGGACCTGCCCGATAGCGAAGTGAAAACGCAAGTTCGATTCCACGAGCTTCTTCGTGTTGCTGGTCTGATTGGACAACCGGAACTCGATTCAATCAAGACGGAAGTTGAGCGCGCATCAAAGCCTTCTTTCAAGGATGCTTTTCACGTCGGTCAGGCATTGTCAGATAAAGGGTATATTGACGAGCACACGTTCTTCGGCTCACTGAGATGCTTTTATTTGCTAGCAATCGGTTGGTTGAACATGCAGCAAGGAATTATCGCGCTGAATCTGTTTCACCACAGGCAGTGCACATTCGATGAGGTGCTGCAAGAGTTGAATTGGACCGTCAAGACCCATGTACGACAACCGGCACCGGTTGCGCATTAATCGTAGTCAGACCGGTTAGATAGACCGGTTAGATAGGACCCAATGTGGTCGCCTGTAGTCGCCAAATTTCACCGCATCGATTGCACCGCGCTGCCGATGCGATAACAAAGTATTCGCCACGCTTTGCTTCAATTACCAAGGAAATCATGATGCCCAGACAATCCATCGATCAACTGATTAAACAGTTCGGTACGCAAGAGATTTTGACGTTCAGCGAAAACGAGCACGGTGCGGTGAAAGCATTGGTAACCACTCCGACCTGTACCGCAGAAGTCTACATGCAAGGGGCGCACCTCACGCGGTGGCAACCCAAAGATCAGCAAGACGTGCTTTTCGTTAGCGCGAAATCTGCTTATCAAAGCGGAAAAGCAATACGCGGCGGAGTGCCACTTATTTTTCCGTGGTTCGGAGCAAATGGAAGCAACCCGGCTGCACCGGCGCATGGGTTCGTGAGAACCTCTCAGGACTGGCTTCTCGTCGAGGCAGGACGCAGTAATGATGACTACATGCTCACATTTGAGCTGACAGATAGCGACGTCTCAAAATCTTTTGGATATAAGGAATTCAAAGTCACTTACAAAATCGCAGTCGGTGAAGAGCTTGAACTGGAGCTGATTGTCGAGAATCAATCTCACGACATTTTGAATTTCGAAGAAGCGTTTCACACATATCTTGCAGTCAGTGACATTGATAATGTTTCGGTGCTCGGTCTCACGAACACAGAATATTTGGATAAGACTGACGGATTCAAACGCAAACGGCAAATCGAAGAAGCGCTGCGCTTCACGGAAGAGACAGACCGACCATATTTGAACACACTAGCAAAGATCGAAATCGATGACACTGGATGGCAGCGAAAAATAATTGTAGACAAGCTGGCATCGAATTCCACAATTGTATGGAATCCGTGGGCGGAGCAAACAGCTAAACTGTCAGACATGGAGCCTGACGGATGGCGCAAAATGCTCTGCATTGAAACAGCAAATATGAACGAAAATCTGGTAGCGTTGGCACCAGGTTCACATCATACGATGCACGCAAGCATTGAAGTGTCAAAGTTATAAATCACTCTGCTCTAGAATTTTTTGAATTTGTTTGCACTCCGTTATAACGGCACCCTTTGTTCTTTTCAAGCAACAAACGATGCGAATGGACGAGCCAATGCAACTTCTTGAAAGATAAACGCAAGGTTCATTAGATAAGGTGAAATCATAAGAACCAAGCTGCATTCCGAAAAAACGGAGTGCGGATCTGCTTTGGGAAGGTGTCATGAACGAATATGCTTTGATTGCGGATCTTGCAGTCATCTGGTTTGCCGCACTTGTGAGTGGATACATTTGTATTGCACTCAAACAACCGGTGATGGCCGGCTATATGATTGCAGGCATAGCGATTGGTCCCCATGAATTGCGACTCATCAATCAAACAGAGCAGATTCAAGTAATCAGCGAATTCGGCGTAGCCATGCTTCTTTTCGCGCTTGGAGTCGATCTTTCACTTAAACAGATCATCTCGTCGGCGAAGAAAATTTTGCTCGCAGGATCCACGCAAATGATTCTTACTATCGGTGCAGCATGGGCCTTGGCCTCAGCATTCGGACTGGCACCAAATATGGCGGCAGGCTTTTTGTTCGGCTGTGTCTGTGCCATTTCCAGCAGTGTGATTATTTCAAAAGTTTTGTCCGAGCGAGGCGAATACGATTCCATCCACGGACAGATCTTGATTCCAATGGCTCTGGTTCAGGATCTTAGCCTTGTTTTGATTATTCCGTTCCTGCCCATTTTGCAAAACGCTGCGAATACTAATCTGATGGATTTTGGTGTTTCACTGGGCAAGGCGGTGGCATTTCTTCTCATCGTCATTGTAGGCGCTACTAAGGTAGTGCCACCACTGGTGTCATTTATTGCGAAAGCAAATTCCAAAGAACTTTTCTTACTTACACTGATTGTGCTGTGCCTGGGAGTTGCATTGATAAGCCAGAGTCTCGGTCTTTCGATTGCACTCGGGGCATTCCTTGCAGGCATCATGTTGAGCGAATCGCCATACATTCATCAGGCGCTGACGGATGTGCTGCCTCTTCGAGATTTGTTCGCTACGGTATTTTTCGTATCGATTGGAATGCTTCTGGACCCGAAATTCATAGTCACGCATACAACTGATGTCTTACTCTTCGTAATCCTATTAATGGTAGGCAAATCGCTGATCGGCATGTTGAGTGCATTCTTCGCGACAAAAAATTTCCGCAGCGCAATTTTAGTTGGAGTCGGACTCGCTCAAATTGGAGAATTTTCGTTTGTCCTTCTTTCTCTCGGACACGAATCCAAGTTGATTTCATCCGCGATGTACACACTCTTTTTCGCCGGAGCGGTCGTGACTTTGATTGCGTCACCGATGTTGATGAATGTCACGCCGAAACTTCTCAAGCGATGGACAGGTTTCAACCACACAGTCAGCGGTGGCACTAATCTCGACGACGAACTGTTGCAAGACCACGTTGTAGTCTGCGGCTTCGGGCGCATAGGCAAGAACGTTGGCATGGTTTTAGATGCGCACAAAATTCCGTTCGTGGTAATCGAATTAAACGCAGGAATCATCGACGATCTGGTCGAGCGCAACATACGCCACATTTACGGAGACGCGATGAGTCCAATCGTTCTCGAACGCGCACACATCGAACGTGCAAGCTGCTTGCTGCTTACGACGCCGGACCCGGTATCGACGTTGAGTATTATCAAACAAACCAAAAGACAGAATTCTGACATCAAAATCATCGCACGCGCGCACCGAATCGAAGATGTTGCTGCATTCAGATCAGAAGGCGCAGACGCTGTCGTTCAGCCAGAATTCGAAGCAAGCATTGAAATCACGCGATTGGCTCTGCAAAATTTGCAGCGACCGTTGCCTGAAATCCAAAATGCATTGAGCAAAATCAAAGACAAGAGATACCAGCTATTTCAGAATGCTGACGTGAAAATTGTGCACCATAAACATCAGCGCGTCGCAGATGTAACGACGTGAGATGAAAGAGGGCGCCAAACTTTTCCATTGACATCCTTTCAATGAGCCGTATACTGGGGCTGTCGAATCTTCAGTTCCGACTTACTAGATGAATCAAATTTCGCGGACGTGCCGTGAGACTTTCGTTCGGCACAAAGAAGCGTTTCTAATCATCGCTTTTCTAGCGGCAGACTGCGTTCTAAGCAGTTGGGCTCTCTATGCGGCGACTCTCGCTGGAATTCTTTTCGTGATCGCGCCCGCTTTGCACACCGTGCCGAAGCTCGATCATAAGGGCCGGACGATCTATATAAAGGCTTTCGTCAAAACTGCTCGATTTCAAAAACTTCTGGTTTTACTCTTCTGGGTCTATTCAATCAGAGCATTACTTTTCGGCATCTCCCTTACGGGTGGATGGCTCGGTAATAGCAACCCACAATCAATGGAGTCGTTCTCTCAGTTAGTACTGCGAGGAATGAGTCTGTCAGCACCTTTTACTTACGTATTACCGTTCTTGTTTTACTTTGGTGCCTCTATATTTCCAATCTTTCTCAGAAGTTTACTCGCGCCAAAAGCATCAGATCCAGATCTCGTAGAGCAACGTAAAGGCTTCACAGCTTACAGTTTTGCCACCTTCACCACAGGGTTTCTGCTCGGGCTTTTCGCCCTCTGCAAGCTGTCGGATGGTCCAGCGCGTTGGATATCGAATTGGTTGCTTGCCTCCGCGCGCGACGCCAACATTTGGAGCGATCGTGCAACAAGTTACTATGCCCCATTTGCCACGCAAGCGCGATTAGCGAAGGATCTTGCTTTCATTCCTGTTTTTGACGGTATTGTCGCGGGCGTCGTCGCCTTGACTCTCATCACTATCTGCTGGCAGCCGCTGCAAAAACTGACAGCATTCATGACCTCCTTCTGTTGGAGAATAGTCAATCCGTTTTCGCTGCAAAACATTGTCGAATCATTGCTAGAAACTTTGAGGATGAAAGACCGCACACTTTCTTTCGATGAAAAGCATCCATTCGTCGGAAACATCATGCGCGGCGTGATATGGGTACTCGCATGCTACGCGGGATTGTTCTGGTTGTTCGGTTTCTGCGGCGGACCAGTGGGTTCATGCATACATAACTGGATGACATCAGCCGCAACAGGTGCGGGGATTGGCACAAACGGAAGCCCGCCGTCATTCATTTTTCACAGCAATTTTCGAATATTTCTGGGCTCGGTTGCCGCACTCTATGCGACGGCACCATTGGCGATATCAAGTGCGGTCTTTCTGCCATTCAGCAGACCGCGAAAGATAACGTTAAACAGCGACTATATCTCATTCTTTCAGGGTCCGTACTTCAGCATGTTGGGCAGACAGACCAGACTGTGGAGCGACGTGAAAGATTTACGAATTGTCAAAGCCATGGGCAAGCAGAAGCACCAGGAGTTCATGCTGCGATTTGCTAGCGGTGGTTCCGTCAAATTTGACGAGAGTATGATTTCGCCACGAGACATGCAAGTTCTGCTAAACGCACTCGATCAATATGCAGTCAACTGCGTTGTCGACCCAGAAGTGGTGGCAAGCATTCGAGAACTTTGTGCAAATGCAGAGGATCAGTGCGCAACAGACGGCGCGCAAGATGCAGATATCAAATCCATCGAAAAACAAGAGTTCAAATCGACGGTTTTCGTTCCGCATAACGTAGGAGATTTTTTGCCGGGCACTAAAATTCGCATAGTCAAACAACTTGGAAGTAAGCCGTTATGCGCGATATATCTGGCACGCGAAGAGAGTGGCAAACTGCTGACAGTGAAACAGTTTTACCTCGCTGACGATTCTCCCGAATCCAAAGCCTTCGAAAAAATCTTGCAACGGGAGTACGAGCTTCTTTCAAAACTTGAGCATCCAAGCATCGCCAAAGTTTTTTCCGCATTTACCAACGACAAATCAACATATCTCATGGTCGAACATAGAATCGGTGTAGACCTGCGCGAGATGGTAGATCAGAATGGTCCGCGGTCAGAATCAATCGTGGTGGACTACGCACAGCAACTAGCGAAGACAATGACGTTCTTACACACTCAAGACCCCGTTATCCTGCACCGAGATCTGACGCCAGACAACGTTATCGCAGGCGAGGACGGTCAACTGAGACTGATCGACTTCGGCGCAGCACGCGAATATTTAGAAGGCATAACCGGCACGATGATCGGAAAGCAGTGTTATGTTGCACCCGAACAGTTGCGCGGTGACGCGACTGTTCAAAGCGACATCTACAGTTTTGGATGCACTTTGTATTATCTTTCGACGGGACGCGATCCGAAGGCACTGAGCCAATCTTCACCGGCAGCGGTAATTGAATGTTCCGAAGAGATGAACAAACTGATTCAGGATTGCACCAATTTTGATGCTGAGGCGCGCCCGAAATCATTTGATGAGATTTCAGAGCGCCTGAAAACGTTCCAGAAAAACTTCAAAATCAAATTGCCCGGCAAAAAAGAGAAGGTGCCGGCATGACACCAGATGCGATAGTCGGCAAAAACAAAAACAAGCAAACAGAGTTGCAAGACAAACCCAGTGTCAAGCTGGTTGAGAGCGACTCGCCTCCTTCAATCCAACCAGAAGAAGCGCTGCAAGCTCTACTGGTTTCAGCAGCAAACACTAAGGCTGACTCAATTACCTCAAACGTGGATGAGAAATCAAATTCAACTGCGGATGCAGAATTCAGCTCAACTTCAGCAATGGAATCGAAATCCAATGAAGACGCAGAAGCTAGCTTCACTTCAACGATGCAATCGAAATCCAATACGGACGCAGAAGCTAGCTTCACCTCAACGATGGAATCGAATTTCAATCCAGTTGCTGAATCAGATGCATCGAACCCATCAACTAGTGAAACTGTAGAATCAAACAACGAAAGCACAGACGGCTCGCACATTTGGACACAACTTCCAATACTTAAAAAATTCGCCTTGGACCAGGTGATGTCGGTGCGTGCGCCAGTCATGATTTTGTTGCTCATTGGTTTAATGCCCAAAGCAGTGCTACTTTGGGTCGCGATAATTGTGTTCAAACCCGCGTGCAGTTGGATATACAAACACAGTTCACTCGATTTCCAGCTCAAACTGCGCGACAAAATACCAGCGAAAGTACGTCATTCGCCTCTAATAAGAGATTTTGGAGAAGGCGCAGATCAGGGACTTTCATTCGTACTTTTTTGGGCGTACATGTTCTGCGCACCATTTTCGATGCTATGGATTTTCGGTCATTATGTAAAAGGATGGCTGCCAAAGAAACCAGAGAAAATCAATCCTGACGAATTTGTATTTGCGCAAAATCAGAGCCTGCGGCGTGGAAAAGAAGAGACGAATTTCTATCACTCGAAAGCGCTTTCATTAGTGATAATCGGCTTTTTTGCACTGGGCATACCAGCTTTTGCGAGTATCTTTTTATTCGAAAAGCTCGGCATCGAATCTGACCTTAAAGAGGCAAATACGCACCGTATTCGAACTTCATACCAGGTCAAAAATACAATCAACACGCAGAACCGAACGCTCGGAACCCGTTACCTGATGAGCAGGAACAAGAAGCCGCCGCGTATGACGGTGGACAATGCGCCAGCGTTCGTAGTCCTCGATGACGTTCCTCCAACTGGGGTGGACGACCAGCGAAAATTCTGGCCGGCGCTCCAGGGATTTACTTTGAAGACAAACAAATTCAATGTATTTCTAGCGCACTTCTATCTTGCGGGGCTGGGCTCTGCATTTGCAGTTCTTTTTCTGCGTGCCTGGTTTCTCTTCCCACTGAACTTTGTTGGGGACGAACATAACATCTATATCACCGCTCGCGGTGTCAGACGTTCACAACTAAAAAATTGGTTTCTGAATGTACTAACGATCAACAGATTCACGATCGGTGGCGGACCGGATTCTCTAAAGTGGGACGAAATCAAATCCTTGCGTAAAGCGGAGGATGGTCCATCCAAACTGTATCCGTTGCCTGAGTCAGCATTCAAGAAAGAATCGCTTACCTACAGGCTCTTGAACAAATTCGCTATGTTCGTCGATGGGATGAATTCTCGCGCACAGAAAGGAAATTACCTGGTTTTTAGCGGTGCTAACGAAGGTTCGGATTTCGGGCGAAATCTCAGACTGAACTTGAATGATTTGAGCAGAGAGCAGCGAGCCAAACTGTTCTACGCAGTTAAGCAATGGGCTCCGCAAGTAGCTGTGTCTGACGCAGTGCAAGAAGAGTTGCTCGGTTCGACAGTGCTGAAAGATGTTCGCTACACCCAGCTCTGGTTTGATTTATTCACGACAAGATCCGCGGTGAAGAGACAGACAACATTAAACTCTGGAGAGAGTCTCAAGGACGGCGATTACATTATCCAACAGCGATTGAATTCAGGCGGACAAGCAACTGCATACCTCGCGCATACTGCATCTGGTGCCAAGTGCGTTTTGAAAGAATTCATTCTAGCTGATTCAAGCACTACCCCCGGTGCCTTACTAGAATCAGCCCGAGAGTTCGAAAATGAAGTTGCGTTGCTTTCGCAGTTGAATCATCCCGGCATCGTCAACCTGATTGATTTCTTCACCGATGGTGGCAGAGTCTACGTGGTATTGGAATATATCGATGGAGAGACGCTTCGTCAGCGTGTAACGAAAAACGGGGACTTCTCAGAAATCGAAACGGCCCGCATCGCATTGGCAGTCGCTGAAGTGTTGAAGTATCTCCATTCGTTAGATCCACCAATCGTTCATCGTGACGTTACACCTGAAAATATTTTGATCGCGCCAGACGGCTCGATTAAACTGATAGATTTCAGCCTCGCAGAAAAAACAGACGGGCGCACTACAACCGATTCTTGTGGCAAACAATCATTTACTCCTCCCGAGCAATTCAGAGAGGAAGCCTGCCCACAATCTGACATCTACGGGCTTGGGGCAACGATGTTCTTCATGCTCACCGGAAGCGTACCGAAACCGATCTCAGTATCATCACCAAGAAAGAAATTAGCGACAGTTTCAAAAGAATTGGATGCGATCGTTCAAAGAGCAACGCAGTTGGATTTGAGCGAACGTTACGACGGTGCTGAGTGGTTGCAATTGGAATTAGCCAAATTCATCACCAGCTCGGATTCGTCTTCACGAAGCGGCTCAGAATCATAAATCCAGCAGTTGTCAGAGACGCAAAGAAAAGAAGCAATCCGTAAAACCAAGATAGCGGTCTATAACGGAACACTATCTTGTGTTCGCCAGGCTCCAATAAAATCGCACGCATGACACCATCTGCGATGAGAATCGGTGTCTGCTTCCCGTTGTCGTAAGCTTCCCAACCTGGATAATAACCATCCGTCAACACGAGAGCAGAAGGGACAGTTACATTTGCGGACGCCTTCATAAACTCGTTTTGGTCCAGTTCAACTTCAGCATAATTGCTAGAGATCTTAGGCGGCGTGCCTGCCCCCAATGACGGTTTCGTGCCGACTAGCAAAACTTCTTGCAGCGGATCAAAGTTGTTGGTGTCTGAGCGGTTAACGTATTTGAGTGCCTCTTCACGCGTCTGAACAAATTTCAGATTCCGAATGATCGAAACACGCGGACGAATATGAATGATCGTGTATAAACGATAGTTCAAATCATCGTCTTCTTTCAGCAGTTCAAAGTACTGCTTATCGAGCAACGGCAGTGGTGCCATTGTTCCGTCAGCAGTTTGCATCGATTTCGCTGTTTGCACATAAGCTGTACTTGTGGCCTGGCAGTAGCGGTATAAAGGCAAATCTGAATTACCGAGGGGATGCTTCACTTTCGACAGCGAGGAGCGCGGTAATAAACCGACATCGATGAATAGTGAATTCCAGGTTGGAATAACGCTTATACCGTTGGAAGATTGAAGATGAGCATCTATTGTTGTATTCGGACGTAGAATTTCGCGACAGTACGACGAGAATTCTTCCTCGATCATGTTCTCCGGCACTTTATCCAAAGTCTTTGGAACAGGCAAAGTATTATCGATCAATGAGAGAACTCGATAATTTTGCGGCTCCAGTTGGCAATGCTGTTTGATTACGTTCGCGATGGTCGAACCTTTATCGAAGTAGGAATTCGGTGCAACGGGATGAAGCAAAGCTTTATCGTTTACAGCGAAACTAAAACCAACCAGAACAAGCAGAATAATTTCGGTTGATCTGTTCTTCAATATCATCAAGAGCGAAGCGACAACACCTCCGAGAGCCGCAAGAATGATGCCCTTCGCCAGGACATGCTCAGGCTCCGTCAAGGAATGCAAGTTGCCATTGACGACCGCAGCACCCGCGATAATCATGAGCCAGAAAATCAACACTCGGGCGATCACTTTGCGTGACACTGATCCATCGAATACATAGCGCCATCCGTTGGCTGCCATCACAAGTAGCCCGAAAATCGCGAACAAAGCCAATTTGATTGGATAGCGCACTATATTTTGATTGTCGATCGCACCACCAAATGGTCCGAATTGTCCAAGCGCAAAAAGCACCGCTAGTAATATCAGCGAAATCGCTGGGACAGAGTGCTTCCAGTTTCTTGCCAACGCTAAAGTTGAGAGAGTTAATACAGGCGTGCCCACAAAGAGAGACGTTATGTACGGTAGCGAGCCCGCATAAGTGACATAGTCAGTGTCACTCAACATATTGATGGAGCCAAACGGTTGCGTCATGAGCAGAGTCAACCAGTCTGCGAATCCAGCGCTCCAGTACGAGCTTTTCAGCAAACTGAACTTAAGAGCTGGCGGACTGTTCATAGCTAGTTCCAGCAGAGGAATGTAACCAAAGGCTGCGAAACCGGCGGCGAGAATAAATGCAACAGCCACCATCGCCAGTGCGCGCAATCTCAGTGCGCCCATGTTGCAGATGAAATAAACGACATACAAAACAGAGGATGTGACTGCGATTTCAGGTCTTCCTGCGCTGTATTGCATGCCCAAAGTCAGTGCGAGAATTCCGCACTGCCACCACTTGGGCGCGGCACAAATCAGATCCAACATATAAAGAGTAATTGGAATCCAAGCCGCTGATGCCATCAACAGAAGATTGATAGGGCATCCAAACATGTAGCCGCACAGCATAAAACTAAGACCGAAAAACGCAGCGGCCATAAAGTTCGGAGGCTGAAATCTGTGCGACGAATACTGCCAGAGAAAACCGCCGACACCAGCAAGCAACAAATGCAGCAGCATGAACAAACCAGTGCCCACGCCATAAGGCTGTCCAATCCCAATTGAAGTCGGGAAGTACACCATCGGCCAGGTAACGGCAATTTGAGGCACGCCGTTCAGAATCCACGGATTCCAGAGTGGAAATTTTCCGTGATGCTGCCAGAATTCGCTGACAAATTTGGCCGCTGGTTCGTTGTTGTAGGTGATGTCCGCAAGAAAAGTCGTCTTGCCACCAAACAACAACGGGCTGAGCAAACCCACTGCAATTGCACAATAAACAATAGCTACAAGCGCGACGGCTCTGCGTTCATTCACGCGAATGCATTCTTACTGAAATAAGAAAACGATTTGAGGTACGAGACTGAGCAAAAACGACAGGATTGTCATACCAACGATCACCCTGACGAGCACTTTATTGTGTTTTTGAAAAAAGGAGATCATGTACTTGTTAACCTCTGTTTCAAATATTCTCGCACCGTTCTGCGTTTAGGTCTACCCAGCAAATTCTTGCTCTGTTTCGTCATCGACGTCGAGATCTTCCTCGTCGTCCTCGAAAACCACCAAATCCTTGGATTCATCGGCGGCTTCGGCTTCCACCAACTCATCTGAATTGTCATAAGCATCGTTGACAACCGCTACCGATTCTATGACTGTCGTTTCATCTGAACCAGGTTCGGTCGAACTAGATCCGTTCGTTATCGCGGCTTTCGATTTGATTTTCCTGGTGGTCGTCGAAGCAGCCTTAGATTTTTTACCGACAGTTGCTCCAGCCTCATCGGCTCCAGGATTAGCTGATGCATCTACTTCGTCAGGATGGAGTTTGAAATAAATTTGTTTGCCGACGTTTTTTGGCAGGCCGGGGCAGATCATCAAATCTGCTAGAGGCGCAGCTTTGATCTTGTCGAACGTGCCAAAATGATCCAACAGCACCTTTCTGCGCGCTTTTCCGATGCCTGGAAGTATGTCGAGATTGGAGGAGATCGATCGCTTTGCGCGCAATTGTCTGTGATAAGTGACTGCAAATCTGTGAGCCTCATCTCGCACACGTTGAAGCAAGAACAGCGCCTCACTTCGTCGAGGAAGCAGAAACGGCTGCGAGATTGTTGGCTTGTAAACTTCTTCTTGTCTCTTGGCTAGACCGACGATATCGATGAACGGAATGTTCGCTTCTTGAAGCGCCTCGCATGCGGCTCCGAGTTGCCCCTTGCCACCATCGATGATGATCAGATCTGGAAGCGGTTTTCCCTCTGCGACCAGGCGAGAGTAACGGCGCCCCACAGCCTCTTTCATCGAAGCGAAGTCATTTGCCTCACCGATACCTTCAACTGAGCGAATCTTGAAACGACGATAATCTGATTTCTTCGACGTCGCATTTTCGAAAACGACCATGCTTGCGACGTTATCGGTTCCTTGAATGTTCGAAATGTCGAAGCATTCGATTCTTCGCGGTTGCTTTGTAAGACGCAAATCTTCCTGCAGCGTGGACATAGTCAACTGCAATTTGGCGTCTTCTTCTGATACCACCTGTAGTTCTTTCTCTAAAGACAACTTGGCGTTTTTTTGCGCCATCTCGATAGATGACTGTTTCAATCCACGTTGAGGTACGAGAATTTTGACAGCCCTTTGAGCCTTTGCATTGAGCAACTCGAGCAGCGCGTTTTGCTCCTCGAGTGGTTGTTGCAAAATCACTTCGCCAGGAATTGCGATGTCCTCACAACTTGCGTAATACTGGTCGACGAAAGATTCAAAGGCTTCGTCAGCGCTTGTTTTTTCCACCAGCGGCAGTACCACAGTCTCAGCCGAGATCAACTTTCCTTCGCGAACTCGCATCAAACACACTGCGATGTAGCGGTTCGTGTGTGCTTCGGCGATGATGTCTTGACTGACTTTTTGACTCTGGAAAAATACTTGCTGCTTCTCCACGACACGCTCAAGTGATTGCAGTCGATTGCGAATTTTTGCAGCTTGTTCGAATTCGAGCTTTTCGGCAAACGCTTCCATTTCTCCGCGCAACATTGAAATGACTTCGCCCTGACGACCTGCGAGAAACATTTCAACCTGAGTGGTTATCTGGCTGTACGCATCCTCAGTAACAAGACTCTGACACGGTCCCAAACATAACCCGATGTAGTAATTCATACATGGGCGGTCTTTGAACAACGGCTTTTTACGCTGACGCATTGGAAAAACTTTGCGCAACATTCGCACCGTTTCCCACATGACACCTGTTTCGACGTATGGTCCGAACACCCGAGCACGAGGATGCTCTTTTCTGTATTTGACTGGATCTCGAACCATTACGAGACGTGGGAAAGCGACATCATATGTGATGGCAAGCCATGGATATTTTTTGTCATCTTTCAGCGCAACGTTGTAGCGCGGCATGTGCTGACGAATCAAAGTTGCTTCCAGCAGAAGCGCTTCCTTTTCCGAATTCGTCAAAATCAAATCTAACGACATTACTTTCGGAATCATCACCGCAAGCTTCGGACGTTCTCGCCATGACGTCTCGTTCCAGTAAGAGCGCACGCGATTACGCAAGCTCACCGCTTTACCGATATATATGATGTCGTCGTTTCCATCTTTGAAAACGTAAACGCCAGAAGAGTCTGGCAGGTTACTAAGTTGACGACTAAGGTCTTCCGAAATCGCTTTCATACAAATTCAATATACGCAATTGCAGGAGAGATTTTAACGTGTTGGTGAACTGCTTTCAGCAGACGGCGTAGATGATTTTGAGTCTTTCTGACTCGGCTTAGTGCCGAAATCAGCTCCAGGCATGGCAAACGTGAGTGCTTCAATTAGTGAATCGACACCAATCACATCCATATTTTCGATTTTTGTATCCAGCGGTAAGCAGCATTTTGGCACCAGGGCTTTATGGAAACCAAGCTTCGATGCCTCTTTCAATCGCTGCTCAAGCGATGCGACTGCACGAATCTCTCCGGTCAGTCCCAATTCACCGATGCACAACAAGCCCGGATCGATCGAGCGATCGAGGAAAGAAGTCGCCACAGCGACGCTTATGCCAAGGTCGCCGGAAGGGTCGTTGAAGTCCAGCCCCCCGACGATGTTGACGTACACGTCGTACCGCGAGACAGCCAGCCCGACCTTCTTTTCCAGCACGGCTAACACCTGGAGCAATCGATTGTAATCCCATCCATTAACAACTCGCCGTGGACTTGGATAGTGAGTGTTGCCTACCAACGCTTGAACTTCGAGCAGCAGTGAGCGACTGCCTTCGCCACCGGCGATCACCGCGGTTCCAGAAGGTGCTTGTTTGCGACCTAATTTCGAGAGTCTGTCGCCAAGCAGCAGTGCGCTTGGGTTTTCGACTTCAGCGAGCCCCAGCGTAGTCATAGTGTAGATGGCAATTTCCTGCGTTGAGCCGAAGCGATTCTTCGCCGCTTTCAAGATTCTGAGCTGTTTATTGCGGTCTCCTTCGAATTGAAGAACGACGTCCACCATGTGTTCCAATACGCGCGGACCGGCTATGGAGCCCTCTTTGGTGACATGACCGACAAGAATGGTAGCTATGTTTTGTGATTTCGCTGATGAAACGATAAATTGTGCGCCCTCTCGAACCTGGCTTACGGAGCCAGGAGCGCTACCAATCATCGGATGATACATCGCCTGAATCGAATCGATGATTGCGACTTTTACTCCCGCAGACAGCATCCTATCGCGGATTTTGCTCACGTCCTGCTCTGAATCGACGAGAATATTCGACTGCTTCACGTTCAGGCGCGATGCCCGTAACTTCACTTGTGATGCGGATTCTTCGCCAGAGACGTAGAGGATTTTTTGATTCGCAGCGACGTAATTAGCCACCTGCAGAAGCAATGTTGATTTGCCGATGCCCGGGTCGCCGGCTAGAAGAATGACTGATCCCGGAACGAGTCCGCCGCCCAAAACCTCGTCTAATCCAGCCAAACCAGTGCTGAGTCTGGATGCGTCCAGCGTCTCGTTGTTGATTTCAATCTCTTCCAGAGTGACCGGACCCGCCGACTCTCCGGGTGCCACGCCCCCAAATCCCGAGTTCAAGCGCGATACAAAGCTTTTCTTTTCGGCAGCAGTTTCTTCCTGAATCAGCTCCTCGACCATCGAGTTCCAAGTGCCGCAATCACTGCACTTTCCAAGGAATCCGGACGCGGTATATCCGCATTGCTGACATATCCACTTCGACTTAATCTTCGGCATAAGGCTCCATTTGGCGGTTGGCGTGTTAATTTTATCGCGCTTATCAGACCTTTAGATGTATACTCTTCACGGTTCGAAACTCCGCGTCAGGGCGGATATTGGAGGGCTCTATGTCAAGCATGGTCTTAGTTTTAGCCACTGCGGTAGCTTGTGCACCGGTAGCGTCTGGATTCTCTCTAAAGAATATTCAACTCAAACCTTCAATCGCGCAGATTTTGCAGCATCAGACTTTGGTTGCTCAAAAATACGGCGGTTCCGACCCGCACGGTGATGACCCGCACGGCGGCGACCCTCACGATGAAAATCACGACGATAAGTTGCCTGCAAACGCACACCGCGACGACCAGAAGGCGCCGCGCGATGTTTACGGTGGCACTGTCCCGAACGGTCAAGCACCGTACTAATCGGACTTTTCAAAAAATCTCAAAATCATGGTTTATGAGCTGACTTTACCGCAGTAACAGCGGCAGACGGCTACAATGTAGACCATGATTTTTTCTGCGCCAGACCCAATTCTCTGTCAGCTCGGTCCATTGACCATTCGCTGGTATGGAGTGATGATCGCTCTTGGAGCGGCTATCGCGATCTCTTGCGCCAGTTCACTGGCTGCCCGGCGAGGATTGGATGATCAGAAGCTAGTCAATTGCGCATTGAGTTCATTCATCGGCGCAATCGTCGGCGCAAGGCTTTACTACGTCAGCTTGCAGTGGCAAAACTATGCCAACAACCTGCCTGATATCTTCGCTACATGGCACGGCGGCATGTCACTTCATGGTGGCGTAATTGGTGCCTTTATCGGCGGATTGATTTACTGCAAAGTAAGCAAGTCAAAGTTCTGGCCTTTCTGCGACGTGATTTCGGCGTGTGTTCCACTAGCTCAAGCAATCGGAAGATGGGGCAACTTCTTCAATTCCGAAGCATTCGGAAGACCAGTACCTGACGATTTCCCACTCAAACTCTTCATCCCCGAAGAACGACGACCACTTCAGTTCCACTCATTTAGTTACTTTCATCCGACCTTCCTTTATGAATCTATCTGGGATCTCGGACTTTTTATACTTTTGTATTTTGTTTTATCGAAACGTCTCAAAAACTATGACGGTGCAACGTTTTTCATATATCTGGCGATATATTCAATCGGTCGATTGATCATCGAGCCGATGCGCACCGACAGTATCATGGCTGGTACCATCCCCTTCCCGATGATTGCAAGCGCGATCGGCCTTGCTGTTGGGGTTTTAGGTGCTGTCTTCGTGTTCGTCAAACAGCGCAAAACGGCGTCTAGCTCGACAGAAACTTAATGAGAAGTTTCGATTTAGAAACCTCTTGGCGCCGTAAACGTCATGAGATTTGGATAGGATGCAATTTGGAGCGGTAAGCCAGTAGAGCTGAGCATAAGCGAAGCGAAGGTTCGGACCGCACGGCACGGGAGACGAAAAATGATTGAGATGATGGTGGCGGGCATCGCCATTGATACACGGAATGCGACACCAATCGTTGTCCTCAAAGAGCAAGACAGCCTACGAACCTTGCCAATCTGGATTGGCGTATCTGAAGCACGCGCGATTTCATTCGCACTAGAAAAAACGAAATCAGAGCGTCCTCTAACTCATGAGCTTTTACTGAATACAATCGATAGATTAGGTTACGAAGTTGTTCAAGTCGAAATCAATAAACTCGATTCGAACACTTATGCAGCCAATTTGAATCTGGAATCGCGAGACGGCGAGCGCAAGCCGATGAGCATCGACGCGCGCCCTTCTGATGCGATCGCATTAGCCCTGGCAGCGAAAGCACCGATTCTGGTGTCACCCGAAATCACGGTGAATGCGGTGATGGCCGAAGACGAAGAAGATGCGAACTTCAAACACTTCGTGAGCGGTGTCAAAGCATCAGACTTCAAATTGCCGGGAGTCAGCTCAGTTTCACCTGTTGAAGATGATGAAACTCCGCCAAGTGAGCAGACTGGAACCTAGCTGCAGCTTACCCGTTAAATGCACGCGGAAAACTGCTCTGCTTTTCCAGGTGTTGGATGAAGGCTAACACCGCGTGGTCAGCAGCAATAGGTGTTTTGAAATCGAATTTGATCGAGTCGAAAACTCGCGTGTCGCCTTTGGCGAAATAGAGTCCTGCGACCTTCGTTAACAGAAGAACGACTGGAGTCAACAACATCTCGAAGATGTTAGTTGGCTTTTTCGCAAATGCAATGGCGTATCCTTCTGTGTGTCCAAGCGCTGTTTGTCGCAGCGTGAACATCAAGTACATATGCAGAAAATCAGGACCGAGCGTAACGGTACCGGTGCTGCCGTTCCAATAATGCAGATTGTAGGTCAAGGCTTTTTCATAGAATCGCCCGATAAAGCGTCCCAGCGCATTGGTATCGGGAACGATACCAGTATTTCTAAACTCGATTTGAGAGTCATTAAGTCGACTTGGTTCCATGTTGAGCACATCACCAGGCAGGTTATGCACCGTGTGGAAATGCTGCTCGTCGATGGCATTCACCATCACGACATTGGGGTGGCAGCCTTTTATGAAGTGGTTCCCAATCGACGAACAATAGGTTGTTCCCTGCAACTCAGAAGGTTCCGCTATCGACTCGGTGGGTTCACCATCACCAAGCCAGAGCCAAATCATGCCATGCTTCTCTTGCACATGCCATGATCTCGTTCGCACTGCCCGTGGTGTGCGCTTCGGCATGCATGGAATGTCTTCGCACTCACCCTTAGCGTTGAAAGACCAGTTGTGGAAAAAACAACGCAAGCTGTTCCCATCGACTTTGCCTTCAGCCAGATGCGCGCCCATATGCGGGCAGTGCGCGTCGAGAGCAGCAATCTTGCCGTCTTGCCCGCGGTAAACAGCCAGGTCGTATCCAAGAATGTTTGCAGCTCTAACTTTGCCTCGCTTGATCTCCTTCGACGGCATCAACCAGTACCAACCTACAGCAACTTTGTCGATGCGGTTGAAGACGTTGTACTGTTCTTTGCCATGCTGAAGCTTCTGCTGCCCGACAAAAATTCTGCCCACTACTGACTTTGCTTGTTGCATGCTAAACCTGCTCAGGAAACTTTCTCAGTATGTCCGGTTTCAAACCATTGCTTTGCTAGCCGAGTCAATTTCTCAGCTTTTAATTCACACAAACACAGAAGCTCATCCCCCTGCTCGTAATATGGATTGCGTGACAGGAAATACTGCACCTCCGCGCGTCCGACATCTTTGGGCGGTATCACCGCTAGTGACTGATTCAAATGACTGCGAGGCTCAGGAAACTTTACCAATCCCGTTGTTGGGTCGTATTGCACTCCGAACTTTTTCGTCGCCAGGTGATCCATTAGCTGCTGAACATGCAGCGGAGTCTCGATTTGATGGCGAGGGAAATACTCAGTACTGAACAAGGAGAGGTAGCGATAAGTGCGATGCCCTTTAACAATGAGCAACCAGTACAAAGGAACGCCCGGGCATTCCTCCTTGATATATCCAGCCAGTTCGAGCCACGCTTTGGACATTTGATTTTGTCCCCAGAACTCTGGCTCGATAATCGTGTCACCGGAATAAAGCACTCGAACGGGAGCATTTTGAAAGTTCTCGTTATATACAGCGAGTGTTGAAAAGCCGCGAATGACGCCATTTTCGTCACGCAAAACGACAGCGAAGTTTTTTGCGTCCAGGTCACGATAGAAAGTTGCAGGCTCGCCGCCGTCATAATTAGAGTGGTAGAGATCGAACATGGTGCTGCGATCTTTCTCGCTCAATGCAGAGATATTTAGAATGGAGGTTAGCAGCATTATTTCCTCACGTTTGTTGAATCAATGTGGATCTACTTTGTACGCGCAGCAATTGAGTTTGATAGCGACCAATCAGAACGAAATAGAACATCAGATGAAGACTGACAAACGCGCGCCATGAGAAAACGGTATCGCGTTGGTCGATCGGGCTTGGCTCGAACAGCCAGTGTCCAATCAAGCCAGTCAACTGTGAAAGCGGCATGAATAGCATGATCCAAACGTTATGCGAAAACAGTGACAACGCTGGTATCAGGTACATCAAAACGAAACCAAAGCAGTGCATGGCAACATTTGTTGGATGCTGATGTTTGAGAAGAAATACAGGCCAGTAACGCTCAATCGATTCGACAAGCCCGGTAGCGTTTGCTTGTTTGCGACTAAGCACGGGATATGCTGCTATTCCCCGGTCGGTTGTTCGGTTGCGGAATCTCTCCAATGCCTCGAACTCTGAGGCTGTAGGATTTTGCTGCAACAAAATGTCGCCGAGTTTTTCTGCACCGAGAGTCTTCAGCGGCTCACCGTCTCGAACAACTTCTTTACCGCGGATGAAAACATGAGCGATCGCAGGATTTGGATCACGCTTCACCATCCGAAACGCATTATCGAAAGTCGGGTCGCTATGCAATACAGGCTCCGGTATCGGACTCGAGAGTCTATCGGGATCAAGGATAGAAAAATCGGCTTTGCCACCAACAGTGATGCGCCCAGCGTCAAGATTGAACCATGCAGCAGGCTCCGAAGTCACGCGAGCAATCGCTTTCTCAATCGGCATAAATCCAGTCGTTGCAGCCTGGCGGATAACAGATAGCGCACTATCGAAAAATGCCAGGTTGCGACTGTGGGCACCGGCATCACTGAATCCCGGAAGAACATGTGGCATGCTCATTAGCTTCTCGCGCACATTAACACGCATATTGGCATTGCAAGCGACCCATCGCAATTGATCATCGTAGTTCTGCAATAGGTCCATGAAATGTTGAAGAGGATCTTGCTTCGCACGATGTGCAGACTGCGCGATCGTGCTTCCATTCAGTGACTCGTCTGGCGCTGAAACAATCGTCATGCGACTGAGATCACGGTGAAAAGTTCTGGGGAATCCGCTTTTCCAAGAATGGACAAACTCTTTTCGAAAGTCTGGATCTTTCCAGAGTGCAAGTCTTTCTTCACGATTACTGCAATTGTTCAATTTGACACCGGCTGCAAATTCTTCAAAAAATGGTGTCAGATGTCCGTCAGCAAAAATCGTAAATGGCTCCGACAAAGTCTGAAATCTGATGTTGCATCCCAAGAGTCGATTGCAGATAAATAGAAGAACTAGGTAAATGCG
Organism: Drouetiella sp.; assembly: GCA_036702965.1. Taxonomy (GTDB): domain Bacteria; phylum Cyanobacteriota; class Vampirovibrionia; order Obscuribacterales; family Obscuribacteraceae; genus PALSA-1081. Next base: position 81,530 of record DATNPZ010000013.1, read on the forward strand.
CCAGAACAGAGGGGCGCTGTCCATATCTAAAGCCGCCAGGATCGTGCAACGCAGTGGTGCTCTCCAGACTCCCGGGCTGAGTCGAAAAATATCGAACAACGAAAACGGATTCTGCGGATTTGGTGTCACTTGAAACACAGCATCGCGTCTGCGGCAAACGTCAGCAAGCATCTTGTATTCTTCGAAAGAAGCATTGTGCGAAGGCAAAGGCTGACCGGCAAACGGTCCACTCACTTTGTGCCAGTGCACCATATCTATTGATATGCCGATACAACCAGCGTCAAGTGCAGCCTCAGCTAGAGCACGCATCTGATTGATCTCATCGGTGGTGGCGTGCACAGACAGACTGCGCTCGAGACCCATCACCTGCACGCGCAGCGAACTATGTCCCAACATGCTGGCAACATTTGCACCGAGCGCCAGTTGATTCAAGTGCTTGAAATAAGCCTGCGGCGAATTCCACGGCTCTGCCGATTTGAGCCATTCCGCAATCAATTCGGGAGGCAAGGTTTCGACTCTAGAAAATATATGAGCAAGATCTGACGGTTCGCCAAACGTTGCCGACAAACTGCAGCCACCCATGACGACGGAAGTGACACCATGTCGAACTGACTCTGGTAATCCAGGTGCCAGCTCAACTTCCAGATCGTAATGGGTATGAATATCGACGAAGCCGGGCGCAATCCATTTTCCCCGAGCATCTATGACGCGGTCAGCATCGACGGCCAAATTTTGTGACATCGAAACAACGCGACCATCGGTAACGGCTAAGTCGACGGACTTGCCTGAGCTCAGTCCGTCGAATACCAAAGCGTTCTTCACTAAGAGGTCGCAGCGCACAGGCTATGCCTTTTTGCGCGACATCGAAGCTCCCAGGGCACCAATTGCGATACCGATCACCAACCCGGCACCGGCAGAGATCAGAATAAATTTCTGAAGCTCATCTTTTGCCGCACTGACAACAGGGTTATCCAATATATTCGCGGAGAATATAATTCGGGATACCTTCCAGTCGCCACCATCTTTCACGCACACAGCAGTCCATCGCTCTGGCATGATTTTTGTCTCACCAGATTTGAAGACATAACTGTCATTCGAAGTACCGTGGCATACCCCGACGGTATCGCAGAGAAACTCGGTCGGACCGTCAGCGACAGGTTTTACTTCAATGCGATCGAGTCCGTAAGTCTTGTTTTCGAAAAGCTTGGTCCAGTAATCACGGAATGCGTCAAGCGAAGAGAACTTCTGCCCATCAACTGTAATCACGGTCAGATTGTTCTGCACCAAATATGGTTTGAGCAGATCGAAGTTGCGTTCGTTGATTGCTTTCTCTGTCGTTTCACGCAACTTAGTTAGATCTTCATGATCTTTCTTATGCACCTGATTAGCATCGGAAGCCGGAGTCGTAGGGGTTTCCAGCGCCTGAGCGCTACTCATTATCAAGGACATGAAGAAACTCAAAACCAAAGGCATTAATTGACGCATCATTTTCTCGCTTGTTAAACAAAGACGGCGGCTATACTATACATCAAGCGAGATGCCGAAGCGACGAAAAACGGCACGGGCTGCGGATATCCAAATATATCGGATGATACCACTGGTGGAGTATGGTCACTAACAAAGAAGCTATCGTTGAGTCAGATCCGTTCTTGAATATGAAAAATTTGGAACCACAGTTCCGAACTCATTTAAGAGCAGAGCGCATAACACTGCTTGTTTTAACGCTTGCTGTGTGTGCTGGCACCGCATTGTCTATCGCATACACGCCACCATTTACGACGTTCACCCTATTCGTTGTATATACAACAGTATTCTCTCTGTTACGCATATACGCACGCGAGAATCGTAGCGTTGACCGCACCGCGACTGTTGAACGGGAGAGCAACTTCGACCAGCCGTTCGTATCGATTGTCATTCCGGCTCATAATGAAGAATCTGTAATTCGCGCCACTGTAGAGAATGTCATGGCGATGGATTATCCGGAATTCGAGGTGCTTGTCGTCGATGACCGGAGCACTGACTGCACACCAGAGATATTGCAAGAGCTTGTTGAAACCTACGGCAGCAAAAAATTCAAAGTCTTTACACGTAATCAGGAAGCCACTCCTTTTAAAGCAGCTTCACTCAACGACGCTCTAGCTCAAACCACTGGCAAGTTAATTGCTGTGTTTGATGCAGATGCGAAGGTCGAGCCTGACTTCATTGCAAAACTCGTTCCTTACTTTGCAAACCCTCTCGTAGGAGCGGTGCAAGCCAGAAAATCGCTTCTGAACGCCAACGATAATTTCGTCACTCGATGCCAGCAGTATGAATATGGAATGGATTTTCACTTCCAATCGGTACGCGATACCATTCGCGGTGCAGTCGAGTTGCGTGGCAACGGAATGATGCTTCGAAGAACCGCGTTAGAAGAACTGGAAGGATTCAACGAGCGGGTTATCGGTGAAGACCTTGACCTGTGCACACGCATGCACATGCGCAACTGGGATCTTCGTTTCGCAGCGAACGCAACGGTCAACGAAGAGGGTCCGACAACCCTCGGAGCGCTATTCAAACAACGCATTCGTTGGACCGAAGGTAGCATCGTCAGATACTTAGAAAACGCGCAAGAGATTATCTTTCACCGCAAGCTCGCATTCCGAACAAAACTCGATGCGGCGCTGTTCATGTTCGAGTTTATCGGACCATTGTGGTTGCTTCTCGAGAACATCTCAATTGCTGCCCGCGTAGCCACTCATCAATTGCCATCACCAGTGGTGATCTATGCTGCACCGGCAATGGCAATTCTATGCTCGTATTTTCTCTACGCGAGTTTTGTCGGCATCAAGAAAGCCGAACAGACAACGGTGTTTGGAGCCCTCAAAGGAATGTTGTCGGTTTATGTGTATTTGACAGTGTTGTGGTTGCCGATCGTCTTTTATCTGACATTCAAGATACTTACCGGCAAGGATCGTGGACTCACCTGGTACAAAACTCCGCGATACGGAACCGCCTTGAAATGAATTTCTGGCTGATGTTTGCCATTCTGCCAACTCTAACTTTTCCTCTTTTAGTTTTAGCCGAACGGCACTCGCAGTCGCACCTCCGCGGTAATCACGTCAAATATAGTTTCGACGATTGGGTGCTCAACCTGTCTGGTTTCTTCATGCAGGGGCTCGTGATACCAGCGATCGGCTTTCTGCTTGCGACGTACTTGTTTCCGAATCTACTTCCAAACTTTCATCGAGCATTGCAAATAGGATTTATCGGTGCATTCATACTCAATTTTGTTGGAGTGGACTTTCTCTACTACTTGCAGCATCGCGCCTTTCATAGAGTGCCCTGGTTGTGGAGATTGCACGCGACGCATCATCATTCGCCAACAGTAAATGTCTGGGCAACATCACGAAACTCGCTTGTTACGCACTTCTTCTTCGTCTACATGCTGGTCAGTCCAATACTTGCATACCTCTGCGATTCGGCCGAAGGATTTTTTGCAGGAGCGATGCTAACGGCGTCTTTAGATCTGCTGCGACACGCGAGAATAAACGTGCAACTTCCTGTCTTGGACGCGATTTTGCTAATGCCGCGTGATCATCATCGACATCATGATGCAGACAGACCAGAAGCAAATTTCGGAGCAAATTTTATTTTGTGGGACAGATTGTTTGGAACGTTTGAACCTGGTGCGCATTTTCCGACTAAGTACTCATCATCGAATCCACCATCGTTTAAAACGCAGTTGCTGTGCCCCTGGAAATCAACATAACTAAGATCCGGCAAACGAATCAGGAGTTTGTAAATGCATCCCCACCTCGCTCAAACAGATTCAAAATCTCTACTCGACGATAAGTCGACTTACAAAAAATTGTTGCTCAACCAAAAGCGAAACAGCGAGCAAGATCACTCCGCGATGATGGACGTTGCAACTGCACAATTCGTTTATGAAGATTGCAAAAACGAGTACTGGAACCCAGAAGAATTTTCCTTACTTTATGCTACTCCTTTGTGGAACGAAGCTTCAAAGGCTCAGCGAGTGCTGCTCAACCAGATGTTCTGGGTTGGGTACTATTCGCAAATCATCTCAGCCGAATTAGCCACCATTTATCTGAACCAAGTTTCGGCAGCGGGTTTGTATGCGCATGAAGACTTCCGATTGGTTTGCGATTCTCTCGATCTGGAAACCAAACAAGAACGCGCTCACATCAATGCTTTTAAAACGATTGGAGAAGATGTTGAATGGCGTTTATTCGGAGAAAGACTCTTCACCTATCCGATGAGAAGTCTGTTCGAACAAACGATGATTTTCGCTGATTCAGATCCTGGTAAAGACTTCTGGCGAAAACTTCAGATCAAGGCGTTCACATTGCTATCTTCGAGCAACGCATTTCTGGCGAGCCAATATCTGCTCGTCAGGGGCTTGCGCACGCTCAATGGCAAGCAAATACAGCACAAATTATCCGGTTACTACACGAACCATCTGGATAAGGATAATGCGCCGATACCATCCAAGATCAGCTACTACCATTTTATGGACGAGAGCTTTCACTTCAACACTTCGAAAATTATTGGACACGAAATTCCGCGCAGCTTAGAACCACCAACGAAGTTCGAAAAATTTGTGATGAACAGAGGCATCGCAGGCTGCCAGAAAGATCACTACAACTTCTCTGCGACATTGAAAGGAATCTTCTGGTACGAACCAGCACTGTTTCCAGTGTTGTACAAAATGTTCCGCTCTTCTCACTTTGGAATGAATGATTTGGAAGCGAGAAGAATGCTTCAGCGTTGTTTCTGCGAAGAAAATGAAGCCGTGCACCAGGCACACGAACTTCACGAGACGGCTTTGGAATCATACAAAGTGTATGTCGATGGAATTCAGTATTTAGATAATCAAAACCGTCACATGCAAATCATGGGCGATAGCACAATAGAAAAATACCTGATCAAAAACAGAGCTGCGCTGAGAAACTTCAAAGCACCACCAGTAATACTGTCAGAAGAACCCATAAACACGACAGACAGGGAAACAGTGCATGCCTAACATCGTTTTTCCATCAACGAATTTTGGCGCAGTAAGCTTGTCTGATGGGGCGAATCTATCTGAACAGCTTACTGTGATTAACTCACCAGTTCTGTTCGGTTGTCGAACCGGCATTTGCGGTACCTGCCTCGTGCAAATCACAAGTGGTTACGACAACCTGACGCCGCCAGACGAAACAGAAGTAGAAGCGCTGGAGATTTACGCGCCCGACATCAAGAATGCACGCCTCGCATGTCAAATCGACCTCAATGCCGACATCTCACTGATCAAATTGGAGGCGTCCTGAGAGTGCCGACCTCACTGCTCCCGCAGTACTGGTATGTTGTCGCCGATGCTCGTGAACTCACTGAGCAAAAAGTGCTAGCTAGAACAATCCTTGACGAATCACTCGCATGTTATCGCGATGGTCAGGGCAATGCTGTCATAGCACAAGATCGCTGCATCCATCGCAGTGCAAAACTATCCTCCGGCACCGTCCACAATGGCAAACTGACATGCCGCTATCACGGTTGGCAATACGGAGAAAAAGGCACCATCGTATCAATCCCCTGTGAAGGCGGTGAAGAATTCGCAAGCAAGTGCGGGATGCGAGCCAAAACCTACAGAACCGTCGAACAAGACGGATACGTTTACGTCTGCTTGAGTCCAGGGGAATTAACACCAGAACGCCCAACCACCCTGAAAGAACTCGGCTCGGTGTGGAAAGGACGTGTGCGACTTCAAAACAGTTTTGAAAATTCGCTCTCGAATTGCGTTGAAAATTACATCGATGTTCCACACACAGCTTACGTGCATCACGGAGTATTCCGAAAACCCAAAGGTGAACCTATTAGAACTTCTGTCGTGCGAAATAACGGTCGCATCGATATCACTTATCACGGAGAGCGTCTCAATCTTGGTTCATTCAGCGCATTCCTCAACCCGCACGGCTCGGAGATCGTACACACAGATCACTTCTTCGCTCCAAATCTCACGACAGTACATTACCGACTTCCCAACGGTTATCGTTACTCGATAACATCTCAATCGATTCCAGTCAGTGAAATGCAAACATTGGTATTTACTGACATAAGTTATGACTTCGGAATATGGACGAATCTTGCTGTAGGTATTGTTCGCCGGCAGGCAGAGACTGTTCTGCGGCAAGATATCGATATCTTGAACGAACAGGGGCGAAACATCAATAAGTACGGAGAGCGTTTTTATACGACGTCTGCGGACTTAATTCATATGCTCACTTCAGAAATTATCAATTCAATGAAGAGCGGCATTGCACCGCATTTGATACCAACTGAAGAAAAGGAGATCACTTTCCGCGTATGAAACAAGCTCAACTAATTGGAGCATCTAGAGAATGAGTTTGCTCGGACGAATAGCGGCTTTCTTCCCACTTCTTCACGTTGTTTCAATCATGGCGACAACATGGGCGCTAATTGCGAAGCCCGGGATAAGCACCGCAATACTTCTGCTTTTCACGGTGTATTTACTTCCACCATGCTTACTCCGCCTTTACTGTCTGCGCTACCCACTCAAGTCAGGTAGATGGAACATAAGCCAGCCAGGAAGATGCGATTGGTGGATCGCACATCAGCTCCAGATGGTCTATGCAGCAGTTCCTGCACTGGAAGCGCTTTTGCGATTCGTTCCAGGTCTCTACAGCGCCTGGCTGAGATTGTGGGGAAGCAAAGTTGGAAAGCGCGTTTATTGGACAGCGTTAGTCGAGATTATAGATAGACACATGATGAGAGTTGGTGATGATGTGACATTTGGACATAAAGTCATTTGCACCTCGCATGTAGTCTCGCGCAAAAACAGCGGAGAAATGATGCTGATATTGAGACCAGTTCGAATCGGCTCAGGAAGTTTTATCGGAGCATTGTCCAGGCTTGGTCCTGGAGTTAAAGTGCCCGCCCAATCGGCAGTCCCATACAACACAGAACACAAATTCAACTATGCAGAATAAGTCCTTCGTTTCGATTTTTCTCGGCGCGATTAAGGGAGTTTGCTACTTTCCGCACGCGAGATTCATCAAAAGTTTGAGTAGTCCGAAGGATGCACAAACCAAAGTTTTTCAAAAATTAGTCAAGTCAATTGCGCGCACCGAATTTGGTGAAGCACACAAGATCACGGGCAGAGAAGACTACGAGCAGTTCGTGCAAAAAATTCCGGTTCGCACCTACAGAGAAGCAGAACCGTGGATTCAAAAACAGATAGCACGCAGAAACGACCGCATAATTTCTCCAGACAGAATTGTTCACGTCGAGACAACGTCGGGAAGCACATCTGCGCGCAAAAGAATCCCCTACACGAACTCATTGATCTCCACCTTTTCCAATATGTTCGCGATCTGGGCATACGATTTGCTCTCCACCCAACTGCAGTTAAGAACAGGCAAAATTTTCATCAGTGTGTCGCCAAAATCGCCTAATACAAAGTCCAGCGCAGATTTTACAAGCGACGATCAGTATTTGAAAGAACCGCTTCGCTCCCTCGTTTCAGGATTTTTGGTTAGTCCAACCAGTAAAAATAACTGGACGAACTTCCAGCAAGATCTTGCTTTGACTCTGATGCGCAATCCAGATTTGGAAATCATATCGATATGGAGTCCGACATATTTAATTTCGTTGATGCAGTATGTTGAGAGTCATAAAAGAGAATTGGAAGAGCTGCTCGGTCGCGACATTCCCACTCACGGGCACTCGCGTTCAGTCGATTGGTCCCGTGTCTTTCCAAACCTCCAGTTGATCTCTTGCTGGGATAGCGCAAGCGCCAAATTATCAGCATTGAAACTTCGGAAAAAATTCCCCGGCGTAAAAATTCAGGGTAAAGGATTACTCTCGACGGAAGCACCAATAACGGTGCCACTCGCAGAAGCAAATGATGGCTGTGTGCCTCTGCTCAACGACGTGTTTTTCGAATTCGAGGATAGTCAACAAAAGGTTCACAGGCTGGATGAGCTAACGCTTGATTGCAAATATGAAGTAATCGTGTCGCAAATGTCTGGTCTGACGCGATATCGAACCAACGACATCGTGCGAGTAACCGGCTTCCAAAAATCCACACCAATCCTAGATTTTGTTGCCAGGTCTAATGCAACATGCGACCTGGTCGGAGAAAAACTTTCAGAAGAATTCGTGCGTTCGACCCTGGCTCCTGTTTTGCGCAACAAGAAGTTCATTCTAGTTCCACGACTGCGAGAAACTGCAGCCTATCTACTCTTACTCGATGCGGCAGATGATGCTGCACTGCGAGCAATCGAGTGTTTTGAAAAATGCGACCAGGATTTTCGTCCACTCGATCAAACCATCTCGGATCTTACTGACGAAGCGTTGCAAACCTCCTATCACTATAAACTGGCAAAGGAACAACGCCAACTTGCTCCTGTTCGAACTTTGTTCGTCGATGATCTCAACGACCTATTCCAAACTTTTCAAATGCAAGAAGGCATCAAATTCGGTGATATCAAAGAAACGTACCTTGTCACTGACCTGGACAAGGCGAACCGCTTTATTCAATTCGTCAGCGGTTCGCTAGGAAAAACTCGGCTGCAGTCTCAATCGATAACGGTTCAAACCGATGTTCTTGCGCAAGCTTCATCACTTCTGACTCCAATCCCGGTTGGGACATAAGTGATTTCAATAGAGACAACTTGCGCTGCGACTCTTCAACATGCTGCAGAGCCTCGAGGAGATCGATAGCATCTGACAGCGAAAGTTTGCCGGCGACTTCATCGACCACACCAAGCACCATTTGCGGTCCAACACGAACAAGATCGGTGTACGTCTCAAGTGCATGTCGGATTTGATCAAGTTCACCGGGCAAAAGCATGTTCGCATCGAAGAGTAGATCACCACTCTTGTGGTGCAACGCCTCGTCTTTCAGAATGGAAGCGAACACATGAGCCAGATGCGCATCCTCACAACTTTTTGACAGTCGTTGATAGTGGTCCAAACCCCAACCTTCCAAAATTATTTGAACCAGATAAATCAGAGATTGCACTGAACAATCTTCAATCAAACGCGAAAGAAAAGCGAGAAAATGTCCCTCAGGGAGCTGTTTGAGTTCACTAACCAGATACGGTTCAATCCAGGCGAGGTGTTTGGCTTCATCCGCACCAATCAGGCTGTATAGCTGAGCAACATCCGTCGTTTCAGCGAGCAAAGTCATTTTGGCACAGTAAGCCAGTCCAGACTTTTCAATGAAGTACGCCTCAGTGAGCAAGCTTTGATTGCAACGTGCAAGGATTTGAAGCTTATGCTGCTCTTCCAGATTCGCAAAGAATGAAGAGCGTGCTAAGCCCCACCAAGCGTCAGTCCACAGCTCGTGCAAAGGAGGCACTGTCAGTGGTGCGGCACTGATTTGAGTCTTACCAGCGATAAGTCGATGGATCTTAGAATCCGAGCCTTCGTGCGGGCGATCTAATTTATTCTCGACGCGAATTTGATTCACACACTTAATCCCGCTAATAATGGTAGATTCAATTCACACAGTTAATCCGCTAGTAATCATAGATTTGACTCACACAGTTAATCCGCTAGCAATCGTAGATTTGATTGACACACTTAATCCCACTAGTAATCGTAGTCGACAGATTTTCTCTGCTGCTTCTTCTTCCCGACTTCTCGTTTCGACTCAGTTCGCTTTACTTTTACTGCTTTCGGAATTTTTGTTGCTTTTCTCGCGATCGGAGGAGTCAGCACTGATTCAAGCATAGCTGCAAGTTTCTCAAGGCATTCTTGCACGTTGGTTACCTGGTCACGATGTTCCTGACTGGAAATCACTACCAAACCGTCAGTCGTTAAGCGACTGGCGAATTTTTCCTTGAACCGCTGCTTGCAGCCGTAGGTTACATGAGTGGTCGCTTCGATATTCCAATGCAGAATAGCTTTCGAATTGACCTTATTCACGTTCTGCCCACCGGGACCACCGCTGCGCGCAAAAGTGAACTCGAATTCGGATTCGGGAATTTCAGCTCCAGAACTAAGTTGCAAGCCAGGCAAAGAATTACTCCGAGACTATAGCCAACACCGATAGCCTACTGCACTGCCTATCATGCTGTAAACTGTGTCAGAGATCGCTGTGCGCAGTGCTCAACAGGAAGGAGTAACTTTGTGAATAAAATCGCGCTTACAATTGTCGCCGTGTCGACTATGACGCTCAACGCACCGAGTTTTGCAGAGCCGAAATCACTACGAAACTCCACGTTAACGAGCCCAACTTCGAGCGCACCAGGCTCTTCATCATCGTCTTTGCATCAAGTACCTCTCGGTTCGCCACTCGTTGCAGGCGTGGTCAACTACACGTCAGGCTCAGGAACTGGTCTGTCTGCGGTATTCGCGCCCAATTTGAAATTTGGAAATAATACTCTCACCAGCCCCGGTTACATTCTCACTGGAAACAGTCAAGGACTGGTCGGAATCAACATTCCTTCGACAACCAGCAATCACAATTTATCGTTGACTCAATTTTACGGCGCGGTCGTTTACATCGCCAGCCCGACAAACTTCAGCACCACCGTGCCGTTCCAGTTTGTCGTAACGAGTGCAGATGGTGTCAAGCATACATGTAGTGGAACGCAAGGCACTTATCACTTCCATCCAGCGTCAAGCGGTGGCACCGCATATAGTGAATACAAAGCAGTGGGCACGCAGTTTTCGCCCAGTCTGGGATTGGGTAACTACACTGTAAACAAAGCAGCAGTCGTGTACACCGGAACGGGAACAATACCAATGTGCGCACCAGTGTTCGTCTATAACAACGTTTTACAGTACTACAACTTTGCCACCGCTAATGACACCAAGTTCAACTACCAGTAGCAAAGGCAGTCCACCAATTCCCTGCTAAGTTCAAGCGGTGGCAATAAATTCTGCCAGGCGTCATTAGCTAAACAACGTCGCGGACAGTCTTTTTCAATTGCAGAACAGCTCCGTCGCTGTTGGTTTCTGTCATGCATGACTGCAAATTGGATTGAATGTCATCCAACTTCATGCGCTTTGATTCATCGATTGTTGTACAGCCACTCACGACCCGGTCAAGAGCTTCTGAGACATCGGCATTCATTGATTTCGGATGTGCCACCGAAATCGCCTCTGGTTCAATTCCCGTCAGCAGATACGAAAGCGTTGCGCCGAGAGAATAAAGATCGCTTGCAGTGCTTGCTTTGCCCCTGAATTGCTCCGGCGCCATGTATAGATGTTTGCCCACAACGCTTCCGGTGATGTTGATTTCTACTTGTTGTGCCACTGAAAAATCGATCAAAAATATCTTTCCATCATCCGACAACATCAAATTATCCGGAGTGAAATCACGATGAATCACAGGTGGATCTTGTGTGTGCAAATATTGCAATATCTCGACCATCTGAGCAGCGTAACCAAGCACTTGCTCTTCAGACATTGGTCCGCCATCTTGCACCGCGCGCTTTAGAGTCTTGCCGGTGATTCTTTCGAGAACAAGATAGGCTCTGTGATCTTCAACGAACACGTCAAACAATTTGACGATCTGAGGATGATTGATTCGACTCAGCATCTGCGCTTCTTGCTGGAATTTTTCAGCCACGGTCTTGCGCACACGTGCATCTGGAAACACTGGCATAACAAACTCTTTCAAAGCTACTGTCTCGACAGCACCAGTGATTCTGTCATGCTTGGTCGCGAGATATACAGTACCTTGTCCGCCGGTGCCAAGCTTCCGAGTCACTACGTAAGCGCCGTCTTGAAGCACCATGCCCGGTGTGAGAGGTGTAAGATTTTCGCGTTTCGAAGGAGCACTCAGTTCGTTAAGCCAAAGCTCAGTAAAACCTTCAGATGATTTAGCAGCTTTGAACACGGCGAAAACTTCTTCTGCCGGTTCTTCGAAGACGCCCTCTGGCACCGCTGATTTAAGAGCGTGCAGAAACATGTCTCTTTGAGCCGGTATAAGTATGTCACCATATTTGATACTGATGCTCAATCCATAGCTTTTGCCAACTATATTGATACGATAATCCGACTTAGATTTCGTGCCTTGAGGACGCACAACCGTAATCGATTTTATTTGATCCCAGGGAATTGACTGCACGATCCAATGTTGCTTATGCGTAGAAGGATACTGAGTAAGCAAAAGACCGGTCTTAGTCAATCCAATGTGAGTGGGTTGCTCAGCTCTACGCAACGCGATCATAGCTACCCAGAGTCCCATCAGACCGTAAACCCATAACGAGAACTGCCCGATGAAGTGAATCACATTTTCCGCTGCATGATTTGGCGGTGCTTGCAACAACGGCTTGAGTGGAACGAGCAGTCCATGCGCGAAAAAGAGAATCATCGGTTCGAGCACACCGCAATACGCCAGAAGTGCGATTAGGATCACTCCGCCAACAGCCACATACGTAAGATTTCCAAGTATAGGTCGCCATATGCGCTCGAAGTCGGCATTGGGACAATAACTGATGGCGTAATCTTCCGGAATGACGACCAGACGATCTTGACGCGGTACGGACATACAATTGCCGAAAATCATGCTGGCACTTTCTCCAACGAGTTCAGCTCAACAGCCACTTCTGCGGCAGACTCAGGTCGTGCATCAGCTTCAAGCGCAGTGCAACGCACAATCAGATCGTCCAATCTTGCATTGACAGTCGGAAGAAACTTAGACGGCTTGGACTCGCTCAGAGCTTCAGGGTCGTGCCCTGTCAGCAGATAATGCAGAGTGCATCCCAATCCGTACAAGTCACTCTTTGTGGTCGCTTTACCGCGCAGTTGTTCCGCGGACATATAAGCTTGCTTGCCGATCATAGTACCGGTTGCGGTGCCAAGAAAGAGATTGGACGCGCCAAAATCTATCAGGTGAATTACATTGTTATCGTCGACGATCAAATTATCAGGAGAGATGTCGCGATGAATAATAGGCGGCGACTGGTTGTGCAGATACGAAATAATCTCCGCGATTTGGCTGCCCCAGTTCACCACTTGCTGTTCTTCTGGTGCTCCGTTCTGGCGAACAAACTTGCGCAAATCTTGCCCTTGAATATACTCGAGCACCATGTAGTGCCTACCGTTATCGATAAAGTGATCGTAGACACGCGCAATTTGCGGATTATTCAACTGCGACAACATTCGCGCTTCGCGCTCGAACAATCTGACAGCTTCTTTGAACATCGCTTCATCAGCATCTTCTGGTATAACAGCTTCTTTCAAAACAAACTGTCGCTTACTTGAATCTCGCACCAGATAGATTGCAGAGAATCCACCAAAGGCTAATTGCCGCTGAACAACAAAGCGCCCATGTGCAACTTCTTGTTCTGGTTCAAGAGGAATAAAGTTGGTGGCACCGAATCGACGAGTCAGTTCTTCTTCCCACATTTCGGTGTAGCCATGCTGCTTTTCATCAGATGTCCCGAGCAAATGCATTTCGGCTTTGGCGAGTTCGATGTCTGGAAATTGCGCAGAGCCACCAGACCAAACGTCCATTGCGACCAGAAGTTGCTGCACCTCGGCAGCCGTCAAACAAGACAGCGATAGGCGTGCAGGCGAAGCGTTATCAAAATACAACGTCAGTTGATTATTCGCGTAACGTACATTCTTCAGTTTGGTCCACGCATGTTGTGAACGCAAGGCGAGGGCAGGACAGATCCACATCGGTAAAGCAATTCCTTGCCTCGTCACGAAGATCGTGCGATCAGAAAACAGGAACGCGCCACCTGCTAAACCAAGAAGAGAAAGAATTTGCGCGAATACTAAAACTGAAGTCGGACCAGACTGAATCGTACCTTCTGAAATCGCGAGGATGATAACAGCCCAGGACCATATGCAAAAAAGCAGCACGAACGGCAGAGTTACCGCCAAAGTCAGGCAAGTTGCTCTGGCTGGCAGACTCTTATAGGTCAGTGTTACTTCAGCTTCAGCCACGTCGAATACCGCTCGCTACACGTTATCTGCCACAAGTTCAGCGATTTCACGCGCTCTGGAGCGCTGTGAACCAGATTCTAATGATTAGAGAGCTTCTGAGCGATGCGCTTCCGGTCGGTAACCGGTGGCTGGAATCCCGAATCTGGCTTAGAAAAATTGTCATTCGCAGCAGTCACAGATGATTCGGAATCAGTTTTTACACTATCGACTGAAGAAGACGACGATCCGTGAAATTCTCGAATATGTGGGATAGGTGCGTTCGGGCCACTTGGGCGAATCACCGTGGGCGGTGCTGATGGTTCGCCAGATAGATTGTATTCGGTGACGATCCATTGCGGACGAGTTTGGGTTTTACCGTCACTCGTTGTGGTCTTGTAAGTGCTATAACGCCACTGCTCGAAAGATTTGACCTCGCCACCACCGAAGTTATCGCAGGCAATTGTTGGTGTTGCTACGGAGATGAGTGAACACGCTGTAAAAGATGCTGCTATCAATAGTTTGAATGCGATCATCGCTTGCCTCGATACACGAAATTTGGGACGCCTTAAAAAGGAGGGACCGTAGAATCGCTCTACGGTCAAGGTTCTTGATGGCTAATTTTGGTACTCTGCGGAATTTTCCCAACAGCGATATTTTGCATTATTCGCGTGGCGAAAGACACGGGGTAAACCCTAGTCGCACAAAGAAAAACCGGCGCTCTCACAGTTAGCGCCGGCTTTCAATTTTCTAGTATGTTTTCGATTTTCTTCTTACAAGTAATTAGATGATCGAATGGAACATTATGTTCCCACACATCAAACGCGTTTTAACTGCAAATCTATTTGCCGCCAAGCGCCTTGATTCGGGCTTTTGCGTCGTTTACGGATTGTCCTGTTGGGTTCATTCTCACGTAATTTTGATATTCCTTGAGAGCGGCAGGACCCTGCTTCATTGCTTCTAAAACCGTTCCGGCATAATACATTGCATCTGCCGCAGTCTTGGGATCTAATTGAATCGCTTTTCGATATTTTTCAAGCGCCTTGGCATTGTTACCAGCCGCTTGATACGCGGTTCCGCAGTTCATATTCGTGTAAGCATCGTCATTCAATCTGAGCGCGGCTTCGTAGTCAGCAATTGCACCAGGCAAGTCTGGCTTCGCGGCCGTCTGTTTCTTGATTGCAGAATCGACCAACGGAGCAGCCTTCGTGGCATTCACTGCAACTTGTGCTTGTTGCAATGTCTGCTTGTAGGTTGCTTCCTTCGGATTCAATTCGACTGCTTTGCGATAATCCTTAATTGCATTATCCAAATCATTCTTCGCTTGATACGCAGTACCTTCGCCGTACCAGTAAGTTGCTTCGTTTGGTGCGAAGCTCAACGCTTTCTTGTATTGAACGAGAGCTTCATCCAAATTATTAGCAGTTTGCGCTTTCACTGCAGCATCATACGCAGCAGCAGCATCCGACGATTTCTGCGCGTCAGCAGCTTGTGCAGCGGCAGCAGCTTTCGTCGTAATCTTTTGCATGCTGTTCGGATGTGCACGCAAGTCGCTCAAACGTCCTTGCGCTTGAACTGCGTAAGTGCCTTTTGGAGCGGCTTGCACATAGCGAGCGTAGTCGTTGATCGCCGGCTGTAATTGACTGGCGTTTTCATCCAAAATTCCGAGGAAGTAATTGTTATCAACTTCACCCTTCGGATCCAAAGTCAGACCTTTTTGGAATGCCATTTTTGCATTCGCAAAGTCTTCTGATTGTTGATACGCACTAGCTAAGTTTGTCCACAAGCGAGCATTGTTTGGCGAGTCAGTCAAAGCTTTCTTGTACAGCTCGATGGCACCAGCAAAGTCGCCAGCAGTCTGCTTCTGAATCGCTTCATTTACAACAGGTCCAGCTTGTTCCTCACGCAAAGCAGCGAGGTATTTCGGAATATCTTTGTTACTCGGATCCAATCCCTGAGCTGTTGTATAATCAGTGATCGCATTCGCATAATCTTTCTTCGCTTGATACGCAGTACCGCGAGCAAACACGAACGCAGCCTCTTTCGGAGCAGCTTGAATTGCGGCGTTATACTTCGCAATCGCTCCATCCAAGTCGCCACCTTGCTGCAACTTCACGCCAGCATCGTAAGCATCGTTAGCAGCTTTAGTCGCTGCCATCTGACCTTGCGTTTGCAAATGGTTGACGTTGTTAGCATTAGCGCCCAGAGCTTTGACGCGATCTTTCGCGGCGGCTGCATACTGACCGGTCGGAGCTTGACGCAAATAGTTTTGATACTCGCCTAGCGCTTTCGGTCCTTGATTGGCGTTTTCATCCAACTGGGCCATCAAATACAAATCGCCAATTTCGCCTTTTGCATCCAACTCATATGCCTTTTGATAAGCATCACGAGCTTGCGGCCACTGGTCAGTTTGCTGATAAGCAATACCCAAGTTTGTCCAAACTCGCGCGTTCTTTGGAGCAGTCGCCAATCCTTGTTTATACAATTCGATAGCAGCAGCATTGTCACCAGCAGTCTGTTTCGCAGACGCTTGATCGAATATGGTGCCTGCCGCCAAATTGGTTACTTCTTCCAAATACTTCGGCAAGTCTTTGTTGTTTGGAGCGAGTCCGATCGCCTTCTTATATTGTTCGGCCGCATCGGTGTACTTCTGTTCCGCTTGATACAAAGTACCTAACGCGAAAACGTAATCAGGATTGTTAGGCGCAATCTGCAACGCTTTCTGATACGAAGCCATAGCTTGCTCGTACTGTTTCGCGGATTGCTGCTTTACGCCTTCTTGATACGCATCGTCAGCAGATTTTTCTTGAGCCAATTGTGCTTCAGACTTGATCTTCTCTGGCTTCTCACCCTTGTTCAAAGCAGCGAAGCGCTCTTTCGCAGCGGCAGCGTATGTGCCAGTCGGAGCAGCGGTCAAATATTTTTGATAGTTACTCATCGCGCCTGGAGCACGATTGTAGTTTTCGTCAATCGCACCCATCAGATACAAGCAAGCAACCTGTCCTTTCGGATCGATTGTGTATGCCTTTTGATACGCTTCGTAAGCGCGTTGATACTCAGTCTTCGCGTACTCGGCACTGGCGATGTTGAACCAGAGGCTCGCATTGTCTGGTGTTATCTGTAGTGCCTGTTGATAGCCAGCAATCGCGCCGTCGTAATCCTTGTTTTTATGTTTTTCAACAGCAGCGGCGATGATCGGTTCCGCTTTCTTCACGAAAGCTTGAGCCAATGCATCTTTAAACTGTTGGCTCTTTGGATTAGCTGCAATCGCCTGTTGATAGGCTTTGATAGCGTCGTCGAAATCTTTCTTCGCTTGATACGAAGCACCAAGTGAGAACAGAGTGTCAGGGTCGTTTGGATTGACTTTCAAAACCGCAAGGAAATCAGCAATCGCGCCGTCGTAATCTCCAGCTTTGAATTTCTGACCACCAGAACCGTATTTCTCGGTAACGATTTTGTCCTTCTGTGCGTTGGTGGCAGTCTGCACGCCAGTCTTCGCGGACTCGTTCGTTGGATCGATTTTCAACGCTTGATTGTAAGCATCAAGTGCACTGGCGTAATCATCTTTCGCTTGATACGCAGATCCAATATTCACCCAAATTTCGTCAGCATCTTTGTTGCGTGGATCGGCTTGCAGAGCCAATTTGTATTCGGCGATAGCAGCGTCATATTGCTTCTTCGCTTGCAGGTCGACACCGTTGTTAACGTGTTTCGACAAGTTAGCTTGTGTTTTCGCACCAGCTAATCCAGCTAACAACTTACTTGCAATAGCATTCTGTTTGCCAGGGCTGAAGCGGATCGCCTGTTGATATTCTTGCTCGGCTTGTCCAAAGTCACCACGATATTGGAACGCTTGACCCAACCCTATATGGTTTTCCGGAGCAAGTGGATTTTCCTTCAACGCTTCTTCCCAACCGGCAACAAGCGCGTCTTGCACGTCCTGGTCATCTGATTTGAATCCGATCGCTTTACCGTAAGCAGCAATCGCATTCGGGATATCTTTCTTAGCCTGATACGCTTGACCGAGTTTTACTTCAACGTCAGCACTATCACCGGCTCTGGCAGCGGCTTGATACTCCTGAATGGCCTTGTCTTGTTCGTCGCGAACACGATAAACATCACCGAGTTTGATGTGGATTTTCGGATCGTCTTTCAATTTGCAAGCGGCGCTATATTCGATAATCGCACCGACGAAATCTGCGGCAAGACGCGCTTGGTCACCGAGTTTGACGCGATCGTTGAAATTGCGTGGGTCGAGCCCCATCATGCGAATGATGCCGTCAACGTTTTGCATCGTTGTCGAATTTGATTGATTCAAATACAAAGCTTGATGGAACTGCTTCAACGCAGCAGGCGGATCGTTGCGCAGTTGCAAACCGTAGTTGTTGTGGGCGATTGCCAAGTTGTCGCGCGCGAGCTTGTAATTCGGGTCAAGTTTCAAAGCAGCTTCGAACTTTGTAATCGCAAGTTGGAAGTTGCTCGTGTTTAGCGCTTTAACACCATCGTTGTTTAAGTTGATTACTGCACTCGAATCGGCATACGCCACATTAGCTGGAAACATGCCTGTCGCTTGCATTGTCAGCGACAACGCCAACAGCGAATGAATAAACACATAACGTCTTGAAAAGCCGCTAGCCACCTTGAAATCCTCGAATAATCACGCGTCCAACTACCGATTTTAATTGATTGTTTGCATACAAAGGAGGGTATTTACCCTGATTGCTCAAATTTCTCCGTTTTTCCTTTCCTCAATCCGGTTCAAAAGGTCACTGGCAAAGCAATTGCGGTGATTTGCATTGAGTCAAATTGCTTCGCGATATTGCGTGCTCGCGGCGCTTAAGTTTCCAATGTCATTTAGTTCTGCAAGTTAACCGAAAGCTATATGACAATGAGACGAAGCCCCCAGATATTCTTTCAATATGTCGTGTGCAACGATGCCTGAAAAGCAATAGCTCGATTGTAGTCAATCGAGCTATCTCATGCTTATTTAAGTCAGCAAACGCCAACCAGTTTTGGTTTTCGAACCTCGAGCAGTTAAGCTTCCGGCTCGATCAAACCGTAGTTTCCATCACGGCGATGGTATACGGTGTTGACCTGATTAGTCTCCGAGTTGATGAACATGAAGAAGTCGTGTCCAAGCAAATCCATATGTTTGCACGCTTCGTCAGCCATCATCGGCTTCAACGGGAATCGCTTTGAGCGAACAATTTTCGGACGAATCTCATCGAGAGCAACATCCTTCTTCTCGCGCACTACTTCAAATTCTTCGTCTTCGACTACTTCTGCGCGTTCATCTGGAACATTCTCAGGATGTCGTTCGGTCTTGCCGCCCTTAGCCGAATAACGCGTTTTGTATTTGCGTAGTTGTCGCTCAATTTTGTCTGCCACCAGATCGATTGAAGCGTACATATTTTCTGTCGATTCTTCACCTCGAATCACAGCACCATTCAACTTGATCGTAACTTCAGCAGTCTGACTATGAGCTACCGATGGATTCTTCGACACACTTAGAACGGCTGCCGCATTGAGAGCGTGATCGAAGTGCTTCTGCGAGCGTTGAAGCTTATCCATCAAATACTCTTTCAATGCTGGAGAAAGGTCGATATTGCGTCCAGTTACTTGAACATTCATCATGAGCAAAACCTCCGCGGTGAGTAAAACCGCAACTGCGTGATGCGCACGGATACGCTATCCGCACGCTCCTAAATCTAGTAAAAATCCAAATGCTTCAAACGCTCAACTCTAGCGATCTGGACAGTTAATCTGCATTTCCGAAGGCAAGTTATCGGCTGCATATTGGTGGGCGCGTATATAAATAGTTCGCCACAATATATCGAGTACGAAATTCAACGTCAACCCGAGTAGGCAATTGACCACTGAGGGCCAAGCGCCTGGGAAAGCCGTTCCTTCAGATTCCTACCAATTTTGTACCCCGCTGTCGGTCGGTCAAACTCGGTTGGGACAAATTATGGACGGGGGCAACTGGCGGTGCGTTCCAAGATTTTATCTTTGAATTCACGCTTGGCAATTCCGTTGTCTGACGGAACTGAAGTGGTTTCGGTGCGAAGTCAGCTTACCGAAGTCCAGAGCTTGCCTGCAGGACAATTTGCCCAGCATCGAGATAGTTCATCGGCTTGAAATTCGCCTGTGAGATTACAGCAGATGAGGAAGCGCCTTCAGCAAATGCCGGCTGCGAGAACCAGTGTCCGCTCTTCTTCGGCGCTGCAGGTTTTGGATGCTTTCCGCTCGACTTGAAATCAACTAAAGAAGCTACGACTCGCAGCGCCTCGCCTTGAGAAAACGGTGCGTTCAGGGCGTCAGCCGGTGCATTTGCAGCCTTCAGAACTCCATTGTGTTCGAGGAAATTTGCAGCAGTCTCCGGTGTCAGACCAGCCTCAGCAGCCTGCGGCTTGCCGGCGTACATGTGGCGAACCACTAACTTGTAAAAGTCGCCACGAGACATGGCTGCGGCTGGGTCGAGATTAGTCGGCGACTCCATCGTGCCATTCTTGATCAGTTCACGCATCGCAGCCAAACGGAATCTGGAGTTGATCGGGAAATATTCGGAGTAATGCCCAATGCACTCCATCTGTTCGTTGGTCATTTTGAAGTTCGGGTACAAACTAGCCGACGTTACCTGACCTTCAGAGCAAGCTTTGAAGAAAGGCATAATCGTAGCTGAGTTGGTACCCATCGCATCGCCGATGATGTGGATTTCTACATCTGGGCGCCCGACCAACTGCCGAACTTTGGCGATGGTCGATTTGGTGTAATCGTAGGCATCAAGTTTCTTGTATTTGCTGTTCCAGTAATTCATTGGAGCGATGACATCGTAATAACGATCCAGCAGTTTCCACGGAATCTGCGCCACCTGCGGTGCCAAATTCAACGGGCTATATACAACAGCAATCATGGGATAGTTCGGTCCAAGAACCTGACGCAAGTGCTTGCTGTAAGGCTCAACCTTGATCGGGCGCACATCTTTTTCAATGTCTGGCGCTATCGCATCAATATGTTGACCGGTCGGGCTGGAAAAGCGTGCTGCCTCGATCATCTTATCCGCGTCGGCTACAGGGTTCTGCAACTCAGCGAAAGACCAGGCGATTACGCGAATTTTGTATTTGTGGCAGGCGTCAATCAACGGACCCAGTTTGTCAGGGTTGGCTATGGCAGGTGTGTTACTGCGCGAAGTCTGGATAAACAGGTTGCGGATGCCCTTAGCGTGCAAACCCTGGGTATAGGTGTCGTAATCAACGGAAGGGTAATTCCACATATTCATCCAGATGCCCGGCCCATCAGCCAGACCTTCTGGAGCGTTTGCAGCTTGGCACATCAAATATGGTGCCACGGTCGTTGCCACAGCAACTGCCAGGCCGACAATTCCCTTGTAAAACCTCATCTACACCTAACTTCTAGTAAAGTCCCGACGTAGAGACATTATACCCATGCCTTATTAGATTGATACCCCAATTGAGGTATATGCCACGAATTGCTGGTAAGCATGCGGCTACCCGAGAAAGTGTATACGCGGGCATTTCAGCAAACGAGTTTGGAAAAATTGCAAGATTAAACTCTCGTGCATGTCTCGTGAAGTGCGATAATTACAAGACGTTCCGGTATCTCTACCATATGAAAAACGCATAGGTGTCTTGCATGAAAGTTGCGCTCGGCCAAATCAATACGACAGTCGGAGACATCGATGGAAACGTAGATAAGATGATCGCCTTCGCTATAAACGCGAAGCAGGGCGGGGCGCGGCTGGTAATTTTTCCAGAGCTGGCAATATGCGGCTACCCGCCAATGGACCTGCTCTTAAAGGACAGCTTCATTTCTGCCAACTTGAATGGATTGGAAAGGCTGCGAAACAGTGTGCAGGATATAGCGGTGCTGGCTGGTTTCGTGGATACCAATCCAGATAACGGGCGACCTTTGTATAACGCTTGTGCCTTCATCGATGGTGGCGAAGTAAAAGTCAAACAGTACAAAACACTGTTGCCATCCTACGACGTATTCGATGAAGACCGGTATTTCGAGCCAGCTCACGAATATGTAGAGTTCACCATCGACGGTATCAAATGTTGTGTCTCTATTTGCGAAGATATTTGGAACGCAAAACAGATCAACACCAAGCCTCGGTATTTGATCGACCCCATCGAACGGTGCTTCGAAAACAAACATCCACAACTGCTAGTCAATATTTCAGCATCGCCATATGCCGTGGGCAAAGAGCACATCCGCCACGATCTCGTACGTAATCAGGCGCGCAAGTATTCCATTCCAGTCATTTATGTAAATTCAGTCGGCGGAAATGACGAACTGATATTCGACGGACGTTCGATTGTCGTAAATGGCGAAGGCGAGTTAATCGCAAGAGGAAACGAATTCGCAGAGGATCTCGTTTACGTCGATATCGACCCGTGCGACAAGGGACTGAAATTATCGAACGGCACCATCAGAACCTCGTCAGATGACCGCACTGTGAATAGCTACAAGGCAGTCGTGCTGGGGACTAAAGATTACGTTCGCAAGTGCGGATTCGGGAAAGCAATCATCGGACTGTCGGGGGGCATCGATTCAGCAGTCGTAGCAGCAATCGCAGTCAAAGCACTCGGTTCAGACAACGTCGTTGGCGTAGCCATGCCGTCTCCGTTTTCATCGCAAGGATCGCTGGATGATGCGGAAGCACTGGCAAAAAATCTTGGTATCGAATACAGAGTCATTCCAATCGAACCAGCGATGCTCGCTTATCAAACAATGCTCGCGCCAGTTTTCGAAGGCACCGCCCGTGATGTTGCAGAAGAAAACATTCAGGCAAGAATTCGCGGTGGCATCTTGATGGCCATCTCCAATAAGTTTAACTATGTCGTTCTAACAACCGGCAACAAATCAGAACTAGCAGTTGGATATTGCACCTTGTACGGCGACATGTGCGGAGGCATCGCCGTTATCTCTGACTTGTTGAAGACCCGCGTCTATGACCTTGCAAACTACATCAATGAAGAAGCCGGGCGCGAAATAATTCCGCGTTCGACGATTGAAAAACCACCGTCAGCCGAATTGCGCCCGAACCAGACCGACCAGGACTCGTTGCCTCCGTATGTGGTGCTGGACGGCATCCTTCAGGCTTACGTCGAGCAACGGCGCAAGCCAGACGAAATTGTTCGTCTGGGCTACAAACCTGAAGTAATTATGGATGTCATCAACAAAACAGATCGCAGCGAATACAAGCGCCATCAGGCTGCTCCGGGATTGAAAGTGACTACGAGAGCTTTCGGTTTTGGCTGGAGAATGCCGATCGCGCAGCGTTTCAAGGAAACGGTGGGGCAGGAATCTTATCAAGTCGTATCCAAGTGATATGCTAGTTACCGGCGAGCACGCACCGTCGAGGACTTAATGACTAAAAAGGATGAAGAGATCCAGCGCAAATTAGCGGAGCTGGAATCTGCCGTTTTGAAGGAATCCACGACCCACTCAGACCAGCAACATCTCACCACTCCGCCGACTTCTTCGGACGTTTCGGCGTTGGACAAATTGCAAAAGAAACATCTTCCACCGGCGGAAGTTCCGATAAAAAATGATCTGCTGTATTTCGGTGGTATCGCGTTGATCTTCACCGGATTGTTCATGGTCTTCAATCATGTGCGAGTCGGCACCGGCATCATGGGTGCGCTGGGCTTTGGCGGCGGCGGTTTCGGATTGCTTTTCATTCCACTGATGGTCGGAATCGGCTGGCTAGTTTACGACTCCAAAAGTCCGATCCCCAAATTCATCATCGCCGGAAGCTGCGCAATTGTAATCTTTGCAATTTTGAGCAGTCTGACAATGTTCTTTCCAGGGCTCACTTTTCTCGGCATGATTTGCATGTTGCTTCCGTTCGCTGTTGGTGGCGCAATGCTGCTCAAGGGAATGGGCGGACCAAAGGGCATCGAGCAGAAAATGAAGAAACCTGAGTGAGTGGATTAACAAAGTTCGAATGGCGGCCCTTCTTTTTCTTTAGGGAAAAAGTGTTTCGATGACAGCAACGCAGTACCAACATCTTTTTCTGCGAAAGAAAAGATCGGGTGTTGCGTTTCTCTTTTTCGATTCGCCAGGTAAGCACAATTTCCTCACAGAAGAAGTTTTGCTAGAGCTGAGAGATGTTCTTGCGACCGTCGCGGCGGATGCTGAGATTGCGGCGCTCATCCTCATCTCAGGGAAAGGTGACGCTTTCATTTCAGGCGCCTCGCTGAACCAGATTGCACGCTTCAAAAGTGAGCAAGAGGCGAGCCTGTTGTCGAGATTGGGTCAATCGATTTTCGAGCAACTCGAAAAACTTTCAGTGCCAACAGTTGCTGCAATCAACGGAATTTGTTTAGGTGGTGGATTGGAGTTAGCACTCAGTTGCAGATACAGAATTGCCACCAATACGCAGGAGACGAAACTCGGTTTACCCGAAGTCAACTACGGGCTGATCCCAGGATGGGGCGGCACACAGCGACTACCCAGAATTATCGGGATCGAGAAGGGTCTGGAGATGATCCTGCTCGGGCAGATCGCTAACGCATCCTACGCGTTTAAATTGGGTTTGCTGGACATGGTTGTGGAACGCGATGACTTAGTCGTTGCATCCGAAAAATTTGCGGTCGATTTATGCCAAAGTCAATCAAGTGAAAGTCAATCAAGCAGAAGTCACTCAGGCGAAAGTGAATCAAGCGAAAGTCAATCAAGCAAAAGTCACTTAGGCCAAAGTGA
Organism: Drouetiella sp.; assembly: GCA_036702965.1. Taxonomy (GTDB): domain Bacteria; phylum Cyanobacteriota; class Vampirovibrionia; order Obscuribacterales; family Obscuribacteraceae; genus PALSA-1081. Next base: position 106,148 of record DATNPZ010000013.1, read on the forward strand.
ATCAAGCGGAAGTCAATCAAGCAGAAGTCAATCAAGCAGAAGTCACTCAGGCGAAAGTGAATCAAGCAGAAGTGAATCAAGCGGAAGTCGATCCAACACCGATACTTCCAAGGAGCGAGCTCAAAAAGCATTTGCTTTATGGCGACGAACACTGAAATTGCGTGTGCGCGAAACACACTATCCGGCGCCTTTCGCCGCGCTCGACGCGATCCAAGAAGGTTTCGTAAGTGGAGCTGAAGCTGGATTCAAACTTGAAACTGAAAAATTTGCTGCACTCTCTCAAACTGAAATTGCTCGAAATTTGATCGATGCTTTCTTTGTTAAAGAACTCGCGAAACAGCACGCAGCAAAACTTGCAGCAACGGCACCAAATTCGGTGAGTATCAATCTGATTTCACCCTCATCTGAATTACTGGAGTTCTTAAAATCCCGAAAGTTAGAAATCGCTCCGTTAGAAGAAGCGGATTTGGTATTAGATTGCAATGAGCAACACTCTCCGGACGGCGCGTTACATCGCGTCCATTCGCTGAGTAAACTGATGAAACCAGATGCGGTGCTAGGTTTTATCAATGCAAATTACGGAGACAGTAACCTGCCAGGTTCGCCCGCTGAGAATCAAACAGTTTCACTGGATAAAGAAGTGGATTCAAAGGCGTTGACGCAAGAAAAGCCAATCGCAAACTTGTTGGGCTTACAACTTTTCGATCCGCTAAACAAATCTCAAATCGTTGAGATACATGCGACCAGCGCGACGAGCAAATCTGCACTAGCGATCGGTGCAAGATTCTCACAACAGCTTTCGAAGTTATCAATTGTCGTTCCAGATACGCCCGGGCACTTGCTCAATCGAATTAGCGCCATCTACTTCTTACAAGCTGCTCGTTTAGCAGAAAGCGGAGTAGCAATTGAACATATCGAAGCAGCCGCCAGAGAGTTTGGAATGTCGGCGCCACCATTAGCGGTGATTGACGTTATTGGATTACAACAGGCTGTGCACATCGTCGAAAACCTGCATAGACATTTTGGAAATCGTTTCAGCATTCCGAATACAGTAATAAAAGCACTGGATGCGGGTTTAAACGGTAGAGCAACCGGCGAGGGATTTTATCTGTGGCAAGACGGAAAACGTACTCAACTCAACCCGAAACTCGAATTGCAATTCGACTTAACTCGCAATTCCATCCAAGCGAATGAAGAAGATCGGGAAAAACTAGCCGCGTCGATGATACTACCAATGGTGGACGAAGCGGCTCGCTGCATCGCTGAAAACGTTGTGCGCCGTCCCCGCGAAATCGACCTGGCAATCAATCTGGGAATCAATTTCCCACCTTTCCGAGGCGGACTGCTTCGCTACGCAGACCAGAAAGGCATCGATTCCGTCATCGCTCAACTAGATGAAATTTATCAACAAACTTCCCCGACAACGCGCGTAAGCGATTACCTTATGAGATTGAAGGAACAGAATCGCAAATTCTATTCAAAAGAATAGAACTGAGGAAACATGCCACGGCTCTTTATTGGGACTTTCCTAAGCCAGCAAGACCAGCAAAGACTATCCGTTTTGCCAAAGCAGAACGAGCATTTGCAATCGCAATGGGAACGCCGCACGCGCTGGGTCAAACCTTCGAAATTGCACATTACGTGGCTCTTCCTGGGCGAAGTTGATGAGGAGCTTGTGCCTAAGGTCGGCGCTGCGCTGCACCGCACTCTCTACGAGCGGCGAACGATGCAGCAAGAAAGCGACAAGGGCGATGTCATAGTCGAATTCAATCAGCCGGAAGTGTGGCCGAATTCCCGTAAAGCCAGATTGATTGTGGTTGCAAGCAAGCCCGTCGCGAAAAATGTCGAGGCGCTGGCTCGAAGAATTAGAACGAACCTGATCCCTTTCTACAGCGAAGAGACGGAACTCGAACACAACCAGGAATTCAAGCCGCACGTAACGCTGATGCGGTTGGACCGCCGAGTCGACCGCCCTGGTGACAGACACGCAATGCATCGCATCGAAGCAAGCGTCAATCCGAAAAAAATAGATGCTCTTGAAAATCTTCTACCTATTCGACTGACCGTCGAACAAGTCTGCCTAATCGAAAGTAATGTCGCCGGCGACGAGTACAGAATTCTGGACATTGCAAAATTAGCCGACTCAGAAAGCTGAGCTATTCCTGCGGCGCAGCTTCAACTTCGTCCAACTCCGGGATGGGATTTGGCTCGGGGGTCGGCGGATTAGGGTCGGGTTCAGGACCGGGAACCGGCATCAAGACAGGTTCGACTAATTCAACAAGTGAAACAACCATTGGCAACACCCCTGCGACTTGGCAATACTGCTACGACGAGAGGCGCCGCCAGAAAGCTCCACAATTTTTGGTGAAATTTTTAGAACCAGCGGCTGTGAAGATTCACTTATCAAGACAATCAATGGTGTAAATTAGCGGAAATAGATTGTGTCTTTTGCAATTGAATCGGTGCCATGCCTCCAAAACCTAAACGAGCTCTATCTCTCGTAAAACAAACTGATCAGAAAAAGTCCGGCGCAGACAAGTCAGAGCCGGATGTGGTGCTTGTCGTTGAAGACAACGAAGTCTTGCGCAGACTCTTCCTCTCACAGCTCAAGGTCATCGGCCTGGTCGGACACGAAGCTATCAATGGAAAAGAAGCCGTAGAGATTGTTTCCAAGGGAAACTACGGATTAATTCTAATGGATGTCAGCATGCCGGTTATGGATGGGCTTGAAGCGACAAAATTAATCCGCGACGCTGAGACCAAAGCGAAGAAACCACGCACGCCGATTATCGCTGTCACTGGAATTTCGGATCGCGACACATGTTTGCAAGCTGGTATGGATGACTTTATGAATAAGCCATTCCTACTCGAGCACTTGCGTGGTGTCGTCACAAAGTGGATGAAGAATCACGCATAGCACCAAATATGGTGTCATGTGAAGTTGCGATTAATTCGGCTGATTGCTGAAAATTCTCTGCACATGTTATCGATTATTCTTCGGACAAATGCTGAAGATTATCATCGTGTGCGTTGATCGATTATTCTTCGGCCAATTGCTGACGATTCTCATCGTGTATGCTGATCGATTATTCTTCGGCTAGTTGCTGAAGATTCTCTACCGTGCGGTTTGTCACAACGCGCAACGCATCCAACTCTGTCAGGATTTTTTTGCAGTGCAATAAAAGCGCGACGTTTTCTGGACCCGATTTGGCAAATTCAATAATCTCTCGCATCTCGATGTCCAGCGAATCGGAGAAACGATTGCACAGCTCGAAAACGTGATTGGTCAAAGCTGTTTGCCGAGGGCTCAGTTGTTCGGTTTCGTTCGCCCTTTGGTCTTGGGCATCTCCGGTCTGCGCTTCTGTAGCGCCAGATTCCGATTTGTTCGCGAATACGCTACTCGCATCGATAAGACGCGAATCACTTTGCTGATCATATTTTGACTGCCCCTTACTCTTTTCGAACGAGCGGTCGGTCACACTCGCAGCTTCTTCCTGCGCGCGCTGTGCGGCGTGATTAGGCGCACTTTCGAAAAATTCGTTTTCGGTGACATTACCGCTTGCTACGCGAATCAGATCACCAAACAATTCCTTCGCCAACTGAGGCAACATGTCAAAAGTAATCTGGCGATTTTCTACGGACCAGTAATATTGATCGGAATGTCGTCTTGGCAAAAATGTGATGAATGGCTTGTACTCGGTATCCTTGATTCGATTCGTCGTGAACGCTAGAAGTAATTCTGCTGGTATCAAATAAACATCCAGCTTTCTTGTCGACGCATCGAATGCAAGTGACCAGAATCGCGTCGACAAATGTCCCTCGAAGTGATCGTTTGTAGAAGACAACGCATCCAGATTCAAAGCCGATGAGGACAGCGTCAAGTCGCTGCCGACAGCTTTACTGTTGAACTCAATTTTGTACAACTCGAACTCGTTGAAAATTTGCGCAACCCAACGAACCATCGTGTTGATGTCATCTTCCGAAACCGCCTGTTCAGCATCACCGTGCGCAGCAATCTCGAGCGCATCGCTCACCAGACTGGTCAACCATCTTCCAGTATCAGTATCATCACCGCCTCTGTTCAGCGAGTGATAAATCGTCTCGGCGGAGTCGCCCAACAGAATCGAGGGCACCGCATTATCAGCCGAATTGTCCATGTGTGCAGTCATGATTACCTTCCGATAAAACTCATCGGGATAGAGAGACGTAAAAATTGCCGTTTGGTTGCTGTTTTATTTTCGACTTTAGAGGAACATATATCGTACGCATACATCTCGTATAAGCATTCCATACTCTAAACCGACTAATTATCACAGCCCATGTCAATCGAACACCAAAGCGACAATAGTCTTTCCTTGATGCAAAGGGCAGCAGAAGCCCGAATAAATCAGCAATTCGAGCAAGCCGAGTCAATGTACCGCGAACTGGCGCAGGTGCTAACTATCGCCGGACACAGCGCTGAGCTGGCAGTCGTGCTCTATCACCTCGCTAAGACACTCGAGTTACAGGGCAAATACTTTGCCTCGTTCGAAACATTATCAGCACTAGACATCTTGCTCGTCGAACTCGAAGCGCAGAACGATCGCGACTTTCTCGAGCAATTGAGAGAGGAACGCGACGACGACGTCGCATAAATTGTAACGATTACGGAGTCACGCCCGGAGTTGGGGCAATGTTTAATCCAGGCGCGGTGCCTGGTGCCATCTCGATCGGTCCACGCAAACTTGGCATGTTTTTCGGCAACACCATCGGCGCCACCACAGGAGTGGAGTCGCTATCGCCTGGCGGCACCAGGATCATTTTGGAGTCTTTGTCCGGCGAGGTCGTTACTGTGGTTGTTGTCGTTGTCGTCTTATAAACCGGAGGCTTATCCAACAGCTTGTGCGGTTGCAGATAAGTAGACGCTTCAGGTACTGGGCTCGCACTGAACTCACGCACCGGCGGCAGTGGCGTTTTGGATGAACCAGCGGCCGGTGTGTAAATCGTCGTTGTGCCTGGGTTAGCCAACGGTGACTTCGCAGGAACCAAAGTTGATGTGGAAGTAGACGTCGAAGTCGGAGTAATTATCGTCGTAGAGCCAGGACTGGAAAAAGTCGACTTAGCAGGCACCATCGTCGAGCCGGGCACCGGAGTGTAAATCGTCGTTGACACCGGATTGGACAACGGTCCCTTAGTCGGAACAATTATTGTTGTTGAAGAAGGAGTAGACATCGCGCCTTTTGTAGGAACGATGACAGTCGCTGAAGCAGGGGTCGAAAGTTGATTGAGAGCAGAGTTGACCAGTGGTGATGACGCTGGTGCAGTCACAGTAGTCGTTGTTGTCGTGACACTATCAGGAGTGACAGCGGTTGTTGTGACATTCCATTCTTTGACGTCATCACGAATGCGTTTGACTTTATAAGCTATGGCTCGATTACGGAAACTGCTTTTCGCTGCGATGAAACCATCCCAATCAAAATTCACAGGGTCAGTGTGATCGCCCTGTTGAGCGTAACGGTGCGTAATCACGTTTTCGTCGGCGATCTTGTAACGCTCTTGCAGATACGTTACCAGTTTAACTACAGCTTCGCGCTGAGCCGCTGGATAATCTTGTCTGCCAGTGTGATTCATCTCGATGCCGATACTGTTATCGTTGTTGATGCCCGGCAACGTTTTGAAAATATTGATGTGAACAGTGCCGAGATCCGGGTCAACAGCCTGGAAGATGGTGCCATCGCGGTCCACAACATACTGAGCACCAGGATGGCGAACGCCCATTGAACTCCAAGACTCAATCACATGTTCAGCACTGACAGGAATGCCTGTCTCAGTCGAGTGCATGATGATGTATTTGACTGGCTCACGGCGCCAGAAGATGCCACCACGAAGAGGATGATAGCTGACGAGTCCGGCGCGTACTAAACTGCGAGCAGCATAATTATCGGCATAGCCCTGATGGAAAGAACGCGAAATGCGACTGGAACTGTCGCTAGACATACCGGTGCGATCGAATTCTGGTGGATGCAACATGAAAAAATTGAGAGGATAGGCGTAGCGCGTCTTAGGCGCAGAGACTTTCACGACCTTCACAATTTCGTGTGTAACTATAACGGCTTTCTGGTGGCGCCCGTGGTGCGACGCGACAACAGTTTCTTTTTTGGTTTCGTAAACAACATGCGAACGACCGTGTTTACCTTTGACCACTCGCGCTACGACATGACTCGCAGCGGGCGCGCTGTGACTGTGTCGAGAGCTAGTCACTGCTACCGTATGTGATGCTCTGGAAGACGCACCGTGGCGAGAAGAAGCTGCGCTGTGATGGCTAGCCTCTGCATGTCGGCTCGGCGCAGCAGCGCTTTTCTTAGAATGAGTTCTCGCATCTGACGGAGAAGCGATTGCGACAGTTGCCGCAATCATAAACAATGCAAAACCCAATAATCTCATCTGCGCACCTGCGGACTGGTGGCACACAATTTGTGACTCGATCATGCGCTTTAACAAAAATGGTTACCCCGCCTTGAAAGCTACATTATAAGTACAAAAGAACAGTTCAGCAACGAAATATCCAGCTTAAAAACTCTGCAAAAGGCGCATTAATGCTCAGTCTATACAAAGCAGATCCAACAGGCATACGGAAACATATTGCTGACGTATGTATTCCAAACTGGAAATCTTTCTTCTAAAAGCGACACCCAATTCAGTTAAACATAATCAAGTCGAATCGTGCTCGCAATTACACGACCGAAAGAAAGTTTTTAAACGCAAGAAGCCGCGTGGCTAGTCGATCCAACCGCCGCCTAAAATTATGTTGTCGTCCAGGTCGAAAATTCCCAGAACTTGCCCCGGTGTGATTGCCGGCTGAGCATCATCGAACACGACACGCACGCGTTTGTCAGCCATCGGATAAACCTTGGCTGGAACCACATCGCTGTTGTAGCGAATTTTTGCAAGCGCATCGAAAGGTCCGTCCGGCGCGTCATCCATCAACCAGTTAACGTCTGATGCAGTCAGCTCATTGCGGTACAGAGCGGACTTAGGTCCGGCAAACACGACACGCAATTCGGGATCAAGCGATGTAACGTAAAGTGGCTCAGGATAAGCAATCCCAAGTCCTTTGCGCTGACCGATCGTATAGTTATGAGTGCCTTTATGTTCACCGATCACTTCGCCAGTAACAGTGTGGATAATCGCTCCAGGCGCTTCTACAAGAAAATTCGACAGGTATGTTTGCGTCGTCGTTCCTTTCGGAATGAAGCAAAGATCCTGACTGTCAGGGCGATTTGCCGAAACAAGACCGCTTTCGACTGCTATCGCTCGAATCTGTTCTTTGGTGTAATCACCGAGCGGAAGCATCGTTGAACGCAGTTGCTCCATCGTGATGCCCCACAAAACATAAGCCTGGTCCTTCGTCCGATCGAGAGCACGTCCCAATCTCGGACCATTCTCAGTTTGAATAACACGGGCATAATGCCCTGTAGCCATGTAATCGGAGTGCAACAGCTTCTTTCCGTAATTCAGAAGCGCGCCCCATTTGATCAAAGTATTGCAAAGACTGCACGGCAACGGCGTTCTCGCCCTTGCATAAGATTCGTGGAATTGGTCGATGATCTGACTCTTGAACAGCTCACGCAAGTCGACGGCATGGTGCTCGATACCAAGCTGTTCGCACACGCGAGCAGCATCGACCATGCCAGTGTCGCAACAACGGCTACCAGACTTGATTAGCCAACCGGTCACACCGATTACATCGTAGCCTTCGCGCTGCAAAATCAAGGCTGTAGTGCTACTATCCACGCCACCACTCATAGCCACGGCGACACGAGTTTTGTTTGCCGGAACCGGAGTTACTGGGCGTGCAGAAGCAATCGCGCAGACTTGTTCGATCATCGCGGCATCGATAACTTCTTCTTTTACAGTTTCAACCGTGCTCATAAGCAATTCCGAAAACGAAACAACGAAGGGCTCTGGCGAGCCCGAAGTTCGATTGTACTACAAAATAGCGTCCTGTTGACAGCTATCCTTTCGTTTCGATACCTAATCGTCGCAAGCGCACCCTCGCGGTCTCCACGTTCAGACCGTGCGGAGCGACTTTTAAATAAAGTTCGTATTCACGCACGGCCTCGCGTGTTTTCTCCATTTTCTCCAGCAAAAGTGCGCGATTGTAGTGGATGACCGGCAGCTCGAGACCAGCTTGAGCTATGGCTGCACGATACTCGTTATCTGCATCATTCAATTTGTTTCGCTTTTTAAGCAGCATTGCCAGTGCGTTATGGGCAACCGGAATAGATGTTCTGGTCGCCTTCGCATCATCAATCGCAGCCCTGAACTCAGTTTCTGCGTTCTTGTCGTCGTCTAGCAATCGATACGCCTGCCCGAGATTGTAATGGGCAGTCGGGAACGGACCCTTCTTGAGCTGGATTGCTTTCTTGTAATATTCGACAGCCCGCTCGAAATTGGCATGAGGACTTGATCCGCGCTGGTGCGCGACCACATATCCAAGGTTGTTGTAGAGAACCGGATCGCTTCCATGATCGCCTAATAATGTGTGGATAGACGATTCAGCCTGTTTCCACTGCTTCGCTTTTATGAGTTTCTCAACACCTTCGATGTCCGACGCAGGCGCAGCCGTGGCAGTTGTCGAGCCTGGTGCGAAAGAGGCAGACGCCTTCACATGGTCGAGAAATCTTCGCGTATCGGCAGCATAACTAGGGTCACGCTCGTACTTCAAAGAGTTCTCCAACGCCTTGATCGCCTCTGGTTTGTTGTTCAGAGCCGCTTCCGCCAATCCCAAATGGTAGTAAGCCATGGCGTATTCCGGCTTGAACTTCACAGCCTTGCGTGCGTTTTCCGCAGCCAATTCATACTTTTTGCTGTTGTAATACATGCGCGCCAGACAGTTGTAAGCCATTGCAAAGTCTGGGCGAATCTTCAGCGCTTTCGTGAAGTATTCAATTGCCTCATCATTTCGGCGCAAATCAGCTAAAGCATTGGCTAAATTGACCATCGGCTCGACTTTTGCGTCGTCAGATTTAGCCAACTGCAGAGCCTGTTTGTAATAAAGAATCGCTTGCTCGAACTTTTCCTGGTGATATGTTGCAGATCCAAGATTGTTGAGAATGTGTACATTAAGCGGTTCAAGGCTCAAACCCTTCATCAGCTCGTCTTCAGCGCGCTTGAAGTCGTTCTGCCGCAGATATGTCGCGCCTATTCCGTTGTAGGCTCCGGCGCAACTGGGTGCCAGTTTCAGCGCTTCGCTAAACTGCTTGCGAGCCTCGGCGTACTGCCCGCGGTCGATTGCATGGTTACCGTTCACAAGACAGTCGTTGACTTCTTTGATGTTGCCTTTGTCTTCGCCAATTGCAGCCGGTTGTTCGTCTTGTGAAGTCTGCTGCTGGTCAGGCATCTGGGACAAAAGCACACTCTGCGCAATCGCAGATGGCACGACAAGCACCGCAGACACGGCGATGGCGCCTGCCGTCAAGGCTGCTTTCAACGCAGAAGATTTGGACTGTCGACTCAATTCAATAAACGGCTTAATTTGCTAGAGAACCTTTCAACATAATAGCGGGTTACAGAAAGAACATCTCGCGATAGCAATATGCTACGATCATATATTCCCCGAAATTCCGAACAGTTGAGGGAATGGGGCTTTAGAGCGAAAAAATCGCTTTATCGTAAATCGGTGTCCTTCTCTCAGGTCAATTTTAAAAATATGCGCGAGAACGTTCTTGCAACTGCACTTCACCAGCGGTTTCTGGATTGCCCTCAGTATGCACGACTTCTAGCTCGCACTGCGCGCGCCGCTGCAGGTGAGTTGAATATTTCCGGATTAGCAGATTCGGCGAAGTCGTTGATATTGTCGGTTTTGATGCACGAGGTCAAACGACCATTCTTTCTGATCGTGCCTGATAATCACGCTGGAGCAAGATTCCAACAGGAACTGTCAAACCTCTCGCGATACCCGGTCTATTTCTATCCATCCTCAGAAGTCTCGCCCTACGAGCAAGTTCTGAGCAGCCCTGACAATGTTTCGGCGCAGATGGAAGTTTTGCAAAAACTGATCAACTCACCCAACGAGCCGTTCTTCGTCTTGGTTTCAGCACGGGCATTGATGCAACGCGTGTTGGACCGACAGACTCTGGTGCAAAACAATTTCACAATCTCGGTCGGCGACGCCATCGATCCAAAAGAACTTTCAGCGAAATTGGTTCGACTCGGTTATTCGCGCGAAACGCTAGTTACGTTGCGCGGCGAGTTTAGTATCAGGGGCGATATCATAGATATCTATCCAGCTTCTGGTGCACCACTTCGACTGGAGTTGTTCGGCGACGAAGTCGAATCCATTCGTATGTTCAATGTCGAGAACCAGCGCTCTATTGAAGAGACGAAGAGCGTTGTGATACCACCTCGCTATTGGGTGATTCTGGATACGAAGAAGAAGGATGAATTCCAGGCGCTGCTCAATGAAATCAAAGCAGTGGCCGAGCAGACTGTCGCAGAGTTTGGTGACAGTGCCGCAGCAGATACATTGAACGCCGTTATCGAAAACGACCTGACAAGTTTCGAGTCTGGTGCTTATCCTGAATCGACAGAATATTACGCACCATTTGTGCACCGCCAACTGACGACATTGGTGGATTACTTACCTGACAGCGCGCTTGTGTTGTTCGATGAGTGGGACACTTTAATAATGTCGCTCACTTCCTATGAAGAGAAGTTGAACGGTTCATACGCAGAAGGTTTGTCTACAGGACGTCTCTTACCACTGCCAACGTTATTGCATCTCACGGTAACTGAGATGACTGAGAAGCTGCGCAACAAGCAGCGCGTTTATCTCTCCACTTTGCCAATATTCGACAACGAAATGCAAACTGGATTGGTGCAGTTTGATTGTCACGCAATCGAACGTTTCGGCAATCAGATGCAAGTGCTGATCGAGCGGGTTCGTGCGTGGCGAAAAGAAGGGCATCGCGTCCTCATTTCGACTGAACAACCACAGCGTATTCTCGGCTTGATGAAAGAGTGGGATGTGCAAGCTCGCTACTTGCCAGGTCCGACAGAAGGAGCGCTTAACAAAGAAATTGCAGAACATGGTGCAACCGCTGCACCAGAAATTCCTGCTTCGCTCGGCGAGTTATTGAATCAGCCTGGCGCTCGCGCAGAGTCCGGTGGATTGCCAGAAGTGTGGGTGACAAGACATGGATTCATCGGCGGATTCCGCCTTGAAGACGTGCAACTAGTATCCGTCACCGACACAGAAATGTTCGGACTGAAGCGCAAACCTGCAGTTTATCGCAGACCGACTGCTGAAAAAACATACGACAGATTTGCGTCTGTTCAAGATTTGAAGATCGGCGATTACGTCGTTCACATCAAACAGGGTATCGGGCAGTTCGTCGGAGTACAGCGCATAAGCGTCGATGGACAGCAGCGTGAATATCTGACAGTTCAATACAACGGCGACGATCGTTTATACGTTCCAGTCGACCAGATCAACTTGCTATCGCGTTATCGCGGGGCAGGTGAAAATGCACCACGTCTTTCTCGACTTGGTGGTGCGGAATGGGAAAACGTCAAAAAGCGCGTCAAAAAATCCGTCAAAGCGGTTGCCGAAGATCTCGTCAATTTGTATGCGATGCGCGCGAAACAAGAGGGATTCTCTGCACTTCCAGATACGCCATGGCAGTACGAAATGGAAGAAGCGTTCCGCTATGAAGAGACACCGGACCAATGGCAAGCAATTGTCGACACAAAGAAGGATCTCGAATCGAACAAACCGATGGATCGCTTGATCTGCGGAGACGTAGGATTCGGAAAAACAGAAGTTGCGGTGCGCGGCATTTTCAAAACTGTCATGTCCGGAAAACAAGCCGCGATTTTGGTGCCAACAACGATTCTCGCGCAGCAGCACTACAACACAATGGCAGAGCGCTTTGCTCCGTATCCAATTAGAGTCGGCTTGCTGAGCCGATTCAAGTCCGCAAAAGAGCAGCGTGAAGTAGTGCAAAAACTGGCGACAGGCGAATGCGATGTTGTCGTCGGAACTCATCGAATGTTGCAGAAGGACATTCAATTCAAAGATCTCGGCTTGATCGTAATCGACGAAGAGCAGAGATTCGGTGTCAACCACAAAGAGAAGTTGAAACAACTTCGCGTCATGGTTGATGTGTTGACGATGTCAGCGACTCCGATTCCACGTACCTTGCACATGGCTCTGTCAGGCGCTCGCGACATGTCTTTGATCCACACGCCGCCGACTAACCGCTCGCCGATCAAAACATTCGTTGGAGAATGGAAACAACCGCTTGTTCGCACAGCGATTCTGCATGAAATGGAGCGCGGTGGACAAATCTATGTGGTGCACAACCGCGTTGAGAGCATCGAAGCAATCGCCTTCGAAATCAAGTCGCTCGTGCCGGAAGCCCGTGTCATCGTCGGTCACGGACAGATGAACGAACGGGATTTGGAAAATGTGATGTTGGATTTTGCATCACATTCGTACGACATTTTGGTTTGCACAACGATTATCGAATCTGGGTTGGACATCCCGAATACCAATACGATTATCGTTAACGAAGCGGACAAGCTTGGTCTGGCGCAGTTGTATCAGTTGCGCGGACGTGTTGGACGAAGTGATGTACAAGCCTACGCATACTGCTTATATCGTCCACAAAAAGTACTGAGCGAAACAGCGCAAAATCGATTGAAAGCGATTCGCGAATTCACATCACTCGGCTCGGGCTATCAGATCGCATTGCGCGACATGGAAATCCGCGGAGTAGGAAACATCCTCGGTGCCGAACAACACGGTCACATGGTATCGGTTGGTTTCGATCTATATTGTAAGTTGCTCGAAGAATCGGTCGCTGAGCTGAAAGGTGAAGCGGTTTCAGGCGATGTCGATTCGCAAATCGACCTCAACGTCACTGCGTTTATTCCAGAATCGTACATTTCAGATAATGAACAGCGCTTGATCGAATACAAACGATTGGCAGACGTGAAATCCGAACGTCAGTTGAACATGCTGATGGAAGAGTGGGAAGACCGGTTCGGCGCACCACCACAAGAAGCGAAACAACTTACATCAGTTGTTCGATTGCGCTTGCTTGCTGCAAAAGCTGCAATCAGTGCGATCAAACCAGAAGCGCAAGGAATCCGTCTATCGGTCAACTTCAGACTGCAACAGTGGTTGCCTGTGCAAGCGCGACTACCGAAGCATCTCGCATCACGCACCACATACAAACCAGGTGCGGCAGGCGGTGCGGGTCCAACCCCATACATTCTGGTTCGATCGGAAGGCGTCTCACCTTCAGAGCAGCTTGATTTGCTCCAGGAATTGCTAAGTGCTATGGTTTCTAACAGTGCAGAAAAGGCGAGCTGACGATTTGTAGCGGCTCGCAAAAGATTAGTGGAGTGAGCGTTGTGAAATTGAGATTAATGCGTAGTGGTGCCTCGTCACAGATTGCGCTGGCAATGACACTGAGTATGGTGCTGCTATCAAGTTGCACGAATAACTCGAATAAAACCGATACGACGACTCAAACGTCAACGACCACGACAACAACGACAAACACGTCGGCGACAGACACAAAAACTGACGACAAATCAGGGAAAAAAGAACAAGTTGCTGATGACGTGCTGCCTCAGATCGAAGCAGCGAGAAAGAAAATCAAACTTGGCAAGATGCCTGACTCTGATGTCATCTGCACCGTCGGCGGTACTCCGATTACGATCGGAGAATATCGACGCCTTCTGAAATCGCAAGAAGAACAAATCCAAACTGCGCTGACTGCAGATCCCGCTGCACAGCAAACGTTGGTTGACCAAGCCAAAGCTGAGGGAATTTCGCTCACTGACGATGAGAAGAAGCGTATTCTCGAAACAGCAACGCGCGCAGAAAAAGCCGGCGATGGTGCGATCAAAAAACATTTGGATTCCATTCACGAAACGACCCAACACTTCAACGACTATGTTTTGAGGCTAGGACTCGCGTTCAAAGTTGCAACCGTCCACATCGAAGAACACCTTCTGCACTCTCTGGTTGACCGCGAAATTATTTGCGGTGCTGCGCGCACAAAAGGCTATGGACCAGCTGCGATGAACGTGTACCTGGAGGCTAAGAAAAATCCAGCTTTTGCCAAAATGGTGAAGGACGGTTACACAGCCGACCAGCTTCGCGACGACATTCAGAAGGGTGAACTAGTTCGCAAGATGGTCGAGGCAATTGAAAAAACTGCTACCGTCTCGGATGCAGATATCCAAAAGTTCTATGACGATCACAAAGACAGCTTCAAACACGGTGAGATGGTACGACTCAGTCAGATCGTAGTGGCAGCACCACAAAAGGATTCCCCCGAACAACCGAGTATGCGCACTCAGATCAAACAGCAATCACCCGCTATGAGCGAAGCTGATTTGAATAAAAAAGTGCTAGTTGTAGAACAGCAACAGAAGCAGAAAGCTCAAGACATTCTCGCTCGTGCTCTGAAGGGTGAAGACTTCGCCAAACTTGCAGACGAAACGAGTGACGACATAACTGCGCGTGCAGCCAAAACTGGCGGCGACATGGGCTTTCAAGACAAGACCCATTTGATTAAAGCCTTCGCAACGAAAGTTGATTCGATCAAAGTTGGCAAAGTATATCCAGAGTTAGTGAACAGTGAATTCGGATATCACATCATCAAATTGACTGATAAAAAGTCTGGTGGTGTGCAACCGCTGGCTGAACTGAAGGACCAAATAAAACAGTTGCTTACACAGAACGCTCAGCAAAAAGCGTTGAAAGATTGGCTCGCAGATAAGAGAAAATCGACCGAAATTGTTTTGTCTCCAGAATTTCAAGGGCTAGTATCAGCGGACACTGGCAAACCAAAAGCTCAGTAGACATTCACCAATAGTCGACATTCCAGTAGCCGACATTCACCAATAGTCGACGTGCTCCAGCACGATTATTCCGGTAGCTCCGACGCATGACAAAAACGAGTTAAACGTAGAGCAGATCTCCCGCGAGCTGCTTGCAAACTGACACATAAATCCGCTTGGTCAATCCGTTCGGTTCGCGCGATAGATCGCCAGTGACATTTCTGTAAACCCGCAAACTGCCACAGGATGGAAGCTTGCGGACATAATCACACAAACGGTCGCCTGATGACCTATAATTCAGCAGATGTGCGTATACATGGCGAGGTAACGATGATCAACTTCAAATCAGCTTCCACAAGCCTCCTTACAATTATGCTTTTGGGAAGTTGCGCAACACAAACTTTTGCGGCTGATACCGGCGAAGGTCCTAAACCTGATGCGGCTGTCACTGCGGGCAACAAAAAGGCTTATGAGGCTAATGAAGCGGCTGTTCAGATGATTCTCAATGGACAGTTTAAAGAAGCGATTGCGAAATTGGACGAGGCGATCAGCCTGGTACCGAAGTACGGTCGAGCTTACAACAACCGCGCCGCCGCTTACTGCAGCATGGGTGACTTCAAAGCTGGACTCAAAGATGCTAACGAAGCTGTGAAGTTGCGACCCAAAATGGGACATGCTTATTTGAATCGTTCGTGGGCTGAAAACAAACTCGGCGAATTTTCAAAAGGGTTGGCTGACGCAAATCAATCGATCAAACTCGATCCAGATGATGCGATGGGTTACGTGAACAAATCGCATGCGCTCAACATGCTTGGCAAACATAAAGAAGCAATCGAAGCATCATCGAAAGCACTGGAATTAAAGCCAGGTTTGCCAACTGCATACGTCAACAGAACCCACGCTTACTTGCAAGCAGGCGAGTACGACAAAGCGATGGACGACGCTAACAAGGCAGTTGAACTTGCACCAAAACATGGCATCGTGTTCAGCAATCGTGCTCGAGTGAAACTCGCTAAAAAAGATTGGCAGGGCGCCGTAGATGACGCAACCAAAGCGATCGAAGTGAATCCAAATCTCGGAATCGCTTATTACAATCGTTCAGTCGCAAGAAACGAATTGAAGCAAAAAGACCAGGGTATCGAAGATTTGAAGAAAGCTAAAGAGCTCGGTGTAGACAACGCTGACACAAAGGCGATTCAGAAGATTGATCGATCGCAAGTAATCGGAACAGCAAAGCAATTAAGTCAATCGAACGGAGAATATTTCAATGTCAATTTCGTTTATCAAAAAAGCGCTGGTATTAAGCGCGATGGCATCAGCTTTTGCATCGCTTCCATCGTTTGCAGAATCTGAATCTGGCGGATTCGTTTGGATGGGAAATCAGGGTGAAAGCGGCGGCGTCTATAACTCGGGCGGTTCCAACGACAACACTTCTCTTTGGGGACTTGGTAATAGCAACGAGAGCGGCGGTACTCGAGGCACCGGCGCGGGGTCTGAATCTGGCGGCGTTGTCTTCGCTCACAGCGAAGCCGGCAACTCCAGAGAAGGCGAATCTATGTCGGAAGAAATGCCAAGAAATTTCATCGAGCCAAAATCTTGCGTCAAAACTTACAAGTGGTAAGTGGCTGACAATGGCATGAGCTTCCAAACTCAATGCCACCACAAAAAATCGCAGCCCACATCTAGCAGGATGTGGGCTGCAAGCTTATTGGACAACACGGTGCGGTCAATTAGAATACTTTGACTGGACCTACGTTAATCAAGTGATGGTGGTTCTTTTTAACAACTACCACTTCTTTGCTTTCTGGTTGAACGATAACTGGTTGATCGTGAATTACAGTTGTTGGTGCAATCGGTGCCGATTCAACAGTTGTCGTGCGTGACTCTGTTACTGCAGATGGAAATCCATCAGTAGTTGTTACAGTCGAGTAAGTGTCAGCTTTTGCTGCTGTTGCAGCCAATCCAATACCCACCAAAGCGCTCAGTGTCAAAATTGCATGCTTCTTCATTGTTCGTATCCCTCGCTTCTCAAGCCTTCGTTGTGGTGAGTTTGACGTGACACGATCAAAATCGGTTCCGCTGTTGTGACGAAAAAAACTACGATAAGCAAAACGCTTGTCGTTACTGGATTCGCAGCATAAGCAGATCCTACTCAGTGACCGGAACAGGCAACTCATCCACAACTTTAGTCAAAACAGAAAACGATTTTTCCAGATGCTGAAAAGCTTTCGGGATAGTATTCCAGTCGTCCGCTTTCCCGGCGAATTCCAAATCCTTACTATATGCAGAGACTTTCATCGCGCCCATTCCTGCAGCAGCGCCCTTAATCTCGTGGGCGGTATCGATCACAACTTGAACAGATTTATCTGCGATCGCAGTGCGCAAAATCTCAATTGAATTTTTTGTGGATTCCATAAATAGAGGCATGAGTTCAGCAAGCAAATCTTCAGGCAGTACGAGCTCCAGATCCTGAGCGTCTATTTCCGAAGTAGTGGTATCACTTGTTGAATCGTTCTTGATGCACCATTTTTTCAAGACCTTAGCCAACTTATCGAGCGAAGTAGGCTTACTCAAATAATCGTCCATACCAGCCGCGATACACTTGTCGCGATCGCCTTCCATCGCATGCGCGGTCAAGCCAATAATAGGGATGTGTTTTCCAGTCGATTCCTCGAGCTTGCGTATCTCACCGGTTGTTTCGAAGCCGTCCATCTCAGGCATCTGACAATCCATCAAGACAATATTGAAATGTTGTTTGGCTAACTCTTCTATAGCAGCACGTCCGTTACTTACTGCATGTGACTCGTAGCCGAGTTTCTTAAGCTGCAGAATTGCAACTTTCTGATTGACTGGATTATCTTCTGCGATGAGCACCAGCCCCTTATCCATTGCAATAGGCGTCGAGAGATCGACTCTCGAAGACTCTTTCTGAACGTGGTCGCTGATCATCACTTTTGCGATTGAGTTGTACAATCGCGATTGCTGGACCGGCTTGGTCAGATAAGCAGAGAAGCCTGCTTCAAGTGCCTTTTCGCCTTGATTCTTAATGTCATAGCCAGTGCACAAGAACACTTTTGTCTCTTTCAAACTACGCTCTTCTTGTATCGCACTGAGCAAGTTGAAACCGTCCTGATCCGGCATCGACAGATCCGTAATGACGATATCGTAAGGAGCATTTGCACGCACTTTATCCTTCAACATGCTCAACGCTTCTTTCGCATCGCACGCCACATCGCAGTCCATGCCCCAAGAGTGAACATAAGCTTGAAGAATTGTCCGCGCAGCATCCTGATCGTCTACGACAAGAACTTTCGTTGAGTGCAATTTATCAGGATCGAATACAGATACCGCGGACGGTGCACCAATTTCGAACGGAACTTCGAACCAGAACGTCGAGCCCTTTCCTTCAACACTGTTGACGCCGATCTTTCCACCCATCAGCTCAACGAGTCGCTTGGAGATAGAGAGTCCGAGTCCCGTACCGCCATACTTGCGCGTTGTAGAACCGTCCGCTTGTGAAAAAGGTCGAAACAATCTATCTATGGCTTCAGGCGACAAACCGATCCCTGTGTCTCGCACACTGAAATTCACAGTTACTTTGCCATCACCGTTGCTGGTATTAGTTTTGACGGCGCGCACAGTTACTTCACCCTTCTCGGTGAACTTCATGGCGTTACCAATCAGATTCAACAGAACCTGACGCAACCGACCAGAATCTCCTCTTAAAACTTTTTGCAGATCCGGGTCGATGAATGTCATCACTGAAATATTCTTGTAGCGAGCCTGCTCGCTTAGAAGTTCAGCGGTGCCTTCTATCAACGGGATAATGTCAAAATCGAGAAATTCGAGTTCGAGTTTTCCGGCTTCAATTTTCGACAAATCCAAAATGTCATTGATGATGATCAACAGTGCCTGAGCAGATTCGCGGATGATGCGCGCAAATTCTTTTTGCTCCTGATTCAACGGAGTGTGCAACAACAATTCAGCCATACCGATTACACCGTTCATCGGTGTACGAATTTCATGACTCATGTTTGCAAGAAATTCAGTCTTCAATCTATCCGCTTTTTGCAACTGACGGCTGCGCTCTTCGAGCAGTTCAGTTTCCATTTCTTGCCGCAGCAATTCCTGGTGAATGAGCTGTTTCTCTGTCTCTAAGCGGTCCTTCTCTTCTTTCGCACGCTTCTTCTCAATCTCGGCGATCAGCTCAGCCTGACGTTTTACTTCTTGCGTTTTCTTGAACAAATCCACAAATACGCTTACTTTCGATTTGAGCACATCTGGTTTGAAAGGTTTGACAATGAAGTCAACGGCACCAAGAGAGTAGCCGAGAGAACGATCCGCATCTTCTGTGTACATCGCAGTTAGAAAAATAATCGGCGTGTGCTTCGAATTTTCTCGCTGACGGAAGATGGACGCGGTTTCAAAACCGTTCATACCAGGCATGTTCACGTCCAGAATGACGATCGCAAAATCATCGTGCAATAAAGCCTTGAGAGCTTCTTTGCCAGAATGTGCCTTGACCAGATTTTGCCCGAGAGTTTCAAGAACTGCTTCGAGCGCCATCAAATTCTCGGGCTGGTCGTCAACGACGAGTATGTTAACCGGTTGCTCGGGAAGCACGTTTCGCCCCTCCTTCGCGCACGATATTCGAGATGTATGGTCCTATTTCTTCGAGCTTCATCACTTTTGCATTTTTGGTGGCAGCAACTGCTGCACGCGGCATAGTGTCTTTCTCTGCCGTTGATGGGTCTTGGATAATGACCAGACCGCCGCGATCTTCGATGCTTTTGGCACCATCGGCGCCATCACGACTGGCTCCAGTAAGAACGACTGCGATGACTGAATGATTGTACAATCGCGCTGCGGAATCGAACGCTACATCGATGGATGGTCGCGCATAGGTTACCGGTTCATCAGCAGAGAGTGCGATGCAATCACGCTCGACCAGAAGATGATAATCCGCAGGCGCGAGATAAATATGATTGTTTCGCAGTGGAGTTTTATCTTCCGGCTCCTCGACGGGACGTTTGATATAGCGCTTCATCATATTAGTCAGCACATTATCCATACTTGCTTCGGGTTTCTGCTCACGATGTTGGATGAGGACTATCGGCACCAAACAATCATCCGCTATTCCGGCGAGAAAAGTCTTAATCGCTGCCAAGCCGCCCAGCGAACTGCCAACAACAATGAGCTTGTAACTCGTGCCCGTCATGCGCACCTCTTGTAGAGCTTTGCTGCAGAATCAAGTTCTTCGTATGAGGTCTCGTACTTACTAAATTTTAGCGACTCTCTTTTTCCTAACGCAAGGATTCCAAACGACGACATGCTTTCGTGTAATAAATCCAACACTTTCGTGCGCAAATCTTCGTTGAAATAGATGAGTACGTTTCGAATCAGAACCAGGTTGAACTCGTTGAAACTCTTATCCGTGACGAGATTGTGTTGAGCGAAAATGATGTTCTGGCGCAGGTCTTGATTGATTATTGCGTAGTCGAATTTGGCGGTGTAGTACTCCGAAAACGATTTCTTTCCACCTGATTGGATGTAGTTGTCCGTGTACTCTTTCATGTGCGACAGCGGAAAAATCCCTGTCTTCGCTTTACGAAGCACGTCTTCATTCATGTCTGTAGCATATATACGACAACGATCGTAAACGCCTTCCTCCTTCAGCACAATCGCCATGGAGTAAGCTTCTTCGCCGGTTGCACAACCCGCATCCCAAATTCGCACCATGGGATAAGTTTTCAAAATCGGCACGACCACTTCTCTCAAAGTCTGGAAGAAAGAGGGATCGCGGAACATAGTCGTAACGTTGACAGTAAGCGACAAAACAAATTTGTCGATCATTGACGGGTGGTGCAAAATCGCCTCTTGAACTGCAGAGATTGTGCGCAATCCCTGTGACTCCGCAAACTTCCAGATGCGCCGGCGAATAGACGCCGACGCATAATTGCGGAAGTCATAGCCGTAACGGCGATAGATCCCATCCAGAAGCAATGCAATTTCGATCGCTTCGATCTCGTCGGTATCTTCGAGAATGTTGGATGGGTCTTTCATCGTGCTTCAGTCCGTGGTGCCTTTAGCTGAGCCTGCCTTGATCTATTGATACAACCAGACTCTCAGCAGCGACATCAACTGATCAGTATCCACCGGCTTGGCGATGTAGTCAGATGCACCGGCTTCGATACATTTTTCTCTATCGCCTTTCATCGCCTTGGCTGTCAATGCAATGATCGGAAGACTCTTGAACTGCTCCATATCGCGTATGCGGCGAGTGGTTTCATATCCATCGATCTCCGGCATCATCACGTCCATGAGGATGACCTCGACATCCGGATTTTCTTGAATCAAGCGGATTGCTTCCAAACCGTTTTCTGCGTAAATCACGTTCATGTGCTGCCCTTCAAGGATGCTGGTCAGCGCAAAAATGTTTCGCACGTCGTCATCAACGATCAGAATCTTTCTATCTGAAAGAATCGGATCGCGATTGTGGGCTTGTTGCAACATCCGACGTTTCGACTCAGGCAAGTTGTGCTCGACACGATGCAAGAAGAGCGCCGTCTCATCGAGCAACCGGTCTGGCGATTTCGCTTCTTTGACGATTACCGCCTCTGTCATCTGGCGAAGTTCCATCTCCTCTTTCGGTGACAGATCTTTACCGGTGTATACGACGATTGGCAGATTCTCGAGACCGAGATCTTCTTGAACCTTGCGAATCAGATCGTATCCAGTCATGTCAGGCAAACCTAAGTCGATAACCATACAATCGAAGTGCGACTCCTTGAGCAGGTCGATCGCTTCTTGACCAGAGGCTACGGCGGTCGTCTCCACGTCACCGTTTCCAATCAGTTCAACAATGCTGTTGCGTTGAGTTTCGTCATCTTCGACGACAAGCAAATTCTTCGCCGGTCTTTCGATGAATGACTTGATTGCATTCATTGCTTCGTTGATCGCTTCTTTAGTGACAGGTTTTTCGAAGTAACCGATCGCACCTTGCTTGAATCCACGCTGCTTCTGACCAGACGCGGAGATAACGTTCACAGGAATGTGACGTGTCTTCGCATCGTGTTTCAGACGGTCGAGCACGGTCCAACCATCCATGTCTGGGAGCACTATATCTAGTGTTATAGCGTCTGGACTGAATCGTCTTGCAAGAGCAATCGCGGCAGTTCCGTTGACTGCGACGAGCCCCTTAAATCCACTCTCGCGAGCTTCATCGAGAAGCAGTCTTGCGAATGTGACATCGTCTTCCACAATAAGTAGAACGCGGTCATCATCCTGAATGCTTCCTCTGTCATCCGCAACGATACTTTCAAGCAGCAAGCTCGTGTCGTTTGACATTTCTGGAGCATCCGGCGCGAGTTGATCGTAGTTGCGTTCAACTGGTGCGGAGTAGGACGAGACACTCGGACGAGCCTTCGTCTGCTGATTCTGCGCAACGTAGTTGACCGGCAAGTACAAGGTGAATGTACTTCCTTCGCCTGGAGAGCTGGTGACTTTAATTTCGCCACCAAGCAGGCTGGCGATCTCTCGGCTGATCGGCAGTCCCAATCCAGTTCCACCATACTTACGGCTTGTACTTCCGTCTGCCTGCTGGAACGCCTCGAAGATGATCTTTTGTTTGTCCTGCGGGATACCGATACCACTGTCGGTGACAGAGAATGCCACTACAGTCGATGCTTTGTTGAGAATCTTGTTATCGGGGTCCCAACCACTCGTCACTGGTCCGACATTCAGAGTTACCGCACCGTCTTCAGTAAACTTGAAGGCGTTGGAGAGCAAGTTCTTCAAGACTTGCTGCAAACGCTTCGAGTCTGTGTTCAGCGCTCGAGGCAACTCTTCGTTGAAGTTGAGGTGGAAATCGAGTTTCTTGGTTTCTGCAACTTGTCTGAAATTGCGTTCGATGGCATCGTGCAGATCCTTGAAGCCAATCTCACCGACATCCAGAGTGATGGTGCCAGATTCGATTTTGGACAGGTCGAGAATGTCGTTGATCAATTCGAGCAAGTCAGAACCTGACGCATGAATTGTCTTTGCAAACTCAACTTGTTTGGCTGTGAGGTTGCTTTCACCGTTGTCAGACAACAACTTCGACAAGATAAGCAAGCTGTTGAGCGGAGTGCGCAACTCATGCGACATATTGGCGAGGAACTCTGACTTGTATTTCGAAGTGAGTGCAAGCTGTTCCGCTTTTTCTTCGAGCGAGACTCGAGCTTGTTCGATTTCGCGATTCTTGCGCTCCACCTCGGTGTTCTGAGCAGCGAGCAATCTCGCTTTCTCTTCCAACTCTTCGTTGGTCTGCTGCAGCTCTTCTTGTTGTTGCGTGAGCAAATCTTCTGAAGCTTGCAGAGTCTTTGCTTGTTGCTCCAGTCGCTTGTTCGTCTCTGTGAGTTCTTGCTGTTGCGCTTGCAATTCTTGTGCCAGAGATTGCGATTGCTTGAGCAAGTTCTCCGTTCTCATGTTCGCTTCGATGGTATTGAGCACGATACCAATCGATTCAGTCAGTTGATCGAGGAACGCAAGGTGGATGTCACTGAAGGCTTGGAATGAAGCCAGCTCAATTACAGCTCTGACGTCGCCTTCAAAGATAACCGGCAGAGCAACAATATTTATCGGTGCCGCTTCACCCAGTCCCGAACTGATCTTCACGTAATCGTCAGGCGCATTCGTAACCAGAATTCTCTGCTTCTCGACTGCGGTCTGTCCGACCAGTCCCTCACGCATCTTGAAGCGGTCCGACAGGTGTTTGCGTTTTTGATACGCATAACTTCCCATCAGTTTGAGGGTGGCATCACCGGTTTCGTCGTTCTCATTAATGTAGAAGACACCGTGTTGTGCCCTCACCAGCGGTGCCACTTCCGACAGGATCAGATTAGCGACAGTGAGCATGTCTCTCTGCCCTTGCATCATACTGGTGAACTTCGCCAGATTGGTCTTGAGCCAGTCTTGCTCCATGTTCTTGTTGGTCGTATCTTTCAGGTTGCGAATCATCTCGTTGATGTTGTCTTTGAGGATCGCAACTTCGCCTCTCGCTTCAACAGCTACGGATCGAGTCAGGTCGCCCTTCGTCACCGCGGTTGCTACTTCAGCGATAGCTCGTACCTGTGTCGTCAAGTTCGCTGCAAGACCGTTCACGTTGTCGGTCAGGTCTCTCCACGTACCCGCCGCACCAGGCACTAACGCCTGACCTCCGAGGACACCCTCGACACCGACCTCTCTCGCAACTGAAGTTACCTGATCGGCGAATGTCGCAAGCGTGTCGATCATCTCGTTGATGGTGTCAGACAGCGCTCCGATTTCACCTTTCGCTTGCAGCACCAGTTTTCGTTTCAGGTTACCGTTCGCAACCGCGGTTACAACTCCCGCGATACCTCGTACCTGCTCCGTCAGATTTCCTGCCATCGAATTTACGTTGTCAGTCAAATCTTTCCAGGTTCCGGACACGCCTTGTACAACGGCTTGCCCACCCAGTTTCCCTTCCGTTCCTACTTCTCTTGCTACACGAGTTACTTCAGACGCGAATGACGAGAGCTGGTCCACCATCGTATTGATTGTGTTTTTCAGCTCTAAGATTTCGCCCTTAACGTCTACAGTAATCTTTCTCGTCAGGTCGCCGTTTGCCACCGCGGTCGTAACGTCTGCGATGTTTCGCACCTGGTCCGTCAGATTTGATGCCATGGAATTCACGTTATCCGTGAGGTCTTTCCACGTGCCACCAACTCCTTTTACAACGGCTTGCCCACCGAGTTTTCCTTCCGTTCCTACTTCTCTTGCTACACGAGTTACTTCAGATGCGAATGACGAGAGCTGATCCACCATCGTGTTGATTGTGTTCTTCAGCTCCAGGATTTCGCCTTTAACGTCTACAGTAATCTTTCTCGACAGGTCACCATTTGCTACCGCGGTCGTAACGTCTGCGATGTTTCGCACTTGAGACGTCAGGTTCGACGCCATGTAATTTACCGAGTCAGTCAAGTCTTTCCATGTACCCGACACACCTTTTACATCCGCTTGCCCACCGAGTTTTCCTTCAGTACCTACTTCTTTCGCAACGCGCGTTACTTCTGATGCGAATGATGAGAGTTGATCCACCATCGTATTGATTGTGTTCTTCAGCTCTAAGATTTCGCCCTTAACTTGTACCGTAATCTTTCTCGTCAGGTCGCCGTTTGCCACCGCGGTCGTCACGTCTGCAATGTTTCGCACCTGCCCTGTCAGGTTCGACGCCATGTAATTTACCGAGTCGGTCAAGTCTTTCCATGTACCGGATACACCGCGTACATCCGCTTGCCCACCAAGTTTTCCTTCGGTACCTACTTCCCTCGCAACACGTGTTACTTCAGATGCGAATGATGAGAGCTGATCCACCATTGTATTGATTGTATTTTTCAGCTCTAAGATTTCGCCCTTAACGTCTACCGTAATCTTCTTCGACAGGTCCCCTTTTGCTACCGCTGTCGTCACCTCCGCGATATTTCTTACCTGTGCAGTCAGATTCCCTGCCATCATATTTACATTATCCGTGAGTCCCTTCCAGGCTCCGGTAACACCTTGTACATCGGCTTGTCCACCGAGTTTTCCTTCCGTTCCTACTTCGCGCGCAACACGCGTTACCTCCGCGGCAAATGATGAAAGCTGATCCACCATGATGTTGATTGTGTTTTTCAGCTCTAAAATTTCGCCTTTTACGTCTACCGTAATTTTCTTCGACAGGTCGCCCGTCGCAACCGCCGTCGTCACCTCCGCGATGTTTCGCACTTGAGCCGTCAGATTCGACGCCATGAAGTTTACGGAGTCAGTCAAATCTCGCCACGTGCCCGAGACTCCTTTAACATCCGCTTGTCCTCCAAGACGCCCTTCTGTACCTACTTCCCTCGCCACGCGCGTAACTTCAGTCGAGAATGACGAGAGTTGATCCACCATCGTATTGATTGTGTTTTTCAGCTCTAAGATTTCGCCTTTTACGTCTACCGTAATCTTCCTCGACAGGTCGCCGTTTGCCACCGCCGTCGTCACGTCTGCGATGTTTCGCACCTGAGATGTAAGATTCGACGCCATGTAATTCACGGAGTCCGTCAAGTCTTTCCACGTACCGGAGACGCCTTTTACATCGGCTTGCCCTCCGAGTTTCCCTTCAGAACCTACTTCTCGCGCAACACGCGTTACTTCAGCCGCGAACGATGACAACTGATCCACCATCGTATTGATTGTGTTTTTCAGCTCTAAGATTTCGCCCTTAACGTCTACAGTAATCTTCTTCGACAGGTCCCCTTTCGCTACCGCAGTCGTCACCTCCGCGATGTTTCTAACTTGCGCCGTCAGGTTGCCCGCCATGTAATTTACCGAGTCGGTCAAGTCTTTCCAGGTTCCGGCAACTCCTTTTACTTGCGCTTGTCCACCGAGTTTTCCTTCAGTACCTACTTCTCTTGCAACACGCGTTACTTCTGATGCGAATGAGGACAACTGGTCCACCATCGTGTTGATTGTTTTCTTCAGCTCTAAGATTTCGCCCTTAACGTCTACTGTAATTTTTCTCGAGAGGTCACCGTTTGCTACCGCGGTCGTCACGTCTGCAATGTTTCGAACTTGTGCTGTCAGGTTGGATGCCATCGAATTTACGTTATCGGTCAAGTCTTTCCATGTTCCGGAGACGCCCTTTACTTGCGCTTGTCCACCGAGTTTTCCTTCCGTTCCTACTTCTCTTGCTACACGAGTTACTTCTGATGCAAATGATGAGAGCTGGTCAACCATCGTGTTGATGGTGTTTTTCAATTCGAGAATTTCGCCTTTTACGTCTACCGTAATCTTCTTGGACAGGTCACCTTTTGCTACCGCGGTCGTCACGTCAGCGATGTTACGCACCTGACCGGTCAGGTTGCTTGCCATCGAGTTCACTGAGTCTGTCAAATCCTTCCATGTACCGGAAACGCCCTTAACCTGCGCTTGTCCACCGAGCTTTCCTTCCGTTCCTACTTCTCTCGCTACACGAGTTACTTCTGATGCGAATGAGCCGAGCTGATCGACCATCGTATTGATAGTGCGGGCGGTGCGTAAGAATTCACCTTTCAGCGGTCCGCCTTCGATTTCCAACGCCATCGTTTGTGTCAAATCGCCTTTCGCAACTGCACCGATAACGCGGGCAACTTCAGTTGTTGGTCTGACCAGGTCGCCCACTAGTCCGTTGACTGATTGAATGCACTCGTTCCACCCGCCCGACACTTCACCGAGAGTGGCACGCTGAGTGATTTTCCCTTCCTTACCGACAACGGTGTTGATGCGCTGCAACTCATTTTGCAAACGTTGATTCAACTCGACACAATCGTTGAATGCAAGCGCTATTTCTCCGGCAAGCCCCGTCTCGTCGAGAGGCATCCTGACACTGAAGTCTCCCCTCGCCATCGCTCGAAGTGCTTTGAGCAACTGGCGTCCGTCAACGGAATCGCTTGTGGTGTTCGCTTGCGCAGTGCGTGCCATTTATCGTTTCTCCTGTCGGCGAAATAAAAACTGATGCAACTTCCGGAAAGCTGCGGTCAGGATGTTTACAACGTGTCGATCTTCATCAAAGGGTAATTATGTCACTATTAGTCTTCATTCCATGTACCCGCTGTGAGCAGTTCTCAGGTCATGCCCGGCGGCTGGACGCGGGTATCGTGAATCCGTAAAGCCAACCTGGCTGGGGGATACGCAGGGATGTCTACTGGAGCGTGAAGATTAAATCTGAGCGGAGATCTCGTCGATGTGATGGAATCAACTCAGCAATTAGTTTGGGTATATCGATCGAGCGAACGATTATCTGACAGTGACATCTAAAAAAATTCGTGCGAAAGAAAGTCTGCGCCACTACAATTGATACCAGACCAAATAATAGAACACCGCTAGTGATACCAACCTCAATTCAATTAATAGAACATCGCTACTGATACCAACCTATTTGATAGAACACCCTCACTAATACCAGCCTAAATCAATAGTGCACAATAATTGATACCGGTTAATTGCATCACTGAAAGGAAATTAAAAGCACAATGATGTCAGCACTACTTTTGCTCTGGGCAGGACTCTTGTTGCTTTCGATTCCTGCGCTGGTGATCGCGGGAATCGTCACGTTGATTATGAAAGACGAGAAACGACTTCTAGCCTTTGATGTGGTTCTCGGAATCAGCACTTTCATGATCGCTTTGTTCATCGTAGGATCATTCGTTCCACCAGACGCTATGCCAAAGCCGAAAAACAAAGGTGCGGCTCAGGCAGCGAAAGAACCTTCGTCTGAGTACAACGTCACCCTGTTGGAAGAAGAGTATTTAGACAGGGCAGACGAACGATGGAAGTCGTGGTTCAAATTTGTATCGAAGACAGATTACAAAACAGTTTTGAAAGAGGCTGAAGACGATCTGCTTAAACAAGTCGAACAGAACCCAAAGAGTGTAGTTCTAGCCAGCGAACTCGGGCTGGTCTTTGCAGCAGAAAAGAAAAATCCAGAAGATGCATTCAAATCTTTCCATGAAAGTTTGAAAAGCAAAGCGAAAAAGTCTAGCGGATCAGGTGACGAAATTTCTATTCCAGATTTTACTCCTGCCGCTGAAACTCTGCTGGTCAATCCACAGCGTGACGCGACTTCGATTTACAACTACGACAAACTGACCCGCATACTTCCAAAAAGAGGCTGGTACGAAGAGCAGGTTAATTCGAAAGTCAACGAACTTCGAGGCGGTAGAGACCTTGCAGATTTTCGTGCAAAGCAGGATAAAGCGGCGAATCTCTTCATCTTTAAGTGCGAAGCCATCTGTATAGCTTACGCAGTGCTCTGCGCGATAGGCGTTCCCTGGCTCATCTACCTACTGAAGCCAATCGACCTGCCTCCCATGATCCCCATCACTACAAGTTTTCGGCGAATGTACGTGTGCCTTTTGAGCATACTTTTCGGGCAGTGTTTAAGTGGATTTGTGCTCGGTATTGTATTCGCAATTTATCTGGCAATGAATCACATCACCGGAGGACTTGCACCGTACAACGTAATGGTGACGATCATTTCGAGCGTGATTGGTATTGCCACCTTCGCGCTGTCTTATTACTTCGCAATTGCAAAACCCCTATCGTTTGGATTTTTCAAGGCTTACAACTTTGCCGCGCAGAAGCTTACTCGAATGCAAACCTTTCTCTACTGCCTCGGAGGGTTTGGTGTAGCAGTGCTGGGTTCGCAAACAGCGTATGTTATATCGCGACACTTGTTCAACATCGGTACTGCGACCACGACTGGACAAAAAGATCTGGCGGCAGCAATCTTCGACGGAAACTTTCTCATCATCGTTTTGTACACTTTTTTCAGTTCCGTCATCGCTCCTGTTAGTGAAGAGTTGCTGCTTCGTGGGCTTTTCTACTCCTGGCTGAGAACGCGATTCAACATACTTGTCAGTGCGCTCATATCTTCGAGCGTGTTCGCGATTTTCCACTTCAATCCAAACGGATTTCTCTACTACCTGTCACTAGGTTGCATCCTGTGCCTAGTGTATGAGCGCACACGCAACCTGTGGATTTGCGTGGTGATACATGCGCTCTGGAATACTCTAGTCATCGCTGTAATGTGGTGTGGTTCACCCTGACAAAAATTCCGCGATTGCATGGGGATTTCCACAATTGAAGTCATTAGCAAAATAGCTCAAAATCGACAGACTCGGATTCTACAGTGAGATGGTATGTCGGCAGTACGTGCGATTGTTGGGCTTAATATTGCATGCTTTCTAGCGATGGTATGCGGCTCATCGCTTAAGTCGCTGCTGATACCATCTTCACTTACCTTACTAAATTGGGGTGCAAGTTCGGCTTCAGAAACGATCGCCGCAGGGCAGTTCTGGCGACTTGCCACCAGTTGTTTCGTTCATGCCGGGCTATTGCACCTGGCTATAAACATGTTTGTTTTAAGAGACATTGGACGTGAGTGCGAAACTGCATTTGGCAGTTTCCGCTTCTGCATCATCTATTTCTTTTCTGCAATTGGCGGCGCCATAACTAGTATTTTCATCAATCCTCTCCTGGTTAGTGCCGGCGCTTCTGGTGCAATTTTCGGAACCTTCGGCGCGATGCTGGCAATCGTCTGGAGACGTCCGGCAAATTTTGAAAAAGGATATTTACTGCTGCACGGCAAAATCGTTCTGGCTCTGATTTTGTACAGCATCATATTCAGCTTCATCGATAAGAACACGGATAATGCGGCGCACTTCGGCGGTCTGATATTAGGCTTCATAGCCGGGCTTTGCACTCTTCCGCCGAAAGAAAACTCCAAGCCAGCGCTTCAATTGGCAGCGCCGATTCTTCTGTTACTTGCGCTCAGTGGTGCGTATACGGTGGCGCACGAGATACTTGCGGCAAGACCAGATGTGCTGGCCGAAATAGATTATCGAAAAGCCGTTCAGCTTTTGAATGATAAAAAATACGGGGAGGCACTGCCCCTACTCGACGCCACACTCGCCAAATCGCCCGACAATGCGAATGCCTACTGCGACAGGGCTCGTGCTTATTTAGAACTAAAAGATTTTGACAAAGCGATTGCCGACTGCAACATAGCTCTTGAAAAAGATCCCAAGTCTGGAAAAGAAACTTACGCCATACGAGCCGCAGTATTCCAGAAGAAAAGTGACTACACATCGGCAGTCGCAGATTTAACTAAACTGGTCGAATTGATGCCAAACGACGCTATGGCATTTAACAATCGAGCGTGGAGCGAAGAAGCAGAAGGTGAGCTCGAACAGGCGCTAAAAGATTGCAATGAATCGATTCGGCTGAAGCGCGACTCTGCTACCACATATGACACCAGAGCGGTGGCTTACATTTTGCTCAAACGCTTCTCAGACGCAAAACAGGATCTCGCCATTGCAATCAAACTCAAGCCAACTGATGGAGCCTTTTACTATCATCGAATGATTGCGAAAAAACTATCAGGCGAACCCTTCGACGACGATAAGAAAATGTTCGAATCAAACAGCTACACGCCAGAAAGCTGGGAGCCGAAGTAGTGCTTAACGGTCATCACCCGCGGTATCAATACTCTTTCATCTCACCTTTAACTGATTCGGATGTAGGTGTCCCCTTCAATCCAGCATAAGTGACGAGTAAAACGGTCTCTGTATCTCCTGATTCGCCGCGGTGAATTCTATTTACTGATTCCGGAAACGCTTGCCCTGCATGGTACGTTACGGACTTACCACTTTCTTTGTCATGAATTGTCAGATCGCCCGATAAAACATATCCAGCATTTGGGACAGGGTGCGTGTGCCACGGGAGCGCTGTATGTGGAGCGATGATTATCTTCAGCATCGTCAATTCGGGCTGTCCAGTGGGATACGGGGCATACGTCGTACCATCCCATGAATGGTCAGACTGCACTAGCACCTCTTTTTTCGCAGTCGCAACCTTTGGACCATCCGAGTGCGCAGGGATGGCGCAAAACGTTAGCGCGACAGCAGCCAGAACCAATTGTGTGAACCTGGTGCGTCGAGTTCCAGTACTGCTCATATCGATACTTAGCTCCGTTAATAGAATTTCTTCACTGAAACAACTTGCTTCAATGGACTGTCTGATTCAAAATATAGTGACACAGAACATATCAAGGTATCTATATGAGTGAAGCTGAAGACAAGATCTTGATCCAAGAACTCACAGCACGTTACGCCAGCGCGCTCGACAGCGGTGCAAAAGAGCGCTGGCTTGAAACCTGGGCCGACATGGGAGTTTGGGATGGCGACAAACGCTACGAGGGAAGAGAGAATCTCGGCAAGCTCTATGACGATCTCGGCGACAGAATAAAAAATCGCCGACACGTTGTCACGAATTTCGTCATCGATGTCGAGCAAGATACGGCTGAGCAAACTTGTTATCTGCTGATTTTCTGCAGACATACATATCAACTGCTTCAAACTGGTGTGTACAGCGACAAGCTACAAAGAGCTGGTCGCCACTGGCATTTTATGTATCGCAAACTGCAATTTGACGGTCCACAAACAAAGAATCAAGAAAAAAATGCAGCGGACACTGCGACTGCAGACGCCGTAAATCCAAAGTCAGCGACAACATAGCAGCGTACAAATTCGTTAGTGAGCGCTGATCTTCTTCTGATCTGCATCGTCCGCCTGTGACTCAACAGGCTCGACCTTAGTCTTCGGGCGCAATCCATCGTCTGCTTGCAGGGCTATGCGATCGCCATCATGCAGGTCTCCGAATACTTCGGTCATCTTACCCATGATTTCGCCGCGCTTGACTGGAACCCAAACGACTTCGTCGTTTTGATCTATCTTTTGCACGAACATTTCGAGCGTTGATGTTGTGTCGACAGCGGTCACAGGAACGAATAAGGACTCGCTCTTACGTCGCGTCGGCCAGTGAATTTCGCAGAACATACCCGGCAATATTCTCCATCCCGGATTGGGGTAGTTGAGTTCAACCGGCATCGTCCGTGTGCGCTTTTCCAGATAGTTGCCCAATCGAGCAACAGTTCCTTCGAAATTTTCTCCGGGATGCGTCGAGACCGTGAATGAAACTTTTGCACCAGGAACGACACCACCAACATCCACTTCAGGCACCGGCGCGATGATACGCAGCAAATCTAGTTCTTGCACAGTGACAATGGACGGATATGCGCCTTGCCCACGTGGTCCCACGAAGCTTCCGACGTGCAGGTTTCGTTCTGTCACATAGCCGTCGAACGGCGCAGTAATAGTCAAGTAATCTTCGAATTGATTGTAGTACGAGGTGGATTTCTTGGATGCAGCGAGCATGTTTTTAGCGGACACGACTTGATCTTTAGCGGCCTGTAGATTTTCTTTCCATGCTGAAACTTTTTCCTTGTCGGCTGCGACTTTGTCACGCAGAACGACGAGATCATTTGGTGCCACCACACCTGGTACTTTGGATGCATCGTTGGTACGTTGGTAGGTATCGTTGTCACCGGCAAATTGCGCCTCCGCCTCGCGCAAAGTTGCTCGAGCAGACGCTACTTTCGCTTGTGCTTCGCTCAACTGACCTTCGGCCGCAAGCGATTTCGATAGTGCTTCGTTTTTCTGTGCCGCTAACTCGGGAGCCGTCAGCTCCACCATCACTTGCCCTTTCTTGACCTTGGAGCCACGGTCTACACCGATCCATTTAATAAAGCTAGGGACTTTGGGGTAGATTGCCACGTCTTGAAACGCTCTGATTTCTCCCGGCAGTTGATCCATACGCGAAAGAGTCTTCTTCGTCACATGAGTAACTTGAACTTTCGCGCTATGCTCCGCCGCCGTAGATGGCTTGGCATCGTCATCTTTGCCGCATCCACCCAACGCGAGTGTCAAAGCAAACATCATGGACGCTCTTCTGAAATTCAAATCTCGTTTAAATAACGAAAGCATTTTTATTCTCCATGATCGTCTGGATGTACTGAAGGTGAAGTCAAAGGTGCTTTGCGTTGCATCACGGAGTACACCACAGGCAGTACCGTAAGTGCAGCGAACGTAGACAGGAGTAGACCGCCAATTACTGCGCGTCCGAGGGGAGCACTGACCTGACCACCCTCGCTCAAAGCGAGAGACATAGGTATCATGCCGGCGACCATCGCACTCGAAGTCATCAGGATTGGGCGCAAACGCTCTTGCGCTCCATTCGATGCAGCCTCGACCGAGTTCTGTCCGCTGATACGATTTTTCTCGGCAAAAACTACTAAAAGGATAGCGTTCGATACGCCGACGCCAATCGCCATAATCGAGCCCATGAACGATTCGACGTTCATCGTCGTGTGGGTGATGAAAAGGGAGAACAAAACACCTGCCACTATAGCTGGTATCGTAGAAAGAACAACAAATGCAATCCTGAATGATTGGAAGTAAGCAGTCAGCATCAACATAATTACAAACACCGCAAGACCCAGACCGCCGAAAAGATGCGTAAAAGTTTCATGCAAGACCGGCACCTGTCCTGCCAGTTTGACGCGAACTCCATCAGGCACTGGACCCGCTGCTTTGATTGCTTTCTCAACGTCGTCGCCAACACGCCCAAGATCCATTCCAGCGATATTTGCAGTGAGTGAAACGAGGCGCATCATGTTATCTCGGTCATATTCACCAACACACTGACCGTAAGTAACTTTCGCCACGTCTCCGATTAATGGATGCTCTGTATCTTCGCCCATCATCGTAGGGAAGTGCTTGAGCGCCTCAATCGATTGAATTTGACGCTGTGGCACTTGCACCTGTACCTGATAGGAAACTCCAGTCTTTCTATCCATCCAGAAATTTTCCAGGATGTAGCGGCTCGATGAAGTCGCCGGCACCATGCTTCGGCCAACATCTACGGGGGTTAGATTCAACTGTCCCGCGAGTTCTCTATCAATGTTGATATCAACAGTCGGATATTTCAGAGGTTGCCCGAATTGCAAGTCACGAAGATATTTGATTTTCGCCATTTCGACGCGAATCTTTTCAGCAAATTCTTTGCACTGATCTAACTCGACTCCTTTAACCATCACCGAGATCGGAGTTGTGGAGCCAAGGTTCATAATCTGACTGACCAGGTCACCAGGTTCAAACGAAAACATTACGTCAGGCATTTCTTTCGCGAAATCGCCTCGCAATTTGTCTTTGAATGAACTGAGGTCGATCTTTGCGTCCTTCCGCAATTTGACATCCATCACAGCTTCATGCGGACCACTCGTCCACAAGAAAACAGAGTTGATGACGAACTGCACCGGCTGTTGCCCGGCGTATCCAAGTGTCGCTTCTACATTGTCTGGTCCAGCCTCGCGCTTGACGATATCGAGCATCTGCAAGACACGCTTCTCCGTCACCTCAACACGAGTGCCTGTAGCGCACCGCACGCGGACTCGAAATTCGTCAGTTTCTGAACTCGGAAACATTTCGCGCCCGATGAGCGGGAACAGGATGCAGGAAAGTGCCACCATAAAAATCAGATAAACGGGAATCACAATCTGCGGAATTTTCAAAAACGCATGAACGAGGTTGCTGTGCGCTTTTTTCAACTTGCCAAACAATCCATCATCAGACTCTTCTGCCTTCTGACGGATTAAGTAAACAGACAACACAGGCACAAGAGAACTCGACATGATGAATGACCAGAGCATGCAGAATGCCACTGCCAGCGATAGCGGAACGAACAACGCCTTGACGATGCCGTTCATAAAAAACGCTGGAACGAAAACCGTAACGATAGAAAGCATTGCCAGCAAGCGCGGCACTCTAGTCTCAATTCCGGCATTCAAAGTGGCGCGTGTAATTTTTTGACCCGCGGCAAGGTGAGAGTGAATGTTCTCAATATCTACCGTTGCCTCGTCAACGAGAATTCCGATCGCAAGCGATAATCCAGATAAAGTCTGAATATTGATAGTCTGTCCAGTCAACCACAAAGAAAAACATGCACCCAGCAAGACGCACGGAATGGTCGTGACTACAATCAGGGTGCTGCGAAGATCACGCAGGAACAGCAAGATCATCAAGCCCGGCAAGATTGCACCGAGCGCTCCTTCCATGAGCAATCCCTTAATCGCTTCGGTAACGTGCTTGGATTGGTCGAAGCGATAATTGATATCCACATTTTTTGGCAGCATCGCGCGCATTGATTTCAAGCTGTCTTTCAACGCATTAACGACAGAGACAGTGGATGCATCGGCACGCTTGATCAGTGGCACGTATACAGTGCGCCGACCATTGTAGAGCGCGTAGCCAGCAAGAATGTCGCTCGAATCGGAGATGGTGGCAACATCCCTTAGAAACACAGTTGGTCCAGGCCCAAGTCTCAAAGGAAGACTTTCGAGTTCGTGGATGTCCGGCAGATCGGTGTTGATCGGCGTGATCTGCATAAAATCGCCGATACGCACGTTTCCTGCAGGTAAGACGGCGTTACCCGTCGCCAGAGCTTTCACGATGGTATCGCCAGAGATACTGAATTGCTTCAGCTTATCCTGATTCGCATTAATGACAATCGTTCGCACGTTGCCACCAAATGGAGGCGGCGCTGTTGCACCGGGAATGGTGCCGAGGTCCGGTCGAACTCGCACGTATGCAAGGTCTTGAAGCCGGTTGATAGACGCGTCCGGACTGCTCAATACCAACTGTCCAACAGGCAAGCTGCCGGCATCGAAACGGATGACAAAGGGTTCAACGATACCGGGAGGCATCAAAGTTCGAGCACGAGACACCATAGCAACGCAAGTCGAGAGTGCTTCGGACATGTTAGTGCCGGGATGGAAAAACACTTTCATCATCGACAAATTCTGAATCGATTGCGACTCGATGTGGTCGATTCCCGGTACGTAGAGGAAGTGAACTTCGTATGTGGATACGATGTAACCTTCCATCTGCGCTGGAGACATTCCGCCGTAACCCTGCACGACGTAGATGACAGGCATGTTCAAGTCAGGAAAAATGTCCTGCTTCATTGTGCCGACAGCACCGAACGCCGCGAGC
The DNA here is from genome assembly GCA_036702965.1 of Drouetiella sp. Classification (GTDB taxonomy): domain Bacteria; phylum Cyanobacteriota; class Vampirovibrionia; order Obscuribacterales; family Obscuribacteraceae; genus PALSA-1081. Next base: position 142,438 of record DATNPZ010000013.1, read on the forward strand.
ATGATGCTGAACACTGCAATCAAGACTGTGATTGGATGCTTCATTGAAACTATCTGAAGCCACATACTATTTACCTGCCTCCGCCTTTGTCACGGACTTTAAGAAAGGCGCCAGGTCGCCATTTGCATACGAAACAGCAAGAATGGCGCGCCAAATATTTACTTGTGCGACTGAATCTCGCACAACCGCATCCTGCAAAATGCGCTGTGCTTCGGCTACTTCAAGTATCGTCGACAATCCAACACGATAACGTTCGAGCGCTTTTGTTTCGTTCTCTTTTGCAGACTTCACCATCACTGGTGTCTCGGCGGCGATGCGCTGCGCGTTATTCAAAAATACTTTCGCTCTAGCATTCTTTTGTATCAGTTGCTGAATTACAAGGTCATACGCCGATGTATTCGCCTCAACCTCTTGCTTCATCATTTCAGTTTGATGTTTCACAGCAAAGTATCCGAGCACCGGAAAATCAATCGATAAACCTGCGATGTAATTCGCATTTTGAGGCAAGAGTCCATCCAAAACGGGATGAGCATCAATGCGACTGCCGCTACCACGCGACCAAATTCCCGAGTGCAGCCACAGTCTCGGTCTATAAATTCGTTGAGTCGCCACCACTTCTTTTTGAGAGACTTTTACTTCGTCCAATTTCAAAATTGCGAGTGGGTGAAGTTCTGGGCGATACGCACCTGCATTTGATTCCACTTGCGCTTTTCTTATCCACGGCGCTTCGTCTACAGAAACATTTTGTCCCGCTATGCCCATTGCTTCAGCTAGGTCAACTTCAGCCAACTCAGCTTCGCGCTGCGCATCAATCAATGAAATTCGTGAGGCTGAAAGATCCGCATCAGCTCTGGCCGTATCAACTCCCGGTCGCAAGCCCTTATCTACCAGAGTGTGAACGATCAAATTGTATGCTTGCATCCTTTCAACAGTTGCAACTTCTGCCTTGATTCGTTCACGCGCAGCAACAGCAGTCAAATACGTCTCACCAGCAGCGGTGGCAACATCAAGCGCCGTGTAATTTACAGAAGCAGAATCTTGAGCTTGCTTTGCTCTCGCGACATCGACTTGAGCGTGGCGTCTGCCGCCGTCATGAACCAACCAGGAAAAATTCATTCCGTAGTTATTAGCAAACACACTGGACATTTTCGAAGTGTCATTTGCGGGTCCGGTCTGCGTTGGAATCACGTTCAACGTTTGCGGAAAAATCGATCCGGCAATGTTATTCGTCGTTGTTCGAAGTTCCTGCGCGAGTATATCGAAACTCGGAAGATACGCTGTTTTAGCCAGTTTCACTCCGCTGCTGGACCGATTCAAAACTGCACGACTGCGTCTCAAAGTCGGATAATTCTTCAGCGCAGTTTCGATTGCGAAACTCAGAGAATATGGACGTCCCATTTCCGCGCGCAGCTCTGCAACTGGAAAGACATCATTTTTCTGTTGCGCAAAACATGCTGACTGACATGAGCAGACAGCAACGACTAACATGACTATCAGTGCAAACGAATATTGAATAAGCAAATGATATGAGTCGTTGGACCGATAACAGTCCAGGCGTCGGATCTTGCAGACATTTAGCGATTCCGTTTGCATAGCTCTGACGAAAACGAGATGCCTTTCGCGCAGGCGAAATAGCTGAGGTTTGTCGTTTAATTGTAGAGTAAAGCCGCCCGGTTCATAAGCGTTTTCGGGCTTCTGTTTAAAAATTCACAAGTAGATGTCAGGACTAGTTCAGGAAAGGATTGCTCTTACGCTCAGCCCAAATCGTCGTGTCTGGTCCATGACCAGGTACCACAGTTGTACTGTCGTCGAGTTTCATTAGCCGTTCTGAAATCGATTTGATGATTTCTTCGAATGAACCGCCCCACAAGTCTGTTCTGCCAATCGAACGCTGAAAAAGCGTATCGCCCGAGAACAAAATGCTGTCTTTCTCTTGCACACAAAAACACGTCGAACCTGGCGTATGACCTGGTGTGTGGATCACGGACGCTTTGATATTTCCGACTTTGACGTGATCTTCGTGTTCGAGATATTCGTCGACCGGAAGTGGATCGTCAGCTTTGAATCCAAACAGTTGCACTTGCTTTTGCAAGTTGTCGTATAGCCACTGATCTCCCTTGTTAATGCAGATCTTGGCTCCAGTAGCTTCTTTCACGGCACGCGATCCCATAATGTGATCGAAGTGTGCGTGTGTATGCAGCAAGTATTTGATCGTCAACTTGTTCGCTTTCGCAAACTCGATGATCTTGTTTGCATCGCCACCTGGGTCGATGACCGCAGCTTCACCGGTTTCAGGACAACCAACTATCGAGCAGTTGCACCCGAGTTCACCGACTGGAAAACTTTCGATAATCATTTAGAGGAACAACTCGCTGACAGAAGTGTCGTCATGAATACGCGCAATTGCTTCACCAAGCAATTTCGCAACACTCAATTGGACAATCTTCTTCGAGACATTTTTCGGTTCGTGCGGAATCGAATTTGTCACGATCAGTTTTTCGATCGGGGAATCATCCAATCTTTGATTCGCAGGTCCAGAAAGAACTGCGTGAGTAGCGCACGCATAGATCGAACGCGCACCTTCTTTCTTGAGCAATTCCGCGCCCTTGACGAGAGTGCCGGCGGTATCGACCATGTCGTCTACCATCAAAACAGTTTTGTTTTTGACATCGCCGATGACGTTATAAACTTCAGCGACATTGTGTGCACTGCGGCGTTTGTCGATGATTGCAATCGGAGCGTCATCGAGTTTCTTCGCGAACGCGCGTGCTCTTGAAACACCACCAACATCTGGACTTACCAAAACGAGATCAGTCTGATTCAGTGAACGAACATACTCGAGCAGTACGGGACTGGCATAAAGATGATCGACAAGAATATTGAAGAAGCCCATGATTTGCGGAGCATGCAAATCCAAAGTGACAACTCTCTGGGCACCAGCAGTGGTTAACAGGTCAGCAATCAACTTCGCTGTAATCGCTTCACGACCAGCAGCTTTTCTGTCTTGTCTGCCGTAACCGTAATATGGCATTACGACAGTGATTCGTCCTGCAGATGCTCTCTTCAACGCATCGAGCAGAATCAAAAGCTCCATCAAATTTTCGTTGACCGGAGTGCACGTTGGCTGCACCACAAAACAATCTTGTCCGCGAACGCTCTCTTGCACCTGAACATATATCTCACCGTCTGAAAACGGAGAGATCTTTACTGGAGAGACCGAGAGCTCGAGATAATCGGCTACCTCTTTGGCGAGTTCAGGATTCGACGTACCGGACAGAATCAAAAGATTAGTCTTTCCGCCTAACGATGTTTTTTGCCTGACTGGCATCTCAGCTACCAAGAGCGTATCCCCCACAGTGGTGCGCCACTCTATTGTAAAGAAGAACTGGCTTAGCTTAAAGCCGATGAGCAAATCTTTAGTTCGGGAAGAATGGCAGATCGCCGCTTGCACTGAGGGTTATAGCCTCTTCCAGCACACACTTAACATGGAGATATGTGAGGCCACCCTGTACAAAAACTGCAAATGGCGGACGCAGCGGTCCATCGGCAGAAAGCTCGATGGTTGCCCCCTCCACAAAAGTACCGGCTGCCATGATGACGGGGTCCTGGTAACCAGGCATAAGCGACGGTTCCGGGATGACATGGGCGTTCACGGGTGAACCCATCTGAATTGCTCGACAGAAATTGACAAGTTGGTCGGGTCCAGAAAACTTCAGCGCCTGGATGATGTCTGAGCGCGGTGTGAGCGCATCGGGCTTGACTTCACAGCCAAGCTCGGAGAGTGTGGCGGCGAACAACATCGCGCCTTTGACCGCGTTGGATACAACCGAAGGCGCGATGAATAGCCCCTGCAACACGAGTCGATTCTGATTGTATGTGAGTCCCAGATGACCACCGATGCCAGGTGAGGTCAGTCGGTTCAGCGCGCGGTCGACCAGCGACGCGTTTCCTGCCACATAACCGCCTGTGATGGCCAGCCCACCTCCGGGATTTTTGATCAGCGACCCAGCCAAGAGGTCAGCGCCCACGGCAGTTGGTTCGCACTCTTCGACGAATTCGCCGTAGCAGTTGTCAACGAAAACAATGCAATCCGGATGGAAAGACTTGGCGGCTTTGCTCATCCGCTCTATGTCTTCATTATTGAAACTGCGTCGTTCGACACTGTAGCCACAAGATTTTTGGATGTAGAACATGCAGCGCGAATCAGGAGCGGCGTTTTTGATTTTCGCAAGCAACGATTCATCGCTTTCGTCGGCGGGGTCGAGGTCGATCTCCCGATAGTCAACACCTAAAGAAATCAAGTTGCCAGGCTCGTCGCCTTCTAGTCCGATCACTTCTTTCAATGTGTCATATGGTTGACCGGTTAGAGAAAGTATCGTGTCACCGGCTTCCAAATTGCCAAGCAAAGCGCAAGCGATTGCATGTGTTCCTGATACAAATTGCATGCGCACAGCGGCGGACTCGCACTCGAAAATGTCCGCAAATATTTTATCGATTGTTTCGCGACCGGGGTCGTTTCTTCCATATCCAGTGCGCTCTGCAAAATATTCTTCGGTCAAGCGATGCTTGCGGAATGCGTCAAGAACACGCTTTTGGTTGCGCGTGGCGATCTCGTCTACTCGCTCGAACGCTTTCGCCAACTTTAATTCGGCGGATTTGATTAGTGCGGTGGCGTTTATTTCTCTGGTTGGCATCGACAGTATCCGTTGGAAGAAGCATGAGTCTATCAGGTCTTCCGAGGGCATCCACCAGACGGGGGCAGAGCGCGCAAAATTCTTTCGCAAAAATTTGAACTATTTTGCGATCAGCTACGTAGTTAGTAATGAAGTTTGTGGAGGAATTCGGGTGAACGCGAAGTTGCTCATTCATTGCGCTTCTGCCAGAGTGCAAGATTTCATTTACTCATTCATTTGCGAAGAGAGCTGCCGCATGTGCAAACGGACGATCTACGCAAATGGACAACTGGCAGAAACGCTCTTTCCAGACGATGATCTAGCTCGTCCGGCGGTTGTTCATCGCTGGCTGGGTGAACGTCCGCACTATTCGAAAGTATTGTGCGAATGCTGCTGGGAGAGATTGTCGAGCGAAACTCCGCTCATGGGATTCTATGAAAACTATGGTGATCGCTCGTTTCCGATCGTCAGCGGAGCACCATACACAGGCGAATTACGCGACTTGATACATCGATTCAAGTACGAGGGAGACAGACTTCTGGCACCAGATTTGGCGGCAATAATGTTAGGGAGTTGGCGATTAGGTTCAATCTTTGTAGACAAAGCGCCCGCCGTACTGGTGCCGATTCCATTGCACTGGAAGAAGCGTATCGAGCGTGGATACAACCAATCCGAACTACTTGCGCAGGAAGCAGCTAGGATTTTAGAAATTCCTGTCGCAGCCGAAGCATTGAAGCGTAAGAGACCGACCACGCCGCAGCAAAGTCTGGAAAAGCTAGACAGATTCTTGAACGTCGCCGATGCTTTCGTCGCCAACGGAGCGAAACTAAGCGGAAAAACTGTGGTGCTCGTTGATGACATTTGCACTTCGGGGGCAACACTATCCGAATGCGTGCGCGAAGTTTATCGAAGTGGTGCAGCGAATGTGGTGGCACTTACAGTCGCTCGAACACTCCTGAGAAAGGGACGGATCAGCGGCAACGGTCGATCTAGTTTGCTCAGCTAAAAACTCTATGCAGGCTTGTCTGTAGGAACGTCCCCAGTGACGGCGCCACAGCAACTCTCTCCAGCCACAACTAGAACAGGCACAATTTAGAAACAAATATCTTTTAGTCTCGGATCGTAACCAAATGAGGTAGTCGTCATGGCTTGAGGCGGATCAGAAATCTGTTTACCAACACAGAGATTTCCAGACGCACAGGTTGTGCGTCCATATCAACAAAATTTTTACCCGAGCTTCCAGGAGCAGAGGCAAATACAACCGTGCCTGAATGGCAGGTGTCCAACACCGTTAAACGACGGTTTCGCAATTACAGACAACACGCAACGTGGCACTGTAGTTGCATACGATGGACAAACTCGCGATGCCTATCAAAAGATGGTAGACGGGTTCCAATACACAGCTAAAAACTATCAAGAAGCCTACAAGGAAGCAGCACGCACTGGCAAACCAGTTGTGGCGATTTTCGGTGGTTTCGATGGCAACAATCCGAAGCAGCTCGTACAAGAAGCGCTGCCGCAGGCTAAGTCTGGTGCAGCAAAAGATGCGGTGTACTTGTACATCGACAAAGATAGCTGCACAGATCCAGAACTGAAAAAGTACGCCGATTCACAACTTGCCGGTGCACAAAACGCTTCGCTGGCGATTGTTTTCAGCGTCAAACCCGGAGAGAACGGAAACCTACAACCAGAGCTGCCCAACTTCAGATGGCAGGGTGGTCACAGTTCGATGATTGCATCGTTCAATCAAGCCGTGACTGATGCGCAGGCGAAGCAGGAGTCGTACAAAGGAAAGTTCAGCGACGCGGCGATTGCCGAATCGTCAGAAAGACCCGAGTCGCTCCCAAAACACTTTGCGGATACGAGAACACTAATAACGGAGGAGATCAAAAAAGCCAGACAAGCAGATGATTGGCATGATGCAGAAAAGAGCTACCGTGCGGCGATTGCGGCTGCCGACAAAATTCGTCCGGCAGATCTGCAAGCGGAATCAAAACGCATTACCGAGGCATTGAACGATGCCGACCCAGATTCGGAGGAGTTTGCACAACTAAAACATGAAGCAGCAACACTTGCGATGCTTGAACACGCAAAAGCTTCGACGAGAGTTGATCTTGGTTTGGCGTGCTTGAACTGGTCAAACGACCAGAAAGAAGCAGACAAACAGAAACAGTTCCGTGAGGTCGGTGCAAAGTGGATCGAATCTGCAGCGCAAAAAGATCCATCGATTTATTCGGATCCCAGGTTCACTGAACTTTTGGATAGAACCGGTATTCCACAAGACGAGTTGCAACGCCTGTTGCCGAAGCTTGGAGGAGTCGAATTGAAGCCGGACGGAACAAATCCGTTCCATCTGTCGGAGCCTAATCCTAATCAAAAAACCTACGGTCGAACGGCTGACGGAGGAGCTGAAGAAGTCGATAGTTCAGAACTAAAACGATACTCACCACCACAAGGACGCCGCACCAGCGATAGTCCACCACAACCAGCCCAGGGACGCAGCACCAGCGATAGTCCACCACAACCAGCCCAGGGACGCCGCACCAGCGACAGCCCACCACAACCAGCCGAAGGAGGCCGCACCAGCGACAGTCCACCACAACCAGCCGAAGGAGGGCGCACTAGCGATAGTCCATCACAACCAGCCGGAGGACGACGACCCAGGGAACAATCCGAGGCGCCACCACATGTGATGCCAAAGGTGAGACCGCCCGAGAGAGCTTTAAGCCCACAAGAAAAACTTAGAGTTGTACAGGAGGATGAAGGAAAAGCAGTCAATACAGAAGCCGAATTCAATCAGATCATCGCGGACGCTGCTAAGAAAAATATTCCAGTAGTTGTCAAAATCGGTTCAATGAGCTGCTTACCGTGTAAGAACATGGCTCCGATGCTGAAGGCAGCAGAAGAGCAACTCAAGGACAATGCGGTAGTTGTCAGAATATTGACCGAAAAGACACCTCAATTAGCGTCTCAATTCGGTGCTGACAACGGAGTTCCGATCACAAAAGTTATTGCGCCGATCGTTTCCGGCCCAAATCTTCCCCTAAAAATTCTCGAGCTCAAGTCAAAGAGTGGCTACATGGGGAGTGATCAAGGAGCACGTGAATTCGCTCAATTCCTAAACGATGGACTGAGTGAATTCGAAAGAATCCGGGCGAAAAAGTAAGAAATATTTTTCCACTCGAACCGCCCGGACATATCCGCTGCAAAAACGATCACTCTGCTATATTCAGCCAACTGGCGGAGAGATTATCCAAAATGAACTTGAGAAAAGCTGGTATCCCGACTATTGCACTTGTAACGATTTCACTTGCATCGACACTTTGCTGCTTTGCTGCACCAGTGACGAAACAATCACCACAACCCGTCAACAAAAACGGAGAGAAACCGAAGTCCGCACATCCAACCGCGATGCCGTCGATGTCAGTGGACATTGATACGACTGGCATAGCGAAGTCCACAAAAGTACAGATCGTTCCGAAAGAGAAATACGACAAGGAAGAAGAAATCGTTCACCTGAACGGCGCACCTCAACATGTCAAAGTGATATTTGACGGTAAGAAAGTCGAGTCAGACAACGATTTCATGGACCAACATCTTTTGATTTATCCAATCAAAGAATGGGAAGCAACATTTCCACCAATGTTCAAAAAGGAGTTCAACAAGAGGATCTCTGATCTGAAGAAAATGATTGCCACTAAGTCTGGTGCGGGTCTGAAAGAACTTCCGATCCTTCCTGATTCAGATGGCGCAGAGTTGCTCCACTCAAAAATCAAGCCACTAGCCTTCAAAAGCGGCTCTGGCATTACTTTCATCGCATGCTATGGGAACGGTGATGGTCCTTACAAAGCTGACGATTTCTTCTACACCTTCCAGGGCATTACAGCCGACGGAAAGAATTACGTGTCATTCTTCTGGCCCGTAACGGCAACAGGAATGAAACCTGACACCGAACAGAAGAAAGCGGAAAAGTTCATCGAAGACTTGCCACGGGCAAAATTTAGCCCGAGCCTGGAGGCGCTGGATAAAGCTGTGTCGTCCATCTCAATCAAATAGCGCGGCTAATCAAAAACATTGAAGGAGAGCTAGTCAGCGGCTCTCCTTCTTGTTAATTATTTGGACTTCGATTATTTGATTGATTCTTTGAAAGCATCAATCGTTGCATCTATTTCGCCCTTTGTATGCACCACTGAAATGAATGCTGCTTCGAATTGTGATGGAGGCCAGTAGACACCTTTTTCGATCAACGAGCGCCACACTTTTGCGAACTTCTCGATGTCGCACTTTTGAGCGCTGGCGAAATCGGTAACTGGCTTGTTGCTGAAAAATATACCCAACATGCCGGGCACGGAGACAACTTGAATGTCTTTCGCCAGTCCTTTCAAACCATCGGCGAGGCGGTTCGTATTAGCTTCCAAAATCTGGTAAGTACCAGGAGCCTGCAAGGATTTGAGCTGAGCGATTCCAGCAGCCATCGCAAGCGGATTTCCAGACAGAGTGCCAGCCTGGTAGACCGGTCCCTGCGGTGCCACCATTTCCATTACATCTTTTCTGCCACCATAAGCACCTACAGGCAAACCACCGCCGATGATTTTGCCTAAGGTGGTGAGGTCTGGCTTGATTTTGTACATCTCTTGAGCGCCACCAAGAGCGACTCTGAAACCAGTCATGACTTCATCGAATATCAACAAGGCACCATGATCGGTGCACAGGTCACGAACAGCGGACAGATAATTTTCGGCAGGGAGAATCAAACCTGCATTACCAATAATTGGTTCAAGAATTACAGCGGCGATTTCTTTTCCATGCTCTGAGAAAACTTTCTTGAGGGCATCCACATCGTTGAAAGGAATCGACAGGGTCAACTTAGTGATCTCTTCAGGCGCGCCGGGCGAGCTGGATATCCCCAATGTCGCCAGACCAGAACCGGCTTTAACAAGAAACGAATCCGCATGACCGTGGTAGCAGCCGTCAAATTTGACGACCATTGAGCGCTTCGTGAAAGCTCTAGCCAAGCGAATCGCTGACATCGTCGCTTCCGTACCGGAGTTGACCATGCGCACCATTTCAATGGAAGGCATGAGTTTGCAAACCAGCTCTGCCATCTCCACTTCGCCGCGGCAGGGAGCACCAAAACTGGTGCCTTGCTTCAATGTGACCTCAATCGCTTCCAACACTCTTGGATGACGATGTCCGAGAATCATCGGTCCCCATGAGCCGCAGTAGTCGATGTATTTGTTTCCATCTACGTCGTACAACAATGATCCATCGGCACGGTCCATGAAAATTGGTTCCGCCCCAACAGATTTACAAGATCGCACCGGTGAATTTACTCCGCCTGGAATAACATTCTTGGCACGTTCGAAAATTTGCTGAGATCGAGTTGCAACTGCGGCTGTAGTCATTCGAGAATCACCTGATTATTTAGCTTCTTCTTTTGTCTTCGATTCATTCAAAACACGTTCGATTGCTTGCGACACCATCTTTGGTGCTTTCTCACCAGCTTTGAAATCGCGCATTTTGCCGTCAGCATCGAACAAGTAGAATGCAGGCACGTACTTATTTTCAAAAGCATCTGTGATTTCGTGCCAGTTATCGACTACGCATGGCTGTTTGACTTCGTATTCTTCAATCGCAGCTTTGACATCATCGACTTTGGTGTCTGACTCTTGACGCGGCATGTGAACGGCGATCACTTTCAAACCTTGTGGACCGTATTTTTCAATCCACTGCTGCACATCAGGCAGTGATTCTTTGCAGGTGCCACAACTGATTGCCCAGAAGTGGACCAAAACTGGCGAGCCCTTCAGCTCATCATCAGTGATGGGTGGCGAATTGAACCAATCGGTGCCACCTTTGAGAGATGGGAGCGGGCTGTCCATACGAAGCGGCATGGTTCCTCCTTGGCCGAGCATCCGGCATACATCCAAATTGCGTGAACAACTTGTCTACGATTTTCTTTTCACGCGTTGCCTACTAATTTTAACGCTGCAACCGCTAATATCAGTGTCTTACTAATACCAAGTTCCAATTCTTATCTAAATCGGCACGGTATCCAATCAGAAACGAATGGAATCGAGCGGCGATCAGCACATTGAGCTGGGTCTGAAACCAGTTTGAAATGCGATCCGTTCGTATGAGCCAACTCAATAACGGGACAGTATCCAAAAGAAAACCGCCGAGTAATTACCCGGCGGTCTCAATCAATTTGAAGTCAACTGATTAAACAGTCAATGGCTTTTGGCCTGGCTTCCAATCAGCGCCGCAAAGTCCGCCGGTCTTGATTGCTTCGAGAACGCGAAGTGTTTCGTCAACGCTGCGGCCGATGTTGAGGCTGTGTACAACTTGATACTGAAGAATGCCATCTGGATCGATGATGAACAATCCACGAAGAGCGATACCTTTGTCTTCCATCAATACACCGTAGTCGCGGCTAACATCTTTGGTGATGTCTGAAGCGAGTACGTAGTTGAGGGAGCCAAGTCCGCCTTTGTCTTCGGATGTGTTGATCCAAGCGCGGTGGCTGAATACGCTGTCAGTCGAAACTGCGAGCACTTCTGCGCCAGCTTTTTTCAATTCATCGTAGCGTTGGCTGAATGCTTTCAACTCAGTTGGGCATACGAATGTGAAATCCAACGGATAGAAGAACATAACAAGGAATTTGCCCTTGTAGTCTGCCAAACGTACATTTTCTTTGAGACCTTTCATGTCCTTTGTAGAAGGCATGTCAAAGTCTGGAGCTCTTTTTCCAACTTGCAACATAAAGACGGTTCTCCGACAACAATGGTGGGGATTAGTTGTGGAAATGTTAGATCGACTAATTCTAAAAGTGGAAAGTGTTAATGGAATCCACACAATTACGAGACGCTGCTCATATTGTTTGCCGACCGGCTTCGCATGCGGATAGTAGAAGGACCAGGACTACTTCGACTTACCTGCAGGCTTAGCAGGAAGTCTGGAAACCGTGTCGTTCTGGACCGATTGCCACTGAGCCAACTCTCTCGACAATCCATTTTCGGCGACGTACTTCGCAATCAAAGGCGCAGACGGACTCCACCCGATGGTCAACAAGTGCAGCAAGTGCTCGGCTGGCGTAACCGTATTCTTGCTTCTTCCCAACTCGGAATCGTCACTCTTTTCAGCCATGGGACCTCCTTTTGCCAACAAATCCAGTAGACCCAAGTTGTCATGAAACAACGTGGATAACAAAACCTCGAAACACCGCGCTCAATCGGCACTGAATGATTAAGCAGCGCTTTACGTTCAGCACTTTCCCGCTTCCGGCTGATGCCGTCAACAATTATGCTGTATGCAGCGGTGAAACAACTGCCCAACAGTTGTTAGGAAATTCTTGATTTGACCCTATAGGTCAGTATTTGATAGTATCCTTCATCCATTGTGCCGGATAGAGCGTTTTGCCTCCTACCAGTAATACGTTAGGTGGCAGCAAAAAGTTCAATCCGAGGAAAGTCTGTGCAGCAAGCTGCTCGACGCAAGTCGCAAAACAGATGCTGACGTTTGCTGCTCAGCAAACACGTCAAGCGGATTGGAATCGCCGGACAGCCAAGTAGAAAGAGGATCGGGAACAAAGATGTTTGCAGTAGTAGAAGCTTGCGGAAGACAGTATCAGCTTGAAGCTGGCCGTTTCGTCGATGTCATGTTGACCGAAGGCGAAGAAGGTTCGTCTTTCGTTTTCGACAAAATCTTGATGATTGTCGACGGTGCCAATTCCACAGTCGGCGCTCCTTTTATCGAAGGCGCCAAGGTCAGTGGCAAAATTCTCAAGCACGATAGAACGAAAAAAATCATCGTTTATCACATGAAGCCAAAGAAAGGCACTCGCAAGAGGCAAGGTCACAGATCGCACTACACACGCATCTTGATCGATTCAATCGAGTTGAAAGACAAAGTATTAGCCAAAGCCGAAGAGCGCCAAGGCAAGCCAGCTAAAGCTTCCGAAAAGACTGAAGCCAAAGCTGAACCAAAGAAATCGGCTGAGAAGAAGCCTGCAGAAAAGAAAGCAGCACCAAAAGCTAGCGAAAAGAAAAGCAAGTAAGAATGGTTAGTGCGCCGAAAAGCGCATGAACAGGAGTGATAAGTCATGGCACATAAGAAGGGCGGCGGTTCTACTCGCAACGGACGCGATAGCCAACCAAAACGCCTCGGAGTAAAAAAATACGGCGGTGAGCACGTAATCGCTGGCAACATCATCGTTCGCCAACGCGGTACCAGAATTCACCCAGGCGTGAACGTTTCGATCGGTAGCGACGATACATTGTATGCAGTTGCCGCTGGTGTCGTTAAGTTCGAAATGCGTCGCGGCGCCAAGCTAGCGAGCGTTTACCCGGTATAGTGTCTATTCCAACCAATCAGCGTCAAGCCAAGCAATTAATGCCTGCGCTCGAGCGAATTGGTGGCGTGATCTCATCAAAGTCGCAGTCGTCATCGGCTGCGACTTTTTCTGGTGTTTGCTACGATTCGCGAAAAGTAGCAGCCGGAGACGCTTTCGTTTGTATCGAAGGCGAGAAATTCGATGGCAACAAGTTTATCGATGATGCTGTAAAAGCCGGTGCTGCGTGCATAGTTTCGCAACGCGAAAACACACGCGATCTGCCGATTCCATATGTCCAGGTGAAAGATATCCGCACTGCTGTTGCGGATCTTGCAGCTTACTTCTATGACGATCCGAGTAAGACTCTGCGGTTGATTGGCGTCACAGGCACGAACGGCAAGACGACAGTCACGCATCTCGTCGAGCATATTTTTCTGCACGATCGACGCAAGATTGGCTTGATTGGCACACTTGGAGCAAGATACTCAGAAGCGAATCAACCGTCGCAATACCTCGATACGCATCATACGACTCCACAAGCCTCTGATCTTCAGGCACTTTTGGGCGAGATGGTATCGAAGAATGTTTCCCATTGCGTAATGGAAGTGTCGAGTCATGCGCTCGCATTGAAGCGGGTTCACGGCTGCGAATTCGCCGTTGCGTGTTTGACTAACATCACCCAGGACCATCTCGATTTCCATAAAACGATGACGGACTATTGGCAGGCAAAGCGAATTCTGTTCGAAATGCTTGTTGCGAGTAAGCAACAAAATACGACTGCAGTGATCAACGAAGATGACGAGTACGCAGTCAAATTCACCGATGCGACATCTGGCACAGATGTCAGACAGTGGACGTATGGATGGAGCAATAACGGTCCGGACATGTACGTCAAGAGCGCTGAATTCAGTTTCCGCGGCACGCTTTTGAAACTCGAAACTCCGCATGGCGAGCTAGATTTGAAGCTCCACTTGAACGGGCGTTTCAATGTCTACAACGTAATGGCTGCGCTGCTCATATGTCTCGCAGAGGGCGTTGACCTCGAAGTTTGCAAAGAAGCGCTCGAAGATTTCAAAGGCGTATCCGGACGCTTCGAACGAGTCACTACGGGCGATTCAGTCCCAGAACCGCTTTGCCTGGTTGACTACGCACACACGCCCGACGGTTTGGACAACGTGCTGAAATCAGCGCGGGCGCTCGTTCCAGAAGGCGGCAGATTGATAGCTGTGTTCGGTTGCGGCGGAGACCGTGACGCAACGAAACGCCCTCAAATGGGACGTATCGCAGATGAGTTAGCCGACGTGGTGATGGTCACTTCCGATAATCCGCGCTCCGAGAAACCGAGCGCTATCATCGAAAACATCATGGGCGGAATCAAGCGCACCAACGAGCTTTTCGTGGAAGAGGACAGAGCCAAAGCCATCCACCACGCAGTGACAATCGCTACTGATATGGACATCGTTGTGGTTGCCGGAAAAGGGCATGAGACTTATCAGATCCTCGCAGACCGAACCATAGATTTCGACGACAGAATCGAAGTACAGAAAGCGCTGGCAGATCGCCGCAATTGACCGGATAAAAGGCAAGCGACGGCTCTTCCACTGGGTATAATTTAGAACGGCGCGGCTGAATTACTGCCTAAGTCGGGGAATCACGTGGGCATAAACTTTCACATTACATCTGTTCGGGAAGGCACGATTTTCAATGTGATGCAGTTCCTCAGTCTTGAGAAAGTCACTGGCATTCTCACGATTTCGTTCGGCCGTCAACTTCCCGAAAGCACAATCTATTTCGTCACTGGAAACGTCACGACGGCTGAGTTCGGCGCCATCGTCGGCGATGCAGTTTTAGACATGCTGTTGTGTCAGGAATACGCGATCAAAGAAGTCAGTTTTGCGCCAGGGCGCATTTCGCAGTTGAACGAGCAAGCGATTATCGTGCGCGCATCCAGCCTATCTGGTGTGATGCTGAACGTTTCGAAAGACGTTGATAAATGCGAATCGCGACCGTTCATTTACGGCATGCTGCCGATGCAGAACAAGGAAGGACGAAAGGTAGATTCGCTCCTGCATGTACTTTATGACTTTCCGAATTGGAACGAATATTTGCTGACGGTGCCGCGTGGCGATAACGATAAAGGCGCACCGCTACCGCAATGCGTCTTGTTGCATAGAGCGTTGTCGCGCTCGGCATTGACGTATCAAACGCCGCTCGTGAGTTTGAAAAGTCTGCGCGGATTGCTCGATATCGTGCAGCCGCTCAGTGAGAAGGAGAGCAACAACTTACGCGGATATATGCGCAGTTTGTTGCCGCATCCGAAAGCGACGCATATGTCGATTGAGAGATTTTACGCATTTGCCAGCGCTATTGAATCAATTGCACAACGCCGTTCGTCTGAGGTTGGAGATAAAGCAAGACGCGCTATCCATTTGCTGATCCAGAACACCACAAAGCTGAGCGAAACAGCGAGCGTTTAAATGGCTGAACCGCACCAACACAATTTCATCGACGAGGTTACGCACGCCAGAATGGCGATGCTGACCTGGCTTGGGAAGCGGCTCTTGCCGGAAGGACACTGGGCTGGACATGCGGAAAACGATGCAGATAAACCGCGCTTATATCTAACTTATGACGATGGACCGCATCCTGATACGACCCCACAATTGATTGAATTGCTAGCAGCGGAAAATATTTCAGCGACTTTCTTTCTTATTGGTGAGCACGTCGAGAAGCACCCCGAACTCGTTAAACAACTCGCAGACGCTGGACACACCGTCGCAAATCACAGTCAGCATCACGAATTCATGCCAATGCTCACCAGTTCGCGCATAGAGAAAGAAATCGATACAGCCAATCGAGTTATCTTTGAAGCATGTGGACAAACACCCAAGCTATTTAGAGCACCATACGGAATGCTCGATTCACGCGTGTCTGATTGCTTGAAAGAACAAGACATGAAGGCAGTGTATTGGAGCTGTGTTTCGGAAGACTGGCTACCGATAGGCTCAGAAAGAGTGATATCACGTGTAGTGCGCAAGCTTACTGACGGAGCGTTGATCGTTCTGCACGAAAAATGGTTTCCACATCAGACCATTGATGCTACCCGTGGTGTCATAGACTTCGCAAAAAAATCCGGTTTCACCTTCGATTCGCTCAAAACTGCAGTTTAAAACTGCCACAAAGACGAGTACGCCTCGAAGGCGCTGCGACAGTTGGCAAGATGGTGTTAATCAACCAACTTGATATACTCGCATAGAGATCTGCAGAACCCCGACAGGCGATAGAAAATGCTTGATTTTAGACCACCGCTCGATAGTCCTCCGCTGATCGCGCTCGTCAATTTCATGTTGCCGATGTATTTGAAACACGGCTTACACAATACGAAAGTGCAGCCCGCGCCTGGAGCCATTGAGCGCTTCAAATCTTACCAGGGCAAGCGAGCGCTGATCTGTCCTAATCATTCGAATCGCCACGACCCGCAAATCATGTTCGAATTTTCGCGACAGTCAGGTGAAGCGTTCAACTATGTTGCTGCGCGAGAAGTGTTCGACTGGTACGACGGCTGGAACGGATGGTGGCTGCAACATTTAGGATGCTACTCTGTTGTCCGTGGGGCCGCTGACCGAGAATCTTTCAAAACAACAAAACGAGTTCTCTCTGAAGGGAAAAAGAAACTAGTTCTCTTTCCTGAAGGTGAAATTTCGCGACAGAATGACACGCTGATGCCGCTCGAATCAGGTGCTGCTCAGCTCACATTTTGGGCTGTGGAAGAATTGGCGAAACAAGCTACCGCTGCGGCTGGATCGATTATCGAACCGGTCTACGTAATTCCGATGGCTTTGAAATATACGTATCCGAATGATATTTCCGGACAGTTAAAGGAAACGCTCGCAAAGCTGGAAGAAAATGTTGGTGTCAAATCTGGTGACCAGAGCATCTATCAAAGATTGCGCCAAATCTCAGAGAAATTGCTGGAAACTATCGAGAAAGAATACTCGATGAAACCGGCTGCGGATACATCGCTCAATGACCGTATCGCTACACTGAGACAGTCGATTTTGACGAGCGTTGGGCACCAATTGCAAGTTGAACTTCCAGGCAATGTTAGACAATTGGAGTTGGTGCGCATTTTGCGAAATCACATTGACGATTTCGTATACACGCCCGAGCAAGATTTTTCCGAATACGAGAAGAAAGTGCATGAAGAGCGGGCTTCGACTCTGCGCGGACATTATGCAGATCTGGACAGAGTGGTAAACTTTATCGCCATTTACGACGGTTACTTGAAAGAGCAGATGACGCAAGAACGATTCGCGGACATTTTGGATCGTTTGGAACGAGAAATTATGCGCACAAGAGAACCGTCGTTCCACGGTGCCCGCGTGGTGCTTCTGGATGTCGGTGAGCCGATCAACTTATCCGAGCGTTATGCGGATTACAAATCGGCGAAGAAAGCGACTATCGCAAAAATCACCGACGAGATCTTTGGTCAGGTGCAAACAATGCTGACCAAGCTAGATCAATATCGCAAACCAATTCTGGTGTCGTAGTA
Source organism: Drouetiella sp. (assembly GCA_036702965.1). Taxonomy (GTDB): domain Bacteria; phylum Cyanobacteriota; class Vampirovibrionia; order Obscuribacterales; family Obscuribacteraceae; genus PALSA-1081. The sequence goes on from DATNPZ010000013.1 coordinate 159,995, forward strand.
CTCAGAAGAATTTTGCGAACAGCAAGCTTGCTCAATTCACGCAGTAGGGAGTTTTTCATGAGTAATAAAGTTCGATTGCTAGTCAGCAATTTTGTTTTGGTGGGCAGCCTATGCTGCAGCGGAGCGCTGGCTGACAATCCGCCTGCGAAAGATAGCAAGACAACTTCGACTACGACTTCCAAGTCATCCACTTTAAAGGCGACCACAGCGACGGCGACGACTACAAAATCCGTCACCAAGTCAGATGCGAAATCCGCAACCAAGTCCGATTCGAAATCCACAACCAAATCGGATTCGAAATCCACGACCAAGTCGGATTCGAAATCCACAACCAAGCCGGATTCGAAATCCGCGACTGCTAAATCTGAAACTAAACCTGCCGCGACACCGAATCTGACTGGAACTTGGAACGTCAAATTCACCGAATCACCAACGACTAAAACGCACATCATGGCGGTCAAGGCGAATCAGAAAGGAAATACATTCACCGCCACTGGTGTCGACCAGTATGGCGACGTAATCTTGGAAGGCAGCGTCACCGGCCCCGACAAAATCTCTTTCAAACGAACTTATAAAGGTGCTCAAGTGAATCCGGCAGCTCAATTCGAGGGCACTTTCACACCTGCGAAAGAGTTCACCCCAGTGGTCGCAAAAGGCAAGTGGACAGCGCAACCATTTGCTGATAAATCACAAAAACCAAAAGCATCATCGAACGTTGGCGAGTGGGAAGCAAACATTTTCACAGGTCCACCGATCAACAAGTAGCGATACCTGGTCGCGGTCGTAATGAGAGCGATACCGATCTAGCCACGAGACTAAATCGGTATCGGTTGAGTTCTATTTTTTCGACCAGGTGAGTTAAGAGCCTGGTTTCTTTTCGTTGTCCTGATTGACTACAACAGGAGTCACAACTTCTGAGCTCTTCGGTGCAGGTTTTACACCAACACCTTCCCAAGCTGCTTGCAGTTTTTCGACATCCTTCGGACTGATCTTCTTCGCGGCTTCGATTGTTTCCCAGGCGAATGAAGCAAACGATGGATCGGAACCGGCGTTGTGTCTGGCTTCGTACCAGATCTTGCCTGGCGCTTCCCATGCGTTTCCGCCGACTGCCACAGCGAAATCTGCGAACGCTTTGTTCGGAATACCAGAGTTCAAGTGAACGCCACCATTGTCGCGTGTTGTGTTGATGTAATCTTTCATGTGCGCAGGTTGAGGGTCTTTACCGATACGCGGATCATCGTATGCGGTACCAGGGTTTCTCATGTCGCGCAACGCTCTACCTTTCACTCCATCCTTCCAGATGCCTTCACCGACCAACCAGCTTGCTTTATCCGCAGTCTGACCTAATGCACGTTGCTCGACCAATACACCGAAGACGTCAGAGTTGTGTTCGTTGAGTGCGCCTGGTTGTTTGCGATAGGTTTCGTTTGCTTCGTTCTCAGTCACACCATGCGTCATTTCATGTCCAGTAATTACGCGCTGAATGAATGTCTTAAAGAAGCTCATAGCTCCAGGTCTTCCGTACGTCATTCTGGTGCTATCCCAGAACGCGTTTTCGAAGTTGTCTCCATAGTTAACCGTGGACAACAAATCCATACCTTTTCCGTCAATCGAATTGCGGTTGTGCACGGCTTTGTAATACTCACGTACATCGCCAGTGTAGTTGTAGGCGTTGTCTACATCAGAGTTTCCTGTCGGCTTGTCACCTTCTTTCATGACCTGCTTTCCTGGAACTTCTTCACCGCCTGCGTCGAACACATATCGGTCTGCCTTACCTTCCGTGAGTGCAGCGGCTGACGACATAGCGCGTGCCTTCACACTATCGACATGTAACTGATGCGTCGCACGAATCGTTGCCATGTAAGCAGGATTTTCAGGATTGTTCTTCGCCAGCGATTCCAACAAGTATGGAGGTATAACACCATGTTGGTGCGGACCTGCGTCTGGCGCGCCAACACCCATTTTTTCAAACATGAAGTTGCGAGTGCCCGCCATGCCGACTTGCATGTGAGTATCAGCTTGGTTGTATACGGACCTTTTCATGTCTTTGAATGCGGCACCAGCTTCGGTATCAAGCGCAGCACCCGCAAGACCAGAACCAAACTTCGCACCGATTCCGCCTTCAACCATGCCGACAGGCATTCCGCCGATCGCATTGCCCAAATATTCGCTCGCGTCCTTCATCTGAGCCATGTTGTCGGCTTTGTACGCCATGTATTCGCTTTTCACGAGTGGCTCACCGACGAAGTATGCACCAAGCACAGCTCCGGCAACTTTGCCGACAGCGCCTGTTTCAGGCAAAATAACTTTGGTGGCAGCACCGATGACGGCACCAGCTATCATGTTGTTTTTCAGTGCATCCAGAGTGAGCGAACTTTTGAATCCATCTTCAATATAGTTGACGCTGTTTTTGGTGACATCCCACATTCTATCGCCCGCGCTCGAAGGAGCCGCAATATGCGAATCTATCTGTGCCTGAGTTTGAACCGACGCGCTTAGATTCTGCGCTTCAGTTCTGTCGACATTGTTATCAGTTTTACCTAGATCTGCTTCTGGTCTGCCCATTGTTTCACTCTCGCTAAATCAAACCCAAAGACGCGCCAAGCCTCCTCACCGAGGATGCTTATTGAGATAACTGTTCATGCACACATACCGTAGGTAGTTGCAGAAATTCTGGGAATCCGAGCTGACCTCTTTCGAGGGAGCATTTATCTGTTTAGTGCCGCTAAGCTGTTGGACCACAGAATAGTTGCAAGGAGGAGCGCAAACAATTGGGGAAAGTACGCAAGCTGAATGAAAGTTTCGCGTATAAAATCCGCAAATTACCGCAGCAGCACAGATTCAAGCGATACCCCTCACTTCTTAAAATCTACCAGAACGGATTTCATCAACGAACTCCAAGAGGTAACGGCACTGATATACCAGCACCTGATATAGCGGCACTGATCCAACGGCACTGCTCTAGCGGCACTGATCTAGCGGCACTGATCTAGCGGCATCTAACGGCACTGATCTAGCGGCACTGATATAACGGTTCTGATATATGGATAAGCCTCAATCGTGAATTTCCTCGAACGGTGGATACGCGAAAAATCTGTCCTTCGAGATAAATTCGAGCGAACTAAATTTCGGCTCGACGAGCCAATTTCCTTTGCAATCTATCAATCCGAAATATTTAGAGCCGGATTCTGTCGGTTTCTTACAAACAATAATTTGATTTGAGGAAACAACCTGTGCATCTGAAAACGATTCAGTCCCAATCTTGCGACCAATTTCATCTCGCAGAGTGTAGCGCCCATCGTACGCCAGTTGCCACTCAAATGAATACAGATTCTTCTCAAAATTGTTTTGAGCAAGTAATCTTCCATCGGGAGAAAAAACTTCGACATGCCTTCCCCAAAAAGCTCTGAATCTTCCACCAGGTAACCGATTTATTTGATCATATTTTACCGGGATAATTTCCTTTCCATCCTTATCAATCACACCTTCTAACAATCTTCGCGCAACGATGGCGCGACCGTTTTCGAACGGTTGACCGACAGTGTAAGTTTGTTCAGTACAAAATTTTCCGGCTTTATTTATGTAGCCACCCAATGATTTCTTCTCGTCGTCCACGATTGCAAAGGCACGACCTTCCGAAAAGTCATCTAAGTTACTGAACAAAAACGGAGTTACTTGTTTGAAAGAAAGATCGATCGTGCCTTGCAATCGATTTTTCAAATTTGATACGCGGAGCAATCAATCTGCAAATGTCCATGAGGAGCACCCGCCCGGAATAGTTGCCACTTTTTTGCCGTTCTGATCGACAAGAGCAGTTAAGTGTTGCAAATCCAGGTCGTATAAATCGTCGCGTGATTGCTTAAACCAATCAATTTTATTCGAAGCACTTGTATCAAAACGCACAGCCCACAAGTTATGCCCAACGTAATGCCCACGGGCGTTGGTCTTTTTTAGCAACCAGGGTGGGCTAGGTTCTAGAATTTCTCCCACGCACCCATTTGGTAAAGCCTCGTCTGTAGTGGGTTTCCCTATGAGTCCATTGGTCGCCCAGATAGGCAACGGCAGGTCGATTTTGCGACCATTCCGATCTAGACACTGCCAATCGTACCTTTGTGGAAGTGCAAAACGATGATTGAAGACGACCAGATCCGTCGGAGACTTAACGTGTCCTGACGAAACCCAATAAACATCTAATTTTGGATCGTGGAAAACAAAGCAATACTTGGGCGGAATTATCCAATTTCCCAAATTATCGACAACACCTTCGTGCGGACAGTGACCATCCAATGATTCAACGGAGATGGGCTTCCAGCGCTCAATCTCTGCTGCTATCAATTGCGGATACTCATCGAGGGAATGAGGACAAAAACGACTAATCATAGACGGCGACGCGAACAGCGTTATCACCGAAGACAGGAAAGCAGCGACGTAAGAGTATTTCAACCTGTTGTTCATTACTAGGATACTGTTGCCCAAGAAACAGTTACCGAACTGCTTACGAGGTCCATTGAAACAGAGACTCATTTTCCGCGCTGAGAATATCCTCCAAACATGGCGCCAGTCGCCACTGAGTGCTTGCAAAACAGTTTTTGCGAAGCACTAGGTCAGTCACCACATTTGGAGGCACACCGAACGTGCAAAAACGACTGTGCAGCCACAGAATCCTGAGGCTGCACATAAACGTCGTTCATCCAGCTTAATGCGCTGGTGTTTCTTCAATGGTTACATTTTTTAGTTCGCTTAGGATGTTTCGCTAGGAATGCCTCGCAAAGAATTTGCCTAAACCGGAAGGATGTGAAACCTTCCATTACTCAGTTCTACCAGAAGAATTTCGAATTGACTATCCCCCTAAGACCGATTTCTAACACGTTTAAGATTAAGACTGAGTGTCACTCTTATCCGAATCGCGAATATCAGTCAGACTTATAACTCATGCGTTTTTGAACGGTGCGTTTAAACAAGAAATTATTTCATCTTCGTACAGATGACTACAAATAAATGGTGGCAGTTACCGGGATAAGCGAGCCGCCAGAAGCTGATACAATTCTCGGTCCACATTGATTGGAGAAGCTATGCGAAAGAAACAGCTCGGTAACAGCGACCTGCAGGTGTCAGTGCTGTGTTTTGGTGCCAACATCTTCGGCTGGACGCTTAACGATGAAGCCCTGTCATTCAAATTATTGGACCGCTGTCTGGAAGCTGGTCTGAACTTTATCGATACAGCCGACATTTACTCGACATGGGTACCGGGAAACAAGGGCGGTGAATCAGAAGAATTGCTCGGTAAGTGGTTTAAGAGTCGCAAAAATCGCGACCAAGTCATCCTCGCGACCAAAGTCGGGATGGAAATGGGACCGGGTAAGGTTGGGCTTAAAAAAGATTGGATTCGTCGAGCCATAGACGACTCTCTGATGCGCCTGAAGACCGATTACGTGGATTTGTATCAATCCCACAAGGACGATGAGACTACGCCCGTAGAAGAGACCATGAGCGCGTTTGCTGACCTGGTTAAGCAAGGGAAAATCCGAGTTCTGGGAGCGTCTAATTACAGTGCAGAAAGATTGACCGAATCGCTAAAAGCGAGCGAGAAGTTAAAAATCCCACGCTATGAAAGCTTGCAGCCGCTATACAACTTGTGCGAACGCGAATTTGAGAAAACACTGGCGCCACTTTGTGAGAAGGAAAACGTTGGAGTCATTCCATATTTCTCGCTTGCAAGCGGATTCTTGTCTGGTAAATATAAGTCCAGGGAGGATATGTCCAAGAGCGACAGAGGATCGCGCGTCGAAAAGTATTTGAACGACCGTGGTTTCAGAATCGTCGAAGCGCTCGAGAAAGTCGCAAAGGCAACCTCATCTACACCATCGGCGGTGGCGTTAGCATGGCTGATGGCTCAGCCATCGGTGACAGCACCGATTGCAAGCGCGACAAATGAGAAGCAATTGGAAGAGCTAATCACATCAGCCAATCTGATTCTGGATAAAGCGTCCCTACAACTTCTGAATGAGGCAAGTGACGTACCGTCCGCTGCAACAGTTTAGGAAGTATCTATCTGGACCCGGACCTCAAATCCACTTAGAATTTTGAGTGGCTAAGACGTTCCATCAGGTCTACGATTTCCGCAGATGGTTCGGGATAACGAGCACGCAATGCCATGAGAAGCGCTTTCGGAATCGAGAGCGCTTCTCCTTTTTCAACACGCGAACGGTAAAGCTTTTCGTAATCGTGCGGAACGCGAAGTGACCAGTTGGTATCGTTGACGGTGCCTGGCTGGTTGTAAACGTCTTTCATTCCAAGCAAATCCGGGAAGAAGACAGATACATTTTTCGCTGGACTCGCAAACAAATCAGCAAACAACGCTTCGCTCATCAATTTCGGCTCACTCACCAGTTTCTCGGCAAACTGAGCGCGTTTCGTCTCGTTCGGCTCGAGACGTTCGGACAGATATTGAGCGCGTGCTTCTATTTCGCCCGATGTTTTCCATTCATCAACGACACGCCACGCTGGCTTAGTATCGTGGTTGCCAACCATAATCCAATCAGAGGGGTTAGAATTTTCGCTGCGGTATCCATCTTCCTTATTAGTCAGACTAGCTTTTTGAGTCACTCTAAAGCGCCCTAGAGAATGCTTCTTCATCACCATCTTCAATGGGAATGGGCACGTGCTCAAAACCTCACACACGACATCCGATGCAGGAGAGCCTTGCTTTGCCATGACATCAATAACGGTATCAATCAAAACCGAATAACGCTGGATCTGCTCATCTGTCAGTGCCACCACCCAGTCGTCTGCGTATCTTGGAGTTTGACTATTGGGGTTCAACTGATCGGCTCTGGCAATGGAAAACTCGGCAAGACGTTTCTGGTTATCCAAATTTGGAGACGAGAACAGTCGCGCTCCATGTTGCACCGCATGTAGTGCATTGTCACTGGTACTGTCGTATACCCACGGATCGACTAAACCGTGTGGATGATCGAGTCGAATGCCATCGAACTCCAGAAGCATCTTCTGAATCCGGCTTGTGAACTGAGAAAGCGCCGGACCCGCTGCCTGGGTGCCATCGTCCTTTTGAGAATAATACTTATGTGGATCCAAAACAGGGAAACCCCAGGGTTGTCCGTCTGGATTCGTTCGACTCGGCGGTGCGCCCATCGAATAACCGGATAGGAACAGATTGGCACAACTCCATGTGTCACAAGATGAATAGCCGATTTGAAGATCGCCGTACAAACGCAGGCCCATTTCGAAAGAAAATTTCTGCAAAGCAGCATGCTGCAAATGCACAACAAACTGACAGAAGAAATAGAATCGAATTTCATCACCATGCTTCTCGCGCAGATCGCTTTGCCGTTGCATGCTTGCAGTTTCGTCGCCTTCCACTGGCGAGAACAAACGTTGATCCAGCGCGGACCATTGCCGCCAATCATCCGTTCCATATTCGAGCGTCAGAACTTCGAAAATAGCATCGCGGAACAACCAGTCTTCACCAAGCGATCGCTGCGCTTCTGTCCACTCATTGAATGATTCCCACAACTGCGGTACTTCGCGTTCACTATTCATGAATTTGCGGAACGCTTTACGCAATGCCGTTTGATGCGCGTTCCAAGCATACTTATAATCAAATTCGCCGCGAGTGTCAGCAGCTGATGCAGGACATTCGGATACCAACTCACGAATAGTTGCCATATCCAACAAACCACACCATTCGGAATTCTCAGCGAGCGCTTTCAACGAGATAGAAAGCTCGCTTTTAGAGAAAAGCGTTCCGTCATAAGGCGAAGGGTTGTGCTGAGAGGTTTTCCCCTGCGGTCCGAATTGGATTCCAGTGAAGCCAAGCGAGCGCACAAAGTGAATGAACTTGGTGCCTCCCTCTGTATAAGGAGAACCGCGACCCAATTCTTCGTCATCGCCGCTTGGAAAACTTTGGTCGTGAATGGCGAGGACCAGACGCTCCGTACCCAGCGCTGCGAGAGCTTCTTGCACCTCGAGCTGGACGGGACAGTAAGTCTTATGACTTGGTTTTTGATTTGAATTCAGCACGAAACCGGGAATTGTTGTTGTTGTAAGCACAGTAATTAACACATTGGACAATAAGCAAGGGGATTGTACATTCGCACTGGGTTAGAGATCCCGACCAGGACGAATTCGTTGCAAGAATTATCCTGTATGCAGATCAAACAGTAATTTTGTGCCACTAAATGCGATATCAATGTCAAGTCAGGCGATGTCGGGGGATGCAGCGAATAGAGAGCAAAGCGGTGAGATGCGGCTAATCCAAGCGTCTCAGACGTTGAGAACTGTTTAGTTTTACGCAAGAAACCGAGTAATTCTTGGAATCGGTGTTAATATGATTAATCGTGCTCGTTGCGTGTCGGAAAAACAGCGCTGAGCCAGTCGTTCGAATTTTATTAGTTCAAAATAAGTTTGTAGAGGTAATGCAAAAACTAGCTCTTGTAGGTTTGGGTGCGTCAGGTCTCTTTGCGTTAAAAGAATTAGCAGGAGCCGATGTCGAAGTACACGTATTTGATGTTGGACCAGTCTACGAGAAGCGTTATGCATGCCCAATCGACCAGGGCAAACTGACTGTCTGCCCACCGAAAGCGTGCAGCTACTGTGCGCCGGGGCAATCTGCCGGTAGTTGGAATGACTTCAAAGTCATCCTTTCAGCCTCGCCTGTCATTGGCGGCCGCCTGTGGGATTTAGTCGGTGAGCAGGAATTGCAAAAACGCCTGAATACGGTGCGTCACACAATTTTGGATCATGCGCCGTGTGAGATTCCCGTTGTAAGTCCAAACGCTGATGATTTAGATTGGATCAAGAAGCGCGCGACGATGGCAGGAATGGTCTATCACTATCAAGAACTGCTGCACTGCGGCTCAGACAACGCGCCGGCAATCAACTCAAGTATCCTGCAAGAAATCATCGATAAGGGACCGAACCTTGTATTCCATTGGGATACTAAGGTCAACGCAGTTTCGCGTCGTGGCGAAAAATTCGTTGTTCAACACGGGCGTTATCGCAATCCCGGAACAGACGAATTAGAAGATACATTCGATTTCTGCGTTCTCTCTGTAGGGCGCGGCGGTGCGACATGGTTGACGCAACAAGAATTCTACAAAGCGCTGGACATATCGCCAGGACAAGTTGATATCGGTGTGCGCGTTGAAACCAGTTGCTTCTTCACAGAAGAAGTGGACAAGCGCTTCTACGAACCGAAACTCTATTACAGAAGCAAACACGCAAACGATGTCGTTCGTAACTTCTGTTCGAATCCAAAGGGATTTGTCACGCCAGAAAATCATCGCGATTACGTGCTGGTTAACGGACACTCGAAGATGTACGAAAAATCCGAGAACAACAACTTCGCTGTGTTGGTATCAAAAACTTTCACGAGACCGTTCAAAGATCCACAGTTGTATTCGCAGACAATTGCCAAAATCGCCAACATGCTTGCAGGCGGAGGACCGCTGATTCAGCGACTCGGCGACTTGCGAGCGGGACGACGAACAAAATCTGTGAACAACAATTTGATCAAGCCAACACTCGAAGCTGAATGCGGCGATATCTCTCTTGCTTATCCGCACAGAATTCTTGAAGGCATCGTTGAATACCTGGATGCATTGAACAAAATTTGCCCAGGCGTAGCAGACGACTCCACATTGCTTTATGCGCCAGAGTGCAAGAGCTATCCAGATTCGATCACCGTGAACAAGAACATGGAAACAACGATTCCGAACTTGTTCATCATCGGAGACTCAAGCAGTTGGACACGCGGCGTCGGGCAAGCTGCAAGCAGCGGCTTACTCGCTGGCGAAGGCGTGCGAAAGAAACTGAAAGAAGCCGTCAAAGTCTTAGCGTAGTCAATCGAGCAAATCGAAATCGTTCGAAGTCTAGTGCAATCAATCGAGCAAATCGAAACGGTTCTTTCTGAGTCTTAGTGCAATCAATCGAGCAAGTCCAGGTTCTCGAAATCTTCGAGATCTCCACCCAGGTCGAGCATTTTTCGCTGCAAGGCATTGTATCTCGACATGAGAGCGGCTACGTCTGGATGCTCCGCACCAAGAGGCTCGCTCATCTCCAAACCCCACTTGTATAGCCGGTCAGCTTCAGAGAAATTCTCTTGCTCCTCGTACACTTCAGCAAGATTTCTCAGCGCCTTTGCGACACTCGGATGCTCACGTCCCAAACTCTCTTGCGTGATTGTAAGCGCCCTCCAATAGAGCGGTTCCGCCTCAGCAATGTTTCCCTGGTCGCGATAAACTTCAGCGAGATTATTCAGAATCTCCGCCACGTGCATGTGATTTGGTCCCCAATCTTTCGTGCGAAGTTCCAAAAGTGTTTTGTAGAGCGGCTCCGCTTGGTGGTATTTGCACTGAACATGAAAGAGCAGCGCAAGATTACTCAAGCTTTGCGCGGTGCTCGGATGTTCTACACCAAGCGCATTTTGACGGATTTTCAGCGCACGCCAATGTGCTCTTTCCGAATCCTCAAACTTGCTTTTCATGCGATAGAGCTCGGCTTGATAATTAAGAACAGTCGCCACAGTTGGATGTTCAGATCCCCAATTATCCTCAGCTATCTTCAAGGCACGCGTGTAGAGCGGCTCGGCTTTGTCGTACTTTCCAGACGCATGGTAAACGAGTGCCAAATTCGTGAGGTCTGGTCCGATGCTTGGATGTTTCTCTCCAAGCACTCGCTCTCTGATGCTCACTGCTTTTTGAAATAATGGCTCGGACTGAGCATATTTTCCATGCGCTTTATAAAAGTCCGCCAGACCTTCAAGAGTGGCTGCAGTTCCCAGATCATCAGGCTGCGCGGAGTGCTCGTAAATTTCGAGAGCTTTCCGGAAATATGGTTCGACTTCGCTGTATTTGCCCTGAGCGCGAAAAACCATTGCCACTTTATTCAGACACTCAGCGACTGGCACTGTATCAATGCCAAATGCTTTCTCGCGCAGGTCGAGGGCGGTGCGATAAACCTGGTCCGCCTCTTTATACCAGCCTTGCGTCCAGTACAAATCTCCGAGCGCAACGAGAATATCTGACTTCACACCATCAGTGCTACCATCCGAGCGTTCCTGACCGGTCGCCTCGGCCTCGCATAAGGCCTTCTGATACAGCTTTTCGGCGTCGCTATATTGAGACAGTTCCGACGCCTTCTCGGCGGCGTTTATGTAAGATTGCCAGCCCAATGCATCAGTTGTGCCTTCCATGCAGCAAATCCCTATTAAGCCTTCGGGTTTAATATGCCCAGCCCACACCCATAAGTTTCAAGCCCGGCCGGACGCCGACACCGGTCAAGTTGCGAGGAAATAAGCTCGACCAACACTTAATGAAGTGTTTGGTCTTAGCTAGACCCTGCTTTCGACAAATTGATACGGTGAAGGAATCTGTTGAGGTTCCAATGATCACGCTAGAAAAAACACTCGCGGCAAAACCCGTCGCTCTTAAGACCCGCCTCTCGCGCTTATTCAGCTTTTACGCAGTGGTTCAAGTTCTGGCAATCTACGCGGTGCTGTCACCAATACTCGGAATGCAGATCTACAATCGCCTTCTTTTTATTCCAAGTCCTGGACATAACACAGATTCGATAAAAGACGTTTTCACAAAGATCGAATCTGCCACTCATTCCAAATTTTCGAAGCGCACCATTATTAGTGGCACAAATGCGAAATTGGATGCCTGGTATTTCGAGAAAAAGGACGTCCCAAAGCTATTCATCATCAGCCACGGGAATGGCGGAAGCATCGCCAATCGCATTCCGTTGATTCCAGATTTGCTCTTCGCTGGTGGTTCAGTGCTAATGTACGATTATCAGGGTTACGGATTCAGCACGGGTGAACCGTCGGTTGCAGCGCTCAAACAGGATGGGTTAGCTGCATATGACTACGCGCGGAACGTGCTCCATTACGAGCCAAAGGATATTATCCTTTACGGAGAATCGCTTGGCTCAGGCGTTACAACATACATCGCCGAGAATCGTCCTGTTGCTGGGATTGTAATTCAATCTGGTTTTTCATCATTATCTCGCGCGGCACAGGATAGATTATTGTGGTTGAGAGTCTATCCCAAAATCGCATTCAAGGACGTCGAATTTGATAATGAGGCGTATCTGCGCGGCAAACATGCACCTCTACTTTGGGTCCACGGGGAAATTGATCAGACACTTCCAATCACTCACGCGGAAGAGACAATTGCAGCGGCAACTGAACCAAAGAAGTTGGTCGTGTTCAAAGGTGCTGGGCACAACGACATCCCACTTCTGAATCCCAAACTGTTTGCCACCACAATTGGTGACTTCGTACGCACGCTGCCCTAGATTGATTTGCTCTAGATTGTTTTGCCCTAAATTGATCTGCACTATCTAAGCTTTATCAAATCCAGGCACTGAGCAGAGTCCTTACCTTAAGCAGAATCGCCGTCGGCCGCAGAGTCGTCAGCAATCCGTTTCTTTTCCGCTGCTTCATGCGCCGCTACCTGCGAAGCAAAATCCAATTCAGCAGCACGTCCACGGTCCGTACCAGCGCGCCAGGCTGCAATTCCTTCCTCACAAGCATATCCAACCAGAATCAAAGCTGCGGCTGGATCAGCCCAATAGAAGCTGGCAAAAGTGCTCAAAATAAGGCAACTCAACACACCCAATGCAATGTACGAATCAACCAAATTCATATGCGAGATGTGGATGAGAATTTGATTTTGTAGCGAGTGTCCAAGCCCGCGTTTTAAGCGCGAGAACTTGAGCATAACGAAGTAGGACACACCAAGCCAAAATATTCCGATCAGTGTATCGGTGTAGTGTTTTCCCGAAGAAAATCCAATCACCGCGCGCCCAACCATGTACACACTGAGAATGAAGTACATGATCGAAATAATTTTCAGCGCGATCGATTCGCGATATTTATCCAAACCGTTGAGTTGAGCGAGCACAACAACAGAAGAAAATATGTGCAGGACATAGACGAGACTCATGCCCATCAGCGCCGCTGACGGTTTGAGATACTGCGCAAAAGTGGTGACGCCGACTCCGAGCAAATTCCAAATCATGGTTCGCTGTTCATAACTATTCGCAAGTTTGAACTGGTGAATGATTTCGGGGCTCGGGTCCAACAATTCCGGCATAGCGTCATTGTAGTACACGCGAATGCGTAATTTCCCGATTGTCTCTTGCCCCCTAGCCGCATAGTCTAGTGTCAGAAACGAATGTGCTGGAGAAGACATGACCAAGGAAATCATTCACGAACTGAAGCCAAAGCTTGACCCGTCAGACAAAGACAACGAGCAGCCGGAAGTAGATGCTGTTTCCAGAAAGCTATTCATGGATGTTGCTCCTTCGATCGTCAAAATCAATTTAGACGATGGCTCCGGCTCTGGTTTTGCAATCGACAAAGACGGTGATATCGCAACAGACGCACATGTCGTGCTCGGCAGTAAACATCTCACTGTCGTCACATCTGATGGCAAGTCATACAACGCAAAAATAAAGGCGCTGGATGACTTAAACGATTTGGCAATCATTAAAATCGACGGCGAAGTGCCAAAGACTTTGAAGCCGCTTGAACTGGGCGACAGCAAAACACTAAAACCAGACGATAACGTTTGGGGGTTCGGTCATCCTAACGGCTGGGATCCTATGTACGTCTCGCCCGGCTATTTCCGCAACACTGAGTCCGGACAAGATGTATTGAATGCGGAAGGTCAAAAGACTCAAGATAATGCAAAGAAAATCTTGGATAAAATGACACCGAAAGAAAGAGAAGAATCGCAAGCGGAATTGAAACGTCCGATGTTCAACGCGCTTGTGAATATTCAGCACGGAAGTTCTGGTGGTCCGATCGTCGACCGCGCAGGAAAAGTCGTGGGAATCGCTGATTTGAGCAACCTAGATTCAGACTCGGATTTCACACCAGTTGAGACACTGAAAGCATTGATGAATGAGAAGACTCCGAAATTTACATTCAACTACAAAACGATCGATAACAAGCCGACGCTTACCGACATAACAAGAACTACCGTGGGCGACTATCGTCCTCCATTCGAAGACAAGCTTATCGTGCAGAAAGACGATAAATTCGTCAATCCCAAACCGAATTCGGATGGAAAAACTAGAGATGGTTATTACAACAAATTGTTCTTGTAGTTGTTTGCGTTTTCGCAGCAGTTGATACAGACCGAAGAGCTAGGTCGAAATCGTTTCGGCTTCAAGTTCTGATACGGCATCGAATTCAGATGCCGCATCGAATTCAGATCCAGCATCGAGTTCTGAACCAGAATCGAGTTTTGAGCCAGCAGCGAATTCAGATTCAGAATCGAATTCAGACCCAGAATCGAGTTTTGACGCAGCATCGGATGCTGCCGAAGCTTTAGGTGCAACTGTAACTGTTACTGCGGCAGCTCTTTCCGCTGGGCGAACGACGAACAGATACGTGGCGGCAGCAGCAAAAACATAGAACATCATCAGCCCAGTCATTGCCCAGGAGCTTTTCTCGTCGTATATATTCGAGACGATCATTCCGGCAATTGCACCTGACACCATCTGGGAGCATGCCATCACCGCCGATACCACTCCAGCGATACGCGGCAGAGGCTCGATACACTTGTGAGCTGTCGTCGGGGTGAGCAATCCTGCAGAAAACGTTACAAGAAATACGAACGAACACAGAGTAAGTGGTTGATCCCAGCCAATGGCGGTAAGGATCACATTCATTAGAACCGCTGTGGATGCAATTGAGAGTCCCGCGAATAGAGAGACTTGTGCGGGTAATTTTTTCGCGCTCATCTTTTTATTGACGGCGGCACCGCACATGATACCGAATGCCGTTCCGGCAAACAGATAGCCAAAATCTTGATTCGACACGCCAAAGTGCTTCATCATCAGAAGCGGTGAGTTCGTCACGTAAGTGAAAATTGCGCCGAAATAGAGCGCATTCATTGCAGCGTAACCAAAGCTGACGCGATGACGAATCACTTCAAAGTATTCGCTAATCAACGCGGATACTGTCAGCGGAGTCTTATTCAACTTCGCCGATTCTGTAAAGCCCAACATAATGAGCGTCCAAAGTGCTATGCCCAGGACGGTGTGCAGTCCATAAATGCAGCGCCAATTGGCCACCGTCAAAATATAAGCACCCAGAGTCGGCGCGATCATTGGAGCGAAGCTGCGCATGACACCGATTTGCGCTAAGCGCCCTTGTGCTTCGTGCCCTTCGAACAAGTCGCGAACAATTGCTGTGCTAAGAACAGTCGCGGCGCCGGAGCCGAGACCTTGAATCAATCGACAAGCCAGCAAAATCTCGATTGATGGCGCAAATGTGCATCCAGCCGCAGCCAGAGCAAACGCCGCACAGCCGAAAAGCAACACAGGTCGGCGACCAACACGATCCGATATCGGTCCACAAAACAGAGGCGCGACGGCAAACCCAAGCAGAAATAAGCTCAGCGTCATCGCCGCTGCAGGGTCACTCGAACGAAACGTGCTGGCTATAACCGCCAGCGCTGGCAGCCCCATGTCGATGGACAGCGGCGGGAGAACGCCAAGCCCCGCAAGCAACACTGTAAAACCCCGTGAATGCTTGTCCAAAGTCTTGTCGCCTGTAAATCCGAACGTGCTTGATCATAACCGCTTTCGCTGGTGATTTTGAGCAAATTGGGCTGTAGTGCAAGTTTAGTTCACAAACTAATGGCTCGGAGCATGAACTCCAATCGACAGTTCGACAACACTTTATGCATTAGAAGTTAAAACAGCAGCCAGTCAGGCACTAAATACGACACCAGCGCTTAGCTAGACAAAGTCACCAAAAGCAGATTTGTCGATCCGCTGCATATGATTACGTTGCGAAAGTTCTTCTAAATCGCGCCCTTCATTTGCGTAACGAGTTGCATTTCGGTGATAGGACTTGGTGCGCTGTGCTGTCAAACTCGCGATCAGATCTGATGTTGATTTATCATCTCGATCAAATCCAGCTCGTTGAAGCAGTCTGGTAGCGCCGCCGACTCCCGATTGAATGGCGGTCGCAAACGCCTGTTCCTGCAATGCTTGACTCTGTCCAATGCGCGGAAAGCGTTCTTCCAACGGCTTCAAATATTTTTCCATGGCGAAACGTCGCTGCGATTCATTGAATGAATTTGGATCTTTTGCAGCAAGGTCTTTCCAGGCGTGACCGAAATCTCCACGCGCTCCACGATGAATACTCTTTGTGTGATCCTTCAACGCTGCGAAGGTCGAAGGGTCATTCGTTTCAGCCCACTTCACATACTCTTGTGGAATCTTCGCACGCGAGTTGAATTGCCACGCGCCATAATCATGTCCAGCCCTGCGATTCGGATCGCGATTTACAGCGTCAGGACTGTTGTTGCTTTCGTACTTCGCGGCTATGTCGCCAGTAGCGAGCAAGCCCTGACTGCGACGAGGATGCGTGAACGGATCTCGTTCTGCTCCTGAAATAGAAAAATCCGGACCCGACCCTTTCAGTATCTTCGCCGCCGAGTGACTGGTTCTCACACGTTCTTCTTCGCTCAGTCTCGATGCGCCGAGATCGCGCAACGTGGGCTGCTCCAGCATGGCATGATGCTCAAGTGTTGGAGTCAAAGCAGCAGATTCGTCTTTAAACCGATGGTAGTCGTGTCTCGTCATCAAAAGCTCCGTGTCAGGGATTCGCGCGGTCCATGATGTATTGAATACAGTCTTTTCCACGATCCATTTAATATGCCGAGGGTTACCAAGTTGTTACCACTGATGCTCGCTAATGTAGAGCCTTTAGCGTTTTTCGGCGCCAGTGACCGTTTGGATAATGAGGACTATCAGTGACAGAGCTAATCCACGACAGCCTCGTAAGTTAGAGCGTCTTTAGATTCTGCTTTATTCTGCATTTCCAATGCCGATTATTTGCGACAACTCACATTCAACATTGCTCGAGAAATGCAGTGCGCGGAAGATTGATAGATTCTTGATGCTATCTGTCGCGCCTTAACACGATTTTGTCGCGCGCAGAGCTATAACATCGCTGTGAATACTTAGTTTCAATCCAATTTTTCACCACTGAGTAACGGCGCAAACTCAGCGAGTAAGGCGCGCAAGGAACATGGCAAACATTCTGGTAATCAAATTTGGTGGAACATCGGTGATGACTGCGGAGCGAATCAAAAACGCTGCGAAAATCGTTGCCGAGGCATCGAAGCATCACAGAGTAGTGTGCGTCGTCTCTGCGATGGGTCACACCACTGATGAATTGTTGCAAGTTTCAAGTCAAGTCACGGCACAACCAGATCGCCGTGAACTAGATGCTCTGCTCGCGACCGGCGAGCAAATGTCTGCCACATTGATGGCAATGGCACTTCAATCTCTTGGACTGAAAGCCAAGTCGTTCAGTGGAGTGCAAGCTGGAATTCTGACGGATAACCAGTTTGGTAATGCACGAATTACGCACGTAGACTCGAAGTCATTGGAACGAGCCTTGAAAGCTACAACAATTCCTGTTGTTACCGGCTTCCAGGGATTCACCGGATATGGTGACATAACAACGATTGGACGAGGCGGATCTGATACAACAGCGATAGTTTTAGCATCAGCATTGAAAGCAGAACGATGCGACATTTACTCTGACGTAGATGGAGTGTACTCTTGCGACCCCAGACTGGTTCCAAATGCAAGCAAACTTTCTGTAATTCCAACTTCAGAGATGCTTGAATTGGCTCGGGGAGGCGCGCAAATTCTTAACGCTCGATCGGTGGAAGTTGCACGCGATCACAACGTCAAAGTGCGCGTTCGCTCGACTTTCGTTCCTGGCGATGAGGGCACGCTCGTTGAAAATGATTGCATCGACAGATCATTCACTGGCCTAGCGCTACGCTCGAATTTGAGTCGCGTCGAATTGCAGCTCGAAAAGCTTGAACTCGCTACGACGCGCGATTTACGCAGTTTCCCGGGACGACGAATGAAAACAAAGCGGATGCTCGGCGAATTGCTTGCGCAGTCAGGCATAAGTGCTGAACTAGTCGATCCGATTAAACCCAATCCTTTCAAGCTACTTGTTATGACATCAAAAGAAGACAGCGTGCAAGCTGCATCAATACTGCAAAAAGCGCCTATCTGTTTAAAAGATATCGTCGTTAAAACGGATGTCTGCGCAATAAGTTTGGTAGCAAGCCAGGTAAACAACGAGCACTACCAGGAGTGCGTCGAGCAACTTTCGCAGCACAAAATTTCGCTTCTAGCTACAGCAATGTTAGAGCAACGCATAACTTTAATGGTACCGCTAGCGATGGCAAAGCAAGCAGTGAATGTTCTTCACGCTCATTTTGCTGGAATTGTAGTTGCAGCTTGATTAGAGGATAAATTCCAATGTCCATTTCAACAGAAAAACCAGTCTCGGCAAAAGTGATAAATGTTAGAGAACGTTGGTCAAAGGAGCCCGAAATTCCCGAAAATTTCGCGTTGGCACTAATAGCCGCATCACTATTGCTAGCGACCGCTGTTTTTTTCTCCGTTTACAAATTGGTTTCATTTATCTTGAATGATTACGTAGTCGGTTTCGCATGCGCGCTAATACTCTCCAGCGTGATGCTAAGAGTCTTTCCTGACCTCGTAATCAAACAGTGGAAAGACAAATAATTCGTCCAAACTTTTCACCCCCGAACTAAAAAGCCAGATCGATAGATCTGGCTTTTACCTTAGTTATGCTGAAAGAACGGATTAAGCGTCAACCCATTCCACGGTGATTGGCTCTTTCAAGATACCCTTCTCATAAGCCATTCTGAAAAGCGTCTCGACTGCTTTGCGTCCCGATTCACCACAATCAACCGTGAGTTCGTTCACGTACATGCCGACGAATTTATCAGCGAGCTTTTCTGGCATATCACGCGCAAATGTCAGTGCATACTCCAACGCTTCGGCGCGATGTTCAAGAGAGTAAACAATAGAACTTCTGAAAATTCGAGTTACGTCTTTCATCAAATCTTGTCCGAGATCCTTGCGCACCACATTGCCACCAAGCGGCAAAGGCAGGCTGGTGAGGTCGTACCACCATTCTCCGAGGTCAACAATTTTCTTCAGACCATGCGACCCATAAGTAAGTTGACCTTCGTGGATCAACAAACCAGCATCAACTTCATCGTTGATGACGGCATCCAGAATCTTGTCGAAAGGATATTCAACGACAGCCAGACCACTCTGGAAGAGTTGAAGTGTCAACCAAGCAGACGTCAACTTTCCTGGGATTGCGATAGTTGCTGATTTAAGTTCTTCATCCGACATTGCTTTTTTTGCGACGACGATTGGACCGTATTTGTAACCCATACTCGCGCCGCAGGTCGTCAACGCATAGTCTTTGCACACTGACGGATACGCAGCGAACGAAATCGCAGTCACTTCGAAACGCTTGTTGATTGCATCGAGATTCAACGACTGAATGTCTTTCATCGCCTGATTGATCTTCAAACCCTTCGTATCCAATTTGTTATTGGCGATCGCGTAGAACATAAACGCGTCGTCGGAATCAGGGCTGTGCGCGATCGTAATCTCTTTCAGTTGAACAGACATTGTTGAACTCCTTTCTAACTTGCGTTAATTGTCCAACTGGAGTCATGCAAACTTTTAAACTGAGCGCAATTTCTTTAGATCTCTTATTGAAAAAGACCATTCGATCGGTTGTGAAAGCGTAAAGCCTGTGGGCAATGCGGGCGTATTATAAATTCGTTTAAGTGTATTCAAATCTTTCGCATCGACGCTCGTGGACTTTACGGGCGCCTTTCCCTTCATAGCCATCTCCAACTCTGAACTGCTCATCAGGTCATTCGGAGCAGAGCTGTGCCCGAAAATGCCCACAGCATGCCCCAACTCATGAAGGAAAGCGACACGCACAGCGTGTTCCGGAATGTCTTGCACGTAAAATGTCGGGCGTAGAAGATAGATTTCGACGTGGATGTTGCCAGCGGTTGGAGTTGTCAGCCGAGTAACTCCTAAAACGCCTGGTAGCAAATGATTGACCCAACTGACCTCGACATCACTGTCTTCGGCATTCGACACAGTCTTCAATGGAATGCGTTTATTCCACTCAGCGATGCCCGACTGGAGATTGTTTTTCCATGATTCTGGTGACTCTTGTGGCAGCTTCACTTTGACTGGAAACGTGCTCCAGCGAGCGACTGTGCTACCGCCAAATTTTTTAATTGCAGCAAAGTAGTCGCCTACTTTTGGATCGTTCGGAATAGCGTCAACGGTGGCTTGCACTTCTGGTGTGTTTCCAGAAGTTGATTGCGGATCAGCTTTCGCGACTTCAGGAGAAAGCAAAGGTGCGGACTTGTCTTTCTTCTCTGCGAGCCTGGATGGTTTCGAAGTTGATACTACTGGCGGTGTTTTGGTTGACGAAGCTTTCACTTTCGCTGATGCTACTTTCGCCGGACCTCCACCACTCAAAGACTGGGCAACGGCAGAAAGTCCTACTGGTTCGGCTTCGGCAGCGGCTTCCGGAGATTGTGGACCGGTCGAGTCGGCTCCATCAAATGATGAAGTCGGGGACGATTCTTGCGGATTTCTAGCGACCGCCTGGTTCTTCGGTCGCGCTGAGGATGGAGCGGCATTAGAATGCAGATGCGGATTTCGACTGTTCTGCTGAGAACGTGTGCTTTGCTGTGGCACTCCCGATTGTCCGAAAGCACCACCTGCGCCACCAATGATTTTCGTCTCGAGTTTTGCAATACGCTCCTGCATCGGACCTTGCGATGGACCGCCGAAAACTTCTTTCTCTAAATGGTCGACGCGATCTTCTACTTCGTGCTCGGGATAGGTTGAACCGAACGCCGCTTCTTCGAGTTTGGTAACTCGGGCTTCGTCACTTGCAGGTTGTTGCTGCGTCATCGGTACGTTAGTCGCCCATCCCTGACCATTGGAAGGAATAGCTGGGGAACCTGGCGGTCGATTTTGCACCGATGGTAGTGGCTTGTTGAAGTCCGGAATCATTCCTTCTTGTGGATACCCGGCACCAGATCTGGGTTGTGTAGATTGGGCTTGCGGATACGACGATGCACCCGGGAATCCTTGCTGCTGCCCATATCCTTGCTGTGGATAACCCTGTTGTCCAGAGTTCTGCTGCGCTGGACGTTGCCCGTAGCCTTGTTGTGGTTGCCCGTATCCCTGCTGTTGCTGACCGTAACCCTGCTGCTGTCCGTACCCTTGCTGCGGATATCCCTGCTGTTGCTGACCGTAGCCCTGCTGTCCGTAACCTTGTTGTGGATATCCTTGCTGCTGTCCGGTCCCTTGTTGTTGCGGATATCCCTGTTGCTGTCCATATCCTTGCTGTTGCGGATAGCCCTGCTGTTGTCCGTATCCCGACTGCTGCGGATATCCCTGTTGTTGTCCATATCCTTGCTGTTGCGGATATCCCTGTTGTTGTCCATATCCTTGCTGCTGCGGATATCCTTGTTGTTGTCCGTACCCTTGTTGTTGTCCGTACCCTTGTTGTTGTCCGTATCCTTGTTGCCCGAGTCCTTGCTGCGGCATCCGCTGCTGCTGCCCAAAGCCTTGCGGAGCAGGACGATTTTGTGATGGGTCAATTGCTTGCAGACCTTCCAGCCCATCGTCAGCAAAAACAGCAGGCAAGCAGCACGACGACACCGTATATGCCACCATGACAAATTTCGTGAATTTCTTTTGCATACTAATCCAAAAGACTGTCGGTCAATTCGTTTCCGACACGAAGACTCGACTGTAATTCCATCAAATTATCGTAGAAGACCCGCCGCATAACTTGCTCGGGGCTCAGGATCACTTCGCGTAGGATCTCGTAGATCTCTGGGTCCAACTTTTTCAAAAACTCTCTGCTGTCTTTCACCGAGAACGCGGCCACACATTCCGCCCAATATTCATGCTTACTGGACCGTGCATATCCTGAAATGAACATGCGCTGAGGCACCTGCTGTGGTGTCAACAGTTCCGAATATCCTTCATACTCTGCCGGCAGCGGATGCACTTTATCGCACTGTTTTAGCCGCGCTTCGTACAAATCACGAATTCTATTTTGCGTTGCCTGCGACAAACAAAATTCTAGTTGATGTCCAAACTCGTGTGCCACCACTAAATTGATGCGCACTTCAAGATAAGGTCTCCATCGTGTCGAGACAACAGCAGATGAACCGAACTTGGCGAAGAGAACAATTTCCTTCTCGAACTCTTCTCGGTCGAGCGTAACGTAACCAGTGCGCACACCGGTGACTCCAGCGGCTCCGTGTTTTACGTTTCCGAGCATGCAATTGCCTTCACTCTTTCGCACAACTTGCAAGATGCCTGATGCGGCCCACAAATTCATGCTCTCACAAACGTATTTTTTCTGCGCAGTCTTCAGCTTGTCGAACTCCGCAAAGTACCGAATAATCTCGTTATCGCTATAACTCTTGTCTTTGCGATAAAGCGGACGCAGAAACTCGTGCTTAAACGGTTCGTCGTTACTTTTAGTTCCCTCGAAGACAGTCGTGAGTTGGCTATTTTCGTCCAACTTCACGCGCGCAACTTTATTCACACCGTCGCGCATATAAACAGTGCCGTCATCATCCATCTCACCGACGAGACGACGCTTTTCATCAGCGATTCGCCCATGAGTAACTTCGTATTTGACACCGTTGTAAGTCAGAGTTCCAGTTGGACCATCGTGCCCGGTCGGCAGTTCAAGAGCAATTCCGTTTGAATCGATGCCGCGAAATATGCAACCGTGTATCTCTTCAATCGGCTTGGTAATCTTGCCCTGATTCAAATGCCCGTCTTCGAAAAGAAAACCGACAGGGTTTCCTTCCATGTACACCTGACCGAAATCGACCACAAGCATGTGTCCATGCAGTTCAAGGAAACCGCTTGGACCTACGCCTTTGTTTGATTCGACCGAATTGACAGTCACCAGCTCCACCAGATTCCTACCACGGCCCAGCCCGTGCAGTATGCCGATTGTAGCAAGATCCCCGCCTCACGGCTGTCGACGATTTTGCGACGAGGCAACATTTTAAATACAAGTTAAATTACCTATACGACGGACCTGAATCACGTTTCAAAGTATCCATTTAGGGGTGGGTTAAGTTAGGCGTCGCGTCCCACCCGGCCCGTCGCTTGTGGAATGTATCGCCCGTAAGTCGAGCAGTTCGCTGCCAGACAAGCCGGATACAGTGAAAGTAGTGTTGTTGTGACTCGCTCAGACAGTCGATATTCATCCAGACCACCAGTCACTTCTGGACAGATTTTGCTCGCTACGATCATGGGAGTCGCAATCGGAACGGGTGCGCACATGTACCTGGACAGACCGTCACCGACAACGTCCACAGCATCCGCGAAAAAGTCTGTAGGTCCGGTCGAGCAGATTCAGGCGGTGAGCCAAAATATACAGAATTCGGCGCAGCAGATCGCCACAATTCCGACCCTGACAAAACGAATGAACGTGCTCTTGATGGGATGCGACTCGAACGGTCGAAACACCCAACGGTTCACCAATACACGCTCCGATACGATGATTTTGCTTAGTATGGACCCTGAGAGCAAAAAGGTCGGAATGGTCTCAATTCCCCGAGACAGCCGAGTGAAACTAGCCGGCGATCATGGTGTCGACAAAATCAACGCAGCGCACGCTCTGGGTGGTCCGAAACTCGCCGTGGAGACGGTAGAAGAGAATTTCAACATACCAATCGACCACTACATGATCATCGATGCACAAGGGTTGCGGAAGGTTTTCGAGACATTGGGACCAATCGAAGTAGTGGTCGAAAAGCGGATGCACTACAACGACTGGGCGGGAAATTTGCATGTCGCACTCGAGCCAGGCGTGCACAGGCTCTCGCCGCGAGAGGCTGAAGAATACGTGCGATTCAGGCACGACCAGCGCGGAGATATCGGACGCACCGAGCGTCAGCAGTGGTTCTTGCGCGCACTGGCAAATAAACTGAAAGAGCCATATGTGATTTTGAAACTGCCGGAATTCTTCAAATTAGCTCATCAATATGTGCAAACCGACCTATCTGTTGAAGATATGGCGCGCATCGCGACCTTCGGCAAGGACATCAAGTCGAGCCAAATATCCACGGCGACATTGCCCGGACACGCGACGATGATTCACGGAGGCAGTTACTGGCAGCCAGATTTCGAAGGTTCGGCGGTCGTCTTGAATCGATTAGCAGGAAATCCGATGTCGGGAGACTCGGATATGAATACGCTCAACGTGCCTTCGAACAGCGCGTATGCTGCCACCACTCCTGATGCCGTAACGACTGGCGCTGAAACAAGCTGCATTATCAAATATCCTCGTGGCGCGGAAAAAACTGCACGTGCTTACGAGCGAATTCTCGGCGCCGCCGGTTATAAAACAAAATATGTAATTCGCATAGATGCGGGCGATTGCCAACACGAACAGCTCATTCAAAACAGCTACAAAGCTGATGACATGCTGACTCACAAACTACAGGAAGCTGTGCCTAGTTTTTCTTCCTTTCCGATAGTCGTCAATTTAGACGAGCACGCGCCGTCAGATTTTGTTATTGTTCTCACTGCAAACACGGTTGCGCCAGCCGTTCCGCCGCTTGGCAAGCACGCTGACCATACCGCTGTCAACTAAACATACGCCGGAGAACATTGGTGCCTGCCACCTCCATATTCACGAGGATAAACTCCTCGATCAGTCGCATCATGTGTGTCGTTGCCAGCGCGTTGCTTTTTGCAACCGCCTGTTCGAACACCACAGTGAAACCGCAGAAACAGACAGTCAAAGCTGACGTAGCGATCAAAATCGACGACCCAGTATTGCGGCGCATAACTGCAGTGACGGACCGGTTCGAGCTGGAAGCGTCTGGCAAGTTCAAAGGCGGAACGTTTGCAGTGCGCGACAAAACACTGAAGTTTCAACCCGGCACCACTTTTAAACTGAAGTTGACTCTCCCAATCACCGACCCTTCAGTCATTAGCACCAAATACGCCACCGGAGAACTAATCACTTCGGCACCAATTGCGGTGGGTGGAATTCCAGCACCAGAAAAATTGGTTCTCGAGAAAGGAAAAGTTTCAGGCGAACTAGATCTGGTTCGCACCATCGGTATTTTTATTTTCAATGTTTTAGAAGATCAGAACGTAAATAGTGAGGGCGGCGGCGACTGGAAAGATGCGCTCGACCAGTTGCAGATTGTTCGTTCGTCATTGCACATGCGACCTGGCTCAACTCTAGACCTGGGTAAACAGCACGTTCACGTAGGCAAAGATTCGAGTTTGACTTTTGAAAATCTGATTGTCGATTCCGCTTTCAATTACACAGGGAAGTGTGTGTTGGACGTGAATTTCGAGAAAGATTGCACTTATCACGGTGAGAAAATCGACATCGATTTCAACGGTGGCGAGATGTTGGTCAACTTCGACGCGACGCGCTCCAACAGAGTTGTTACTCTTGAAGCTCCAGCCAATCAAAAGAAAATCAAGCTACTAGGTTGTGTTTACAGATTTGGAAAAGACAAAAAATCGGAAGCGAAAGCTGACACAGTTTTACTGAGCGAAAAGAAATTTGTCTGGCAGAAAACCGAAGGAACTGACAAACCAGCAATTCACTTCGCATCTGACATGACTCTGCAAAAGACTGTATTGCACATTCAGAACACAAAGCTTGATCTGCTTGCGAATTTTCCAACAAGTGTTCCGGCGATTCTCAACATCAATCGCGAAGAAGACGGGTTGATGCACACAGATTTCAACACACCAAAACTGGTGCCCGCAGCTACAGCCGACATTACTCTCCACAGAGCGAATGAAGTAGTAAACGTCAAACTACAAGACGCTCTCGTTGGACCGATCGATTTGACCAAGTTTGGAGACTTGCAATTATCACTCGCTAACGGAGTAGCTAAGTTACAAGAGATTAGTTGGGGAACTGACAAACACGGATTCAAGCTTGACACCTCGGGTGGTTCCACCGTTGAAATCACAAAAGGGATGTCGATGGACTTCGTCAAAGGTCAATCGGGAATGACTTTCGTACTACCGATGACACTTAAACTGGGCAACGCGAAACTACATGGCTCCGCCATGAGACTGGGTTTGAGCAAGCTAAACGGCAGCATGGTCTTGAAAGTTGATAAGGCAGTTGACCTGGATGGCAAAATCAATTTCTCGATTGCTGAATCCAACTTGTTCGGTTCGAACCGCGCAGACGTAACTGTAAATGGTTTGGACATCACTTCAGCAAACGGCGAATCAGATGTGAAACTGAAGAACTGCTCCGTTGTACTTCCGGTGGAAGCGCTGAAGGATGAAATCGATGCGCACTTGCCGGAAGACAAGGTTTATCCAATCAACAAAGTGATGTTAGCGGAACGCAAGTGGCGTTACAAAAACGCATTTGTTGAAAGCATCTCACTCAAAGATCCAAGACTAGAGAAAGTGGACATTGTTTCTCCAGGCGTTGCGAAGTTCACCGTCAGTGGTGACGCTGAAGCGAAGGGAACAATCGAGAAAGGTGGAATTCTCTCTGTTGTGAAAGGTCCGGCGAAGTGGGAGAAGCGCCCATGGAGCGCGTCTGCACGTCTGACAGGAACGGGAACCGTCGAGTACCAAATCCTCGCGCACAATGCGCTTAACGATACTGAGTTGAAGTACGGTGTCAAAATGGATCTACCATTGCCAGAAGACATTGACCTGGATTGGTCAAAAGTCAACGATGGATTGCTTCAAGGCGCAGAGCGCAAAGCTGTCGTGCACAGCATCGCAAGCTTGAAACCACTGCACCTGGAATTTCTTGATAAGAGCGTGAAACTGTTTCCAAACGGAGCGAAGAACTTCAAGAATCTGAAGTTGAAAAACTTGAAAACGCATCCAGTTGCATCAGGAATGCAGCTGGACTTCAATGCGGACGCAGTATTCTAAAACCAGCAAAAGTCCTGTGAAAGGAATCCCGCACAACTACGCCTAGAGAACCAACACCAGTGTCGAGGTTCAGCCTAATTTTGGTTTCGAGAAATTATGTCCGCCCGGCGAAACTTTTTAAAAGATGTGGTGTACTGATTTCAGTCAACGAAGGATGTGGCAATGAAAAAGAGAATCAGTAATATGTGCTTGCTGGCGCTGCTTATTTTAGCTCAACCAGCGGGGCTCGCCCAATTCCAGGGGCCAAATGACTTCGAGCAAACGCCCAGCCAGGACGAAAATTCACCGCAGGGATCTGATAATGTGGGTGGCGCTGGAAACGCGCAAGGCGCAGCTCCAGGGGGCATGGGCGGAAGATTCAGAAACGGTTCGCGCTGGCAGTCGCTCAGCCCCGAGCAGAAGAAACAAATTATTCAAAGAGTTCGAGCACGGCGTCAGGCTGGAGCCACTGGAATGAACTCACAAGCAGCACCAGCCAACCTGGATAATGTCGCAATTCAAAACGACGTAGCATATGGAGCAGATCCGTTGCAAAGACTGGATGTCTACTCACCTAAAAACAAATCGGCAAATCAAGCTCTTCCGATTTGCATCTTTGTACATGGTGGCGGATGGAGTAGAGGCGATAAAAATCAAGGCGACCGAAAAACAAAAGGCTGCGCATACGTCGCCGAAAATATTGTATTTGTCAGCACGAATTATCGATTGGCACCAAATGTGATGCACCCCAAACAAGTGCAAGATATCGCTCAAGCAATTGCATGGGTTAAGAAACATGCTCCCGAATTCGGTGGCGATCCAAACAAGATATTCATCATGGGACACTCTGCCGGTGCGCATCTCGTGGACCTCGTCGCAACAAACGATAAGTATTTGACCGAAGCCGGTTTGAGCTTGAAGGACATCAAAGGCGTAATTAGCCTGGACACAGCAAGCTTGAATTTGACCACACGACGCAACGATGATGGTCCAGAAACCGGGCTGGTCGGACCCATGATAGACACAGCGTTCGGCAAAGACCCAGCCGTGCTCAAGGACGGATCGCCAACTTTATCGATTAAGCCAGGCAAAACATATCCTCCATTTTTGATGTTCTGCGGATCACGCAGAACAAATTGTGTTCAGCAGCATCGAGATTTTGAAGCAGCGATGCACAAAGTCGGCGGGCAAGTGACAGTGACACCAGTGCCACTCAGTCATGCGGATGTAAACCGAGCATCTGGGCAGCCCGGGACCGAAGTCTACAAGGGTTGCATGCAGATGATTAAGGGCTGAAAGCCTCAACTAGCTGGGATTTAAGCCCTGCCAACAAAAAGCCAAAACTTTTCCCTACTCTAAATGTGTTCCGGTCAACCGCACGATTTTAGAGGCGAGAGAATGTTTGAGAATTCAGACCATCAGGTCAGTCAGCAAAAGTTTGATTCTTTTGCAAACAATTCGCTCGCAGCAGAGGGATGGAATCGAGGCGGAGCGGCATTCGGTCGCGCGGACGATATGCGGGGAGCGAATCTGATTGCGCGGGGAATTCTCCCGGATGCGTCGAACTTGTTGGATTCTCTGTCCGTAGCTCAAACAGTCAGTCGCAATCAGGGTGCGCGTTTCGACGCACATCCTGATGCGACGGCGAATCACATACAACACCATCGAGAACATCAATCGCAGACCGATGCGGCAGCACATCACACTCAACATCATCGTGTGCATCACGCGCACACCGATGCGGCAACACATCACATTCAGCACCATCCTATGCATCACTCGCACACCGATGCGGCGACACATCACATTCAACACCATCGTGTGCATCACTCGCACACCGATGCGGCGACACATCACATTCAACACCGCAGTGAACAGCATGCTCAGGTTCATCACCATGACGCTAAGCACGAGGCGCCTAGTCACAAACACGAAGAAAACAAACATCAACATCATGAATCGCACGCTGAGAAATTAGCGCACATTCGCAAAGAAATTGAAGAGAACATCAAAGCAATCAAAGAAAAATATCCGGTAGGAAATCCAGACAGAATCGTCTTCATCGCGGCTGAACTGGGACGTGATCCAGAGCGCTGGAAAAGCCCAGACGGCAACGGAAGATGCAACGTGTTTGTTGAAGCAGTTCTGAAAGAAGCCGGAGTCAAATTGCCGTGGACAGAGGGCTGCGCAACAGCCCAAGGCATGATGAACGCCATGCTCAAAGACAAATCAAACTTCGACATCGCCTATAAATTCCATGGCGAGAACAACGAACAATTCCATCAGAAATATGTGCCGCAAAATGGTGACATCATCGTCTGGTACAAAGGCGGCGTAGAGCACATCGGAATTGTTGGACGCACCGACGACGGACGTGGCATAATCCTTACCGCCGGCGTTCACGAGAAAGGACCAACCGGTCACAGAAACGGCTATGCGCTCTATAATTTAGACTTCTATACTAATAGTCCAAATTATGGACCACCAAGTTACGTCTTCCGGAGCAAACATTGAAACTCAAAACTTTCATCGTAGTTGTCGCAGGAACTATGTCCATCGTCCTTGGAAGTTCGCAGACCGGCACTGCGCAACCGGCTACTGTTAGGGATGCTTCAGTAGACGCCAGCAACGCCTGGTGTCACGATGAGGAAGCTAAGCTGGAAAAGAGCTTGAAGCTGCCGAAGGATTTCGATGAGAAAAAATCCGGGAAGTTGAGGGCGATAGTTTTATTCAACGTCAAAGATGCGCACGCTATCAACTTGAAAAACCTGAGAAAGAACAAAAACAACCACGCCGACTGGCCAACGATCACAGTTCCTGAACAGACATTTAGCGCCGTCGAGAAGAGCATGATGGATGCTGTCAAAGCAACGCAACCGTTTAAGCCACTACCAGCTTCGCTTTCTGATGCGGGTGTCAGTTTCGCGTATGAGCCCAATGGCAAGAAGCGTATCCGCGTAATCGTTTTCATGGAAAATCCATAACAGCGAATCAACTCTCCTACGGAAAACCAGTGATGACTGAATGCATGTCGTCGAAATTTTGCACTGTGGTGGAATTAATTTCCCTGACAATTCACACACACTGCACAAGTTAAGAATAGATTCTGAATACACCACGACTCTGGCTCCGAATCACTCGGATTAATGCACACCTAAATCAGCAACCGAATTTTTCGATTTCAGACCGATGACCGCACTTCTTAATTTCTCCAGTTAGCTTGCGGGTCCTTGCCGACAGCGCGCTTCAACGTGCCGTTTGCAAGGAGACATCCACCTCCAGTGCTTGCTGTCTACAGTCAACTCGAGGTCCCACACATGATTCGATTTAGAACAAGCACAACTTTGTTGAGCTGTGCGGCAATTATGAGCACAACATGTTTTGCAGTTGCAGCGCCGGAGAATTTTCGTGTCAGACGTCCGCCTGTAACTTCTCAGACAGCTTCTTTACCAACTCGCGTAGCACCAATCGACCATGTGAATCAGAACAGTGCTCCGGCACAAAACGATAATGCATTGCCATCCGCTACCAACTCGACAGACAATTCGACAGACACGAGCATGGGCAATCCGGCTGGTGGAACATCCCATGTGTACAGCGGTTCAGCGCAAGTAGACGATGTTTTAGCGCGTCCAATGTCTAACGTAGAGCGCGGAGTGATGATTCAACAACGCTCAATTGCATCAGTGCAAAACTGGGAGAGAGGAAAAATGGAAGCCGCGATGGCGGCTGCACAACAAGCAATGAATGCACAGGTATCAAATACGGTGCATCATGGAATTTTGCACCATATGGCATCAGCCGCTGGTGATATCGGGAAAAGCGCGGCGATAATGGCTGCAACTGGTTCAGGTGCCCATCCTCACGGATTGGTGACCGCTATGGTTTCGCCTCCGACAATCACGATTGAACCTGGACATTGTCCAGCGGCAACCGATCCTGCTTTCCAAGTTCCATATAGTTGGTGGCAAGATTTAAGTGTCGAAGAAACTTCGAATCCAATCTATCGTGATCCATGGGCTGCATGGTTAGGCGCTGTCAAAGAAGTATTCAAAGCGCATACGCCTGAATTGCAAGCTCACGGAATCGCGTCGATTCACGTAATCATCAATCCCGACGGATCGATTTACAACATGACACCGTTTTATGGCGAGGGTCGATCGGATGCGACAAGTTTGCAAACACAAGACAACATGCGACAAATTATTGCCGAAGTCGGCAACTTCCCACCGTTTCCAATTGGCACGCATGTGCGCTGCTATCACCTGATTTTTGATGCACGCTACCAGTAGATATAACGAATGAGCTGAGCAACGCAGCACTCATCATCATCGAGGTCCCACATATGATCAGGTCCACGGTCCGTGCAACTGCAATTAGTTGTGCGCTGATTCTATCCGTCACAAGTTTTGCAGCGACTGCGCAAGAGAAATTCAGAGTCAAGCGCCCATCAGCAAGTGCTCAGACGATGCCACCAAGACCGACGCCGAATGCCTCCACCAGTTCTGATTCGGAGCATGCAATGCAGCCGAATGTCTCCACCACTTCGGATTCGGCGCAGTCAAATGCAATGCAGCCGAATGCCTCCACTACTTCGGATTCGGCGCAGTCAAATGCAATGCAGCCGAGTTCCTCGCAAATCGATTCAGCGCAAATTGATTCAGCTAGAGCTGATTCAGCCCGCTCTGACTCGCCCGTCTTCAGCGGCTCTGTACAGACAAATGAGTTGCTGAATCAGCCCATGTCCAGGGAAGACAGGTCCACAATGATCAAGCAACGGTCTCTCTTGGCGGTGGAAAGATGGAGAGCCGTGGAACTGGAGCAACAGAAAGAATTAACGGCGCAGCAGGGCACCACCGATACGCATCACGGTTTTATGCATCACTTAGCATCGACTGTCGGCACTGTCGGTGGAACGGCTGGGCTGATTGCGGTTAGCTATGGCTTGGGAGGACGCCCCTACGCCTTCTCCACAGCGAAACGCAACAAGCCGCCCGGTATCACAATCGAGGCTGGTCACTGCCCCGCAGTTTTCGATCCAGCATTCCAAGTCCCCTACAGTTGGTGGCAAGATTTATCGCAAGAACAAGCTGGCGACCCAACCTACTCTGAGCCATGGCATGCGTGGCTGCAATCTGTTCGCGAGGTTGTCGCTTCACACAACAGCGAGCTTCATTCGACCGGTGAAGCGTGCGTGCACGTCATCATCAATCCAGACGGTTCAATCTACAACGTGACGCCATACAACGGAGAAGGCGGCGGCATCCATAACAGTTCTTCGCTGCTCAAAACACTTAGTAGAGTCGTTGCGGAAATCAGGAATTTTCCACCATTTCCACTCGGCACACACGTTCGAGCGTACCATCTAATTTTCGAAGCGAATAACTACTAAGCAAAAGGTCGGCACCACATTCGGTACCGACCTTTAAAATTGCTTTCGTTCGAGCTCGAAACGACTAGATCATTTCTTCGATCAATTCGTCGAAGATTTTCTTGTCGAGACCGAGTGGTTGCTTAACTACAGGGCCGTTCTTGAAGGCAGGTTCACTATCTTCATAGATATCGGTCTTGTGTTCATACAGAACGCCTAATGGAATTTTGTCGCCCCATTCGAATGATTTCGCCAACGATTTGTGGAAATCACTTGGATCCCATTGTTCGTCTTCGAGCTTGTATACGCGTTCCTTGAAGAACGGATAAGTGTTGATCTTGTTGTATGTG
This sequence comes from Drouetiella sp., assembly GCA_036702965.1. Classification (GTDB taxonomy): domain Bacteria; phylum Cyanobacteriota; class Vampirovibrionia; order Obscuribacterales; family Obscuribacteraceae; genus PALSA-1081. Next base: position 192,560 of record DATNPZ010000013.1, read on the forward strand.
ACGCATGGGCTGAACACATCGATCAACGAGAATCCGCGGTGTGCGATACCGGCTTGAATCAAATCAGACAATTGCTTCGCTTCACCAGAGAAACCGCGGGCAACGAAGGTTGCGCCCGAAGTAATCGCTAGAGCGAGTGGATTGAGTGGTGATTCAAAGTTGCCGTTAGGAGTTGACTTGGTCTTGTGGCCAATCGTTGTGGTTGGCGAAGTTTGACCAGTTGTCAGTCCGTAGATTTGGTTGTCCATAACAACGTAGGTTACGTCGAGGTTACGGCGCATAGCGTGAATCAAGTGACCAACGCCGATTCCGTATCCGTCTCCGTCACCACCGGTGATGACAACCTTCAAATCAGTATTCGCGAGGTGAGCACCAGTTGCTACCGGAACTGAACGTCCGTGCAAGCTGTGAACACCGTAAGCGTGAATGAAACCCGGCAAGTTGGACGAGCAGCCAATGCCCGATACAACCAGCAAGTTTTCAGGTTTGATGCCGAGTCGACCAGCCGCAGTTTGCACTGAACGCAAGACGCCGAAGTCACCACACCCTGGGCACCAGTCTGGATCGACTGCTCCCTTGTATGTATCTAATGGAAGTTCAATAACAGTTGCCATCTTTATCTTCTTAACCTCTGGGTGATGCGACGACTAGACGGAAACTTTTTCAAAGGAGTACGTAGCACCGGTCAATGTACCGATTCTGATCGTGCCGCCTTTGTTTCCGGTTGCGCGTTCCGCAAGTTCTACGTTCCAAACTGGTTCACCATGACCATTAGCTGATTCTTTGGTGACTTTGACTGGACGCAGCTTTTCAGCGTAGTGAGTGCGCAAGTAGTGATAAGCGATTTCTTTCGCTTCCAACTCGCTCAACTCGAGATTGATTGCTTTCTTGGCGATGTATTCTTTCACGCCATCAGCGATCATCTTAGGCTCGAGTGGTTCACCATCATATTTAGTAATGTGGTGATCCATGCTCACGCCGGTTTCGCCCTTGATGTAACGAGCCATCTGGCTAGTGAAGTTGACTTCGACAGAAATCTTCTTCTTAGCTTTGTTGAGAATTTCAGTAACTTCCTTGGCGTGGAATGGAACGATCCATTTGATCACGAGGTAGTTGGTCTTGATGCCTTCAGCAGTCAACATTTCTGCTGCTTCCTTCACGGCACCGTATGTGGAGCCCCAGCATACGAGAGTCACGTCAGCATCAGCAGCGCCTTGCACTTTTGGTGCTGGAATTTCTTTGAGGAGATTTTCCATCTTACGCATACGCTTTTGCATGATCATGCGGCGTACTGGTGGTGAAGTGAACATGTCTGAAATCAGGATGCTCTCTTCGTCGTGATCGTCTGAAGCGTTTGTGAAAACGGTGTTCGCTGTACCAGGCAATGAACGAGGAGAAATACCTGATTGCGTGAATTTGAAACGCTTGAACTTACCGTCTTTTTCAGGATTCCATTCTTTGACGACTTCACCGCGGTCGATCTTAGGATCGGCATTGAAGTGGTCGGTGTCGACTGTTTCAGGATGCTCTGACAACAACAAGTCGGACATGAGGATGACCGGCAATTGATATTTGTCAGCGTAGTTGAACACGTCGATTGTTGTCTGATACGCGTCAGCTACATCATAAGGATGAACGATGATGCGTGGGAATTCGCCTTGTGATGCGCCCAAGCACTGGAACAAGTCGGCTTGTTCAGTCTTTGTCGGAAGACCGGTTGATGGTCCGCCGCGTTGTACTTCTACGCATACAACAGGAACTTCCATGATGCCAGCCATACCGATTGCTTCGGTCATAAGAGCGAAGCCACCACCGGCGGTTGCGCACATAGAACGAGCACCAGCAATACCGGCTCCGATTGCCATATTGATTACAGCGATTTCGTCTTCACCTTGCTTGATGCAAACGCCTGTTTGCTTCTGGTGGTTCACCATCCAGTGAAGAATGGTCGAAGCTGGTGTCATCGGGTATGCAGAGTAGAACTTGCAACCAGCAACTGTAGCAGCGAACGCAATCGCTTCGTTACCGGTCAAGAACGGACGACGTCTCTTCGAGAAGGTCCATTCTGAAGTGAACACTTTCGCATTCTTCTTCGCGTATTCATAACCGCACTTCAACAAGCTGACGTTGAGGTCGATAACCTTCTGACCTTTGTGTTGGAAGGTGTCAGCCATAACGTTTGTAGCTTCTTCCAAACCGAGGTTGGCGAGATACAAAATTGCGCCTACAGCAACGGTGTTCTGCATGATTGGTTGCAACGCGCCGTGCTCTTTGACTACATCAGCGGTAACTTCATTCATTGGCAATGGCAGTGTTTGAACGCCTTTGCGAACGAGTGTCGGGTCACACTTGAATTTGTCAGAGTTGAAAACAATAACGCCACCCTCTTCAACTTCTGAAGCGTGACGTTCGATAGAGTCTTGATTGAGGCAGATCACTGCATTGAGATGATCGCCGTGTGAATAAACTTTGTCAGCACCAATACGCACTTTCAGCCAGATATGACCGCCGCGAATGATCGATTGGTAGCAGTTGTATGCATAAACATGCAAACCGAGTCGGCCTGCTGTTTTTGCAAGGGTGTCGCCGGACTTATCCAGACCGTCGCCGGCAGCTCCCGCGATTCCGATAGTGACTTCCTGCATTTGATCTCCTCACCAAATTTTTGTCAGGACTTTTTTGTTAGCGCGGCTTTCTGTGCCGAATAATATGAGCTGCAGTTTATCCGAACTTTGGGCTCGAAGCCCGCAACTCGCATCAAGCCGCTTGCTACAGCGGCCATCGCTATGAGCGTGCAATACAGTACGCCCAGCGTTAAAGATACCATACCGGATGGCAAGCGCATCTTTCACGTAACGTTCGATTGCGTTTGTGAATCGAGTCGTGGTCAGTGTTCCGCGGGCGCTGCATGCTCGACTGAGTGCCCTTCAGCGCCTTCGCCTTCCGCAACAGCAGCCGGTTTCAAGCCACACCAGAAAACAATTAATCCTGCTAAAGCAAGCCCAACCAAGAGTGCGAGCCCGGGAAGCATGCTATCCCAAACTGAGTTTTCAGGAATCGCATCGGCAGGAACAGCTCCGTGACCGTGTGAATCATGGGAATCGTGACCGTGTGAGTCGTGACCGTGTGAGTCATGACCGTGCGCATCGTGTCCATGCGAGTCATGAGAGCCCGCATGAGCCGCATCGGCATGTGGGTCTGCTTTGGCGTCAGCATCGGTCGCCGGGTGCTCTGACAAAGCTTTCTGCGTGTCTTCGCTTTTACCGGTCAACTCTTCGCTGTGCACCTGCGCATCAGCCGGAGCCTGCTCTTTGTGCGGTTCTCCGCCCTCTTTCGCGTCAGCCATTTGCTAATTCCTCAGAACAAATTACGGTTTTATAAAGTAAGCAGCGATCGTGAGCAGAGCAACAAAGCTGAAGATGACCAGCGCATATTGCTGACCACGCCCTGTTTGCGTGTACTTCAGAAGCTGACCCAGACCAGCCGTCGCGATGCTAGTTCCGTTGACGAAATTGTCGACGATATACATATCGATGGTCTGCCAGACAGTTTTGTACAGTCCCAAAATGCCTGTGTAGATTGCAGTGTAGAACTCATCGAAGTACCACTTGTTGAACGAGAACTTGTAAGCGCCCTGAATGAGCGGGTTTTTGCTCGTCGCGATAGCGGTGTTGATGTGGTTCGCTTGCTGTCTGTAGATCATGAACGACGCTGCCCATCCAGCCAAAGCGAAGACAACAGATACGAGCATGATCAGCCCGTTGATGCCCTCGAAGTGTGGATGCAGGTAATAAACGAAGCCACCGAATGCGTTCGGGAATTCTCCGCCTTCTCCGCCCGACCAGTTGATGCTGGCAAAAGACTGCGGGTTGGCACCAAGAAATCCTGACAGCATCGAAGGAAGTGACAGCGCAATCAATGGATAAACCATCGCTGGTCCCGAATTATGCGGTGTGACGTCTCCGCGATACTTGCCTGAGAAGGTCATAAAGTATGCACGGAACATATAGAACGAGGTCAATCCGGCAGTGAGAATCATCATGCCACCGATGAAGTGGTTGAAGTTCCAAGCTGTCGCGATGATTTCGTCCTTCGAGAAGAATCCACTAAATGGAGGGAATCCAGAGATTGCAATACAACCAATCAAGAAACACAAGGAAGTGCCTTTCATGCTGGTCTTCAATCCGCCCATCTTGCGCATGTCTTGTTCGCCGTGCAAACCGTGGATTACGGCACCACTGCACAAGAACAACATGGCTTTGAAAAACGCATGGTTGAACAAGTGGAACAATCCACCGGTGAATGCTCCAGCACCCAAACCGACAAACATGTAGCCCAATTGAGACACTGTCGACCAGGCGAGCGTGCGCTTGATGTCGAACTGACTCATGGCGATTGTCGCAGCCATGAAGGATGTCAGACAGCCGGTCGCTGCCACCACGAACAGTGCAGGTTGCATATTCACTTCAGGTGGTGCTACCCAGATCGGATATGCACGTGCCACCAAATACACACCAGCAGCAACCATCGTTGCAGCGTGGATCAGCGCCGAGATCGGCGTAGGACCTTCCATCGCATCTGGCAACCATGTGTGCAACGGGAACTGAGCAGATTTTGCCATCGGTCCCATGAACATCAAACATGCCATCACGAACATGCCGTTCAAGCCCCAATACGAGATGGTGCGAGCGTCATATGCATGTTTCAAAACAGTAGCCAGGTCAGGTCCACCGTTCATTCCAAGGAACGAGAGGACAGGAGTTTGATTCCAGTAGTTGTGACTTGGCGTGGCGGTTGCTGCAAGCAGCATCAGAATTCCGATCAAGAAACCAAAGTCACCGATTCTATTGATTACGAAAGCTTTGACGCAGGCAGCAGCGGCTGAGTCTTTGTACCACCAGAATCCGATCAGCAAGTAACTGCAAACTCCGACCAACTCCCAGAAGAAGAACATCTGGAAAAGGTTTGTAGAGATGACAAGCCCGAGCATCGAACCGGTGAATAAAGATAGGTAGGAATAGAAGCGCGAGTAACCGGGGTCTTCACGCATATATCCATGCGTATAAATCTGAACAAGCAAGCTAACCGATGTGACGACTATGAGCATCATCGAAGCTAGGTTATCGACAAGAACACCGATATGTAGATTGAGCGAAGCAGACTCGAAGTAAGGGATATCCGCTACGACACCACCGGTGATTCCTGGATGATTGAGTGCGTAGAAAATGAGAAGCGAATGTACGAATCCGTAAATCACTGCGCTGATCGATAGAAGCATCGACAACGGCTTCGAGTGCCGAGCGAACAGGATTATCGTCAAACCCACCAAGAACGGTGCAGCGACGATCCAGCCGGCATTACTAACAATAGTCCGCAGAGTTTCTGGCGAAAACAAACTGATTCTCCGAATTCCAAGTGGTAAACACGCGCGTATAAACGTACACAATATACATGCGCGAAGGTGCTTGATAACGGAACCTTGCCCAGGTGTGAAAAGATTCTTCGATTGAATAATTCTTCAACTTAGTTATCAACAGAAAAGACGTGCACTGGTGCCCAAATCTCAGTCAAGAAGCTGAGTTCTTTGTATAGATTGAAACTTCAACAATTTATTTAGTGTGATGACGCGCGGATTGACTGGCTATACTTGATGCCGGTTAGCACTGACATATTCAGGATCATGACTCAAGCACACAACTTACTAAACATTCTGCTGTTCCTGCCTCTGGCAGGTGCGTTCATCATCATGCTGTCAACTGAAGCGGCGGCGAAACAAGTGGCGCGACTGACGTCCTGGGTGATGGTCGGAGCGGCGGCAGTCCTCGCTTATCAGTTCGATCCCAAAGTGCTTTCGCTGCAATTTCAGAGTCAAGCGACATGGGTTACGACTCCGTTCCCACTGCAATACTACGTCGGCGTTGATGGCATGAGCATGACGCTTGTGGTCCTGACCGCGATAGTCACTGTGCTCGCAGTCTACGCCAGCGCAACTCTCGGAGAGAAGCGTCCGAAGCTCTACTACAGCTTCGTCATGTTGCTCACGTTCTCTCTGATGGGAGTGTTCGTCTCGCTGAACTTACTTCAGTTCTTCATTTTCTATGAATTCGAATTGGTGCCGATGTACTTCTTGATTGCCATTTGGGGCGGTCCGAGACGCGACTATGCTGCGATGAAGTTTTTGCTGTACACCTTCTTTGGTGGCGTGCTCATGCTCGCAGCAATTCTCTACCTCTACTTCCAACTCGCAGCAGAAGGTCCGAATCAAGCCACTTTCGACATCGTTCAATTGAGCACACGTGCTCCAATGCTCGCGCCGGCGGTTCAAGGTGTCGCGTTCCTCGGCTTCTTCCTCGCTTTCATCATCAAGCTTCCTTCTTTCCCATTCCATACATGGTTGCCGGATGCGCACGTTGAAGCACCAACGCCGATCTCGATGATTCTGGCGGGATTGCTTTTGAAGATGGGCGGTTATGGTCTGATCAGAATTTGCCTTGGCTTCTTCCCACTCGTAGTGATCAAATACGGTTGGATGATCATGCTTCTCGGCGCATTCAATATTGTCTGGGGCGCGATGGCATGTCTCGTACAACAGGACATGAAGCGCATCATCGCTTTCTCTAGCGTAAGCCACATGGGATTTTGTTTGTTGGGAATTGGTTGTATGAGCGCTGCAGGTATCAGCGGTGCAATCTTCCAAATGCTCAGCCACGGTATCGTTTCAGCCGCATTGTTCTTCCTGGTAGGAACTGTGTATGACAGAACGCACACGAGAATTCTCGGTGAAATTGGTGGCGGATTAGCCAAGCAAATGCCGAAAACGTTCTACTTCTGGATGTTTGCCGCGATGGCGAATCTCGGCTTACCGGGCTTGTCGGGCTTCGTTGGTGAAGCAGCGGTCTTCTATGGTTCTTACACTTCTTGGGTCGCGCAACTCAGCCCAGATGCAGAAACTGTGCGTCTGTGGATCTGGCTCGCCGCGTCAGGCGTGATTCTGACCGCGGGGTACATGCTCTGGTTGCTCAAGCGACTCTTCTACGGTCCAGAACAAGAAAAATGGATTGGTCATCTTACAGATGCAAACCCACGTGAGCAAGCTCTCGCATGGTCTATGTGCGTGATGATCTTGGCTCTGGGTATCTGCCCAAGCATTCTGACGAAAGAGTACGGTCCCGTCGCTGACAGACTTGCTGCATCGATCAATGCGCGATTGAGCCTGACTTCTGTAGACAAAGACGACAAGTCAATCAATTAAAACCGACCAGTTAGAACCGATTAGTTGATTAGAAGCCTGATATCGGATCCAGGTGTCAACAGTCTACTTAGACTCTGGAGTAGGGTCGACTTTAGGCGGCTCGGAACTTGGAGCAGGGCTCTCTTGCTTTGGAGCTTCTTTCGGAATGACTTTTCCGGAAATCGCTGTATCGACGCTGTTGACTATTCCTTCAATCAAAGTTTGAGACGAGTTCGCCTCGAAATATTTGCCCATGCTGATCGCCGAGATGCATTTGAGCTGCTCGCGCGCAGCCTTTTCACGAGCCAGGTCTACGCCGACCACATCGACTTTCATCTTGATACCACGAACTCGCAAAGCTTGCATATATGCGCACGGATCACCACCGCAGGTATCAGCACCATCGGTAATCAAAATAACAGTCTTACGTCCCTGTACACCCCTGAAATCCTCTTCAGCAGCCTGTCTCAGTGAGAACATAATCGGTGTCATTCCATATGGCTCAATTTGTCGAATCGAGCGAATGATCGCAGCGCGATTGTGTTGCCCAATTGGCACCATCAGCGATGTCTGGCGGCAGTCTATATCGGCTAGATTCGAATAGCTTTGTCCAAACACTCGCAGACCAAGATTTACACTGTTCGGAATACGCGACAGTGCGTCTTGCAACACTTCCTTTGCAGCGGTCATCTTCATCTGACCGCTCAGTTTTTCCTTCATGCTGTAGGAAGCATCGACAATGAAAAGTACGTTGATCGGACCGCTCTCATCGTCGCCATCTGCTTGCGCCAAAGCTGGCGTCGCAACGTTTGCGCACGAAAGAATCAGAGCCGATAAACCAGTTAGAAATGGAGCTGACTTCGTCTTCATACGAATAGATTACTTATTTTTGTGGTGCTTGGCCTTTTTATCGCTCTTATCTTTCGAATCTTGAGTGTCTGTTCCAGACGAACTCGTGGAAGGCTCGATGCGCGCCGATACGTCCTCATCGACATGCTTAGCAATAATAGCGCGGCGACTGATTGGAATTGGTTTTGTCATCTTTCCAGTCGAGCCCCAAATAGTCACGTAATAAATGCCTTCTTTGCCTTCCTTGTTGATCGGCACACGACCGTCGAAAGTCAGTCCCTCGACTTTCACACCGCCATGAATAGGAATGTCTGAAATGGGCTTGGGATCGCCGCTTCCCATGCTTCCGGACATTGCAATTACAGGGGCAGCTAATGCCACTGGTGGAACGAAGACACCACCTGCGATGGCGGCGATAACTCCGGCAGCACGAAGCGCAGTCATCGCACCGCTGTAATCTTTGGATGATTTTTGAGCGTAAGCAACGTAGTCCAGCGGAGGGAAGTACGGCAAAGCCTCGTCAGCATCATCAGCGTTAGAAGATAGGGCCCGGTTCGCTTCCCACGCCACGGTGATGCGGTCGAATTGATAAGGTTGCGCGATGACGCCTTTGATCTCGAGTTTTTCGCCCAGCGGAACTTCATTCGGCAATTCAGGAATGATACCGTGGGCAGTGACTACTTCTGCTACTTCAATCACGCGATCTTTGTTTGCAGTGTAGTTGATATCCAATCCGATATTTGTTGCGTCGGGATTGAGGATTGCGTCGCGGTCATCTTGCCTGTTCATGATGTTCTTCATCAACTCGGCTACCGCAGCGCGAGTAGGAGACTTAGCGAAAGTCGATTCCAACTTGTTCGAAACAATGCTCTCTGTTAATGCGCCAGTGCCACCACTCAAAGTGTAACGACGATCTGGATTTTCACCTTTAGCGTTAGCGTGCGAGATAATTCCTCGCTGAGACAATTCCTGGCTCTGGTCTTTCGCCATCTTCTCGGCGATCGGGTCCGCAACAAGTGGCGTCAATCCCGATTTCGCGCGCTCTGTGTTGATCAGCTCAAGCGCGAACGCCTTCATGTCGTCAATCGTAGTTGTCTGCTGATTTTCTGGACGCTGCGCAAGTCCACCGAAGTAATCAAATTCAGAACTTGATTGCGTCGCTAGTGGGTCAGAATTAAGCAGATTGTTCCAGTTCGGAATACCGGGAATGCGCAAGTTATCGATGTCTGCGGTCGGTTCGTCATCTCCACCGAGCAAAGTCTTTTTCAATTGCTGCGTTCGGTCGAACAAGGACATTTCGCCGTAACTCTTTTTGAAAATGGCTGTTTCTAACTTATTCAAACGATCTTCAATCGGCGATTCCGCTGCGGCACTGCCAAACGTCAACCGCTCCATTCTGCCGACCGAAGGGTAATTGTCAGCGCCAGGTGGCTGTGAGCCCTGGAACGGACCCGGCGTCGAGCCAGTATTCGCAGTTGGATTAGCGCCATTGCCTGGCACTGAATTCGGTGACATTCCTGAATTACCTGCAGGCGATTGAGCACCATTAGCGGTGCTTCCGCCGGCGTTAGTAGTGCCCGTAGCCCCGGCATCTTTCGAAGGCACCGGTGCCGTTTGCGCCTTCTGTGGCGGCGCAAGAAAATCCATAGCCTTCTTCGAATTCGGGTCTGCTTTCGAACTCTTCGATGCTGCGGTGGTTTTCGAATCCACTTTTGCGGAGGTGTCAGCTTTACCGGCAGCAGATGTAGTGCTGGTTTTCGAATCCGTCTTTGAGGCGGTGTCACCTTTACCGGTGGCAGGTGCAGTGCTAGTTTTCGAATCCGTCTTTGCGGCGGTGTCCGCTTTACCGGTGGCAGGTGCGGTGCTGGTTTTCGAATCGAGCTTGTTCGACGGCGCGACTGTGGACTTCGAATCCGGAGAAGCTCCGGTCTGGTTAGTCGCAGGCGGGTCGTGACTCAAATCGCGCCCGAAGCCACCCGTATCCGCCGCCGCGGTAGTTCCCATTCCGCCCTGAAAAGGACCCGGGCGCGCCGAATTTGCAGGATTGCTGACAGTGGATGGATCAAAATTCGAATGAACAGGAGTGAATTCAGCCGCATCAGTCGCGGCTGTTTGCTTGCCAGTCTCGCCCGGGGTCCATGAGTCAGCGTATGCCGGATGCAACGAAAACGCGCATGACAAAGCCAAAGCGAACGCCATACTTCTGCGCAAACGATTTTGTGAACCCGTTCTCATCACGTCACTTCTGGTGTTTGCTATCCCCACAGTTTGACTGAATTCCGCAGAATAACAAACAAATGGGGAGAATTCATGCATTTAACCGCATGAAAACTTAATTGATGATGCTTCCAATGGCTCCCTGGCGTCCAGTTTTCCCACCACTTTGACGGTGAGAGTAAAACAATTCAGGATGGCAGCAAGTGCAGATATCAGTGACATCTACTTCAGCAACACCCGATTCGAGCAACTGCATCGCGTTGACTGCTTTTAAGTCAGGATGCGGGATTCCATCGCGATAAGTAACGAGGTCGTCGATTCTGCTTACGGTCTCAGCCAACTTGGTCGAAACTTCCGCACCGGTTGGATAGCAACAACTTCCAATTGCTGGACCGACCGCTGCAACAATGTCTGCGGGCTTCGACCCAAACGATTCGGTCATTAACTTCACGCCATTTTTAGCGATACTTCCTGCCGTTCCCCGCCAACCAGCGTGCACGATGCAGAGAACTTTCTTGCGCGTGTCAAAAATAATCACCGGCACACAATCAGCAAAATGCAGCAAAACAGGGCGATTCAGCTCACTCGTTGCGATACCGTCAACTTCCTTATATGTATTTTTGTCGTCTGCGATGACGACGATTGAAGAGTGAACTTGCCCTGGAACAGCCAGCCGTTCCCAATTCAAACCAAGTGCCTGACAAAGTTTTCGCCTGTTATTCGCAGCGTCTAAACGCGACTCGTCGGTGTCTAAATGCCGTCCAACATTGAACGTGTCCACAGGCGCCGGGCTGTCTCCACCATGCCGCGTGGTGAACGCGTGCACCAAATTTGCCTGCTTAGCAAGCAGCGGCGATTGATTCAGGGTCAGCCCGTCGATTTCAACGGTCAGCCATGAGTTTTTGTTAAGGGCGCGCTCGAGAGTTTTGCTCAATGTAGTGAAAGTCCTCCACAAATATTTATAGCCTGTCCTGTGATTCCGCGCGCGAAATCCGAACACAAATAACAAACGAATTTAGCCACTTCGTCCGGCTCGATGAAGCGCTCTTGCGGAACTGAGAGTTTGGCGATTTCGACAGATTGGCTGCGCTCGATTTGATTCAGATTGCACCAATCTTCATCGGTCAGTTGTTCGTGCGCCATCGCCGTGTCTACCCAGCCCGGGCAGACCGAGTTGACGGTGATTCCGTGCCGAGCCACCTCTAATGCGAGCGACTGAGTCAGTCCAATCATGCCGAATTTCGATGCTGAATACGCAGCACCATAGGGCTCTCCAGTTTTTCCGGAGATGGACGAAATGTTGATGATACGCCCCCAACCTCTTTCGATCATTGATGGAAGAACGGCTTTGGAAGCGCGTAAGGCTGATGTAAGATTGACCTCCATTACGCCGCGCCAGGCATCGAGATTTTGCGATGCAACCGGAGTAGCGGAAAAAATTCCTGCATTATTGACGAGAATATCCACGCCGCCGTGCTGCTCTTGAACGCGCTCAACGACGTTTTCGAGCGTATCGGGTTCAGCCACGTCACACGCAAAAGAAAGGCAAGTACGTTTTGTAGCGTCCTCAATCTGCTTCTGTGTTTCGGTCAGAGCACTTAAATTGCGACTTATAATAGCGAGCGTCGCTCCCTGCATCGCGAGGTCCATCGCTATAGCTTTGCCAATGCCACGGCTAGCGCCGGTAACGAGCGCGATTTTGTTTGCGAGGTGAGTGGGCGTTAACAGGGAAACCTTCTTCAAACTTTCAGCAAGCTTTCTCGCTATAAAGCTTACCGCAAGTCATTCTCGTAAGTTCCTAAGAGGTCTTAGGAGACTCTCAGAAACATACTTGGGAACATTGGTAGACTTTGAATGTCTTTAGGTTCAGATGGCATTTTGACCCCCGCAGGGCACTGAATTCCAAAGTTTGTTCGATTGGTTTTTTCGTTGACCAAGAGTCCATTTTTAGCCGACGAACTGTAAAACAACTCTCTTCTGGCAAGGTAAGGAAATATGAGCACGTTTAAAATTCAAGCTAGAACGCTTGTCGCCGGGGCTCTACTAATGAGCCAATTGATCTGCCTGTCACCACTGCCGGTGCTCGCAGACAGCTCGGTACGCATGGCAGGTCAGACGATGTTCACACTCCCTGCTTCTGGCGGAACGGAAGAGAAGAGAGCCGAGACGATTCAGAACAACTTAGACAATGCATTAGTAGCGGCGAAAGACAGATCGCCTTCATCAGTAAACATCACCTATGTGAAGGGACTGCCAGTCATCACTCTTGGTGGATATCAGGTTGTCACCGTAGACAGTGCCAGCGCCAAAGCGGCGTCGAGCACTCCCGCAGTTCTCGCGGGCAAGTGGGCAGACGCTCTGAAAGAAGGGCTTGCCGACCAATCGAGTATCAGCAACTATGTTTCGCAATTGACCGGAGCTTACGCTCAGAACTCGCCTCCAGTCGCTGCGGCACCGCAACAACAACCGATGCAGCAAATGGGTAACGGAGACGAGATCAATGGTGGCGGCGCTAGAGCAGCTAACTATCAGGGTTCAGTTGGCTACCAGAATTTTGGTGGTCCGGGACAAGCTCAGTACGGCGGCGGAGGCGGTTATCCACCTCCAAACCAGGGCTACAACGGTGGTATCGGCGGCGGTGGTTACGGCGGACCGATGATGGGTGGTCAGATGCGCGGACGTGTCGCGTATGCACCTCAAGGTTTGACGATGCCAATCAGCTTGCAGACTTCGATTTCGACGCAGGTAGCTAAAGCTGGCGATCTGATTCAAGCTCAAATAAGCCAGACGATGGATCTCGGAAACGGCGCATCCATCCCACAAGGTTCAGTACTCACAGGAACTATCACCGATGCTGAAGCCGGACGTCGATTGAGTCGCTCGGGAGAATTGAGCATCAAATTCAATCGATTGAGAACACCAGATGGCATCGAAACTCCAATCTCAGCTCACTTGATTGGCGGTATCGGCAAATATACAGATAAAGGTAGCGATACATCCGACACAGTTCGTGGTGAAGGATGGAAAGCGAAAGTTGGACAGACAGCTATCCGCGGTGGCGTAGGAGCCGGCGCAGGTGCTGCGTTGGGTACTGCACTCGGCGCGATCGCGGGACGCTCTGGAACTGCGACTGGTCGCGGTGCCTGGGGTGGTGCGGCAATCGGCGGCGGTGTCGGTATGAGCAGCATGCTGCTGCGCAAAGGACGCGACGTGATCATTCCTTCCGGCACACAGATGCAACTGCAGCTTGACGCTCCGGCGACAATTGCAGGCGGTGGATATGGTCAACTCGCCACTCCTTACGGTGGCAACATGCAACAGTAAGTTTGCAAGTCGGCACCGAGAACGGCTTGTCGACAGCAAAGGTTTGCAATCACAGAGCAAGCGAAAAGGCTCCCTTCTCCCGGAGCCTTTTCTATTTGTCGAAGTTTTTCTATTTTTGAAATCTGAAACGCATCTCGGATATCAGCTCGATATGTTTTGCTAAAATGTCGTTCTTGTAAGCGTTCTAGCGAGTTTGACCATGCAAAGAAAACTAGTTTTGATTTCAGTCGCGCTGATTTCCGTGAGTGGTGGCACAACTGTTTTTGCGAAGAAGCAGCCCCAATCACCGGGTCCATTCATCGCTGCTGCCAACGATTTCATGCAGAACAACCGTTATAAAGACGCAGTCGTCAACTACTCGAAAGCGATCAAAATCGATAAGAACAATCCGGTTCTCTATCAAAATCGTGCTAATGCCAGTATTCAAATGGCCAAGCCAAACAAAGCGATTAGCGATTTGAACAAGGCACTGTCACTCGATCCTAACGATCCAAATTCGTACAACCTGCGCGCTCGTGCTCACGATGCGATGGGCAAGTTCAAGAAAGAAAAGGACGATTTGGACGATCTGGTCAAACGGTCACCAGACAACGGCGTAAACTTGCTCTGGCGTGCGCGCATCAACAATCAATTGAAGAACGACAAAGACGTAATCGCCGATTGCGACAAAGCAATCAACTTAGGTTTGAGCAGACAAGATCTCGCAGACTTGTACAAGTTGCGTGCAGAAGCCTATAAGAAGATGGGCAAGAAGACAGAAGCCAAACAAGAGTTAGCGAAATACAACTCGCTTGCACAATAGCGGTTAAAACTCATCTCTCCGCAATTCATTTCGTTGCGGGACGAATCCATTTTGCACTTCGTCGTTGCGACAAGCGGTTTGTCGGCAGCTTCATTCTTCAGCGCGAAGGATCTTGCCCACAACAGCGATATTTTTCAAAGCAGATTTGATGTAGTGCGAATCAGTTTCCCAGGGCTTTGGAGCACGCCCAACTAAGTGAACAAGTCTGTGCTTCGCTGCAATTGCGTACTCGTCGTCTTCGAACAAGTGTCCGGCAACACCAACTCCGCGAAAACCTAAACCTTTCTCTTCGCCTACTTCAGAACGATAGATTACAAGCCATTCTTGAATGCACTCTTGAAACACATACGGGTCTGGTGTTGCGAGTGAAGCAACTTTCGACTCAAGTGCTTCTGCTAACAAACGGTGTGCTTCCATGTCATCGGGATGAACCTTGACCGCCTTTCGACTCTGCGCAAGCACGCGATCGACTCTTGTTGAGGTGCGTAACTTGTATCCTGCAGCGAGAGAACTCCCGTCTCCTTCAGCAGCATTCGCATCGACCGATTCAACAACGCCAGGGTCACCGATTTTAGGTTTTATCGACT
Organism: Drouetiella sp.; assembly: GCA_036702965.1. Taxonomy (GTDB): domain Bacteria; phylum Cyanobacteriota; class Vampirovibrionia; order Obscuribacterales; family Obscuribacteraceae; genus PALSA-1081. Next base: position 207,570 of record DATNPZ010000013.1, read on the forward strand.
CGGTATCAGCGTCAGCTTTTCCAGCAGCACTAGCGATGTTGCAGGTGAACAAACCGACAAGAATCAAGAACAAAATGTTGTTTGGAGAGAATTTCATGACTTACCAACAATCGATGAACAGTAAAGTCGATCGAAGTAAATCCGCAATGAATGATTGTTGGCACCAAACTAGAATTGTTGGTTTCTACTGAGATTCCCTTACAAAACTAACAATTCCTACAACGTGCTGTTACACGTTCTAGCATCACGCCCAAACAAACTTATACTCAAAAGCTAAGCGACGAATTCTTCATTCAGCAGAACTACGAGGAAGCCTTTTCTAATCGCAGCAATCGATTCAATTCAGCATCAAAATTATTTGCAAACGCGCGCTTTGCTTTCTCGTCAAATGGCTTTGGTCCGCCACCCACCGCACCAGCATCCCGCAGTTCTGTCATCAGATCGCGCCAGGAGAGCGCTTCGCTTATGTTCGCCTCTGTGTACTTATCTCCACGCGGACCCAACACGGACACTCCGGCGCGAACAAGCTCCGCAGCTAACGGAATATCTTGTGTGACGACGAGGTCATTAGGCTTCGCGTTCTGCGCGATGTGAGCATCAGCCACGTCTGGACCTTGTTCGACGAGAACAACCAATATCAGATCCGATTCCGGTAATTGCAATTTTTTGTTCGCTACAAAAACGATTGGCACCTTCAATCGCTGCGAGGCACGCAAAGTTATGTCTCGTACAGCCCCAGGGCAAGCGTCGGCGTCAATCCAAATCTTCAATAGCCTACTCGCATGAGAATATTGAGTCGTGTGCAAACTGGCTTCATCACGTCTTCTGCAAAACGCTGCAAAAGAAAATGTTTCACGTCCGAGTCCAGCATATGTTCGAGTGAACCAGCAGGCTTGATCGCCACTACGCCTTCTTGCTCGACTGCCTCTAACCACCCGTGGTACCGCACAAATTTCTTTTCGTCTTGCTCGAGCTGCTCACTCAAATCAATCAAAAAGAATTTGTAGGTCATCAAACCGGCATCATCGAATCGATAAGTTTCAAAATGCCAACCGTTGCGGCACGACGACTTCAATCCCTCAAGCAAAGCGCGGGCTTGGTTCTCGTTGCATTGCGCTTCCAGGCTGCTGATTTTACTTGTGGTTGTCATTTACGCGCTCTTCCGTCCCGCAATAGTTTTCGCAGGAGAGGCACTGTAAGTCAATGTGCATTTAGACAGTCAGGCTTAGAAGCCAGGTCCGAGCAATTGGAATGCAGCCCAGGATTTAGGTGATGGGTCTTTCGACAATGCAACCAGTTGCGCTTTCCGCAACGATTGAGCTTGAGTCAGACCTTCCTGCTTGCCTTTGTAGAACTCGACAAGCTGATAGTTTCTCGAGCTTTCTGGTTCGACCCAGAGGCTCATCATGACGTTGCGGGCACCAGCGTAGTTGAAACCACGACTGAATACTTTCACCGCATTGCCTTGAACATCCTTCGCATTCACGGATGTTGCGCTCATCAAGATCAAGTCGCTAGGCAACGTTTGCTCGAATAGACGGTCTGCAGTCACACGTTTGGCACCATTCGACGCCATCTGCAACATGCTGCGCATCGGGTTCGTGGAGAGTGGTGTCTGGTTAGTGAAGTGCACCACGGCTTTACCGCGAGCTGATTCACTGATGGTGTTGAGTTCAGGATCGACGCCCAATCTCGTAACCTGGTCAGGTTGCAGCCCTTGAGTGATCGCGTGTTCGTCGCCGCTGGCGTTGGATGTAATCACAACACTCAAATCATCAGCATACTTAGGTGGGCTATCAAGGAAGACGCCCATCGAAGAAGCCATTGTCATCAGGTGATTTTCCACCATGTACTTGCCTTGACCATCAACGAGAGCGGCGAATGGCAGATTGAACAACACACCGTCAGGTATCACGACAACCATTTGATCTGGATTCTTGGGCAAGAAATTGCGCACTGCCGCTGGTAGCAACTCTGTATAAAGCGCTTGCAAGTTTGTGCGCTCACGTAATTGTGCTGCAGAAGAATCTTCGCCGGGAGCTGGCGGTGCAAGCAAGGCGGTCACCTGGCTCTGCAAGCGCTTGGAGCCTACAGGCAATACGGTCGAGGAGATTCGACCAGATGGGTCTAGAGTGAATACGACAGTCGAGTCGCTTCCGACGAGAAATTCAACGATGGTGGCATGACGAGCTTGTACAGCTTTCATGATGTCGATAACGGTGGTTGGAACAGGTGCCACCATACGAGCAAGGTTGCGATTTTCAGCAGTCAACGTGCGGAAGCGACCAAGATATGATTGCCATTCAGAAATCAGTTTGTCTGGAGTCGAGCTTGTTTCGGCGGCGTGCAAGTGAGCGCGTTGTGTCACCAGATCGGTGTAGACTTCACGGTCTCCTGGACGAACTAAACCACCGCGACGATTCCATTCACTACTGAACGACTCTTCTTTGAGCTGTTCGGCTGCCAGCAGAGCTTGTTCAGCCATGCCGTTCTTGGCACACATTGCCACCAGCTTCTGCCCCAAATCTTCGCGAGTCGATGGGAAGAAAAGCTGTTCTGCGTTCGGGAAGACTCCAGCCTGCGGAGAGCGGAAGAAAGACAAAGCGCTTGTGAGCGACGCCTTTCCAGGCTGAACTTGCTCCTGACTGAATTGGATACGAGCGAGGATGCTGTAGTCACGCCACAGAGCTGCGTCGTCTTTGATTTTTTCGGAAACTGCGATTGCTTGTCGAACCAGCGCTTCAGCAGAAGCTGCATCAGCAAGCTTCAACTGCACTTCTGCAATCGAGCTCAGTAAACGACCTTCGTTCAAAGAATCTTTGTTCTTCTTCAAGAGGTTGAGCGCTTGCTCGAGGTGAGTTCTCGCATTGCGATTGTCACCAGAACGGGATTCAACGGCCGCAAGATTTTGCAACAGAGTGACGAGGAATTTTGGAGATTTCTTGGCATTCACCGTCTGCAAGTCGATGGCGCTTTGAATGTCTTGTGCAGCTTTGCCGTGGGCACCTTGAAGTTCCTCAACGATGCCCAGTGAGTTATACGCGGTGCACTGAGAAGAGATCGCGTTTGATTTTCTGATGATAGGAATCGCGCGTTCGAGAACAACTCGGGCTTGATCGAGATCACCAGTTGCCACCAGAGTGGTGCCATAACCGATGTCGATGATGCCGCGAGCCGACGCAGTCAGCTTGGTGGCATCAACTTGAGGCAATAGCGTCAGAAGTTGCTCGTATGTCTTACGGGCGTTGGCATACTCCGCCAGAACGTACTGGCTGTTAGCTTGAGCGGTCAAAGCAGTGACGTACAAAAGCGGATTGTTTGCATTTCGCGCTTGCGAAACTGCCTTCGATGCTTCTTCGTTAGCAGCAACGAATAGCCCGAGCTGTGTCAATGTATTCGCGATCTGAATGCGAGTATTGACGGCGTGAATATTATCGTTAGCTTGAAGATAGAGAGTCGCAGCTTGATCGTAAAACTTGATCGATTCTTTCAATCTGCCGATTCGAGTGAGCAGGTCGGCCGAGACGAAAAGCAATTCGGCAGCATCAGCAGCATTATTAGTCGTGCCAGTCGTGAAAAGCTTGAGCGCATCTTCGAGCTGCGCGCCGGCAGCGATGGAGTTATCCAAACCGAAGTAAGCACGCGCAAGTTGAACACGCGCACGCCCGAGCATAGTCTTGTCCGAAATATCCGCTAGCACTTCGACGGCGTTCTCGCCCATGTACTTGGCTTTGGTCATCTGTCCGCGGTCTAGGAAGAACCGACACATGTTGGTGAGTGCAGCGCCTTCACCTTCTGTGTACTTCATCTCGATGGAGAGACCATAAGCTTCTTGCCATTTGACCAACGCTTTGTCGAGCTGGTGGATTTTGAAGAATTTTTCACCTTCGTCCATCAACTTAGCGACTTTGTCTATCGAGTCCTGAGTTTTCTGAATCTCAGGCAACACTGGAAGCTCATGCACGCCAGACGATTGAGCTGGACCTTCAGCCGCCGCATTAGATTGCGCACCGCAGATGGTGCCTCCGACCAGCGCCGCCGACAGAATCGTTGCGCTCAGGCGCTGTCCGAGCTTCAATGGGAGCAAATTATCTTTCAACATAGGCCTCTTGGAACAATTTCGGTGTCATGAAGATCTGAAACGAAACTTCAGTCAGTTCTCGACCGTGCCGCTGGGTATAAGCCGACAGGGTTCTAAGGATAACGCGCGCGGGATGCAATTCCTCTTTTGTTTATCGAGCTTTCAACATACATGGACAAAATATAAGGTTGTAAGGTCCAAGCAAACTAGCCCGGAATGCCGATTACCAGTGATATGTGGCGATTAGGCATCAGTTGCTGGAAGGCATCAAGTTTATCGATTTGATAAAGAATGGCTTTCAGTCTTAAATTCGCGAAATGTTGTAATTGTGGTAGCCTCTTTCTACTTCTGTGGCACCAAGTTTTTGCTCTTGGTCACGATTGCAAAACCATAAACGAGTTCGGAAATGAAATCGCGTAGTCAAGCTCTTGAGATTGTAACACTTAGGGAGTTTGACATGGTTGTCATCGGCGGAGGCATCGTCGGTGCCGGCATCGCGCAAGACGCAGCCACGCGTGGTTTATCGGTTCTCGTTCTGGAGAAGGAAGACTTCGCATCCGGCACTTCCAGCAAAACGACGAAATTGATTCATGGTGGTCTTCGATATTTAGAACAATTCCATTTCCACCTCACTCGCGAACTCTGTCAGGAACGAGCACTGCTGGAAAATTTAGCCCCACATATGGTGAGGGACTTTAGTTTCATTTTGCCGTTGACCAAGCGAGACCCGCTGTTTGGGCTGAAAGCTCAACTCGGTTTAACACTTTATGATTTGCTCGCATGGAATGTCACTAATAGTCATCGGCACCAAAAAATCGATCAAAAAGAAACATTGGAAGCGGCACCATCGCTTTCCGCCAAAGTTGTGACGGGTGGATTGCGATTCCACGATTGCATTACAGACGACTCACGATTGGTGCTCGAGGTGCTTAAATCTGCAGTCGCCGAAGGTGCGAACGTTCTTAATTACATGGAAGTGACTGGCTTCCAACTGGACAATAACAAAGTTAACGCAGTGGAATGTCACGACAGATACAGCGGAAAAGACTATGTGATCCGTTGTAAGTCCTGTGTCAATGCCGCTGGAGTGTGGTCAGACCAACTGCTCAAAAAAATGGACGACACGTGGCGCCCCACGGTGAGCCCCGCGAAGGGTGTGCATATCATGGTGCCAAACTCAGCGTTCGAGACGAACACCGCGCTGTTTTTGCCCACTGTCGATCACAGATACGTATTTGTGGTGCCGTGGCAACGTGCATTGATGATCGGAACCACAGACACCGGATACACCGGAGACATCGACAATCCGCTGCCAGTGCAGGATGAGATCGATTATCTCCTCGACGTAGTGAACAGATACAGCGAACCAAATCGATTGAATCGCAGCGATGTGATAGCGAGTTGGGCAGGATTGCGTCCACTGGTAGGCGGTGCAAACGCTGATTCGTCATCGACCGGAAATATTTCTCGCGAGCATTTGATCTTCGAAGGTCCAGGCGGAATGGTTGGATTGATCGGCGGCAAGCTGACTAATTATCGGTTGATGGCCACTGAAGTAGTTAACAAAGTTCTGGAGAAAACACCATTAGGAACAGGTAAACACCCAACGACTAAGCGCATCATGCTTGGTGGCTGGCATGACAAAAATGATTTCCTCGCACAGACTGCAGGCATCGCTTCACGCGCTCGACGACTTTCAATTGAACCCGCCACACTCGATCACCTGATCGCAAGTTACGGAAAAGATGCCAATCAGATTGTTGACATCGTCGAAAATCGACCGAATTTAAATTCCAGAATCTGTCCGGATTTCCCAAACATCATGGCTGAAATTCCATATTGTGTCGAAAACGAGATGGCTGTATCTCTTGAAGACCTGCTTTTCAGACGCATGCGACTCGCCCTCGTGCATCAGCCACAAACGCTGGAAGCCGCACCGAAAGTGGCTCAACTGATGCAGTTGACCCTGGGCTGGGATGACGAACGGACGAACCTCGAGCTTAATTCCCTGGAAAAAAGTCTGAACGAACATCTCAATTCCTTCGCGTCAATGAGATCATAGACAGACGCTAAATTGGAATCAGTATCGTGGATCAACTAATCAAGGTATTTGCAACCGGACCGCTGCCCAAGCAGGTCAAAGAAAAACTCGCGCGCTTTGCCGAACTCAAATCTTGGGAAGAGCCGTTCGCCATCAACCCAGAACAGTTGCTTGACCAGATAAAAGATCGCACCGCTGTAGTCTGCCTACTCGGAGACAAGATGACGGCCGAAGTCATGGACGCAGCGCCGGAGTTGAAGCTGATTGCAAACGTCGCCGTTGGATTCGACAACATCGACATCGCTCACGCACGCAAACGCGGAATTTTGGTCGTGAACACACCGGGTGTGCTGGATAACGCAACTGCGGATCTGGCATTTGGACTACTTCTTGCATGTGCGCGCAGAATTGTCGAAGCAGACAAGTATGTACGCAATCATCAGTGGACAGGCTGGCGAACAGACTTGATGCTAGGTTCGGATTTAACTGGAAAGACATTAGGCATCGTCGGCATGGGACGCATCGGTGAAGCGATGGCTCGACGCGGTCTAGGATTCGGCATGAAGATCATCTACACGCGCAAGGGCAATGAAGACAAGGACCATCGCATTCAGCGGGATCTGGCTGCGCGCCGCGTCTCTCTGCCCGAGTTGATCAGCAGCTCGGATTTCATTAGCGTTCACTGTCCGCTCAATCACGAAACAAAAAACTTGATCGGCAAAGTTGAACTTTCCCGAGTGAAAAAGCACTGCGTTTTAATCAATACCGCCCGTGGTGCAGTTGTAGATCAGAAAGCATTGATCGCAGCGCTGCAAGATGGAAATCTCGCAGGAGCCGGTCTGGATGTGTTCGATGACGAACCGCAAGTACCAGAAGAATTGATGGCATTATCAAACGTGGTGGTGGTGCCGCACATTGGCAGCGCGACTTACGAAACGAGAACGGCAATGGCGCAGCTCGCTGTCGATGGATTGATTTCAGCATTCACTAAGAGAATGCCAGAAAACGTGGTCAACAAAGATGTCTGGCCGGTATTTACTGAACGCATGAAGGTAGCTACATCCTAATGAATACAACACCGCAGATGATCAAAGAGACCACAATGAAAGACCACTGGATCGTGCCACTAGCGCTGGTGCTTATATCTTGCCCAACGTGGCTGACACTTACTACTTCGCCGACACTGTTTGCGATACCAGCAGCGATCTTCGGAATCTGGTATTTCCACCGCGCCGGTCACTGGTTCCTCGCAGGTCTGCTCACCGCCATCTGCCTGTTCCGTCCAGAATTTCTACCATTCATGATCGTGCCTGGTCTGATTCTCGGAAGATTCTTCTATCTCGGAGGACTTGCGGTATCCGGCATCGCCGTTTACTTCGCAGCCCAGTTCATGCACCTCGATATCAACCTGTCTGCGCTAATGGCAGCGGCAGTCACGGGTCCCGCAAACATGATGCAGAACTTCGCCGGAATTCTCACCTTGCTACTCGGTGAGAACGCAAGCAACCTATCGGTCGCAGTCTGGGCGATTTACGGCATCACGCTCGCGTGTGTGACTGAGCTCTGGTGGAGAATGAAAGATCAATCCATCAGCCAGAACAAGTATTTGAAAAAATGCGCCGGCACAATTTTGATGATGCTGCTCGCAGCACCTCACACCTACGCACAAGACTACGTTGCGTTCATCCCAGTCGCGATCTGGCTCTGGAACGCCACGAAGAATGACAGCCGCAGCAACGCCACTACAATTCGCCGCATGATCTTCGCGTTCCCACTAGTGAGCTGGCTGTTCTACTTCGCAGCACCAACATTCGTGATGCTGCGCATTCCGCCATACTTTATCTGGGCTCTCGCACTATCTCTGGTTCTCTTGCCGACATTGGATGACGAACGCGTAGTCAGCGCAAAGTAACGCGCAGATGGAATCCAAGCTGACGAACAAAAACCGGCTCTGGTTCGCATTCTTTTCCTTTCTATTGGCGTGGTCTGCCTGCGCTTACATGTTCATCTTCAGCTTGATGGGTGATGGGCAACTGTTTGCTCGCGAAGTCAACGGGCGTCCAACAGTGCTCGACTATCTGCTTTTCTACGAAGACGCGACACTAGCGCTGCATGCAAAAGATCAGAAGACCAACATTTACGATCCCCAAATTCAGTTTGAAGGATTGAAGAAGTTGATGGCGCCCGTGGTGCCGGAAGCTGAATTCTATTCTCACTATCCTCCACCGCTTTTCGTTTTTGTGATTCCATTCGGGCTATTTCCGCTCAATTGGTCTTACACGATTTGGAATTTGCTGGGACTTGCGCTGACACTGGTAGGCATATTGCCGACGGTGCGAAAGGCTTACAAAGAGCCATTTCCCATTATTCTCGCAGCGGCAGCAATCATCGGCTCATTTCCCACCTGGTTGTGTTTTGAATTAGGGCAAAGCAGTTTTTACCTGACAGCAGGACTCACACTTTTCTTCTGGTTGCTGAGAAATGAAAAGTACTTTTGGGCCGGCGTCTCTATTTCAGGTTTGATGATCAAGCTTCAATATTTGCCGTTCGCAGGCGTAGTTGGTTTAGTGCTGGGACGCACGAAATTCGTAGCAGGATGCGTTGTCGGATTGCTTCTGGCAGCAGGTATATGCGTTCTCACATTGGGCTGGGAAAATTGCATTGAGTATCCGAACGTACTTTTACATGGGGAGACAAGCAACAACAATTTGTTTTTAATCGCCCCAGAGCAGATGCAGAACATTCGTGGCATGCTGAATCTCTTCGTTGGCGATTTGGCAGTGGTGAGAACAATCGCAGCAGCGCTATGTCTCGTCGCGCTTGTTGTCGTCGCTTATCTCTGGACCAAGCCGTATCGAACACTGAAGCAAGTAACTCCCAATGCGTTCAACATCATGTTGGCAGTCTCGCTTATGTTGGCCCTTTTGTTCAGCGTTCACACACATACTCAGGACTATTGCTTGTTTATTTGGGCTTGTGTTCTCTGCTATGTCTCAATACCTGACACCAAATCAGGTGACTCAAAAATGCTGCGCGGACTGATACTTGCATTTCCGATAGTGAGTTGGATCATGTTTGGTCTGAAGCCAGTAACCATGAATATGTTGCATATCCAAAGCTTTGCGCTATACCTGATCGCAGTATTGTTTTTCGCAACAAAAGTATTGTTACTGCCGGCTTTCAGAAAAGCGGATTGATGAAAAACGGATTGATGAAAAACGCATTGATGAGAAGTGGATTGATGAAAAGCGGACTGATGAAAAGCGGACTGATGAAAAACGCATTCGAAATCAACGATGGACTTCGTTCTTCATTATGACTTTGGAGTACCAGTAAGCACTATCTTTTAGGATTCGCTTTTGAGTTTCATAGTCTACGTAAATCAAACCAAAACGTTTCGAAAATCCGTGTGCCCACTCAAAATTATCCAGTAAGCTCCAAACGAAATAGCCTTTGACGTTCACGCCCAATCTCATTGCCTTGCGCAACTCGGCGAGATGATCGTGCAAGTATTTAATTCGACGAGTGTCATGCACATGCTCTCCAGTCACTTGATCGTCCAGTGCACAGCCGTTCTCGGTGATATAAATTGGTGGCAAACGATAATCCTTGTGCAATCGAACCAACATGCGGCCAAAAGCTTCGGGAACCACTTCCCAATTCATTTCTGTGTACTCGGCACCCGGCACTTTCTTCATTTCACCTTGCGGCCCTATTACAGTGCGGGTGTAATAGTTCACGCCCAGATAATCCAACCGTTGCGAAATTAATGCCATGTCACCTGGTTTCACATCTGGTGCATCAGCTCGCAGATGTGCCAACGCCTCGGATGGATAACATCCGCGAAACAGCGGGTCTAATAACCAGGCGCTTGTCACATTCCACGCATGATCTGCTGCGTGTTTTTGAAAAACGTTGTCTTCGTAAGCTTCAACAGGAGTCAAATTCAAAACGATTCCAACCTGAAGTTCCGAATCGATCGAGCGAATGGCTTGTGTTGCCATTCCATGTGCCACCAGGAGGTTATGCGCAACTTGAGCAGCAAGTTTTCTATCCTTAACCCCCGGAGCCATTTCACCGGTGAGGTTACCCAGAACAGCCACCACCCACGGTTCATTCAAAGTTGTCCAGTGTTTAACGCGATCTCCAAGTCGCTTCACAGCGGTGGCAGCAAAATCAGCGAAATAACCAAGATTATCGCGATTCGCCCAACCTCCTTTGTCTTGCAGCGCTTGTGGCAAATCCCAGTGGTAAAGCGTGATGAACGGTTCAATATCATGAGATAACAGCGTGTCTACTAGCCGGTCGTAAAAGTCCAAACCAGCATTATTCACTCGCCCGCGGCCGTCAGGAAATATCCGCGGCCACGAGAGAGAGAATCGATAAGCCTTGATATCGATTTGTTTTAGTAATGAAAAATCTTCAGCAAAACGATTGTAGTGATCGCATGCAATGTCACCGGTATCGCCATTAGCAATTTTATCGGGCGTATGACTGAATGTATCCCAGATAGATGGACCTTTCCCATCGGTTTTCCAGGCGCCTTCAATCTGATAAGAGGCAGTAGCGGCGCCCCAAACGAAGCCTCTTGGAAAAACATAGTTATCCGATGTCATGTGTCGCCCTTCGCTCTGTTTCCATCGAAACAATAATACAGGCTGGTGAGTTTATTTCGCCTGAGCTAAGGTTCGAGATCCGTATCGGGGGTTCTGAAGTACGTATGTGTATTGATCCACTGATCAACTGTGCGAGCAAGAGGGTATTGGCGTCTCAAATCGCGCCACTGCAAGACCATCCATCTGTCGAAGTTATCGTTGTGAAAATAGATCCAGTCGCCGTTGAGTTCGTAGTACGAATCGAATAGTGCCCGATCTGCGTATTTCCACTTCTTATTGCTGAAGTACCAAAACTCACCGCCGGTGCCATAAGGATGGATCTCGATTTCAAATACATGCCTATCGTTTTCGTTGAATCGCGCTAAATCGTAATCAGGCCAACATGGATAACCTGTCGTTGGAATTCGTTCTAAATATTTTGGTACCAGATAATTGAGGGTGTACGGTGCTTCACCTTTGTCTTGAATATAACGGTCGACAGCAGCTATCACAAATTGCGATTTTTCAGCGAGCCGGTGGAAACCAATGCGTCTAGCTTCATGACCAAAAACCAGACCCAGAATGATAGCCAGAATCATTCCCGAAATATAAAGTAGGAGACCTTTTGCTGTAACTCTCGTTTTCTGAAAGAAGAAAAGTACAAGAGGCAGAATTAACAGTGCTGTTACGGCTGGAAGCGCAAAAAACAGTAAGTAGAAGACGATAGCATCGAGTATGGAAACGCCGTAATAACCGGCTCTTGATGCAAGAAGGGCTTCAAGCAGGGGATAAACGGTAATCGCAGGAATTAAGGTTAGTGCGTAAATCGTTGGTATCAGCGGAGGAAATCTAATTTTCACTTAGCCACCGTATATAGTGACAGCACATCCAGCAGTCAGACAAGCACCGCTAATCATCGCTGGCGAAACCAAACAATTCGTCTTCGCTAGTCTCGAGATCTTCGTCATCAGTGTCGATTTCTTCGTGCTGTCCCTGCTTTTCACGTCGTCGAGACACGACTCTATATTTGGTGCTCAACCTTGGCACTTGAGTCGCTTTGCCTTCCTTCCCACCGACACTTTTTACGTTAGCCTCAGTCTTCTGCGATGTCACCAAACGGCGTCCATATTCGCTTTGAGCGTCGCTCACAATCGCAGCGTAACTGTTGTAACGACCTTCGGAAATTTCGGATAAATGTTCGAGAACGTTGCATCCCGTTTCGACGAGGTGAAGACAATTCAAAAATTTGCAGTCGTGCGCGAGTTCGAGAATCTCAGGAAACTGCCAGACGACTTCTGCAGGTTGGGGATGTCTTAACTCCAACAAATTGAATCCGGGGGTGTCGCCGACCCAACTTGCGGTCTGAGAAGAGCGCACTTCCGGAAACTGTTCAAAACTTAACCGATACAACTCGCTCGCTGTAGTTGTGTGTCGACCAACGCCATATTCGTTTTCCATCACGCCAGTTCTGAGACGTAGTCCCGATTCTATGCAATTCAACAGAGTAGATTTGCCGACACCCGACTGACCGGCGAAGACCGATACCTTATCCGAGAGACATTTCGCCAAGTCTTGAATGCCTTGCCCTGTGACCGCTGAGACAAATATAACGAAGTATCCAAGCGGTTCATAAATACTTCTTAAAGCCAAAAGCTCAGTTTCGTCAGCTAAATCGCACTTGTTGAAGCAAAGTACAGGCAGTACTGGAGCCAGTTCCAACTGGAAATGCACTATGTACCGATCGGTCAAAAGGGGGTTCCATTCCGGCTGATGGACGGCCTGTACAATGATCACCTGGTCCACGTTCGCTAGAGGCGGTCGAGACAATAGGTTCTCGCGCTTGAGCGTAGTGGTGATGACTGCGGTTTTCTGTTCTGGATTCACTTCATCCAGCTCAACGTGGTCACCGGTGACGATGGAGGCGCGCTCCTTCTTCAGCCTTCCACGAGCAGCGCAGAGGAGCACCAAATCCAGTTCCGATTCGTGAACCAGATAGCCACCAGCATGACTTCGTAATACTGTTCCGGATGCCATTAAAATCTCGCGAAAGTCACTCTACAAGCCAACCATCACAATTAGCTATACCAGTAAGAATACACCAATCGACAAACTAAGAAACAGATAACCCAAAACGACGGAGCCAGATTTTAAAACAAGCAACAAACAAGTGTCGGAATAAATACACAATAGCCAAACGGCCAAGCTGTGCGGCGAGCGATGATGAGACAATAAACAATGAGCACGGCAACTATGGAAGTCCAGAACGTGAATGAAGAACTAACCAGCCAGGAAGAGAAAGTCGCGCACTTCAGCGAGAACGACGGCAGCCTCGGCCACATCCGCAACATCGCCATCATCGCGCACGTTGACCACGGCAAAACGACGCTCGTTGACGGATTCTTGCACCAGACCGGTGTGTTCCGCGAAAACCAGGAAGTTGCAGTCTGCGTTATGGACTCGAACGATTTGGAACGTGAGCGTGGTATCACAATTCTTTCCAAAACTACGGCTGTCACATACAACGATTTGCTCATCAATATTGTCGACACACCAGGTCACGCTGACTTCGGTGGCGAAGTCGAACGTATTCTCGGAATGGTTGACTGCGCGCTGCTCGTAGTCGACGCAGGCGAAGGTCCGATGCCGCAGACGCGTTTCGTGTTGCGTAAAGCTTTGGAAAAAGGATTACGTCCAATCGTTGTAATCAACAAAATCGACAGACCAAATATCGATCCACACGTAGCAGTCGACCAAGTTTTCGATTTGTTCGTTGAACTAGGCGCAGACGAAAAGCAACTCGACTTCCCTTATCTCTTCGCTTCCGGAGTGAAAGGATACGCAATCACTACGCCGGAAGAAGAAGGCGTTGACTTGAGACCATTGCTTGATTTGATCGTCAAACATTGCCCACCTCCAACTGGAAATACAAATGATGCATTGCAAATGCAAGTAAGCATCTTGGACTACAGCGATTATCTCGGACGTATTGCAATCGGCAGAGTCTACAACGGAAAAATTCATGACGGCGATCAAGTCGTTCTCATGAAAGAAGATGGATCGACAGTTCGCGGAAAAATTTCGAAGCTGTTCACGTTCCACGGATTGAAGCGCATCGAAGCACAAGAAGCTTCTGCAGGACAGATCATTGCGTTCGCCGGTTTCCCAACCGCTAACGTTGGTGACACCATTTGTGATCCAGAAGCACCAAACGCATTGCCGCGCATTCGCGTTGACGAACCGACAATGAAGATGGCGTTTCTCGTCAACGACAGTCCGTTCGCTGGACAAGAAGGTAAGTTTGTTACCTCGCGTCAGATTCGTAGCCGCTTGTTCCATGAATTGGAAACAAACGTCAGCTTGCGTGTCGATGAAACCGACAACACCGATACATTTATCGTCAGCGGTCGCGGTGAACTTCACCTCGGCATCCTGATTGAAACAATGCGTCGCGAAGGATATGAGTTTCAGGTTTCAAGACCGGAAGTTATCGTCAAGCCTATCGATGGCGTAGACCACGAGCCGTTCGAAAAATTGTTCATCGACGTGCCAGACGAATTTACCGGCGCTGTCATGCAAGAACTCGGACCACGCAAAGCGGAATTGCAGAACATGCACGTTGATAAGACTCAGGCTCTTCTCGAATTCATCGTTCCTACTCGCGGCTTGATTGGCTTCCGCAGCGAATTCCTGCGCTTGACCAAAGGTAACGGCGTACTCAATCATGCATTCTTGGAATACCGTCCGTGGTGCGGTGATATCGTCTCGCAACGAAACGGCGTTCTTGTTGCTTGGGAAGAAGGTGTTGTAACCGCTTACGCGCTCGGACAGGCAGAAGATCGCGGCGTCTACTTCATCTCACCTGGTATCAAAGTCTACGGTGGAATGATCGTCGGCGAAAACAATCGCACTCAAGACATGGATATCAACGTCTGCAAAATGAAGAAGTTGACCAACATGCGTAGCTCCAACAGCGATGTGCTCGTCACATTGCAAGCACCAATCGAAATGAACCTGGAGCGCTGCTTGGAATACATCGCTGCTGATGAACTGGTGGAAATCACACCGAAGAACATCCGCATGAGAAAGCGTGTTCTGCCAAGACGCTAATAGGCAGTTCAGTTATCGATTGAGCTAAAATCACAAAGCAAAAACTCGCCGCTCTTATGAACGGCGAGTTTTCTTTTGGACCTGTTTATCTTTGGATCTAGTGATTGGACCTAGTTATCTTCGGACCTGTCTTCGGACCTGGTTATCTTCGGACCTAGTTATCTTTGGACCTATCCTGATTCAGCTTTTCTTGTTCGGTTCTTTAGCGCTGCCAGGCTTGGTATCACTAGACTTGCCTGTACCGGATTTAGCGTCGCCGGATTTAGCATCGCCGTTTTTAGTGTCACTAGATTTCGCGCTACTTGATTTTGTGTCGCTCGATTTACCAGTACCGGATTTGGTATCGCCGGATTTAGTATCGCCAGGTTTGGTGTTACCGGATTTTTTGGAATCTGATTTTCCAGCACCAGATTTAGTGGCGCTAGAATCACCATAACTAATTCGATAAATCGTTCCTTTCGGCTCGTCGGAAGACACAAGCAACGCTCCATCCGGCATAACTTGAACGTCTACAGGTCGATCGAGCACCTGCTCTTCTGGTTGCAAAAATCCCGTGGCGAATGGCGTGACCGACTTGACTTTGTCTCCGTCGAGTTTAGCAACCAACACCTGGTAGCCAACTTTTTTGCTGCTATTCCATGAGCCATGCTCGGCGAAGAATATCTGATTTTTATACTCCTCAGGGAACATGTTGCCCGTGTAGAAGCGCATACCGAGAGCTGCCACATGAGCCCCTAATGCGTATTTCGGTTCAACAGGTTTCAGGTCTTTTGGTGCCTTGCTGCCAAATTCAGGATCGGGCACATTGTTTCCATAGAAGTACGGAAATCCAAAGTGCATTCCAGGCTCGGGAGCAGAGTTGAGTTCATCTGGGGGAATCAAGTCGCCGAGCAGATCTCTGCCATTATCGGTGAACCACATTTTCTTCGTCACGGGATGCCAATCGAATCCCACAGTATTGCGGATTCCTCGCGCATATTGTTCAAGTCCAGTGCCGTCCGCCTTCATGCGGCTGATACCGGCGAACGGATCTGGTCGCATACAGACATTGCAAGGTGCTCCGACCGGTACGTATAGCTCGCCGTCAGGACCGAAACGAATAAATTTCCATCCATGATGGGTAAAATTTGGAAATTTGTCTGACACCACCACTGGTGCAGGCGGATCTTTCAGGTGCTTCTCGATATTATCCAAACGAGTAACTCGATTGATCTCAGCGATGTATAAGGCTCCGTCTTTGAAGGCAACGCCGTTTGGTTCCAATAAATTCTTCGCTATGACGTAGACATCATCGGCTTGTCCGTCTTTGTCTTTATCAACGAGCGCGTAAACGGAACCACTCTTTTGTCGCGTTCCGACAAACAGTGTTCCATTCGGGGAAAGACACATCGAACGCGCGTTTGGCACTGCAGTCGAGAAAACGTTGACTTTGAAACCCTTCGGAACTTTGATTTTTTCAACAGGGATCTTCGCTTCTTGAGCCGAAGCGGCAGAGATCGCAGCAGTGGCTAATATCAGCGCACTGGAAACCACTTTAGCGAGCGGTCTCGGGAGCATAAACTTCATCCGGTCACCTACTTGAGAACAAAATTTCAGCGACAACTATACTGCAAATTCACACCTAAAAGGATATCCGTGACAGAATAACCGCATGAGCACACAAAGCGAAAAACTTGCACTGGTGAAGAAAATCATCCTTTTCGTCGGCTGCACGCTGTTACTCGTTTGGACTTCGATACAAATCCAAAACATTCTCATATGCACCTTTATGGCAATCATCCTGGCATCAGCGATTGCGCCCGCAGCAGAGATTTTAGAAAAGCGCAAAGTACCACGGGTGGTGACAGTAGTTGGGCTTTACATTCTTATTGCAATTGTCTACGCAGTGCTTGCGATTTCGCTAATCCCCGTAATCAAAGAGCAAGCACAACAGCTCTTTACTGTAGTTCCGCAGTACGTCAATCAAATCATCGAATCCATAGACAAGCTCGAACATCTCGCCGACAACGTGGCGGGCGGCGAAGTCAGTCAGATGGACTACACGACGATGGCAAAAGATTTTGGTGCAAAGCTTTTAGGCAGAACGATCAACTTTACCCAATCGCTGTTCGAGGCAATTCTGAACGGCATCTTCGTACTATTCCTTACATCGTACTTCGTTATTGAGGCGCGGGAAATCTGGCCGCAACTGCTGACGTGGCTCCCTCAATCACGGCGTGAACGTGCGGCCACTTTAATCAGACCGTTAGAAGTGCGCCTGGGAGGTTACGTTCGCGGGCAAGTGCTTGTGAGCGTTGCTGTAGCCATTATTCTCGGCACAGGTCTGACGCTACTGCACGTAAAGTATTCATTGATTCTAGGCTTGATCGCAGGGCTCATGAACATCGTTCCTTTTGTTGGCTCGATCATCACTTGCGTTTTCTCGATCATCGTCGCGGCAAATCAATCTCCGATGCTTGGCGTTGCGACAGCGGGGCTTTTCGCGTTCGAACAATGGGTGGAAAGCAATTTCATCGTTCCACACTTGATCGGCAAAAACGTCGACTTGCATCCATTGATAGTTCTCTTCTCGCTTCTTATCGGCGGCACGTTATTTGGATTAGCCGGTGCAGTAATTGCAGTGCCCCTTGCTTCAGCGATTTTGTTCATCGCTCGCGAATTTTATTGGAAGCCATTGAATCCAGAAGCACCGACCAACGACCCTGTTTAGTGGTTGTTTTAGTCTCAAAGGATTTACAAATCGAATCTGCAAAACTCAAGCCAGTTGCTCGTTAGACAACTAGTAAAGGATCTCTAATTGGAGAATGGCGAGAACCATTTGACAATTGCATTAGCGGTGACTTATAGTCGACGCGACTCAGTCATGGATACCGAGCCCGCGAGTTTTTTGATGCCCTTGATTAGTAAACAACCGCTCTCAAAAGCACAGTTCATTCAGGAATTAGAAGATCACTATGCCGTGTACAGCAATGCGCTGAAGACGCAAGTTTCTTCGCCGCACGAACGGCGTGCACAGCGTTCTCGTCTAAGTCAGTTCCTCAGTTTTTTGATGCATTCAAAACGTGATTACGTCACGGAAAATCCGCAGCGGCAGGCGAAAGATGCAGCCGTTAGCGACTACGTTGATTACCTGCAATATTTTTTGAAAGCGCGACCAACCACGATCACTAAAGCGCTGAACACAATCGGTGAGTTTTATCAATTCATCGGCTATGACCAGATCTCGATCGAGCGCGAGGAGTTGCCCGGAGTAAATCCGCAAGCTCTATCGAACGAGCAAGTACAAAAGTTTCTTGCTGCAGCAGAAGCAAATTCTTCAATCAAGCATCGCGCATTAGCACTGTTGCTTGGAACGACCGGCATACGCGCCAACGACTGCACCGCGCTGGACATGGATGATTACATCGCGTCGAGTGGAACACTGTGCCTGAGAAGCGCAGATGCAGCGCTTTCTGCGCGCGCAATCGTCTTGAATGCGCAGACTCGAACAGCATTAGAGCAATGGTTGCAGCAACGTCGTCAACGCTTCACACGCTCGAACGAGAAGGCGATGTTTTTAAATCCTCAACGCCGAAGAATTTCGCAAGCTGGCGTCAATCTGGTAGTGCGCAAAATCAGCATGGAAGCCGGGTTGGATTTAAACGCGCAGCAATTGCGTGACACGTATTTACTGAACGGTGTTCAACCAACTAGCACCACAGATGATGCGTTGGAAGTAAGTGCATTCTAAAACGGTTGGAATCAGACCAGCGACTGTCGCCTACTTTGTCCATCCCTGATGGCGCCGATAGTTCTCATAAGGCTCTACCTGATCCGCATTCAACAGTCTGCGCACTTTCAAATTCATAACCATATACTGACTGTTGATCTGGCTAGATAGCTGATTCATCTCTTCCTGTCTGGACATGATGTCTTCAGACGCTTTGCCCGTCACCATTGACTGCAAAAATTGATCGCGCTTTTCTCTGTACTTCACGATATTCGGTTCGATCTTGGGGCGAAATTCATTCACAAGAGCGGTTATCTTGTCTCGCTGATCTGGGCTCGCTTTGATAGTCTTCAAAATCGGCTCTAGATGCGAACCGTAGGTCTCATACGGTTTGCCTCCATTAGAAGGAATGCTTGAATTATCTGTTGGCGCCGAGTTCGCTGCAGTCGTCAGGAAATTCGTGACAGCAAAAAATGGAATGAAAAACAGCAAAAATCGCTTCATTTTGTAGACCTTAAGATCTCGGCACCGTCCACGTTGGTGCTTACTGTATTTTGTGACGACGGCTTTTGCGAAATGTGCCTCGCCCTTATTCCCATTTTGCCACCAGACAAAAAATTCAAACGTCGAAACCTCCTGACAGCCAAGCCTGGCTTGGCTTACAGCTGATAATATGCGCCTGGAAAAGCGCGATTATTTGTTCGCCAATCAACAACTGAACGATATCATAATTGCCGCATTTCGAACGCGAAAAAGACTGGAAACCACGATGTCACGGCAATTTGAAGGTGCCACCATATTTCGATACGAAACAGGTTCGTAATGGATAGTTCGCAGTGCGCTGCTCTGGCAGCGTCGAGTCAAAGTCTAGGGGCTTCCGACATCAGAATTCGGAATCAACACTAGCGGTTGACGCAAACCTTCCGGCATATTTGCCAGCGGAGTGCTTGCACGCAGCATTCTGTAAGCCTTTGCCTGAGCTACGTTTTGAACAATTTGAGCCGGCACGATTCCCAGCAACAAACACAGGAAACCCAACCAATTCATGAAATAACAGATCAAGCCGAGGAAGAACAATTCTGCAACCGCTCCATTCGTGATGGCGTAACTTGCCTTCAAAGCCTGCAATGGACCAGCTTTCGATTCTGATATGAAGTAAGGATAGAACTGAAAACGTATTTGAAGGTAGACACCCGGAATGATCAAACAGATGTAACCAAGCCCTACTGCCATTCCGCACAAGAACGAAGACAATGCATAATCCCAGGCACGATCGATTCTTGTGTAGACATCTCGCACTGCAATTTTGTCGCCATCAATTATCTTGAGCCACACGTTGATTGTGCCGATGTTGACGATCATTTGGAGAATCAATCCAACAATCGATATTAGAAATGCGAGCAAGCCGATAGCCATCGAGTCGCTAGCTTTCTGCAAAACCATGGATGTTATTGAAGGCAAATATATGACGATGAAATTGCAGGTGAGCACTCCAGTAAGTGGCCAGAAATAAGCTTTCATCGCGTTCCACGAATAAGAAATCACTTCGTCTAGCGGAAACTTTTCTGGGCTTGCAGAAACTGCTGGTTGTCCGGCGCTAGATGGTGGCAGCACCGGAGTAGAACTCGCGGACGACCCGAGGTAAGCCGCACTCGACGACGCACTGTAACCACTTTGCTGACCAGCGGCTGCATTTGGATTGACCGGTGAATTCGGATTGACGGACGGATTTGGGTTGACCGGTGGATTCGGATTGACCGGCGGATTCGGATTGACAGGTGGATTCGCATTGCCAGGCGGGTTCGCATTGACCGGCGGATTCGGATTGACCGGCGCACTCGGGCTTGGATTCACCGAATGATTCGCGCTCGAACTTTGAGATGGTGCATTTGGAGTTGGTACGCTCGGTCGGCGTTCCGCCTGTTCTGACTCATTGTTCGGATGAGTGAGCCCTGGAGCCAAATCCGGCAGCATCGTATTTGGTGCCAAGTCAGCATTCGGATCTTTATCCAAGCCAAACGAATATCCAGGAACTGAGTCACCAGGGTTACCTTGATTTTGTTTATCTTCGTCGCTCATGCTCTATCTCTTATCCGGTTGAAACACTGGTTTAGGAGTGGTACTCGATGGAAGAACTTCCAGCAAGTCACCCCAATAGTAGCCCTGTCCGTAGTGGACACCAATCTCTTTCAAGATTGGCAAATCATCTTTTACTTCGATTCCCTCAGCCACGATCTCGGCACCGAGCGACTTCGCGACGTTCACTACACGCTTCAGCAAGCGCGCTTTTGCCGGTTCTCTAGAAACGCCGCTCACATATTTACGATCAACTTTCACCAGGTCGGGTTCGAGAAGAATCAAACTTTCCAACGAACTACGTCCGAAACCTACGTCATCGATTGCAACAAGAATCCCGGCTTGCTTCAACGCTGTAACGTGATCGCGCAGATATCCTGGTTCACCGACAAACTGCTGCTCACTAATTTCAACACAGAAGGTCTTGCCACTTCGATCCGCAGGAAAGAGCGCAAGCAAATTATCGATTGGAGTATCCAGAATCGTGCTCGGAAATAAGTTGATGTGGAACCGCAACTGGTTGCCCGCATTTGCCGTTGCCGCAATACACAGTTTCAAACAAAGAATATCGACTGTAGTGAGAACTTTGTTTTCGATACAGACACGGAAGAAGTCCGCTGGTGATTCAAAGGCACCATCCGGACCGCGGCTGTACATCTCGTATCCACTTACTTTGTCAGTACCGAGATCGATGATTGGCTGAAAGACGACGCGGAAATCTTTTCCATCACACAAAACTTCGACGATGTCGCGAGTTGGTGGACTTGCGTTTGTATCAACTTCAGCATTCGCAACTTCACGAGCCAGCGATACTTTATTCTTGCCGGCTGTCTTACTGCGCTTGAGAGCGGATCTTGTCGCGGACAACACTTCTTCTATTGAAGTGATTTTTGGTGGCATCGTCGCGACACCGAGACTGACTGTGACGCTGATCGTCTCTGATGAAGCGCGTAACGGCGAGTCGGCAACAGCTTGTCGAATACGCTCTGCCACACGCATCGCATAAGCGAGTTGAGTGTCAGGCAAGACAATCAAGAATTCGTCACCGCCAACACGCGCAACATGGTCTGAAGGACGCAACGTGCTGCTGACACGCTTAGCCAACTCTTTCAGCACAACATCTCCGACTGCATGACCGAGACTCTCGTTCACCTTTCGGAAATTATCGATGTTGATCAGCACTGCTACGAGCTGACCACCCACGCGTCCAGTTCGGTTTTCTTCAACCGGCAGAATTTGTTGAAGTCCACGGAGATTCAAAACTTCAGTCAAGAAATCAATATTTGCCAACCGATCGAGTTGTGTTTTTGCAGCATCAAGTTCTGCGGTCAGCAGACGATTCTTCTCTTCTGCATCTTTCAGAGCCGGCTGTCTTGATTGCAATACAATCCACAATCCGAAGAGCATCAAGCCGATGAAGATGAAACAGACATAGCGAACGTAACTTAACGCGTCACCATCTTTGGTGGCTTTATTTTCGAGCAACTCGAACTCATATTTTTCTGCGTCGCTGATATCGCTCCAGAGCTTGACCAGATCTCGATGCTCACGCGAAGTCAGATACAGATCACGCGCAGCCTTCGCGCCTTGCTGCTTGCGAGCTTCAGCACTGACTCGCAACTGCTCGCTCAGTGCTTGCAAACGTTCTTCCAGCGGTCGGAATTTGTCTCCATATCCCTGACCGTGGTTGTTGCGTAACTTGAAAAGTTCTTCGTTACCAATTCGCACCGCGTCTTTGAACCGCTGCAAGTAAGCTTCGTTGCCGGTGCTGATATAAATTTGCTGCGCAAGTTCAGCGTTCCGAAACGCATCTTCGGTAATCCGCAACTCATTTAAGACATTTTTGCGCTCATCCATCCAACCGGTCAGATTCGCACCAGTGGGTCCGTTCGTGAGCAAATACGCACATGCAGCGCCGAGCACCAGAACCGCGAGCATGCTCTGCACTACTTTGCTATTGTCAGACGACGCCATGCAGTGGACCGCGGTTCGAACAAGTCATGACAAGCAGATGGTAAGAGTCTGAACTATCCGCCATTAGCAGTTTACCACCGCGTCAGCTACTTTAAGTCCAGCTCCATCGGGTCGGCTGTAGAAGGTAGAGGCGACGGCGCAGGCGCAGGTGCCTCGGCGGCATCTTTGTATTGAGCCTCTTCGTCTTTTTTGCCTAATTTGCTTAGAACGGACTGGAAGTTTTTCATGAATCTCATTCGCTCAATTGGGTCTTCGTAATTAACCTCTTTCGCGGCGGTGAGGTACTCGTGGAAAGTGGAGTAAGCGCCTTCGTTGTCGTCACTGATCGCGAAGATGCTTGCAAGAATGCCTAAGCTGCGGGCTCGAATCGGATTATCGATGGGCAACGACGCATCCTCTTTCGATATCGCTTCACGCACCAGCGCTTTTGCCTCTTTGATGTCGGAGGCAGATTTCGTTTGAAAGCCTTTGAATCCGAGTGTCAGCGCAAGCGAGTCGAGAATATTGATAGTGCGAGGATGATCCTTGCTCAGATGCTTTCTGGCTAATTTGAGAGCCGCACGAAGGTTTGTTTCAGCCTTGGCGTAATCTCCAATCGATAGCTCATATTCACCAGTCGCCTCGTAAGGCGCGATCATCTGGGGACTGTTGGCACCATATAGTTGCGCGAAATCGCCAGTCAACCGGTCATACAACGCAGTCACTTGCGAGCTCGGAAGTCCGTGCCGATAGTGACCGATGCAGTTCATGTTGAGAAGCTTCGAGTGCAAAATTTCAGGATGGTCCGGTCTCAAAATTGCATTTTCTTTTGCCCAGATTGCCTGAACGAGTTTATCGACTTTGCCATACCGATGCTGATCGCTGTAAATCGACATCAAATTGTTCGCGGCAAAAACAAATTGCGGAACAGACATGCCGACCGAATCACGAATCATGCGCATTCCGCGCTTACAAACGGCTTCAGCGTCCGCATACTTTCCGTTCGCTTGATAGACAAGTGCGATCTGCTCGAGAGCTTCAGCCAAGATCGGAGTAGCATTGGATTTTTTCTCGAGAGCGTCTGCTTCTGCAAGCTTTACGGCTTCTTGCAAAGTCTCTTCTGCGAGTTTGTAATTTCCAGCGGCAAACTGCAGTGTGCCTAACCCGAGTTCAAGTGATGCCAGGCGTGGTGCTTCGATGATTTTCGGCGCAGCATTCGATGGATTTTTCAGCGATTCATTTCTGGCAGCGATCGCTTCTTTGAATAAAGGTTCGGCATCTGCATAGTTGCCTTCTTTCGTGTAGATGGTGGCGAGCGTGTAGTTATCCAGAATCAAACTTTCGGGATCTTTTTGATCTTGCTGTTCGTGCTTATATTTGGCACTTGCTTCAAGATCTTCCGCTTCTTTGTATTTACCATCCAATAAATAAACCGAGGCAAGTTGCTGCGTCGCATTGGCAGTGGATTTGTTTTTCTTCAATTCCATGGTGCGAACGAGAGGCACCAGGATCGATTCAGCCTTGGAGTATTTTCCGGCTTCAGTCAATTTCAAGGCTTCGAGCCGCGGTTTTGTTGTGGTATCAACGGCGGAGGCGCATCCTGCTAGCAAAGCAACGGATGTGAAACTGATCCCGACGAAAAGTCTCAGCGAACTTGCGCGACCGATTGAAACATCAGCTCGTTCAAAGTTCAGATTAAAGTGACCACAGCGCTTAAAAATAACTGGCTCTCTTTCGCTTAGTAAACGCACTACGAATATACACGAAAAGGAAGAGGACGGCATATATAGCCGCCCTCCTCGATGATTTATCAGACGCTCGATCTATTTTTAGTAGATGTAGAGCATTTCGCGGAACTTCGGCAACGGCCAGAGCGAATCGTCAACAACCATTTCCAATTCATCTGCGACGGTCCGAACTTCAGTCATCGCCGGTAATACCTGGCCGTGATAGAACTTCGAATGTGCAAAGGCATCGCTGTGGTCATCTTCTTTGCTGCTCAGAGCGTGAAGATCTTCGATTGCTTCGCGCAACTTATTCACCTTTTCGCACAGCTCTCTCAACAGACCTTCTTGCGATGTCAAATTAACACCACTGAGTGCTTGTCGAGTCTGAACCAAGGTCGAGGCGACGCGGCTTTGATATTCGAGAGCTGCTGGCAGAATCATCGTAGTGGCGATGTTAGCGGTCAACAAAGCTTCGACGTTGATGGTTTTGCAGTAGCTTTCCAGCATGATGTTATAGCGGCTGACAAGTTCATCTTCCTGCAGCACACTATATTTGGCGAAGAGTTTCTTCGCATCATCGTCAACCATCACTGGCAGCGCTTCTACTGTGCTCTTCAAGTTTGGAAGTCCACGTTTTTCCGCTTCAGCGTGCCACTCTTGCGAGTAGTTGTCGCCGTTGAACAGAATTCTTTCGTTTTCAGAAAGCGTGTCTTTGACTACCTTTTGAATCGCTTCATTGAGTTCAGTTCCGCCCTTGGTCAACTTCTCGATTTCAGTCGCAACGTGGTCGAGTGATTCTGCAACAATCGTGTTCAGAATCGTGTTCGGCCATGCAATTGATTGACTGGAACCAACTGCGCGAAACTCGAATTTGTTTCCAGTGAACGCGAATGGTGAAGTACGGTTACGGTCGGAGTCATCGCGTGGAAGCGTAGGCAGTGTGGATACGCCGAATTCGATTGTTCGACCAGCGGCTTTGCCAACACTTGCTTTGCCTTGAATGATTTGTTGAACGACTTCAGTCAACTTGTCACCGAGGAAGATGCTGATGATTGCAGGTGGTGCTTCATTCGCTCCAAGTCTGTGGTCGTTTCCGGCAAATGCGATACCAGCACGCATCAATTTGGAATGCTTGTTGATTGCGCGAATCACAGAAGCAAGCACGACGAGGAATTGTGTATTTTCCTGAGGAGTGGTGCCTGGTTCGAGAAGGTTATTGCCTTCGTCATCAGCCATCGACCAGTTGTTGTGCTTGCCACTACCGTTAACACCACTGAATGGTTTTTCGTGGAAGAGACAACGCAAACCATGCTTCAAAGCAACCTTGCGGAACACTTCCATCAAGACCATGTTGTGGTCGGTTGCAACGTTGCTGCTCTCGAATACAGGAGCAACTTCGAACTGTGCCGGAGCAACTTCATTGTGTCTTGTCTTCACAGGAACGCCGAGTTTGTACAACTCATTTTCTGTTTCCATCATGAATGCAAGCACGCGCTCTTTAATGGAACCCCAGTAGTGGTCTTCCATTTCTTGACCCTTAGGAGGCTTTGCACCGAAGAGTGCACGACCAGCGTTGATCAAGTCAGGGCGCTGTAGGTAGAAGGCTTCATCGATCAAGAAATATTCTTGCTCTGCACCAACCGTACAGATAACGCGCTTCACAGTTTTGTTGCCGAGCAAGTGCAGCATTCTGGTGGCTTGCTTGTTGATCGCTTCGATCGAACGAAGTAATGGTGTCTTCTTATCCAGAGCATGTCCACTGAATGAGCAGAACACTGTCGGAATACAAAGAGTCTTTCCATTGGTGCTCTCCATAATGAACGCAGGGCTGGTTGGGTCCCAACCTGTATAGCCGCGGGCTTCGAAAGTGGAGCGAATGCCACCAGATGGGAAGCTGGATGCGTCTGGTTCACCTTGAATCAGAACTTTGCCGGAGAATTCGAGAATCGGACCGTCGTCTCCACCTGATACCAAAAATGAATCGTGCTTTTCAGCGGTCAATCCGGTCATCGGCATGAACCAGTGCGTGAAGTGCGAGCAACCTTTGGAAATCGCCCAGTCCTTCATCGCATTAGCAACGATGTCAGCGTGATTGGCATCCAATCTTTCACCTTGATCGAGACAGCGAAGAACGGCTTTGTATACGCCTTTCGGAAGCATCGTACGCATCACCTGGCGATTGAATACGTTGGCACCGTAAATTTCTGAAACGGAAGAACGCGTGTAATCAACAGATGCAGCTACTGGTTCACGGTTTTGGATCGCCTGTACAGCCGCTCTGCGACTGCTTGCATGTGTCGGTGCACCATTGCGATGCGTGTGTCCTTTTCTGTTGTCTGTCATAGTACTCATCGACGATTTCGTCCTCCCTTATATGCCTAAAGCCTTGAGCACGACGCGTTTTCGTCGCCGCCCATCGAATTCCGCGTAAAAGATTTGCTCCCAAGGTCCCAGGTCGAGTTTTCCATCGGTAACGGGCACCGTTACTTGATGGTTGATCAAGATCCGCTTTAGATGCGCATCTCCATTATCTTCACCAGTTTTATGGTGATTGTAGTTTGGATTAACTGGTGCCAGTTTCTCCACCCATTCATCAATATCTTTGAGCAGCCCGTCTTCCCAATCGTTTATATAAACGCCGGCTGTGATGTGCATTGCGGAAACGAGTATAAAACCGTCGCGCAGACCCGATTCACTCAAGAAGGTCTGCACGTCATCAGTTATGCGAATGTACTCTACGCGTTTCTTGGTCTCGAACCATAGATACTTTGTATAGGCTTTCAGGCCTTCCGAAGTCTTCACAATCTCACCGCAAAAGGAATAAGACGCCTGTTCCAGAGGGATTCAGGCTGGCTGGGGAGCTTGGAAAGATATTCTACAAGGTCGTCTCTCGCATTGCGATAGTTTGTGAGGTTAAAACGGCAAGCCCGTTACACAACGCTCTTGAACCGACGCAGATTTGATAGTTTCTTGATATACGAGCCCGCAGAAATACGCTCTCAGCCACTTAACTACTGCGTGCTACGACTACGCAGTATGGAGCGCAGTGCCGAGGTCAAACGCCTAGCTTTTTGCCTTCGGCGATCAGAATGTGCTCAGGATGCGCTTCAGAAGCCACTTTAGGCAAATTCTGGAACTGCGACCAGGCATTCTTTACATCGAGAGTTCTCAAAGCACTAGTTGCACTTTCGTAGTCGACATATTGTGGTGCGGAATATTTCCAAACGTGCTCTTTGCCTGGAAGATTGTGCAATAAAAATGCCTGCTTGTTCGCATCATCGAGAATCAATGATTTTAACTGCGCTTCTCCAGTGTTCAAGCCTTTTTGCCCGATGTAGAACGAGCGATAATCGCCACTGCGGATGATACCAAAATCCGCCGTCGCTTTGATGTCATAAAGTCCAGGTCTTGGACCACCTTCAAGCGGATGAGTGTGAATCAGTACGCGTCCTGATTTGTCTTCGAAGGTTGGTGCAACTTCACTCTCCGTGCCCTTGAACACGCGGCTCGCTCTGCCACGCTCCAAATCGAGAGAGCGCGCCATTTCCACTCTGTTTTGCGAAGGCAAAGTCTCGCTCAATTTCAGCGCATCAACAGAACCGGCTTTCAGAGCGCCTTCCGGCAGAAGCGATGAACCTGGTCCACGGAATGACCAGCGCTCTTGCAGAGGAAATTCGATTGGTTTAGTAATGTTGTTGTAAGCGAAGTTGCGCAGCCCTTCAGACTGAGCAAGCGAGATTGATGCGGCTTTTCCACCGATGGCAAAGCCAGGCAAACCTTCGACCATAGTGGCGCCGGTGCGACCAAAGTCTGATGAGAACTGGTTGGTGAGCATTGAACGTTGCTCTTCGGAATCAGCATTCCATGCGCCTTTAACCATCGGCGCGGCTTTGTCGAGGACACCTAAACCAGTCATCACGCCTGCCGCCAATGTGGTTGCTAAAGGCGCTGCTTTGTACGCGGCACCAAAAGCGAAACCAATTGCCGCCGACTCTAAAGTTGTCGCGACTAGTTTGGACTTGTTGTTATTCCAATCGTTTTGGAGTTCATCGAGAATTTTGCCGGGCGTAGCGTCGGCGACGCGTCCTGCGACGTTCAATTCGTTGTCGATGTGCTTACCGATGTCCGACATAGCTTCCACGTGCTGATAGACCACGACATCGTACCCAGTGGGGCGCACTATGTCATTGGGGAAACTACGACTGCTCGCGCTTTCCGGACGTCGAAGTGGCGGCAGGCGCCTCGTTTGGGTGATTTTTAAGCTGTTCGAGACGAGCACGAGCTTCGTCTTGACCCGGGTCAAGCGCCACGGCTTCGGCATAAGCGCTGGAAGCTTCTTTGGCTTTGCCTTCTCGCTCGAAGACTTTGCCGAGATGCGCCCATAATCCAGCATGTTTCGGACTCAATTTGACGGCTTCTTGAAATTCAGTCTGAGCTGTCGTCAAATCGCCCTTGGATTCAGCCATCCAACCCATATCGACATGCAAGGCGGGATCGGCGGGTTCAAGTTTCACGGCTTCGGAAAGCTGCTTCATTGCCTGGTCTTTGCCACCATTATCGGCCAGCAAGAATGCAAAATCAGCGCGCGCATAGCCATCAGCTGGATCAGCGCTAAAGCTTGCTAGATAAGTTCTTTCGGCGTTTTCAAAATCGCCTTTGCTGGCGTAAGAGAACGCGAGGGAGTGCTCGATGGATGCGTTGTTAGGCGAATACTTCAATGCCCACTGGAATTCTGCAATCGCTCTATCCCAGCGACTTTTGCGTCCCCATGCGATGCCTTGTTGATTGTGGATTTTTGCGGCACGTTTTTTAAATTCCACCGCTTCCGGCTCGGTGAATGGAATCGGCTCACCGAGCCCGACTACCATCATAAGCTCCGCCATCGCGCGCATCGGATGTCCGGTCAATAAAGAAAGAATGCTCCAGTCTCGGTGCGACGCCTTCATCTCAGGGAAGTACATAATCGACGCCTGATATTCGAGATCAGCCATCTTGTAATTGCCGCGAGACCAGTAGTAGCGCGCTAAGTCGTAATGCTCCAAACCGTCATTCTCAGCGATTTTGCGCAGAGTCGACTTGTTATTCTGCTCGATGGACTCGTTATTGATCGATGATTGTTCATCGGCTTTGCTGTCATTAGCCTCGCTCTGGGCGATAGCTTGAGTGCTGGTGTCATCGGCAGCTCCCGCATCTGATTTAGCGGATTTGGCATGAGCAGCGGGTTTCGCACTATGCCCCTGGGCATAGCTAATCGGCACTGAACATGAAACTAAAGAAGTAAGGACAAGAAGATTGACGAGCTTCGAGCGGCGCATGTCTGAACTCACAACTGGGTTTGCACTAGACATTATGGCATCGAAAAAGCATTCACGCTTACGACATTTAAACTGACGTAAATCCAGGGTTTCCCCTGTATCGAATTCAAACACGCAATCTAAACGGCGACGATTGCGATTCCGTTCTTTTCAGCGTGCGCGATCATCTCTTCACGATCGACAATCATGGTTTCATGCGCTCCGACAGCCAGAACGCCGCCGCCACCAAAGCATTTCATCGAATTCAGCGTTCTCACGCCGACGGTCGGAATATCGAAACGCTGGTCGTGATTGAGTTTGGCAGCCTTACAAACCACAACGGGTCCGTTTGCAAGTTTGACTGACCGCTTGATGGCTTCGTCTGTGCCCTCGATTCCTTCCACTGCAATCAACATGGAATTGCGAACAATGACTGTTTGACCGATATCCAGCCTGGCGACTTCTTTTGCAATGCGCATTCCAAATTCGATATCAACGTACTCTTGTGCGGTTGGCTGGCGTTTCGAAATCACTCCAACATCCGGAAACAGCTCTTGCAAGAATTCTGATTGCTTCAAAATCGGCATTCCGCGCTCTCCTAGAAGGAAAGCAATGCGCGATTGAATTGCGTCATCGCTCAAATTATGCAGTTGCATCAGCTCTCGAATCGCAAACCAGTCAAAGGTATGCAGACTTCTTAGAGCTGTAAGCTTCTTTATTTTGCCGATGAAAACGACGCCGTCACAGCCATTTTGCTGCATCAAATCAAAGTTTCTGCGTACTTGCCCCGGAGCCACATATATGTTGACGTCCGCATACGGAGCCAGATTCGCTTGCGCTTCCTTGGTAATCGGCAAAGCTACGACTTTGTAGCCCCGCTCCTTGGCACAACGAGCCAAAATCACAGGCAACTTGCCGTCAGCGGCAACTACACCGATTGTTTTGTGCTGTTTCGCAGTTAATTGCAATTGACCGACTGCGGAAGCTCCCGTCACGAAAGCGACCCTCCAAGAGAACTGGTGAGCAAGTTTATCACTTGGGAACGCCTATATCCTTGCACACAACTCAGGAACGTAAACTGTCGAAACGACCTGACGGTAAGGGGGCGAACAAGATTGGATTTTGTTATCCTTTATCTATCGGCGCCGATGGGCACGTCTGCGATTCAGGGAATTCCCCAGTTTTGCTTGACATCGAGAAATCGACACCATTAAACTGAGCTCAGGTTGCGCTGTTGTGGCTTTTGGAGAAAAAATGACTAAGCTCTCGGGATTCTTGTTCACGACTCTTTCGCTTGCAGTCTGTGCGTTCCAGCCGGTCGCTGCACAGCCGTCGTCGGACCCGAACCTCGGTCACTTCTACATGGCGCGCCAGCAAATCACGATTACGGACGATGGCCCGAGTGTCAACGACCAGCGCACAAATCCAGCCGCAGCACAAAGCGGCGGAATGCCGAACCGCCCTGTCGGTCTGCCTCGCGCAGGATGGCAGCCTTACTCGCAATCGGTGCCTCAGTTGCGCACAAGTTTGCCAAAGACTAACAACGGTGTTCCAGAAAAGGCACCACCGCCGCCGCAACCGAATCCGAATGCACTTAGAGCCAGAGCTGGTGGGCTGAAACCAAATAAGCCGAAAGCTTCGCAACCATCAACGCCTGTTGTGAAAGCCTACAGTCCGTATAAACAGTACGAGCCAGATTCTGCAGCCGCTGGTTCTGCGGCGATGAACTCGAATGCGAACGTTCGCGGTAGCGTACTTCACTGGGCTCGCCCGAAACATAGCGGCTATTAGGATCGAAAACTATCGATAACAGTCTGAGTTCGGATTGATCGAGTTCGGGTTGATTGAGTTCGGGTTGATTGAGTTCGGGTTGATTCGGGTTGATCGAGTTCGGTTTGATCGAGTTCGGTTTTATTCGGGTTGATCGAGTTCGGATTGATTTGAGCTGATCGGATTGAGCCCACTTGCGAGTCCAGATTAAATTTCAATCCGACATGCAAAAAAATGTTGGATTGCTTCGAAATTTTTCTTGCAGGATAAAATTATCCTGAGCGCGTCAGGTCTACAATAATCAGTTTGGTCATAGCACACCTGGCTCTCCGCGCCACTTTCCAGCCACAATTCACCTAGGCTAGCGCACCACATTCAGTATCACAGCGATGGTCACTAGTAACATCTCGGTAATGGCAATCTGCTTAGGTTTCGAGCCAAAACAAGAAGTTAAAACCACCTCTTGAAAATCCAATCTTGAGTTTACGGTCTCCGGGCCCGGGTATATAGAAGGCAGGAGACCCACCGCGCTTGCTTACTAAAAACCAGTTAGACCCTGAACAGTCGGGGCTAACCGCCGTTTGGGATATTGAATCATGGCTGACGCTCCGGTAACCAAAGAAAAACCGAAAGATAAAACGCCAGAGGCAAGAGACCCGAAGCCAGAGGTCACCGATGCCGCGCATAAGGCGACCACTGAAATCCAGTCAATGCCTGCCTCAGCTCAACGTGCAACGTTAGAGCAAGAGTGGAACCGCATCTCGAAGGAAGCTGGAGCCGGACTTCCCGAACTCAAATTGACTGACGACCACGGTCACAAACTCGCCGTGATTACAAAAGACGGCAAACCGACTGAAGTTATCGATGACGAAGGCAAAAAGTGGAAGCCGAGCACAACGACGCCGGGTGTTTTCACTGACGGAAAAGAACAACGCTTGTTGATGCAGAGCGGTGAACAGCAACCGGGACAACCTCCGCATTACGAACTGGCTAAAGCCAAAGTCGAAATGCGTGATGGAAAGCCGGTTGTTACCGAGATCACTGATGGTGACAACAGAAAATGGTCAAGCGCCGACGGCAAAAAGTTTATCGGTTCGAGAAGCGATGGCACCGCCAATGAAGGCGACCAGCGCTTCTTGAGTTCAGACAACAACGGTGGGCAAAAATTTGAAGACCCAACTCAGCGCACATTGTCACCAGAAGAACTGGCTCGCGCGAAAGAAACCTTAGCAAGCCTTCGTCCTGATACCAACAGCGGATTCATGCGCTTCTTCGGACAGATGGGTCAAGGTGAAATGGGCATGGCAGGTCAGGTTCCGGCAGACCTGACAGGTCACTCGTCGCTTGAATATTTGAGCAAATTGAATCCCGCAGCTTTGAAGCAACTCGATGGTGCGATGCATCTCGAAGATTATTACAAAGACAGATTCAACTCAGACGAAATGGAAAAGCTGCACAAGATGCTGCGTTCCACCGACGTACTTGGTGACAGAGCAGACAAGATGTTCGATGCACCAAATCATATGAGCAGAGATCAGGCAGGACAGTTCTACACACAGATGCTTCGTGGCACCAATTCCGGTGACATGAAAAAATTAAACGACGATCTGCTCGAACACATAAATGCAGATTCCGGGCTCAAAGCACAGTACGATGCATACGTCGCGAAGCATCAAGGTGAGCCAGGTTTCAACAAAGATACCGCGGCGATTCTATCGTATGCAGAAAACAACATCAGCGATCCAAAATACCAAGCTGAAGCAAAAATTCTAACGGCTGGTGCCGACAAACTCGACGCACCACAGCAGCCTGGTGGCAAAACTCCACGCGAACAGTTGACTCAACTGGCGATGGATAACAAAGACATCGGCATGTTCGAGCGTGCGATGACCGGCGCTTCACCAGAAGCGCGAGCCAAAGTAGATAAAGATGCTGCGACCAAAGCTTTCTACGACGCAACGTTACCGATGGGCGATCCGATGACCGGATATTCGTCTGGCGATCCGATCCAAACCGATGTTAGCCGTCGCAATCAAGCAATAGTTGGCGACTTGATCGACAAAGGCGAGGTCAATCCTGGTTCCTTGATGATCGGTGGCAGTAAAGACGACGCAGAGAAAATTCTCGGCAGCATGACAGACGCTCAAAGAGCTAGTTATGTCAAAGGTCTGCACAGCACTAATCCAAATGATCCAGACCGCGCATTCTATGACAAAGTGCACGCAGGAATTGTCGAAGCCGCACATGGAGATCAAGTTGCCCAGCTTCGTTTGGAAGACCAAGCCGATAAGAAAGGCGGCAGTTTCATCTCTAACATGTCCAAGTTCGAAGGCACTTTTGCCAATAGCTGGCAGAGCACCATCGATAGTCAAACTCTGGATGGAATGTCACCAGAAGACAGACGTGATGCCACAGAAAATTATGCCGACAGAAGACAGCAGTTGGAATCGATGGTTAAGGCTCTTGGAAAAGATCCAACAGCACTGTTGCAATCTTTCGATCAGCAATTCAAACCGAAAGAAAATCCAGCCGGTGCTGCTGATACCAGTGGTGGTGCCATCGTTGGTGGTCGTGACGCGGCTGCAGGATCGTTGCTGGACAAATTGACCAAGTCGTCTGCACAACCCGACTATATTCCGATTAGTTACGATGGCGGATACGCCGGAGAGGGCATTCCGCAAGCGACTCTTGGCGCTCAAGAGAGAGCGCTGATGATCCAAAAAGCTTTCAAAGACGATCCGGGACTTTTGAAACGACTTCAAAATCCGCAGACAGACGAAGAAAGAAGTTTAGCCAAGGCAATGGACCCGAAAGCGCTCTTCGGCGATCATGCGGACCAATACGCAGCGTTGCTCAAAGACGGAAGACTTCCGATTCAAGATGCATTAAAACTCGATCCAAACGCATCGCCTCAAGATGTGCTCAAGTATGCGATGAGTGGTTCGCAGGCTGAGAGAGACAACTTTTTAAAGGATCCAGCGGCTGCAGCCAAACTTCTCGGAGATGATCCGGCGAAGTTCGAGATCATGAAAAACGCGATTGCCCAGGGTCAGATGAAGCCGGAAGATATGGCTCGTGCTGTAGCGGTCGGATGGTTGCCACCAGAATCATTGAAAGATATCGGTGGATACAACGGCGCGGCTGAAGCTGCTTATGCGAAAAAATATCATCCCGGAGATAGCGACGGCTCCAGCTTCAAGACGGACATCGAACGCAAGATCGGAGCGGACAATCCGGATTACGTCAATTTCTTGAAGCAGAACGAAAACGTGTTCAAGAGCGCAGCAGCAGATCAACAGATTGCCGGAGTCAGCGGCAGTTCACTCATGGGTCGCTTGCTCGGCGACTCTGTAACAGCGGCTCAAGTTCAACAGACCGCGGCGCAACTGCAAGATTTAGCAGCGAAAGTTCAGAAAGAAGTAAAAGACGGACATGGCACTCCAGAGATGCAAAAATTCTTGGAAGCGCAAGCGAAATTCCAAGATGCGATCAAAAACAATCGCGACGCACAAAAAGAATT
The DNA here is from genome assembly GCA_036702965.1 of Drouetiella sp. Lineage (GTDB taxonomy): Bacteria > Cyanobacteriota > Vampirovibrionia > Obscuribacterales > Obscuribacteraceae > PALSA-1081. Next base: position 242,443 of record DATNPZ010000013.1, read on the forward strand.
AGCCGCGACAATCGACAGCTACGCAAATCTAGCTGTGCAAGGCGTGATTCTTGCAGGTACCGGCGGCATGTCACTACCGGCGATGCTAGCAGCTAACACCGGATGGCAGATGGCTCGACTGGCGATGAAGAGCGAGATGCTTGGAGCCAATTACACGAGCGCTGACATGCAGAAAGATTTGCATGACTTCACAGGCGATGCACTCGCTAATACCGCATTAGGTGCAGTTGGTGGCGCTCAATTTAGCGAGCTTGGCAATTTCTTCAAGGCAATCAAGATGGGCGAGAAGTTCTCGCCACAAGCACTCGAATACGCAAGAGCAGCGCATCTTACAGATGAATCAATCCAGGCATTGCAAGCAAGAGTGCTTGCAGAGAAGTCTGTCCCAGCCCTCGAAGGTGGAGTCAAGCCACTTCCTGCACTTGAGAGCGGAGTCAAACCACTTCCGGCACTTGAAAGTGGTGTCAAACCACTGCCGGCTCTGACCGACGGAACCGCAACTACAGTAGAATCAACGGTTCCAGCAGTGGTTCCTGGAAAAACAATCCAGACTGTCGATGAAACACTGCCAGTGGTACAGAAGGTTGCTGCACCGCCAACGGTGCTTGAAGCAGCGCCGACAGATCTGATTCCAAGGTCGAATCTGCCGGTCATACCTGAGCTTGGACCGACTGCACTGACACCGACGTTCCCAACCAGCGTGCTTGCCAGCGAAATTCCTGAGCTAGGAGCGAAGGGCACTTACGATTTCATGAGCCCCGGTACTCAAGAATTCTTCCTCAAGAATGGACTGTATGGAGTAATCGGTGGAGCCGACGAATCATGGAAAGGTGGAAGCTTTCAGGATGGCTTCATCAGCTACGCAGCAGTGGGCGCGGCTTTCCACGGGTTCTCGGAAGCATTCAAAGGACTCAAAATCGATGTGCCACCATCTGAGGTGCGCGCTGGAAAACCACTCGAAGGAGAAATTCTTGGACCTGAACCGAGAATTCGAGTCGGTGAGAATCCAAGTTTGACTGGACCACGAGTTGAACAGCCAGCGTTGGGTGAGCCAAAGCTCGAATTATCTACTCGCACCGATCCAGATGGCAAAGCCTGGCAGACAATCAAGACACCGAACGGAGACACTCTCGAAAGATCAGTTACTCCGAACGGTGAACAGCAGCAGATCATCCGCGTGCACGATCCGAAGACTGGTGCCGAAGAAGTTTATCAAAGCAATGGTAACAACAAGTGGCAAAAAGTCGTTGACGGAAAGCCAGAAGGACAAGTATACGAAGGCAGCAACTACAAAGTCAGCGAAAATGGTCTTGAATTCAAATTCAAGGGCGAAGACGGTGGTGAAAGATCGTACAGCCGCGATGGCTGGCACGAAGATGTGAAGCCGACACAGTCCGAACCTCTGCGACTTGCTGATGCCAACGCCGGCACTCGAGTTGACGCAGCCGCTACAAGAGCAGAAGTGCAATCCATCGTCACTGCAACAGAACAGCAGACCGCAGCCGCTGGTCAAGCTTTGACTGCTACCGAGCAAAGTTTGCAAGGAGACCTCGCAAGTCTTGATCGCGCATCACAACGCATTCAAGCACTGCCTGATGGACCATTCAAAACGAAGTGGGAAGGCGAAATTGCAGAAACTCGCACCCGCATCAAATCTGCACAAGAAGAACAAACCAAAACTCAAGACGAACTAAAGGGTATTCAAACTCGTTTAAAAGAAGCGACAGAAAAGTCGGACAAAGCTGGAGCCGAACAAGCGCAGCGTGACATGGAACAGCTTCAGCAGCGCATGGCTAAAGGCGGCACGGAGCCTGAATTGTCCGCGAAAGTCAAACAGATGGGAACCGATTTGGATGCGACGCTCAAAGTTCCAGCAGTTGTAAAAATGGAACCAGCTCCATCGCTGGAACCATATCCGGTGCCGAAAGTTGTTACCGAACCACTGCCGGCATTGCGCACCGAGCCAGTTCCTGCAATTATCGAGCCGCAGCTCTCACCACTTCTTGCAAGAGAAGGTGGCGCGCTCAGACCATTCGAAGAACCCGGTTTGCCTCGTTTGGGCGGAACTGACCTCACTCTCACCGACCCACGGTTGAGCGGACTTCCAGCGACTTTCGAAGAAGGTGGTCCGCTGACCAGATTCGCACCTGAAGATTTGCGACGCACCGGAGCTCCATTCAGACTCGGAGACGAAACAGGCGACGTCACTGGACCAAGATTACCACTGATGACTCGCTTGTCACCACTGGCAGTGGCGGCGCTCGGTGGACCGATCGCCAAAGATCTTGGCGGTGAAGGAGAGCAGAAACCGAAGGGTGACCAACCGGTTCCACCTAAGCCAGAACCAGCCAAACTTGTTCCGAACCAGGCTCTGATGGATCTCGCGACAGTGAAGAATTACGAGGGTCCGTTCCACTCGGCAGACCGACTTTTGCAAGCCGCACTCGGACGCAAACCTACGTTCGAAGAAATTCGCGCCATGACCAAAGCTATTCAAGAAGAATTTGCAGCAGAACATGGTGGCAAGAGCATCGTGCAAAACGGCTTGAAGCGCGGCGATCAATTCCTTCGCCCCGACAACGTCGAAGCACTGCTCGGCAAGCTCGCCGGACATAACCCAGCCCTTGCAAATCAGATGCGAGCATATATTCAATCGGGAGCTACTCCTGCTGTTGGTATCCACAGCACCAAGGCATACGCTTCTGGTGGCACACACCACGGTGGCGGACACCATACCGGCGGGCACCACTATCGCGTAACGCATGGTCATCATCACGCACAACGACGTTACGGTTAATTAGTAACGAGAACGTAGCCTTCTGACCACGCGTGTAGCGGAATATTTGAGACGCGAAAGCTAAGATTCTTAGCCCGCTGGTTTGCAGTCCATGTGGCGATTTCAAGTCCCGTCGTCAGATACACCAATTTACAAATCGCATTTGCAAATTTCTCCTGAGACCGCTCCTGAAATTGGGAGCTTGAAACACTTCCTGCAGACACGGGGGTCCGTTAGATAATTTGAGAAGTGAATACGCTTACCGTCGATCACTACAAAGTATTCATCGCTATTGCAAAGCGTGAGAATCCTAGATGCACCATATTCTTGAATGTCAAACTGTGGAGAGCGATTTTCGCTCTCTACAGCAATGATATGAATTTGGTCACCTTTCTTCAGGGCGTACCATCCAGCCCACGGATCGACCTGTATGTAAATAGGATCGTCGTTGGAGTTGGTGAAAGCAATGGAAACTGTGTTATCGGCGCAACCCAGAGCTCTGAGGATGAGTTGTCTCCAGGATGCTAGCCACATAATCAGCAATAACCTCTAAAACTCATATCTGATTATGGTTCGTTTGAAGTAGCAAATCAACGAAATGGCTGGCCCATGAAAAGGTGGCTTAATTCTGCATCAAGCCACCCTCGGAGAGGACCAAATCTATATCGGCTTACCAGGAGGCTGCCATCGACAGCACTTCATTCGGCCTGCCGTTATATTTTTTACCGTCAATGTATGTAAGTACGGCCTCGTTAATTTGCTTTTCGTAAAGCTTAGAGGTAATCCCTCTGCTCGGCACATGCATAACCCGAGAAGCAAATTCTTGAATCCAATATAGACTCGTATCTGATGTCATGTACGGCAATACCTTCAATGTTCCGAGCTGACCGTAAGCTCTCTGAACACTCGCATTGCTCAAACGTTCCGAGATTTGGCTTGCATATGGATGCGCTTGATACAAGTCGGCTATATCCGTATAGACAGTTACCAGGTCCCTTTTGTGACCATCGAACATCTTCTGCACGTCAGCCCGCTTATTGAAATCGCTGTAGGTAGATGTGGCAGCCACGGTCACATTGTCGAACTTTTCAAATTGGTTTAGTTTCGCAAGCATTTGGTCTCCGGTGTACAGAGCATCGTCCAACAAAATGATGCGAGCGTCCCGCAGTCGAGCACGCATTGGCGCAGTCGACTGTGAATAGGGATTGTCCACCATTTTCATTAAGCGCTTAGCGGAAATAAATTGCGATGATTTTAGCTCCGAAGTTGCGTGCAAAAGATGACCAACGAGACCATCGCTTTTGAGATCATCGTATGTGCCACCAACTACATACAAATCATTTTCCGTATTCAATCCACGCTCTTCTGCTCTGACTCTTAAATTCTTACCGAGCGCTTTAGCATCGTCAGCCATGTTCAAGAAACTTTTGAATTGGCCAACTGAGAGCAGCGATTGAGCGGCATCAAGACGCTGCTGTGGATCACCGAACTGAGTTTGAAGGAATTTTTTAACGTGCGTCTCTGTTAGTTCTTCGCCGAAATCAGCTGTTTGCGTAGGCTTTACACCATGAATCATCGTACCTTCGGGCAATTCATTAGCGATCTCAGTCAAAGCTTTATCGAAATCACCATGCACAACACTATCGATCGCGTCCTCGAAACTTTTACCATCTCGCTCCATCACTTTTCGAACCTGACTAGTGACGCTTTTTAGCTTCTCTGCAACGGCGTCGCTTCCTTTTGCGTAATCAACAAAATTAGGGAGCTTATCGAAAGCACTAGTGTCTACAAAGTAAATGGAACCGGGCTTCTCACTCATCGACTTGACCAAATTGTTTCTAACTGCCTCTGTCATGTTCGCAGGAGAACCGAACACCACTTTTGGTGTTATCGAGCTACCGGCGTTTGACATGTCGCCTATCAACGCAACAGGGTTATCACCGCCGCTGACTTTTCGCGTGATGTATGCAAGCATGCTGCCAGAAGATTCAGCAGATGCGGAGTGAAATGAGACGCTGTGCGCACTTGATCCTAATTCGTTATTTAACGTTATCGCAACGGAGTTCATCGAATTGAGAAGCGGCTGATCGTTGATGTTAGCGAAAGAGTGATTTAAAACTCTCTGTGCCAGAGCTCGGTCAGTCGCTGGTACGGATTCAAGCGGCGCCAATCGTCTCTCCACGCTCATGTCTTTGGATTTAATGAGGTCAACTATCTTCGGAGTTAAGTTTGCAATCTGCTGTTCCATCCAGCTTTTAGAGTCTTGGAGTTTAAACCAGTTACTAACGATAGGCGCATCGTGCGCAACCATTGATGAGCCCTTTGACTCAGTTTCATGCGATATCGCTTCCATGTTTACTTTTCCCTTGGAGTTTGATGGCGCCGGAAATTTTTCAGGCAATGTTTTCATTTGCGGATCTTGCAGCAGGACGGAAAGCTTTTCGTTAGCGCCTTTTGTCGGCAACTTAGGGTCCACAGCAAACGCTTCTGCAGATGTATGTTTGTTGACGTTTGCTGCGTCACGTTCTGGGAACACTTTGGTCAATTCAGCTTCTTCTTTCGAGCCGAGTCCCGAAGCGAACGTGCCACCATTGGTGAAGGCGATATCAGCAGGTTTGGGAGCTTTCAAAATTTTACCGAGCACTGCGCCGCCCGCCGCTCCAAACAATAATCCAGTTGGTTGCTCGGTCACAATTTTGCTTGCGGCGGTAAAGCTGTCAGCGATGTCTTTTCCTTTAGTGCGCCCAGCTTCAAATTCCCCGCTCCACTGTTGCACATGGCCAAGCATTCCGCCTTCCACGGCCAGCCCCAATATTTGCGGCGCTTTGCTCGCTGCGATATTTCCAAAGTCATAGTCTGTTTTAACTGCGTGTAGAGCATACGACTTTTCAAAATTAGTTGCGGTATTAGATACAAATTTCCGAGACATTCCTGCAAGCGGAGTGGCAGCACCCAGCACAGCTCCGGATATTAGGTCGCCGGAAAAATCGCTGTAAGCTCCATCGACCGCCTTCAGACCAGCTTTATACATCGCTCCCGTAAGCATTGCTTTTGCAATACCACCGATTACTGTCTTGCTCGTCGCAGTGGATACCATTGCCGCAGTATCGGCTACAAAATTGACGCCAGCTTTCTGACTCTCATCGTATTTGCTCGCGACGCCTTCGATTTTTAGGGAAAGTGAGCCATCGTTCTTGAGTTCAATCAAGCTGCCCAATTTACTTTTGTCACCGCTGGCGATGGCATTTTTGGTCGCCTGCACAGATTGTGCCAGCGCAGTTGAACCTTCATCGGCGTTGAGCACGTATGACCAGCCTCGTGCAAACAGAGATTGGCTCTCGCGGCTCGTTCCGGCGCTATTCTTCATTGCATCGTAGGCGCGACCAATCAGACCTTGCTTTTGCTCGGACTGTTTCAGGTCGCTTTCAACACGTTTTGCTCTATCGTTTAGTTCGTTAAGATCGACTAAATTGAGGCTGTCAATGACATTTTTCGAGGAAGAAAATTTGTTGTCACTTAAAGTTTTGTCTAAATTCATTGCTAACTCCAATATCGTTGCGGTTCGATACCGTTTAGATAATGGAGAGAGCGTTTAGCGGGTGTTTAATTAGCGTTAAATGTCCAGCGGGAGCGTAAATACGGCTACGCACCCTCCGTCTGGGTTGTTTTTCAATCTAATCTTTCCGTCGTGCTTCTGAATCAAAAGTTCGCTTATGGTTAGACCCAGTCCGTAACCTCCTCGCGCCTTCCCTTCGGCTGTTTGAAAACCCTTTTCGAATGCCCTTTGCTCGTCTTTCCGCGAAAGACCCGGACCCTGGTCGGTAATCGCAACTAGCAACGCGCCATTTTCGACTCGGTTTGTGACACTGATTGTGCCACCTACCGGGCTGTGCTTGATGGCGTTGGAAAATAAATTGTCCAGAACCTGGTTGATGCGAGCGGAATCAGCCACCACTTCGCAAAACCGCAGATCGTCCTCAATCCGCACGCGCTTAGCGTCAGCTTGGGGTGTCGCAGACGCTACAGAGTTTTTTATTAGTTCTGAGATATCGAAAAAGTCCAGTGCCAATTCAAATTCACCAGACTGAAGTCTTTCGAGGGATAGAACATCTTCAACTAGGCGTTTTACCTGACTGAAGATTGTTTGCAAGCGGCGCAACTTTTGATCCGGAGCAGCGACAAATAAATTACTTTCGGGAACGCTTATCTCCGAAATAATAAATTCTGCTGAGGTAAGCGGTGACCGGATATCATGCGCGATCATATCCATCATCATTTGTTTGCTTTGCTCCGATGCACGCAACCGCTCGGTGGCATCACACAGGGTGTCGTTAAGAAAGGAAATCTCATCATCGCCAGATATATTTCTGTCCAAAGTTTCACCGGTTGCCAAACTCCGCGCATTCGAGATCAGCTTGTGCACGCGCTTTGAGATGCCTTTCAGAAAGAAAATCGGCACTGCAATTCCAAGCAAAATATCAAAAACCAGTCCGTAAAACAAAAATTGCTGCACCTGCTGACGCTGTTTTTCCAGTGCCTCATGCGTGCTTTGCAATGCAGCCCGATCTTCACGAAGTGTTTGCATGAGAGCATCGATTTTTATACCGCCCAGTTCAGCTGTTGTTCTCATCCCCTTCAATCGATTCACTAAGCCAATCAGTGCTTCGTTAGCTGTTTGCGAAGCTGGAGCCTTATTTCGCGCAAGTTGTGATTTCGCTCGCTCAAGATACACGGCAAGATCTTCGGTTTGAGTGAGCAAGTTTCCGATCCGTTCGTTAACCGCCCCCATCGCACGAATATCCGCAACATGTTTCCTCAGTGCGCTTAGATTTTCATCGAACGAAGGTGATACCACTGCGCCTAACATTCCTTTATTCAAAAAGTCAGCCCAATTAAGATTACTTAGCTGGATGATGTCCATCAGGTGCTGGTCAATTATTAGTTCGTTGCGTTCGGCAGTTGCCAGTCGTTCCGCAGATTTCGTCAATTCAAGTTCGCAGTAGAACAGAATCACCTGGCACACCAACGGTATTGCCATACACAAAGCGCCTGTTTTAACCAGCGATTTGTTCATTCAATGAATTCGGGATTAAGACGATAACCAGCATTGGGAACTGTTAGAATCAACTCTTTCAAGCCTTTCAGTGCCAGTTTTCTTCGCAAGATATGCATATGAACTCGAACAGTATCTGATTGCGCTTCACTGTCATTAGACCAAACCTGATTGAATAATTGACTGGAAGAAAATACGTCAGATTGATGCTTAAAAAAGACTTGCAGAATCTGCGCTTCCGTATTTGTGAGAACGATTGTCCCGTCACCGGTCTTGAGCGCTAAGCCCTTCACATCCAAGTTTAATGCGCCAACTGACAGACCCTCCGCGAGCAAACGGCCGCGCCGCTTGTTCGCTTTTATCCTGGCTATGATTTCTCTTGGGTTAAACGGTTTTGTGATGTAGTCGTCGGCGCCGTCATTTAAACCGACTTCCATGTAGTCCATTGAGTTTTGTCCAGTCACGAAAATGACCGTTGCTCTGCCACCATCGCGGCGATATCTTCTGATGATTTCCTGTCCGGAATAGTCGGGAAGTTCCCAGTCCAATAACACAACGTCAAACTGCGTTAATTTAAGCATTTGGAGAGCATCGCCGCCGGTGTGACAAAGCTCGTAAGACCAGCCTTCTTTGGTCAAGATTTTTCCGATACCTTCGGCGATTTCTATATCATCTTCGACAACTAAGACTTTATGCATCACGGCTCCATCGCTACTGCAACAATACTCTCACATTGAAGAATCGCAATCGATTTGCAAAGGCGGAAGCGCGCTGAGTACAGTCCACGCGGTCCGAACACGAAGCCAAAATTGGTAGCAAGTCAACAAAACGGCTACCCCAATAAAAAAGTGGCTCGATTCCGCATCAAGCCACCAGTTCAAGTTTTAGAAGATTCGTGCCCGGAGAGATTCGAACTCCCGACCTCATGGTTCGTAGCCATATTGCCTCACCCGATGAAAAAAACACGGGTGCCCGAAATGACCGCTTGGCGGCACATCTAGGGAATTACCCGTTGACGGATTCAGATGTCAAGCGCCAAGCTGGTGGATCTATTGTCCGTTCTCAACCACTTGGTAGACACTCGGTAAGTCCGGTTTCCTTCGAGGGATCACACTGCATGAAGATGACTAAAACCAACATCTTGAATCTGGAATACACAGGCAGAAGCCACTGCGTTTATTGGGACGATCAATTGCCTGGACTTGGTATTCGGGTTTATCCAGGGGGCGCGAAGTCGTGGATCGTTCGCTATCTAATTAGGGGTCGAAAGCGTTTCGTTGTCCTCGGCTCGGTATCAATTTTGACTATCGAGGATGCTAGAGCACGTGGTCGTCAAACTTTGCTGGAAGCTTTAGATAGCAAAGATCCAAACAATGTCCGAAACATCAGCGTGCGCGCCTTTGGGAAAGAGTACCTAGAGCGCTGGGCGAAGAAACGAAAACGTTCGTGGAAGGAAGATGAGCGTCGCCTGGACCTCTATATTTACGAGCACTGGGGGAAATTCCAGGTCGCCGCAATTCGGCGCGCTGACGTAGCTCGCCTGCACTCAACAATAGGTAGTGAATTCCCTTATCAGGCAAATCGAGTACTTGAGCAAGTGGCTAAAATGTGGTCGCTTGCAAAAATCTGGGGCTATTTGCCAACAGACCATCCATCGGTGGTTGATGGAATCGATCCGTATGAGGAAGAGGAACGCGATCGTTACGTTACTCCAGAAGAAATGCCATTGCTGTTGTCAGCTATCTATAAAGAGTCACCACAGGTGGCGGCATACTTTCACTTGCTTTTGCTGACAGGTCTGCGCAAAAACAACCTGCTTCAACTTGCATGGGCTGACATCGACACCACGCGCCGCGAAGTCAAACTTTCCAGAGCGTCGCAGAAGAACAAAAAGGCACGCTACCTTCCGCTGACCGATGACGCGTTTGAAATACTTCAAAGTCTGCCAAAAACGAGTCGCTGGGTCTTTCCTGGTGCAGATCAAAGTAAGCCTAGGAACAACGTCAACAAAGCCTGGAAGCGAATTCTCAACCGAACTGGAATTGAAGATTTGCAGATCCACGACCTTCGACGAACGGTTGGCAGCTACCTTGCGCAGAGCGGATACAACATTCCGCTCATTGGTGAGGTGCTGGGGCAGACGTGTCAGAGAGCAACGGTTATCTACATGCGCTACGCGACTTCCCACGTTCGCAGCGCGCTGAACGCAAATACACTCATTGTCAGGAGTCTCACGCCAGAGATTTTAAAACCGCAAGAATTCAAATCAGTTTGAATCAGCTCTTGATGCTTTCAACATGTTGGAAAAACCTTTGGCGATGCATTGTTGGCATATCCAGGCTTTAGGCTGCTGCGTGATTGCAGGAACGGTAGTGGTACCACATTCAGGTTCACTGCAAGTTACAGCTTCACATACACAGCAAGTACGTGCTTGTGCTGGATCGCTGATGTCTGATTTGCAGTGCATGCAGTCCATTTTGCTCCTCCCGATGAAGTTATGCCGCCTTTCTTCTATTGAATATCATCCACTCGTTTCGCATAGGATTCGTGAAGAAAGATCTTGAAAAGTTGCCAAGATTGGCCAAGGGTGCGGGTTTCGAGCGTTTTGACAACGTCGGTACAACTTTGCGCGATATACTAAATGCCCCCTTCGGATACAAGATCTCAATATGTCAGATACTAAAAAATGTCCGTTTTGCGCTGAAGAAATCAAATTTGAAGCAATCAAATGTAAGCACTGCGGATCCAGTCTCGCCAGTTCTTTAGCAACGCCCCCAGCAAAAAAGACCAATCGAGTACTTCCGCTACTCGCAGCTTTCGTGGTCTTCGCCACTTTAGGCGTTGCCGCCATTATGTTCAGTAAGCCTACCCAGCAAAGTACAAGCACCGAAGTCACCACATCCGGTGCTCCCGCTGCTGTGCAGCCAGAACCTTCCGCGTCAGAAAAATTGCCCGCAAAATCAGCTACTTCTGGCGAGTTGCCAGACTATCCAGCATCGATGGATGGGTGCAACCTATATTTCCTGAAACAACCAATCGACCTCGATGGAGTTAGATACGTCGTTGACAAAATGGAAATGACCAAACAAATTGGCGATCCAAAATTTCTAGGACGTAAAGCTAACGACGGAGCGATGTATATAATTTTTGACTACACGGTGCAAAATAATCGCAAAGAAACAGTAACCGTGCTATCAGACGGTTTTCACGTCTTTTCCAGACGAGACGAAGATTTTTCACCGGACTCCGAGGCCAATACGGCACTATCTATGGTGCGTAAAAACAAAGACATGTTCTTGAGTCAACTTCAGCCTGGCGTCAAAAAACACAGTTGCACTGCCTTTGAGCTTCCAGAAAGAACGCTTCACGGTCAGGAAACCGGATTTTACCTGAAAATTCCTTCTGATGAGATGTTTTCAGGCAAAAAGGCTTTCGTGGCACCTGTTACAGAAGAAGCGATTAAGCACCACCATTAGGGCGATTCCTTAAACAACATGTCGCACTTCATTTGAATTTGCCGCATGCTATTCGCGCAGTAGATATCCAAACCAAGCTGTGTCGCAACAGCGACTTCAAGCACGGCGCCTTTGGATGCTCGCCAGTTCGGAAGCACCGCAAGGGCATCGCACTCGAGTAAAAGTCTAATGTCGGACTCCATGTATTGCTTCCAGGTCTTTTCAGTAAGTCCGCTCATTTCCGCCGGCGAAACGACAGCGAAACCAGCCTCACGAAATCGCCTCGCTGCTGAGCGGAAAGCGTCAAAGTTTAGATTGGCTAAGCCTGTCATCGGACCGCTAATGTAAATTCGCTTCATGCCTATTCTTCGTCGCTAAAAAATTCCTCGTCATCGTAATCGGAATTTTTGTCTTCAAGCAGAGCCACATCTTTGGCTGGCAATTCCCAGTGGTGAACTGGCTGGACTTTGTTGTGCTTAGCAGCAGATCGAGCAACCTCTTCCGAACAGGGCGAAACTCGGTAGACACTGGAACCACCAAAGTATTGAGTAACAAAACCGTCGTCGGTCGGAATATCAATTCGCCCAAGCGCTGTACCAAATCGCGGTTCCTCAGTCACTCTTCCTGCCATGCGCACGTGTCCCATTAGTTCGACAATCGCCCATTGATCAAACTTTTCTTGTTCTTGCTCTTGCGTCATACGATTTGCAACTCCTTTTGTGCTTGTTTCTTGCTGACAAAGACCGAATCTTGGTTGACCTGGTGAAAGGTCACGTAAAACTGACGCGGTATCGGCGTGCGATACCGACTGATTTCCTTGAGCGACAATGCCACCATATCTAGTTGCAGTCCATATCCGCGCTGAACGTGCGAAATAAGTCCGCTTATCATTCTTCCAGTAAAGACCTGGCGATTGATATCAGTCTCGAACATCTGCACCCACTGACCTTTTTCGAAGTTGCGATCATTCGTCCGCAACTCGCAAAGCTTGTCACCGGACCACACGTCCTGGAATGGAATTGGGTCACTTTTGAGCAAATGAACGCACACGCTTGTTTACCTTCCAAAATGTATAAATTGATGCTGATCTGTTTGTGTTCGACAAATGATCAGCCGCCTTTCCACACCATGCGCTGAGCGCATATACCCCAATAACTGCGCGGGTAGTCCGTACGAAAAGAACGGTGGCATGTTATCGAACGCCGCCCAGGTGTATTCGTCTCCGCTTATAGAGCAAATGTCATTTAAATCTCTTCCATAGAAAAAGTTCAAACAGGCACCGCTCTCCATGTAGTAGTGATCTCGCGACTTTTCGACATTTGAAAAATACGATCGAAATTCTTGTGCCAACCAATGTTTTGTAGAACGAATGATTCGCTGTTCAAGAAAAAACAATGCGCCTGCAGCATCCGATCCGTGCTTGTTGCTGTGAACAATCCAATCCCAAATGATGGCTTTCGACTTGCCATTCATTCGCTCACCGAAAAGCTCGATAACCGAAGCTTTGCAAGCCAAAAGCTTCCTCGTTTTTTCGTCTAAATTTCCAACATCCACCATTTTACTCCTGCCTAATTTGGCAACCATGCGCTTTCCACGCAAGCCCCCACGGAAACCTCGCTTCCCAGTTTGTCGCGTTGACCTGGCACTGAGCGAGCAGCGCGCAAGTTCGATCTGAACCTTGTTTGGCTTCACGACGAGCTGCAATAGCTTGCTCTTTTTCTTCTTTAGTCAGCGAGAACTTGCGATTGGTGTAGCGATGCTTTTCGGGCATGTCACAGCATGGTCGAGTAAATCGACCGTGAACTTTGCATTCAAGTTCATCGGTGCGCGGGCACCAATACTCGCCTTCACAGCAGCTCATGATGAAACCACCTCCACCACTGAATGGCGTCGATTATTATCAGTGCAATGATGTACGCCCAGTTATCTCGACGTGACCGCTTTAACGACGCACTGAGCTTATAGTTCATCTCATCCAACATGTCTATTTTGTTTTGCAAATTTCTGATTGTTTGCAAATACATGTGTTCAGCCACTCTTCACTTTCCTCACATAATTTCGACTGGTCACAACCTTGTAACCGTCTTCAAATTCGACGAGACAGTTGTTCATCTTGCCCCGCACAAGCACGCGACACCGTTGACCGAAGCGCTCAGGAAGCCGTGTTTTGACTCGCCAGTAGTAGATGGTCATCGTTTCGGCATCCGTTGCAGTAGGGTGGGTATTTTCCAAAAGAACCTTTGCCGCAGTGCGTGCATAGTCCAGATTTCCGCCATCCAAAACCTTTAACATCATCCGGATCACACCAAAAGGCTCCAATATTCAGACTCGTATTGAGCCGTCCGCAATTTTTGCATCGCCTGTGATGCTGGGTGATCGGTTGCTTTGAATCCGCATCAAGTTCTTCTGTGATTTTAAGCACTTCACCAAATTCATGCTCAAGCTTCTTGCTCATCTCGTCGCCTCCCATTCGTCAGCGCATCGTGAACTGCAGAATAAATAAACACTCGTCCGCTCTTCATTCGTGGCGCAATTTACTTCAACTCGATCACGTTCGACCGGTATGCCTTTCAACGCCGCGTCACAGTGTTGGCAAATAAATTCTTCCTCGCTTTCGATGTGTGCAGAGATTGCGTCGCATTCACATTCAACGCATCCGCACCATTTGCAGCGAGCAATTGATTTGTTTAATCGTTCAACCGCCTGGTGAACTATTTCTTTGTACGAAAGCTTCGTCGCATGCTGAAGCTCACGGAGAATTTCACGAGTTTTCACGGTAACTCTAATTTGTGATGACCTTGTCATGGTCGCCACTCTTTCGCTTGCTGCTTCCACTGCTGAACCCACTCCACTGTTGTTGCTTTGCAATCATGAACGTCGCCTTGGCTGCACCAAGGTCCGTGTGCGGCTTGAGCTGCAAGTTGAAGTGCCAATTCGAGCTCATTCACTGAGTTCATTGCTTCACCGAGCTTTACCTGCTGTGCATCAATCGTCTCATGCAAGTTTTTGATAACAGTTGGATAGTCGATACCTGCATAGAAGATTTCCGACTCGGCGGACCGTAGTTGAGCGTTTTGAAACTTGCACGAATCTCGTGCATGGACAAATTCAGTTTCTGCAACTTCGAAATTATCTCGTTTCGCTATTGCATCTTTTCCGCATGGGCAGCGAATTGGGTCTTTGTCTATCTGGGGCATTATGTCAATTTCACTCCATCTTCAATTTCACGTTCAGCAATATATTTATCGATAAGCGGCTTAAGTCTGATGTACTTCCCACAAGGGAACCAGAGTTGCCAGTCAACTGTATGAACCATCCAGTCTTTTACGATGTCACGAACAGCTTTTGTTACTCGCTCATCCAGTTGTTTAAACTCAGACTCAGTCATGTTCTGCGAAAAATACGTGTCGCCGTCGTTGCAACTACCTTCATCGCTTTCATCGATGCGATCGACCAAAACAGCGAGTTCTTCGGTGAAATAGCCATCAGGTAGTTCATAATCACCAGCTCGTTTTTCACAGCACTCAACGAATTCCGGAACGGAGTCAAGTATGTAGCGTTGTTCAGATGAACTCCATGTGTCATCGACAATGGATTCCACGGCAGAATCAATGTCGTCGTAGAAGTGATCCGCATCATCGCAAACCATTCCGTCCCACTCTTGAACTATTTGATCTTCAGTAACTTCTATTGCCATCACGCCACCCTGTTAACCCATAAAACTTTCTTCTCTGCTCTCGTTACTGATGTGTACAAGAAGCGTGTTGCCTCTTCACGTCTTGCTGCAAAGTAATCGCGGCAATCTGGCTCATGAATCATGACCTGGCTCCACTGACTGCCTTGACTAGAGTGTGCAGTGATTGCGTATGCGAAACGGAAAGGCACTCCCTCACCGCGATCTAATTCCTCAATGAAAAGGTGTTCCCCTTCAAGCAACTCACCGTCTGCTCCTTCAAGTGTGCAAACAAAATCGTCTGCTTCTTTCACGGTCCAGAGCGAATTATTGATAAGACCGCGAGCTTTCGCCATGCGATCGCCGCCTTTGCAAATCAACGTTTCGCCAACTTGTGGTGGCATGTTTGCATAGCCCAGCTTTTTTCGAATCTCGTTTGTTATGTCTATCCTTGTTTTATTTTTCCAAACAATCACCGGAATGCCTTTGGACGACAGCTCTAAATCAATCGCTTGAACTGGTGTTGGCACCACTTTTTGGCCGTTGCGGATCTTTATCGCGATATCGAGCGGTTGGCTGCCGGTTGCCTGGCGATGGATTTCGGTGAGTTCAAATCTGTTTGGCACTTTCCAAAACGAAGGCTCGCCTTTGACCGGAGGAAGCTGAGCTTCATCGCCAACCAAAATAATGATGTCGAATACCTTCTGCGCGGTCTGTAGATCAAACTCTCCGACCATCGAAGCTTCATCAATAATGAGCACTTCGTTGACGCCGGCTTTTCCTCGAGGCAACCAAGATTCGACGTATTTGAAAACGTCTTTTATACCCATAAAACGCAAGCCAGAAGTCACACTGTGCTTTGATTTGCTTAGAGCCTCATCAAGCTTCTCTCGGCCATATTCCGCCACCAGGGCTTTTGGATAGTCGATTTCTGGCGGATTGTTGGAGCACTCGTTCCATCGATTGTCCTGGTCAATGCTTAAATAGCAAAACTTGCAAAGTTCACCAGGCTTCTCGATATCGTGAGGCCCGTTTGGAGAGTGCACCTGGTCTAAGAAGTTCGCGAGCTTATCTAGTGGCGGCTTGAACTTGGGACTTAAACAAGCTGCGTGCAAAGTTGTCGCATCCCATATCCCTTTTGATTTAAGGACATGCGCGGCTTTGTTTGTCGGAGCACAGACAGTGACGTCATAACCATAGATTTCGTCAAGCTGTCTCACAAGTTCTTTGATTACAGTCGTCTTTCCGCTGCCAGCTGGACCCGCCAGTGCAACCAATCCGACGCTCAACGAACGGATCACGCCAGCGATAGCACGACGTTGTTCATCAGATAGGTTGACTGGAGGTAACTCGATCACTTTCCTGCTTCCTCTGCTTCGATGGATTCGATGATGTCTGCCGCGTCTGCGTCCTTCGCGGCTTCTTCTGCAATGCAACGCTCAGCCAGTTCTTTGATGCCTTGCCAATTGAATTTGTATTCTTCGCCTGCGGCGTTCACCAGTTTTCGAAGCTCGATCGTTTCTCTACAAAACTGATTCCAAGGCTCTAGGCGTTTATGAATCAAGATTGTTTGGTCTGCTAACTCGTTAACTACACTGTGCTTGATGCTTCCATCAGCGTCCGCGAACACCCGTCCGTGGTGAGCAATTTTGCCTGGTTCAGATGCAAATGCCGTGTAATAGACTTCGCGAACAAAAATGCCACGACGCCCGAGCATAGCAATCTGCCTGCTGCTGCGAACGGCTTTGATGATTTTTTCTGGGTCAATATTTGATTCACGCACCGGCGGTGGTGTCGCTACTGTCTGAGACATTTTCACTCCTTCTTTTGTTTTCTTCTTGTAGATATCGACGGCAGCAAGGGGTGCCATCTTCGCAATCAATCGGCATTGCACAAAACGGGCAGATACCAGGCTTTGGCGCGAACTCACCTTGCAGCGTTTTTATCACTCTGTTGGCGCTTCTTATTTGAGAAGCTAATTCCATCTTTTCGCGCAAGGTTTTCTTAGTGGAAAGCTCAACGATCAAGTCGTTTTTTTCTCTTTCCAAGTCTGCGATTACGCAGAGAACTTCTTCTCGATTCAAAATCTGCTCCTAGAACGATACGAACGGACGTGATTCGAAATCTTGAACGGCTGTTTTGAACGGAATGCCAACCAATCCACCAATGCAGCAGGTTGCAAAACCCGCGACATAGAACGGCGCGCCAAGCACTTTTGACGCTTTGTGCGTAACGCCCAGGTGCGTGAGTTTGTGCAAGATGCCAGCTTCTGCGCCTTGAACTGTGCACAGCAATGCCACCGCCATTAGGGCGGCTTGAACTTTGTATTTCATTGTTTCTCCTTACAGTTGTTTGATTCGGTCGAATTCTTCGGTATCCACTGAGTCCTCATCGATCTCGCCTAGCGACGAATCCATGTCTTCCCATTTTTTCTTTGCTTCTTCTTCAGAATCGGCATCGATGTAGTAGTTAATTTCGCAGCGCCTGGATACTGCGGTAAGTTTGAATCTAGCCACCTTTAGCTACCTCGAAATTTCCAGTGCCACCACATTCTGTGCAATCTGGTCGCGCTTTTGTTTCGCCGCCAGGAAACTCATCTCGAAAACAACGCGGACAGCACTTCATATCTATAACCAATCGCTGCCAGCTAGCGGAACCAGACATAATGCCCGATTCACTAATTTCGCCAACGGCGGACAACAGATGACTGAACACGTTATTGATGTCCGTGTACTCACTATGGCTCGCATCGTCAAATTTCGTTTTTAGCTCGCGCTCTCGGTTTTGAAGGGAGCGCCACACGCAGCACCAAAGATTTTTGGTCAATCCAAAATAGATGAAGTCTTCATCTTTGAATTTATCAAAATCAATTGGATGCAGAAAATCTGCTGTGATTTTTTTACTTTTACCCATCTGCTTCCCACCCCTGCTCGACACAACGACCGGCAAAACAGCACGGACCGGTTCGATACTCATCTCGCCACCAATCACCACACGGTTTGATTTCTTTGCACAAAACGCATGTTGTTTGTTCCGGATATCCGCCACGGCGCAACAGGTTGATCACTCGCAAGCTGAAATCGCGACGCCAGTAAACCAGTCCATAAACAGGCATTCCAACGATCCAACGCACAAGCATTGCAAAATGATTGGTCCATGTGCCGCCCCATCTGCCCGATTCCCAATCTGGAAACAAACGATCAAGTGGATACCAGGTGCGTTCGGTGAATCGCTCACCCTTTGGAAAACGAATCATCACGCGGCTGTTGCGAACGAAAAACTCGCTACCGGGATCCACTCGCTTCAAAATCAAGTTGGCAATCTTCAAGCGGTTCGTGTCAATTGTTTGGCAACCGATTTCTTCGGTGTCATCAATTACTTGACTACGAATGTCCACGTATTTCACGTCAGGGCTCCAATCCTGCATGTTCAAGAAATAGCTATAACGCGCTTGCGAAGCCTTCTCGTCATAAAAGATTTGGTCCGACCACTTATCTTCTTCTTTGTGCCGGCAGCGGAATGCAGTCATCGTCTTTCTCCGCGTCGCATCAACATTGCATCTGCATACGAATAGCAATCCGTAGCTCGTTCCAGGCACGTCATGTCATCCCAGTCGCCAGGACGGCTTGCACTCATTCCGATTAGTGCTGCCGCAGCAAAAACATCACGTAACTCGATTGAGTAAATAAGCGCGCCTAACCCTTTGACCTCAGCGGTTGCTTCCTTTTCCAATATCGATTGAATTTCTTTCAACCAGTCGCTTTGAATTTCGCGCTGAATCTGTGGTTCGCATGCTGCAATCTCGTGTTTGATACCACGGCGACCATTAACGTCGCGCCAGAGTGCATCTCGGATTCTACGCGCCAGGTCAACAATAAACACTTTCGGCTTATCTACTGGCTTCTTTGCTTTATCCATGATTTCCACATTCTCCTCCAAATCGCTTTTGCGAGTTCTAATTGATCCGTCAGGTATTCTCTTGTAATGTAAAATGAGTAAACAAGCCACATCACGAGCAAGAGCAAAATCATTCCTGGAAGGCTTGGCAGTTCTTCCTCATCCATCACTTGCGTAAAACTCCGCTGCAACAGGAAAAATCAGCTTGTAAAAGCGATCGTCGCCTTCGTGTGTTACTTGAACATCATGGTCAGTGAAGGTCAGCTCCATCTGCGGCTCATACTTTTCGCCCATCTGTTTCCAAACCACTCTCTGACTAACGTATTCGAGTTGTCCACCAGACTCACCCCAGAGAGTGTCGTTTGAGGCATCAAAACGTCCTTCGGTGTTGTTTTCAAATTGCCGAAGAAGCGTTTCTAATTTTCCAAATTGGATAAATCGATACCACCACTGACGTCGTTCTGAAGCGAATGGTTTTCCAGTTCTCTTTTCAAAGTTTTTGCACTCACCGTGCCAACGCTTAGCTTCTCGTCTTGCAGCAAGCAGAGCTTCGCAAATCAGAAACCACTGATGTTTGGTGACAGTAAGTCTGATGTTATTCATCGCTCACCTGGCGCAATGACCGTTACACAAGCAACTCTTTTATCGTCATCTCGGATTTCAAAACCGCGATCAATTTCGTACTCAATTCCGTTGTGCATTGCTTTGGTTCGACCAACCCAACTTTTCGGAATGGAATCCATCAGCAGTGCGTAAGCCACCGCTTGCGAAATGCTTTCTTCGGATTCGTTTGCAAACTTCTTTTGCGCCTCAATGCTGATGTACAACGGAACGGGAATTTTGCTTGGAATTAGCTTCAAGTCACCATTCGCCACAGCTTGAGCGTGGGTGTACTTAAAAATCAGTTTTGGTTGCTCGCTCATTAACGTCTCCAATTCCAATAAATGTCGAAGTTCAGCCAACGAAGTCGGCGAAGTTTGCCACGGTAAACCGAATCCAAGCAGTCTGCGTAAAACGGCTTCCACTGCCACCGCGAGCAGTGCCACAACTCACGAATGATCATTTGTTTCCAATTCTGTTTTCAGCTGCCGGCGCTGTTCAGATAAGTGCCTGATGTTGTCTTGCTGTTTCTCAATCTCACTTTGGGCGGCAACTTCCTTTCCAATCTCTTGAGCTCGACTAGCAAGCAGATTTTCCAATTTGTGAACTCTGGCGGTTAGCGCGAAATTGACTCTCTCTAGCTCGTCAAGCCGATTTTTATCAACCGCATCATCTGTCTCCAAGCAAGCTAGTTTTTGCCTTGCTGTTCGAAATTCAGCATTCACGGACTTAAGAGTCGACTTGGTGCTCAAATAACTTTTCTTGTAATCGGCAGCAACTCCAGCTAAATGGGGATTGCTTGACTCAAGATTTGCAATGCGGTTTTCTCGTTTCTCAGCTTCAACTTCGATGCTTAAAGCGAACGCAATGAAGTGTTCGAGCATTTCGCCAACCAGCATGAGGTTATTGTTTTGTTTGTAGGAACTTGCGGATTCTTTGAACAGTCCGAGCGCATTAGCAAGGCGAGCACTGAGCGGAATCTCTTCAAGTGTTTTCAAATTCTTCAGGTGTTCCAATTTCGTTTGAAATACTTCGATCATCTGTAGGTAATTTGGCTTTGCCATTTGCTTTGTCCTTCGCTCTCAGTCTGAGAATTTGAAAACAGGGATCTCGGTCCAGGTCCAGTTGTTTGGTCAGTCTTAGCGGCACCATCTCTCGGTCGTTCATCGCTAGCAATTCAATCGTCAGGATGTGATGTTGTGGATCCTGCGTGATCCGAAGGTTGAAATCATCCCCTTCGATTGTCACTTCTTCGAGACCACGCATTCTCCACGTCTCTTCCTTCCACCGAACTTTTTGCACGCCGCGACTCGCCTCCAGGAAGCGGAAAAATGTAGATTTAACTAGTAGGCTTGCTTAGCTGGCGCTGAGCACCTTTTGAACGCCATTCTCATCGCCGAACTGAACTTCCACCCATTCAATGGATGTTGAACCATCTTCGTATCGATAGCTCTTCAGGTGTTCTATAACTTTCCCTCTCAGCACTTCAGATTCATCGGAATCAGTCCAACCTTCGTTCGAACCATCAGGCGCAATGAAAAACGATTGATAACCGTTCATCGTTTGTGCTGTCAATTCTGAAACTTTCAAAAGAGAGTCGGTAACGAGCGTTTTTATACATTCGTGCACCAACGCAATCTTTTTGTTGTCCCAGCTTGTGACCACAATGGCGTGGTGGCGGAAGTAACCCATTATTTTTGCTCGTCTCCCTTCAAAACTTTCTCGACTACAGCGATCGCTTTGCCTGGCAAATCAGGATTGTGTTGCAGTGCATATCCCAAGCTCGTGTCTTTCATTTCCGTCTGCAGCGTCGACACGATTTTCTTCGCTGTTTCGTGAATTGTTGCTTCCTGTGTCATTGGTTCGTTCATGGGTCTCTCCAAGTTGTGTGGTGCTTTACTAAAAATTTGCCGCATGTCATCTAGCGCGGCTTCGTTTACGGGGAAAATAATTATCTTTTCGTTCATTACCTAGTCCTCTTCGTTGCTTTGCTTTGAACAGACGCAGCGTCAAATCTTGGACGATGGCATTTATCGATGTACGCATCGATTGCCTGCTGGGGTATATAGATTTTTCGAAGAATTTTGTACGACTCCAATTCTCGATTGTTTATCAGTTTTAGGATGGAAGTTTTTCCAATCCCAAGTTCTTCACTTGCTTGAGCGACTGTCAGACCTAGTTTGGCATTTACCATCTTGGTTGCTCCTTTGGCTAAGATTTGTCGCTGAGTCCACAGGTGTTGGGCTGATTTGATGATTTCATTAGCGGACTTTTTCAAATCATACGGATCGACACTAATTTGCAGGCTGTGATTACTTTGTGTCTTCAAAGCCATAATCATCAAAATTTCTTCGTCTTCATTCCATTTTTGAGTGACTTTGCAGATGCTCTTGTTTCGCAAGAAGCTCAAAGCGCTTTCAAAATCGGTTGGTTTAGCGATTGCGCTCACGAGTTGGCTTCTCCAAAAATCGCAGCAGCGCCATGGTTTTTGCGACGCGATTGATCTCGAATTGCATCAATGACCAAAGCGTTGTTGTAGCTGAAATCTAAGTCATCATATTTGTAGTTGAATTCGCAAATGAACTCCGCACACAGCTCCCAACTCTGGGGACTACTCACAAGTTCGTGAACTTCAAGCAACGAGTCTTCCAACCAGGTTGCATTGCACTCAACACAGTACGAAGGCACCAAGATCCGTGAGACATGATCGGTCAAAAGAAAGTGTTCAAGTTCTGAAGTTGGCGCCATTTTTGAATGAGAGCATTCGTGAACAGCTGTTGTTGAAAACCCGTAAACCGAACAATCCCAAATCGGAGGTTGCAGCACCGTTGTTTTGAGTTCTATCGATTGCTTCAAATCGTGAACAGTATGAAGCTTGCCTGATTTGTCGTACCATCGGACATCAGGGATGCCGCATTCTTGCCTATATCTTGAAAGTTTCTCTGGTCGGGTGTATCCAACTTCCACGGCGCAAACTACATGATTTTGCTGATTGCTAATTTGGATATCTGGAAACATCCTTGTGCCAGCTAAGACCTTTTCGCGTGTGTAACGGTAGGATGTCGCTGGATAGTCAGCAAGCAAGGTATTTTCAATCAGGTCCAGCAGTTCTTTTGAATGAGGCATTAGGCTGTGACCTCATGGTCCGAATCATCCCACTCATCGAAAACAACGATTAAATCAAGGTTTAAAACATCAGCAATTTTTGCCAAATCAAGAAACGTGAATTGCGCAGAATTTGGAACTGTGTTTTCAAATTGTGAAGCCTGAAGCTCGGACATTTCCAGCATTTCAGCAAGCTGCGCCAGACTCAAGCCTTTAGCTTCTCGATAGCCTTTTATTTGCACCGCTAGCTGTTCGAAGATCTCAAACAATGAATATTGAGCTCTGAACTCAAGATTTTGAGATTCTTCGCGGAAATGCTTTTCAAAATTCGTCTCGGTTGAAAGAGCTTCCAGTGTGGGAGCTTGCACCTTCATCGTCAAATCAAGTGCTTTAGCAAATTTGTCATCTTTGCTTTTCTGTTTTCTTTTCGCCAACGCAGCAACTGACAAAAGAAACAATTCACCGTCAAGAAACAAATCCTCAAAACAGTCTCTGAGTCGGGCTTTTTGTTTACTCCAAATCAAGTAAGCAAAACCAAATCCTATCAATGAGCCGCTAAGGATTTCTAAATATTCAGAAGCTCCGAATTTCATATCGCATCCTTTGCTTTGAGCTTCGCATCAGCCTTAGATTCCGCGGCTCTGAGTCGAGCCATTCTGTCTTCCTGCTCTTGCTTCTTCTTCGCTTGTTCTTCTTCCAGATCGGCGCGAATTTTTGCCGCAATCGCATCGTTCGTTTGTTCAGTTTCTTTTTTGAACTCACGCATCACATCACGTTTGCGTGCTTGCTCCAGGTCGCCTGTGTAAGTCTGGCGTTTTACCGCTTCGACCCACATAATGTCGTCGTTGGCGTCAGCTTCATCAGCTTCTTCCATGACTTCGCGATTTGCTCCAGCAATGCTGTCCATATAAGCCGCATGTGCTGCAATGATCAGATACGCAAGAACAGTTGACTTATCGAGCTCCATTGAACGCGCTAGCGTCTCGAGGTAATCCTGAACGAAACGAGTTAGCCGGAAAGAGGTTTTTACCTTTTTGACCGGTCGTCTTCCGCGCTTGCCTGTGTTGACTACAGTGAGCAGCCAATCAAGCGCACGCTGAAAACAATGCTTCCTAAGAAGATGAGAAGTACGAAAATCGTTCGCTGCACAATCCACATGCCAGAGTTTCTGATCGACATCGAAATGCGAAATCATCAGATCTTGCAGCTGGACTTTGCGCGCTAAAGTCAGACGGCAAGCCACCTGACCTGCCGAAAGAGTCATCTCTTTCAACTTTGAATTTCCTTTTAGTTGAACTATTTACTGGAAGGCAAATAGCTGTTTTAAATACCGTCAGATTTGATTGAAATTGCGGTATTGAATAGTCTAATTTTTGCGCCTATTTCAACACAATGCAACCCCTACGTTTGTTTATCTGGGTTAATCTTCTATATCAAACGCTGCAATTCCACGCAACCATCTGTGTGTCCACCACGAATTCCACAGTATTCACATTTTTTGCCTTTGCCAGGTCCGATGTCGAATGCTTCATTCAACTGCTTGAGATTCTCGCTTTGCACATCTTCGCGCATAAATGCCGTCAATGGTTTATCTCGCATGCTTGTCAATCGATCGTTCATAGGGACAAAGCAATTCACCGTGTGTCCGCCAACCGAATGGCAATAAGTGCACCGTTCAGGTTCGTTCAGGGCTTTTAGCTTCTGAAGGAGTTCCTCTATTTGGGCAATAATAGCCGGCGCGGTAACTGCCACAAAGCCCCGCTTTTCCATCAAATCCCGGATAGCAAGATTAATCGTCTCGGTTTTTTTTGCAGAAGTAACTTGTTCTAAAAACGCGTCCACATCTGGTTCAGCGTAAAACGCAAGCTGTCTCTTTTTTGGATTCGCCATGACTCACCTAGCCAAAGTTATGAACTTTCGATATATTGGAGAAAGACCGCCTCGGAGAGATTCGAACTCTCAACCACCCGGGTAGCAACCGATTGCTCTTTCCATTGAGCTACGAGGCGTCTCACTTCCGACAATCTGATAGTACTAAATAATAGTACTACTGTCAAGCCAAGGTAGCTAGATTCTAGCTAGCTTGTCCAAATCGCTGTATGTCTTGTCGCTGCGGTACCGGGGCGCCAAGATTCGGATAGTTCGGTCGCGCGCAGAAAAGATGATTCGAAGGTCTCTTCCTACCTTTCGCCGCCAGAGCATGTCAGATTGATGGGCGAGTTTTTTCGAGTTACGAAAAGGATAAGTTTCAAATTCTGGCAAAATCTTGAAAATCTTTTTTCGATCTGCCGGTTGCAATCTCCTGATTTCGCGGCTCGCAAATTCGGTTAACTCAACCTCGTAATTAGCCATACTTTCGCAGGAACGTCGCCAGCGAAATGGTCTTCGTTGTGCGTAACCCAGCGTCCAAGTCGCTGTCCAATTTCAGAATGCTTTTGCGAACTTCTTCAAGGTAAGTGCCGATTGGCAAGGCGACCAGCAAATTTTTGGCGACTAGCTGACCGTACTGTGTTGCGTTAACCAAGACACCTTCAGTTGGATTTTCTCCGACATATAAGATGCTTTTGCTTTCGCGATTGATGTATAGCATGTAGGAGGCTAGCGACTTTTCCGGATTGATGTCCGATAAATACTCGTGCGCTTTGGCAATGTTTCTGACTTTGATACCAGCTGCTTTCAGCACTCGGACAAGCCTCAAAACAAGAATGTCCGAAAAACTATATTTGAAGCCCTGGCGAGTACGTTCAGGCTTCACAACGCCTTTACTGCGAAGCACCCGAATTTCGCTCAAGCTAAGTCCGCTGAACTCGGACGCGAGGTCTAACTGAAACCCATCAAAAACTTTCATTGCGTGGCAGCAACCTTTCTATGTCTAGGTATTTTATACCCATGCCGCAAACGCGAAGCAATTTGTTTTCAAATCATTTTTGGAATTTATTAGTCCCCTGAGTAGCATCCGGTTGGCACATTCCCTTTCGCTTCAGCCTCGATCAGATCGATCAATGCGCGAGTAGTTGCTTTCGTCTGGCGTATGAATTTCGTTTGTAGTTCTTCAGATTGATGCTGGATGCCTGCTGAACCCAGCAACATCATGTTGCTTTGGTACATCACATTTTCAATATCTGTTTTTAGTTTCTCACTGATATTCATTTGATATATGTCCTCAAAAATTGCTATTACCTACGACAAGCAATAGCAGCTTCGACGCAGTGATGTCAACTTGTCGTTTCAAATTACAAAAGTGGATGGTTTTTTTGATATTTGCTTTGTATACGTGTGAGACATGCTCACCAGATTTGGTGCTTGCTTTGACAACGCTTTTTGACCCAGTATCGTATAGGCATAAGAATGTCGCACATCGTATATAGCTAATCGATTTTGGACGGGATCTCAAAAATAGATCCCGTCCATTGATTTTCTGGACAGGATTTTCGCTTTCAGTAACGGTATATACTGTCAAGAGGAAAAGTCGGGTATTACTCCCTAGAGTGCCATTTACAGCGGTATTTAATTTTATAAGCTCTACAATTACAGTTTTATTTACTGCGGTATTCAATTCAATAAATACAAGAACTAAATAACTATCTAGACATCTAGTCATCTAGTCCATAAACACACAAAACACTGTACTAACGTCATTCTCGACTGGACGGGATTATGGACGAGATTAGACGAGATCGCATGATGCATATACTTTGAGTCGCTCACAGCGCTACTCACTTTTGAGCAGCAAACTGCGCTCGAAAACGATCCACTTTTGCTTTTGCAACTGGAACTTTGTCTTCCGAAACAGGCTAAATTCGCTTTGAAAACTGCGAAAACTTTGGTTTGGTGCGCATTTTGCTCATTCCGTGTAAGAATTCATGAGCTTTCAAAATACGTCCAACGCGCGGCGGGCTGGGCGCCTGGCGGGCAGGAGCACCGGGTGTGGTGGCAGGGCGTGAGCGGCTGCCTGACTGGTTTTCGTGGCTTTTAAGTCGAAAAACAGTGCTTTTTAGTTCCGCGACTAACTTTGTCAACTTCGGTTGGCAAACCTTCGCCGAAAAGTTGACAAATAAACTCTCGGTATTATGGTCATTAAACCGAGAGTTGTGTTATCATCGAACTGTAGCGAGCGAGGTTTGAGCGATGTCCGCAGATACCATACAAAACACTGAAAAACCGAGAGTTCCAAAACGCTCGAAAAATTCTGATGTTCGTTCCCGTGAATATCTGACTTCAAGCGAAGTCGAAAAGCTTATCAAGGCTGCTGGCAAGAACGAGCGCAGTGGTGAGCGTGATGCTTTGGCTATCCGCATGGCTTACCGACACGGTTTGCGCGTCGGTGAACTCGTTTCTCTCCAATGGTCGCAAATTGATTTGAAGAAAGCAACACTGCATGTGAAGCGCAGTAAGCATGGAGATGACTCGATTCAAATCCTCAAGCGTGAAGAACTCAATGCTTTGAGAAAGCTCAAATCCCTTTCACCAGACAGTAACTACGTGTTCAACGGACAAAGAGGACCACTGTCGGTCGATGCGATCCAATTGCTAGTGAAGAACGCAGGCATCGCTGCCGGACTAGACTTCCCAGTTCATCCACACATGCTGCGCCACGGTACTGGCTATCAACTGGCTAACGAGGGAGTGGACACACGCACCTTGCAGCAATACCTTGGACACAAGAACATCCAACACACTGTTCGATACACCAAGCTTGCAGACAAGAGAGTGAAAGAAGCAGGGCGCCTAATCTAGGCGCCTGTCAGGCTCTCGGGGCTGCCACCACGGGCGGTGATGCCAGGGGGTGCCTCGAATTATCAGTTTTTCGATCGGCAGCCTGCACCTGTCGTCGATATCCCAACCAAAACAAAAGGGCGGCTATGTTTTGTATATACCGCCAACCCCAAAATTTCCCAGCCCTAGAACAAAAATAGGCACCAAATCCGATGCCTCAGAAGCGTTTCTTGACACGTTTGATCATGCGGGTGGATAATCTGACCTCGATAGCATAAAAATTCAAGCAGCGGTCAAGACAGCCGTGAGCGAGGAGGTTTGCATGACAGATTTAGAGCGGCTTAAAGAGGTGTTCACAAGTTTCGGACTTGCCGACTTAGGTTTGAGAGACGAAATTCAGTACGAAAAAGAACATGCTTTTTGTCAAACAGTGGAGGAAGATGGAAGAAGCGAACTTCACTTAGCCGAAGGAAAGGGTTATTCGTACTTTTGTGCAAGCTTCAGATTTGATGCAAACGGAAAGTTTGTTGAACATTCAATCGCGGAATAGATACGATGACAAACCGACTAACAGGCGTTTTTGTAGCATTTGAACGAGAAATCCGAGACGATGACGCAGAGGCAATTGTCGAGGCGATCAAAATGGTGAGGGGTGTCGCTGGAGTTACAAAGAAGATTAGCGAAGCCGTTGATTTTGCTGCCGAACGACGAATCGAAGAGCGACTTCGTGAAAAGTTTTGGCAGTTCTACAAGGAGAATTTCGGAAAGTTATGAAAAATCTCGCAGTGCTGCTCGCGCTTTTTTGCACGACGATGCCGGCGATCGCTGAAGAACATTGGACCGATGTGTTGGGCATGAAAGTTTATCCAAGACTTGATGGAAAACCAGCTAGCGGAGACGATCTAGTTGGAATTGCAGCGGACGGTAAATTGAGATTCTTACCAACACCAGTTGGAACAAGGGCGACGAAAACCGAAGTCGGCAGTTGGAAAATTGATGAGGGGCAAATTTCACCCCCAAGCATCACTTTGACACCGGGTATTCAATCTGACGGTGCAAGGTTTTCCATCGAGCAATTTCCGAAAAATGAACCTTCCGTCGAAGCTTTGCAAGAACGAGTCCAGTCGCTTGAGGCCCAGGTGAAGAACTTACAAAAACTAGTGGGCGTGAAACATGCGAGATAGGCCACTCTCGCAATTCGAACAAGACTTGAAAGCGATGCGCGAAAAGTTTGATTTACGCCTGACGATCGTTGGCGACACGACGACGTACAAAAATGGCGATGAAGAGATCACCGTTATCGAGCGTCACGTCTTTGATTGCATAAAGAAGAAACCAGATGTCTGAAGAAAACCGAAGTCCAGCTGTTCCAATCTCGATGCGCGAAGTTCTCGCCTATCAAACCGTGATCGAAATTGCGCGCCAGGTCGTCGCCGATTACAAAAACGGCAGCGATCGAAGCATCGGTAATTTGGAAGCCGCGATCAAAAAATACGACGAAGTCGCAGAGGTCAAATCCAGTGGAACGTAGCGAAGCAGATTTCAGTTTGGTCATCACTCGCAATCAAGATGGAAGTGCGAGTTTGAAAGTAATGACTAGAGAGCAAGACGGTAGCAAATCTGCACTTACTTGCGAACTGAATGCAGTAGATGCAGCTGGCTTAGCACATCAACTGCAACCAGATTTAGCGCGAAAAGCTAAAGCGTTTGATTTTTTGAGCGAGCGCTTCGCGCAGCACTTTGAACGAGATTTTCAAGATGTTGAAGCCGTTAGAGAATGGGCTTTGGAGCACGGAAATTATTGATTTGGCTGCACTACGAAATGACAACGGTTGATTACGCTTCGTTGTGGCGATGTGATTGCAGCGAAGAACTTTTCACGCACGATCTAGAATTTGGAATTATCACGCCTGAAGGCGAGAAAGTTGCAAACTCTGAAGGCGGGCATGTGATCAATCAGCCAGCGTGCCCAAAGTGCAAATGTACCGAAATCGGAAATCCGGAGAGGTGGAGATGAACACCGAATTTCATGTGGTCGAAAAAACATCTGCCGGCGACGTCCTGGTGCTCACCGCTACAAATCGGTTTGATGCTGTTGGACAAGCTCGACCACTTCGATTCAGCCAAAAGAAAAACGTCGACGTTTACGAAGTCGACGCTGACGATCCAGTTTACGACGACCAGACCAAGCTGACTGGCTGGTAGGACAAAAATTTACGCCTTGGAACAGTGCAACCGCTAAAACAAGATTGAATCTCACCCCGCAACCAAGAGGTTTTGCATGAGATTCAAATTTTTCGCGCTTGTTGTTTCCGCGATGTCGCTGCTCGCAATTTGCTCTCCGCCGGCGTTCTAAATTCGCTAGCAAAAATTTCGCGAACAATCTTCCTGAGTCACCGAGGAAGATGCGATGAAGAAAGTTACCGCCTGTTTGATTGCAACTGCAATTTCGTTTTGCTGCGCAGGTAGCTCAGCGATCGCTGCTGACGTGCCGGCGACTCAAGCTGCTCCAGTCAAGAAGCACAAACATCCTTTCCGCGCAGCCGGACATTTTGCGATGAAAGCAGCAACACTGCCAATTTTTGTTGGTACTGGATTTGTTGTCGGCGGTTTTGTTGGACATATCCGCGCGATCATCGGACCATACACGGGCGCAGTCGAAGGCGTTCAAGCTTGGCACACAATTTGGGGCGTTCAAGAAGAGCTCACCAAAGATGCCTCGGAAAAATAGGTTTCCAAAAGCCTATTGCCGCGCCGATTTAAAGCTTAAAGCTCTGATGACAAATCTTGCTCATAGCATTTTTTATCGGCTCGGAGTTGTTTTCGTGCTGCTTTTAGTTTTCTACTGGCTTCTATTTGCTGGGATGCGGAGTTTTGATGGAATTTGAACTAACTTTGTTGAATTTGGTGCTGACGACTGTGCTTTTCTGCTCCCTATACGCGCTCCTGGTGCAATCAAAAGAAGACGAAGAATTGCACAAGTCGCATAACAAGCTCTTGCTCGATCTTGAAACGAGTTCGACGCGATATTTCCGCGAGATCGCGACGTTGCAATCGGTCCAGATAAAAACAACTCACGATTTGAGCGCCACGATCAAACAACTGAAGCTGCTTGAGACGCAAATGGAAACCGACCGCAAAATTTTTGCAAAAATTCAGTCGCTGTTGGCGAAAAAGCAAAAATGAGCCACTTAGATCGACTGGTAGATGTGAAGGAGATTTCAATGGACAAACTACGCAAGCCTAGTGAGTCTTACTTGCAGTATTGCGGTGAAGGGCATGAGCAATACATCTTCTTCTGCCCTGGATGCGAACACGATCACACTTACATAGTGAAATGGGGCGCGCAAAAGGACAACTGGTCGCAGCGCAAAGGAAAATCGATTCCAATTTGGTCGTTCAACGGCAGCATGGACAAACCAACGTTTGAGCCAAGCTTGCTTTATACTCCAGAAGAACATGGAACTAAAGAACGGTGTCACTTATTTCTGCGCAATGGCGTGATTGAATTTTTGTCGGATTGCTCGCACAAGTTTGCTGGACAGAAGGTGCCGTTGTGAAAAATTTACTCTTCTCGCTGGCATTAGGTTTAGTTTTGGCTGTTCCCGTGCATGCCGACACCCGATCTGCTGTTTTGAGAACACGCGACGCTGCTGTGGAAATACAGCAAGCAAAACTCAAGAATTACGTGTCGGATAATCTGCCAGAGTGGGTCCAAAAGCACGAGCAAATTTTGATGGACCAAGCGAAAGCCGGGCAACTCAATTTGCATTCAACAGCATATTTTGAAGGTAACCATGAAAAAACGCTGGTGCCTTGCTTTAAGCAGCACTTCTTAGAACAAGGCTGGAACGTTCAGGTGAATGAGCAATTTTCCCGTGGCGATTGGATAGTTTTGGAAATAAGCGAATAACTTACTTAACCACGGTAAATAAACGTTAGTCTGGATTGAAAATTCCTCGTTTGATAATTTGAGCAAAGTCGGAAATCGGAAACGAACGCCATGATTTTTGAACTGCTGAGATCATTTATTCGCCGTTTACTCAAAGAGGATTTTGCCACTATGTCAGCCACCATTGACGAACTCAAAGCATCGGTTGCGAAGCTCCAAGCATCGCACGCAGCACAGAAAGAAGCCAACGAAAAACTCGTTGCATCAAACGCTCAGCTCCGCGCATCGGTCAAAGATCTTGCAGACAAACTCGCTTCTGCAACACCAGACTTTTCAGACATCGTTGATGGATTGAATGCACTCGCTGCTGATGAAGATGCAGAAACAACCGAAGACAATTCGGCTTCTGCAGATCCAGACGCAAGCAGCGCACCAGCTCCAACTGAACCGACAGCACCTGCTGCTGATTCAACTTCGACCGACGCTCAAACAACGCTCTAGGAGCGCGAGCAAAAACTAAAGCTTCGGAGAGCTCGTCATTCGACGGGCTCTTTGTTTATGAAACAAGGTAAAGAAACGCTAGTATTGCCGCCACCAGATGTGGTGAGCTAATTTACGTGCATGAAAGTCAAACAACTAATCGCATTGCTCTGCCAACAGGATCTACACAGTTCCGTGCTCTCCACCACCAGTTGTGAAACACAACATCTCAGCTTCGTGATCATTGCGGACAACGCCAAACAATTGGCTTGCCACGCTCGTTCGACATGATGGACCTGGTATTGAAACAGTTTCAAAAAGGGAGAACCTGGTGGAAGAAGCAGTTCCTAAATTTCGTTGGCACTGGCAAAACCTCACAAAGGAAGATTCAAGAGGAAAACTTCCATGGAATGGACGCGCATGGTTCACGTTCAATCATAACGATCCAAGCTGTCGCAACGAAACAAGTCTGAACGTTGAATGGTATCTGGGCCGAACTGGACTGAGACTTGATTTCGGGTATCAGGCTGATTACGAAAACACATTCAAATTTTCTTTCGCACTTCCAGGGATTCAACTGTATTTCACGCTTGAGGGCGCGCCAGCTTACAAGTTTGTTCGATACAACGAAATTTTGTGCAAGCACCAAGGTTGTTTTAGCTTTTACGCGCATGCAAACGCGCTCTGGTTAAAGCTTTGGGGAGACATTTGGAGCGAAAACAATAAACAATGGTGGCAAAAAACGCATGTGTTTCACATCGATGATTTTTTTCTCGGAAAAGAAACGTACACTTCGGTCGAGGCATCCGAGAAGAAAGTTGTCACATTTCCCATGCCAGAAGGCATGTACGAGTGCACCATGTGGGCTACGCAATCAATTCGAAAGCGTCCTCGTTGGTTTGCAAAAATTCAGAACTGGGTCGAGGTTAGTTTTGAAAACGACCAAAAACCTCCCCGTTTCGCTGGTAAAGGGGAAAATTCTTGGGACCAAGGTGATAACGGAATCTGGGGAACATCTTTTGCAACCGAAAGTTTTTTTGACGCCGCAAACAAATACGTAGACATGGTTCTGAAGTACAGAAAGCGATACGGAAACCCGCGAGAGTTAGCGAAGTAATGGCTGTTTACGTCGATCAGCTTATGCACCATGGCGGTACGGGCTTTTGGGCAGGCAAAAAATCTTGTCACATGTTCGCGGATACGCTTGAAGAACTACATGCGATGGCTGAAAAAATTGGCATGAAGCGTGCATGGTTTCAAGATAACGGGCAGAGCGCAGAACACTATGATCTCGTCGCATCAAGGCGCGCGCTTGCAATCAAGCAGGGTGCTATTGAACTAACGAAGCGGGAGCAAGTCGTTTACTTCATCAACCTGAGTCGAGAGCGACGCGGACAAGCTCCGATACTTGGCGGCCGCAACAGTGATGCGCTCAAACAAATCGAAAAAATGGATATCGACGAAGATGTGAAGAAATCTGCTACGGCGGTTGTTCGTGAAGTTGTCGCGATTGTCGACCCTGATCGCAAAACGCACAAACAGCTTGAGGACGAGCTCGCAAAAGAGCGCGAAGAAACCGCAACACTTCGACAGAAAAACGATGAATTGCGGTTGCGCGTGGAACAACTTCAGAAGGAAGTGATGAACTTAACAGACCCAGACCGCATCAGCGTTGACGCAAAATATTGGGCGAAGCTCAACAAATTACGCTGGCTCATCTGGTGGCTATAATGAAGTTGTCGAGAATTGGAGCGAAGCGTGAACGTAAAAATCGAGCGCATCAACGTTACACGTATGAACTGTGGTTGCGTTCACCACTTCACGACTGAAGGCGAACACGTTTCCACTGCGTATTGCAGCTTTAAGTGTGGAGAAGTAGCATACCAAGCCATTCTCAGCGGTAAACCGGCGGCGATCTTTGTCAACAAATCAGTACCGATAGTGGTGCCAGATGTTCATGTCACATCTAAGTAAACTGCCGGTTGTTCTACAAGTTCAGGGTAAGTTTTTTCGCGGGTTTGCTACCAGAACAACGCGCACAAATTTGCTGTTGGTACATTTTCCACCACGAACGGTCCAGGTCGAGTTGAACGCAGAACCGTGTAAAGCTTTTCTGCATATCGGCAATGGCACTTTGGAAACTCACAACGACAGTGCGCTTGAATGCAGAATCAAGGTGCTGAAAATGTTCCACGAGAAGCCACACAAGCTCGGCGCACTATTGATCGAAGTTAGCGAACGGTGCTGGTGGAAAACACGAATGCCGAAAATTGGGACCAAACATTTTCTAACGCAACGCGGAACATTCGATGATTTTCTCATGGCTTACAGCGAAGGCAAGCTCGCAAAGCCAATGAACATGCCAGTCTGGTGAGAATGAGACAAGACAAATAAACGTTAGTATGGACAGACGTTTACTGCAATCGTAATGTAGAGATGCATTTTGATAGACGATATTTGGAGACGAAAACCCCGTGACTGGAGGACAAGACAATGATTCTGAGAGCCTAAAAGCTCCGCACTCCACTCTTAAAATTTCGGAAAGCGACGAAGGGAATCCGCCTTTGTCGCTTTCAACTTTCAAACTTATGAGCTTTGCTCCAATTCCGGAACCAACGCTATACGTTCCGCTAAGTCACTCAGCGCTAGTGGCACTTATCAATCAGTGCTTGTCGCCAGCAGCGTCGGAACAACTGAGAGACATCGGGCTTGAACTTCACATGTGGTTGATGACGCAATGAAAATTTTCCACATTCACTTTTACGACCGTTTTATGTTCTGGCTCGCAGCGCGGGTGCCAAAATCTCTTGCGTATTATGTCATCGCGATGATCGCAGGTCGTTGCAAGCATCAAGGTTTTCCTGGCGATGCCACCGTGTCGGAATTACTCGAGTATTTGAGAGCATCCAATGTCTAAATTCGAACCGCTCATTTTGAAGTTGCAAGAGAACCGCAGAATATGTGACATGTTTGCGCAGAACGAGTCGCCGATGAAACCAACACTGGTTCGCGAGATGTTCCAAGCACTCATAAACATGGTTTCGGACATCAAAACGATAGACGAACCACAGGCAGAGCTGATGATAAACAAAGCGACGCCAGTGTTCGCCGAACAAGCAGCAAAACTCGAAATCAAACCGAATTCTTATCCCAAAGGCGCACACCCACCAGAAAAACGTACTTGCGTACTGTGTTCAAGAGTCAATAACTACGCTGGTGTTCAAAGACGAGCGGATGGCAAAATTGTCTGCCGCACAAAATGCGGAGACAAATGCTGGATCTGCGATGTATGGAAAATCAAAGGCGAATTGCAAACGCTGCCAGGCGGCAAGTCGGTCTGTAATGCTCACGTAGACAATTCAACAAGTTCAAAGGTCGAGCCACAGACTAGGCCTGAGAAAATAAATTCTGAAACAACCAAAAAATTCCTTTCGACGAAGGAACGCGAATACTTGTGGATGAGCATTCACAAAAAACACCAGTACAACAACTTCACCATCGGAGAGGCGATCGCGATCACGGATTACACCGAAAAAGAAACGATCGCGATGCTTAACGACTTGATTGGAAACGAACTGGCAATGTCTCACTCAGGCTCAAACAGCGGATTGTATCGACTGCTGCCATCGGAGTAATCTTTGGACGAATTGAAGAAAAAGCGGGCTTCACGACGAAGCCCAGAGGTCAGATATCTCTACCGACTAGGCTACACACGAGCGCTGCCGATATCAAACAAGCACCTGGACGAACTTGGATGGACGTTGCACACTCCACTGGAAATGAGAGTTGAAAACAACCGTCTAATTGTGAATATGGCGCAAAGCTTAACAGAACCAAATTAAACGTCACCAATAGTGGTGGCAAGCTATACTGCGAACAGAACGGTATTGCATGGCTGTTTCTAAAAGCAGCATCTTCGGTGGGAGGATGCCGCTTTTTATTTTGTGGAAATTTTTTGAGTTAGCCTCGCTTGCGTATACGTATGCATTTGAGGTGCACCTTGAGCGAACATCTTCAACTTGATGCCACAGAGTGTGGGATCGATAAAAATTTGGGACAGCTACTAGATCAAATTTTGAAATTTAGTGACGCTGTTAAACAACCTTTCGATGTAGTGATTTTGCTTCCAAACAACCAGGAAGTACACGGGGACTTCGAAGCAAATGTTTCGAGGGGTGAGGTCAATCGATTTTTGCACACGCATACGACGAACCCGATTTTCTTACCTGAAATCGAATATGTGGATGAGGCTGTAACCGATCAGCAGTCAGAGCAAGATCCGGCGACTGCAAAGTCCAGCAAGAAAGCCGCCAAATCGGAAACCAAGGAATAAGCAATGTCTGAAAAAGGTCTGCCACCGGAACTGCTCAAAGCAGTTGAGAACTATTTTGCAGAAGGATTGTCACTCGAAAACGTGGCAGACCTGCTCGGATTTACGCACGATGATCTTAAAAGCTACAAGTCGAGCAATTTGGAATTTGCGAAAGCAGTCAAAGACGGCGAAGAGCGCGCCAAACTAATCAAGCGCGATAAGAAGCGACTGGCTCAGATCGAAAAGGAAAGTCGAACATTCTTCATTCCAACGATCGAGGATTTGGAGCGCATCGAAGAACTTGCCCGGTTGTCCTGGTCTGAAGTGAAAATCGCAGAGTGCTTCAACGTTTCCCTTGTCGTTTGGACTGAGTCGAAAAAGAAGTCCAAAGATCTGCAGGAGTATTTTGAACGCGGTCGCGCTGGTGCCGAAGGCCGCTTAGACATCGAACGCATGAACATGTGGCGCCCAAAGCCAGAAGACCTAGTGGAGATCGAAAGGCTCGCCTCGTGTGGTTACACCCTTGAGGTTATCTCGAAAGAAATGCGGCTGAATGCGCATTATCTGCGCAATCACATCAAATCGATACCTGAGCTGCAAACAGCTTATGCAAACGGGCTGGCTAACTGGGAAAAGGAAATGACTGATTTGCTGATGGAAGCAATCAGAAATCGGAGCATGTATACACAGTCGAACATCATTTACATGCTCAAAGCGCGTAAAAAGCAAGATTGGCATGATGCAGCTCCTTTGCAGCAGCAAGCGTTGCAGTCAACCGAAAACAAACCGACTATCAACTACAACATCAAGCCGATGTCAGACGCTAAAAGCTTTACAGAAAAAGCTGCGGCGTTTAGGGAACGAAAAGCCAATTCATGAGTGTATCGGCAGGAGGCACACTCAGAGCGCGAGAAGGTTCACCGCAAGAGCACCTTCTTGAGTGTCCGTTCGATGAAATCTTATACGGTGGCGCTCGCGGCGGCGGTAAAAGCTACGGCGTAATAATGAAGATCATTCAGCACCATGATCTTGCGGGTGAAGATGCATCAATTCTTGTGCTCCGACGCTCTTACACAGAACTAAAACACTTCATCAAAATTTCAAAGCGATTGCTTCCGTCCAATGGCTGGATTTGGCGTGCTGGTGATAAGAAGTTTCTGCATAAAGAAACTGCAGCCGAAATCATTCTCGGACATTTAGACGATGACGATGCTAGCAACTGGCAAGGAAACGAATACACGCTGATTCTTGTTGAAGAAGCGGGAAATTTTGAGACGCCAGAAGCGATCGACCAACTTCAAGGCACCATGCGAAGCGGTGCTGGTGTAAAACCGCAATTGATTATGACGGCAAACCCTGGTGGTGTCGGAAACGATTGGCTAAAAGAACGTTACGTCGATCCAGCAGAAGACGGGTTTACACCTATTCCAATCGACATCAGTGTGCGCGAAGACACCAAAATTTCGCTCATTCGGTATTACATTCCTTCGACATTGGACGACAACCCAGATTTAGCGAACCGAGACGAATATCTGGCCCGCTTGCACTTATCGGGTCCGCCCCACTTAGTTAAGGCATGGGTGGATGGCGATTGGACAGCAGCACCGCTGGGCGAACTTTTTAAACCAGAGCATTTTTCGCGAACATTCGATCTCCAAGAATACGTTCGGTCACACATGAAGTTTGTCGTTCAATGCTGGGACACCGCATTCAAGAAAACCAAGAAGAGCGCGAAATCCGCTTGCACAACTTGGGGGGTTGGACGAGACAACAAAGTCTATTTGCTTAATGCCTGGGCGGACAAGGTTGAATTTCCAGAACTGAAAGCTAAAGCGGTTGAACTTTGCGAGTTCTGGAAACCCGACGTGGTACTCGTTGAGGACAAAGCAAGCGGGCAATCGTTGATACAAGAGCTTAAACGCGAAACGGTTATTCCAATCAAAGCTGTTTCCACCGATAGCGACAAAATTGCTCGAGCTTACGCAGTGACTTCCTTGTTCGAAGAAGGAAATGTTTTAGTTCCGGATACAAAAGAAAAATGGCTATTTGAGTACATATCAGAGATGTGCTCATTTCCAAAAGGCAAATTTGCGGACCAGGTCGACTCCACCACTCACGCGCTGGCAAGAATCATTTACTTCCGAAAACAGTTGGAAAAAATGCATTCTACGCTTGTTCAATTCGACGGCAGCGTCTGGGAGCTGTAAGTGCGCGATCGATTGGAA
This sequence comes from Drouetiella sp., assembly GCA_036702965.1. Classification (GTDB taxonomy): domain Bacteria; phylum Cyanobacteriota; class Vampirovibrionia; order Obscuribacterales; family Obscuribacteraceae; genus PALSA-1081. The sequence goes on from DATNPZ010000013.1 coordinate 280,627, forward strand.
AAACGAGCTTTGCTAACTCTTCCCTCATGGAAGACGAAAAGCGAACGCATCTCTCGATTGACTATTTTAGACATGCACTTAGACGGCACGATCTACAAATGCCTTCCGCATGAATACGACGAAGAAACGACAGGAACTGGTCCAAGCGGCCGCTATATTCGAAGACAAGAACGCAAACCAAGTACAAGACTGGGGCTGGCAGGCACAAGCGCCCAAACAATTGCCAGAAAACTTTTTGCGGGAAGGCATGCTCCAACACTGGTGCTTGAGAAAAATCCCAAGCTAGTCAAAGATATCCAAGCCTATCTGGATGAGGCGCATGTTAACAACGAAATGATTGGTCTTGCTCGTTTTGGATCAGTTGGTTCTGCTTGCGCAACTTTTAAAACAGTCGAAGCAGATGATGGTGAGTTAAAGCTGGTCATGAACGTGTTTCGCGCCCGAGATTGCTTTCCTACTTTTGATGGCGCGAAAAAACTCAAAAAACTGCGTGTCGCCTATTTGGTTACCGGGCAATTTTTTTTAGACAACGAATTGACCGTTGATATCGACAACGAAGCTCTGAAGCCATTTACCAATTACTGGTTCGTGATGGACCTGGACAGCAAATCAGAGAGTTACAGTGTTCCAATGCCTGAACGGATTTGGAATCCGATAGAAGGGTTTGTTCAGCAGGACGAGCAAGACAAGCATGTTTTCACTACAATCACCGATGGTCCACTTGCGAAAGTTGAACACGGACTCAATTTAAAATTTGTTCCAGCGCAGTGGTTTACTAATTTGTCTGGCGGTACGTTTCCAGATGGAGGCTGCTTATTTGAGCCAGCGCTAAACAACATTGTTCAGTATGACTATCAAATGAGTCAGTTAGACCTTGGGCTTGCAAGTGCAGCATGTCCAATGACCGTAATTGAAGGTCCGCTGATGCAAGAACTGGACAGCGAAGGTCGCCCAATTCCCCGCTCCCCGAACAGATATTTGCGGTTTGCTGGTGGCACGAAAGATGCTGACGGCGGTGGTGAAAACGCTGGCAAAGCTTACTACCTTGAATCAAATGGTCAAGGTTTTCTTGCTGATCTCGCCCTCTGCAAGGAAATGAAAAAAGATGCGATAGCTCAAATTAGCGCTTCGCAAAAAGATCCCGATAAAGTCACTACAGCCATGTCTGGCAAAGGCATGGAAATTGTCGACGAAGAATACATCGACCTAGCTTTTGAGTTACGCACGAGTTATGGTGGTGGCTGGCTTGAGATGGTCCAAAAGATGGTTTTGCTTGGTATCGAAGCTGGTCATCCAAAGCTGAAAAACGTAACTACTGAAGATGCTAAAGAACTGAAAGATGCATGGCCTGATATGCACGACATGGCACCACAGGAATACGCGCAATTTGTCGCCGGTGTAGCGACTGCTCAAGAAAACGGCATGATCGATAATCTCCAGGCGCAAGATATGCATCGCGCCAAGGTTGACGTTCCAGCAAATCAAGCGACGAAAAAAAATCCCGTTAAATTGGACAAGCCCAAAAGTGGAGAGAAGAAGAAATGAGCGGCGATGGAAATGAAACAACCGTTGTAGGTGTCAGCCGAAAATGCAAATTGGTGAGCATGATTGCTCAAGCAGTTGCTGCTGGCACAGGCACCTGGGTCGATACTCGACATCTGGACAAAGGAAGTTTTGAGTTCTACGCTGACTCCACTGCGACACCCGCGTCGGGGTCAGTATCGAGTTTTTCCGCGCAAATTATGGGATCGAACGCTCAAAACAAACCCGACAATACAACCGACGGCGTCGTCATTGGTACAGCCGTTACGACCATGAGCATTATCGAGATTACAACTCACTGTCGCTGGATGAAAATCAAACCAACGGCAGTTTCAGTATCTGGTCAAGGCGCGCTGAGTGCCAGACTTCATGCACAAACACTAAACTAAAGGAGCTAAACATGGCGGACGAGGCTACCACTACTGATACTACATCCGATACCACTAATCCTGGTGAAAATCAGGATACAACGACTAACGCAGCAGACGGCAAAGTTGATGATATCGATAAGCTGAAGAAGCAAAACAACAGTCTACTTGGAGATTTAGGCAAAAGCAAAAGTGCTCTTCGTGAAGCGCAGAACAAATTAGCCGCGCTTGAAAAAGAAAAGAATGACGCAGAAACAGCGCGCTTAGAAAAAAAAGGTGAAGTAGAAAAGCTTTACCAAAGCGAGAAGGCGAAAACTTCCAAGCTGCAAACCAATTGGATCACTGCTGAATTAAAAGCAGCCGCTGCGAAAGAAGGAATTATGGACTTGGAGTTCGTCAAGTTGATTAACACTGATAATGTCCGAGTTACCGACAGCGGAATTGAAGGCGTCGAAGAAACGATCAAGGCGCTAAAAGCTAGTAAACCAAACTGGTTTGCAGCTCCAGAGTCCGTTGCAACAACGACGACGACTGCAACTCAAGCAGGAAAGGCAAGTGGTGCAAACGTATCGACACCCGCAGCGGCTTCGGGAAACCCAGGCGCAGCGGGACTTAAGCCTGGCAGCCCCGAAGCAGAAAAATACCTAAAGGAATGGGAAGCAAGTTTTTCTAAGTAGAAAAAATTGCTGCTAACTTTTGTGCAAGTTTGTCGGTTAGCTGTCTAGATCTGCAGTTCTGGACTTAAAACTCAAAAAGCGGTTCTGGTTGTACCAGCGATGGGATCTGCGGCCCCCCTCGAAAAGCAAAAAACGCGCTCTTAAAAAACGTGTTTATGCCTTTTGGGGGACTAATGGCCAACATCACTAATTTCAACCCGGTTGTTGCTTCGGCGATTCAGAATCAAACTCTGGATCTCAAATTCTTGCCTGCAATGAATGGCAAGCTGGCATACAGCCCGTTTACCTACTCTTATAAACTGGACGCGAATTTGGGCGAATCAAAAACATTCACTCGAAATTCAAGACTGCCTGTCGACACGACTCCATCTGCTCCTGATGATGGCACCGCAAATTTGGACAACAACATGACAGCGAACAAGGCTGGTGTTGAACAGTTCACAATTCAATTGCTCCAATGGAATCGCATGGACAAGGTCAATTTGATGCAACAAGAGGCACTTATTGCATCTGATTTCAATCGTTCTCTGGGCAACTTAGGCTACCTGGCTGCTCAATTGAAAGATCGATTGGTTCGCAAAGCCTATATGGATGCTTACATGGGTGGGAACACTGCAGTCATCGCTGGTGGTACCACAAGCACCACTGCTGCGCACGTTGATGACATTCGCGGTTTCTTAAATGTTCTAAATACCTCAGGACAACTCGTTGCAGTAAACGGAAGTAATACGCTGCTCGTTGATGAAATCAACTCGAGTGGTGCAATTGTGCAGACCTTAACAGTGACCGGCGCTTCGCCAGACGGATCGAACACAAGTGGATTGTTTGTAAATGACAATTCCCTTGGTGGCATTTCGGGGCAGTTGACTTTCAATACTGCCACAAGTGCTCCAACAGTAGGAAACGCGCTTGTGGCAAGGAATGCACCAAAAGTATTTCGTGCAGGCGCTCGCAACCACTATTCAAATCTGACAGGTGGCGACATCGCAACCGTCGATGATTTGGACAGCATCGTCACTTACCTTCGCAACCAAGGCAACCCTGGCTTTAAGGACGGCTACATCTATGCAATCGGTGGGCCTGATGCATTCCGTCACTGGAGACGCGATCCTCAGTTCCAACTTGCCTATCAAGGACGCTACGACGCTCCAGAAGTTAAGAGCGGTCGCATTACCGAATATGGTGGTGTCAGATTCATCGAAACAACTGAAGTTCCAATTAACACATTGGCTTCAGGCTCGCGAGTAAACCGAGTATTGTTTACCGCCGATCCTGAAACTTGTATGGAAGCGGATTGGCAGGGTTTCAATAACTACATTGCTGGGACGTCTAGCCCTACCGTTTATTGTGAAAAGATGTCATCTAACTGCGCTCTGTTTATCCCAGAACCGATTGATGCTATGCGCGAACAGCAAAAAATGGCATTCAAATTGGTGACAGGCTTCTCTTGCGGATCAGACCTTAAGGCGAACGATCAGAACCAGATTCCGACAGCAGCCATTGGTGTAATGTTCCGCAAAGCGGCAATTTACGAATTCGTTGCGTAAAAACGCTGCGAAAAAGTAGTTGATATCTTGAAGGGGTCCGAAACGGGCCCCTTCTTTTTGAGGAAATGTTTTTCAAATGCCTTACGAAGCCGATAGATTTGCGCCTTTGCCTGTTTTAGAACCGAAATCGGTTGTTCGCGGACAACTAATTTCTGAGACACCTGCGGCTTTTATGTCTCGCTATCCGCGGGCATTCGCATCAATCACGATCACAATCTCAGGAACTACGGCAAATGGCGATCAACTAAAAGTTGACATCAATTTGCCAGCATTGCCTGGTGGGAAAATTTCAAAAACAATTTCATTAGTTGGCGGTGACACCGTATCAAGTGCGGCACAGAAACTTGCAAAAGCAATTTGCGATGATGCGACTCTCCAAGGATATGGCGTGTACGCCAATTCGCTCCTGGGCGTTGTAACGCTCAATTGGCCGGGTCCGCTGGGCAACAATGTGACTATTACACAGAGCGTCGTGAGCGGCGCAGAAACGATTGCGCTTAGCAACTCTGGAGCAATGTCTGGTGGAAGCGGTCCAATCATCCCGACTGATACTTTCAATTTTGCGTACAAGCGATACTTCCACTCATTCCAAGCGCATAAACCGGAGAATGTGTCAGATGCTATCGTCAAAGCTCTTGCGACAGCAGGGAAGCCAATTCGATAATGTCAAACGTTGAAAACTACGATGAAAATCTAACTGTACGGCTCGTGGAGAAAAAATCCAAAAAAGTTGTCAAACAAGCATTGATCGAAGAGCCAAGTGGTGACGCACAATCTGAGTCAGAAGAAAACGAAAAGCCGGTCGTCGAGCTAATTCCTCAGCATTACGCTACTGTTCGCTTTCATACTTACTACGGACCAGAGCGAAACAGAACCTTTCGCGAGTTCAAGCAATTCGAGATTATCTCCGATCAATACATCTTGTATTGGTTAACTCGGGAAAATGAATCACGCGTGGTGCCTTTAGATGTTGATGCCGTTAAATGTCCTAAGTGCTCAACGATTTTTGCTGGTAGAACATGCTTAGCCCCGTAGAGAAGGCGAGCATCATGCGCCATCTCGGCTATCCTGCGCAGGCTGTAACCCGCGTTGGACAAGGTTCGCCTAGCCAATTGCGCGACTACGGCATAAACAACATTCTTGAAGATTTGGATTCAAGATTGGAAGAAATGACCGTTGTCGGCGAAGCTATTTTGACCGGTGCCTGTATCGGATCAGTTGCGATTGTTGGATTAGATCCTTCCGCTGGTGACACGATAACCCTGATAGTAACCTCAACCGATCTCCAAGCACCAGTCACGGTGTCAGCAGAGGCAGCAGAAGGCGATGACAAATTCACGTTTGGCACCAAGCTGACTGCGGCGTTAGCACAAAATGCTCAACTTGCAGGAGCCGGATTTGCAGCAGGCGGACCATATCAAGGCTCCGCTGTTTTCGACAAAAATTTGAATCCACAGGTTGAGTTGAAAGCCTTTAACCCTTTTGCTCTCACTGTCGCCTTTTCTGGAAGCGTCGCCGCTTCCGTAACCAGCCAGGGCGTGCAAGTTGAGCCAAGTGTGGTAGTCGAAAAACAACTTGGACAGTCTGTTACTCGATGGGGATATCTTCCCATTCTCAATTGGTTGCAAGGCGCAATTGGCGCCGTGACACAGAATTCCGCAGTCGCTAAGGCTGGTACTTACGTTCGTGGACAAGAGTTAAAAGAACGTCGCGAGCTCATGGCTTATTGGCGCACTGACCTTTCCAATTTTCTGGAAATACCAATTTATGGCAGTCGTAGCGGTGGTGGAGGCTTCTACCTCTGATGGTCGACTACCAACAGCTGCGCGAAATCGTTCATTTTGGAATGGGCAAAGAAGCAGAAGTGCTCGGACCACCATTCAGCGTTTATAGATTGGGAAGCACCGCATCCGGTGATTTTTTATCTGATGCGAATCGCATTTATCAAAATTTGCCGGTTTTCTATCAGCCAAACACGCCGAAAGTGAAGCGTAGCATTGAAGCTGAAAAGATCCCCGGCGTGATTCTTTACGAACTTTCGATGGATATTACCCAGTATCAGTTGAAGGTTGGCGACGTATTTTTGCTCACGGATCCGTTCCAGGTCGGAGCGAACCAAGTCACCTACGAGACGAACCAAATCAACGCTTTTGTTTTTGCGCAAGATCAAGCAGGTGCAGTTGCAACAGGAGTTCGACTGAACCAAATCGCAACCGTCAAGCGCCCATCAAATTCTGTCGATCCAACTCGCGGCGCCTGGATTCCAACCGACGATGAGAGCGGAGTGCTTAGCTTGACTGGTGGAAAATTTGCGATCGCAACCGACGATAGCGCGGCTGCAAACATTCCAATCGGAGTGTTCCCTGTCAGCAGACCTTACGGCGACAAAGCGTTCGACCAGGCGCCGTCAGAGCCGCGCAAAAACGGTTGGTCAGGGTTCGTTCCACCGCTCAAAGGTTTTAATTTTCGACAGGGCGACAAGGTGATTACCGCTGATGGTTCGATCTACCAGGTGATAATTGGTGCTCCACAAGAAACCGGACTCGTCGGAACCTACCTTTTCCTTGAGCGTGAAATCGACGGCACGCTGACTCCAAGTTCAGACTAAAAATTTCAGAGAAAGATTTTTTGATTAGCTAGAGCGAACCGTATTCGGTGCGCTTATAACGAGGCTGATTCAATGACCTTTCGCTATTTTCGTTTGCTGACAGCATTTCTTTCCTTGCTGCTCGTGTTTGCAACCAGCGTGGTCCAACCGACCATGGCTGCGAGTGTTGTGCAAGGTCCGCCTGGACCGCAGGGACCACCTGGACCAAAAGGCGATCAGGGGCCACCAGGCGGAAATACGATCTGGAATGGTTCTGGGCCTCCCAGCGTCAATATGACTTCGCAAAACGGCGACTTCTACATCGATGTTACGGCGCGCAAACTCTATGGACCGAAAGCGAGCGGGGCATGGCCCGGCAACGGCATCAGCTTATCGATTACTGGACCGCAAGGCAGCCCTGGAACGAACGGCACAAACGGCAATACCATTTGGAACGGCAGCGGCGCCCCAACGACAATCGCAAATTCACAAAATGGCGATTTCTATATTGACACGACTGCGCACAAGCTATACGGACCGAAAGCGCTCGGAGCTTGGCCTCAATCTGGCGTGAGCTTTTCCACTGGAGGCGGCGGCGGTACAACTATCGCAGGCAACACGTTATCCGCCCACACTTTCGCAACAGCAATTAATTCTTCCGGCACCATTTCCGGTGCTCAACCATCCTTCGCAGACATCAGCGGAACTGTCTCAACTACTCAACTTCCGACGATTCCGATATCAAAAGGCGGAACTGGCTTAACAACAATCGGAACCACAGTCGGTCAGGTTCCAACCTCTGACGGAAATGGCAATCTTGTCATGCAAACACCTAGCGGTGGTGGCACTTCGATCAGCGGCAACACACTCGCTGCGCATAATTTTGCAAACAGCATCAATTCATCAGGTGCAATCGCTGGTACACAACCGACCTTCAGCGATATAGCTGGGACTGTTTTAACTGCGCAGCTCCCGACGGGCATCCCTCTAACAAATCTGGCTCAAAGTGGTGCTACCACCGGTCAACCGTTAGTCTGGGATGGCACTAAGTTTGCGCCATCGTCTACGGCGGCCTACGAAATTAACGCCAAAAACACTCCGCAAAATTTCCCCGTCTGGTTAAAGGGAATTGCGAACATGCTGGAGGGGCGTTTCAGCTCTGACGTCGAAGTCGCTTGTATAGGCGATAGCACCACGGCCGGATTGTATCTAACAGCTCCCTATATTCAGAGTTGGCCGGCACGATTGACGCAAATGCTAAATCGATATTTTCCCTGCGCTGAGGGAATGATGAAGCCCGACGGCGCCGGTGGACAAGCCGATAATAGATGGACCATTCCCGGTTCATGGCACATCGTTTATCCAGGCGCGGTCACTCCACTCACAGCCAGTGCGAACACACCGGCAATTTCTGTAGCCCCTGGCTATCCATTCGATTCGGTCACGATCTTTTATTACCCCTATGGTAACAATGAAACCAACACGGTCAAAATCGATGGCACCACTCTTGGCACGTTTGCCAATAACGCCCCCCTCAACACTGCTGGGCAGTCCGTCAACGCGATTACTTTCACATGCACAAGTAACACTGGCTCAGTGATCTCGATTCTGCCTGACCAAACCGCCTCAAGTCTTCAGATCTTTGGCATTGAGACGCATGATTCTCAGCGCCCATGCGTGAAATTTTCCAATCTTGGATATAGCGGCGAAAGGCTTGTGGACTGGACCACAGCGCCCAATTCGTATACCGGACCACAAACAACAATTCTCACAGCGTTAAAACCGGCGCTATCAATTATCGATCTCGGAATCAATGATGCGACTGGCGCCACCGGTGCATACACACCAACAAGCAACGCTGATTACACGACCGACATGCAAGCTATGATCACCATCTGTAAAGAAACTGGTGACGTAGTTCTATGCAGCCCTGTTGGTTGGAATAATCCGACCTGGATTGCAAACGAACAAGGCTACATTCAAATCCTACGAAATCTTGCAGCCAGCAATAGTTGCGGCTTCTTAGACAAGTTTACGCGCTTTCCACAATTTGCAGACAACACGGACCCTCAACAGGGCGCTAAAAACTATTTCCGCTACAACGGCACAGATCCCCATCCAAACTCGCTTGGTTACTGGGATATTGCGACTTGCGTAATGAATGGGATTATTCCGGGTTCGCATATTCTAGCTGATAGTGGCATTAGCAGTGGTGTAACGGTTGTTTCGGGCACTACTGGTACCTTGTCCTGGTCGATTATCGGGAAGAAGGTGCTCATCACTTTCAATAATTACAACAATACAAGTCCCGTCACGATTACATTCGGTAAAACCTTCAAGACTGTGCCTGTTGTGGTTGACAACCAGACGGATGCGGCTCCGACTTCTGTATCAACAACGAATGTAGTTATTCCCGCAATGTCCGGTGCGCACGGTTACTACATTCCAGGTGCTACGGCTACGAATGGCACCATAGAACTTGAAGCAATTGTTGCTCCACAGTAAGTAAGCGGCAACAACACTTCGAATGGCTACACTCTCCATAGTTCTAAAAACGCTGACTGACTTCGTCCAATCGAAGCTTGCCAGCGTTTCTATTGGCGGTCAAACAGCTTCGATCAAAGTTGGTGAAGGCTGGCCAGCAGAACAAGCAATTCAAAGCGTGGCTGCAAAAAACGCAGCGGTAATCGGAATTTATGACCGTTCGAATCATGACGACAATCGATACCGATCACGTCGAGTGAGCACTAACTTCGCTGCAATTGGCACCACATCGGCGCTAAGTAGTCGCTTCCTTGAAAACAACACTAGCGTTGAACTCACACTGTCATTACGCGATGGGCAAAACGCAGTACTTGCAAACGACGCAGTTTCACTCGTGCTCGATAACAACAATGTAAGAACCGGAAAGGTTGCATCTGCTGTCGCTGGCGATACGCTTGCAACGCTTGCCACTAAGCTGGCGACTCAAATTGCCACCATTGACGGCTTGAGCGCGACAGCATCAGGCGCCGTTGTCACCGTTTCCAACACAAGTGGCAAAAATTTAGTTGCTTCAACAAATTCTGGCAACATCGGATACATCTTAGTTGAACTGAAACGCGCGATGAGCGACGTACAGATCATTTGTTATTGCGGCACCTGGGATGTCAAAAAAGCAGTCAGCGACATCCTTGAAGTCGAACTAGCGAAACTCAATCGCAGGTACGGATTTCAAACTGCCGATCAGGACTGGGTTCAAGTTTCGTACGCCAAACAATTTTCCACTCGAAACGATGCAGACACGCCAGCAAATGTTTATCGGCGCGACTACATTATGACTCTGAGTTTTGGAATTACGACGCAGGACATTGCTTACTCAGTGCTCGTTGCTTCGGCAAATTCGCAACTTTTTTGAAGGAAAAAATAACTGATGTAATTGCGCAAGCTCAATGAGTTCCTCGGAGTTTGCAGCGCAATGCCCATCATTTCGAATGATCAGAATTTCAATCCGAACAGTCTGAATGTTCCAGATCTGTACGTAGTCATTAAAAAGCCACCAGGCTTCATCAAGGGCATTCCGACTTCAAGCGCATGGGTCGAAGGAACGGCTTCATGGGGAGCTATGAACGTCCCAACATTAATGGGCGGTATCGACGACCTCGCCTCCACATTCGGTGGCGTTACCGCTGATTCGTTCAACGATCCTTACGATTTACCGACAGCTGCACAAGTTGCATTTGCTCAAGCGGACCAACAAAACGGGCTGACAGTTTACGGAAACAGAATTGGCGACGGTACAGAAACTGCGGCCGCTTACTCAATTCCGGACACCACATCTGGAACTCCACTTTTGGGATTCAAGCTTTCCGGAAAATATAAAGGCACACTCGGTAACGGCATTGTTGCAACTGTCGCTGAAAGCTCGACGAAAACCGGTTGCTTCAACCTCACGATTTCGCATCCAATTCTCGGCGCAGAACGATTTGCAAACATTCCAGGCGGCGAAGCTGGCGTGTTCTCCAATGCCGCAATTGCTGCGATCAACAACGGACAGGGTACTCTTCGCGCAAAATCACAGATCGTTACAGCATCTTCGCTCACTGCGACCAATACATCGCTCGATCCTGCTGTTGGTCAGTATCAACTTCAAGGTGGCACTGATGGTCGCAATGTTGGCTCAAGCAACTTCATCGGCGATCCAACTTTAGATCCACCGACGGGAATATACACGCTCAACACCCTGGACGACCCACCTTCAGTAGCTTGGTGCGCTGGATTAACCGATTCCGAAGTTTTCTCTGATATCCAGGCACAGATGGATTCGCTCGCAATTGTCGGCTTGCTGACAGTGCCAATTGGAACCGACGTTCCAACAGCAATCAACCTTGCCAAAACGCTCGGCATCGATAGCCCGAACGTCGCATATTGCAAGGATTGGGTCTACTGGTACGACACTACTGCTGGTGCTCAAAGACTTGTCGACCCAGCAGCGTTTATCGGTGGCAGACTTGCAGCGTTGGCTCCAGCACAATCACCGCTGAACAAGGCGGTCAATCAAGTTATCGGAACAGAGCGAATGAACGCCGATTCTGGTATGAAGCGCTACACGCCAGCACAAATCGGACAGCTGAGTGACGCTGGTTTCTTGTTCATCTCTAATCCTGTTCCCGGCGGGAAGTATTGGGGAATCCGAACGGGCAACAACACTTGCAGCGATCTCGTTCGCAAGGTTGTTGAATATGCACGCGAAACGAACTACCTGGCGCACTCATTCGACGCCACCATGGGTAAAGCAGTCGGTCAACTTCAAAGCACCGACCCTGCTGACTCACTGAGACAGCTCGTGAAACTTGAGCTTGATACTTTCCTTGCGACCGAGAAGAAAAACAAACAGATCGATAACTTCCTGACTGTTTGCGACTTGACCAACAACGATCCAACTGTCATCGCAACTCACTTCATGACAGCAGACGTTTACGTCCGCTACATGAGCTCAGTTTTGTATTTCCTCATCAACCTTCAAGGCGGTACGACGGTGAGTATCTCCGCAACGACCATCACCGAAGAACAAGCACAGCAAGTTGGCGTTTAACGCTACTCAACGGAGAAGTAAAAGCTTATGGCTACTGGCATTTTAGGTCGTTCCGATTTCAACGTAGGTCAGGACATTTCAGTAACTATCAAATCAAGCAACGGTCAGACTTGGACCGCAGAGCAGCTTGGGCACTTGACCGACATTGAAGTCGACCGAGACGCCAAAGTCGTTTCTGTTGCTGCTTGTACTCGCGGCGGTCGAACAGCCAAAATGGGCATTCCGCAGGGCTATAAAGGCAAGCTTTCGTTTGCTCGGATGGACGGAACGCTAGCGAGCGCGTTACTCGCAGCAGACAAGTTGTGGTTTGAAAGCAAAGTTCTAACAACGTTCAGCATTCAGTATGTTGTTCAGAATCGCGACGGCTCCACCAACAGCTATTTGGCTTCCGATGCGGTTGTTCCTGGCGGCAAGTTGTTCAACGGAAAACAAGATACTCACGTCGACACAGATTTCCCTTGGGAAGCTCCGTATTTCGACGAGACCTAAACACTAAACGAGGTAAGTAAACGATGAAGCTCAAAGTATCTCCGGATCAACCTTCGGAGAACGAATCTGTGCCACTGCCAGAACCAAAACCTATGCTCACACACGAGTACAAGAAACCAGAAACGATCAACGACGAGCACGTTCGAAACAAAGAGAAGGCAGAACAACACCGGAAAGATTTTGCGTCTTTGAAGGCTGCCGAAGCATCTTCAGCACCGCTGCCTGACGAACAAATTTTTGTGGAACGTTGCAAGGAAGTTTCGTTTGAGCTACCTGATGGACGAGCCATAGAGATGGCCCCACCACAAGGAAACTCCGCAATTTTTGCTGAAAAACTGCTATCTAACCGCAAGTTTGAAGACGAAAAGTTGATGAGTCTGGCTTTAATGACTTGTAGAGCTATCCTTCACATCCGCACGATCGATGGCGCAAAGATCGACTTGATCACCGTGCCAAACGAATACAATCACATGTGCAATAGACTCGGTGACGAAGGTATCGATGCCGTTTTCGCAGCCTACATGGAATGTTTTCCACCGCTCCAGCGTCAAGAACTTAAGCTTGTAAAAAAGTTCTAGGCATCGAGCGGCACACGCCCCATTCTATGGAGTGGTGGCAATGCTTTGCTCTAGTGAAAGCTGGCTTTTATGATTGGGAGCATGTTTGGAATATTGATCCATTGGAACGAGCATGCCTTGCATACAGTATTTTTCATTCTGAGGGCTGCAAAATAAACTGGGAAACTGGAGAGATCAAACCTCCGGAGTACACGTGATGCTAACTTTCACACCAGCAGCATTCGCGACTCATCTTCAAAAGATCCAAAAGACAATTGAAGATAGGAGCAGAGCCAATCTAAATATTCTCGGTGCAGCGGTAGCTGAAGATGCGCGTCAATCAATCGGCACGTATCAGCAAGCAATCGGGCCGTATACAGCATGGACTCAACTTGCAGCGAGCACCTTGTATAACAAGGCAAAGAGCGGATTAGGGAAAAACGGCAATCCTGACACCCCACTCTATGCGACTGGCGCAATGGCAGCAAGCATCGAATATAAGGTGCCAAACGCTCAACAGGCACATGTTGGCTCAGACGATGAAACCTTGATCTGGATGGAAGAGGGTACAACAAAAATGCCACCACGACCGGTGCTTGGTCCGGCAGCTTTGAGAACAGTGCCAAAGTTTACAGGAATGTTCGGACGTTCGATTGCTGCTGTCATTGCTGGCGCTGATGGTCGGGCAAATGTCTATGTGAACTCGACGTACGTTAGTGCTCACACAAGAAGCAGCGGAACGCGGGTGTCTGGACATTGGCGGAAGAAAAGTAGATGAGCGATCAATTCAAAGTAGGCATCATACTTGAATTGCAAGACCGGTTTTCCGCCGGTCTTCGCAGTGTTTCCGCGATGCTTACTTCGACGCAATCCCATCTCTCTGGAATCAACGCCAGCATTGGGAAGATGCGGCAACTGCAAAGCACATATAGCAACATTGCCTCCGTTGGCAAATCAATTGCCAATACTGGTATCAGTGCACTTCAAGCAACTATCGACCCGGCGAAAGAATATGTTCATCAGTTGAATTTGATGAACATGAATGGACTGAAGCACCTCGATATTCAAAAGAATATCCAAGCGTCATGGAAAACTGCCGCAGCAGTTCCGACTAGCACACCAGCTGGAAACCTCGCTGCGCTTTCAGATTTGCGCACGATCTTTGTCGGCAAAAATGCGGCGCAGGAAGGGCGCGATTTGCTTCCGACTTTTCAACGTATTCAAGCCACCCTAGATGCTTCGCAACACAAGCTTGGCGGACACACGTCGCACGATATTGTATTTTCAGCCGCAAAAGCTGTTGAAATGATGGGCGTTCTTGACCCAGAAAAATTCAAACACCATCTCAGCGAAATGACTCGAGTAGCTAGTTGATAGTTCAGCTTCTTTTCGGTTCACGAGCTCTTCTAATGTTTACTGGATGGGTTGGCGTTGCCATCGTTGCAGTGTCATTGATTATCGCTGCGATCATGAACTGGGACAAGATCATGAAATATGCAAAAGCCGGGATGCAAGTGGCATCAAATGTGGTGCAAAATATTTCCACCGGAATGAAGGCAGCAATTCTAGGTGTCACGGATAAATGCCCCTGGCTAATTACGGCATTTGAAATGCTAAAAGGGTTGATGTCCGGTCTTAGAGATGCAGCAATGGCTCTGGCTGCTGGATTGGGACAGTTGATGGGCGCGATTGGTGGCTTCCTTGCCAATATTGGCAATTCCATTATGAACTATCGCGATGGTGCGCTCGGCAAAGGCTTGACTGCGACTTGGAATAATATTGCGAACTTAGCGAATGCTCCACGTAATTCTGATGTGAACGCTCGCTTCGACAAAACCTTTGGGGGAAGAACTATTGTCGTTAATAATCACAACACTGTAAGTCCAACAATCAACATCTCTAAAACCGACGGCGATCCGCGAAAACACGCCAAAATCGTCATGGATATGATTGATGATGCGCAGAGAAAAGCTGGCGCCTCTCACTCCTTAGCTGGTGGAAATCATATTAGCTATGCACATTCGGGAGCGCATTAATGGCAGATCAGACACCGCTTCAGATAGGCAACGTGCTTATCGAAAATATGGATGCTCCAGAGATAATTGGTGATTTCGGAAGCACTCAAAAAGCCTCGGTTAGCAAGTTTTCTGGTGGCTTGATCACGGCACAACTAATGGGCCGCTTTCCAAAGCCGATTACTTTCAAGCAAACGCTGCGCGGTGCTCAAGCTCGAACGAAGGCATACGCTATTGATCAATTGACTGATGCGGGCGCCGTCACAGTCTCATTCGATGCCTTCACTTCTTACGGATTTGTCGAAGAAGTTAAAATTCATCCACTAAACAATGGTGAGTATGAATACGAGCTGACTTTTCAACCGGTTCAGAGAAACACTCCGCAGAGTGGTGGCACAACACCATCGTCGCAAGATTTGCTGAACAACTCGCTTGCGGTTGCAAATCAACAAGCTAATAAACCAATCACTGCGTATCAATTCAACGGCACCATCCCAGCGCAGACCTCGCAACTTCAACAAAACGTAAGTCAGGCACTAAATCAGAATCAGAACAATCTCGCAAACTTACCAACGAGCACCAGAAATAGTTTGCTCGGTCAAATAACTCAAATTCGTCAACAGCTTCAGCCGATTATCAACGGTGGGTCAAGTCAGGCAGTAAGCGCTGCATCAGACCTTGATACCTCGTTAAACGTTGCTCGCCTCGCGTTGCGTCCATCCGTTCCGCTGCAACAGCAATTGAACGTTACAAATCCCAATCTATTTCAACTTGCAGCGCAGTATTACAACGATCCGCTTAAGTTCTACCTTATTGCTCAAGCCAACGACCTGTACGACACTCAACCGATTGGTCAATTCCAGCTATCAATTCCGCAAGATCCTAATGCATCTGTAAGTGAGCCGCCCACATTGCTATGAGTCAGATACGCACTATCGATTGCTATTTTGTGTTCGATAACACTTATTTGCCGATGCTTAATGCTTCTGTAAGTAAGGCTTCAAACGGAAGTCAATCAACAGTCAGGGGAAAAACCTCAATCACGATGCTCCAAATGCAGGGCGTTGATATTTTCCAATCCGCTCAATCAGCGACCGGTGCACCAGTCGAAGTTTACGTTGTGATCGATGGGCAGTCGTCAAAACTATTTGGTGGCACAATCGACGAATTCGAACCCGATTTTGACAACGACTCCATAACTTTCAGTGGACGAGACTATGCAAGCTCAATTGTTGACACCAAAGAAACGACATCAAGCGTTGACTATAAAAATCAAACGATCGGTCAAATGGTGACCAACATCGCAAACAAGTTTGGATACACTCCGAAAGTTACAGATCCTGGCATCATGGCTGGTGCACAAATGTATGACGATTCTGCTTACATGCCGCACGGACAGCAGTACTGGACTATGCTGCAAGATCTTGCACGTCAATGCGGATATGAATGTTTTGTCACCGACAACAAAGAATTATTTTTTGGGACTACTGATTCCGCAGGAGGCAACGATGTTACTGTCAACCATGCGCCAGATGTCTCAAATTCTACAGACGTCGAAAATCCAATTTGCGATTTGAAACCGGTTTATCAACCTGGTCGAAATTCAAACATTCGAGTAATCGTAGTAAGTCACCATCCCGTCAAGGTGACACAACGCATCAAATCGAGTTATCAAGGTAATCCATTCAAGGGCAGAGCTCCAAAATCAAACAAGGATTATTTGATTGGAAAATCAAACACAAGCGGCACTCAATCAGCCAAGAGTGGTGGCACTCAACCATCCGATAAACCCGCCGTTGTTGTTCGAAAAGATGGGCTTACACAAGAGCGTGCAGACGCGCTTGCACAATCAATCGCAAAAGATATCGCGAAACGACAACTAGTGCTGAAGGGGAAGTGTCCGATGGGACTTCCTGATGCGCAGGTGCACAGCAAACTAACGCTCAAGGAAGGTGGAATTGACTTGCTTGGTTTTGCAAATGCAGACTATGTAATTGCCTCTTTAGATCACGAATGGGATGCAGAATCGGGAAGTTTTGTGACTTCAGTTACGGCATTGAACCATCCGGAGGTTCAAAGTGTCACTTAGTGAATCATTCCATGCAATGCTGCATGGAGCTCAATCCCAAATTCATGACGTAAAACTGATCAAATCAGCATTCGTTAGTTCTTACGACGAAGAAAAACCAGCCGTCAAAGTCATCATTCCGCAGGACCGTGATGCTGACGACGATTCAAAGGCCGCCGAAACAGACTGGATTCCGCTAATGTCTTTTGCGGTCGGAGACAAAATTGGTTTTCAGTGGGCACCAAAGGGTGGTGCAACTCCTGAAAATCCAGAAGATGGAGAGCAAGTCTGTATCTTGATTCTTCAACGAAACGAAGGTGTATTTGTTTGTCCGCTGTTTATGTTCAATGAATCAATGACACCGCCAGGTGCAGGATTGGATGACAGCGACAACGATCAAGATCCAAACGATTTGAAAGGCTGGGACGACGATCCTCAAGGATTGAAAAAACTGAAGGCTGACGAAATGGTTTTCCGTTTTGCTTCTGGCACGTTTGTAAAAGTCTACGAAAACGGCGACACCCAAATTTATACAGCAGGTGATTGCTACGCTTACACAAAAGGTGATGCAAACGTTGTCGTGCGAGAAGGTGACGCGAACATCTCAGTCGAGAAGGGTGATGTGAATCTCGACATTCTTGAAGGCGACTTAAACGCAACAGTCGAAGCTGGCGACACAAACATCGAAACGACTTTTGGAAACACGACTATTTCCTCCACTGAAGGAAACATTACTTGCGTCACTGAAAACGGTGACATCGTTGCTTCCACTGACGTTGGTGCAATTAGTTTGAGCGCACCCGATATTCAGCTCACTGCAAGTGGCACCATCAACATCAATTCGGGCATTATCAATGCGGGAGTGGCAGCGTTGCAAGCCCTCTGTAATGAGTTCTTTCTGGAAAAATATAACAACCATACTCACGAAGTTCCGCTTGGAGGAACAACAAGTGAACCGCTTGAGCCAGCCGTAGTTGGCGTTGATACAACAGTGAATTTTGAGGCAAGCTGATGGCACTAGAGATAAGTCCAAACAACGTTGCGCCCTGGCTTGAATGGGGCGGCGATTTTGTCGTCTCACAAAATGGATCGATCGTTATGGCGAATGGTTGGGCACAATTTCGTCAACGATATTTGCGTAGACTCTTCACCAACCCCGCGTTTAAACTTTTGAGCGGCGCGCAAGTCGAAGCTGATTACATTTTTGACGCGAACTACGGGCTCGGCTTTCGCCGCAGGCTTGGAGAACTCTGGACGGATGACATGCTTACAAAGCTTGAGTCTCTTTGTCAGCAAGGTGCTGAAATAGACGCAGATGTCGACTCGACTCAACCTCCAATAATTGTCATCACACAAGATCCACAACACACTATCAACGTTGCGGTGACAGTATATCTAAAAACAAGTCAGCAAGGCACCATTGCCTTCAGCATCGACAACACCTAAAAACCGCAGAGGAAAGAATTTTAGCTAGCTTTAGTCGGATACCTATCCGGCTAAAGTAGTGGCGCCGCAAACCAAAACCTTCAAGCAAATCGTCACAGAAGCAGTCGCTCAATGGGCTGTTGAACAGGGATTAAGTCCATCCCTTGTTTCTGGCGACCCATTGTTGGCTCTAGTTCAAGCATTTGCTTCCCAGCAAATGTTCATTCAGTTTTTGTGCGAACAGGTTTTAGCGTATGCGAGAGCCAGTACCGCCACTGGTGCTGACTTAGATTCCTGGTTAGCAGATTTCGGGTTCTCCAGACTTGCCGCAGCCAAGGCTCGGGGACAAGTCAGTTTTTCAACCCGCAGTGCGAAAAACTCAAACACGTTAATTCCAGCCGGAAAGCAGATTCAAGTAATCGGCGGGTTCATTCAGTACCAAGTCGTTGCCGATCCACAACAGGTTCATTGGGATGCCGCGCAAAACGCTTACGTTTTACCAACAGGACAGACGTCAGTTATCGCAACCGTTGAAGCTGTCAATCCAGGATACATTTTCAACGTCCAGCCTGGGCAGCTAAATCAAATCATCGGCAACATCACCAACATCGACAACGTGACCAATCTGTCCGCGATTTCAAATGGTCGCGATGCGGAAAATGACGTTGATGTTCGAAGCAGATTTATCCTCTACATCAATTCGCTTTCAAAAAATACGCGACCGGCCATCACCGCTGCCATCATGTCAGTTGAGCAGGGCATAAACTTCAACCTGCTTGAGAATGTCGATTTCAATGGCAACGAAAGAGATGGTTTTTTCACTGTTGTTATAGACGACGGGTCAGGAAACGCTCCCGACGAACTTTTGACTCAAGTAGCCACGGCAGTCGACCAAGTGCGTGGATTTAGTATCGCTTTCGGCGTTACCAGAGCAACTTCTGTCAGTGTCAATGTCACTCTAAACATTAGAGTATCTGCGGATGCTACGTCCGTTCAAGTTCAAAGCAACGTCGAAAACGCGATTGTTCAGTATATAAATAGCCTCAAAATCGGACAGACGCTATTTTTGTACGACCTTGTCGAATTGGCGAAGACTGCAGATCCAGCAGTCGTTGCAGTTCAAGTTGGTTCTCTCTCAATAAACAACCAAGGTAATGACCTGACTCCAACTGGCTTTCAGGTCTTGCGAACAGTCCCTGCCAATGTTGTTGCGGGGACGTTTTAGTGACGCATACAGTAATTCCGGCAATTGACCCAGACGATTTCGCATCGAGAATTGTGCAACTCTTCCCCTCGGATTGGACATCCGAAGATGCGAAAAATCCTGGCGGTGTTCTTTATTCACTTGCAAAATCATTTGGTGTGAACCTTGCAGAAAATATCGAATATGTTGAGTACGACCGTAAAGCATCTCGCATTTCTGAAGCACTCGATTCCGCTTTGGATGCCGTCGCTGATGACTTTTTTGGATCTGTGGCTGGTTTTCCCGCAGACGTAAAACGAAATCCTGCCGAGCCTGACGAAAGCTTTCGCACTCGCATCCAATCAAGCTTGCTTCTGCCAGCAGCGACACGTCAAAGCGTCATCGACCTGTTGACCAGATTGGTTGGCATCGAGCCCCGTGTTTTAGAGCCATGGCGAATCACTGATACATGCGCCTGGGGCAAATGTTATTGGGGTATCGATACAAAAGAGACTCCTTTCAGATGGGGCAATCCTGGACGTAAGTATCAGGCATTCGTCGAGTCGCAAAAGCCCACCTACGGAAAGCAAGGTAACAACCCGATCTATGGATTCGGCGCAGGTTGGGCATGGGGTACGCCAACCGCGTATTACTTTAAAGCAGATCCGAACTGGTTTCTGGCTGTAAAAAATCTGGACAGCCTGATCAACAAAACCAAAGTCTTCGGAACTACCGTCTGGCGCAAATATTTTGGACAGATTCTAAATACTAGTCCAGTTGCCAGTTCTAAACGAGTACCGGCAGGCTCCGCATACGTCGACATCGAAGTATTTCCGATGTTCTCAGGTGCATTCAGCATCGTTGCTGATACCACTTGGAATTCATCTGTTCAGTACGAATTCCTGAGCAATTCAAAATTTCGATTGTCTTTCTCAAACGCACCCCCAGATGGTGATGCTCAATACGTTGATTGGATTGCAAGTCCAATCACTTATCCAGGTTCGGGTGCCGCACCGGTAGTAACTGGAACGTCGAAGCTGACTTTAGGCATTCCGAGTGGATGCGAAACATTTACGTTGTTCGCGATGACCAATTGGAATACGAATGTTTGGATGAGCGATCGCACTGAAAATTCAGTAACGCTCTCGTTTGACACTCCAGCTCCAGATGGAGCCTCGTTTAGCTATCTTTATGTGCCACCAGACCGAAGCGGTCAGGCACCTGTTGCAACTGGTGAAAATACGGTCGATATACCGATTTCAATACAGCCACCATTTGAAGCTTTCATTCTTCCGACCTGGAACACTTCGATTCAAATCACAAAATCGCCAACGCAGTTGAGCGTGTCATTCGGGACAGCGGCTCCTGATGGTGCACAAGTCAACTGGGCGATCAACAAAAGCTAAGAGGGGCAAAAATGTCAGATAAGGCGATTATTTATACCGAGGAAATGGGCCGCGAAGAAGACATTCTTAACGGCTGGAAAGACGCGCAAGTTGGATTAGGACGTGCTATCCGCGCGCTTCTCGGAAAAACAAGTGCAGTCATTCATGGCATGAGCGCTACTGCTCAAGCGACCCCAGACATGACCATTTCCATAGCCGATGGTGATTTGTACCAATACGCAGCAGTCGACTCACAACCGTATGGCGCACTGGCTGCCGACAGTAACATGATCATGCAGCAGGGACATTTTTCATCTCAAGTTTTAGAGTTCACAACAAGTGCATTGAGTGGTGGACAATCACAGTGGGCGCTTGTGCAAGCTACCTTTGCACAAGTCGACGAAGTGCGAGAAAACGATACTACAGGTGGTGTCTTACCGTACTACAATAGCGCGAATCCGCCGGTTCCGCTAAACGGCCCAGCAGATAACGGCGAAACTCAAGGCACCGTTAGACGTGGCAAAGCCATTCTTTCAATCATCTATGGAACACCGGCGGCAACCGGCTCAGAGGTTCCTCCACTGCCGTCGGGCAATTGTGTTCCGCTTTTTCTTATAGATCTGATTTCAGGTCAAACAACAATCACACAGGGACAAATCATCAAGGCTGGTCCAGGTGCATCAAGCCTAGCGCCAACTTATCCACAAGCTCCATTCCTGGCTGGACTGACTAATTCGCATCACCACGGCGTTGCTGGCGAAGCGCCACAAATTGACTTGACCACCGAAGTTACGAACCGACTTCCGTTATCAAACATGCGTGTAAGTAATGATGATGTAACCGGTGGCATATCAAACATACGCATCGTCGCAGGAAGCCCGCAAGGAGTTCTGCAAGGAAATTCAAGTCGCTACGGCGCACCGGACATGGCTTGGGACTCGGTCCATCAGCTCATGTACGTGTGCACCACAACAGGTACGAACGCCGCAACCACCACTTGGACGCCTATCGCAGCTGTAGGTGGTGGCGGCGGTGGAGGTGGGGGCGGCGGCGGTAGTCCAGTAAGCGGGCTAGCGACAATCGCAGCAAATCTGGTTTCGATGACAAGCTCTGGCACATACACACCATCAGCTGGCACACAATACATTTTATTTGAGCTTTACGGCGCTGGTGGCGGCGGCGGTGGCGGTTGCGACAGTCCTGATGCTCACGTTCCAGTGGGGGGTGCTGGTGGCGGCGGCGGTGCTGGTGCATGCGTCGCAGGTGTCATCGGAAAAGATGCCATTGGCGCTGGATTCACTGTAACTATCGGCGCTGGTGGTGCCGGTGGTCCCGGTGGTGATAACTCGGGAACTGCTGGACAAATTGGCGGCAGCTCGCAAATGTCGAATGCCAATTTCAACTGCACCGCGCAAGGTGGTGGTGGCGCTCCAGCTAATAGCCAAGCTGGATTTGATGCATATTCTGCTGGCTACGGCGGCAATGGCGGAGTTGCAAGTCACAGCGGAAGCGTTTCAGCGGTTGACTTGACCGGCTCTGCTGGTGGTTCAGGTTTCTCTGCCGGCGGACAAGGCGCTGGCACTGCGCGCGGTGGCGGGGGACATGGTGCGGGACAGCAGTTGTCGAATGCAACTGTCGGTTCACCGTTCGGAGGCGGCGGCGGTGGTGGGGGCTGTGGCTATGTTGGAAGCGCTCACCCTGGCACTAACGGCGCGAATGGTGGAAAGGGCGGACTTATGATTTGGGAGTTTAAAGCAGCATGAGTGAACGATTGATGGCACATATCGTCGACGGAGTGGTTGTTAATCGAGCGCTCCACGATGAGCATCCAGGGGAGATGGACCACCCGGAAGGAGCTGGTTATCCAGAAAATATGACGTTTGTCGATTTAACCAATCGTGAACACGAAGGGCATGTCTATGAACTCTACGATGCCGAGTCAAATACATTCGCCGCTGCTAAAAAGCATCAAACGCTCGACGAACTGCGAAGCGAAAGAATTGGCTCTCTGCTTCTCGGCATGGCGCGTGAACTGAGTTATGTTGAACCAAAGCATGCGCTCCTCAAGGCGAATGCAAGCGATGCTTTTCTAAACAAGTTGAACGTTGCGATCATAAGCGCATCGAAAGAAGCAGCCTACCTACACAATCGAAACGAAATCCACAAGCTGGCGTTGTCCTTCGCGACCGATCTCTTCGCAGAAATGGCTCAGCGTCGCTGCGAAATTTTGGACCGCTACAACGATGCTTTGTCCAAAGCAAACAGCGCAAAATCAGTAAGCGCGCTCAAAAACATCGTTGCAATTTTCGTTTTGTTTGTGAGCCTGCTTTGTAGTTCTGCCCATGCGACACCAGTCGCTGACGTCGGAACTTTCGTACGCAACGGCACAACAAGCATCGCAAATCCGGTAGCTGGACAGACATGGCTTTTCGACTCGTCCGATAGCACCGTCAAGGTATATACATCTGCCGGCTGGACAACCGTAACCGGTGGTCGTCAAAATCTCGCAGCAGTCGACTACCCGATCTTTTCAAACGACTCGAGTCAAGGATATCTACCTGGTTCGATTTGGGTGAACAGCACCGATCATTCAGTTTGGGTCTGCACAAAAGCTGACGTGGGCGCCGCCACATGGTCGCAGATGACAAATCTGGCTGGCGCTGCTGCTCTTGCATTGAAGCCAAATAACGCAGACGTGCAAACGAGTGACTGGATTACGTCTGGTTACTTTAGTTCAGTTCCAGGCAGCGCTTCTTTCAACGCTGACATTCCAGCCGGTGTCGGATATGTTGGCGGAAATCGCGTCACAAGCGCAAGCTCAACTCAGACACTGACAGCAAGCACCGACAATTATTTTTTCCTGTTGTCGGATGGGTCAGTAAACGTCGTCTCCGTCTCTAACGGCGCTTCGGCACCGACGAGTAGTGGCTTACTATTTCAAAAAGTAGTCACTAACGGAACTGGCATCACCGCCGTCACCAATCTTGCTCCGACTGCGCCAAAGCTGAAAGTTGCTGACGCAACAAACTCAAACGAGGCCACAAGTCTTTCGCAAGTTCTCGCATTAACAGGATCGACAAGCACCGCTCCTGGTTACAGCGTGTATGTCAACCTAAATAGTTCGACGCATGCGCCAGCTTTTGCTACCCCGTCCACAGACAATACCTTTCTTGGTCGAGTTGGTGGCGTACTTGGATTTTTCTCACCACCAGGGACCGGTGGCGGTACTGTCAATGCAGTGATGATGACCGGCGACGGAACGATTTTCAATTCGACAATCTCCGGCTCGCCGATCACAAACTCAGGAACGCTTGCACCAGCACTTCTGACGCAAACTAAAAACACCTTTCTGGCTGGTCCTATTAGTGGCTCAAATGCTGCGCCAACATTTCGTGTCATCGACCCCTCAGATCTTCCAATTATCAATTTAGCCTCAGTGGTGGCTGGAGGTGTCTCTGGCACACTCCCAATCACGAACGGTGGCACAGGAGCCACGACACAGCAAGCCGCCCTTGATGCGTTGCTAGGCGTCTCTGGAATCTCGAAAGGCGACATCATCGTATATAACGGAGCGCATTTTGTTCGCTTTCCACACGCAGCAAATGGCACGTATCTAAAATTTGATTCGACGCAATCGACCGGATTGACCGCTGATACTCCTGCTGGAGGCGGCGGTGGCGGAACGCCAGGCGGTTCCAGTGGTCAGCTTCAATACAACAACTCAGGAAGCTTCGCAGGAGTTCCAGCGGTCAATGGTGACGGCACTCTAAATCCCAGCACGGGCGCTCTGAGTGTCTCAAAAACTGCAGGTAACTCCTTTGCTGCTTCTGCCACCACTGACACAACCAACGCTTCGAATATTTCCAGTGGCACGCTGAACGCAGCCCGACTGCCAGCTACTGGAATCATCCCTGGCTCTTATACAAGTACAGACCTTACGGTCGGAGCTGATGGTCGTATTACATCCATCGCAAACGGGATGGCTGGTGGTGGATTAACTCCAGTTTCAATTTCGACAAATTCTACTTTAGCTTGGGGCACTTTCAATTTTGTAAGTGCAGCGAGTGGATCGATCGCGCTAACACTTCCGACGGCCGTCGGTAATGCTGGAAAAACACTAAAGGTCGTGATGGTGGCTAATGCTGGACATAACACGACATCCGTTTCTTCAACTAGTGGACAGACGGTAAATGGCTCTGGCAGCGGAGGATCGTTCACGAGCAACTATTCGTTTGCGACCTATTACTCAGACGGTGCGAACATCTTCCGATTCTAAAAAAGAGCCGGAAAAAATAGAACCTATGCTGACGCCATCACCGCAAGTGGTGGCGTTTTATTATCGTTTTGCGAGGTATTTCCGCATGGGCATGTTTGATGGAATGATTGAGAAAGAAGCCAAGAAAGCCGATCTGGACCACGACGGCGTTCCAGATATGGATCAACTTGGTGCAATTGAAAAAAAAGCTGAACACGGTTTTTCCGTTGTCGTTGCAGCAATCGATCACGATGTTGTTGAGACCTCGTTCAAGAGTCTTTCCGCTGCTTCGGAAGTGATTCAGAAAGGCGTCAACAAAGAAAAAATGACTGCGGATCTCAAAGCCATGTCTGATGCTTTCACTAAGAAAGACTTTTCGCAATTGGTTGTTTTGGCTGATTCAATTGATTTTGCCACGGTTCTCCCTGCGATGTTCCAAGCTTTTGAAGCACTGGATGGTCTCGGCAAAGCTTTCCACCCAGAAGATGCCAAAGCTGGCTTCACTGAGCTGAAAGAGTCTTTGACTGAAGGTCAGGCTTACATCGCTGGTGTAATGCACAAGTCCAAGAAGTAATTCCGGAAAAACGATTCGAGGTTCTTCATGGACTTTATATGGAATAACGCTCAGTTAGCGTGGACCGTGGCATTTTGTTGCGCGGGTCCGCACGTTTATGACTTGATCCAATATGCAAGACGCAGAGGACGGCAATGGCGGATTCAAGCCACAAGCAAACCAATTCAGATGCGAGTACACTTCTAGCTCAGGCAACCTGCCTTGGACTGATTGTATTCATCGTCGTTGCAAACGTTTGGTTTTCGAAAGAAATCAAAGACGTGCACTGGTTGTTTGATGTTCTGGTGCTTGGGCTGAGCGCCATGCTATCTGGAAAGGTAAAAAGATCGCCCGACGATCATCGAGATGCTGTGGAGATCTTTTTGACCTCTCGCAAACTCTTGCTGATCGTCGACGATTCACCAACTCACTTGATAGCGTTGCGAAATGGCTTTGAGTCTAAAGGCTTCAATGGGATCATTCGCGAAGCAAAATCGTGCGAAGAAGCGCTTGAAGTTTTAAGAAGCGACGACATTCGTTTTTCTGGCTTGCCTGATGTAGTGATTCTCGACATGAAATTTCCAACCGGAACCATGCAGGGCTCTGAGTTTATTCGGAAGGTTCGGGAAGACCATCGGCTTGCACAACTGCGCATTTGTAGCCTATCGCGAAGCGCGGAAAGTGACTATGAGGACGACATTCTCGACAACATTTCTTGCTTCGTACAAAAGGGTCAAGGAATTGATGTGTTGGTAGAAGTTTTAGCGCTTACAACTTCCAAACATCACAAAAAGCAAGTTCGAAAAAGTGCACCAAATCCGTTAAGTGAGCGGTTGTTGGAGTTAAGTGGAAGCCATCCTGTTTTTAAATCAGAGGATGATGAAGACTGATGAAGATCTTGTGTATTGATGACGTCGAAAGCAATCGAGTGCTCATCTACAGTCAACTGAAGCTAATAAAAGTTGAAAGTGTAACCGCAGTATCAGCGCGTGATGGAGTGCTGCGTTTACTGCAAGACCCTGAAATCACTGCGATTTTCATGGACATTATGATGCCTAATGTCAATGGTTTCAACGCAACGGTTGCGATTCGGCATTTGGGTTTCAAGATCCCAATTGTTGCGCTGACTTCAGTCACCGAAACCCTTGAGATGCAATTAGAAAGCATGGCAAAAGGTATTGATGAATATCTGGAGCGTCCAATCAAACCATCTAAATTGGTCGAAGTCTTGCGACGGCTTCATCCGAACGAACAGATAGAAAACAGTGGCTACTTTGGTCAAAAGGACGAAATTTTATGAGTTTAGATTTGGCGAAAATCAAGTTTGATGCGGCTGGCGCTCATCACATTTCCAGTGGAGTTAATGCTCCGACTCAGATTGTCATGCACGCAATGGTTGGCTACTTCGAAGGCACCAGATCCATGTTCAAAAACAATACTGGCAATACAAGCGCTCATTATCTTGTTTCTCAAAAAGGTGAGATTCTCCAAATGGTTCGCGACAATCAAGTCGCCAATCATTGTTATGGACTCAACCACACATCAATCGGCATCGAAATGGAAGATAAAACCATGTGCGATCGCCAACCGTGGGTTACGCCAGAATTATGGAAGTCCGCTGTAGAACTGGTTGCAGCGTTGTGCAAAAAGTACAAAATTCCCGTCGAAAAAATCTATCCGCACAGCGAACCTTTCATTCAGAAAATTGGTGGAGGGAAATTCGCCCATCACGATCCCGGAAAGTTTTTCGACATGGGCAAGTTCCGCATTGATGTAGCTGCAAAAATCAAAGGCTGAGGATCGCATTGATGCCATGTCTAACCGCGCCTGGAAATCCTGCAAGAGAAAGAAGCGATACGACACGGCTTGGCTCGCGCAAAAAAATCTAAATAACGGCACCAAGTCTAGTTACTACAGAGGCAATTATCACGTTTATGATTGCTCTTTCTGCAATGGCTGGCACGTCGGCCGCGACAAAAAAGCACAGGTGAACAATGACTCCCCTTCGTCTGAATGACGCGCAAATTCGACTGATCTTTACCAAGAAACCAGTATTTCAACACGCACAGAATGTGACCGGCGTTCCGTGGCAAGCGATCGCTTCGATTTGGTTTCGTGAGTCATCACTACAAGAACGTGTCGGTCGCATCGGCGGACCGTTCCAATTTGATCCACCGTTGAATGCAAAGCAGATGACGAATCTACTTGAGCAATTCACACATTTAGATAACGCAACGCGCCAAGATTTGATCAAGAAAGGCATCAACGATTTCGCATCAGCAGCAATTTTTTGCGCGTGCTGGTTGCGAAAATCAAGCCGCTATCCAATCAATCCGAGCGCAAGCGATGAAGCAATCAAAGATTGTTTCTACGGATACAACGGCCGCAAATACAAAAGTGTTGACGAATCTGCATATGTTATGAATGGCTACGATCTACAGCACGAACATTTGCACATCAAAGGCACGTTGCCCGATCATGGTAAGCGTATCTATATCGACAAAGAAGATCCGCGACCAGGTGCGTTCACTGTTTACAAACAACTCAAAGCTTTGGACAGCAAGTAAGGGCACCGGACGCGGTGCCCCATCCTTGCGTCGGATTAGTGGTTTGCAAAAGAATCTGCGGTCTCAATAGTCGAGACCGAAAGATGCGCGCCTTGCGTTCTGCGGAAATTATCGAGGTACCGACGGAGAGCTTCTCTTATCAAATCTGAACGAGTGCGGTGCTCACATTGTGCAACGAAATCAACTTGTTCGAGCATGGCTGGTGGCAGGGCAATTAGTACTTTGCGTGGCATGTATATTCTCCTATTAATTGCAAAGAAATATCCGACGAACGAGCTTCAGCGCTCGGTCGGTATCAAACTTTCGATGCAATCAATATACAACAAACATCATTTAGGTGCCACCATTTCTGGTGCAATTTAGATGTCTATATTCTTACGTTTTAGTCCTTGAAAGATATATATCCGTAAGATGTTGTGCCACGAAAATTAGGACGAAAGATCACTATCGCGCTAGGTGTTGTTGTACCTCCGCCGTTCTTTTTCGTATGGTGCTCGGCTCCGAGAGGACTGAGAAATTTGATTCGATGCGTAACCATTCGTACTTCGGCGGCTCGATCTTTTACACACTCTTGCCACCACTTGGTGCTGCAATCTAGCGTTATGAGAAAAACGACTGTGCATTCGGATGTGTAAGCCTTTTCAAGCCATGGTCTGACGTTCGAATAAGGTGGATTGAGCCATATGGCACCGCTCGCAGTCAGCTCTTTCCAATTAGTGGATAGTCCATCGATGCCTTTGTCAAAGTAATTTCCGTTTGGAGCCAAACAGTTTTCACTAGTGCACGCAGCGTCCAAAACAAAATGAAACTCACTATCGAGCTTCTCGAACACTGCTGGTGGTGTACGCCAACTATCCGTAGCTTTCGGTCGTCCCTCATCGCCACCGGCTCGGAAGTGATCGGAGCCTTTGATGCGAATATTTGTAGAGTTTGATTCCATTAGACTGCCACCACCTCTAGTTGTCGAGCAACTTGAACATTTAAAAACAAGTCGCACAGTGCATCATGTGCCGCATCGGCGTTAAATCCGAAATAAGCAGCAAGAGTTCCTAATTTGTGATTTGCAGTTTTCTTTTGTAGCTTCCTTCGGGCAATGTCTAAGGTATCGTAGGCTGGTTGCAGATACGCGCCAGCTGCGGAAATGCGATTTCGCTCGTAAGCGGCTTCAAGCATTCCGAGGTCATATGAAACGTTCTGACCTGCGATTCGATGATTTGGAAATTGGCGACAGAACCCCAAATATTCTTCAATTACTTCAGCTTCTGGTCTCTCATTTGCCAGCATTTCTCGAGTCCACCCATGGATTTCGGTTGCCCTCTCAGTTATGACTAAGTTTTTGGGTGGACAGATCAAACCATCCCAGAAGTCCTTTATCAAAAAATTGTTGTCAGTGACGATCACTGCGACTTGTATCAACGCGCAGGACTGCTTCTCCGTGCCACCGGTTTCGGTGTCTGTGAAAAGATATCCATCTTGTACAAACTTGTCTGGATCTTGTTCGCCCGCGGTCGGTCTGCAATCGAAGTGATAAACCTCTTTTGTTGACACGTAGGCGATGTAATCGTCGATGGCATAGCCTTCCCTGCAATTGGCACAAGTGCCTGGATATTTTGATCTAAACGCTCTCATTTACTCTCCCTTCGACTGCACCATTAACGATGCGAATTGTCATTTCAAATCCGTCCAATTTGCCTTTGTTGTGTTCGGAATAAGCGGAAGCAACTTCGATCAACTCGTGAAACAACACCTGATGAAATTGCAAATTTTGCTGCATCTGCAAGCATCGCTTTGAATGTTTGACCACAAGCCCGTTTATCTGCGAGCAATCCAGATGAAAAATCACAGCACATGCCTCACTTCGATACCTCTAGCGGTGGCTTTTTTGACCATGTCTCTCGTTCCAGGACCGCCAGGAAAAGCGATCACCAAGTCTGGCTTCAGCAAAAGCATCGCGTTGTTGCGTATTGGTCCAGAACTTTTTTGATAGATTCCCCACAATGCTTTTACTTCAGCCGAGTGAATACCTCTCGAAATTGCCCACGATCTTGCAACTGAGTCGGCTCCAGTCGCGCCGCCCTGTATGACGATGTCAATCGAATCTCTGATCACGTCGAAATATGCAAACGCTTTAGCGACTTGCGCTGCTACAACATCAGGCGGATGATACTTTGGGTTGCCGTAATCTCTGCCACCACAAACTAGAACAATCATGCGCGCTTCCTCGCTCTTTCTTTTCGTGGCATATTTGCACGCACCAGGGCTTCGGAAACGCACGGGCTAACGCTGTTTCCGACCATACGCACTTGCGCGGTTTTGGTCAATTTCTTTCCATTGATTTCGGGCGCAATTACATAGTCGTCCGGAAACCCCTGCGCTTTGAAAAGTTCATGTGGCTGCAACATCCGCATGCCGATGTCTGCAATTACATATTCAACTGAATTGATCGTGACTAAAGCTAATCGGTCTTTGCTTGTCAGAGTGGCTGCCGGTTCATTCAACGACTGGCCGATGCCCTCACCGTAGTATTTCGTCAAAAAGGCTCGCACTTCTCCGATATTTACACCGCTTGCAACAACCGTTGGAATTGGTTCTTCAACAGAGTTTGTCTGATTGTCGCCACGAAAGCGTGTAAGGTGCGAAACAATCAAACCGGACTTGCCACCACCATCGGACATGACGGTTCGAATTGGTTCGTTTAAATCGCTACCAGTAGATGTTCCAAAATGGCGGAGCACATGAGCAGAAACAACAGCGTGATGATCGGTCGAAGTAATCGTGTGGATCGGCTCATTCAAATCGATGCCGGCAGCCTTGTAATTTCCGCCGTAGTGTTTGATAAGCGTTGCCACTGCAAGCGCATGCTTGATTGAACCCGCCATGACAGTGCCCAACGGTTTCTGAATATCGATACAGCGTGGCGGACTTCCGGGCGCTTCTCCAAATCCAGATTGAATAAGATTTGCTGCAATAAGCGCATGTTTTTGACCATCAGCAACGATTGTGCCCAATGGCTTTTCCAAACCTGGAACACGCGGAGCTTGACCCGGACGTTCACCATAACCGGTCTGAACCAATGTCGGGACAACTACGCCATGCGCATCTCTGCTGGCTGTAAGCGTTTTAAACGGCTCTTCTAAACCTTGCCCGCGGAATGACTCGCCAGCATGATTGCAAGTCACTATGAACGGCTGCTTCGCTTGCAAGACGTATTTGATGACACCGCGAGCAATGCGACGTAAGGTGTTTTCAGTCAGCGGCTTTTCGCGCTCAAAAATAGACGGACATGGAATACTCCAATCAATACATTCTGCAGCGGTTCTCCATGGCAACAAATCGCCATTTTTCACTGCATCTGATTTCGGGTCGCCGTGCGTTGGAATGGGCCAGTGTTTGCAGTCCGGGCTGAACCAAGCAAGTCCGACCGGTCTGCCGCCGGTAATCTCTTTAGGGTCGACTTCCCAAACGCTTTCGCAGAAATGCTTTGTGTAGGGGTGATTCGTCTGATGCATTGCGATCGCTTCTTTGTCGTGGTTGATCGCAAGATCGATTGTGCGCCCCAGCGCCAGTTCAATGCCTGTGCTGGCACCACCTCCGCCAGCAAAGTTGTCGACAATCAACTCATCGAACATGTTTATTTGTCGTGGTTTACGCCTCATTGGTAGCCTCCACTTCTGGCGAAACAACTTCCCAGTAGATGCAGCGCGAGTTTCTGTAGTCGCGCACCTTTTGCACCAGCAAAGTTTCAGCCCAAACAAGAACGCGTCCGTGATTGCGCTTGATTGGAATCTTGCCCTGGCGTATCAGATTACGCGCCCAAGACACGGTCATCGAGTGCATGTCTGCGAATTCCTTCACGGTAATCCAGCCCTGAAACTGAACCACTTTCGGTGTCGATGACTCTTTGATCCAGCGCTTTCCTCCACGGAAAACGAATTCTAGTTGTCCTGTTTTGCAGAGGTATTTCACTTTGTCGTAACTGTAACCGTGAGCTTTTGCCCACTCTGTCGCGGTTACTAATTTGTCTTGAACTTGATTAGCTTGCATGGCGTCTCGTTCTCTCCTTATCCAAATTTGAACGTGTACCGACCTTTTGTTTCTGAGTCTCCTCCGTAGCCTGGACCAATTGCCCAGCCAGTAATGGTGCTAACGCGATGTCCTTCCTCGTCATAAAGGCGCTCTCCGACAATTCCTTTTTTCTTCAAACGTTTTGCCAACTCAATTCGGCTTAGCGGAGCCATGTTGTTGCGATGGCTCCACATCGTGTGAACTTTTAAAAAATCAGTAATGGTCAGCTTGTTAGTCGGTGCTTTGATAAAACATTCATCAAGCATCTCGCCGATGGTATCCATCTCGGCTTTGTACTCTCTTGTCATTTCTGCAACGCAATCTGGCTGAGGTAGGTCTTCGCGTCGCATCAATCGAATCAATCCTGCAACGAAAAACGCTGCTTGCTGACTCCATTCTGAGCGAAGTTTCTCACTAGCATTGGTGTCAACCTGGTCATCAGGAACTTGCGTGTGGCAAGGAACTCTGCGCATTCGGCGCCAAACACCATCGTCCTGATTTCTAACCCGCGGAAGATGGTTGGTCCTAAAAATAAACTTGCAACGTTTGCGAACTTCAAAGGGTTCTCCGCGCATGTAGCGGCCTTTGAGCCTGTCCGTGTGACCGGTCACAATTTTGAATTTTGCTTCGTCCAGGCAGTCGTCTGAGTTGAGCTCCTGCACTGCCACCATTCGCTTGTCTTGCAGTTGCGAAAAATTATCTAAGTGGTTTTCCGTCGCTCCGCCTTTCGGGCGCATGAACATCGATGTCCTGACTGTGACCGAGTAACCGTTTGTTTCGCCTCCAAGCATGTCCGCAAGATTGTCAATCCAAGTGCTTTTAAGATTTCGTCCCTCACCTTCGAAGAACCATGCTTGCTGGATGTGTGTGCGTCCAGAAAAACAGTACCCACCGATCTCCTGGAGATAATTGAATTTCTGCCAGTCGATACCGCTTTTGGATGAACACATGTAGCC
Organism: Drouetiella sp.; assembly: GCA_036702965.1. GTDB lineage: Bacteria > Cyanobacteriota > Vampirovibrionia > Obscuribacterales > Obscuribacteraceae > PALSA-1081. Next base: position 313,940 of record DATNPZ010000013.1, read on the forward strand.
CATCATGTTTCTGTAATGCGGGATCAGCCGCAAATAGATTTCGTCAGCTACCTCGATTGGAGTATCATCGGTGATGCTGATAAATTCAGCAAACGCAGATTCATCGTAACCACAGGCAGTGATTAAACTGCAACGGTGCTTACGGTCCCAAGACGACAACTTTCCAGTTGTGAGATCAACAATTCCGTCTGGCGTGTTGATGATGTCTGTATCTAGATCGAAGTGTTCAATAGATGCCGGAACCAAAGATTGAGCTGATTTGAGCATGTTGCTTAAACCTTTCTCGTTTAGTGTCTTCGCCGCGAAGGTGGCAAGTTTGGTGGCGCTGGCAGTTCTTTCAATCATGATCGATCGCGCAACATCTTTTGCGATCTCACGAATTCGTCCTAGGTTGTCTCGCTCATAACGTGTGCCAGTCCACAAACGCCAACCTGATTCAGGACACCACAAAGCATCGTCACCAACAGCTTGCTTAAAGCGTTTTCCATTGCCAGCATCAGTCCACATCTCGACATACTCCATGTTAATTGGGGGAGTTTCCTCACGAAGCGCCACCACGTTGTTTGGAACTTTTTTTTCGTCACCAAATGCGATACCTTCATTTGCGATGTTTTTGGCTTTAGCTCTTTCCTGGGCTGGACTCGGCCACGGATTCGCTACAGGCTCAAACCAAAGTTGTGTTTCGGAGAGCAGTGGCTCGAACTCGGACGCTGAATGGTTTTCCCTCCAATCAGAAAAGTCGTCATGTTTAGTTGCTCCAGGCATAACAAGCCATTCAACACACACATCTACTTTGGCGAGCTCAGATGCCACCAAATTTAAATGCTCGTACCCGACGTGATCGTTGTCGAGAACTAAAACCACGCGCTCTGCATTACGCAAAAACTCGTTGTATTCAGGCTTCCACTTCCCACCGCCTTCGAAGTTGCATGTTGCAACAAGCCCATCAGCAAACATGTTGTTAACGTCTTTCTCGCCTTCGACGATGAAAATGGTTTTGCCTGCTTTGATTGCATCCAGCAATTCTGGAAGTTTATAAAGCGGCTTAGGTCCCTCGGTGAGCTTCCATTTGTCGAATCCACCTTTCCCGTTGGATTGGCGTTGTCGAAACGATTTAGTATCCGTAGCTGGGTCATAGAACCGCCATTTTTCAAACTCAAGTGAACGATCGGCATTTACGTACGGATAACATTCGACTGCAACAAGCCCCTTCTCTTCCCAAAACTCAATTGTTGCGCCTTTTGTTTGCTTTGCTTGCGGTTTCCAAACAGGTAAATAGCGCTCATCAACTGCTCGCTGCTCAAGATCTTTCCATCCACAACCGACGTGACACTTAAATAGAACTTTGCCTAATCCAGTTTTGCCAGGTATCCACTTCATCGACAAGCTTTCAGTTTTGTCGCCGTGAATTGGACACCGACTGTAAATCCAACCTTCAGATCCACGCTTGACTTTGCCATCGTTCCAGGCAGCAGCAATCGTCTCAACTACTGAGGGAGAAATTTGTTGATTGTGTTCGTTGAACGCACTTGTCACGCTAAGAAGTCCTTGGCGCCTGCAGGGCAGGCACCATAATTAGTGGCTATAGCTTTGGGCTAATCGTAGATTATCTGGTCGTTGCGAAGGCACTCTCGCCATTCGTTGAACAGCCTATTCCAAATTTTGTACTTGCGTCCCTTGCGATCGGTTCCGAAGGGATATGCTTGCTTCCAAGCTTTGATCGTCTCCGCATGCGGTTTTCCCTTCGTCTCTTCTGCCACTCGTCCAAGAGTTTCATTGCAAGTCCTTTCGTAGTATTGGTCTTTTTCTTGTTCGCTATTTACTGACATCGCTTTCCTCTGTTACGAGTGTTGTGATGTCGATGCCCATAACGCTGATGTGTCGCTGAGTCCATAGCCACTGAGCACATTTCACAATTTCGTCGGCAGACTCTTCTAGATCATAAGGATCAACAGAAATTGTCTGTGTCAGCGAATTGTCGTGTTTATCGTCTGATGTCTTCAAAGACATGATCAAGATGTCTTCATCTTCATTCCATTTCTGCGTAACCTTACAGATCTTCTTGTCTCGCAAAAACACAATTGCTTGGGCAAAGTTTTTTGGTTTCTTCACCTTATCAACGAGAAAATCTTTCGGATTGATGCCAGGCAAATGTTCTTGGGATGCAGCATCCCCTTTCAATCGTGGAATTGTTGCCATTCGTTTGCACGCCCTCTCTTGTAATGTTCCTCCCGTGGTGTTGCATGGCTAGTTGGTCGATTAGGCTCGCTTCTTTCGAACGCGCCTGGTTAAAACGTTTTGTTGGGCTATGTGCAAAAGGCGCGCGCAGTGTGCAATGCAGAGAGCATCGGCGCGACCGGAGGCAGCAACGCGACAGCGATCTTTGATGAGCTGCGCTTGCGGATAGAGCTTTGCAATGACTTCCGCATTCCATTTTTTCGAAAGCTCATAGTTTCGGCGAATATGCTTTGGCTTCTGAAGCAGGTTTTGCCATCGCGTTGGAGCAATGAGATGCAGGTTCTCGCGTCCGACACGGCTTTCAATAGCATCAAGCAAAATTCCGTAGTTTGCGGCATAGGTGAACTGACCAATTTCGCCACCTTTTTCCGCAGCACCGAAGCCCCAAAGGTGTTCCATCCAAAGTTCGCAATCGCCTTCAAGTACAGAAAAGATGTATGGAGAGATGAAGTGTCCAAGTTTTTCGCAGTCAATTCGGTTTCTTGTTTTTCCATTGATCTTGGTTTCGTAAAGCGGAGTGTCGAAGAATTCGATTGTGCAATCGGTGTTGCGGCTTTGACCTGGCGCCGGGTCTGTTAGAAAGACTCCAGCTCCTTTAGCACCAGGATCAAAACCACCAAATATCACTGTTAGCGCTTCATTGCGTTGCCGAACATAGAACAGACCCACCCGGCATTTCTTGTGACAGCAGTGCGGACCGGATGCGCAACTTCAGGGTCACGAAGTTCGGGGACCATAGACAACTTGTCGTAAGTTTCGTATGGAACTGTAGTCCCTTCGACCTTGTAGATGTGAACGGTGCGATGCGCCAAGGCTTTCGGCAAAATATGCACGAGCTTTTCGTGACGTTCATCACTCTGCCCAAGAACCGGGCGCCAAGCTCCCGCCACAAAAACCATAACTTCTGGTGCTGGAACCGGAGTGTTTGAGGCATGCGCAGGCATTGCGGCGACAACCTTTTCTTGATCAAGCTGTTTGGCAGCTTGATCAACCACTGCCGGACCCGCAGCGTGCGCTGGAATTGCAGCAAAAAGTAAAGACACTAAAAGTAACCGCGCGTTTTTCATGCAGCCTCCGAGTCGTTATTTGTTTGGACTAGTCCTAGATTACCGTCTGAGTTTTCCTCTGATTTTGCGGAGTTCTTCGGTTTGGTCAGAGACATCTTTGGAGTGCCGACAGGATCGGCTTGCTCCAACTTCACAACACCGTTGAGGTCTGCAACGTCTAAGTCGCCACGCAGCACTGCTTTGACAAGCTCTTTCTTGTCGCACTTCACTTCGACTTTGATTACATCGCCCCAGAAAATACGTTGTTCTTCTGGCACATTTTCAATTTGAGCTTGCAACCTGCCTTTGTCGACGATCTGCACTTGGTCTTCTGGATCTCTTGTAAATGTGCAATATTCAGTTTTCACGGTTGCAGGCTTGTAAGTGCCATCATCTTTCCGCTGCTTCGCAAACTGCTCACGTACAGCGTCTGACACGCCGCCGTCATAGCAGTAGTGCCAACCCGCCTCATTATCCTCAACCTCTTTCAAGCGAGCTTTGCACTGCGCCACATAGTGCTCCATCTCAATCTCAATGGTTTCCTTCTTTATTTGAAGGTCAAACCAACTTTTAGTGACAGCATTGAATGTTTTGACTTCGCCTGTCGAACGGTTTGTCACCAATATGTTTTCAATTGGATTGGTTGGATTTTCTTTAGCGCCTTCGTCGCCTTTCTTTGCGCGCTTTTGTTTTGGTTTGGCATCATCAGCAGTGCCTCCAAAAACCTCTTGAGCGATAGCATCAGCCTTCTCTTTTGACGGAGCTTCCTGCTTAGGTGCTTCAGCTTTTACTGGCGGCGGTGCAGCAGATTCTGACGCACGCTTGAGATTCTTGAGTTCAAATTCTTTGATGAGTTCAGCTTCAAGAGCAAGGATCGTCATCCTAGTCAAGCCAAGCTCCACGTCAAGCTTTTGGCAGGTACGCGCAAGCATGTCCTGGATGTAATTGTCGGGAAAGCCGTTGCTTTTGCAGAGATTTGACAGTCGCGTCCATTCCTCGGTCAAATCCATTTCTTCTTCTTCGGTGTCCATTGCGTCGTTTTCTTGTTCTCGCATCTCTTTCAATTTTCCTTTTGCCTTTTGCTCAGCCATCACAATTCGGCGATTTATGAGGTCTGTTGCTTTTAACTGGTCAAGCTCGTTTCTTGTTTCCCTGGAGTGAAAGCCTGGTGTTGGAAAAAAATCGCAAGGCTCTCGTTCCGACTCTTTCACCATCAGCTCTCGAACAATGTCAATTCTTTGTTCGGTGAGTCCGATACATTTTTTGATCTCGTACAGTTCAACGTATTGCTCTAACCCTGGCTCTCCGACTATGTCTGCGCCACTCTCGTTAAGAGCCTTCACTACCCACCATGCGCTGCATCGATTGAAGTCCCACATTTCATAAAGAAACTTTCGAAGTTTGGCGATTTCTGGATCTTCAACCACTTGCTTCTTCGCAGATCCCCTAGTTTCAAACAGTGATTGCTGTGCGCTTGGTGGCGGAATAGTTTTGAAGTGCTCTCGAATCTCCTTATCAACGACTTTGGTAAAACCAACGATTGAACGTACAGTTACAAAATCTTCCAGTGTTCCTTCCATTTCAACCTGGACGCCGCGTTCGATGAGCTCGCGTAAAAGGTCTGTTTCATCGTGTCCGAGCGCTTCGAGTTCGAACATCAACTTCCAGTAGTTGAGAATGGTGGACATCTTTATGCAGCTGGCGGATCGGTGCCTTCAACGTGAATGCACATCTGTTGCCACTGTCGTTCAGTCATCTGGTTGTTCCACTTCTTCGCATCGAGGTTATATAACTCAGCGGAAGAAGCAATGATCTGCGCAGGCTGCCACTTGCGCGCTTTGCCCTTATTCATGAGGATTTGAGCTTGCTTCGAAGTGATACCAGGTTGGGCAATTTCTTTGAGAGCCTCAACTTGCTCCTTTGATGCGCCTAGCTCCTGAGCAACTTCGGCAGCAGCTTGAAACTTCTCTTGCTGCGTTGGTTGCACCGTTGTTTCGGCTGGCGTATCTTCGGCTTGGTTTTCTTCATCAACCTCTTCGACGTCATGAATTTCGTCATCAGTCGCTTCGACTGTTTGTTGAACAGCAGCGGCTTCAGCAATCTTCTGAGCTTTCGCATTCACTGCGTTTTTGACCGACTTTGTGGTCACGGCACCAGTTTCTGGAACCTCAACCAACTCACGCCCTTCCATCTCTTCAGCGGTATGTTCGCTAAATTCTTCGGAAAAACCTCTTCTGAGTGCTGCTGCTTCTGCGCATTTCTCAAGCTGTCCGTAAGGTGCTCTCTGCCATCTATCGTTAGGGCACATAGAGCCTTTTTTGACCTTGGTGTAAGTTTCCATCCAAAAAAGCTTCGCAGAAAAGGCTCGCTTCTCACCGTGGACGATTCTATAAACGGTGAATTTTGCCCACTTTGGGAAAGTTACTTCGATCTTGCAAGCAAGTTCGACACCTTTTTCCCACCTAGTTCCATCAAATTCGCGTGTGATGTCTTCACCGTATTCACACTCTTCATTGCCAGCAAACGCGCCGGTTCGATGAGCTGTGATGCGAGCCTCGGCTATTGCAGGCCAGATAGTTTCGACTTCTTTGCCGTCAACATAGGTTGGAACAATGTGAACAGTTTTCTTCATTACATCAAGCCCGCGGGCTTTGCAGTAATCGATGGCTAGAAAAATTGCTTCTCTTGTTTTTGCGGTTGGAAAAACAACGCGCTGAAGAACTTGGAATTGTTCAAGCGACATGTGGCGATCGCCCAACATCTTGTTTAGCTTGTCAGCGTCAGCTCCTGTCATCGGAAGCTGTGCTGATTGCTTCGCCGGAAAATTAGTCTTCCCCGCCGGCGGTGGTACTTCTCTATCAACTGCTTGTGCCATTTTCCCTCTCTAAGTGAACATAAAAGTGTCGATGTAATTTTTCAAAGCAGAGACAAACTCTCCAATCGCTTTGAACAAAACCTTTGTCGCGTCTACCAAATCGTCTTTTTTTGGAACTAGCGGATCTATTGGTTTTTCAACGACAACTTGCCTGCTGCAACTTCCAGGGCAGTTCCCTCGGTAGTTGTCGTGATACCGCCATGAGCACTTCGGCTCTGCGAACGCCTCACGTATTGATTCGCGCAACGCATTTCCATTTTTAATTCGCTCTGCGTGATGAGCGAAGCTTAGAATCTCGTTCACACCAACGTTTCCCTTTCATTTTCGGATGCAACGAACTCGCGAACTTGTCTGATGTACTCACGGATGAGACCATAAACAACACCGACGACTGATGTCCACAGCACCACATTTAGTATCAAAACATATCTATCTAGCAAAACAGAACCTACCTAGTAATCTTCCGACAATGTCACCAGCGAGCAGGGACGCCATGCCAATGAGCAACGTGAAGCCCCAGTACATCAAGTCAAACTCAGTCATCCGATAACTCTTCCTTCTTTTGAAGAGCAGAGCCTGTCTCTGCAAGCCACGGACGAAACGCGCTATTGAGTTCAGTTCTGCGTTCAGACTTGGCTCCATCTGCTGATAATGCAAACTTCTGCCCGAGATGTCCGAACATCGATTTGAAATTTTCGTCACAGCGGCGCACTAGACTTTGCATAACACAAACTCCCTGATGATGAACAACCCGCTGGAAGGGAGGTAAAACCTCCCAACCAAACTATGTTCAACGAACGACTTTTGTTTTAAATCCAGCGGACTTCTTTCGAAGTATATGCACCAGATGTGGTGGCATCTCGGCAACCAATTTGGTGAACATGCAAATTATTATAGTCGCAAAAATTCGTGTATTGCTACCAAAAAAAGGTGAATTAGTAACTAGTAATTTCTCAAAGTGAAATTAACGTGAAATGCCGCTACTACTGGATATACAGAAGATGTTTTAGCTGATTTTTTTACGCGCTTTTTCTGCATCCAAATAATCTGCGAGTTCACGCAAAAACTCGGGCGTTTCCATGGACTGACGATGGGCCCAGTCGTGAATCCGGTCAATAAATGCATCGGTTCTATCCACATCAATCATCGACGTCATGATATTGATCGGAGTTTGAGATTTCTCTGCTGCTTGCTTCGGTCCGCTGATCTTCAGCTTGTCCCAAATGCGTTGAATAAATGGATGAACTACCTTTTCCCGAAATCTTGCCATTTTTAGTTCGCCTCACTTATATAGGATTGAGCTTTACATTCCGATAAGAACCAAAGCAAACGACTTTGGCGCCTGTCAGCGTCAAAGCCAATTTCTTTTGTGCGTTTTCCCCTAAAAGGCGCATCTGTTTGGGTTTCTCTGGTTTGTCTATTTACTGTATGTCCAGAAGGGTGTAAATAAATATGTGGTCCACTTTGTAGGCACTCGGTGAACCACACACTTCGAAAATGGCGTGCCCGGAGAGATTCGAACTCCCGACCTCATGGTTCGTAGCCATGCGCTCTATCCAGCTGGGCTACGGGCACATTTCGTAGCGGAGTATCAATATAGCATGATGTTCCGCTTACGATCAGCTAGATCGCTTGGTGTAACAACAAATGAAAGGGTTTCTGTTATCAACAGGTCCCTTCCTGCGATTGAGCATAGTATGTAGGTCCCAACAGTTGGAAGCTAGTTGCCGCTACATTAGGTGCTCGCTTATTTCGCAAATAAAGTCAAAACGCTCAACACCTAAACAATGTTTGGTCCAACTAGCACCAGATTTGGTGCTGCTAAAATCCGCACCAACCGGTTATAACAGTATCGGAATAAACAAACTTGTTACGACCTTCTTTCTTAGCCTGATAAAGCGCACCATCAGCTAATCGAATCAATTGATCCGGGTCTACGCATGCGGTCTCGCTTAGCGCGATTCCGACGCTCGAACTGACGGAGATTACTCGGTCGCCCAAATCGAAATCCTCATTAGCAGCAGCAACGACTTTGCTTGCAACCGTGTCAACTTGCGACGTGTTTTTCACTTCCTCGAGAATAATCGTGAATTCGTCACCGCCAAGTCGTGCGAAAGTATCCGAGCCGCGAATGAGCGTCTTTATTCGTTTCGCAAATTCGTGCAGAAGTTTGTCACCGACCAAATGCCCCTGAGTGTCATTGATCGACTTGAAGTGATCGATATCCAAATAGAGCAACGCAAGAGTAGTGCGGTTCCGCACGCTGCGCCTGATGGCATGACAGAGTCGGTCATAGAATAGCGTGCGGTTGGGCAGTCCAGTCAATTCATCATGTAATGCAGCGTGTCGCAGTTTCGATTCCAGCTCGGCTCTCTCGGCAATCTCAAGCTGCTGTCCCAGCGCACCGCCCAGCAATCCAGCCATCAGCTTCAACTTTTGCATGGCGTCTTCTTGAAAAGCATTCTTCTGCGAAGACAACACCTTCAGCACGCCCACGACTTCGCCTTTCCGAAGAAGCGGCACACATACCATAGATGCAGCGCCAACCTTGGCGCAGGCGACACCATCTACTCTGGGGTCGCTGCTGGTGTCATTCGATATTTTGATTTCGTTATCGGAGACACAGAGCCCTGACAAACTTTTGGAGCGGAGAACCCGCAACCCAGTAAACTCTGCCGCCGTACCGCTGGCTGCTCTGTACTCCAGAGAATCGCCATCTACAAGTTCCACAACAGCGCCGGTTGCCGCAGTCATCGTTTGCATCTTCTGCACGGCGAGTTCCAGAAAAGCGTCCAAGTCAAACACCGCGGACCCCAATACGGCCTGCGTTTCGATGATTTGCAAAAGATTTTCGACGAGAGCTTCTGTCAAAGTGGGTCACCAGCCGAAATGCACCTTTTAATGTCGCCTCTCAGCAACATTGGAGCACCTACAATTCCAGCATGCCATAACTGCGTGCCCAAGACGTGAACTGGCGGGCAGTTTTTAATCTAATTGTGAGTTAGCTAGTTGGCGCCTGAGGTTTGGGATTCGGATTGTTTACCAGGTTGTAAATCGTACTTTGCAGCTTTGGCATGCTAATCGGCTTCGGAACATGCGCATCCATGCCGCTATCGAAGCAGCGCTGCACGTCAGAAGTCATTGCGGCAGCGGTCAAAGCGACAATCGGAATGTGTTTGCCTGTGCCTTCTTCATCTTGGCGAATCTGCTTGGATGCGTCGAATCCATTCATAACAGGCATGTTGCAGTCCATCACAACGATGTCGAAATTCTGCTTCCGAAGGGCATCTAGAGCCTCTTTACCGTTGCTGGCGATAATGGTTTCAGCGCCCAGTCTTTGAAGTTGCGTCAGAGTCAAACGTTGCATCGCGATGTTGTCCTCCGCGAGCAAAACCTTCACTCCTTCGATCGATTGCGTGGAAGCTTTCTCCTCTTTCACTGCTTTAAGCGCCACAGCAGCGACTTTCTCGAATGGCATAGTCACTTCGAAAGTTGATCCGTAAGCAACTTCGCTTGATACAGTTATGGTGCCTTTCATCAATTCAACTAACTGTTTTGTAATCGCCAGACCAAGTCCTGTGCCACCAAATCGGCGGCTGATACTGCGATCTGTTTGAACGAATGGAACGAATAAATTTCCCATCTGTTCATTGCTCATACCAATCCCAGTGTCGATTACCGAAAACTTGATAATGACTTTGTTATCGATTTCACTGACCAAATCGGCACCAATGATGACATCACCGAAATCAGTAAATTTGATCGCGTTGCCAATCAAGTTGGCGAGAATTTGACGCAAACGCAACGAATCAGAAAGCACAAGTTCAGGCAACCTGTAATCGAGGTTTACTTTGAGAGCCAGATGCTTTGCAAACGCAGACACAGACATCGTTCTGCTCACATCTTGAACGATGTACATAAGGTTGACCGGAATGCTTTCGAGATCGATTCTTCCTGCTTCGATTTTCGTCAGATCCAAAACATCGTTGAGAAGCTGCAGCAAACTTGCAGCAGATGACTGCAAAATTTCCATCAGTTGTTTCTGCTCACCATCCAACGGCGTGTCGGAAAGCAGCTCTGCAACCGAGACTAGCCCCGAGAGCGGAGTACGCAAATCGTGGCTGACGTTCGACACAAAAGTCGATTTGATCTGTGAAAGCTCAATCGCTCTATCACGCGAATCTTCGAGTTCCTTGGTGCGCTCTTGCACTCTTGCTTCCAACGTTTCGAGCACAGTAACTGTTTCGATAGCAAGCGATGCGGAATCAGCCAGAATCTGCAAAATCACACATTCTTGTCTTGTTGGATGGTAGGTCTTTTGCCAGTAAGTTCCAATTGCCGCGACGGGGTCTGCTTTGCGAACAGGCGTCATCGCCATGCTCTTAACGAAGGTGGGGCGGTAGTATTCGTGTGGCACTCGATCATCTGCAAAAATATCTTCAATGACGACCTGTTCCTTCGACAGAATCGCCAAACCGCTGATACAACCGTTTTTGTCAAAGCGTTGCCCCTTCCAGAGCGGACCGATTGCGTCTTCATCAGCGTAATAGACCTGATCGCCCTCCAGCAACACGAAGGTAGCGCCGTCCGCTTTCACGAGCTTTCTTGCGGCGATGCGCACTATGTCAGCGACATCTGACATGGTGCGTGCACTCGACAATCTCTGCATGGCGGAAACAAGGCAGGCGCATGTTCGTCCGTCCAATTCCGTTAAATCAAAGTCGTAGCTTTCGCAGAGATCCGAGTTATCCATTGACTCTATTATGCCCCATCTAGATGAGCTTCTTTCAGGCCAGCGAGGAGTTTTGAGAGAATGTGGGTCGACTAAATCCGGTTTGCCAAATGTGAACGCGTTGCAGGGAGGTTATCTCGGAGAAAGCCTCAACTTCTGTCACTCGGATATGGCAACTGCTGGCAATTCCAGAAAGGGTAGCAATCGAACCTATAGTGATAGAGCCTACTCCTGGCGACGAGTAGATTGTATCGAAGGCTCGATATTTTCGCCGTCGGAACCAGGGTGACAATTGCCTGGCTTTTGATTAATTCTCAGACTCTCACTCCGCAGATTCCTTCCATCGGGAGCCGAGACAGGGTGGATCGCAGCGCAGCAACGCAGCGCAATCCGGGGTATAACGAATTAGAAACGAATTCCGCGGTTCCAGACCAGCCCACTTAGTAGATCCTTGCCTTCATGCGTCGCTCAAATTTTTCAGTGCTTAAAATCTTCGTTTTAGCATGCACCATATTTGGTGCAACGTGCGGATATGTCTTTGCGCAAGATTTCAATCCAGCAACGATGAGCACAAACGCCAAAGAAGAATTCGTTTACAACACACTGAAAGAGTGTGAACAGCTTATCCCCGCGAAGAAATACGTTGAAGCACGAAAGAAGCTAAAACAGGCAGCGTTGCTAGATCCCACCGATAATTCCGGCAACGTTCATTCTTCACTCGGTTACGTCGATCAGCAACTAGGAGATTTGGAAGAGTCCATTGTCGAAAATCAAAAGGCGATGAGCTATGACCAGAAATTCAACGACCTTACCTGGAATATTGCGGTTGCATATAAAGACCTCGGTGACTACAACGCTGCAAGAACGTGGATCAACAATTATCTAGGAACGAATCCATCTGACCCGAAACGCGTGCAAGAGGCGCAGGGGTTGATGAAGAAGCTTGGCGAACAAGCGAACTTGAACGGCGCACAGAGCATTCGCGCGCCCGATTACTTAGATTCACTCGTCAGTCAACACGGTGTCGGTCGATGGCCGAGCACTAGTTTTCCGCTAAAAATATTCATTGAGAAGGCAGACGATGTTCCCGGCGTGCCGCCGAATAGCACGCAAATGTTGGGTAACGCGTTTGATGCCTGGAACAAAGCCGCTAATGGTGCGCTGCCATCTGTGTTGGTATCGAATCGAAAACAGGCAGACATCACAATACAGTGGACGAACAATCCGAACAAAGTAAGTGCACATGATGGTGTGCACATGGAACAAGGTATCACTCGAGTGCGGCAAGTGGTGATGCCAGGCGCGCCAGTGGGCACCATCCGCAGTGCCGACATTTTGCTACTTACAGTCAGCAGAGAAACAGGCGAGCCAGTTCCGGAAGACGACATGAAGGGAGTGTGCCTGCATGAAGTCGGGCACGCGCTGGGATTGGGTGGGCACTCGGCTAACTCCGCAGACACGATGTATTTCTCGGTCTCTGCACGACAACTTCCTGCACTCTCGCATCGCGACAAAACCACTATTGCCAAACTGTACTCGTATGCTCCAATGCAACAAACATCTTTTGGCATGCCTAACAGCAATTATGGAAACCGACCGGGGCAATATGGCGGAAACGGCTACCAGCAAGCACCATTTTCGAACCAACAGGGGCAGGGTTACCAATCACAGTTCAGTCCAAACAACGGGTATCAATCTCGCCCGAGCAACTCCGGCTATCAATCGCAATCAGGCTATCAGCCACCACCTTTCAGCGGCGGCTCGCGCACAGGATTTCAACCAGGAGCACAATCTGGTTACCAACCACCACCATTTAGCGGCGGGTCGCCGTCCGGTTATCCAGCACCATATAGTGGAAACATGCAATCTGGATATCAGCAATCTTCATACGGCAACGGACCACAATCTGGATATTCGGCACCACAATACAACGGCTCGCAAACTGGATATAACGGGGCGCAAGCCCAAAACGGTTATGCATCTGGTCAGCAGACATCAGCACCTGGCACAGCGGTGCCCCTCTGGTTAAGACAGCCTTACAGTCGCAATCAACCGTCACAATAAACGACTGCTCATGAAGACTCGAAGAGTTTTCGCACGCTTATGAAATCAGCACCAGGACCGCTTCCCCGTCGGTATCCTTTAGATACGCAACGATTATTCGAATTACAGCCTTCGACCAATCGCTTGACGGTGTGGGGATTCTGGACCAGACAGCAAAGAAAACCGGCTCGAATAAGCTAGAATAGATTGTTGCCTTCCGGCAAATTCAGTTATTCAATACGTTGCTACTCAACTAGTTCATCAATAGTTTCACCATATTTGATGGCATCGAACATAGCGACCAAATCTCTCCTTAAAGGAGTTTATAATGAACAGATTGTTAGTACTACTGCCGGTGCTTGGCGCAATTCTAACAACTCAAAGCGCATACGCTAACAAACAGCCAAACGCAACAAGTTCATCTCCATCGCAAAAGTGTGTAGCGCTTCCGTGGCAAGCTCGTAAGGCACAATGGGATGTTGGGCAAGAGTTGCCCAAGTTTGTAGAACGAGCCAAAGTCATTTCAGCTTTGCGCCCGGCAAGCCCTCCTTTTGACCCAAGCAAATCTTCGAAGGAAGAAAAAACATTTAACGACGGCGATGCGATTTTGGGAATCGGTGTCAAACCGTGGATATACGTTCCAGGAACATTCATCGTCGTTATGGAAACAGAAAAGCGAGAACCTAACTCATCGGGCGGATACAACTCATGCGAGCACGCTCTCGATATCGGGTTGATCAAACAAACGAACGACGGTTTTACGGTGCTCGCGAAAACAGAAAAACCGATCAAACTCGAAAAGCGTTTTCGATTCAACCAATTCGATCTATCACCATATAAATTATCCGAGAAAGAATTAGCTTTTGGCTTGCAAGAGGCTTCCTTTGCGGGAGTGAGCGGTCCAACCGAATCGATTGCAATGCTTGATCTTTATCGCAACAACAATTCGAAAATTGAAAAGGTGTTGTCCACACCAATCATCTACGAGCAACAACCAGCCAATCACGTTGAGACAGCGCGTGTGAGTGTATCCCCGGAGAAGACCGATGGATACTACAATCTTGCGAAGACGTACAAAGGCAAGCGTTGCTATTTCATTTGGCAGAAAGACAAATACAGCTTGAACGGTCAAGATACTTTCGCGAATTATGTGAAGGGTCAGGGCGTCGATTTATAGCTTCGAGAATTTGTCGACTTCCATCGTCCTCAAACACAAATGCTAAGGGGCAGTAGCTTGCGCCACTGCCCACAGCAGGATCTAATTTCGTGCAGACGATGAGGATTGTAACCGAGCAATTCTTTCATCGCTTTCCAACGATTAGGATTTCGATTCGATCAACTCTTTCATCGCTTCCCAACGATTAGGATTTCGATTCGATCAATTCTTTCATCGCTTCCCAACGATTAGCCACTGGAGCTAGTCTATCCATTGCCTGCATCGGCAACATCCAACCTGGGTATTCCAACGGAATTTCACTTACGCGATCCAGAGTCTTCATTTCTTCTGCACTCAGTTTGATATCGACAGCCGCGATATTGTCGTTGAGTTGTTGAAGATTTCGAGCACCGATAATAACGGATGTGACGACTGGTTTTGCTAGCAGCCAAGCAAGAGAGATGCGTGCGGCGCTGCAATTATGAGCTTTTGCGATCGGTTCCATCGCTTCCAGAATCTTCCAAGTACGTTCTTTATCAACGAGAGGAAAATCGAATTCGGAGCGACGCGAATTCTCCGGCTTTTGATTCGTGCGACTGAACTTACCAGACAACAATCCGCCTGCAAGCGGGCTCCAGACCATCAAACCGGTTTTTTCATTTTCCATAAGCGGAACCAGTTCGCGTTCGAGTTCGCGTCCAGCGATCGAATAATAAGCTTGCAAGCTATCGAATCGTGCCAAGTTTTTGAATTCAGAAATTCCGAGCGCTTTCATCAGCTTCCAGGCTTGCCAGTTAGAGCAGCCAATGTAGCGGACCTTACCCGAATTGACGAGCGTATCGAGCGCACGCAAAGTCTCCTCAATCGGTGTGACAGGATCGCTGCCATGAATCTGATACAAGTCGATGTAATCAGTTTGCAATCGACGTAGACTGCCATCGACTGCATCCATGATGTGCTTGCGTGAGGCACCGACATCGTTACGACCTTCGCCGATACGTCCATAACATTTGGTCGCGATTACAACGTCTTTGCGTTGAATTCCGACGTTGCGAAACGCTTGCCCCAACATTTCTTCGCTGTGTCCTTCCGAGTAAATATCGGCAGTGTCGAAGAAGTTGATTCCAGCATCGTGAGAAGCTTTGATGATAGCGTCGGCGTCGCTTTGACCGGAGCTACCAATCATTTGGAACGGTCCGGTGCCACCATGAAATGTCATGGCACCAAAACAAAGTTTTGATACCAAAAGTCCTGTGTTACCTAATGTTTTGTATTCCATTGCAGATTTACCTCTACAGCATCTGAAAAATTTGATGTCATTATTCAAGCATGGATTGAACGTTCATTCTAGTCCAACACAAAAAAATTTATTCTTCGACTATGGCAGCCCACGATGCCAATGCACAATTCCGCAAATCCTCTGTAGACAAGGCATTTTCGGTCTTGGCAAGGCGCCGAATCAAGCCGAATGAGAACTCGTGGACAGCCTCTTTCGGCAAATCTTTGAGAATCCCACCCTCCTTTTTGGAGCGAAAGGCTTTCATGAATTTCTCGAAAAATGGATCCATGTCTGCAGAAGATTGTGGATTTTCTTTCGAGCAATAAGTCGAGATCTCATAGAGATCCAGAAATTGAGTTTCCTTCAAATGAGTGCGATAGAAGTTGTAGAGATTAGCGAACAGCTTTATGAAAGCCTCTTTAAATGACAGATTCAGCAAGTTTTCCTCGAGCAAAGCTTTGACTTTGAGATCCTTCACGTGCAGATAAACCGCATGGATCACATCATCTTTATTCTCGAAGTAGTGATAAATGATCCCTGGACTTGCACCCGAACGCTTAGCCAACAGTGACATCGGTGCGTCGTGAAAACCCCGCTCCACAACAAGATCGAGCATCGCTTCGATGATCGCTTCTTTCTTGTCTTTTGGCGGAGAGTTAGTTTTGGTTGATGACATACGAGCACAACAATGGTTCATCCTAATAATAATGCAAAAGTCTCAATTTCTCTGAAATAGTGCAACGCAAAAATCATGGTTGGCGGAGTTCACCCTCAATGGGTCCCAAAAAGTCACACTTCACCGCTTAGATAGAAGCAAGCGAATGCAATCGGAACTCAATTTACTAGCTTCGCTTTTTCAAAACCATTTAGCAACGCAGAAAGCGGGGTGCACATGTTTGGCTTAGTAAACAGGGATGATTTCATTCGACGTGGATCTTTCAAACGATCACACATCAGTTGCAGAGCGGATGCCGTAGTAGCGCCCGCGGCTGAGACAGCCATTGGAACAACAATCAATTCAAAGAACTTGAATCAGCACGCAGCATTCTGCGCATTCGCTGCAAACAAAAGCACCTGTTCCATCAGAATAACCAGTGCCAGACAGAAATCGCGTGCCACCATTATTCTCTTCCGCGGTCGCGTGCTCTCATGCGTCTACGGCAAGCGCGGCATCGACAATTATTTCTTCGGACTCGAAGCTTTCAATCACGCTCAAGTCGACCTCTTCAATCATCAAGCTGAATTTACAGTACACGCACTTGATGAGGAAACAGCCTTAGCCTCTGCTGCTTTCTTCGAGGGCGAAAAGCAAGATCAACCGGAACATTCCAAAATCCAGGATTTCTTCTCCAGAACCAGTCAGAAGATAAACGCTCAAAACGCTCCGGGCTGTTTTGTGGTGCGGGACAATGAAAAAAACACCTATTGCATCGTCTATTTCTACGGCGGAAAAATCATCGGCATATTTTCGTACGAAAAAGGATGGATGAAAGACAATCGATTTGAAACGGCACTAAAGGCGGTGACTACATCGAAAGGCGACAAGACCTCAGTGTATATTCTTCCGGCGCAGTCGCTCGAAGAAATATACGACACCACATTCAGTCTCACCGGTGTCGCCGATAATGAATGGGAGCGGTACGAGTGGCTGAAGACCCGCGGCGACAAGGAAAAATCAATTCCACAATTGAACAATAGAAGACCAAGCGGTTTGAAAGACACTTTCGAGTACGACTCGAACAATCAATATCAGGCAGCGCTCGCGCAACTCAATAGCTATGCGATTCGCCAGGTACGCCGTCACGGACATTCAATTTCGCCCGGAGCAGAAAGAGACCACTAAAAATTAAGTTCAAGCGCAAGCAGACGGCGGTAGATGACGGCAAAGTGCCATTTATGGTACGTTGACGGCAATTAGTACGGTGCGCCGCAATGCCTGACATCTGGAAATCGATGACCGAAGGGTTCATGCCTCATGGCTACTGCTTGCACTGGGACGGTCCGCTTCTTTTCGTTCTCATCGCAGGCAATTTAGGAATTGCACTCGCTTACTTTCTCATTCCGTTTGCTCTGAGGCATTTCGTCGGCAAACGAAAAGACCTTCCATATCCATATATGTTCAGGCTGTTCGCGGCATTCATCTTGTCGTGCGGACTAACGCACATCGCCAAAGTCTGCACGCTCTATCAGCCTGTTTACTGGGTCGAAGCTTCACTCGATATGTGGACTGCCGGTGTGTCGCTTGCAACTGCGGCTTTGCTCTTTCCATTGATACCGCAAGCACTTTCGCTGCGCAGCCCCCGCGAACTGGAAGAAGCAAATCGCAAACTGGAAGCCGAGATAAAGGAAAGAATCAAAGCGGAAGAAGGGGCTCAAGTCGCCCGTGATGAAGCGATCAAAGCGAACAAATTGAAGAGCGAATTCGTCGCGAACATCAGTCATGAAATCAGAACACCGATGAGTGGAATTATCGGTATCGCAGAACTGCTCACGCATTCTTCCGACGTTGATGACGTGAACATGCTCTCGACACGAGTGCTTGAATCTTCTCGTCGATTGCTGGAAGTGTTGAATTCACTGCTGGATTTTTCGAAACTCGAGGCAGGAAAGATTCAGAAGGAGGTCGTTGCGTTTCCGCTGCGACAAACAGTTTATGACGTGCTCACTCTGGTTCAGCCCAATGCAGATGCGAAGAATCTGAAGCTGGAGGCATTGATCGATTTGAACATGCCCGAAAAATTGCTCGGCGACGCACGTAAAGGTCGACATTCAAATAGCGGAAAAGCATGCGACTTATATCAAAACCAAATTTTCTGTCTATGATACCGGTATTGGTGTCGACCCAGAAAGTCACTCGAAGTTATTTCAACCATTCGTACAAGCTGACGGCTCAACTCGAAGGAAATATGGCGGCACTGGATTAGGACTATCAATCGCAAAACAATTCGTCGAACTAATCGACGGTGAAACTGGCTTTGAAAGCCAGCTCGGAAAGGGATCATGTTTTTGGTTCACGGTTAACTTGGAACTCATACCCGAGTAACAAACTCATGAAATTGACCTTACTGCACAAAGGACTTCTGCTCGTCAGCATTCCCTTGTGTTTCGAAATTACGATATTCGGCATCTTGCTGCACATGCAAGATCAGATCGAAACAGAAGCGGTTCGCGTCAACAAAAACAAACAGATTTCTGACAACGTTTCAGGAATCGTTCATCAGCTCGTCAAAGTTTCAGATTCGTTTGATATCCGCATGGCTCATGATACGGACTCGACATTCAAACACGTGCTCATGATCAAAGAAGAGCTCAGATCGTGCGCTGAAAAATTACGGTATATCCGAGAGCTTGCAAAAGACGATCCCGTGTTAGCCGCTAAAGTAGACCGTTGCTTTCAAGGTATTGTAAAAGGCAAAGCGGACCTGATCGAACTTGGGAGAAAAGTTCAGGAATTCAACGGCGCAGATGATCAACAGAAGGTGGTGACCGACTATCGTCACAGACTCAGTGCCGACATTCACGAAAGCCTGGGAATGGGACTGCTCGAACTCGGAGAGTACACCTCACGCGAGACGGAAGATTTAGCAAGTTCGAGATTGCGCGAACGCATCAGACTCATTCTCAAAATCGCTCTCGGCGTAAGCGTAGCGTTCGCGCTATTCTGTGCGGCTCTGTTCAGTAAACAATTGGTAGGAAGGTTGCAACTGGTTGCAGCAAACGCAGACCGACTTGCGAAGGGAGAAGCGCTACTCGAGCCCATTGGGGGCACTGATGAAGTCGCGGAATTGGACGAACATCTGCACTATGCGGCGAAGCTGATTGAGGAAGCGAAGCGATTACGGCAAGAAGTCACTGCAATGATTACTCACGACCTCAAGACACCATTGCAGTCAGTGCGTAGCTATTTAGAGATGCTAGAAACCGGATTGTTCGGCGAATTGAACGAACGCGGCAAAAAACTTCTTGCCACCACAGAGAGTGCATCAGAACACATGTCAGAATTGATCGACAGCGTGCTGCAGCTCGAAAAGGCGCGCACAGGAAAAATTCCACTCAACGAATCACTAGTCGAACTCGCACCACTACTAGAAAAGTCTCTCGCATCAGTCAAAGCATTTGCCGAGGGCAAAGAAATTTCGCTCATCACTGAATTCACGACGGCAGACTGCGATGTCAGTGCTGATGAGTTTTGGTTGCAGGAAGTCTTTGTCAATATACTTTCCAACGCCATCAAATATAGTCCGGGCAATACGAAGGTTACTGTGAGAACATCCGTCGACTCGCGCAAAAACGTAGACATCGCGTTTATCGACGAAGGTCCGGGTATCGCGAAAGAGGAAATAAACCTAATTTTTGAGCGCTTCCATCGCATTAAAGCGACCGAAAACATCGCAGGGACGGGGCTTGGGCTGCCCATAGCCAAGCAATTGATTGAATTGCATCGGGGCACGATCAAAGTTGAAAGCGACGGCATTAAGGGAACTACTTTTATAATTACTTTGCCGATATGGCGACCGGTTTAGCCGATCACAAGCGGCGGGAAGTTTAGAGGAATGGGAACACAGGCGTGGCCAAGATTCTGATTGTCGAAGATGATGTTCACTCAGCCGAGATGGTGGTCAGTTGGCTCGAATCAGAGCGTCACAACATCGACCATGCAAAGAGCGGCGAGGAAGCCATAGAGCATTTGAAAATGATGGAGTACGACGTCATTCTGCTCGACTGGGACTTGCCTGGAATGTCCGGTTACGACGTTCTCAAGCAATTCAGAGCGATGGGGCACACCACGCCTGTAATCATGCTGACCGGAAAATCAAAGGTCGAAGATAAAGAAGAAGGTTTAGACGGCGGCGCCGACGATTACTTGACCAAGCCCTATTCGCTCAAAGAATTATCAGCGCGAATCAGAGCGCAAATGAGACGAACATCGAACGTCTCTTCCAATCAACTCGAATTCAGAAATATTGTTTTGATACCAGATCAGATGCGAGTCACACGCGAAGGCAAAGACATAAACTTGCTACCGAAAGAATTCACGCTGCTCGAATTCTTTATGCGCAATCCAGATCGCGTGTTCACTGCAGACTCGATCATGATTCGCGTGTGGGGGTCGGAAGCAGAAACTTCAACGGACGCATTCAGAAGCACACTGAAGCGCTTACGCCAGAAAATTGACGCGCCAGAAGCTGAATCGCCGGTCATTGAGACCGTTCATGGTGCAGGCTACCGTTTCAACTCGAAATAATTCATAGCGCGGGCTATCGTTTCAACTCGAAATAATTCATAGTGCAGACTACCGCTTCAGCTCGAAATAAGATTTAGAGTTTTCTCTCAGCCTCATTTACTGAGCGGTGGCATGATCACTGCGTCCATGACGTGAATCACGCCGTTTGAGCACGGGATGTCGGTGATCATGATTTGCGCTTTGTCTGCGTAGATATCCGACCCGGTCGTAGTGATCGTCATCATGTGACCTTCGTGCGTTTTCAGTTGCGGACTCTTTTTCAGGTCAGGCGATTTAACAGCACCATCCACAATTTCGTATTCGAGAACCTGTTTCAATTTTTCTTTGTTCGCCCATAATGACATGCGATCGTCATCTGGCATGTGGTTCCAGGCTTTGTCAGTTGGAGCAAAAAGTGTAAATGGTCCTGTCGTTTTCAGTGAATTATCGAGCGAATGCGCTTGAATGAATCCATCTAGCAAGATTGAAAACTTCGCAACATCGTTGTCTTTGAGTGTGTTGATGATGTCCTTTTCTTTGCGTTCGAAGCCCTCTTTAACTACATATGGTTGCGTTTTGTTGGCAGCAATCAACACCTTGTCTGCACCATGCGCTTGCTGCGAAGTCAGGGACGCAGCTACAACCATCGCCGCCGAAACAACAACCAAACGAATCATTTTCATCTCAACACTCCAACAGATTTGACCTTAATGTTCCCGCCGAGACACCAGTTTAACGCCCATTTGCGCTCTCATAAAAACTTGCTGGAAGAAGACCTAGATGGTAGCCAAAGAAACACAATCTATCAAAGTCTCGCATTGACGTGCGAACAAATCCATGCCCGACATTTTTCTCCACTTTCAGAAGCACTGGATTTTTTGCAGTTTGAACCTTCTGTAAAGTCGCAGCAAACTTGTAACTGTGTGCAGGGTTAACCCTATCGTCGTGACTACCAGTGTCAATCAAGACCGGAGGATAATTGCGCTCAAACAGATTGTGCAGCGGAGAGTAGGCACGCAGGATTTTATAGTGTCTTTTGTTCGTTGCTGAGCAGTATTCAGCCGCGTAGTGCTTCTCAGTTCCAAAATTATGGAATCTCAGCATGTCCAAAAGAGCAGCATTGCAATGTGCGGCAGCAATCAATTCCGGTCTCTGCGTCAGAACAGCACCCACCAGCAAGCCGCCATTGCTACCACCAGTGATACCAAGCTTTGTTCGGCTTGTGTACTTCTTGCGAATCAGGTCTTCGGCAACTGCAATCAAATCATCAAACGTCTTCTGCTTTGTTTCTCGCGTTCCCTGATTTCTAAAGGTAGTGCCTAAGCCATTATCACCGCGAAGAACGGTATCTACAACAATGCCACCAAACGAACTCCAGAGCAAGTCATAGGAATTGAATGAAGGGCTCAACGCATGACCAAACCCACCGTATCCAGAAATGATAGTCGGGTTGGAGCCATCGCGTTTCAGCCCCTTTTTGTAGCGGATGTAGTATGGAACCTTCGCACCATCTTTACTCTTCGCCTGGCGTTCTTCAACCACATAATCCTTAGTATCAAAGGACCGTTGCTCTTGCTCGATTTCTTCAAATAGTCCAGATTCAAGATTGAGCTTGTATAAAGTTTGCGGGCAGACGTATCCTTCAGCGAGTACTTCGACATCGGGGTAACGCAGGAAGCCAAAATCCAAAATCGCTATTCCAAGGGGCATCCTAATAGCTTTGAGTTGTCGACCTTTAGAATAGCGGCGGATGATATCACCACCTGTAGTGCCGTAGACACATACAAGGAATGCACCCCAGGCAAATGAAAATTTCAGCGACAAGTTTCTTTGAGCAATTTCTTCGTGAAAACGAGGTTTGTATTTTTTCGCTTTCGCATTCTCTAAACTGCTCAAATTGACCGAGACTATGCGCTCGAGAGGCGCATCCTTATTAGTTCGAAAGAACAATTTCTCGTCATTCTGCCCGATGAAAACATAATGACTTTCTTGCTCTGCCGCAATTGGGATAGTCGAGCCATCTGCAAGATCAATCAAAAAATTGGAATAAAGATTCCGCCGCGTGGAGGTTAAATCCACAAGTAAATGCTTTTCCGAATTTACGAGGTGAGCACCAGCGTACGTTTCAAGTTTGCTCACTCTGTAGATCAATTTGTCTTTAGACTGCACAGTGCCCAATTTGTGAAATCGAATCTCAGTGTAATCGTTACTTCGAGAATGTGCTGTGTAGTAGAAACCAGAGCAATCCCGTTTCCACGCAAGTGAAGTAGCGCGGGCGTCCTTTATGATGCCGCGGACATCTTTGCCTGTTGATATATCTCGCACGCGGATGGTGTGCCAATCAGAACCACCAGTTGCCAACCAGTAAGCGACAAACTTTCCGTCAGAACTTACGGATACGTTTTGGATGACTACATCATCTGGAAATTTCGTCGAGTCTAGCACCACTTTCGGTGCACTGTTGATGTTGGAACTACGAAACAACTGAGTCAGTGGACGGTCTGACGAGAAGAAGTACTTGCCTCGTCGCCAATGAATCCTCAACGAACTCAGTGGACCAAGTTGGTGAAGTGCCTCGAGGAACTCTGTTCGAGAGGGAATAGAATTTAGATACAGCTCCGAAACATGGTTCTGATTGTCAATCCAGGTCTTGACCGGTCTGCTCTGGATATTTTCGAGCCAGCGATACGGATCTTCGACGATGGTACCAAAGAAATTTTCCGAGCTATCATAAGCCGGAGTTTTCGGTGGAGACAAGGTGTGAAGCCTCTTTGCCACGAGAGCAGTCATCGCTTTCGATAGCCTGAGCAACCGGCTCTTGAGTCGCTTTGTGCTAGTAATTCGCCAGTAATGAAAGACTCGTTCCGCCACCGCCGAAACCGTATTTAGTGTCACATATTCAGCATAGGCATGGTTGACCGATGACTCGAACAATGCCAGAGACTGATCGAATTCCTTAATCTGGTAGCGACACACCGCCTCCATTGCCTGTGACTGACACACCCAGCCACTCTCCTGCTGTCCAACGCGCGGAGCAATGGTAGCTATCTCTTTGTAAACTTGAGCGGCCCGCTTCCAGTTTTTTTTGCGCTCGAAACAGTGTCCTAACCACCACAAATCGTGCAAAGCTTTATCAACTTTGAGATGCTTATTGATGACACTTGCTTTGCGAAAAAAAGGCATGCAATCATCCACTTTTCCTAGCAAAAACAAATTATTTCCGATCAGACCGTATGCATACGCAAGCTGTGCATCCCACTTTCCGAGCCTTTCAAGTTTCGGCAAATGTTTTTTGAGCAGCGAAAGCGATTCTTTGTAACGCTGTTTCTGGTACTCTCGAAAAGCTTCCGTCAAAATCGGATAGGCGTCGAACTTGGTCTTCGTCAAATCTCAGCCCTTCAGAGTTCTATCTACACACCGAACAAGCTTGGTCGGTCAGGTAAAGTGTATCGAGAATGAATAAAGTTGGTTATAGCAGCCCGGCTGTCTGCCGCAGAAGCGCCTGTGTTTGATAGCGAGCGAGCAAGCTCCGAAAGCTCGTCATCTTTGATCACTTCATGGAACCAATCAGCGTAATGTCCCTCGTGAAGATGAAACAACCAGGTATCGTCATCGACACCATCGGCGATGCGCACAAAAATTCGTAAGTTGCTGGCTTGTAAGTTCAACCTGAAATCGGCACCAGTAAAAAAGAAACTGCGATAGTAACCGACGTCGCCCTGCGCGTACTTGCGAACGTGTCGGCGGTGCTCATGTTGGGTGGGATGCAGTCGCACTTTCTGCACTTCACGCGGCGAGGAGCGCAGCCACAAAAGCACTTCGCCATCTTCAACGTCGTAACGCTTGAACGGTTTGACCTTGAGTTTCTGTGCTGCAATGAAATCATTCACTACTTCGTGAGCATCACGACCGGTGGCAAGAACAGTGTCGATGTTGCTCAAAACATCTTTTGAAAGCTCTGACGGATGAACGGTGATAAGCATCATTCCAGGGAAATCACGCGGCATCAATTGGCTGGCATGCTTCCAATCGGGATACAGCATGTGATGTGCTTCTTCGACAACAAACCAATGTGGGCGACCGGTAGTTAATCGCAAAGTTTGAATAGCATTCATCAATCTCGCGAAGTATGCAGGACGTTCAGCACCTGCCAGTCCGACTAAATTTACCGTGACTCGATTGTCTGGATTCTTGAGCGCAAGAAGGACGTGGTCTGCATCAGGTGCATTGCTTGTGCTACCAAGAGTTACAGCATTGGGAAAGCCATCGAAATCGGCTTCAGGATCAACCACGCAGTATTGATATCGGTCGGCACCTAAGCGCTCGAGCAATCCGCAAGTCAATTTCGATTTGCCACTTCGTGAAGGTCCAGCAATTAGCACACGACTGTTATAAGCATCGATCGATACGGGACCGTTTTCAGACGTTCCGAGGGCTAACCTGGAGCGCGTCATTTCCAATCGTAACTTTTGCAGATCGTTATCGACTAACTGCTTTATCAAATCGCAGATGCCATCAGCTTCGCTGCGCTTCAAAACATAATCTGCGTTATTTTTGATGAACTCTGTGGCGTTTGCAACCGCAACAGAACACTTACACATCGACAAAAACACATGGTCGTTTTCTGAGTTACCAACACCGACCACGTTATGAGGAGAAATTCCGAGACCTTCAAGTGCCACTTGCAAACCAGACGCTTTGTTTACGCCAGGTGGAAGGACCAGCACAGCTTCTCGATTGAAACTAAGTTGCAAATCCAATCCCATTTTTCGAATGACACTTAAAACCGCAGATTCATGCGGCGACCAGGCAGCGACAATTGCTTGCCCGACCGTGACATTTGTCACGCCTTTGCGCTTCAGTCGAGAAACAAATCCAGCAGGAGGAGGCGCGCATAAAAGTCGGCTGGTGTTTGTACGGGGGTCGTACAAAACAGCACCATTTTCCAGCACGACGCTGTCAAACACGTCGAGTTCACTACAACTTTCTTGCAACTGAGAGAGCGTGCGCCCTGTCACGAGAATAACTTTGCGCCCGGATGCTTTGACCTGCCGCAACTTCCCAAGAGCTTCGGCGCTGGCAGTATCGTCGCTCGTCAGCGAACCGTCGTAGTCACAAGCAAGAGCCATGTAGCGCATATAGTTCGAAAAACCTCGGTCAACCGATTCTCGCCGACAATATTCTACTACTGCTTTGGCACCGCCATTGGTTCCAACTCGGCTCGTCTGCTAAATTCTTTTGCTTTCTCAGTATTGCCGGAAGCTTTCGCGTTTCTTGCCATTGATTTGTAAATATTTTCTCTTAGCTCGGTTTGCAGCGACGCCGGTAGTTTTCCAACAAGAGCTAGAGCTTGCTCATACAAATTTTGTGCTTGCTCATAGTCGCTTCGCTGGCTCATGCAATCACCCAATCCACGCTTAGCATTTACTACCTGAAGAGGAATAGGTTGATGCTTCAACGCCTCGGTATACAAGTCTTGGACATCGTCAACGCTTCGGTCCAATCGATGAAAGATACGAGCTTTCGCCATCAAGGCGGCAGGATAGCCCATTTGCTGTTGCGCCGGAGGCAGCGTCTTATAAACAGCAATAGACTTATCCAGGTAACCCAAGGCTTTGAGAAGCGAGCTCTCAGGCGCATCTTTGAGCGAGTAAAGATTCGACCACTGATGATAGGCAACTGCGATATCTCTAATGTCTGGATTTATTGAAGCGAACATGTCTGTACAGATTTTGAATTCGCTATCGGCTGCGCCCCGTTGTCCACTGTCGAAATATGCAATAGCCAAACCATGATGAATACTTGCTTCGAGGTAGGCGTTGTCGATCTTCGTCTTCTTCAGCAAGTACAAACAATCTTTATACAGTCCAATTGACTTCAGACTGTCCTTTTTCGCCTTCGTTATGGTGGCAAGTGTCTTCATGTCGATGATGTACTGTAGATTTTCACGTCCATCAAGATTTTCGATTATTACCAGAGCTTTTCTAATCGCTTCTTCAGCGCGAATCAGTTGAGCAGGATCGGCGAGCGCATCGTCAGCGGAATAGAAGTTTGCCACCATCTCATAACATTCTTCAACTTGTCGAAGAGTACCGAACTTCTCGCATCGAGCACTGGCAGCATCGACGAGGCGTCGAGCCTCTTTTAGATCCGGCTTTGCAAATGCAGCCCTAGCTTGTTCAAGCATTGAATTGAGTTTGGGATCTGGAATTTTGGTTCTGTCTGAATCATCGATGTGAGGAAGAGCTGGCACTGAACCTACTACAACATCCGACGAATCGCTTACAGGCTTCGGTTGTCGACTTTCAGAAGTCGTCATCTTGGAGTTATCGATGCCTGCGGAATTTGTTTGCTGCAAAAGAGGATGATGAAATTGACGAGCAGCGAAAATTCCTACTGCGCCAATTACACTCAATGCCACCACAGACGCCATTATGTTTATCTTCTGCGCCCGACTATTTTTCTTGGCGAGAACACTTCTTGGCCCCGCAACTTGTTTTGCAGGATCGCGCTCCAAAGTCTGAAGTCGTTCCAAAACCACTGCGCAACTCTCTGGACGCTCTTGCGGATCTTTCTCCAACATCGACTCTGTCAACTCAATTAGAGCCATCGGAATAACCGTCGAGCGAATTGTAGGAATTGGTTCAGACTGATGCATCATCAAAGTCTCGAGGCTGCTTGCACCGGTGAATGGTGGTTGACCTGTCAACGCCTCGAACATAACGCATCCAAGCGAGTAAATGTCGCTGCGAGGATCTACTTTCTTTCCAGTAGCTTGCTCTGGACTCATGTACAGCGGGCTACCAAAAACCTCGCCTGTCTGAGTGATCGATTGTTCCGCCTCTAAACGCGCAATACCAAAATCCACGACGCGGGCGTGGTACTTCAGATTCGACGAGCTTGTGACAAGAATATTGCTTGGCTTTATGTCGCGATGAATTACGCCCGCATTATGCGCTTGAATGAGCGCCTCACAGACCTGCTCCATAATTTCGACAACTGAGAGCCAATCGATTTGATGAAACCGCTTGATCAGATCAGAAAGCGGCGCACCATCAATGTACTCCATCACCAAAAATGGTGTGCCATCAGTTTCGGTGCCAAAGTCGTAAACGGAAACGATGCTTGGAGATTGCAATTTTGCAGCGGCTCTCGCTTCTTGCTGGAAGCGCGCAATCGCAGCACCGTGCTGTATGGAGAGAAGTTTCTTCAGAGCGACTTCACGATTCAGCAGAATGTCATGCGCTTTGTAAACAACGCTCATCCCGCCGCTGCCGATTTGAGTTTCGATGCGATAACGCCCCGAAATCAGATTTGGATCGCTCGAATCATTGATGCTATTCGCTTGCGTATCTCTGGAATTCTGCGCAGGCGAAGTTTTCAATGTCTCGTCGAGTCGCTGATTTGCAGGTCTAGATTTGTCTTGCTGAGACATGGCCACACCGAGTTGTCTTGACTAATATGCCACAAATATGACTTTCTTTGCAGAACTGCGCGCCGTTTTCGCATACATTGCACTTCGGCAATCTCACAAAGTAGGGTCATTCTCGATCAAGTTTGTAGGGAACTCGTGAATGTCGGATTAAATAGTATGCTTATGCAATCAATCGGAAAGATATTTCGCGAAACAGCTAGTACCATATTCGGTGCGGCTACGCTACAAACGTGCTATTGGATCTTCTCAAAAGCACCAATTCAAAAGGGAATAAAGATGACTCAGCGCCTGGATTATTCATCGATCGCTCCAGATGGAATGAAATCATTCGGCGATGTGCATAATTACGTCGCACATTCGAGTTTGCGGTATGGGCTTGTGCATCTTGTTTACCTGCGCGTTTCGCAGATAAATGGATGTGCTTACTGCGTCGACATGCACCATCACGAATTGCTCAAAGCCGGGTTTTCGAATGAGAAGCTGATCTTGCTTCCACACTGGCACGAGGCAAAGGAGATGTTCACGGAGCAAGAGCAAGCGGCGCTCATGTGGTGTGAAACCGTCACGAAAGTTTCAGAGACTCACATTCCAGACAGCGAATATGAAGCAGCCAAGAAACATTTTTCGGAGAAAGAGCTTGTCGACCTGACACTGGCTGTGGCGCTGATCAACGCCTATAACCGAATTGCAATTAGCTTTCGAGCGATACCAGAATCGATGAAACAGTCGAAAAAATAATCCGCCATTTTTGGACCATCGAAGAGCCTTCACCCCGGTAATTACGGGGATATCGAACTTGACAAGAAGTTAATCTTTGACCTATATTTTGGGGAGCCCATCATACACGGACGCGCACAGGTACAGCCTTCAGCCATGACGAAACCATCGGTAGAAAGTTCTTCGGATCGCAGCAGTAACATAGCCCCAATCAGCACTGATACGGGCGTTCACACCGGAACGGGCGACAACAACTTCGTCAGAACGGCGTTCACGAATCCGACCACCGACCAGGCGTTCAGCGGCGACAATCATCCTTTTGCGGCGATCCCACTGGGTGACACGACCCCGCCTCCGATGGCTTCAGGTGACGTTTCAAGAGTTGTCCCAGACCTGAGTGTCGGCTCCGGCCCAGCAGAAATTCCTCCTCAAGTGCAGCAAGCCATCGCTCAAGGTGGCACAGTAAGGTTCAGCGCGCCCGGCGAAAACGCCGCAGCACACCGTGAGCCAGACTTTTTCTTCACTCCTGAAGGTCAGATGGTGCCGAATCCAAAGGCGACCCCGAGCCCTGATGGAAGCATAAATATTGAAATACAAAATCGCGACCAAGCCGCCAATAAGAGCCTGAAAGATGCGATCACACATGAATCGCAGATGCAGAAGCAAGCGGCGCAAGACATGATTCGCTTGTTCCAGAAAGCTCACCCGGGCGAGCCGGTGCCATCCTGGATGACCGACCTCGTGAATGCGAAACCAAACTTGCCTGACTTTGTTCCGTTCAACCCAGCACCAAACGAGCAGCCTGCTCCTCCTCCTGAAAATGGATTCGTTCCTCGCGGCGTCAGCGGCGGTGGTGGTGGTGGCGGCGGAGGTGGCGGCGGTGGCAGCGGCGACGGCGGTTACGGCGGTTTCGCAGGCAACGGCGGATTCGACAACAACGGCTACTTTAAAGGTAACGGCGGCACAGGTGACGGCTCGATTTCATCGGGACCGACTGGCGCTCCAGTTGGTCCAGGAGAACTGGTGCAGGCTAAGCAGCTCTACGATTACTTTGTTGAGCACGGCTTCAGCCCGGCGCAAGCATCGGGAATCTTAGGCAACATCCAGACAGAATCTAGCTTTAAGACAAACGCATACAACGCCGGAGAAGGCGCAATCGGTTTGTGCCAGTGGGAAGGTGGTCGCAGAACCGACCTGGAAAACTTTGCCCGTTCGGAAGGCAAGCCAGTAACCGATTGGCACGTGCAAGCTGATTTCATCATGCACGAATTGAACGGCAAAGAAAGTGGCGCGATGGCAGCAATCAAATCGGCATCGACACCGCAAGAAGCAGCACACGCGTTCCAATCCCGATATGAACGAAGCGCTTCGCTCGGAGACCGCGCAGTCAACGCCGGCAATTTGTATCAGCACTTAGCGAAAGACAGCATGCAGGCTTAAAAAGTCGGCTGCTCAGTCCAATTGGTTTTCGAGTAGCAGCAGCAGCAGCAGCTTCAGTAATAGCAAACTGCTTTCTTCGACCATTTGCTTCCAGCGTATTTGCTGTGGAGCATAATGTAGGCTTTGCGCGAATATTCACTGCCGACGGCTGATTCTTCTGTCCACTTGGGCAATTTCACAATCTTATACAAAAGCTCTGGCACGTCAGGATCAGTGGGATGTGACTTCGCCCAGTTCAATACAATATCGCCAAAATATTTCGATGGATGATTCTTCAGGATCAACCGTCGTTCAGTAATTGCTTGATTCTTCTGAATGTTTGAAAGTCTGCGAGCCAAGCCCTTTTTGTTATAGAGATCCATCGCAGCTTTTATACGGCTGCCACCAGTGAAACCGATTGTATCGTTGTACGTGATGGAGGGATATTCATCCTTCTTTTCTTCGACAAGAGCAAGCGGGACCCAGAAATTGTTGTTGTAGTCATCAAATTCTGAAATCGCTTCGCCATGCCGTTCAACACCACCAGTCAAGTACGGAGTCATACCAAAGTTGCGCAAGATCAAATTTGCTACTGCAAATTGTTTTGCAGTAGGCGTTGAAGCATGCTCAAATTTTGATACTGCCGGTGATAGCACTGGATTCGTTTTGGCTAACTGAGGCGCGAGTGAATCGAGCACATCGTTACGCTGAAGAATCGCGGCTCTCGTCCAGACTGTGCGCAGCAGAACTGTACGAAAACTCTCAGGCAAGTACTTGTTCTGGGCAAGCGCCACCCATGATGATAGCGGCGCATTCCGGCTAATGTCGGCGGCGACATTGGCATCGAATGCGGAGAATTTATTGGACCAGCCCGTTTGCTTCTCTGTCTCCAAAAACTTTGGAGTGACTATGTCGGTGGAGGAAGGTAACACTTCAGTCGCTGTTTCAATGGAATATCTCAAATACTCCAAATCAGTCGGGCATGACGAAGCAAGCTGCATCCGATATAAATTGCGGGTCGTCGGTGGCAAATCTTTTCGCTCAAGCAGTAACGACAACATCGAATGCGCTTTCTGATTCTGCGCTTTCGCAAGCAACGCATCCGCCACGTAAAATTGACAAGTCAAATAAGCAGGTGAACTTTCGCGTTCGCGCTGAGCCGCCTCGAACAAGTCGTGCTGAGCGTCTTCGCGACAACCATTTGTCGTCAAAGCAGCGACAAGCCAAATTCGACTTTTCGTTTGTCGCCACATATCGAGTGCATGCTTTGCTAAAGCCTTAGATCGCTCAGCGTGCTTAGCTTTCTCTTCCGGAGAATCATCCCACCCATAAGAATCGGCAGAATCCTGCACGGTCAAAATCCAATCTGCCAATGAACTACAGCGAGCAAGATCTGCTGTAGCCACTTGCGTAGCACTGGATTTCGTTGCTGATTCAACAGTGTTTGCCAACTCAGGATGCAGAGCATTTCCATCAAGCAGAAAGGTGAGATCGCCGACGTCTCCACCGAATCTTTTGTCTGTGCCAGACAATAAGTCGGCTGAAATTGATTTGACTGCGTCTGCAGTAGACTTGTTCATGTAGTTCAGAGGTCTGAGCAAATCTAATATTTCTTCGCGCTTGGTCACAGATGTCGCTTGCGATGCGGCACTGAGCAGCTCATTCTCGGTTTTCTTCTGGTCGCGGTCGTTAAGAAGTGCCATTGCAGCTTTGCTTCTAAGCACCATATACGATGCCAGCGACTTATCCTCCGTGTCGGCAGACTGCGCCAATTCCCCAAACGCCTTCAGTGCAGAATCATATTGGCACAAATGAAAATTAGCGGCACCAATCTGGTAGGTTCGATAGTTCCGCAAATCCAAAGGGGCATTGAGCGGAAGTGCAGCCGGAACCACTATCTTCTTTGACGAGATTCCCAGTATGCCATCCTCGGCTCGAACCCACGCTAAAACCTCGCTGCTCCCTGGTTTATATTTACTCACCAACTTTTGTAGCGTGAGACGAGCGTGGTGAATCGCCGAATCGCCAACGTTCCTCATCTTGAAGAATAAGTCTTCCGTGGATTTCGAACTGGCACCGGTAGCAGTGGCACGCAGTTTGAGATATCTATCGCGTTCATCCATCGTAAAAGCAGTGCTGTAATAGTAGCCACTGGTTATTCGCTTGTGCCAGAGCGAGATTACACCCTGCTTTTCATCCTCAGTCAGAGGCTTATCGATCAAATAACGGTAAGCAACGACTAGATACGATTTCGCCCAACCTGGTTGCACGATGCCAATCTTTCCCAGCGCGAAAAATTTTAGCGGAAGGTCCGGATGACTGCCATTTACCAGCACTGCGTAAGCGAGACCCGGCGCGCACGCCTGCACCGGTGGAAGCGCAGTGGAGAGCAGAGAAAGCGCAAGCATCGAAGTTATAAACTTGTGCAATTTTCGACTCATTGATGCAAAACCTCATCGAGAGCAGTCTTCAATCTAGTTTCTGTCCACCCATTTGAACTGAATAAATAAAGCGTGTCGCTTTGATTTAGCGCGCGCGAATCTAACAGGGCTTTGTTCGTTTCTCGTTCATTTGCCGACAACCCAATCGACAACTTCGCCTTCGTTCCTGAGCTTAAAGCTTGCGTTCGCAGCCGCTGTAAAACATCCCCGCGATCCGCTCCAATACTGAATAGCATTGCAACAACCTCGTCAGTATCCCCGTCGCGCAACCATTGATCTCCGAGTAACCATGAGCCAAGGGCTGTAATCGAAATCTTCATATTCGAGGGAAGTCTGCGGCGCAACTCTTTCAAAACTTCCCGATAGAATGGACGTTCATCTTGCAACGCATCAAAGTCGAGCTGCACTTTATTCGTTGCAGGAAGTTCTTGTAGCCGATCACAGATCGCACCTACGACTCGGTTTGCAGCCGTCGCAGGCGGTGGTCCAAGATCAAGCGATTCTTTGTTTCGCAGACTCGGCGACCGTAGACTGTCTATCCGAAACACAGGAAAAGAAACAATGCCTTTTGGAAGTACAAGCTTCTGAGTACGCTCTGAACACATGACGTTGCCGCCGCGCAAATACACATGCTCCGTAAAGTAAGCTACTTCGAATCGAGCGGGGTCGAGATATGAAAGATTTTCATCATGCTCCCATGCCCACACAATGACATGCGTGCGGGGTTGAATTCCAAACCAGTCGAAAAGATAGCGTTTATTGAAATTGAAGTGAAGCACCGAAAATAGCATCACGGGCAGTGCCAATAAGGCAAGCCCAATCGCTCGAACCAAGGCCGCACTCTTACGTCCAGCGAGCGGAGATCTGAGCCACAGGAAGTGACCGCCGATGGTGCTCATGTCGAGTGCTTTATCAACCAATTGTTTTCTCCGGATCAGACGTTGAACTTTCGTCTACAAAGCAAAGCGTTCACAACCTCTCTATCTGGTCATAGCTGAAAATTAGGACGAACGCTACAGCACTGAAAGAGCTTGTACAAAAGACCAAAACGCTGTACCGATGGTAGATTCCAGCCATGACAACGGCGATATTTTCGATGTTAAATCGAACACCGAATCCGTAAAATTACGGATCGCCATGAGATACTGAGCGACGTTGCACATCCGTTGGATCCCTTGAATTCGCGTCGTCAAGCGCGTTGGAGTTGTAATCATGTTTAAGCGTGTCTGCTTATCACTTCTCATCGCTGCCCAAATATCCGCAGCACCAGTTATGGCGATAAACGCGCAGGAGGCACCGATGCACGAAGTTTCAACGACAGCGAAAATGCATGCTTTCGTCGACTCTCTAATGAGCAAGATGACTCTCGAGGAAAAAGTCGGGCAGATGAATCTGGTCTCGATCGGATTCGATGTAACCGGTCCAGTCGTCAGCCAGGGTGTCGATGAAAAGATCAAGAAAGGTCTTGTCGGTGGCGTCTTCAATACGTACACACCAGCGGCTGTTCGAAAACTTCAAGAGATGGCAGTCAACGAATCACGACTGAAAATTCCACTGTTTTTCGGATATGACGTGATCCACGGCCACAAAACTATTTTTCCAATCAACCTGGGACTTGCCTGTTCATGGGACACAGATCTGGTTGAGCGCACAGCTAGAGCGGCAGCGATTGAAGCCAGCGCCGACGGAATCAACTGGGTGTTTTCTCCAATGGTTGATATCGCACGCGACCCGCGCTGGGGCCGTTGCTCGGAAGGCTCAGGTGAAGACGTGCATCTGGGAAGCGAAATTGCCAAAGCCACAGTGCATGGATATCAAGGAAAGAACTACAAAGGTACTGATACCGTCCTTGGTTGCGTCAAACACTACGCACTTTACGGCGCGGCAGAGGCTGGTCGTGACTACAACACAGTAGACATGAGCGTCGTGAAAATGTACAACGAATACTTGCCACCATATAAGGCGGCAGTCGATGCAGGCGTTGACTCTGTGATGACGTCTTTCAACGAGATCAATGGCGTTCCAGCAACTGCGAACAAGTGGCTGATTGAAGATGTCCTGAGAAAAGAATGGGGTTTCAAGGGCCTGGTTGCAACAGACTACACCGCTGTCAACGAGATGATTCAACACGGCATGGGCGACGAATCGAAAGTATCGGAGTTAGCCATGAACGCCGGCATAGATATGGATATGGTGGGCGAGCTGGTTTTGAAATACGGTGTTGACCACGTGAAGAGCGGTCGCGTAAAAGAATCGCAGGTTGATTACGCCTGCAGAAACGTTCTCGAAGCAAAATACAAATTGGGCTTGTTCGACGATCCATATCGATATTTAAATGACGAGCGAAGCAAGCAGCTCATCATGACACCTGACAAACTGGCGCTGAGCAAAGAAGCAGCAATTAAAAGCATGGTGTTGCTCAAGAACGCGAACAAGACACTGCCTCTAGCAGCCTCGAAAAAAATTGCATTCATCGGACCTTTTGTTAAAGACAGACGACATGTCATCGGCGCATGGAGTGCTGCAGGTGATTGGCAAAAGGCTTCCAGCATCTGGGATGCGCTCAGCACTAAATACGGTGCGGACAAATTCCTTTACTCTAAAGGTTGCAACATTACCGACGATCTCGAACTATCCGAGAAGTTGAATCGGGATGGTGGCATGTTGACGCAAGATGCAAAATCCCCTCAGGCAATGATAGATGAAGCCGTCGCAACGGCGAAACAAGCCGACGTCGTCGTCGCGGCTCTAGGTGAGCCATTCATCTTCAGCGGCGAAGCGGCAAGTCGCAGCAACATTGGCTTGCTGGACAATCAGGTCGCTCTGTTGAAAGCATTGAAGCAAACTGGAAAACCGATTGTGCTTATATTGATGAAGGGCGACCAATGACTCTTCCATGGGAAGATAAAAACATGGATGCGATTCTGGAAACCTGGTTTGCGGGCACCAAAGCTGGTGACGCTATCGTAGATGTACTCTTTGGAAATGCTTCGCCGACTGGCAAATTGAGCATGACGTTTCCAGTCAACGTTGGACAGATTCCCATCTACTACAACGCGAAAAACACCGGTCGTCCCTTCGTGCCGAAAGAGAAATATCACAGCCAGTATTTGGATGTATCCAACAATCCTTTGTATCCATTCGGCTACGGTCTGTCCTACACAACGCTCGAGTACGGAACACCGGCATTGAGCAGTGCATTGATGAAACCAACCGACAAGCTGGTTGCAAGCGCAACAATCAAAAATACTGGCGATCGCCCGACAGTTGAAACCGCCCAACTCTACATACGAGACCTTGTCGGAACTATTACACGACCGGTCAAAGAGCTGAAGCACTTCAAAAAGGTTGAGCTGAATCCCGGCGAATCAAAAACGGTGAGCTTCGACATATCCCTGGACGATTTGAAGTTCTACAATTCAGACTTAAAATACGCGGCCGAGCCTGGTGACTTCGAAGTCTTCATCGGACCGGATAGCAGCGTCCAGAATAAAGCTAAGTTCACTCTCACAGAAAACTAGAACGCAATTGTAGAATTTATGAAACCCTTGCTGCATCTGTTCCGTCGTTTAAGCGTTCGGCACTCGCACAAACTCAAGCATTTAGAGGTCCTGAATCAATGCCTGAAGAACTGAAAAACGGAATCTTGAAGCGTCTTCCCGAGAAGGAGCTAGAGATTTTCATGAAACTTGCAGAGTTGGTGCACATGGACCCGCGCGACACGGTGATCGAACCGTACAAACCGGTTGAAGTGGTGCACTTTCCGGAAATCGGGTTGCACTCTATGGTTTCGATTTGCGACAACGAAGAAGTTGAAGTGGCAACAGTCGGTTTCGAAGGAATGATCGGCATTCCGCTCGTTCTCGGAGAACAAGCTACGGCTGTTCGAGTATTTTGTCAGATGACTGGCTCGAGTTGGGAGATCAAATCCCAAGCGTTTCTGGAAATGCTCGATACATGCCCAGTCTTCAGGCGACTCTGCACACGTTACTGTTTCTTCGTTCTGGAACAAGCGGGGCAAAATTCCGCATGCAATCGCATTCACTCAATCAATGAACGATGTGCAAAATGGCTCCTGCTCTCGCACGATAGAGCATTCGGCGATCAATTCGACCTAACACAAGAATTCTTGGCGCAAATGTTGGGTGTGCGCAGGCAGAGTGTAAATTTAGCGGCGGGCACGCTGCAATCAGCAGGTCTAGTCAAATACACGCGAGGCATCGTCACGGTTCTCAATCGCGCAGGTCTGGAAGATGCCTCTTGCGAGTGCTACACAATCATCAAAACATCGTTAGTCAAATTTTTGACTACGTAGCTAAACCAATTCTGAAACGGGGATCTTGAACAGTTTCGATAGTGCCACCACCGTTGTTATTTCAGCATCCAACAAGCCTTGTTCGATTGCGACCAAATCTTTGATCGATATTCCTAATGAATGCGCGGTGTGTTCCTCAGTCAGTTCATTTGCCAAACGAGCGGCTTTTACACGCTCTCCGAACGCCGGTAGAAAATTCAGCCAGGGCGCCGTCAAAGAATCATCTGTCGTCAATTGCAAACCCTCGGTAAGTAACTTAACCATATCAACGACAATTAGCAATTTGCGAGTTATGTCCGGTTGCTTACATAAGCACTCAATGTTTGTTAGTAATCCTCAAACGACTGCACGGTGAAGGCGCGCGACTGACGCCCGCTGTTTCATTGCTGGCAGGACAATTCTCTCCACGAAGATTTAAGCGATTTACCATCAAGCACTGAAACAACAACAACCCACCAAAGCACTAAAACAAAAATACGGAAGGGAACTGTTGCATCCAGGGCACCACATACAGTGGCGCATCGAGGTCATTGAATTATCAATTTTTCCCGACTCAATTCGCAAAATTCAAAAATCAGCAATCTCAAAACCATCAATTGACAACACGTTTTCTGAAAAAATTTAAGGTTCGGGCGAAAGCATTTTGCCAATTTACAACCTCAAAATCGCTCTCCGTCAGCTCATCAAGCCACCCATGATAAATGGCATTTTGATTTTTAGTCTCAATTTTGATTTGGACCTTGTTGCGAACGTTGTTCAATTTTTCGTCGATTTCGTTATTGCGAATCAATCGCACGCAATAAAAAGAACGCTTGTTGCGAATTTATCTCAAAGTAAAACTGTAATCAAATCAATTCATTCCCAACAAGAATGCCGCAAAAGCTATCTCACAAGGGCTTTAAGAGCCCCCTGAATTTACACACGAGACGCAATTGCTCTAACGTAATTGAGAAATACCAACAGCAAGAACTCAACTTAGTCGAACTGAAAGAACAAATTCGCCCAGCGATTCGATTCATGGTGGCGGCGCCTCGCGCGAAATAAAAGGCGCTCGTCAAACTTTGACGAACGCCTTCTGGACTGGATTTCCAAGCTTCAGCTAGAAGTTAGTCTTCATGAAACGGATGAATATCTCCAGGCTTACGAAGCATTTTGTTCACTTCATCAAGGTGGATTTCTTCACCCATGATCATCTCGCGGGAATACTCTTCCAGCAATACAGACTTACCTTCTGATGCGTGGAGAAGCTCATAATAAGCCTTGATAGCAGCATTTTCATGATCGAGTGATTCTCTCAAAATGTCGCCGATATCATGCTTTTCTGTTTCCAGAAGCGGCCCAATTTTTAGCGATGGATGACCACCAAGCAGTGTCACCAACTCGCCGGCGCGGTGGGCGTGTGCCAGAGACTCATTGGCGTTATCCTTGAGCCAGCTTACGATTGGGATACGGTTGTATCCGTAAATCATCAATGAATAGTGAGTGTAACGAACAACTCCTGCCAACTCGAGTTCCATAATCTTATTGAGAATTTGTATCGCTTTCTTTCTGTCTGCATCTTCCATGACGTCAATTCCTATATAAACCAAATACATCGTTTGATCGTAGTGTAACTCATAAAATCGGTCCCTGGGCTGATTTAGCGAGCTTCTTCATAAAGTGAGTTTCACCACTCACACGATGGAATTTTCCAGCATTCGGATCAGACGGCACCATAGGTAGTGCAAAGCAAGAGTAGAAAAATCTTTTGCTTAAATTGCGAAATCGTTGAACTTTTTCCGAACTGCTTCCGTATTACCTTTTAGAACTAAGAGGAAAGCGTCATGAGAGCCAAGCAGCCATCCAAAAGGAATCAACGTCAGCAACGCACTCGGAGGTCGGCAAAGGAAAACACTAGAGGTCCGCGATGTTTTATGTCTCAAGTCGAGGCTGCAGAATTTCTGAGAGAACGCACGGTAAAACGTATTCTCTGGAGCGTCATACCGAGTTTTAGAACTAACGACCTTGAGTTGCTCTGCCGAAAGCGAGCCTGTGAAGCATCCTGTGAGTCACGGGGGCGGCTCGTCGATGCGCAGAACATTGCTAATAAAGCCCTGACAGAATCCAATTTGGA
The DNA here is from genome assembly GCA_036702965.1 of Drouetiella sp. GTDB lineage: Bacteria > Cyanobacteriota > Vampirovibrionia > Obscuribacterales > Obscuribacteraceae > PALSA-1081. The sequence continues at coordinate 352,973 of DATNPZ010000013.1, forward strand.
GATGAAAGTTCGGTTAGCGAGAGCGTCATTGAATTTTGATGCACGTTGCGTCGACGCGCACATCATACTTGCCAAATACGAGCGGAATCGATTCATTTCTCGCGAGCAGCATTGCCAAAACGCGTTGAATGCTGGAATCGAGTTACGCAGCTATGACACTGGTCTGGAAGAAGATGCTTACTTGACTGCGAGAACTAAACCTTATCTCCGAGCGCTCGCGGCACTAGCGGACTACCAACAATATGAGGATTTGGATTCAGCCATTCGAAATTGGGAGAAATTGCTTGAAATAGATTTCCACGACTACACGGCGACGCGACAGAATTATGCCGTGGCGCTTCTTAAAAATGGTCTTTTCCAGAAAGCAGACGCGTTGTGTTCGAGGTATCCGGAACTTAATTCTGGATTTGCGGGCGGCTTCCGAACACCGTGTCTAGGAGACACTGACGAACAACCGCAAGAGCTCCGAATCTAGTCCATTTCAGCAGATCCAAATGCTCAAAACCGTTGCTCTGCAACAGATATCAGCCGCACTCGGACGCAATTTTAATGCCACCCTAAAAGCTCAGCAAGGAACTTGTGGAGAGCATGCCCGTCCGACAAAGCAAGTGAGAGCATAGGATTAAACCATGAGTGATTGGGAAGCGCGCGCTAAAAGCGCCGGACTGCTGTATGTTCAAGATTTTCAAACGGGGCTTACCCGCAAGAAGTGCGGCAAGGGATTTAAATATCTCGGCTCTGATGGCTCACCACTTTCATGCAAGGATACACGCTCGCGGATCATCGCGTTAGTGATACCACCAGCCTGGAGAGATGTCTGGATCTGCACTGACGCAGATGGACACATTCAAGCCACTGGAACGGACGATGCTGGGAGGAAACAGTACATATACCACCCGCGGTGGCATGAAGCCAGCGCAGCGCATAAATATGGAAGACTAAAAGTGATCGCGGGATTGTTGCCGAAGATTCGTCGCTCGGTCACGGCAGACCTCAAGCTAGAACAATTGAACAAACGACGCGTCGTCGCGGCAGTTGTGAGACTGCTCGATAAAGCTTGCATCCGCATTGGCAATAAGCAGTATCTAGAAGCGAATGACTCCAGAGGTGCCACCACACTTACAAGTGAACATGTGTGTAGAAACAGCCACGAGATCAGCTTGAACTTCAAAGGCAAATCTGGAAAACAAATTGAATTGAAGTGCTCAGACCAGGGATTGGCAGCAGTCATCGAAGACTGCGAAAAAAGCGATGGAGAATTTCTCTTCTCGTATCAGAACGAGAACGATGAATATGTAGCGGTCACTTCGTCCGACGTAAACAGTTATCTGCTTGAGGTGGCAAAGCAATCAGTCACAGCAAAAGACTTTCGCACATGGAGAGGCAGCGTGGTGGCACTGACCCAACTCGCCGACATGAAAGGGGATCTGAGCAAGACTGCCAAGAAGAAAGCAATAGTTGCCGCGGTTAAATCGGCGGCAGCCGCTCTGGGCAACACGCCCGCAGTGTGTCGTTCAAGCTACATCCACTCGGCTATCCTCAGACACGCCGATGCTGGAAGTCTGCCGCCCCTCATGAGACGAGTAGATAATGGCAACATCCGATGCGCAGGTCTGACTAAGGAAGAAAGTCGACTAGTGGCGTTTTTAACTCTGATTGAGAACGAGGCGAGCGAACCGATTCGAATCAAACCAGCACCTCCAGACAAAGATGTGGCGGCTTGATCGCAGAAAGCTTGAATCTGTGGCTCGCTTGGGTATATTATCGAGGTAACTCCAAGTTCTTGGGGATTGCTTACTATGGCCCAATCGGTCCCGACGACAATCGACTTACTATCTGAATGCTTCTCTCTAGAGGCAGAGCAACTTGCTGTGCTCAATCTCGCATGTATAGAGTCGGGAATGGAGCCTGGCGAATACATGTTCAGACAGGGCAACTTGAATCCGGCCATCATTCGCGGCGCAGTTCTTTGCCAGATGTACATGCACGAGAAACTCTTGACGAAGCCTGTCACCATCAGTGCCATGAAAATTCTCGGGGCGCAGAATTGCACGATCGAAGAAGCACTGGCGCAAGCCGGATGGGACTTTTCATACTACGAAAACGTTCGACAACTACGAGATTTATTGTTGGATTCAGGTTTAATCAGCGATAAAGACAAGACATTAGCTTTTGCGACCTGCTTGAATTTCCAAATTCCATTCTTATCGACGCTGGTACAACGAAATGCGTTGACAGCCGATGCTGCAGACTACGTTTTGTCCATCCAAGAAAAACTTTTGCTGCAAGAAATCGCTTATGAGGAAGCAATTGAATTTCTCAGTCGATGCGAAAAACCTGATGGAAAGATAGCGAAGCCAGAAGTGGCGTCCAGACCTGTGACCAAAGAGATAGAAGTCTTCAAAGGAAGCAGACTGGGAGAACTTCTTGTTGCATCCACCATTATCACGCCGCTCCAATTGGTATCCGCGCTGGAAGAGGGTCGAAGAAAAGGAAAACTGACCGGAGAAGTTCTAATCAGCCAGGGTTCACTCTCTGAGGTGGACTTGAAGCGTGTACTTAATGCTCAGGGGCGCGTCGAGAATGGCTCACTGACATTTGACGAAGCTGTCGGTAAGCTCGACCCGAAACGAGTTTTGCCTCCATAATTATTCGTCAATGGCGCCACCGTCTGTAGTGCAAAAAAAAAAAAAAAAAAAAAAAAAAATCAGGATTGAACAGAAGCGAGAAAAGATGGTCGAGACCCAACAAGACAGAATGCAAATATTCGAGGAGAAGCTCCAGAACAAGGAGTATCCCGAGTGCATCATCACGGCCCAAAAGCTTCTCGAAAGTCTGAAAACAATGAGCCAATCTGATTCTGCGAAAATCAGAATCGCATGCTACACGGCGATTGGAGACGCAAACATGGGAATGAAAAATTTCCAGGAAGCGCTTCGCAATTACGAAAAAGCCCGCAGAGCAGCAGAAGACAAATATGGAGTCCTCGCCGAAGAGTCCATGCTTTCTATCTTCAAATTAGAGAAAGCAGTGAGAGCACTTTCGGCTCTGGAAGGCGGCCACGATGCCAAAAACATTTTGACCAACACAGTGTTGTTGTCAGCGAAAAGCTCCGAAGCAGCATCGAAACTGGAGAGCGGCAAGCACGCGCGCACGCTGCAAGGATTGTGGGCAGTAGCTCTCGACAAAAAAATCGTAAGAGCGTCAAATCCATTTCAGCTCGTGATTGATACTGCAATTCAAACATTTACCAGTTCGAAAGCAGAAGAATTCCTATCGCGAACATCGATCGTGGTTTCGTCTGTCGGATTGTTCGGTATGCTCGTCTACGGATTTTTCTGGTGGGCGACTCACCCATATACGGAAGTACAAAACAAAGTTGTACACGGTGATTTCGTTGCTCAAATCCAAACTCACACCAAAGCAAAAAATCAAAAATGGGTATTTCGCCCCGTTGATAATGTGACCGCTCTTTCCTGGTCACAAGACGGAACAGCAGACGTTACCGCGAACTCTAAAGTAGCGAAATCCAAACTGCCAACGGTTATTTATGACGGCACTCCCGGTTCGCTCTTATCCGTTTATTTCAACGTATTCACCAAGAAAAATTTGCTGCTTCGATGGAACGGTTACGCAATGCAAGATCAGTACAGCAGCACGTATTACGACATCCTTGAACCAGAAGACGCGGTTGCTACAAAAATGTATGCTCTCCGCAGCACCACTTACGACTTTTTCAAAAAGCACGGACGTTTTCCGACTCCCACTGAGCGAGCGGATTTGTCGTACACGAATCCATTCACCAAACATAGCGAACGCGTTCTCGCCTTCGGTGGAAAAGACAACATTGGGGATCTCGTAGCCGCGTGCAAGGCGCAAGGAGTGACACCTCACCCAGGTCTTGTGGTCTGCGTCACAGCGAACAAACGCTATCTGATTGGCGCGTTCGACAGAGCAAAAAATCCAATTCAAACACCGAACGCAAACGGCTTTTTAAGCACCGGTCCAAATCAGAAGTTAAGCGCACCCGAAGCATTTGATTCGCTTGGCGGCGTTGTCGTATTTGACAAACCAGTAGACCAGCTTTTCTATCTGATCTGCGCACACACAGCCTTCACCTGGGTCCTGGTTTTCTTGCTGGTGGGTGTTGTCGGACCAATATTCTTTCTAGCGACAAGAAATTGGCGTAACGCGACCCGCACCTCAAAAGTTCCGCCAAAACCAAACACCCCTGCAACAAAATAAGCAATTTGGCACGAAAATGCCAACAAACCGCCAAAACATTTTGCGATTCTAAGATTGTGAGGGCACACAAACGAGGGACGCAAAATGACGATGAAAGGGCTCGAAACCGAAAAAACATCGAACGCTAAATCGGAATCCACGCTGCCTCAATTCAATGTTGCCCAATTGATGGAAGACTTCAGAAATTTGCCAGGCAAACACAACGGCAATCATGGTGCGGCACAAACTGAATCTTTGAACGATCAGGCAAAGAAATCAGATGCTCACAACCACAAAGGAAGCGCGCAGCTCGACTTCGGCACGATCGGTGAGTTATACGGTGACCATAATACTCATGCTGCTCATGGTCATGCTCGCAATGATTATTTCGATATTCCAAAGCACAAAGGCGATCCTGACATAATTCACCAGGCCACAGCGGCTGAATCGAAGGAAGTGCGCCAACTTTTAAAACCAAACGAAACAATCGATAACGTGATGTCGCCGAAAGATTTTCATGGACTGATGGAAGAATATAAGAAGGCTTGGAAACAACGAGTGCACTACGTACAAAATATTGAAGATTGCGGTGATGCAAGTTTGTGCCATACGGGTCACTAAAGAGTTGCAGGAGCGCCTTAAGCACCAAGTTCGAAGTTCGCATGGAACAGCATTCGTCCGTCTTAAGGATCAAGGTTCGAAGTCAGCGCAGACCAGCGTTCGTGTGGAATTCTACGCACGCAATTTCAGGATCGCCACCGCACATGGTGCATTCCTGAGAACAAAATTGATCGTGTGACCAAGGAATAATCCTTTACCGATCTGCGGCTCCGCACCCAGCACAATCAAATCCGCATTCTGTTGCTGGGCGGACATGATGATAGCTTGCGCTGCATGGTTAGTAGCATGCAGTTGAAGAGCAGTAAAGTCTACATCCAAAGCATCAGCCAACTCTTTCAACGATCCTTGAACTTCAGAGGTTATGTTGCGCTGGATTTTCTCACCGCTTTTCGTCTCTTCACTGTAGAGATCTTCCAACTCTGATTCCGCAATGCTTATCAAAACGACTTTCGCATTTAACGCGTGAGCGAGCGAAATTCCGAATTCGCCTGCGCTGACAGAAAGTTCTGAGCCACTGACAGGAACAACGATTCGCTTGATTATTCGTTCGGTGCTTTGATCGGGATCGTAAACAACAAGAACGCGTGTGAGCGAGTTCAATATAACGCTATCGACAAGTTCTCCAAAAACATGCTCAGCGCCTGCTGCAGGCTTGTCTGTTGCCATGACGAGAAGGTCGTAACCAAGGTTTGCTTCTTCCGAAATCGCATCGCTCGGATGATTGGAACGGACCGTTCGTCGCACCAAACCTGCGGCTTTTGCATTGATCGATTTTTCGATACTTTTAAATGGTCGTTCAGCGTCTTGCACGGAATCCTGTGTTCTGACCCACATGACCACTGTTTCAATTACTTGTCTCGCGCCGATGCTCTCAATCAGCTTTCCGACGAAGTGATTACGCACACTGCCAGAAGTCGGCCAGAGAACACGTCGGATCGAATTCAAAACCGTGCGCGAACGACGCTCTTCTTTCGCCAGACGAACACGCTCTTCCTCTGTAATCGTGACTTTGGACAGCGTCCATTTCATAAGCGGTGGCGCGACTGCAGTTGAGAACAGCGAAACGAAGATTACGATCGCGAGCATGTCCAGCGTGATGATATGCAGCGAGAAGCCGAGCATGGCGAGAATCAATCCCATAGAGCCTTTCGCGTTAGCACCGACACCGATGGCTAAAGACTCCCACTGGCCGAGGTTAGATAACTTACCCGCCATGTAACATCCAATCAGTTTGCTAGCCATTGACGCAGCGCACAAGAACAATGTGATGCCAGCTAATTTGGGTTGCAATAACGTTCCTAAGTTGACATTCAATCCAGACGACGCAAAAAATATGGGAGCGAAGAATCCCATCGTTACCGTCTCTAGGGGGCGAATGACTTTATGATTGATAACGGGAGTTTGCGAAAGAATGACACCAACGGCGAAGGCACCTAACACGATGTGAATTCCCAGAGCTTGCGTTGTTGCGGCTCCGAGCAGCAGCATCACAATCATCGCGGTAATCAATCCATCTCTTGTCGAGACGTGATCGTTGACCCAGCGCAAAATGTTAAAAAACAATGGACGGCCAAAAAACATTGCGGCAACAAAAGCGATAGTGCCGACGATTGCAGTGACGAGCGGATTTCCTTCGCCTGATCCAGCGGGATTGGCGAGCACCGCGATAACCGCGAGCAACAAACAACAAAGTAGATCGTGCGACAGCGAAGCCGAAAGTACGAGTTGTCCAACATCGCGCTTCAGCAGTTTCATGTCCATTAGAATCTTTGCGACGACAGGAACAGAGGAAACTGCGAAAACCGTTCCCAGAAAAACAGCGAACGCGAGCTTGGCCGACGGGTCGCCACGCATCGAGTCAGGCAAGAGCACAGACAAGCCCGCACCAACGAGAAACGGCGCGAGCAAACCGATAACAGCAAGGTACAGAGCTGGTTTCCCGAGACGCTTCAACATTGAAGTGTCGGTCTCCATGCCCGTAAGCATCAGAAGAAACGAAACACCAATCCAGGAAACGGCTTCTATCAGTTTTGATTGAGAAGTATCTTGCGGAAAAAGCTGTACGGAAAGATCCGGAAAGAAGTTGCCGAAGAAAGTTTGACCTAGCAAAAGCCCCGCCAGAATTTGCCCAATAATAGCGGGCTGTCCAAGTTTCACCATCATCTCGCCAAGACAGAGCGAGGTTAGTAGCAGGACACCAATTTCAAGAAACAACAACAGAACATTGTGTTCATTCAGTGTTTTGCTTTCGTGCTTGGTCGGTGTGGGCGACTGTTCGTGCTTTGTCCGTGCAGATTCGAGATTAGAGCGTATAGTTTGCATCCATTCATCTGCCACCGCCTCTGGTGAACGACCAAGCGCTTCTGAATCTTCCTTGCTGACAGCACAAATAGGTGTGTTGTCCAACGAGATGACCGGCACACCATCCGCACTCTTCTTGATGCTCAGTTGCGTCAGGTCAGAGTTGGGATTTTCAAGAATTGATTGCAGCCGCCCTGAAATACTTTGAGCTCTATCGACTGCGGACATGATTGGTGTGTTCGTGACACTGAATACCTTCTCATGACCGATGTACACATCGCAGTACTCAACAGTTTTCCATGCGAACGCGGCGGTTGAAACGCTTAGAAATACAGCAAACAATAATGCAAATGATTTAAGCTTGTGTCTGATAATGATACCCTTCCAAGATGGCTAAAACAGCCGCAACATCAGGCATGCCATAGGTATACCCAACAATTGCAACAAGTATAAATCGCGGCGCAAGCTGTTTGACGCAAGACCAAATTTAGAATGACGTAAATTGCGCATGGAATATACTGAAGTCGGCATTCCTGGCTTGAGAACACGAGATCATGATGAAACAAAATAGATCGAAAGAATTGCTGATCGCAACAGCGGTCGTACACACAATTATCAGCAGTTCGAATGCAATTCCAACTTTCGCGCAGAGCACGCAGTCTTCGCAACAATCACCATCGTTTTTGCGCCAAGCAGGGCAGATGATTTTTGATAATGCGCAAAAACGCATGATCAATAGGATCGATCAAAATCTGCAAAATCAATCGCAGAATGGAACAACGGTTCAATCCGGCTCGAACGGTGGATTGAATGACGCATCAAACGGGAGTCAGTACAACTCCTCTACTTCCTCAGGTGGCTCTCAGAATTACGGCACGTCAGGCGCATCGCAGAACTCCAGCGCTGGTTACGGTGCATCTGGTTCAACGCAATCGCTATACAATAATGGCGCACCACCTGTGGCGCCTCAATATGGTTCAGCTCAGTATCAATCAACATCGACACAAACCACCAGTGGTGCTCCGACAGCAGCAGCAGACCGCAGACAATCGGCTCCCTGCCGATCCTGGGTCAAACCAGGCGAGCAGCCAATCGCCTGCCTACTGTGTATTCATGGATTAGGACTGCAAAGTAATTCCTATGAATTTTTCGGCAAAGAACAATCGAACCGCGGCCTGGCAGTTTATGCAATTGACGTGCGCGGATTCGGTTCGTGGATGAATGCAAAAGGCAAAACGAAAGTCAATTTCGATGAGTGCCTGGAAGACATCAAACAAACGCTTGAATCAATTCGTGCTGCTAATCCCGGGCTTCCCGTCTATGTTCTAGGAGAGTCGATGGGTGGAGCGATCGCACTACGGGCGGCATCAATGTATCCGAGCTTGATCGATGGATTGGTTTCTTCCGTGCCTGCGAGTGAACGTTTTAATCAGGGACGCACAAGCATGAAAGTGTTCTTGAACTTAATCAGCGGCGTGAACATAGCAAATATCGGCAACGATCTCGTCAATCAAGCTACAAAGAACGACAAGCTGAAAGCCGCATGGCAAGACGATCCGCTTTCAAGATTGAACCTCAGCCCGCAAGAATTGATTCAGTTTCAGGACTTCATGAACTTCAATCACGATGCCGCGAAGAAAGTGACTGACATGCCGGTGCTATTCGTTCAGGGTACCGGAGACCAGCTTGTGAAGCCAGAAGGCACCTGGGAATTGTTCAACGACGTCGCGTCAAAGGACAAATCATTCTTTGCAGTTCCAGGCGAGCATTTGATTTTTGAAGAAGCACAAACTCAAGACGCAGGTCCACGTGATCAGAACTTCCGGATCATCAACTCCTGGCTCTCGACAAAAGTAGGACGGCGCTTCGGCGGCGGCAGGCGCGGCCCTGGTTCAGGTGGTCCTGGCGGAGGCTGGAATGGCTCGGGCGGTCCCGGCGGGTATGGCGGCTGGAATGGTTCTGGCGGCGGCAATGGCGGTCCCGGTGGTGGATGGAACGGTCCAGGCGGGTCTGGCGGTCCAGGCAGTTGGAACGGTCCCGGATCGGGCGGAACAGGTAACGGCGGTCCGGGCGGATTCATGGGACGCATGTCGTTCATCAACACGCAGGGGCTAGAGCATCCACTGCAACTGCTGGATTCATCGCAAAATGGTGCTGCAATTTCTGAGTTGGAGCAACTTCGTTCGCAAAAACCGACCGATTCAAATGTTCTTGCCCTTCTTGGTCGTGCGTACTTCCAAAACGGCGAACCTGACAAAGCAAGCCAACTCTTTCGTCGTGCGATGCGCATTCGCAGAGGCGGCGGCGACCAGGCTCGATCTTTCAATTCATACCTGTTAAGCATGGCTGGCAATCAAACCGCAACCAACAATGTTGGTTGCACGGTCAGCAGCACTACCAGTGGTGCTACACAATCGAATCAGTTATCTCGATTATTTGGACTTGCCACCAACACAAACGCAGCAGCATTGCAAGACGCGCCACAGGGCAAAGCTAAAGTGCTGGCGTTCTATTCTGATTGGGCAGACCAGTGCAAAAGCATGAATAACTCCATCAGCCAACTCTCCAACAACTTTGGCAATAGAGTCGACATAACAAAAGTCAACATCGACGATTCTGCAAATGATTCACTAGTGGATCAATACAAAATCGGACCGATTCCAACTGTCGTTTTCCTTTCTCCCTCGGGAAAAGTGGGCTCGACGATTATCGGAGAGTCAACCTACGACAATTACGCGCAAGCTTTGAACGCAGCATCTCGAATGTAATCGCGCGCGTCTAAACCAAACAAAAACAACGGCTCGCCTGAGAAGACGAGCCGTTGTTATTTCTACTGCTGTCGATTAGTGCAGCTTGATCTCGAGTTCAACAGCCATACCATTCTTTAGATAGGTATCGCGTGGAATTCTTGGACCAACCGAGTTCACGCTGAGGGCAACGTCTGGAGGCGTAGGTGGCGGACCACCGCATGCAGCCAAACTGAGAACACTCATCGAGAGAACAGCGGCTTTCTTGACTCTGCGGCTGAACTTCTTGCAAAGCACAACCAGAATGACAAGGAAGTTAGCACCATAAATGGTGCTAGCTACACCGAAATTGCTGCACAAGAAGTTGCTTGTTTGCTCTGGCAACGACGAGGTGATCATCGGGTCAACCAACGGTTCACCAGCGTGGATGCCGCCTTGCAGAATTCCAGGATTAACGACCGTATCAGAACCAACGAAATCATATGCGAGTCCATTGGTGCTCGTGAACGGTGATTTGGTCTGGGAGTACAACTGCATGTTCGACGCGGGAACGACATAGCCTGCGGCAGTCTTAGCCATCACCATGTACTTGATGGTTCCTGTCGAAGTCCACTCGTATGCGATCGTTTGAGGCAGAACAGAACCGATTGCAAGGTTTTGGAAATCCAAAATCGACTTGATATTCGGTCTCGTACCAGCTCTCTTAAACCAGTCGTAGATCATCACACCTGACACCATTGTCGGTGGCGGATTGACAGGTACGAATGAAGGTAAACCGCCCGTGATCGGCGTGAGTCCGCTTGGCGGATAGTCTCCGCTGGTCGGGCTCTGCAGCACGGTCGGCACAGTGCCGATGACTGGCGAAGTGAGCAGGTCACCAGGTTTGGTGATTTCAGGTGGAATACCATCTGGGAAATCAAGCTTGAGCGCGCCTGGCGAAGGTCGAGGGTCGCAAGTGGACCCAGGCTGCGCACAAGCGATGGAGTGTACAGTGCTGGAATTCGGATTACCACGTCCCGCCGCGAAAACCTGGTCAGCATCAACCTTGACGATTGTTGGGATAGCGTAAGGAGTGCTGATCGTACTGACAAACACCTTCGGGTCGACAAGGCGAACGCTGTTGTCGCATCCAGCAAACACGAAGTTGTTTCCGTTATAAGGAATGTTGACGTAGGATTTGTAGAGCGAGGTGCCATCACCAGTCGATGAAGGCTGTGTAGTAGTTGAGTCTGCGATGCTTGCGTAGCTAGCAGGTTGAGGAGTAGGAGTATTGGTCGTCGCCGGAGTAGCCAAACAACCCAGTGAAAGCTTGAAGGATGCAGCATTGACAGCGTTGGCAGTACCTGTCATGCGGATTACATTCTGCTTGTAAGCATTCAATGCATCGTTGTATGGGCGAATTCTGTTTTGGTCGACATCTCTGAAGTCTTGTGAGGGGCTTGGACCAATCGCATCCGCCATAGCGGTGTTGAGATAGTCCTTCGCGCTCATGGCGTTTGTGTAATCGCGCGCCGCGAGCTGTTGCATTACCGGGTCGTGCAATTGATCCGCAACAATCATGTCCAACCGAACTGTTGCAAGGATCGTGTTGATGCCCTTGACGGGTAGGTTTTGACCATCCGGAGCCTGGGTGTTGGAGGCGACAGGGGCATAATCGGAGATTCCTACATAGCCGTAGTTAGCGTCGTTGATGACTAACCTCGACAATGAATCTGCAGCCGCAAGAGCCGCAGCCTCAGTAGCAGAACGCTGCTCCTGGTGAGATCCAAGAGTGCGAACGTACCAGAGTAGGAACATTAGTAACGGGACAACCAGTCCAAGAAATACAGCTGTCACAAAGATCAGCATGTTTCCCGAAGGACGGCGGAAATTTCTATTTTTCATAGCTTCACCGCAAGTTAAACGGAACTTAACATTATACTATCAAACGCCTCAGAAACCTGCAACCACGCGCGCAATCGCGATTATTACCGAAATTGACCGTTCTAAGCTGAACAATAAGGCTCCGAAAGAATTGACGAAAACGTCAATTGAAACCTGACGAATACAGCGTTTCGGGAACTTCCGACCTCAACCATGATTGAGGAGTAGTTACGGAGGAACTTGAGATGCCAACTAAATCTCTCACGAAAACCACCCAGTCAAAAACGCGAACCAAGAAAGCTGCGACTCTGGTTCAAGTCCCGAATTTGACGGCGGTAAACAAGGAGGAACTGCGCAAGCAAACAGTCACAAAAGCGCTTACCAAGCGAGATGCAGCCAACCAGTTTCAGGTCGCGATGCTCTATCTCGACGCATCACTGCAGCAAATCAATTATTACAAGGCTGCGGTCTGGTTCATGAAGGCGGCGCGCAACGGTCATCACCCGGCTCAATACAATCTGGGACTGCTCTACATGTCCGGCAAAGGTGTGCCAAAAGATTATGGGAAGGCGTTCGAATATTTTTCGCTTGCGGCTGACAACGGCTTCGCAGAGGCTCAAAACAACATCGGCTTCCTCTACGAACGCGGGCTAGGCGTGCCATGCGAACATAGGAAGGCGTTCGAGTGGTACGAACGGGCAGCGAAAAATGGATTAGCGAAAGCTCAATACAATGTCGCATCAATGTATAAAGCTGGAATTGGTGTGGATGTCGACGATCATCGAGCTTTCAACTACTTCAAGAAAGCGGCTGAACAAGGGCACCGGAACTCCAAATACAACCTGGCGTGCGCGTATGCGAATGCGCACGGCACGATAGCGGACCCGAAGGAAGCCGAGAAGTGGTTCATCCAATTTGGAAAAGAGAGCGATGCAAATTTCCAAATCGAGTTGGGATTGCGATTTTATGCCGGAAATGGCGTAAATAAGGATTATGACAAAGCGGCGAGATGGCTGCTCAAAGCCGCTAAACAAGGCTCCCCGCGCGCTCTATACAACCTGGGAATGCTCTACTTCTGCGGTGGCGCGCTGCAGCTCAACAAAAAAGGCGCATTGCGTTTGCTGAGAATGTCGGCAGAACGAGGATATCCGAACGCAAAGTCTTTCATGCGTCGGTATGAAAGTGGTCAGGAACAGGCTATCAATGCCGGTCTTGAAGATGAATGCAATGAAGTCGAGTCAGACCTGGGAGGTGATTCAATCGAGTAGCTACAATCGAAAGTTCATCCGCCAACGTCGATGGTCTATTTTGATCATCGACGTCGAACTTTGTTAGATCAATTGAAGAGAGAAATCGCTCCACCGTTACTTACTTACTTAGTGGATTGATTTCAACGATACCTTTATCCCTGAAGTTCTTTGAGAAGAGTTTCTGTCTGTTCAATTCCACTGCGATTGTTTTGTTTTTGGAAAATGTAGTTCGCTGTTTTGCATTCCGTAACAGCCTCAGTCTTCCGACCGAGTTTCTCGAAACACTGAGCGAGAAGCAAATGCGCATCGGCGAATTCCGTGGCATTGGCTATGACATATTTCAAATCGGCAACAGCCTGTTGATACTGGCTGCTTTCAAAATAAGTTATACCGCGCTGCCAGAGAGAATTGAGGTCGTTGGGCTTCAGTTGTAAGGCCGCGTTGCAATCAGCAAAGGCACCAGGAATGTCATGCGTTGCTCGCTTCACTATTGCTCGACACTCGTATGCCTCGACAGCGGTATCACCGGTGGAGTCAAGCGCCAGCGATGCGTTGAAGTTATCCAACGCGCCTTTGTAATTGCTCAAATACGAATTGCATTTACCTCGTTCGACTAAAGCCCACGGCTCTAGAGGCGCAATTCGCAGCGTAGACAAATCTGCCATTGCATTGACACAATCACCCATTTTTTGTCGAGCGTCAGCACGCAGCATTATTGCCTGGATGTTTTGAGGGTCGCGATTGATCGACTGAGTGAACAGATTCACGGCACCAGCATAGTCACCAGATCTCATCAGGCTAGAGCCTTTCGCAGCGATGTCAATCGACCCTGCTCCCTGCACGTCAAATTGATGGATTCCTCTCGCTGGTTCATTGAACTCACCACGAACGGTGCCGTGGAATTTTGGCTTTATTGCTGCTTCAATGGATTGCTCTGCAGGTTTTTCGACAACATCCCTGGCACCAGACTGCGAAGTCGGTCCCGGATATTGCTGCTGAATTGCAATTTTATCTCCTGCCGATAGCACAGAATTGAGTTCTGCATAACAAGGACTTGCCTTACCTGTCTTCAACAAAAATGCATCTTGCGCGTATTGCATGATCGATCTGGTGTCGAGTGGACCAATTGCAAACGCCGTTGAATCCTCATAAGTCGCAATCTGCGCGTAAGTCATCGGGGGCATCCAACCTTGTGTTGCAACGTAGTAGCTGAACAAACCTGGTAGGCGTCCTTCTGAATCAGCCATGTAAACACCACGGTTGTCTTTCGTCACGACATAACCGGGGTCGTCTAACCATCTCAGTTCGACACTGCCGCCAGCGTTGGGATGTTGATGTTCATGCAAGAATCCCATCGCATGTCCAAACTCGTGCAAGATAGTGCCAGTGAAAAATGATCCCAGTTGCTGCCAATTTGCAGGAGCAAGATTCATCGTTTTCTCGTTTGGTGCCATATCTGTAACAGATTGCTGTCCAATTACAGACCAATATGCATTGGGTTGATCGAAACCAATTCTAATGTCGGCACTGTATTTAGTATCATGCGTGGTCCATTCTCGATACTTTCCAGTTGAGGGGTCTATGAAATCGAATTTGATATTGCCGTACTTAGACCACTCCGGAACGGTGTCAGCGATTAGCTTTCGCAAAGCCGGGTCACCACCGTTGAATGCAACGGTGACAACGTGACCCAGAGGCCACTTCGCACTTGTTGCGAACAAAGCGCGTCCAGATTCTGCCTGTTTGCCGAAGCATTTGTAGGTCTGAGACAAGTCTTCGACAATCATTCCTGGCGTGCTGCTATCGATGTCTCGAGTGGAAGATGGATTGACAAAGGATGCTAATCTCTCGCACTGGCTGCTGAAAGAAGGGCTACTAGTTGCATACAAACGTGCCGCCGTCTTGTACTCGCTGTAAGAGCTAGAGCGATTTCCCAGGGCTCTGTAGACATCACCGAGTAATGCATGATTCCACGGAGCATTGGGTGATTGAGCAACGGCGACTTTGAAATCAGCCAGAGCGTCGGAAAACTTGTTTATGTCATTATTGACATTTCCACGCGCCCAACGCGCTTCTTCGCAATCTGAATTGAGAAAGACAGCGTAATTGGCGTCAGTCATCGCGTCATTGTAATTGCGCGAGGCTCTCTGAACGAGAGCGCGTCCAGCATATGCAACAACGTCTTGAGGATTGTTCGCGATTGCTTGCGAAAAGTCGTTCCACGCGCCTAAAAGATCGCCGAGCTCCATTTTCTTCCAACCACTAGTATCGAGCGCACTCCAGTTGGAATCACGGCCGGTGCTACCAGTGCTGACGCTTTTGAAAGAAGCTTTTACGTTGTCGAGTTTTCCGTTCTCGAACATATCGTAAGCCGCTGCCGGCAACGTTGATGTCACCGCGAGAATCGCTGCCTGCAAAATCATCATGGGATTCCGGTGCCGCCACATCCATTTCATGTGCATTTCTGCTCCTGTCCGCGAGAATTTGAATTTCTCAAAAGCCTTTGCTACGCCGTGATACCGAATTTCGGGCATCATACCAAGTCCGCCATGTTTGTACTTGAAAAAGTGTCAAAACAGAGCCTGGAAGTTGACTTTGCAGGTTTATTAAAGCCGAATCGAAATATCGCTTGTCATCGATTCATTTGAAATTGACGAAAACGTCAATCCGACTCTGACGTTCTCCTTATTCGATTGTCTCGCTCAAAAAACTATTCTGAAGATATCGGTTGAGCGAACGCCACCGAGCGAATCCCCGAATCTCATTCCCACTTATTTCTGGAGGACACGACAATGTTTTTTATTAGCTGGAGCGGTGCTGGTCTTTTGGTTCCCGTAATCGCATTTGTTTCATTGCTTGCAGGTACATCACTCAAATTCTTGCCTGATTGTGGACAGCAATTCGTCACCGGTTTGCTCATCGCCATCTCATTGTTGGCAGTAGGACTGCCACTGAGACAACGTCAGGTACGTCGCAATCTCTACTGGATTCCGATGGAATACTGGTCAATCGCTGGCTTGGCTATCGCTATCATGCAGCTCCCACACATGTTTGGAATTGCATAAAGCAAATAGCGAGAAAATGAAAAACGGTTCGATTGCCAGGTCGAACCGTTTTTTATTTCTTTTTTTAGAGACGAGCTACATCGCGCCGAGTCGCTTCAGACCATCGTTGCACCAGCCCATTCCAAGGGATGAATTCATCGCCTGGTACATCGATAGCGCTGCTTTGTACTGCGCTACAGCCTTGTCCTTAACACCGGAACTTTCGTAATTTAGCGCTGACAAGTACACTGCATCAGGATTTTTTGGATCTGACTTCATTCCGAGCTGAGCTTCAGCCTGCGCTGCATCATACATTCCAATGTTGTGAAGTGAGCATCCTCTGTACCAGTGAAACCAGTACCAATCAACAGTCAAACCTTCCTCGACCGCCATCATGGCAGCAGCAGTTGCGAAATCACCTTTGTTGTATGATGCCAGGCCGCAGTTGTACCATGCATCAAGGTCTGTTCCAGATGCGAAGTGTTTCAATGACTCATTCAAGTCGGCGAGAGCTTTATCTAAATCTGGTTTTGCTTTCCACATATGTCCTCTGCCACGGTATTCATATGCCAAGCCAAATTGTGGTGCCAAATTAATTGCTTTTCCACAGTCGGTGACCGCACCCTCGTAGTCATTCAAGTAATACTCGATCATGCCTTTGTAAGCCCAAGCCACTGGGCTTTGAGGATACTTCGCAACAGCTTGCGTCAGAATGTTCAGTGCGCCTTTAGCATCCTTCGCGGCGTTCAACTTCAGCGCGTCTGTCACCATCGGAACGGCGGGGTCGTCATCACGGGTATTTTTTGGAGTATAAACACTTACACTTAGATTCGGAGCGCTTTGAGATTCTTTGATGTCTCTCGTACTCTGACCGGCTAAGATTTTTTCTGCCGCCGAACTTGGCAGCATACTTATTGGCATCAGCAAAGAAGCACCCAGCACGCCAAGCATTAAGCGTTTCATTTCAAACATCCGACAATCCCTCTTGCAACTAATGACTTCAAAGAATTCCAAGCACATTTAAGCAATTCTTGAAAAATTTTGTGTGAATTAGCGAACAGTGTTCACCTTGTAAAAGTGTCCTGCAACACGAAAACGCCCGGTCAACTGACCAGGCATTACGTCGCTCCTTGATTCGCGTTTTCTCAAACTTCGTTCAGATTTATCCGAATCACCGGCAGTGCCGAAGCACCACCGGCGGTTCGTCTACTCACCCCACTAAGAAAGGCTTTGAAGATTCCATGCCACCGTATTCCGAGTCAAGGAATTCGATGCGTAGTTTAGTGCGCTTTGATAGAGAGCTCGCGCATCTCCTGGGCGCCAGGCGTTGACCATGTGGTTGCCGATATTCACAACTTCGGTCCAGGCAGACTCGTAATTGGGATCGAGCTTCAACGATTGAAGAACATCGCTGGAAGCATCGGTGGTATCACCTTTCTGGTCGTAGGCTGAAGCGCGGTTCGCCCAGATGGTTGCGTCACTGTTATCCAAACTTATGGACTTGGTGAACGAGGCAATCGCACCGTCATAATCTTTTGCAGCGTACTGAGCGACACCTACCCAATTCCAGTTCTTCGCAGTATTTTGAATTACTGTGAGAGTAGTGAATGTACCGATTGCCGCACTGTATTCGCCCGCATAATACTGACTTTTGCCTAACAACAGCACGTAGTCAGAATTTGATGGAGCAATCGAAACAGCTTCTTTGAGTTGCTTTTCGGCATCGCTATATTTGCCAATATCGTATAAAGTGCCGGCGTAACGAAAGAGCGCATTAGCTTCGTGCAGACCATCACTAAAAGCTTCGATGTAAGAGTCTTCAGCTTCACTGTTTTTGCCGTCGTTGTGCAGCGCCTCAGCGAGATCTATCGAACGGTAGGGATCGCTCGGCTGGAGCGATTTAGCCTTTCTCAACGCATCGACAGCGTCATCATTTTTGTTTTCAGCATTCAAGACCGCTCCGAGTTCGTAATACATGGATGAATTCGAAGGAGCCAATTTGATAGCGCGACGGATGATTTCTTCAGCCTTGTCGTTATCTTTGATGTAGAAGCGATAGAGCACGGACGCATTACGCAAAATGTCGGTGTTGTTGGGGTCTTTAGCCATTGCCTGTTGCATCAATTCTCTGGCTCTTGAGTTGTCACTGCCTGCGGCGTTAATGAGAGCCAGGACTGATGTTGCAAGTGGATCATCGCTGCGGAGGTCTAATGATTTTTGAATCGATTGCATTGCATCCTTGTTGTATCCGCCCCAGAATTGTGCGTAGGCCAGGAGTCTCCAGATATCAGCGTCACCATCATTTTGATATGTGGCATTCTTGAGAATTTTGGCAGCCTGGTCGAAATCTCTTGCATCAAACTCGTAGAGATAGCCGAGCTTTTTGTAGGCTTCCATATCATTCGGCGAAACTTCAATCGCTTTTTTGTAAGCATCAATCGCCTGGACGACTTTGCCGTCTCTCATGTATTGGTCACCGTTGCGATCGTTCACGAAGCCTTTGATGTAGGTAATTGGGTCGGTGTTAGAGGACATAACTTTACTGATACCGAATGCGGTTCCAGCAATTACGCTTACAGCAACGCTGGCGATAATACCGCTAGCAATCCACTTTTTGTTGCTTTCCAATAATTGATCCAGCGAGAAAGGCAGGATAGTAGGTTTCGTTGCAGCTATTTGATTGGAATTGCTTGCGGTGTCGTTCTGATTGTTTGCGGTGTTGTTCTGATTGCTTGCGGTGCCGTTCTGATTGTGTTGATGTTCAATCTTGTTGTTCATTTCTGTTTGCTCTGACTGTTTGATTGATTCGGCAACATCGGAGTAATTCATGTCGGTACTGCTGGATTGTTTTGCAGTTTCGCTAACGCTTGAGTAATTCAGTTCGTTACTGATGGACTGCTTGTCGCGCGTGACAGGCGATTTTGCGGTTCTGTGACGGACGGTGACTCTGCGAGTAGTTGTTGCTTTGCGTCCATTGTCTTCGATGGCACCATTCGATTTGTTCGATTCCTTAGTGTTCATGATCAATCTCCTGATTCATTTCATTTGTTAGTGGGAGCCGTTGCTCTCGGGTGATATCTCTATTACAGCCGGAGAACAGGAATGCCACGCTGGCCCAAACAACAGACCTTAGTTGACGAAAACGTCAATTCGATTTGAACCAAAGCAAAACCCCTCGACAGAATCGAGGGGTCATACTGTTTTCAGCTTTCAAGCGCTGTTATGCGTTTTCGAGTTGAGCGATGGCGTCTCCGCAATCCTTCGCTTTATCAGTTTGATTCGAAGCGATAAAGAACTTTTGAGCTTGTTGCAAATCTGCGATTGCTGCGTCTTTCTGACCGAGCATGATGTTGGCGTAAGCGCGTTCGTAATACAAGTTGCCGTCATCAGGCTTGTTCTGAATCAACATATTCACATAGGTGAGCATTCCGTTCCAATCCTTCAACTCGTAGCTCAAACCGGCGCAAGCGTTAACCGCATCAATGTTGGTGCTATCAATCGCGACAACCGCAGCGTAGTCTTTCAATGCATTCTGATAATCTTTCACGCTTTCGTAAATCGAAGCTCTCGAATACAGAGCATCAGCGTAATTCGGAGCGATGCTGATGGCGATGTTGATCTGCTCGATTACTGCTTCAGTTGGCTGCTGCTCTACGTACAACACGATAGCTTTGAGAAGATAAGCGACAGCGTTTTTCGAATTGCCATTGATCGCTTGAGTTACCACGTTCATGGCCTCATCGTATTGCTTTGCATCAAGCAACTGCATTACTTGATCGGTCAAAGCTTTGTCGCGAGTTACAACTTGAGAAGATGGAGCAGTGATTGCGGAAGAAACTGAAGCTGTTGCAGCGAATGATGGAAGAGCGGCTGAAGAAGCTGCGGATACAACGAGAAGAGCTGCCAAAATTTGTGATTGAAGTTTCGTAGTATTCATGATTCAAGTCCTTTTAAATGAGTTGGGTGAGTTTGTGGTGCGCCTCTCGCATCCACAATCTAATTCTCGTTTTTCTGGGCAAGAATCTGAATGACGAAAACGTCAAAAGCCATCTGATAGATTCGTCAATAGTCCACAGGCTGGGACTTCGGAATCACAGAGACGCCACTCAATTGCACGAAGAATCGACCAAAATCAGAATGCGACGTCTCTAAACACTGAGACAGGTGAACCCAAGAACGAGCTTCAGAGACGCATGTCGATGAGCCAAGAGGGTGCAATATAGTGGGCGGAGATGAAGGTAGAATGTAGGTATGTCCAGCGAAAATATTGAAGTCCCTAATGAGTCGCTTCGTCCATACATGGCGACACTCCTTGACACAATCGTGCAAAACTCTACCGGCGACGAACACAAGCCCTCGGCTCATAAACGCCAGAAAATCCACCGCGCGCCCACTGTTGGATTTATCTTGTTTCAAGACGGGCACTGCACAAATTTCCGCACAAAAAATTGTTTACCATTTTCGTCGAATCATCAAGCACTCAAAACTGTCGTCGCGTGCGTGCCGTTTGCGCACTTTCCGTCAACGTTGCAAGAACCGCTTGATGTAGAACTGTTTTTTGAGGAAAGTGGCCCGCGTGTGCACGCAAAAAAAATTGAGCAAATTCAAACGAACGATGAGAAACTTCGAGGGTATCTGCAAAATATTCTTCTCAAAGTGTCTCCGGCGTTAACAAGTCTGGAATTCGAAACTCCACACACTCAGTACGTGTTTAGTTTCCGGCTAAATAAGGACGGCCAATTTATCAAACCGGTACAGCTCACTAGTGATGGACATAGTTCTGAAAGAGTTGGACTATCGGCATTACATGGTATCAACGCCGCCAGTCCATTTGAGCTGTTACCCGAGCAGTGCTATTCACTATCAGTCTCGGTTTGTGCATACCAAGCTCATACAACGGTATCAGGCTACGTTCTTGAAGTCCATAAGACCTGAACTGCGATGTTATTCGTCAGTTCTGATCTGCTGTTGCGCAGGAATGTCGTACACGGCTTTCTGATACTCTGCACCAGTCTGTTGGCAAGTCCAGTAGCGCCGGCAATTGGAGAGAAATTGATCGACCGGCAAATTCAAACCTGGGTGTTCTTCTATGCCTATCAATTTGTACAGCGCCAAATCATCCAAGAAGCAGCGGTCGTCACCACGCTGTTCTGCGTGATATCTAATTGCATCTTCAAGCTCTTTCACGCGCGCTTGCAGACTGCTTATTTGTGTTTGTTCGACATCATCCATCTGCGCTTCTCCAAAGTCTTGCCATTTTAAGATGAAACCTTTCAGTGAGCAAATCAACGGAGTTACATGCGGGTGCATGTTAGATCACAAAAGAAAGACCTCTCGATTACTCGAGAGGTCCATCCCCTTCCCCGTCAAAAAAAATTTCAGGAATTCAGCGCACGCTTAGATTTCAGATCAAGCATTCTTCACTCCATCCAGCGCATCCTGAGCCATCTTTGCGTTGGTTTGATCGTTAGCAGCTAAAAACAACTTTTGTGCTTGCGTGTAATCAGCGATCGCTTTGTCCTTCTGATTCAAACTAACTTCGCAGCTAGCACGGTTATAAAATGCCACTGCATCGTTTGGGTCGAGTTCGATTTGAATGTTGAAGTTGGTCATCAATCCAGCATAATCGTGCAAAGTTGTTTTCAAAATAATGCCTTTCTTCATCGCGTACTTATTTGTCTTGTCCAACGAAAGAACGGCATCATATTCTTTTGCTGCGGCGCGCCAATCATTCATGTCTGTCAACAAAATTGCTCTTGAAATTCGAGCATCGATATAATTTGGTGCGATAGCGATCGCCTGGTCTATTGCAGCAAGAACTTTGTTGCAGTCCTGGTAGTCGGCATACAGCACCCATGCTCTGCAGAGATACGCTGCGGCATTGGAAGGGTTCGAAGCCAACGCTTTTTCAACAGCGTCGGATGCGCTTTTGATGTCGCCCTTAACCAAAAATGCATTGACTGTGTCCATCAAATCGCAATCTGATGTTTGCACTGAAGCTGCGAGATTCTGGGTTAGCTGATTCAAATCACGCGAAGAGAATGAAGCCAGGGACAATGAGCGATTCGTTGAAGCGGCACTAAGTGAGGAAAGCAGCTCTCCGTTTTCAGGAGTTGCGTGTAGCGATAAATTGCCACCAAGGGTCGGAACAGAAGTTGCGGATTGATCGAGCGTCGGCGTTGCCTGAGCCGAATTGTGTGACAGGTTTTCAAATGCTTGCACTGTCGAAGTGACGAAGGTCGATTCTTTTAGATTCGAATAATATGCTGCCATTGAAGGAGCTGACGAGGTGAGTGCGATGTTAACGATTGCGGCTATCGCGAGGGCTTCAAATTTCTTGTTCATGATATTTTCTCCGGGAAGTGAGTGGGAAGGGGTTCGGTGTTGCGTTCACCCTTTTATTCTCGTTTTGAGGCGGAGAATTTCGAATGACGAAAACGTCAAATGTGGATTGCCGAATTCGTCAAGCATAGAAAAACGGACACGATTGCTCGCGTCCGCTCTACGATTCTGGAAATTGACTCGCTTTTTTTTGGGCTGTGCCTACCTGTTCCAAGTGCGCGTGAACTGGTTTTAGTCGGACTGGTGATTATGGGATTACGTGACTGGTGCTTACGTGACTGGTTCTTATGAGGCTGGTCTACATCTTTGGTGATGCACTTACTACTTCGTTGGCTTGCACATCAGCGTTGTACATCCAGTGCATGAATTCGCCATTGTCGAAAACAACTTTGCAATAAACTGTTGTTGAACCAAACGCGACCCAAGTCGAGTAGCTCCACGGTGCAAGGGTGCCGACGTAAGTGCCGTCTTCGTAGACATCCATATAAAATCCAGTTTTGTTGTAGACGCGGAATGAACCCCATCCTGAACGAGCTTTCGAGGGATCTGCTTTCGGCTTGGAAGCAGAGTTGGTGGCTTTTTCGATCTTTATGTTGCTGTCCTTTCCGGCTTGTGATTTTTCGGCTTTCACAGTAGGAAGTTCACGTACTTTAGCCGCGTTTGCGCCGGCGTCGTCAGTTGCTGCGTGTGCGGCACTCAACAGAGTAAATACTGCAACAAAAGCCAAAAATGAGCTAAGTAGTTTAGACATAAAACCTCTCAAATAGCATCGGTGCTGTCTTGACAGTCAACGAAGAGCATAAGTTTAAACCGTTTTTGTTTTACAGACAAAGCTGTTTCCAAGCATCAGTTCACGAGTCGAAAAATCAAGCGCCGCGTTTGCTCAAGAATGCTTGCGCTTTTGGATACCCGCGATCAGCAGCAGCTCTCACCAATCTCAACGCGGTTTGCTTGTTGACTAAACTTGGAGTGCCTGCAAAATGAAGCATTCCCAGATTGTAGAGCGCACGCGACGAGCCCTGACGAGCCGCCTGACACAGCCAGAAGCCAGCGCGTTTCAAATCTTTCGGCACGCCGTTGCCGTTGTAAAATCGCAACCCCAAATCGATCTGCATATCGGCATCCGCACCGCGCGCGAAAGTTTCAAACCATCGTTGCGCTTCCCACTCATTCGCTTCGGTACCAAATCCAGTGGCATAAGAAACCGCTACATTGAATTGAGCTTTGCGATGTCCTTTTGCAGCGGCTCGCAGAAACCAGTGAAAAGCTTGCGAGTTGCTTTGTTGCACGCCTGTACCCATCAAGTACATGGTGCCGAGATTGAATTGAGCTTTTGCCAAACCGTTCAACGCCGCAAACTCAAACCAACGAAACGCTTGTATTGGGTCCGATTCAACTCCCAATCCACGCTCGTAAATCACACCAAGATTATTCTGAGCTTCCAACACTCCACCGGCGGCTGCAGCCGTGAACCATTGACGCGCTTGATTCAAATCCTTTTTGACTCCTTTCCCCGACATATGCAACAGACCAAGATTGTATTGAGCTGCAGCGTTTCCATTGCGAGCTGCTTTTGAAAACCAAGTTGCAGCTTTAGCAGGATTAGGTTTGATCAACGTCGGATTCAAATAAAGCAATCCCGCTTGAAACTGAACGTTCTGATCGCGCTCGGCGAGAGCACGCAGAATGGTGCGACGTCGCAAGGTATCAGGATGTCCGGAATATAGGTGAGTTTTGCAACGAGGCAACGAGCCAACGATTTTTACTTCTGGATCGAATGCATCGCTTTCGACCAATAATTGCTGTGACATTTGTTTTTCCTCCGGGTTGGTATCACCAGCATGGAAGAATCTCGTGTCGCCGGAAACGACAGAAGTGCCAGATTCGTATTGACGTTTTCGTCAATCAATCAAAAATCGCTCAATCATTCACTCACTTCATTACTCAATCATTCATTCACTCACATCATTTGCTCAATCAGTCAACTGCTCGCATCATTTGCTCACTCAGCCAATCTTCAATCAATCTCTCATCCTTATATGTTTGTCTTCGAATTTCGCAGCTCGGCAAGAAGTTTGAGCAGAGTGACGAAAACCGCAATTCCGAACTGGCCTTTTTGACGCAGTCACCGCAACTGGTGCCCTGCAAAATAGAAATACGAACGCAAGGAGAACTT
This sequence comes from Drouetiella sp., assembly GCA_036702965.1. Lineage (GTDB taxonomy): Bacteria > Cyanobacteriota > Vampirovibrionia > Obscuribacterales > Obscuribacteraceae > PALSA-1081. The sequence continues at coordinate 377,541 of DATNPZ010000013.1, forward strand.
AAATGTTCAATTCACATAACAGTCGGCAGCGCCAACAGGCTGAACTTCGACAAAAGCTTCACGCGGAGCGCCTTGAAATACTTAAGGACAGAATGATCGAACGAGCCATTACGAGTAATGATCCGGCTCTACATTTTCAAGCAGGTCTACTGTTTGGACCAGCGAATCGAGACAATGAAAAAGCGATGTTCTGGTTGCAACGTGCATCAGACGGGGGAGACCCTCATGCAAAATTTTGCATTGCTAGCGCGGCAATAATGACTGAGAATCCTGTTCTGGCAAAAGCAGCGTATCCACTTCTTATATCGGCTTCCAAAGCAGGTTTACCAGAAGCAGATCTCCTTCTCGGGCGGCTCTTTGCGAGGGGACTCGGAGTTGACACCAACCTCGATAAAGCATACGAGTTTTATCTGAGTGCTGCAGCCAATGGCGTGCGCGAAGCGCAATTTTTACTTGGGGTTCATTACCTCGATAAAGATCACCATCGTTACGATCCACCAATGGCAGTGTACTGGTTGAATGCGGCAGCCCAGCTCGGCGACACGAACGCCCAATCCTTGTTGGCAGATATGTACGAACAAGGTGATCTGGTCCCTCAAGACATCAGTCGCGCAGAAAAATATCGCGTCATGTTGGCGAATAAATTGAGCGATGCAGAGTCAAAGTTCGAAATGGTAATGCGTTATTGTCGCGGCGAAGGTGTGCCTGTCGATTACCAGAAAGCTGCGCACTGGTTGGAAGAAACAGCGCTTGTTAATGACTCCAGTTGTCTCAGCGATTTAGCGATGGTGTCGATATTGAACAAAAGAATATTGGGCAAAAGCATCCGAAATGCGAAACATCGAAAAGGCGGTCCACTGAGACATAAATCTCAAATTGCTCTCACTGATTTCAGGAGGAAACACAATGTCTGAAGACTTAGTCCAACAGGAGCTTGCAATCAGGGCACCACCTGTAGGGACGCAGTGGCGGTATTACATTCTCCTCAACGTGTGATATCAAGCCCTATTGCAAAAACGAAAAGCGCGGTCGAAAGACTGCGCTTTTCATTTGTGTTTGATTCGCAAAATAATTCTAGCGCAAGTCGAGTTTGATGCCAGCATCTTTTCCAATTTTTGCGAATTTTTCGCTCCACTTTTTTAAATCAGCTTCGGTCAAGAGACCTCGCTGACTCGCCAGCCAGACAGAACGGCAGCGGGGGCTGAAGATACCTGCATCTTCGTGATCTTTAGCGGGTATTGCAAACTTTGAATAAAGAGACCGTAGTCTAGCTTGAACGGCACGTTCAGTAACATGCAAGACTCTGCCAGCGGTGGCATCAGTATAACCCAGAGCAATGCAAGCCAAAGCCTCGAACTCGCCTTCGCTCAAACTATGTTCTTGTTTAGACATGCGACTAACAACGCGCGCAACTTCGGGGTCGATCCAACAGTCACCGCCCAACACGCCAGCCACCGCTTTCTGCAAGTACATGCCCGCGTTGTCTTTGAGCAGATAGCCATAGGCGCCTGTTTCTGGTGTCACCTTGTACAAACGTTTTACGAATGCTTCTTCGCTGTGGTTTGAAACGATAATGATCGAGGCTTGAGGATTATTCTTCCAAATTTGCTCCGCAGCATGAATTCCATCTTCAGTCTCTTTGCGAAATTCAATGTCGAGAAAAGTCAAAGTCGGCTTTTCGGCTGATGCTCTTGCAATCGCATCGGCAGCCATTTCCAATACAGTAATCTTTTGCAAATGTGGAAAGAGTTTTTCAATCTCTTCCTTCAACCAATTGCGCCAGAATTCTTTGTCATCAGCAATGATGATTGACATTTCTTTCTGCGCGGCTGCATCTGGTGTCGTGACCGAGTCCATATAACGTCTCCCAACTTATCCACCTAACTATAAGGCAATCTCGTAATAAATAGCTTTAACGCAGCCGTGACAAAAACGCCAATTGTCAACTCTGCTATCATTGTGGCGAAGATCTTCAATGAGCCAACCACACCGGAATGCTGGCTGATCATCCCATTTTACGCGGCGTTCTCAAGTCCCTGCCCATGATTCTCATCGTGAGTCTGGCGTGTACGCTCGCGCACAAATATGGTGTATTGAGTGGACTGACTGATCCAGCCCTTGACGTATTTATACGTCTACGACCAGTCGAGCCCGAACATATTTCTATCGTTTCGATCGACGAATCTGACTTTCAAAACAAATCATTGTTCAACTATCAACTTTCGCCGAGCATGCTAGAGAAAGTGATTCGCGCAATCGCAGATGGTCATCCGCGTGAAATTGTCGTTGACCTGGACACGTCGAAAGACGAGTTCAAATCACTCAAGGATCTGAAAATCGATATCCCGATTATCTGGGCGGCAGTGCCAGCGAGATCGGCAACCAAACCTGATGAAGAGCCGACGCTTCGCGTGCTTGGCACTCCGATCGATCAAATAGACAAAAGCATAAACGTTGGTGTCGCGGCACTTCGCGAAGATCCCGATGGTGTAGTGCGCCACTACCTGCGGCGACTTACGGGAAAGTTGAGTGCAACGCACACTCAGATCGATTCACTACCGTGGGCGGCTCTGCGTCAAACAAAAATCCCGCTGCGCAGCCCAGATGCAAACGAGATGATGCTGCGTTTTCTCAAACCTTCCAATCCAGCTCATTCAATAAAGAATAGCGACGCATATTCGCGTGACAATCTGAGCTTCAAATCGGTATCAACGGTCGACTCCGAACTGAATTGTGACTCAGTGATGAAGCTGCACGACACCGAAGGCTGGAAGAATTTTTACGAGGGACCGCCCGCGAAAATAGTGTTGCTCGGGGGCACTTTTCACGCACCGAGCGACACTTATATAACACCGATTGGTCGGCTGCCAGGATTGTTGATCAACGCATCCATCATCGAAACAGAAACGCAGCAGGCTGGACTGGTGCCACTGAGCGAGGTGTCGCTATTCCTCGTAGAAGTGGCAATCGGTGTTTTGCTTGCGTTTATCAATACTCGCTTTTCAAGTATCGATACAAGAATTCCTCTATTTTCCGCACTGGGAATTCTCGCGATTCTGGGATTTTTGAGCTGGACATCGTTCACCACATTTTCACTCTGGTTCGACTTCATTCCAGTGCTCGTCGCAGTGCAGGGATATTACTTGTACGAGCACATTCGGGAGTTCCGAAGACGCTCAATCGAGTTATTGAACGCTGAAAAGAAACTGGTGCGCGCTGTAGATCAGGGCACAGAACAAGAACGTCGACGCATCGCAGAAGAATTACATGACGACACAAGCTCGCTTTTCAGACAAGCATCCATGTCGATACAGCGTGTGTTGCAAGATTCATCATCGTCAGAAAAACACGTTCACCAGGCAATCGAATTATTGACGGAAGCGCAGAGAAACGTTCGCGAGATAACACAGGATCTGTATCCAGCGCAGTTCGAAAAGTTCACCATGACCGAAAATATCGAGCGCCTGGTGCGGCGAGCAGAAGTAGCCAAATTGGATGCGGAGCTTGTGGATGAGGCGAACGGACGCATCGATGATCTGAAAGAGACGAACCGACTTGCTGTTTACAGAATTATTCAAGAAGCGCTAACCAACATCATCAAGCATTCGCAAGCCGAAAACGTCAAATTGTTGTTGAAGCCTTCAGACTCCGGCATCACTCTGACAGTTGCGGATGATGGAAAGGGTCTCGGCGGCGGCAGGGAAGATTCGCGCGGACTGGAAACTATGCGCAGTCGTGCCGCACTAATCGGGGCGCAGATATCTTGGCTATCACCATCCGCAGTGTTCGGGAAAGGAACCGATGTGTCGCTCGTTATTTCGAATACAGCATTGAACGATAAACCAAGCGTGATTGAGTGAAACTCTATCTTGATTTTAGAAACGGTTGTGGCTTCACTCGAAATAACCACTCGATTTGAGATGCCGACACTTTACTCATTGCCACCAAGATCGAACGCATAAGGATACGCCTCGATTGATCATTGGAGTTCCACGATGACGTTTTCTGCAGAGCGGTTTCAAAAAGCCGCTTGTGCGTAACGTAGGTTTTTGCATCAGTTGTGACGTCTATCAAGGCAGAATTTAGTGTCGAAGGATCTATTTCTACATTCTTCGAAACCGAACGAATCTGTAATATGTAAGCACCACTTAAACTTGCATCCGTTGCAGACGCCTCTTGATTCGTATTCTTAGAATCCGCCAAACCAACTGCAGTGCCACCACGAATAATTACATTCAAATCAATCGAATTTGGCGAAGGCTTAGCATCAGCATCCGAAAATTTTTGCAAAGTGACGCGATATTCACCGTCCGGTAGTGAGTTTAAGCTATCCGTCAAGTTCCATTTTCTCTCGGATTGGTTTACATAACAGACAGCATCGTGCAACGAGACCGGACCATCTAGCCCACGCGCGACAGGAAATATCCAAGTACCATAGTTAGTAAGGAATGGCACCAACTCGCGCCACCAGTCATCGACAGCTTCTTTCTGACGCAGTATGAATGGCTCACCAATTTTATGATTGCCCGGGCAAGTCGCACGCGTGCTGTTTATACAAGCAACAGTCAAAGTTCCGTCTTTGCTTGCACGGATCGGAGTTTCTCCCTCGAATACGGATGCACCACGCGTATTTATTGGACGCTTACCAGCCTTAGTTTGCAGATACCAATTGCCTGAAACATCGAGCACTAAACCGACTAGCTGCGCCTTCTTCTCTTTACTCGTGTAAGCAGTTGTTTCTACGGAGCGGACTTTCATCTCGCTATGATCGGATGATTCTATCGACCGATTTTTCGGCACCACAGTGTCGCCTTGCGCGTCAGTGGAACGTCCGTTCAATGCGTTGATTAGTTTGATTGTTTGCGTCCAATTGTTGACGTCGTTTTGCTTCGAGAACAAGTCAGCCGCAATGTTGTACTCACTCATCGCATCAGTCTTTCGATTGGTCAGACGGAAACATTCCCCTAATAAGAAGTGAGCTTTTGCAAAACCAGGCTCGACGCGAACGACTCCCTGAAAATCAGGAATGGCATCCGCATAACGATGAATCGAATAAAGACATGCTCCACGTTGCCAGTGCGCATCGTACATTGTTGGATTTATTTTCAAAGCGGCATTGCAGTCAATCAGAGCACCAACAAAGTTCGACATCAAACGTCTGGCTTCAGCCCGCCGCGTGTAAGCGAGCAAGGCATCATTGCTGGTGCTATCCAGAGATAATGAGCGACTCAAGTTTGATTCCGCGCTCTTCAAATCCCACATTTGAATTTGACACGCACCTTTCTCGCTCAACACCATCGATTCCATACCAGCGATATGATTCTGATCGTAATCCGACATGGCGTTTACATAATCGCCCTTATCACAGCGTACAAATCCTCTATAGAGCCACGCCATAACGTTAGTGGGGTCTTTCAAAATAGCTTTGTTGAATCCAATCAACGCACCATCTTTGTCGCCTTTCTGATATTTGATTATGGCTTGCTGAAAATCGTCGGTAGAACCAGCTTGCGCTGTCGGTGCGCTTCGCATCGAATGAATCGCGCGCGTCGACGCAAACTCATCGACCTGCGCCGAAGCCGGCGGTGCAAAAGTGCCAGCGATAACAGCAAGAAGCATAAGCGAAGACTGCATAAGCGAAGACTGGATAAGCGAAGACCGGATAAGTGAAGATTGAGGCTGAGAAATTTTCATCACTATCTTCCCGGGTATTGCTTTTTCGCCATCAACTTATCGCCGTTGGACAAAACATTGTTGCGGTCCGCATAGCACGGTGAAGCTTTGCCAGACTTCAGCAAGAACTGATCCATCGGATATTGCATGATCGATGTGGTATCAACCGGACCAAGAACAAATTCAGACGATTGCTGGTACGACGCCATCTGCGTGTAAGTTTTCTGAACGTCCCACTTTTGAGTAGAACAAAAATATGTATACAACCCTGGTTGACGCCCGGCGGAGTCAGCCATGTAAACCCCGGTATTATCGAGCGTAGCCTGGTATCCAGGGTCGTCGAACCATCGAAATTCTGTGTTGCAATTTGCGGTGGGATGTTCGTGTTCGTGCATAAATCCAATAGCGTGCCCGAATTCATGCAGTACGGTTCCGCGGAAATTATCTTTGAAGGTTGTCCAACCAGTCAAATCAAAATTCATCGTTTGCGCATTCGGTTTCGTAAAATCTGAAGCATCGGTGCCGATGACGGACCAGTAGCCATCTTTATTGAACGCGATGCGGATATCGGCTCTCGCGACCTTATCCGCTGCACTCCATTCTCGATATTTGCCACTCGCTGGGTCAACAAAATCGAATTTGAGATTTGCATACTTGCTCCATTCCGGAGCAGTGTCTGCGATGAATTTTCTAGCTTCCGGAGTGCCACCAAGAAAAGCAACACGCAACGTCTTGCCATTTTCCCACAGTGCAGCTTTATCCATGAACCCGCGTCCACCCTCGCCTTCAGAAGGACGAGTCATGCGAGAAAAATTTTCTACGACGAGCGAGCTGCCATCGTCATCACTCAAATCACGTCCGCCGATTTTATAAATATTGGCGCACTGAATCAATTGCTTAGAAAATGCGGGATCAGATTGTTGGAAAAATTTCGAGGCTGAGAGAAACTCGCTAGCAGCATTTTGTCGGTCACCAGAGTATGCCAATGCTTGCCCCAACATCAAATGCGCGTTGCCGAAATTTGGTGCAAGTTGCAGCACACGCCTGGCATCATTTGCGGCTTCACGATATCTGTTTATGTCACGATTCAATCCAGCGCGAACCCAAATCGTATTCGCGTCATTTGGATTCAGGAACAAAGCGTAGTTCGCGTCAGTCAGGGCACGACTGTAATCCTTTCGAGAGGCGTTTACGACAGCGCGTCCAGTCAATGCAGAAGTATTTTTGGTATCAGCGGCAAGAGCCTTATCAAACGCGGCGGATGCGTTCTCGATATCGCCGGAGCGGAAACTTTTCCACCCTTCAGAGGTTGTCGTATCTAGATCGCGAATGTTTGATGGAGGAAAAGCCAGCGGAGTTTGAGCGCTGACATTTTCCAACAGCGAATCAGCTCGCGCTGATAGCCCGAATGACAAAAGCGCCAGCGACAACGCCAAAGAAAGCGCGCTGATTCGAGTTGTAGATTGCCGAAAAACTAAATTCATATCGTTAGCGTCAATTTTAACGCACCTTCGCAATCAAGACTCAATCTCGACACTTGGCAAGGCTGGCAAGCAAGTGCCAATCGCCACTTTGAGCATCGAATGTACCTAACAGATTACAAGGGTAAAACGTGTGAATCCACATTTTAAGATCTTTCGGAGTTGAGGTGCTATTGTGTGATTCAGGTTTTTGCAAGACGCGTTTCAGTGTCATGTTTCGGCAAACACTTTTGACTTATTTTAGAATCTGAAATCATCGAGTCATAACCAATTGCCCACTTAAACCGATTCCCATTTTCAATTTGGCATCTCGTTCACACTCAAAATCCACTTTTGGAGCAGTCAATGAGTTCACTTAAGAGCAGCTACCTGAAGCCCCGAAAAGCAGCTTCAGTTTTGGTCACGGGCATGCTGATGCTGGCGAACACGCTTTGCTTGAGCGCAAACGCAGGCGACGCGACTTCGTCAAAAGGCGGAAATTATTCTTTCCTCGTCGCAATCGACGATTACATCTCGCCCAATATCAACAAGCTGACTGGCTGCAAAAAAGATATTCAGGATGTGGAAAAGGAATTGGTTAAGTTTGGCTTCTCAAACGATCCCGAACACATGAAGGTTCTGACCGATCACGCAGCGACCAAACAAGCAATCATTGATGGATTCAAAAGTCAGTTGATTGAGAACGCGAAGAAACATCCTGATGCGATGTTTTACTTCCAATACAGTGGTCATGGTTCGCGATGGAGAGACCCAGACGGTGGAGACGAAGATGGATTCGACGAGACAATCGTGCCAGCCGATTCCAGAACCCCCGACCACTTCGACTTAACGGATAAGGAAATTGCTCCACTCGTCGGCGAGTTAACGAAGTACACGTCGAATGCCATACTGACTTTCGATTGTTGCCATTCGGGTGATATCACTCGTGGTGGCGGCAACGTCAGAATGCTCAGAGATGATGACAGACCGGTACCAAAAAACTTGAGCGTACCGCGAAAAACACGCGGACTTTCTGCAGGTGATGAGTTCGTTCCGCGCAGCGATAGATTCATTGCATTCTCTGCTTGTTTGCCAACCGAAGTTGCACAGGAAACTCAAGAAACCAATGATGCAGATCACAATGGATTGATGACTCGCAATCTAATCGAATCGCTCAACAAAGCAAAACCGACGACCACATACAGACAGCTAATCGATCTAATTTCGCAAAACATGGCGCCGCAGGGACAACATCCTCAAATCGTTGGTGACCTGGATAGAGTTGTGTTTGGTGATTCATCCAAACACGCCGATCCGTCCGTCAAAGTCAACAACGTCAGCGATAACGTAGTCACCATTGACGGTGGCTCAGATCTCGGCATAACTAAAGATTGCGTAATCGCATTCTATAAAGATTCTGCTTTGTCACTGGTGGGTGAGAAGGATCTGCTGGCTCGTGGAGTGGTAACTAAAGTAAGCCCACTCACATCAGAAGTTACCCTGCCCAAAGACTCCAAAGCCTCAGCCGACGCCCTGAAAACGGCAAAGGCGACAGTAGCCTCATCCAGTCTCAACCCGACCGCACAGAGAATCATTCTCGAGACACCGAACAAATCAGAATTCAAATCAAAGGCGTCAGAGGATCTGGTCTCAAACTTCGAGAAAGCCGTCGGACGTTATCCACAAGACATGACTATCGTCAGACGAGAAACAAATCCTTTTGGTAAACGCGGCTTAGATGCAGATGTAATCGTCGCTACTGATACATTCAAGAAATTTGCTAACGGCAGAACATATAAAGATGCTCCCGCCGATGACAAACAAGTTTACTTCTTGACGAATTCGGCCGGGGCGCCGCTATTCAGCTTCTTTGTCACTCCCGACGATCCCGAGGCTGGTCAGAAAATTGCGAACGCTATCGAACGCAAGAGCAGACAAGATTACATCCACGGTCTGAATAATTCGCTGTCTCCCCTGAGCAAAGCGCTGAAGCTGAAATTTATCAGGGTTAGTGGTTATCGAGACACGGCGAAAAACGATCCGATTGAAGAGATTCGCCCTGAAGACCAGCTAGGCTCACCGGATCTCAAATTGAACGACCGGTTCCGACTGGAAGTAAAAAACACATCGGATACACCTCTGTATATAAATGTCCTCACCACAGGCACCAGTGGCAGTATCAAGATACTCTACCGAAGCACCACCAAGGCATTGGAGAAAGATGCCGTGATGAAAACGCCAGTACTTAAACTCTCTCCACCAGCAGGTGTTGTGGGACTGAAAGTGATCGCGACAACAAGACCGGCTGATTTCAGTTTGCTCGAACAAAGCAGCGTCACCCGTGATACAGAGGCAGGTTCGGTGCCAAGCGGAAATTCATCTCTGCAGAGACTGATCACCAGAGGCGTCACCACTCGCGATGCCGAAATCGAAGGGGCTGCACAAGACACAACGAACTCAGATGATTGGACGACAGCCACGCAAGATTTCGTGGTCAGAGATCCGGATCAAGAAAAATCAAAAAAGATGTAATCGCGATTTCGAGTCAAGCGAATACAACGACCGTGACGCAACGTAGCACAAAGTAAGGAGCAATCAAGTGCGCATTTCAAAAACTCTGCTTCTGAGTAATTCTCAGATCAATCGCAAATTTTTCGTCGCTTGCCTCGTAGCGACTATAGCCGCATCAGCAGCGAGTCCACTGAAATCTAACGCCGTCGAACAGTCGGGCAAGAAAGGCAGCAAAATCAAAGTATCATACGACCTTCGCAGTCTGCACAACGATGGTGCACAGTCGGAAAAGACAGCCGACGAAGTGATCTGGGCGTTTCGAACAGATAAAAGAATGGCGAATTCCGGCATCAACAAAGGCAGCCGAGATCAGTACGTTGCGGGGCTCAGCCACTTATATGCGAACGACGTAAACCAACGTCTGGCTAACTGTTTCTACACTCAAGGTCCAAAATCCTTCTGGGGAAATCAGGTGCAGAGCGACGGAGAGAAAGTTCACATCAATAAATTCACCGGACCAGAATTCGGTGGCGATAACCCTGGTCTCGCTGCCACTGTTGACGGTATCGCATTTATGGAAGAAAGTCTGAACGGCAAACCATACCTTGCAGTCGGAAGCGAAGTGGCGAGAATGATGCCCTATCAAGACAAAGATGTTAAGGCAGTCGCAACTGGTGCCGATTTAGACAAGGCATGGGATGACTGGGGCGGTCAACCAATGATTGTTGCGGTGAACGCATACACAAGCATGTTCATGGACGATGACGATCTGCGTTATCTTCGCAGCCACGACAGGGCTTTTGGCGGACACGTCGTGATCATCAGCCAGCGACGCGATCGCCAATCTGGTGAAGGTAAGACATCTAAGCATGAATACAAATTGCTCAACTCCTGGGGCTATGACGATTCCGGCACACCTCGTAATGGTTGGGTCGGAGCTGATGAACTCGTATCAGCGATGAATTTTTACGGCGCACCGAATCAGAAAGATGCGTCACGTCCCCCAACTCGTTCAATCAGTCCTGATGCACTTGCAGCACCAGGCAAAAATCCTCTCGCTCGTGGAAACGATGGACTGTTAACAAACTTCGATTCAAGTTCGATTGAATGGAATCATGGCAGCGGCGTTCCCGCTAGCACATCAACAGGACGCGGATTGGATGACGAAGATGAACCAACTGGTCGCGGAATGCGCAGCGCTGAGACGGAAGCGGCTGAACTGAAAAAACATGTTTATGATGCCGCAGAAGGTATCGCGGAAGAAGATCAAAAGATCATCGACAACGCAGTTCAGCAAATTCTCTCGAACAAGAACGACAAAGGTGACGAGCGATTATATCCAATGTCTGACAAAGAGAAAGCCGACTTGCTGCATCAGGCGAATCGCTTATTCACGAAATCAAAAGCGATTTATGCCCAGGGACTCGATAAGAATGATCGCAATCGCGCGCTCGTAGCCATGGTGCACGACTCAGCAAATCCAGATCACATCAACCAGGGTTCACACAACACATGCAACGTGACCACGATTATCAAGATCGATGCCTTCATGCATCCAGCAGAACAGGCGAAACGGTTCGTTGATATGTACGTCAATGCGAATGGTGATGGCACCGTCAAAATGCCAAGTTAAGCTTTGGGGCTCTTGGCAGTGATGAGAGCTGGAGCTTCGGTATCTAAACTCGCGTCAACTGACCAATCGCTCATGAACAACGGACGCAGGCTGTTCACCGCTGCCGCAATCGCGGAGCCGTTATTAAGCAGCGTTGCACCGGCTGGACCGAGCACACCGATAGCTGCCATTCCCAGACCAACGCTGTTCGGGATGACAGCAAGTGTCAAATTCTGACGCACCAAATTCATCGCGCCGCGCGCAATCTTTATCGCTTCCGGCAAACGATCCAAGTCATCGTCAGTCAATACGATATCTGCGCTCTGACGTGCAGCTTCTGTGCCACCGTGAAGAGAGACAGCGACATCTGCATGAGCGAATGCGGGTGAGTCATTGATACCATCGCCGATGACAGCGACAACGTAGCCTTCTTGTTTCAAGCGCTGGACGAGTTCAGCCTTATGTTCGGGAAACGCACGTGAGAGCACTTCTGTAATTCCGCATGATGCCGCTACGCGATTAGCTGTTGCTTCGCTATCGCCAGTGGCCATGACCATTTTCTTAATGCCCATGCGTCGTAGCTTCTTGAGAGCTTCAGCAGACTCAGTGCGCAGTGGGTCACTGTATGTGATCACTCCCGACAATTTGCCACCAATCGCGACGTAAACAATCGAGTCACCGATAGTAGTGGCTGCTAGCTCAGACGATTGTGCATCCGCTGTGGCGATTTTTTCCGAATCCATTAATCGCTTGCTGCCAACGATGATATCGAGATCGTTGACTCGAGCCTTGATGCCCATTCCGCGCAGGTGAGTAGACGACTCACGGTGTGGAATTTCAAGATTTTTGTGAACTGCATATTTGACGATTGCACGGGAAGCTGGATGATGCAAACGTTGTTCGACTGACGCAGTCAGCGATAATATCTCGTCTGCACTGCGCTCGCACAATGAAATAACATTAGTTACTTTTGGATCGCCAGCAGTCAAAGTGCCAGTCTTATCAAAAACGATGGCATTGACTGATGCCAGTCGTTCAAGTGCACCGCCGCTCTTGATCAAAATCCCGTGTCGTCCAGCACGATGCATAGACGAGAGCACCGCAGTCGGTGCAGCAATTCTGATGCCCGTGCTGAAGTCGAATATCAGCATGCTCATCAAACGAATGACGTTACGAGTCATCGCATAACAAACGCCCGCACCGATAAAGATTGGAACGACCAGTTTGTCTGCCATCACGGAGGCATAGTTCTGAATCTTCGTTTCATGCAACGGAGCCTCAGCCACCGTTTGCAGTACCATGCCGGCTTTGGTATCAACACCTACTGCCTGGCAGCGCATGTGGATTTTGCCATCAACCAGAACAGTCGCAGCAAGAACTTTTGCGCCCTTCTCTACTTCGACAGGAATGGCTTCGCCAGTCATTTTGGATTGGTCGATAGAGGCTTCACCGCTGATGACGACGCCATCGACAGGAATCATGTCCCCAGGATATACAACAACTATGTCGCCGACTTTCACTTCGTCTGCAGGAATACAAACGCGTTTCTTGCCTTTCACTAGCCATGCGAATCTCCCGGACAATCCAAGCAAATCAGCGACCAACTTCTGACATTTGCGCGATGTCTGTTCGCGAATGAACTCACCAAGGCTAATCAAAGCCGTCATGAAAGATGCTTCGACAAACTTTCCGTTCAGCATCATGACTGTGGCGGCGACACCGTCCAGCGCATCCACGCCGAACTTGCCTTCATCCACATATGTTCTCAAAGCTCGCGAGGCTACTGGTGCTACGGACGCGGCGACCAGCACACGAGTAACCAGGACAGGAAGCTTCAACGAAGCCGCAGCGAACGCCGCACCACCAAGAGTTAGTTGAATAACACCGGGGAGACTGCGATCCAGAAACTCCAGTATTCTATTTAGAAACTTCCAGATCGTCCCTTTGCGTTGCAACGGCTGCTCAATCGGTTGAACCTCTGCCATCGCAGCGGGACTCAATTTTCGAACATGCGCAAGAATCCGCGCCTGGTCAATCAGATTCGAGTCGTATTCGACTACGACACTTCCGTTCCAATTGTTTGTGGACACGGAAGTGATACCACTTACATTGATCAGACTCATGAAGCATGGTCCGAACTTTTTCGGCTCTCGCTTCAGGCGGTCCACTTTCAAGCGCAAGCGCCCAGCGATGGAGTGAGCGATTATAAACGTTATCGAATCCGCCCCCGCTTCGTGCCCAGCAGCATCGTCTACTGCAGATTCAGTGGGATTGAGCGACACGCCGCCATCGCGTGCCACCACATCAAGTGCCTGCTCGGATGGTTCTCCCGCCGAAGTTTTCTCAGCAGAAGGCGATTTCGTCTCCAAAATTTTGAATGAATTAGACTCGGAATTTGGAAGCGTCACTTACCGTTCGAGCGCCTCGTAATGCGGCGTGGCATCGTTGTGGTAGCAACTACGGTGTCGCCATTTTCCAGGTCACCTTCGCGCAACGGCAAAGTCTCGGCGAATCCAACACCGTGAAATTTCATGTAACTGTCATACGCGTAGTAGAACAAAACCCAGGCGGGCACTTCGCCCCACCAGTTCCCAGTCTGTCTGGATTTGACAACACCAGCGCCAAAGAAAAGCAGCGGCACGATCATCTTCAAATCAACGACGTTCTGCGTTCCTTCCGCAACTTTTATATCTGCCTTCGACAGGAAATTGCGAATGACCTGCGCGACGACACTTAAACCCGGAAACTCGATTTCTTCGACAGCAAGAATTTCCTCGAACAATTCATCGCAGATGCTTTCAATCGCGGTGCCCATCAATTCGAGAGTGTCGCTGCGTTCATCGTGATGCACGACGACACTGCCAGTGCGGTGGTTCACTTCGACGGCTTGCACACCAGGAAGGGCTTGCAACTGATTTTTCACCGCATCCATCTTGCCGGGATCGCGATGGTCGTTCGGAACTTTTATCCTGGTGCGGTGCGGCAAATGATGCTTAACGCCGCCACACTCTTTGGTGAGCTTGCGAGTCATTTAAACTCCAATAAATTGAACGCGATGTGACAAGCATTGAACACAACCAACCAGTCAGGCTGGTTGTTCATTCAATACTTCTTGGACAGAACTATTCGTGGGCTTTGCCGGCGTGCTGCTTTTCTTTAGCGCCGTTTTTGCGCTCAGCTTTGGCTTCTGCTACGACGTCGTTAGCTTCTTCTTTGATTTCAGCAACCATGTCTTTGACGCCTTCGCCAACTACCATTCCAGCTTTTACCGCTTCTTTGGCAACCGAGCGCAAACCCTTGCGCGCAGCAGGCGATGCCAGCAACACAACCGCCAACAATCCCCATTTACCGGTTGCGGCTCCCCAAATTTCTTCCAGCATCTGTCACTCCTTTTAGTACTTTAGTCGACACGTTTGAGATGTTTGTTCTATGCCCTGCTTGAGTTTCCAAATCGCTCCGTACGAATTTTTGATACGCGCTCGGAACGCATTTAATCCAGGGCTATAGTCAGATGGTTCAAACCACCTACATATATTACTCGCTACTACGCGACCAATGGAAGATATCCTGAATATGTGCAGGATTTGTGTAGACTATTCACAAACAAATCGCGGAAGGTTTGACAGTGACTCCAATTGCACTCGATAAGCGACTTTCTCAGTTCGTCATTCATGAGTACGAGGCGCTTGCTGACCCTGTTAACGCAGTACCGATGGCGGCGTACATGAAAACGGAGATGCCGTTTTATGGAATCCCAAAACCGTTGCGGGTACCGACTTATAGGCGATTCAAGAAAGAATTCGCCCCAGCGAACATCGCGGAATATCAAGACTGCATCAGCACTCTATGGGGTCTGTCACATCGCGAAGAGAAGTATGCGGCGCTCGAATATGCTCAAATGTTTGACCAGTACATAACCTCAGAGTCTCTGCCGTTGTATGAACGGATGGTTCGAGAGGGACAATGGTGGGATTTCGTCGACACGCTAGCGATCGCCCTGGTCGGACGCGTCTTATATAAAGAACGTGCAAAAACCAAGAAGGTTCTCGACAAATGGATTCGCGATGACGACATGTGGATTCGACGCACGGCAATCCTCGCGCAGAACAGACACAAAGCCGAGGCAGATGAGCAGATGCTTTTCGGTTACTGTTTGAAGTGTGCGCACGAAAAGGAATTTTTCATCCGCAAAGCGATTGGTTGGGCGTTACGCGAATACAGCTATGCCGCACCAATGGCGGTGAAGCGGTTTGTGAAAGAAAACGAGAACGTGCTTTCACCGCTGAGCGTAAAAGAAGGGGTGAAGCAAATCAATCGCGCGAAGACTAAGTGAACTAGCGAGTCGGGAACATGCCAACAATCTTAGTTGGTGGCGCAGCCTCTTCTTTTTCACTAGCCTTATGGGTTTCAGCCGTGAATTTCTCGAATGCGTCGACGATCTTCGAGCGGAATGACTCAAGCGCCGAAATCTGTTTGCGCAGTTGATCGGCTTCGGGCGCTCCTGGCTGAACACTCGCAGTTGATTTGTACAACTTCTGCAATTCGCGGTCGATAATTTTGTCGAGCACGTCGCATCCGTCGTGCAAGCTTGTTTCATCGATAACGAGCGTGACTTGCTCGTTTGCAGTAGAAGCGCTTGGAGCTTGCGGCTTGTAACCAACCGCAACGTTCTGACCCACTTCCAACTTTGGTTGATCTTTGCTCGTTGAGAACAATTCAGTCTCAGACATTTTGCCTGAGGACATGCGAATCAAATCTCCGAAAAGTTCTTTAGCGAGATGCGGCATCATGCCGAGAGCGGCTTCTGCTCCCTGGATTGCCCAGAGGTTGCGTCCATTCTCAGACTTATGCTCTGCCACCAAAAATGGTGGCGTATCTTCATCGGTGTAATTTCCGGCGCGCAATCCAATCATCTTGTCAGTCGGGATGATGTAGATAGAAATTTTGGTGTCATCGCCTTTCACGTACAAGCACCAGAAGCGAGTTGTCACACGTCCCTGGATGCTGCGCACAACCGGGTGATACCAGATATCGTCGTCACGAAGTTCGACGACGGCTGGCTTTTCGCAGGTGCTATACAAATCCGAGCCGACCGTGGATTCGTTCAAGCCGTAACTCAAACTTGCGAGCTCTTGAAACAACGCGTCAATCCAAACACGCGCCTCTTCAAAACTGTTCGTAGCATTTGCCTGCGCCTGTGTCCAATTTTCCGCCGCCGGTGGAGCCTCTCCGGCCAGACCCATCAACCACTTTCCGGTTTCTTGCCCGCGCCGCTTTGAAAGGTTCTGGTACATTTGTTGCGATTCTTGGGGAATCAGTTGGTGAAGCGCTTGAATTGCTTCCTTTTCGGCGCGTTCGTCGATCTGCTGCTTCTCTTTGCGTTCGATAGCGAACTTTCCGGACATCCAGAGATCTCTAAATCGTGACATCTTGCTTCCCCTCGGCTCACGGCGTGTAGCGTATTTTGAGATAAGATAATTGAGTTGGCGAGAATAACACAGAAGTAATGGCTCAAGACAGCACCCAAAGCATTAAATTGGAACAAAAGTATTGCCCAAAATGCTACGGGCAATATGAAGGCGCCATGCTCACATGTCCCGCCGACGGAACCGAGTTGCGGGGTCCCAACAACGATCCGCTGATCGGAAAAACGTTTGCCGAACGTTACGACATCGAGTCTGTGCTCGGATTGGGCGGCATGAGCATTGTGTACAAAGCACGTCATAAGCTCATGGATCGTATCGTCGCCATCAAAATGTTGCATGGCAACATCAAGGGCGATCATCTTTCGCTGGAGCGTTTCAGAATGGAAGCGCAGGCAGCGAGTTCGTTGAATCATCAAAACATCATCACAGTTTACGATTTCGGTGTCACACCGCAAAGCGAAGCTTTCTTCGTCATGGACTTTTTGGATGGCGAAAGCTTGTCGGAATGTTTAGAAAGAAAGAAAAGATTGCCGTGGGAAAGAGCGATCAACATCTTCAAGCAAATTTGCGATGGGCTCGGAGCCGCGCACAAGAAAGGTATCGTGCACCGCGACATGAAGCCTGCGAACGTAATTTTGATCAAAGAAGAAGAGGGTGGCGAGCAAGTCAAATTGGTCGACTTCGGCATAGCGAAATTGCTTCCATCATCTGGCAAACAACAACAAAGCCTGACGAAGACGGGCGAAGTTTTCGGCAGTCCGATCTACATGAGCCCGGAGCAGTGCCTCGGTAAAGATGTAGATCGTCATTCGGACATCTATGCACTCGGATGTTTGATGTATGAAACTCTCACTGGCTCGCCACCACATCTAGGGGCAACTTTTTTAGACACGCTCAACAAACACGTCAACGACCCTGCAAAACCGATGCGCGAAGTAGCACCAGAAGCTGACATCCCGGTAGAACTCGAGCGAATCATCGACAAGTGCCTTCAGAAAAAACCAGAACAGCGATTCGACACAACAGATGAAATGCGCGATCACCTTTCGGCGCTATCTTTGAAAATGAATGAACTGGGTATGCGCAAACGTGCCGCAGTGAGCGGACCGGTAACAACGGTAAGTGACACGCCGACGATGGCGCAAGTCGCGGCGGAATGCAAACCACCAAATCCAATTTGGAAAATGGTTGCGGCGGTTGCTGTAGTGCTTTTAGGAAGTGCAATTGGGTTCTGTGCATTCTGGCCCGGTCCATCAGAAGATGGCGGCACTCCGCTAAACAAACTCCTCTGGACCATGGCAATGGACCGCGGAGCTGAATCAACGAAAAAGAATGATTATGCTAATGCCGAAAATTCGCTGAATGATGCGGAGAAATTAACGAGCAATTTCCACGACGCAAACACACGATTGGAAGCTACTCTACGTAGAAAAGCAGAACTATATTCGAAGTGGGAAGGGCATGCAGACCGCCTCGAAAAAACAAATATCGCAATTGCCAATCTTCAAGATCAAAGACTGCGTGAAGAGGTTCAAAGATTAGAGGCAACGCTCGATTCGCTTAAATACAACACGACTTCAGACGCATCGTCCGTCGAAAACACCAATACCCAACTGAAAGCGCAGGCTGATGTTCCTTTTGTTCTCAGTACTTCCGGAAGATTGTATGGGCGCCGAATGTACCGAGAGCAGACACATCTTTTGACAAAGGCATTGGCAATCGAGAAGAAGTTATTGGGTGAAAATGCTCCTGCGGTTGCCCAAATCGAAACGAATCTCTGCGATGGATTGATTGCACTCAGACGTTTTCCGCAAGTACGACCGCTTCTGTTGCAAGCCCTTGATATACGCAAAGCGCGCATGGACAGCGAGCCCGCTGAGTACGTGCGTGCACTGAGTAAATTGGGGCAATTCGATCTTGATCAAAGTTCGATGGATTTAGCCGAGAAGGAATTGAGTACTGCTCTCAAGCTCGCAAAAGAACAAAAAGTGGACCGCGAGTTGCAAATGCTATGTTTGAGAAGCTACGCCGATTTGCTCAGGCAAACCAAGAGAGCCGACCAATCGGCTCAATTTCAAAAGGAAGCGGATCAAATCGACTCGCAAATTCACGGCAATTCTTAGCAATACCACGGTCTAAACAATTGCTAAACAGAGAGTCTTACTTCGGTCTTGCATTGCTCTGAAGCAGCAACCAAAGCAGACATCGGTGCATAGCTCGCACACCAGACCAGAAGTGAGTATTTTTGCCGGTCCACGGGCTTATCAAGAGTTCATGTTTGAATTAAGGCATTATTAAGTACAAAGCGGTAGCATTGAGTAAGTTTCATAATCGAACCTAGATCCACCGGAAACCTTTGACGCGGCCCGGGCGTTCCTAACCACGGGCAGGCAGGAAGAAAGCGGAAGAAGTAATGCAGAGAGAAATTTCGGAGACGGTTACAGGATCAGCGGTACAAGTTATCCGGGATCGAGAAAGCCAAACAAACAACGAGAAGTTGCCCGAAGTATTGGGCAACAGCTCAAGTGGAAACGCGCTCACACCGCCGCCTGCTTCGAGCGTCACAGGCAGTCAACTCGCTCCGGTTCCAGCACCCCCGAAACTTTCGCCACGCGCCATGATCGCAACCGTTGCCGTAATCATCATGATGATCGGCGGTGCTGCGGGGATCTACATATACAACAACAAACCATTCGATAAACCGGCTGCGCTCAAGGCGCCACCACCGGCAGTGACTGTGACCACAGCGATATCGAAAGAGCGAATTGTGGATGACAATTTGATCGTAACAGGCTCGGTTAGTGCCTGGGACCCACTCAGCGTTGGTGCGGAAGTCGGCGGACTGCGAATCACATCAGTGAATGTTGAAGAAGGCGACCACGTGAAAAAGGGTCAAGTTCTCGCAACGCTCAACTCTGCTTTGCTGCACACGCAGCTAGAACAGGCCAAGGCACGTTTGGCATCAAACGAAGCAAACTTGAAAAAATCGATTCAACCAAATCGAAGCGAAGAAGTACGCGGTCTGCAAGCAGCATTAGCTCAAGCAGAAGCGTCGACCTTGCAAGAACAAGCGCTTCTGTCTGAAGCGAAAGCAAAATATCAGGATGCAAAAATCAACGCTCAGCGCTACAAAAATTTGGCGAAGATGGGCGCCAATAGCCGACAAGAAGCAGAAACGAAGCAATTAGCTGCGGAGACTGCACAAGAAGAAGTTGCAAGCTCCGTCGCAAAAATCAAAGCCGCAAAATTTATGGAAGACCAGGCTCGCGAGAAACTTTTGTTGGCTCAACGAGGCGGTCGAAATGAAGACGTGGATATATCACGCGCAGTTCTCGCTGAAACACGAGCGCAGATCAAACAGTTGGATGAACAGATCGCTGAGACGGTAATTGTCGCTCCTGACGATGGATTGATCTCATTGCGAGAAGCGCACATAGGCGACATCACTACCGCAGGCAAGTCGCTCTTTGCCATCATCCGGTTGAGCAAATTGGAACTGCGTGCACAAGTATCCGATCTCGATCTCGCGAAATTCAGACCGGGACAGGTTGTGAATATCACCACAACAGAAGAGTCTGAGAAGAAAATCAAGGGCGTGGTCAAACTCGTCAGCCCACAAGTCGATGCACTGACCCGACTGGGTACGGTTCGTATCGCTTTGCCGATCGATGAAGGCTTGAAGCCCGGCATGTTTGCAAGAGCCGACGTGAGTTTCGGAAAACGCAAAGCTGTCACCGTGCCTGTAGCTTCAGTAATCGCTCGCAACGGCGGCTCATTCGTTTTCAAACTCGAGGGTGACAAAGTTTCGAGCTGCCCAGTCACTGTCGGCAATCAGAACGACCAATATGCTGAGATAATTAGCGGATTGCCCGCCAATCAGAAAGTGGTGCTTCAAGGTGCTCGCTTTTTGTCGGACCGTGACACGGTGAGAGTCGTAAACTGAACGTCCAGGCACCAAATGTAGTGCTTTGAGACGGGAGCATCTGATGAATTGGAACATCTCAGCCTGGTGCATTCGCAACCCGATTCCACCGATCATATTATTCGTCCTGCTCACTGCGGCAGGAATGTCAGCGCTCATGGCGTTGGGCATCGAAGAAGAGCCGAACATCGACATGCCCTGGGTGAGCGTTACGGTCACGCAAAGCGGAGCGGCTCCAATTGAGTTGGAAACGCAAGTCACACGTCGTGTCGAAGATTCGATCGCCAGCGTTGCAAACGTCAAACATATTTATTCCACCATCACGACAGGCTCCAGCAACACAAACGTTGAATTCGAACTCGGTACAAACAGCGACCGAGCCACCAACGATGTGCGCGAAGCAATCACGAGAATTCGCACTCAACTACCGCGAGGAATCGAAGAACCGATCATCCAGCGACAAGATTACGTCAGCGGCTCTTCCATTACATATACGATTTCATCGTCGAAGAATCGCCCGACGATTGAACTTGCGTGGCTGGTAGACAATGACGTTGCACGCGCTCTGATGGCTGATACGAACATCGGTCAGGTCTACAGATTCGGAGGCGTGGACCGCCAGATCAATGTCAACTTAGACCCTGTCCGACTGGAAGCACTGGGCGTGACCGCCGACATGGTGAACACGCAACTGCGCGCACTCAACATCAACTTGCCGGGTGGTCGAGGCACTGTCGGCTCGGCCGAAGAGTCGATACGCACCCTGGGCAGTGCTCCAAACATCGATACTCTGCGTTCAACTCACATCATGTTGCCAAACAATAGATGGGTCGAGCTGCGTGCACTTGGCACAGTGGAAGATGGCATCTCCGAGCAGCGCCACAAAGCATTACTGAATGGAAAGTCAGTCGTCAGCTTTGAAATCATCCGCAGACGCGGAAAGAATATTGTTTCAGTAGAGAAAGATTCCGAGAAGATTCTCGATGAGCTCCAGAAACGCCTGGGTCCAGATATAAAGTTCACGCGCATCTTCAGCGATGCGAAGTATGTCAAAGAGTCGTGCGACTCGACTTTCGATTCCCTCTTCCTCGGCGCGATTCTTGCAGTCATTGTAATCTGGTTATTCTTGCGCGATAGCAGAGCTGCGATTATCGCGGCTGTTGCGATGCCATTGTCTGTGATACCAACATTCGGTTTCATGAAAATGGCTGACTTCACGCTCAACGACATGTCGCTTCTGGGATTAGCGCTTGTAATCGGGATTCTCGTAGACGATGCGATTGTCGAAATCGAGAACATCGTTCGCCACATGAACATGGGCAAGACTCCATTCAACGCAGCTATCGATGCCGCCGACGAAATCGGATTAGCAGTCGTCGCCACAACGATGGCGGCAGTCGTCGTATTCTTGCCGGTGGCATTCATGGGAGGCATTCCAGGGCAATTCTTCAGACAGTTCGGATTGACTGTTTCAGTTGCTGTGTTCTGCTCGTTACTGGTGGCACGCCTGGTGACACCGGTAATGGCAGCTTACTGGCTGAAACGGCACAAGAGTGTGGATAAACCAAGTGCTCTGAACAGCATCTACGATTGGGCACTGGCTTGGGCACTGAATCATCGAGTATTGACTGCAATCGCAGGCATTGTCTTTTTCGCTGGCAGCGTCGTGCTGTTCAAATCATTACCGACATCATTAGTATCAAGAATCGACCGAGGCGAATCAACTATCACGGTCGAACTCCCGCCGGGTTCGCAGCTTCAGGACACCATCGAGACAACGCAGAGACTCTCCGACATCGTGCGAAAACGACCCGAAGTCGAAACTGTATTCTGCACGCTGGGCAAAGGTGGCGAGGTCAATCAATCGCGCATTCAGATTATTCTCAAGCCGAAAGACAAGCGCAAATTGACGCAAGACGAATTCGAAAACGCAGTTAGACCGGACCTTGCAGTCGTGCCGGGAGCGCGCGTCACTTTCAACGGTGGATGGGGCTCAGGCACAGTCAATGTGTTGTTAACGAGTTACGACTCTGATGCCCTCGATCAGACCGCACAACAGTTGACGAAAGAAGTTAGAACCATTCCGCAACTGACTGATGTGCAATCAAGTGCATCCGCGCTACGCCCCGAAATCGTTGTTAGACCAGACTTAGACCGAGCCGCCGAACAGGGAGTTTCTGTCGAATCTATCGCCCGAACTGCGCTCGTTGCCACCATCGGCGACACCGATGCAAATCGTCCAAAATTCGATCTCGCAGATAGACAAATTCCAATCGTCGTACAAATCGATCCCAAGTATCGACACAAAATGTCCGTCATCGGAAATTTGAGAGTTGCAGGAAATGGTGGCAAGCTCGTGCCTCTCGCCAACGTGGCCAAAGTATCCATGGATAGCGGATTGTTCCAGATCGACAGACACGACCGCGCTCGCCAGGTCTCGATCAATGCTAAATTCGGCGCCAACTTCACGCTGGGACAGGCACTGGAAGCAATTCACAATCTGCCTGCGTATAAGAACATGCCGGCATCGCTGAAGGAACATAAGACCGGCGACGTAGAAATACAGGGCGACATATTTGGCGGATTCGGCTACGCCATCATCACTGGTGTCTTGTTGATTTATGCAGTTCTCGTTCTGTTGTTCAAGGGCTTCTTGCAGCCTCTGACGATCATGATGTCGCTGCCGCTATCACTTGGCGGCGCAGTAGTCGGGCTGGTGCTTTTCAACAAACCGGTAGATATGTACGCGCTGATCGGTATCGTCATGTTGATGGGACTGGTGACAAAAAATGCAATCTTGCTCGTTGAATACTGCTTGCACGCGATGTCGCAAGGCATGTCGCGCACCGACGCAATTTTCACGGCTGGACGAACACGTATGCGCCCGATCTTGATGACGACAACTGCCATGATTGCAGGCATGTTGCCAATCGCCGTGGGCATTGGCGCCGGCTCAGAAGCGCGCGCACCGATGGCGATAGCCGTGGTCGGCGGGCTGTTCATGTCAACTCTGCTCACTCTCGTTGTCGTTCCAGTCGTATTCACTTATATGGACGATTTGCAGAATTGGCTCTTCAAGTTTTTCAAGGGCAAGCATCGCGACGCTGCAACTGCTACGCTTAGCGTGTCCGATGTCGGTGACGGCTCGGAGCCCAAGCTAATTCACAAGAAGTAGATTAGAAAATCAATGAACACTCTATCGGATGCAGTCATTCTCGTCGGCGTCTTCGTAGCACTTGCTCTCGTTGGTCAGTTTGTCGTCACGAAAATTTTGACGATTGATGTTCTGGAAAAGCACCACAGCGCCGGTGAAGCGATGATGGGAGTAGTCGGGACGCTTTTCTCGGTACTGCTTGGATTCATGGTGGCAGGCGCAATGCAGAAATATCAAGACGCGCAGATGTGCGGACAGATGGAAGCAAGCAATGTCGCGAATGTTTTTCGCATAGCGCGCGGTTTATCGGATGTCGATCGTCCGCGAATTCGAAAGCTGTGCAGAGAGTACGTTGAAGATGTCATCAACAACGAATGGCCGATGATGGAGAAACACGAAAAAATAAATCATGGCTGGCAAATCTATCAAGAGTTGTGGGAAGCAGTCGTAGCCACATCTCCCGAAAACGACAGGCAGAGTAATTTGCATCAAGGAATCATCTCCTCGATGACATCGCTCGGGGAGCAACGCCGCACAAGAATTTTGCTTGCAGAAACGGTAACACCAAAAGCGCTCTGGTTGATCATCGGAGTTGGGGCACTGATTACGGTGGCATTCACTTATGTGTTCGCGTCGCAGTTCCCAAAAGTGCAGAGCATAATGACCACGTTAGTTGCGGTGGCGATGGCTCTAAACATCTGGCTTCTAGCAGCCTATAGCAGCCCTTACAGCGGTGAACTGAGAATCAAACCAAACATGTTCGAGCTTGTGAAAGAGCAGGTGTTCAACATTCCTGACACGGCAGCGCGATATTTGCACGATTCCAAATAGTGCTTATTTAGCAGACTTCGCGTGAGCGACGATAATGTCTTTCAGCGCATTTAAAAAACGGAAGTAACATCGTTCGGGTCGACCGATCGTCAGCCAGATCGAGTGCTTGATCATGACGTTTGCGACTACTTGTCCTTCTTATCCAAGCCGTTGTTAGGCGCGAGAACAGCCTCTACTTTCATGTTGTTCATCAAAGTATCAGGCGGACTCATAACAACTTTGTCACCAGGTTTGATGCCTTTTGCAACTTCGAAATAACCACCGAAGTCGCGACCCATTTCCAATTTCTGCAAATGAGCGACGCTGTTTCCGTCGACAACGTAGATGTATTGACCATCCGCGCGAGTCTGTAAGGTAGATGCCGGAATAATTGGCAATCGGAATGTCGCCGGTGATTGGAAGCGAACTTTTGCATACATACCAGGCATCAATTCGTGCGTCTCGTTCGGAACGTGAATTTCAACCTGCAACGTCTTCGAAGTTTCATCCAAACCACCAGATACGTTCGTCGCAGTACCAACGAAGTCTTTCTTTGGATATTCGGGGAAATTCAATTTAGTGGTTTCGCCTTCCTTAATGTAAGGAACGTATTGCTCCGGCACATAAACGAATACACGGAGAACGTCTGTTTTAGCCACTTCGAACAGTACCGAAGTGCCCTGACTACTTCCTGAAGTGATCAAAGCACCTGCGTCTACGTTTCTCTTAGTGACGATGCCATCGAATGGTGCCGTCACTTTTTGGAACGAACGTGTTGCTTGCACTGCCTGCAATTGCGCTTTGGCTGTGTCGAGAGCACTCTCGGCAGCCTTGACGTTAGCCGCAGCCGACTTCATCGTCGCTTTCGCCGATCTTTCAGATTCGATCAAAGATTCCAGAGTCGCAACAGCACCGTTGTATTGCTGCACGTGCGCATCACGGTCCTCGAGGCTTACCGCACCTTGCTTAGCAAGAACGGTGTAGCGCTTAACTTCCGCAGTATAGAACTGCAAATCTGTATGACCTTTGCGCACATTCGCGGCGACAGTCTTCAAGTCTGCGCGTGCACGTTGGTACGCTTCCTTATTGTTCTCTACGTTTGCTACTGCTTGTTGCACAGACGATTCAGCAGCTTGCACCTGTTGGTCGATTTCTGGCGTATCAATCGTCGCCATGATTTGACCGGCTTTGACATGGTCACCGATGTTGGAGAATCGTTGACCGAGATATCCATTTACTCGCGCATAAATCGAAGCGACCTGAATCGCTTGAGTCGAACCAGGAAGAATGAATTCCTCAATTGGATTTCCTGGTTGAGCGACTGCGACTGACACTGGCAAATTTTCGCCATTCAACTTCTTCGTGTCAGATTCCAACTTCTCTTTATTGAAGATTCGCGGCAACGCGCCGACGATAATCAATCCCACAATAATCACGGCAATGACGCCGCCGATGATCATCAACATCCCTGAAGAACGTCGCGGCGGAGGTGCTGCAGTCGTCGGCGGCACGGCTTTTGTCACTTGAGGCTGGCTCTCAGCTATCGTCTTGGTGCTCGATTCGCTCTCAGGGTCCATTTTCTCTTCCTTTTAGGATGCCGACGAACCTACGCCGATTAGCACAGATTCGGTGTGTAGTTTAAGGAGTTTGCCCGCATAACGATTGTCATGTTCGGCAAAAGCGTCAGTGATCTCTAAGTGCTCGTGAGCACATCGCTCTAAGTTGATTAGGTTATTGTGCGCGAAAGACAACATTCTCGTCTCTGGAGCGATCATTTCCCATACCATCAGCAACGTTTCGTTACCGCAAGCTTCTACGATTATGCGATGAAACTCGATATTGGAAAGACCATATTTTTGCGAATCTCGTTCCCTCGCCGCGCAGACAGTTTCGTTCGCCCGTTCACGCAGTTCGTCGATGCGGGGAAGAATTAAATCGCCCATTTTTTCGGCCGCCAACTGCTCCAGCAAACCGCGGATTTCAAGACATTCCTGCATCTCGCGGCGCGAAACTTCTCTGACACGAGTTCCTTTATATGGCTGCGTTTCTACGACACGCATCGCCTCGAGCTGCGATAATGCTTCACGGATAGGGGCCTGGCTGGTTGCAAACTCTTTTGCAATCTGAAGTTCAACTAACTTCTGTCCCGGCGCGTAAGTTCCATCGCAGATGCGTTGCAAGATCACGTCCTTGATTCGATCACTGGCGCAATTCTTGGATTTGGCGTGTTCAGGCTTATCTGTCGAATGCAACACAGTGATCTCCCAAACTATCGATAATTTGAAATTCCCCAAAACGCTTGCAAAGGTTTCGAATTTGGTGGACCAGTCAAGCGCCTCGGGAAAAATTTTCAGAATTATCCCTTAGCGATTATAGCGGAATTATCGATAATCCGGCTATAATTGGTTAGACTAGAGGTCAAAAAGTTTATGTGGATTGTCAGACTTGCTCTCGATCGACCATACACCTTCGTGGTGGTGGCGATTTTAATTGCGTTATTTGGTTGCCTCTCAATCAAATCGATGCCGGTGGATATTTTCCCTCGCATCAACATTCCGGTTCTCACTTGCGTGTGGAACTACAGCGGATTGACTCCGATTGAGATGGAGCGGCGCATCACAAACATCACGGAGCGCGCCGCGACAACGACGGTTACGGGTATCGAGCACATCGAGTCGCTTTCGCTTGTTGGTGTGTGCGTAATCAAGTTGTATTTGCACCAGGATGCGAATGCGCAAGAGTCTCTCGCTGAATTCGGCGCAATCTGCCAAACGATTTTGAAACAGTTGCCACCAGGTGCAACACCACCGCTAGTCACCGCATTTAGTGCTACAGACATTCCGGTTATGCAGCTTTGTATGAGTTCGAAGCTGATTCCGGAAACGAAACTGTTCGACTTTGCAAACAACTTCGTTCGAGCACAATTGGCGACGGTGCAGGGTGCATCGCTGCCGTATCCATATGGTGGTGCGGCTCGACAGATCATGGTTGACATCGATCCACAGAAGCTCGCAGCGAAAAGTGTTTCAGCATCCGACGTTGCTCTCGCTTTGAACAACCAGAACATTATTCTGCCTGCTGGTACAGCAAAAATGGGAACGACTGAATACTACATTCAGTTGAACAGCAGCCCGACATCAGTCGAACAATTGAATGAATTGCCGGTCAAGCAGGTTAACAACGCCACCGTTTTGATGAAAGACGTGGCGCAGATTCACGACGGTCTGGCGGTGCAAACTAACATCGTTAACGAGTCTGGCGGGCGCGCGATTTTGATGAACATCATCAAGATGGGTGCCGCTTCGACAATCGACGTTGTTAATCGCGTCAAGGCGCAAATTCCTTCGATCAAGAACATTTTGCCTGAAGGCGTTGAACTGAAAATCTTGAATGACCAATCGATTTTCGTACAAGAAGCGGTCGATGACGTAGTCAAGGAAGGTGTGACTGCGGCAGGCTTAACAGCACTTCTGATGTTGCTGCTTCTTGGCGATTGGCAATCGACAGTTATCGTCGCGGTATCGATTCCGCTCTCGGTTTTTGCCGGTTTGATCATTTTGAAGCTGACAGGACAAACTCTGAACACGATGACGCTGGGCGGATTCGCACTGGCGGTAGGAATGCTGGTGGACGACGCGACTGTTGAAGTTGAGAACATCCACCGACATTTGGAAATGGTACGCGCGCAACGACTCGCCGCACACGAAGAAGGCGATGTCGACGACAAACACCACGTCGCGAAGTGGATGCGCGAAGCGATTCTGGATGCTGCGGCAGAAATTGCGGCTCCGGCGTTCGTATCTACAGTCTCGATTTGTATTGTGTTCACGCCAGTATTTTTGCTTACAGAACCTGCGCGTTCGTTGTTCTATCCGCTAGCGCTCGCCGTTACCGGTTCGATGATGTCATCGTATTTCCTTTCCAGAACTGTAGTTCCGGTTATGGCGAAATACATGCTGTCAGGTCACGCAGAGTTGCACCACGCAAAACCACGCGGAATTTGGGCAGCGCTGAATGTCGTTACGAAGAAAATCGACAAGGGATTCGATAAGCTTCGCGATACATATGAAGGGATTCTTTCGGCGATTTTGTTCCACAAGATGCTTGTCGTAGCGGGCGTTGTGCTCTTTATGATCGTTAGCTTCTCATTCATTCCGTTCCTTGGTGAAGACTTCTTCCCTGCCATCGACGGTGGTGTCGTGCGTATGCACGTTGCAGCGCCTCGTGGTATGCGTGTGGAAGAAACGGAGAGATTGATCAAACGAATCGAAGCCACTTTGCGCGAATGGATTCCAGCCGATGAAGTCGATAGCGTCGCAGACATTATGGGTATTCCGAACTCCGGTTTGAACTTGTCTTCGAGCGATAGCGTCAACTACACAGAAGCTGACGGCGAAATTCTGGTCACTCTCGTTCACGACCACAAGAAGCCGAGCACGTACTACAAGAAAATGATGCGTGATAAATTGCCGCATCTTTATCCTGAGTGCATCTTCTTCTTCCAGCCCGCAGACATCGTTACGCAGATTTTGAACGCAGGTCTTGCAGCTCCAATCGACATTCAAGTTCGAGGCATGGACTTGAACACGACCTTCCCGATTGCTGAAAAGATTCGTGGCGAAGTCGACAAGATTCCGGGGGCTGTGGACGTGCACATCAAGCAATCGATCTCCGCTCCTGTAATCAACGTAAACGTTGATAGACAGAAGGCTTCGCAGCTTGGACTGTCTCAGAAAGATATCGCAAACTCGATGCTGGTATCACTCAGTTCGAGTTTCCAGACGGCACCAAACTTCTGGGTAAATCCGAAAAACGGAGTCAACTACTCTCTTGCGGTGCAAACTCCACAACGTTTGGTGGCATCGATGTCGGACATTTCGAATACGGTCGTTACCTCCGCTGACGGCACTAAGAGCCAGCTTCTCGGTAACCTCGCAAGCTTCGACCGCACGATCGCCCCAACGATTATCAACCATTACAACGTTCAACCAGTCGTCGACATTCTTGCGAACGTCGAAGGTACAGACTTGAATTCCGTGGCGCAGAAAGTGCAAGTGATCGTCGCTAAATATAAGAAAGACTTGCCACACGGCGTCTTCTTGGATTTGCGCGGACAGGTCAACTCGATGCAAGCGGCGTACAGCGGGCTGTTGATTGGTATGGTCGGCGCGTTGATTCTGGTGTACTTATTGCTCGTCATCAACTTCCAGTCATGGCTCGATCCATTGATCATTTTGATGGCGATTCCAGGGGCATTGACTGGTATCGTGTGGGCGATGTTCTTGACCCAGACGCCACTGAGTGTGCCGGGTCTGATGGGGTCGATCATGAGTATCGGGGTTGCATCAGCAAACAGTATTCTTGTGGTCAGCTTCGCGCGTGAACGACTTGCAGAAGGAATGGATTCGACGCAAGCTGCTCTACAAGCGGGTACAACGCGCTTGAGACCCGTGTTGATGACAGCATCTGCGATGCTTATCGGTATGGTACCGATGGCGATTGGTAGTGGCGCCGGTGGTGCTCAGAACGCTCCACTGGGACGTGCTGTTATCGGGGGCTTGCTCGTAGCAACGTTCTTCACGCTTGTTTGGGTTCCTCTGGTTTTCAGCTTGCTTCACGGCAAGAAGAACAAGAATCCAAATCAACCAGCGAAACCAGTTGCACACGAACCTGCACCTTCGCATCACTAATTGCAATCGCAAAGCCTAGAGCGAGATCTTCGTTTTCGACGTCTTTGACTGCGGCATGTCCTTGACTGCGGCATGTCCTTGACTGCGGCATGTCTTCGGCTGCGCACGTCTTTGACCGCGCACGTCTTTGACAGCGGGACGTCTTTGACTGCGCACGTTCTTGAATGCGGAACGTTCCAGCCGACCCGGCAAATCGCCAAATGAATTTGCGGAGAATCGCCCTGTAACGGTTTCAGCGAGCGGCAGGGTTTTCAATCGGTTGATGTTTTAGAATGTACGACGGCGTCCGCATCCGAAGCATTGCGCTTGAAAGAGGCATTCTATGAACCTGAAAAGTCTTGTAGCCACGTGTGTTTGTGCGTTTTCGATTGCAGCGCCGTTTGCAAATGCACAAGAACAAAATCGGTGGCCTGGCTTGAGCGATGCGGTGGTCCTTGTAATCCGCCATGCAGAAAAGCCAGATAGCGGAGACGGTTTGACACCCGCCGGTAAACAACGAGCACAAGCTTACGTCAAATATTTTGAGCCATTCAACGACGGAAAAGAATCGTTTAACGTCGATGCACTTTACGCAACGTCAGACACATCCAAGAGTGCACGCCCGAAACTGACACTGGAACCGCTTAGCGAAGCAATTGGAGTGCCGATAGATTCTCGCTTTGGCAACTACGATGGTGACTTTCTGGTCGAATCGCTTCGCAAACAGAAGCATGGTAAACATGCTCTAATTGCTTGGCATCATGGACACATTCCAGACTTGCTACGCTCACTGGGAGCCGATCCAACGAAACTTCTTCCGAACGGTAAGTGGCCCGCAACGACTTACGATTGGGTAATTGAGCTTAAATACGACAAAAACAGCAAGCTGCTTTCGTCTCAACGAATTCAAGAGACGCTGTAGCGACCCGCGTTGGCTCATTTATCGGAAACTTTGTTATCCTAAGACTGTCTGTGCAGTGTGGCACAGGAATAGAGCATAAATCCCGCAACTTGGTTGGTTTGGAGTCAGATTGGCAACGGATTCATCGGCATACCACCCGCATTATTTGCACAACGAACATGCGCTCGCTGCGATGCTCGAGTTGGGGCAAGCAGAACTGAAGGAATTGGCGGCAGAAGGCGAGCCTTACGCACTGCTTGCTTTGGGTTCGAAGTATCTGAACGGCTCTGAAGGATTGGAGCGAAGTCAATCAAAAGGTTTTGAGTGCTATCTCAAAGCGGCAGAAAAGGGACTTCCATTCGCCCAGATTCTAGCGGGTCAGCACTACCGCGATGGTGATGGAGTCGAGGTCAACAAAGACGAAGCGAAGAAGTGGTTTCAAAAAGCCGCGGTTCAGAATGCACCACCGGCGATGCACGAGCTTGCTCTGTATCACATGGATGAAGGTCGTTTAGACGATGCGGTCGAATTGCTGCATGAGGCGGCGGAGCTGGGTTTCAGCTCATCGCAATTTCAGTTGGGTAATTTGTATGAGTTCGATAAAACGATCGGTAAGAATTACCCCGAAGCGTTTAAGTGGATCAGCCGGGCTGCGGCTGACAATGATGATGCGAAGTTTCACCTCGCACACATGCTTCGCAACGGCATCGGTTGCGAAACAGATCCAGTCGCGGCACTGATTATCTTGGAAGAGTTGGCTGAACAAGGGCATCTGGAAGGCACTTTTGTTTGCGGAACAATGCACTGGCTAGGCGATGGAACAGTGCGTGACGTCGAGCGTGGAGCCAAATATATTGAGTGGGCGGCTCAGCAGAATTTACTCGAAGCAGCTTCGTGGCTCACCGAGCGCAAACACGAACGCAAACCAACTGATGATTATCGAGAAAAACACGATATCGACGATTGGCTAAACATGGCAGCGCCGTCAGAAACGGCACTACATGCGATACTACCGTTCGAGTCATATGTTGACGAAACAGTTCTCAGCGGCAGAGCCAAAATCTTGAACGAATTCGGCGTTCTAGCTATGGATTCGCGCCTGGTTCATTATCACTGCGAATCTTGCGACCGCACATTTAACTCGAGTGTGATCAAGCATCTACCAAAAGTACCTTACGGCGATTGGCCAGAATTGATCAACTGGTTGCACATGATGGCGCATGTCGATTTCGATGATCTCACATCGATTTGCCCCGATTGCGGTCAGTTAGCCGACATAGCAGCAGTCGATTTGCACGTGCACTATAGCGATCTGAAAAAGGATCTTGTATTCCGCACGCTGTATCCAGAAGAAGACAACATTCCGCTTGCGTATCGCGTGTTTCTTTGGGATATCGAAAACGGCTACCAGATTGAAGTTACGCACGAATTAGACGAAGAGACTTTGGCTGTCGATGCACTTGCAAGACGGTTCGCTCTGTTGCTTGATACCGGCGGTGAACAAGCTGTTAAAAGCGAAGTCTTGAGTTACGCAGAATCACGCGAACAAATAACAACTCTACTGAATGTTGGCGTGTTGCACGGATGCAAGAAACCGTACCCCTGGTTGGGTGAGTACATTTGCGAAATCTGTATGGACAAGTATCCGCTGAGCAGCGAGCCTTACACTGCAATGGCTGCTTATCTTTTAAATAAGGCGCACGGCGAAGTTGATGAAGAATTAGCAGAGCGGATCGAAAAGCTTTTAGTCACAGCGATCAATCTCGACCCCGACAACGAAACTGCAAAAACGTTTCTGAACGATCTTCGAAACGCGACAGAATAGATATCGAGTTTCTTTGCGCAAAGCGATTCACATTGT
The DNA here is from genome assembly GCA_036702965.1 of Drouetiella sp. Lineage (GTDB taxonomy): Bacteria > Cyanobacteriota > Vampirovibrionia > Obscuribacterales > Obscuribacteraceae > PALSA-1081. The sequence goes on from DATNPZ010000013.1 coordinate 410,540, forward strand.
GGTACGACTCACACTGTGGTGAAGCTACATCGGTTGAAGCGACTCACACTACAGCGAAGCGAGTTACATCTGCTGAAGCGACGCACTCGTTAGCGAAGCGACTCAATCAGTTGCACTTCAGAAGGTTCGAGAGTGAAGCTTTCACAAGTCAGATCCTCTTCCATGTGATGGCGTTTCGTTGTTCCGGTAAGCGGCAACATACCAACTTGCATCGCGAAGCGGAAAACAATCTGCGCGACTCCTGTGTTGTATTTCTTCGCTAAATCACGAACCGGACCGCTCATCAAAACTTGCTCGTTCGCAGTCAGCAGCGAAAAGCCTTGATAAATGATTCCATTCTCGCGACAGATTCTTCGCACGTCGGCATCCCATCCCATCGATGCGTAACAACGATTTTGAATCATCATCGGTTTTGTTTTTGCTTTTTCGACCAGCAACTTCACTTGTTGCGCAGTGACATTGCTTGCACCAATCATGCGTGTCTTGCCACTTGCATATATCGCTTCGATAGCAGCCCAGACTTCCCAGTCTTTATCGCTCAAACCGTTGCGAGTGTATGGACCGTGCAGCACATAGCTGTCCATGTAATCGGTGTTCAAATGCTCCAGTGAGCTCGCGAATGATTGATTCACTTGTGTTGTCAAATTCGCTTTTGCATCGTAAGGAAGTCGATGATCCTGACCATCTATCGAAGTGAACTTCGTTTGCAAAAACAGCTTGTCGCGCGTCATGCCTTTATTCATCAGAGTCGTGAGCGCACTACCAACACCCTGCTCGTGATAATGCTTCAACTGATTAGCAGTATCAATCGCACGAAATCCAGTTTCCACAGCATCTTCAACGAGTCGCGCGGTCGCTTCTTTCTTCCAAGCAGTTCCGTACATAAACGATGGAACTTCGATTTGGTTGTATGTAGTGACTGGCATGCGTCCTCCAACATCATTCGACGGCACTCATAATACAGCACTTTCGTATATACACTTGCGTATATGCTGAATCTACTGCGCCCCGGTTGAGCTGCGCTCAACGTCTAACTCTGAAAACTTACTTTGCGAAACGCAGCAATAGCCATTCAACCAGCGATAATCTAGATGTCTTCGTGGGAAAGGTATCCGATGCAAAAAACAGCAATTATCGTTCATGGCGCACCGAATCATGATGAGTGTTTTGACGGTAATGTTCCGTCTCCGAGCAATCACCATTGGCTTCCCTGGCTGCAAAAGCAGCTAATCGTCAGAGGGTACGAAGCACACACACCAGAAATTCCGCGTCCATACGATCCCCACTATCCAACTTGGAAACGCGAATTTGAACGTTTTGACATCAACGAAGAAACCGCGCTAGTCGGTCACAGTTGCGGTGGTGGATTTTTGATTCGCTGGCTCTGCGATAACCCACATGTTCGCGTTGGCAAAGTAGCGTTGATCGCGCCGTGGATTGACGTTGAACGCGGCAGAACGACCGACTTTTTCGACTTCCACTTAGACCCAGAATTTCCAACGAGAACAAGGGGCACCACTCTCTTCAATTCAGACACCGATGGCAGAACAATACATACAAGTGTCGAGCGAATAATGCAAACTGTGCACCATATTCAGTATCGCGAATTTCATAAGTACGGGCACTTCTGCGTCGAAGATATGGGAACGGATGCGTTTCCTGAACTGCTCGACTTTGTAATCCACTAAATCAGCGTTTGATCGTCCGCTAAATGAGCGCTTAACCGCCCACTAAATCAGCGTTTGATCGTAGAAAGATAAAGCACGATCGCGTTCGCTTCAGGCGGCGTTATTTGTGCGTGGTATTCGTTGATCATTTTGTCCATCTCTTCTTGCCAAAACTCTTTCGAAAAATCATTCTGCATAGTGATGTATTTCAACGAATGACAAACCGTGCACTTGGATAAGAACAATTCTTTCGTCGGGCTGGCGGGGAATTCAAAATCCGGTTGTGCGGTTGTAGTAGCAGCACTGTTTGCCGAAGTCGAAACCGAACCAGGAGCGTCGTGGGCAGTCGATGTACTCGTCGCAGTCGATGTACCCTTCGCAGTCGATGAACCAGTCGTTGTCGATGAACCCGTGGCAGTCGATGCACCCGTCGCAGTCGATGTACCCGTGGCAGTCGAAGAAACGCTGCCGACTGGCGGAGCAAGGCTCGCGTCTGGTGCATCGGGCGCCTGCCCTTGCATGAATTGCCGGCGCTTCAATTCGGGATTATCGGTTCGCGAGGTGTCCTCGCGACCAAACCAGAGCACCCCCGCGCCGAGAACTACGAAAACGCCGAGCGCAATTAACTGATTCCGTGTAACCACTGAAAAACCTGCCTGGAGCCTGATTGCCAGACAAAATACTAACCTATTTCGCGCTTCCTTATATGCAGCAAAAAGCCACCGATTCTTTGCCGATTGTTAGATTCGATTTTACAATCACGTGACAACAGACTAACGGCTACAACATTTGCGTATTACAGCAGTCCGTTATCTTAGTAAGCAAGAAAGAAATAGCGCGTTCGCCAGGTTCCTGGTCGAGCCGCGGCTTTCACCCAACAAAAATTCAATATGGAGGATGCTTCTATGAGGACTAGAAGTTTGGTTTGTGTCGCGATACTTTCGGTAATGATGGGATGGGATGCACCAGCGCGTGCCGCAGAAATTCTTCGTGCGCCAGCGGTCACTGCTCAAACGGAAGCTGCGAAAGATAGCGACGAACAGAAAACAGAGAACACAGATTCTGAATCTTCAGAAACAAAACAACCGGTCAACGATATCGTGCTTTCAGACAATATCGAAGCCGATCGTCCAGCTAAAGGACCGATGGTTGTAATCGTCGAAAAAGAGCACCACATTACGCATGTCTTGCAGAAGCACAACGGTCAACTCAAGGAAATTTTCAGCGCAGCCAACACCACTGGAAAGAAATCTACGCCTACTCCAAACGGTCGCATGGTGATCGCCAACAAGCGCTGGGACCCTGAATGGACACCGCCTGTCAGTATCGACCCACAACAAAAGAAAGTGCAAAGCTGGAGCAAAAATCACACCAATCCACTTGGTGTGGCCTGGATGGGTCTGAACTGCGGATTCGTCGGATTGCACGGAACAAATTCGCCTAAGATGATCGGTCGCAATGCGAGTCATGGCTGTGTGCGTCACAAAAACGAAGACATCAAAAAATTGTTTGCCCTTGTGCCAGTCGGAACACCGGTGTACATCGTTGAAAAATATGCAGGCACCAAACTCGCCAACGCTGACGTGAAATTGCTCAACGACGTGGCAGATAACGATATTCCAGTGGTGGCACATATGCACCACATGGATAACGCACAACTCGCCAACTAAGAACGGCGCTAGAGAATAGCGCGCGAACTTCACAGTGTTCCATGTCTATTCGTCCACAGTAATGCACAATCTCACAGAACATCATGGTCAGTATCTTCCACAGTACTGCCTGATCTCACAGAACATCACGGTCAGTATCTTCCACAGTACTGCCTGATCTCACAGAACATCACGGTCAGTATCTTCCACAGCAATGCATAATCGCACAGAACATCACGGTCAGTATCTTCCACAGCAAAGCTCGGATCCTCACAGTATCACGCCGAGCTACCCACACCGTAGACCACTAACGTTTCAGGGCAAAATAATTTTGTGCACGGCTTCCAAGATCACGAGCACAACAACAAGCGCAAAAATATTTTTCGGTTCTTTCAGAAAATCCAAAATCAGACTGGGTTTCTCGTCGTAAATCTTCTGCAACTGCTGTTCGCGCGCTGTTAACTGCGATTTCAGCTTCTCTTTAACCTCGCGATGACGCTCTAGCTTTTCTTCTAAATCAGTCAACTCAGAATCGTTATCAGCGGTTTCGAACTGCTTTCGTCGCCGATTCTTGACCTGCTGTTCCAGTTGTCGTTCGACTGCAATAGCTTGTTGAACATCCTGCCGAAGCTTGATCAGATTAGGTTCTTCTTCGTTGAAGGTGCGTTCGAGTCGTTGCTTGTCGGCACCGAGCGACGACTGTGACTGCGCCACGCGACGATCGAATGCTTCATCTTTTTTTCGATTTTCGTCGCTCATGTCTCACTACCGACTTCGCGGCTCAGCCGCTCAACCACCTTGTAAATATCTCATTCTTTGACGCGTCTAACATGAGAATTCATCGATTGCGCCCAATAAAGCATCATAGCCGTTACAAACCGCCGGGAATCGTTATGAATTCATGGCTGGAGCCGGTCTCATGTTACACTGGCAATTCGCTCTGCAGGCGTGTTTGCGCAGACAAGGACACATCATGAATTCGGATACACTGAAAGAAAAATTGCCGTCTGTCGACTATGTCGCGACGATTGAAAAGCAAGTTGAGCGCAGACGAACGTTTGCAATCATCTCGCATCCCGACGCCGGGAAAACGACTCTCACCGAAAAGTTACTGCTGTTCGGGGGAGCAATCGACGAAGCCGGAGCCGTAAAGTCTCGCCGTGCGCAGCGCAGTGCCACTTCAGACTGGATGGAGTTGGAAAAGCAACGCGGAATTTCGATCACATCGACGGTTCTGCAATTCGAGTTCAACGGTCACTGCCTGAATCTTCTGGACACGCCTGGTCACCAAGATTTCAGCGAAGATACTTATCGAACGCTTGCCGCCGCAGACAACGCAGTCATGTTGATCGACGCAGCGAAAGGTCTGGAGCCGCAAACGCGCAAACTCTTCGAAGTCTGTCGTTTACGCCAAATTCCTCTATTCACTTTCATGAACAAATTCGACCGCCCGAGCCGCGAACCGCTCGAATTGATCGATGAAGTGGAGAAAGAATTCAAACTCGCGACGTATCCGGTAAATTGGCCAATCGGTAACGGCGAAGATTTCAAAGGCGTAGTAGACCGCGTCTCAAAACAGGTCTATTTGTTCGAGCGGTCTGTCGGTGGTAGAACGAAAGCGGAAGTCGCTACGTACGCGCTGAACGATCCGAAAGTGAAGGAACTGATTCCTGGGCACTTGTATACGCAGCTCATGGAAGATTTAGACATCCTCGATGCAGCATCACATCCTCTCGATCTGGAAAAAATCCACAACGGATCGTTGACACCGATTTACTTTGGCAGCGCCATGAACAACTTCGGTGTGGAGTTATTCTTGCGCTCATTCATCGAATTGGCACTGAAACCTGGTGCCTTTTCATCCGAGGAAGGTCCAGTTCCTACGACGTTCCCGGACTTCACCGGCTTTGTCTTCAAGTTGCAAGCGAACATGGACCCGAAACATCGAGACAGAATTGCATTCGTGCGAGTCTGCTCAGGAATGTTCGTGAAAGACATGGACGTGACCAACAGCCGTAGCGGTAGAACTATCCAGCTGAGCCAGCCCAAGAAGCTGTTTGCAAAAGAGCGCCAGTCGATTGAAGAGGCGTATCCTGGCGATATTGTAGGATTCAGTAACCCGGGTGCGTTCGCTATCGGTGACACCATCACTAGTGGCAAGAAGATAAACTTTCCAGGCATTCCAACATTTGCGCCCGAGCTGTTTGCGTTCTTGGAAAACAAAGAGCCAAGCCGATACAAACAGTTCCATAAAGGCATAACTGCGTTGCAAGACGAAGGTGCAATCCAGATTTTGTGGATGACCGAACGCGATACAAGAATTCCTTTGCTAGCAGCAGTCGGTCCACTGCAGTTCGAAGTCGTGCAGTTCAGATTGCAATCTGAATACGGCGTGGCTACGATTCTTAGAGTCGTCGATATGCATACTGCACTCTGGCCAGTAGGCGGTTGGGAAACAATGAAAGCTGCAACGAGCCGCTCTGGTTATACGATTGCCACCGATAAATTTGAAGATCCGGTTCTCCTCTTCAAAACAAAATGGGATCTGAACAAGTTCAAAGAAGTCAATCCAAAGATCGAATTGAGCAAAGTAGATCCTCGCACGGTGCCTGCTTCGATGGACTTCAAAAGCGCTCTCGACTAAAACAGGGAATTTTCAATGAGATCAACCAACTTCCGTATTGCACAAGCTTTGCTCGCACTTTCAGCCGTTGCGGGATTGAGCGCATGTAGCGAAAAATCCACCACCACTCAAGTTCAAGCTGATGGAAGTACAACCACGACCGTAACAGAGAAGAAGCCCTGGGGCACCACGACCAATACCATGACGACGCCACCACCTGTGCAGCCAGGCGACGACCAGCAGAAAATAAACGTGGATATCGGCGGTGATACCGCAGATGGTTCGGACCGCGTGCATGTCAGAGGACCTGGCATCAAAATCGATGCCGACGGAAACAGCGATAAAGTAGATATTAACGTGCCTTTCGTCAAAGTACACCGTGACGACTCAGGCAAGGTAAAGGTACGAACACCATTCGTTAATATCGAAGGACACGACAACTAGCTAAACCGTTGGTTAATTGCTAACGAAAAGGACCGCGCTTGTTAAGGCGGTCCTTTATTTGCAAGAGGCAGTTTTAGGCTTGCGTGAGCTTACGCTTTGGCGCCGGCAGCCATCTTTTCTTTGAACTGCCTCTGCGCTTCTTGCGAACGCTTTTCGAGTTCATCATGCGGCACATCTTCGATGTGTTGGGCAACCCACCATTTGTGGCCGAATGGGTCGACTAAACCGCCGGTTCGGTCGCCATAGAACTGATCCGCTAGTGGACGTTCTACTTTCGCTCCGGCATCTACAGCCTGATTGAAAATAGTGTCAACATTGTCGACGTACAACATGATTGCAACAGGTGTATTGCCCAGAGTCGTTGGCGATGCGCCGCCCATCTCTGGAAACTCGTCTGCGAGCATAATCATCGAATCACCAATTTTGATCTCAGCGTGGTGAATTCTTTCGTTATCACCCATGCGCATAATTTCGGTTGCGTTGAAAGCTTTCTTGTAGAAGTCAATTGCTTTCGCAGCGCCTTTGATGCTCAGGTATGGTGTTGCTGTGTGGTATCCATCGGGTATTGGTTTTACCTTGCCAGTCATTTTCACTCCTTCGAAACGCGGATGCGACGAGCCTTTGCTCGCCAAACAGAATTCCTTTGCGAGATCATACTCTGTTTGAAAATACCGAGCTTTAAATCGCTACGTTCCTTCTGGACGGCTCAGTTAGCCGCGTTTCTGTGGTCCAAGGAAACCACGGAAATAGAGGTACATCAAGATACTCAACGAAAAAATCGCCATCAGCGAGAGCGCCAGCGGATAACCGAAATACCAACTCAACTCAGGCATATTCAGTGGCGATTTGTCCGTGTTGAAATTCATTCCATATAAACTTGCGACAAAACTTGGACCGATAAACAAAGTGGTTATGATGGTCAACACTTTCATCACTTCGTTCAAGCGATTACTAACGCGAGTGTAATGCAATTCCATAAGAGCAGACGCGACCTCACGATACATCTCAACGAAGTCAATGATTCGCACTGCGTGGTCATAGCAATCGCGCAGGTATAAACGCGTGTGCTCGCTCACAAGTGGATTGGTATCGCGATAGAGAGAACTAAGAGCCTCGCGCGTCGGCCAAACTGACTTTCTAATGGCAAGAACATCGCGGCGCACTTCATACACATCTTCCGGAGTGTTCTTTTCGCTCTTTTCCAAAATCTCTTCTTCAATTGTGTCCAATCGATCAGCGAGTTTCGCAAGCAGCGGAAAGTAGCTATCCACAACAGCATCGATGATCGCGTACATCAGATAATCAGCTTTTTCAAAACGAATTCTGCCGCGCGATTTGCGAATCTTGTCACGAACAGGGTCCAGACAATCCGACGCCATCTCGCGGAAAGTCAGTACAAAATTCTTTCCGAGGAACAAACTCAGTTGTTCGCTTTCTGCACTGTCGCGGTTCACCAACATGCGAGTGACAACAAAGATATGTTCTTCGTACTCTTCAACTTTTGCCCGCTGGTGAACGTTGATGATGTCCTCTAGCTCAAGTTCGTGCAGATTGAAAAGCTTACCTAGCCGCTCCATGAACGCTTGCGCATTCGGTCCGAATCCAACTGGATCTACGTTGATCCACGTGACGGGCCACTTCGCTAAATATTCAATCAACTGCGCAGGGTCGCGCACGGCTTGCTCGACATAGCCATGCTCACTGTAGGCGAGGATGTGCATAAGAGGCGTCTCAGTCGCGGAGCTGCCATCGACCGAGAAGCCGCCCGGCATATTGAATTCTGCCGTGATTCTCTGGGTGCGTTGTTGACGCCGTTTTGCTCTCGCCGATTCGGAAGTCATAACCCCTCGCTTGCGCTGAAGAGAATATTTTAAAACATGCTTCCCGTGCTGGGCACCAAAAGATCACACTTGAATGCGAAAGTTATTGCATAAGCGAGACACGCAAATTGCTTTAGCAGGCTAGGCGGCGGCTTTCGGAACTCCGAGCGAGTTCGAGGTCGATTCAAGGAGACGATTCATGAAAAAGCTGATTATTGCCCTTCTCACACCGCTCAGCCCACCGAAGAACTATTGCTTTTCGGAACGGAATTTTGAGGACGAGTATCAGCAAATGAAATCTGCTTATGAAAAGCGACAGACGAAGAAGCCTCAATGTGCTGCTCTGATAAATCAGAAGTTTGAGTATACGTTCGTCCGCTAGCTAGAAATTTAGAGTATGCCGCGAAGAAGCGCACCTGGATTGAAGTCAGTCCAGGTGTAGACTTCTGTCTGGGTACGATGACGATGCTAGAATATCGGCTTGGCTTGCGCATGGTAATGCCGCAATTATGTTGGCTGAGGTTCCGATGTCTGCTTTGAAAAAATTTGGTGTCGTGTTGTGCGCTCTTGTTGCGTCAAATTTCGCAGCGGCGAATCAAAGTGCGCTTGCAGACATGCCGAGCAGTAAAGCCATCGAAGAAAACGTGCAGCAATCTCTGAAAGAATTTTCTGAATCAAAAAATACCGACCGTGGTATCACCTTGAAATATCCCAAGAGCTGGGATAAAGCCAGCGTTCCTGCTGGAAGCCCGCTCGTTTGTAAGTTTCTGACGTTCTCGGGACTAGCCAGCTTTCGCATCGCGGTGGATCAATTGCCAGCCGATGTGAGTCTCGATGAATACGTGAAAGTGTCAGAGAGTCAGATTGCAAAAGTGATGGTGGCTAACAGTATGCCGATGAAGCGAGTCACCAGCGAAGAAGCAACCGTCGGTGGTTCACCCGCAACAAAGGCAATTTACACGATGACAGTCGAGGGTACGCCCGACAAGGCGAAAGTACTTCAGTACTTCATTGTTGTGAAAAACCGCGGTTACGTCTTCAATTTCACAGCGGATTCAACAATGTACGATGCGTACATGCCTGTGATGGATCAAGTTGTTCAGTCGATTCAGTTCAACTAAATCGGGATGAAACTAGCGTTTCCTGCGCTGTTGCTTCAGCACTACATCTGGTGACTGAGCCAAACGGATTGAGCGCTACTTAGACGCTTTTTTCTCTGCATCCTTAGCTGCGCCTTTCTCTGCATCCTTGGCTGCGCCTTTCTCTGCATCCTTGGTTGCACCTTTCTCTGCATCCTTGGCTGCGCCTTTCTCAGCGTCCTTAGCTGCACCTTTCTCTGCATCCTTGGCTGCACCTTTCTCAGCGTCCTTGGCTGCACCTTTCGCGCCGTCTTTGGCAGCATCAGTGGATTCTTCTTTTGAAGAACCTTTCGTTTGAGAAGCGTTCTCTTTAGCCTTTTCGTATTCAGTTTCGACTTCCGCCGGAACTGGTGTGTTCGTCTTCTTCATGATCGCGAGAACGCGCTCGTAATGAGCAACAGACTCACCATAGTTTTTCTCTGCTGAAGTGACGCGAGCAAGTCCGAGAATTGATTGAATCAAATCGGCATGTTCCAATCCAACTGCTTTCTCTCTTAGTGCGAGGCTTTGCTTGTAAAGTTTGTCTGCTTGCTGCCCGTCGCCTTGTGCGTAGTAGAAATCAGCAAGGTTAGCGGTCGTCTTCGAGAATGCAGGATCTGATTCTCCAAGTTTCTTCGCTTCTTCAACCGCAGCTTGATAACTCATTTCAGCCTTTTTGAGGTCACCGGCAGCTTTAGCGGCGTCACCGTCAGAAGTCAATTTCTGCCAAACAGCTTGCTCAACAGCTACTTCTGCAGTCGAAGTCGTCGTCACAGTACTGGTCGCTGTTTCGGTCGAGGTTTGTGTGCATGCACTCACAGTGATGCCAAGTCCTGCAACACAAATTCCAACTCTCAACAACTTTTGCAGATCCATAACCGCTCCTTCTGTGCCGCTACTGGCGCTCGTCCAATCATTCGGATTGCAGGACAGAAATCCTACGCGCCGAAAAAAGCGTACCTCAATTGGCACCCAATAGAGGAAAGTTAGTATGGCTCTGAGAGGAAATTCAACATTATTGATTCAGTGGAGTCCACGGTGCTACGTCTGTTCGTGCACCTTTCGGATATAGCCAACCATAAGCTTTGCCTAAACCTGTTCGGATAAAACTCAACCCACCTTCTTTAGACACCCAGATACGCGAATTCGAGGTGCTTAGATCTTTTGCGGGCAGGAAATCTTTTGAAAATTGAGCTGAATCGAAGTTGCCGGAGTTGATACCATTTGCGGTGGCAAATATTTTTGACGAGAATACAATTTCACTGACGACGTCATTTTGCGCACTGATTGTGAGAAATGTCTTTCGGTCCTTGGTCCAGTAAGTCATGTGGCTACCGTTTTCTTCAGACGGCTTTCCTAAAAGCTTTAACACTTGTCCTCGACTTTCACCCAATCTGATCTTAGCCAGACAGACACCAGGTGAAACGAGCGTATCCGAGTTGGCGGATTTTGCCTGAGTTGCAACTTGAGCGGAAGTTTGTTCACTCAATGTGATTGCTTTTGAACTGCTCAAATCATCTTTTCCAGCCGCATCACTGACTGTTGAATGTTGTGAAACTTTGGTACTACCACTACCGCTATTGCCGCTACCCGTATTGCTGCGTGGGTCGAGGTTCCACCAAATTGTTGGATTGCTCGTAGCACCAGTCGGATAAACAATTCCGATCGTAGCTTTTGGATTGGAGATTTCAGCAATCTTGAAGCCGCCACCGTTTAAGGTGAGAACGGTATCACCACTGGTGTTATGCGAAGCCACGAATTTATCTTTGTGAGATTCAAAGTTAGCAAGGCCAATTCCCGCGTCGGTTTTAAAAGCCGGGGAGGAAAAAGCAACTTCTTGAACCACATTGTCTTTCGACAAGACACTGAGAAAATACTGACGATCGGCAGTCCAGTAGGTGATCACATTCTCGCGACTGAGCGTAGGTTTTCCTAGCAGTTGTACAAGTTCACTCGTCCCCATACCCAATCGCATCCGCGCTACAGATTTACCTGGCACAAGGAGAATGCGTTTGTTAATGGGTTCGGGAGTTGAGTCGGATACGCCACGCGTGGGTGAAGTTGCTCCCGCACGACGCTGTGACGATGACGATGACGATGTCGGTGATGGTGTCGATGTCAGTGACGGTGTCGATGTCAGTGATGGTGTCGATGTCGGTGACGATGTCGATGATGATGGAGGCGCTGCAGCTCGCGACGGGGCTGCCGTTGATACTTCGGAAGCTCTCGTTGAGGATGGTGCGTTCGCAGTTGCAATTTTCGTCGAACTTGCGGAGGCCCGGCGAACATCGGGGTTCGAAGGAGCGTTAGGAGTTTCTTCCATACCTGGATGTGGCGATGTCGGTTTTGCAGCGATGACTACTTCGTTGCCAGACCACTGACTTTTCAAAACCGGAGTCTGCAAAAAACCACGTTCGCGCAGAACTGTATTTTGCACATTTTCTTTCAGTGAAGAAAACATCTGTCCAACAGTAGTGGAAGTGCCTTGCTTCTTCAGTGCGTCTAACAGAGCAGCGGTAAACACGCCATTTGCAAGCTTCTTACTCTCCCAGGAAACCTGATCGTCCTTACTCGACGCAATCACCATTTGTCCCGAGCCAGCGCTAAATTCACTTGCATCGACACCAACGCGCTCGAGTCCGCGAGCACCAGGTTCGGTGGCACCACTATGACAAGCATCTAAAAATATGATGACGCGTTCGCAATGTACACGGCTCTTAATGTCATGCGCAAGTTGCTGCATCGGAATTGCAGTCGCATAGAGCTCGGACACATCGGTGTCGTAAGCGATTAAGTAATTCTGCCCACCAATATCCAGGTCCGAGCCGCTGCCGTGCGTCGACAAAAAGATGACGACCAGGTCATCGGGATTCGCTAAATGTGGCAGCCACTTATCACCAATATCCGACATGATGTTCCGCTTGGTTGCGTCTTTATTGAGCAGCAATTTCACATGGTCAGCCGCAAAGCCACCATCATGGGTCAAATACTCTGCAAAGTCAGATGCGTCTTTGGCGGAATAGCGCAGATTCAGTTTGGAATTCTCGAAATCACTGATCCCGATCACCAGAGCCCACTTATCGCGAATCGGTCGATTCGGTGCAGATTCATCGCCATCCGCGGCAAATGTTGGCGCCGATGTCGCTAACGATGACAACAGGGCGAGCAGAACTGCTAATTTCTTTCCACTGATCGAAAACTCTAGTCTCATCGAAACATCTCTGCGCTGAATTTTTTGCAGCGCGAACGCCCCCGCAACCAAATACTAGATTCAGAATAACATCGATCTAATCTGGCGTTTTCGTCATTGCGCGCCTAATTTACTTCTGATCTCCGTAAGCCTGATGTGGGTTGAAAAACCGTGATTAACGAAGGAGAAAACATGTCGGGCTTGAGTGGTAGTTGGTCGGTGCAGGGAATCCAGGCTGCGACGCAAAAAAGTTTCGAATCGACGCTCACTGCGCTTGACCCGAAGTCTGTAAAGCTCGCGTGCATAAACGTTTTCAACACATTGAACTCAAAATTCGCCAACATCGTTTTCGACCTTCGCCGCGCGACCTTTCAAGATGTCGAGACTTCATTCGAACAGACGAAGCTGCAAATCGAACAAATGCTCAATAACCTGAATTGCGATCGCCGAAAACTGATACTCGCGTTCAACTCGCAATCGCGCCCAGTTTGCTCACGCGACAATCAGCGATTTGACGTTCGAGCCGCGCTAGACTGCCGCGGGCACATCGTTTTGCAATTCGTCGACCTGTAATTTATGAGCGTCGATTCACCTGAACAATTGTTGAACTAAAGATTTCGAAACAGCCCGCCTGTCAGCCATTGGCAACCTCGCGTTTGTAGTAGAATTTGCCGAGCAATTTCCTCGCGGCGCGTTACTGTGGCTCAAAATTTCGTTGTCCAGAAAACTTTGTTGGTCAGCATCCTGTCAGTTGCAGTATTGATGCTGTCCGCTTGCTCTTTCAATTCGGACAAAAATCGCGTCAGTTTTGGAAGTGCACCAAAAGAAGGAAAGACGGTCGAAACCGCAGAAGGTTTGGTTCGGCAGGTTGATGTCACCGCTGGTCCATTTGATTTGCACAGAAAGTATCGGTCGATGGAAGGTCCGTATGTGAGCGATACGTTGCGAGTGTCGGACATGCTCGCGACAAAAGAAATTGGCGGAAACGAAGCGCAAGTCAAATTTGTCGAGAATGGAAATAAGCCGTCGATGATGGCATCGTCGACTGTTGGTCACGAAAGCACTGATTGCAAGGTCGTGCATTCGACGCAGCCGAAAGAATTGATATGGGCAAAAGGCGTAAAGCTAATCGTCTTAGACGAACACGACAAGCCGTTGCCGACCGGCGAGTTCATTTGTCACTTCAATATCGATGTGGATCCCCGTAACACCGTTTTTCCAAACGTGCACACTGGTAGCGCTCGATTATTCACGTTGACACAGGGTCAAACCGATTTTCGATTTCCGGAAGGTTACGGAGTGCCGCTTTCCAGCAACGAATTTCTGCACATCACTTTCCAGGCCGCCAATCGAACGACCAACGAACATCGTCGTATAAAACATCTGTGCACGGTCGATTTCATCAAAGATTCGGAGCTCAAAAAACCTCTGAAGGCGCTCAGTTGGTACACCCCGTACGTTGCGGTACAAGTCAACAAAGACACCGCTCCAGCTGATACGGACAGCCACGGACCGAGCTGCATGGTTATGTCGGAAGGCGAGAACGCACCAAATGCAGTGCCGGGCTCAGTTGTCACAGATTCGAAAGAAAGACAAATGACTGGACACTGGAAAGTGCCACCAGGTTTGCATCCATATCAATCACCGATTTCAGAAGAGCGAGACTACGGTTTCAACGACGAAGACAGGCTAGTGCATGCGGTTTGGACGCACGTTCATCCGCTCTGCAAAAAAGTAACCTTGCTAATATGCGACGGCGAAAAGAAGACGCCAGCCTGGTCTGTTGACGTGTCAACGAAAACGGATCATGGATTGGAGTTGGCGAAAATTGGCGACTTGTATTTCAAAGATGGAATCTTGCTGCCCAAAGGCAAGCACTTCGAAATCGATTCGGTCTATGACAATGTCACCGGAAAAGTTCAAGACTCGATGGTGTCAGAAGGCATCTTCTTCGAGGACAACAACTTCGTCAAACCAAATTGGGAAAACGAGCCAAAGGTTGCGCAAGACAGCACCGGTTCAACAGCCGAGGACTATAACGGCGCCGATCGATACAGTCCGTTCGATGAGCAGAACGACGGTCCACTTCTGAAAAAATCGAAGACGTTGGAGCTCGCTACATCTGTCGGAAAGTTGCATTTGGTGCTCGACCCGTCAGTCGCACCGCAGACCGCTACTCAGCTCTACAAGCTGTTCAAGGCGGGCGCGTTTGATGGAACTAACCTCATAACCTACCAACCAAATTACATTTTCCAGGTCGGGTCTATCGACATCAAGCACAATCCCGACAAGCCGGTGACAACAGCGCAAACTGAAATGTTACGCAGGCTTCCACTGGAAGTTGAAGCGCACAACCAGAATCGCGGACTAAACAAGAAGTGGGCACTCTCTATGGCTCGTGCTCATGCTGAAGATTCAGGCGTCAGTTCATTTTCAATTCTACTGCACGATTCGCCGCATCTTGACCATCGCTACACGGTGTTTGGCAATTTGATACCAGATGCGGTTACAACTGCAACTATGAAAAAGATGATTGCGTCCTGGGAAAAATCACATCCATACATCATAAGTGCAAAAGATATGAACGACAAAAGCAACGGTAACGCAGAAATACTTGCACAAGCTGATGATTCGGACGGCGAAATTAAAGCTTGTACCGATCGCTACTGCGGCATAAAACCAGCGTTTGCAAAGCACGACGGACCCGAATACAAATACGCGATGTTCGATCAGAAAAAAGACGGGCCGCTTCTAGCGACGACAAAACAAGTTGAGATGAAAACATCAGCAGGCAATATTCATCTTGTTATCGATCCAAATGCTGCACCAGTAAATGCGACACAGATGTACCGCTTGTTCAAAGCGGGTGCTTTCGACGGAACGAACATCGTGCGGTACGAGCCTCATTTCGTGCTCCAGACGGCTTTAGCCAACGTGAAACAGAACGGAAGCGTGACGCTGCCATCAAACATCGAATCGTTGCTGCGTAGACTTCCACTCGAAGTTGCTTCACAAGAAACTGGAAAAGTTTTGCATAAAAAAATGGTGCTCTCGATGGCGCACGGTGATGACCCGAATTCTGCCGTAACATCCTTCTCAATCCTTCTAGGCACTGCACCGCATCTCGATAAGAAGTACACCATTTTCGGTCACGCTTGCGATAACGCAGAAACGCAAAAGACGCTCGCCAAAATTGAATCAGAGTGGAGCAAACAGCAACCGTACATTCTGAGTATCAAAGAAGAGAGTCAGTCGATCGCTTCAAAATAACAGCGCTTCGCTGCGTAGCGACGTACAAGTGACTCAACACAGCTTTAGTTTGCAAGAACGATGAGTGTGCAATACCGATGAGTTAGCAACAACCGAATGTGCTGAATTTGCCGTTCATGCACTCAGCAGTTGGAGCCAATCTGAATTCGTCTGCGTCCAATCAATGAAAGTTCAAAGAGTTGGACATATAAAGGAACAGACAATGAAGAATTTGAAAGTAACACTAGCTGTGGCGTTGGTTGCGATGTGCTGCGGCTTTTCACAAGCTCAAGCAGACGACATCAAAGCAGACAACACTAAGAAGAATTCGAAACAATACAGCGGCAGCAATCCAACCGCGCAAAATCAGTCGAACGACAAACTAGCAGTCGACCGTACCGCCGATTTGCGGAAAGCGCTGATGAAGAAGAAAGGACTCTCCGCAAATGCCCAGAACATCAAAATTATCGATGAAAGCGGAAAGATGACATTGCGTGGACCAGTAGATAACGCGAACGAAAAAAGCGTGATTGAGAAATTGGCCAAGAGCTGCTACGGCAAAGACTTCGTCAACGAATTGGAGATCGTCGCACCTTCAAAATAGTCAGTCGTCGAATTGAATTGGTTGCACGATCGAGATAGTCTGTCATCGAACTGAAAATGGTCGCACCATCGAGATAGTCCGTCATCGAACTAAATTGTTCGCACCATCTAAATAGTTAGTGCAAGCAAACAGCAAGACGTTAGTGGAACAATCCGCTGACGTCTTTGTTCAAGATGACGAAATCATCAACGTCCTGAGTTGTTAGCTTAGGCGCATTTTTCGGCAATGGTGGCATATCCGAGAGTTTCATCGGAGTTGCTTTCAATTCGACCGGTTTGATGAGTTGCGCGTTCACATCAGTTTTAACCACCGGTGGTGGCGGAGTCTTCACCGCGACTTTGGTCTTGAGCGCAGCCTTCTTTTTCTCCGCCAGCAATTTAGCTTTTGCTTGCAGCGCAGCTTCAGCCTGTTTCTGCTTGATCATCGCATTAACGTCAATGACAGCAACCTTAGCTGCTTCTTTCGCACGCGCATCGCGAACGGCGTTGACGAAGGCGAGCGCTTTGCCAAAGTTCCAATTCATTCGGAAATTCCATCCACTAATACGAGAGTCAGGAGGAAATGCCAGTACGTAACTCTGATCCAACTCTCGAATTGCTTGAAGTAAGCAGTTTTGCAAAGTGGTGTCTGCGGTGGCAGTGTACACGCAGCCACGCAAGTGCCCCTGACGGTCGACGCTGAAAATCACACTCGCTGTGCCATTCTTTTCACTCTTCGCTTCCTTCATCAGATGGCGAAAAACCTGGCTATCAAATGTTCTTCTGAACCGGCGAATCCATGCATCCCATTCAGCCGAATTTTCAGGAGCTTGCTCAAAAGTCACAACACCAGAAGGATGGCTTTGCAGTTTGCTGCTCAAAGTCCTGCTGTCATCTGCAAGATTCAACATCTCTCCCATCGGAATGACATCGCCATTGGTGCTCGATTGAGGTCGAGCATTCTGCGCAGGCTTATTTTTGATCATCTTCTTGATGGACTTCGATTGATCTCGAATCCAATGTTTCGTTCCATCAAGCGCGCCGCTCAAATCTGGCAACGGCATGAAGCTTGGTGGAGGTGGAGGCGCAACCGCAACCTTTGGGACAGGCTTAGGAGTTTTAGACGGCGGTTGAAAAAAATTGAAGATCGAGGAGAAGAAATTCTCCTGCTGCGGCACAGCCGCACCCGATGCAACCGGCGCAACGCCGGAATTAGAAGATGACGGTGGCGGATCTTCTACGAACGCCCCATGTAGTGCGCGCTTAGCGAGATCCTGGCTAATTCCGACTGGAAGCAGCTTTGCAGCCATTTCAAGTTCGCTGATAGCATTCGCGTCGGCACCACTTCGTTTCAGTGCCATGCCAAGATAGTAATGAGCAGTTCCGTTGTTCGGATTTTCCTTCAAGTCTTGAAGAAACAAAGGAATGGCCCGTTCGACCTCACCTTTGTTATAAAGCTTGAGCGCCTCAGCCATGACCTTGTCGTTCGGATCATATGAATTCGCGGCAGGGTTCGCACACAGAGCTGGCGAAGCCAATCCGAGAAACAGTGAGGCTATAAGGCTAATCTGAACCTTCATACCTGAATCCGAGCACGGTCCATTTAATAATAGTACCCGGATTTCGCAAACTTAGCCCGCGCGTCGCAGTCGATTGACTTTGGTCTTGCGCGCGGGTGTGACACCGCATTTGATATCACACGCCTGAGTTTCCTACTAACAAATTGCAGTCAGCATCTGTGCCTATGCAAGTGCCGCCGTTAGTGGACGACTAAAGCGCGAAGGTTACGCTGCAACGAGGTGGTTGTCCCAAGCGCCTTCACATTCTTCAGTAATGAATTCAAGACCTTCTTCGGTTTGAGTAACTTCAAGAACTCCGAGGTCGGAAAAGATTTCGAAAAGGGTTGTATCAGTAGTCATTTGCAGGTCTCCTTTGCTGCTGGGTGTGCGATAAAAATATCGCGTTTGACAGCGCAGTTAATCCAGCGACAGAGGTATACCCCGAGTGAATTTGCAAAAAATTCTGCCAGATTACGGTTAGAGCTTGCTAAGAGGTGCTGCAAAACTCTACTTAGCGTCTGTTTTTTGTCCAGCGCATTGACTGAGAGGTTGTCTTCTTTTGCTGATTGCCAGACTTGCTCGGCGTAGCGGCGCTGTCCTCTTCACGAGACCAGGTGGGGGCAGCATTAGCGAAATCGGAGAACGGTCCGTAGCTCAAGATGTTATTCACACTTAAACCAGCATCACAGAAGATTGCTTCGGGTGAAATGTCTTCGTACGCCTCGAACAAAATCTTTGCGAGCACCCTTTCATTGCCGCTAAACCAATTTTCGTCGAGCGCGAGTGCCAATTCTCTCTTGCTCACGCGGTTGTTGTGGTCGACGTCGATGCGCCAGAAGATTTTCAGCAACGATCTATTGAAATCAAAATCGGAGCTAAATGTATTGGATGAAGTTGATAAAGATTGTTGAACGGGGGCAGGTTGCTGCGGTTGATACGGATGCCAACCGTTTTCATCAGCCTTCGCAGTGGTGCTTGCATTGGATTCAAATTGAGCTGAGGCAGCATTGTTCACGACGTTTGTGATTTCACCTGAAATCATTGCGGATGGATTGAAAACAATTTTCGCCGGAGGTGGCGCCGGACGTTTTTCAAGTTCGGCTTTGTCGGCAGCCGCCTTTTTCATCGCAGCTACGCGTTCTTCAAATGTCGGTTCTGGAGTGTCGTCTTTCAGTGAATAAACTGGTCTCGTTGCAGCAGTTTCGGAATCCGAAGACTCCGGGGCCGCAACCGGTGTAGCGATGGGCACTGCATTTGGTATCAACTCACCAAACTGAGACGGAGAAGATAAGTAATCCGTATCAGCAAAATTACTTACAGAAGATGTGGTTGATTGAACCGCCGGAGCACCACCTTGGGGAGGCAAAACATCAGCCAATCCCGGAAGCGGCACAGAAAGGCTGGTTGTGTAATCTGAAGCGGAGAATGAAGTCGTGAACGCGCTCAGATCAGTGTTCGCTGCAATTGGAGTTTGGTCTCCGAAATAGCTGCTGTAGGAATCGTGGCTAAAAAATTGATACGAGCCAGAGTCTTTGCTAGAACCGTCTTCATCTTGTGTAGACATTGTCATTGCTCCTGCAATTAACCAAGAAAGCTGACAAAAGCTGAACGAAGGTGGCTAACGCAGCGCTTACTTCGATAAAGATTGCAGTTGTCATACATTTCTGTGCCACTATCCTACGCCTCAGCTTGCCCACCTTAACTAAAATACACAATTACTTAAGGGTCGCCTCCAACCTTAAAAACGCCCGCCGTTGAGCACCCCTTGGCGGTCAAAACCTATAAACTTGGAGGATTGGAAAAACGGAGACGGCAACGTGGACAAAAGCTTCAGAACCCCCAACGCTTCAGCAGTTTTGAAAGCGCATTTCGCAAAGGTTCAGGAAAACTGCAAGGCGCCAAGTCTCGCGTACGGTCTGACCTTCGCTAATAAGAAGATTGCGCAGCACAACAGCTCTCTGTCATTCCGCATCGCATCGATGAGCAAAAGCTTTACGGCGGCGGCTGTTCTGGTTTTGCGCGACCGCGAAAAGCTTCGCCTCGATCAGCCGATTGCCGATTTCGTGCCGGAATTGAAGTCCCTTAAATTGCCAACGACAGACTCGCCACAAGTGACCGTGCGTCATCTGCTGACCATGACGTCGGGGTTGGCGACAGACGATCCCTGGGGCGACCGTCACCTCGACGCGGATCACGACTTTATGCAGAGTCTATTTAAAGATGGTGGCTACTTCGCTGAGGCACCTGGTACAGATTTCGTTTACTCCAATTATGGATACGCAATTCTTGGTCGAATGATATCGAATGTCGCGCAGATTTCGTTTCAGGAATTTATCACGACAAATCTTTTGCAGCCGTTGGAACTGAATTCAACAACTTGGACTCCGCCAAGCCATCACGCAACGCCCCACAGATTGCGTGACGGAGTTGCAATCGACGAAGGGTTGCCACCACTGGCAGACGGTGGATTTGCATCTATGGGTGGAATATGGAGCACCGTCGATGATCTATTGGTCTGGTCTAACTTCATGCTGTCAGCTTTTCCTGCGCGAGATGGAAAAGATGACTCGCCCCTTTGTCGCGCCAGTCGCCGAGAAATGCAGCAAATTTCGCGGGCGATGAAAAGAGATTCGATCCCAGGAATTCCATCGCGCGGAATGTTTGGCGGATACGGAATGGGATTGCGGTTGTTCGATGACACCAAACTTGGTTACATCGTCACGCACTCCGGCGGATTGCCTGGATACGGTTCGAACATGATGTGGTATCCAGACCGTCAAGTTGCAATCGTGGCGCTCGGAAATATCACTTACGCCCCGATGTTCGATGCAAACTTTTTTGCATGCGAGGCACTGCGCGAAGAAGGCGTATTGCCTGCACCACGTGTCAGGATGTCATCGCAAATGCAATCGCAAGCACAGGCTCTCGTCGATTTGTTGAACAAGTGGAACGACACGAAAGCGCGCGAAATATTTGCAGACAACGTTGAGTTGGATGAACCATTTGACCGTCGCAAGAAAGAGTTCGATGTCATATCCAACGAATCGGGTCCATATGCGATCGAGTCGATTGCAGCGCAGAATGACTCGTGCGCAGACGTTCTTTTGACCAGCAAGAAAAAACAGCACGCGCTCAAGCTCTGGCTCAAACTGTCACCGCAGGTGCCACCACGAATTCAATCTTACGGATTGAAGAAAATGACGGACTGACGCGAGGGTTGCATTTTCTACATCGGTTCTCAGTAATCACCTATTATCGAACCGACCCACCCAGGCGCGCTTGCATGTCATCCAATTGCTTCAAACGTCCGTTGGCAATTTGCGAAGGTAGCATGCCAGATTTTTTCAGACGATGTCTTGTCACTTCGCCTTGAACTTGAATTCGCATCGTGTCGAGCATTGAGAACGTGTTCGCCGGAATACCGACGACTGCTGCGGCGAACAAGTTTGTGTTGGTCACTCGGTTCGCGCGCGCAGTTTTCTTGTTCCAGTTGTCACCAAAACCAGGAATGGTGAACAAGATACCGGAAGCCAATCTCGAAGCACCCACGTACATACCAGCCCCAATGTTCTGTGTGGCTGTAGTTCTCGCTTTGGCTGCGGACTTCTGAGAGTTTGTAATTTCGGTAGAGTATTTCTTCTCGGTGTCTTCATACATGGCAGCACGAGTGACGGCAGTTTCAACTTTTTCGTGAGCGATTGTGGTGTTGCGGCAAAGCTGATCGAGCAGTGCGCGATCAGCATCCAACTTGGCGATCGTGATTTCGTGAGCGTCTTTAGTCAAGCCGCGCCGTAATGCTGCTTTGTGCCCTTCGCCAACAGCTTTTGCAACAGCGCGGCTGATGATCGGAGCGAACATTGTGAGCGGACCCGAGATATCCCACATCACTCCGGCGCGTCCGTTCCATCGTCTGTCACGAGCATGCAATGATTTGTATGCGAAGTATGAGCCGATGGCATTTAGCGTGTACTTTGTGCAATCAAGCAGATATTGTGATTGCTGAAAGGCGAAGATTTTTCTCGCCCCAATTTGGAAACGTTCGAACTCCATGACAGATTCATCGCGAAGGTCGCGAAGAACTTTTCCTTCAGCAGCATCGATTTCAGCGCGACCAGTGAGAGCGGGCGATGACTGCTCAATCCGCAGCAATTCCTCGCGCTGAGCAAGCATGCCGTCAACTTCTTTCTTCAAGGCAGTAATGTGCAAACGAGCTGCACGCGGAGCAAAACCTTTACTGCGTGCGACCACATCGTGATATTCGTTGATGCCGAACTCCAGCGCTGCGGCACAGGCACCAACGATTGAACCGATCATCGGAACGATGTTTGCGCGCTGTTGAACAACGCGGCTTACGTTTGCCGAATTGCGCAAGTGGCTACCGCGTTCACCGGTCGAGATGATCGAACCAGCGAGGTTACAACCTGAGTTGATTTCCTGAAAGAATGCATAGCGCCATCCTTTCCAACGACCTTGTTTAGCCGTTTCCAGCGTGTAGTGAAGATTGAAGCGCTCCATTTCGATCAACTTGAGAAGAATCTGGCGAGTCAATTCCTCAACTTGTCTTCCTGCAACAACTGGGTCACTAGATACGCCACCACGCAAAATGGTGTCGCTGCTATCAGGCATTGTCGCTGTCGTCGTCGTTGAAGTTGTTGTCGTCGGTAATGTCGTTGCCGTCGCTGAAGTTGCAGTCGCTGTTGTCGTCGGTGATGTTGCAGTCGCAATTGTCGTCGCTGATGTTGCAGTCGCTATTGTCAACGCCGATGTTGCAGTCGCAATTGTCGTCGTCGTCTGAGCGCTCGTTGCGGCAGCGATCTTTTGTACGTCGTCTAGATCTTCCGGACTGGAAACCGGCACAATCTTTGGTAATTGCGCGTTGGCAATTGCATCAGCTTTGCGGATTGCAGCTTCAGTTTTTGCATCTTCTTCTGCCTGCGCTTTTGACACAGGCTTGTCAGAGGCGATTGTGGCACCACTGGTGGTTGCCGTCCCTGCTACATCGAAGTCTTGAAGGGCTGCAACTGAAACGTTCGTTTCAATTCGAGAATTCACTTCTGCTTGAGAGTCCACTTGCGATTCGGCTGCCAATACGGGCAAGCCGCATTGAAGTAACAGAGCCGACGAGAGAAGAAGGCTGTGAACTTTTGCGCTAGTGATGATCACTCTAAGATACCTTTGAAACTACTAAAAACTTTGGCGGGAGTTTGAACCAAATTGGGCAATGATAGATTCCATTATTGTGCAAATTCTGTGTAGTGCAGAAAGACGAATGAAACCGACATCTGCATATTCTTGGCATGCCAAAACGGTCACGGCATCGAAGAAAACGAGGTTCGCCATTTCCTTCAATAGAGTGATTTTAGTGAAGACAAACGCTATGTCTTCAAGAAATAGTTTTAAGAATTGACGGTTCTTGAAAGCATCTTTTCTCTATTGCATCAAAGGCTACTGCAATAAGACGAAAAAGCTCTCGCTCTTTCTATTCACGCTTAGTTGGTGGCACATCTTCGGCTTTGATAATGAACAAGCTTGCCAACAGAAATCCGATTGTGGGAATGACGATTGCAAGCGCGCTGAAGCAAGTCGCGACATATCGACTTCTCCACCCCGCGGATATATCCAGACATGATTCCTCAGGATGTTCGGGATTGAAGTGCACCTCAACCGGGCTACCAACCGGATATTTCATGCCAAGCATTTTTTCATCAGGCTTGTCATAGAACATCTTCAGACTTTGCAAAAACTTTCGCGGTTGCCGCGCAACCAACTGATTGGAAGTGTAAGTTTTGCCATTCACGACATATGAGTAGTAGACGCCCTTCACGTCATCGGGCTGCTGGAAAGTTTTTTGTAGTGGATCAGGCTTGTCACTTGGCAGCGTCACTTCCAGGCTATTTCGACTCACAGTACCTTGCGTGATCGGCCACTGCTGTAAGTTTCGGAAATAGGCGAGTCCATCAAGGTAGTCCCAGGCGTAGAAAACGAGCGCTGAGAGAAACAACGCTCCCGTTATGAGGAAACGCAGCCCAGAGCCGGATTTTCGTGCCGGCTTTACAGTTGCTTCGCTCGTTTCACTCGGACCGCTTGTCACTGATCTGACTCCACATGATGATCACATTACAAGCATATCACTATGGAATGGCAGTCGCAGAGCACCAAATGCGACGCCATGACAATCTAGAAACAGAAGCCGACCGGGGCTCGCGCAAAACTCGGAAATTATGATGGGATGGGCATCCGGACCCGATATTATTAAAGCGCTTGCACCAGTGTTCGCCATTCTCGCATGACAACCCTACTCAGCAATAAATATTGGTCAATCGAAAATGCATTTTGATTTGAACGCAATCATCGATCTGATTGTTATAGCTGGTTACTTTTTTGCGGTCATTTATGTGGGCTTGGTATTTGGGCAGAAAGAAAAATCATTGGAATCATTTGCTCTTGGTGGTAGATCGATTCCCTGGTGGGCAGTGCTCGCCTCGATCATTGCTGCCGAAACTAGCGCCGCCACCTTCCTAGGCACTCCGGGCGAAGGATACAAGTTAGTCAACTACACATATTTGCAGCTTGTACTTGGAATGATCATCGGGCGAATTATCGTCGCATTCGTTTTCATCAAGCCGTTCTACGACAACAATGTCTTTTCCATTTACGAATATCTTCAATATCGATTCGGTCCGGGCACGAGAAAAGCTGCAAGCGCGATTTTTCTAGTCACGCGAATTCTGGCATCAGGAGCGCGTTTGTATGTCGCAGCCATCGTGCTTGCAGTGGCGTACACGTTAATCACAGGAACACAACCCACCACCACGCAGCAATTCTTCATCTATTTAACTTCGATTGTAATTATCACTTTCGTCACTGCAATTTACACCGCCATTGGTGGCATCAAAGCTGTAATCTGGACAGACTGTATTCAGTCCTCAGTAATGATTGGTGGAGCAATTGGTGCAATCGCAGTGATTTGCAATCAACTAAATCCCGGTCAATTGGAGCATCTTATCCAAACTGGAAATTTATCCATGATCACGGTCGGGATAAATCAACAAGTTGGAATTCTGCAAAATTTGCAAAGCATCCTCACCGCTGATTACACAATTTGGGCTGCACTAATTGGAATGACTTTTACAACGTTGGCGACTCACGGCACGGACCAGGACATGGTGCAACGAATGCTCACAGCGCCAGACTACAAGAAAAGCCGCACGTCGCTTGTGCTTTCGGGTATCGCTGACCTGCCCATTGGATTTATATTCCTCACCATCGGCATTCTGTTGAATTTATATTTTCAATCGCACGTCGAACCGCAGTTGCCGAAAAAAACAAATGAAGTATTTGCATTCTTTATATTGAAAGACGTGCCTGTAGGTTTGAGGGGATTGCTCATTGCGGGCATATTCGCGACATCTATGGGCTCGCTGAGCGCCGCTCTCAATGCGCTTGCAACGAGTTTCACGCGCGATTTTGGCAACTTGAAGAAAGAGCACGAGGATGACGAACAGGCAGTAAACTCCGTGCGCAAATTCACTTACGTTTTCGCAATTCTCGTTGTGATAGTTGCGGTGGCGACAGCTTACTTCGTTATCGAGCATCCAGATTCACGCATCATTCCAATCGTGCTCGGAATATTTGGCTACACATATGGCTCGATGCTCGGCATCTTTTTATTAGGTTTGCTGACAAAATCGCGCGGAAACGACAGAGGCAACTACATCGGCATGTTTGTGGGGTTCGTCGTAGTCGCGATTTTCAGCGGCTTACTTGCAGGAACGTTAGAACTGATTGGGCTTCCGCAAGCATCAAAAGCGCTGAGCGTTGTGCCTACTGTCGGCTTCCCATGGCGCATCATGCTAGGTGCCTTGATCACGATGGCTTGTGCGGCGCTATTCCGTACTCCAGCGAAAGAATAATTTCAAAAGTTTTCTATGCCACAGAGACGCCACGAAAGTGTCACCGACTCGCCACGACAAAAAATTAGATTGTAGTCACGGAGCACGCAATCAATCGTTTCTAAGTGGAGCAAGAAGACCATGCCAAATCGCGATGTAGATAGAATCGTTCATGACTTGCAAGGAATGAGATCTGGTCAGGACTTCTCACAAGTGGCTAGCGAATTGCGCGACTTGCGTCAACACGATCCAATGCACTTCCAACGCAATCTCGATCAGATCAACCAGAGCGTAGACATGCGTCAACTGGGCTTCCCCGAAGATTTTCGCCTCGCAGGTGTGAATGACCGCAACATAATTACTACGTCCGCCGATGGCAGCAGATTGCAACAACGCGACATGCAAATGCATGTGCGCAGAGATGGCGCAAACCCAATCACACAAGAAAGAATGGGCGAACGAACTGTAACAAACAATCCTTATGAACACACGCGCGAATACACTGCACAACGCGGTGACACACTCTGGTCGATTGCTCGTGATTCGGCTCAGCAAGACCTTGGACGCAGACCTACGGCGACCGAAATCAACACGCAAGTGCAAAGTATTGCTCGCGAAAACAACATCAGCAATCCTAACAACCTGCAACCAGGACAAGAGTTGCGCTTGCCGATTACAGCCGGCGCCGAAGTCGGCAATCGGGGCGAAGACACCAACCCGCCTAACAATCGTGCTGCCGATTTGCCTCCTGGTCCAAACATGCCTCGCGACACTGGTGCAATGCAACCGCGCGACGGCGTCTCAAATCCTGTTGCAGCTCCTGGTTTGGCTAACGACGGAGATGCGGCTGTGGGCGACAGAACACAGGGAGTCGTGCAGCGCTCAGCCGACGGAAATACGACCACCAACTACACCGGTGGCTTGCACGACGGCATGCTCGGCGGATTCTTCAGAACTCAGTTCAACGCGCAGCAAACGGTAGACCGTCAGGGACATCTGCTCCACAACCAGGTCACATATGAAGGATCGGGAACCACCCTCAGACTGCAAACACCAACCGGCCCGCAAGATTTGGCGCATGTGAACCGCGTCGAAACTACATACAACGCTCGCAGCGGACGCTACAACACAACTGTGACCACGAATGATGGCACAAGCTACAACGCAGTTACTGACAGGAACGGCAGAGTATTGACCTTCGAACAGCAAAGAGGAAGCGGCTACTAATAAGAGCAAATTTTTGTCGCAAAGGGGTAAGCGCACCTAACGGTGCGCTTTTTCCTTGGGAATTATTCGAGCATTTGCACTAAAGCGTGCTTTTCGTTTGGAACAACAAGCGCTTGCCCGTTTCCGGCGAGCACATTATTGATGAAGACTTTAAGCAACTGATTAAAATCGGTCGCCTGCGGTTGATGTGCAAGCCAAATTGGCTTAGCATTTGATGTCTTGGAGGATTGGATTATGTCAAAAGTTAGCCATGGCAACTGCTACCAATTCGATTTGCCAGACGATTGCTTGAATGAGCTTGAAACTAAGCAAGTCATCGAAGCACTCACTTGGGATCTGAAGAAGACTCCGGTTGGAGAAACTTTTGTTCTGGACATCGCTATTGGACCGGATAGTCCGAAAAAGCTTTCCTGGGAGCAGTTTGTATCTTCGATGCGTAAGTTCAAGCGTGCCGAGTACATGAAAGAGTCGGATTTGATCACGGAGCGCGATGCAATAGAATTTTTGCGCGAACATTTCGCAGATTTGTTGACATTGCCTCGTCCAGGTTTGCGACGAATCAAATAATTGTCGGAATGATAATGGCTGAGTTTAAGAAGGGGCTTCATGAGCGCTGAATTATTGGGACAAGCATTTGGAACTCTTCCGAGCGGAGAGAAAGCTGAGCTATTCACGCTGAAAAACAAAAACGGCGCTACAGCAAAAGTCACCAATTACGGTGCCACCTTAACGGAACTGTGGGCTCCGGATCGCGACGGTAATTTTGCAAACATCGTTGTTGGATTCGACAATTTGCAAGCGTACCTCGATTGCAAATGCTACTACGGTGCCACAGTTGGGCGCTATGCCAATCGCATCGCAAACGGAAAGTTTTCCATCGATGGAAAAGATTACAAGCTTCCGCTCAATAACAACACATGCACTCTGCATGGTGGCAAAGTCGGATTCGACAAAGTGCTGTGGAATGCAAAACAGAATGATTCCAAATCCATTGTCTTCAAGTACCGCAGCAATGATATGGAAGAAGGCTTTCCAGGCAATCTCGACGCTGATGTCACTTACAGACTGACGGATGACAATAAATTGGAAGTCGAATTTCGTGCCACCACTGACGCACCGACGGCAGTGAACATGACAAACCACTCCTACTTCAATCTGCATGGAGTGGGTGAGAAAACAATCCTCGACCATGAAGTTATGATCGATGCCGATCACTACGTTCCTGTTGACACAGCGCTGATACCGACTGGTGATCTGGTTGACGTTACTGGCACTCCGTTCGACTTTAGAAAGAGTCACACAATCGGCTCAAGAGCGAAAGAAGCTGGTGGTGGCTACGACCACAACTTCTGCTTGAACAAGCATAATGATTTTGAGGCGGTGAAAGCGGAAATTCGTGCAGCGGGCAGACGTGTTCGTTTGTACGCAAGCCAACCGGGATTGCAGATTTTCACGAGTAGTTCGTTTCACGAACTTGGTGACAAAAGCCCGTATTACGATTTCAGTGGATTAGCACTAGAAACGCAACATTGGCCAGATTCCATCAATCAGAAGAATTTCCCAGGCAACACAATCTTGCGCGAAGGCGAGACTTACTTCGAGCGATTCACTTTGGATTTCAATCCATAAACGTCAGTAAGATCGAGATGGCGCACTAGCAACGGCTTTATCTGCGTCGCGCAGCGCAACGGCGATTGTCGGGTCGATGTTCTTCGACATAAGCGCGAACATTTTTGCGCTACCGTTTGGGTTTAAATGCACTGTGTCGAGAAAATTTGGTTTTTCATTCAGCGGTGACGAATTTAAATCAACATATGGAACGTTGTTAGCGGCACAAATCTTTTGAGTGTCGAGCATGTATTGTTCATAAAAGCCAGGCGCCATGACTTTGCGATTCGTCTCGCCTAGCGGCATGTTCACGATCATGATAGGTGTTTTCTGTTCCTTGCATAACTTCAGCAAGCGATCAAAATATCCAAGCTGGGTATTTATCTGTTTGCGAGATACGGGATTGTATCGGCTCAAATAATTCGTCAGCATGTACTCATCATCTGGGTGCCACACGGCCTCACCGGGCGCAATCATGCCACCGATAAATTTGAGAATATTGTTTGCAGGTCTCGCTTCAGCGGGCTTCGTTTCTTTTGCAAGAAAGGGCGCTGCAAACTGGTTCGCAGTTGAATTAGCGGCTGCGACTATCTGCGTGCGATCTCCACAAAAACTCGACAAATTTTCCAGAGTCAAAGTCATTTTGTTCTCAATCGATAGCTGACGGGATTGCCATAGATCAGGCAGATCATCAATCGACGAAAGAACTTTGAACGTATCAGACGACTCAACACCAGGCATCAAGTTGTCTTGAAAATCGCGTGGACCGATACCGTATATGATGGCATGAGGAGCGCGTTGACCGATAAGCAGTCGCTTCGTCAACAAGTACGCATCCGACACCATTTCGCCGCCAATAGCGAGTGATACGACAGAAGATTTCACTCCTGTTTGCTTCGTTAATTCCTGCTCGAGACAATCACATCGATGATGCGTCAATCGATCGACTGGCTTGTTCGCAGCAAGCGCGGCAGCTTCAATGGACGGAACTTCGATCAGCGACGAGCCTAGCAGCGCGACATCAGGTGTTTTGGGTTCGTCGCGATAAGCTTTCAGCACATTGAGAACATCGGATTGTTCCAGTTTGAATTTGCTCTCTTTGTGATTGCTTGGTTTAGCGAGCGAATAACACGCATCAACGGCGAACAGCAAACAAAGTGCCACGACCGCCGAACTCAAATATGTGCGTGATTTATTAGTCTGACTCATTCTGTTTTTTCGCGAAAACAATGCAGTCAATAATATGGGAAATTTTCCTACCTGTGAGTCGTATGAGAACTTTCAAAGGGGAAGCAAAAGTTTCGATTAGCCGAATGTTTGGAGCGCGACGATGGAAGCCAACAAGGAACACACTTGAGCAGATCAGAGCCGGAAGACTGCAAAGAATTAAATAGAACCAATGTTTGGACTATCACAGGTTTTCGTTCACATTCACAGCATTGAAGGTGACTGAGACCACTTACCACAAGCCCGATATCGGCGAATTCACGGTGAAGAACTGCCACTATGAGCAGTACCAACTCACACAAGACCTACTTGCAAGCGTATAAGTGTTAAGCAGTAATGTTCTGCAAAGCGAGTTTTGTAAAGGATTGGTAAAGGCAGTCAGGCGCAGCGTTACAGCGATTCTCATAGAACCAAGCAGATTCGGATGTTTGGATTGCTACGAAACAATAGATTAACTCTTTTCGGTATCAAATATGGTGACAAACACCTGATAGCTGAAACGCAAATAATGCTCGGAATTACGTGATGCAGCGGACCTTTTTGTACTAAAGTATATATCCATTCCTTTGCGTCTTGAATCTAGTGCATAGTCGATTGGGATTCCACAAACTGACTTTGGTTGTTGCGATGCTCGCGGTTGGGCAAGCAGCCAGAGCCGATGCGCCGACAAACACTTCCACAGATACAACGCAGAGCAACCAATTCGTGCCGCGAGAGGCGCCGCCCGAACCTGTTGTCGACCATCAAAAGAACAAGACGCTGAGCATGAGTCCAATCAAGCTTGGCGCGTTGATTCAAGTCGCGGCGATGAGGCCGCTTCGGCTAGACGCCAAATATGACGAGCCCATTTCGCTTGAGCAAGCTTTGAATTATGCGATGCAAAATAGCTTGCCGATACGCATCGCTCACGAGAGCCTGGTTTACCAGGAAGCGCAACTGGCGAGCCAAATGGCTGATTTCCTACCGAACTTTTCTCTCGCTTACACATACACGAAATCTCACGTGCTGCCTTCTACACACTCCAATTCAAAGGTGTTCGTGCCGCGCATGACGTTCCCTGTATTCGCTGGCGGAACAGATTTGTACAGCATGTTGGCTCAGTATTATCGAGCTAAAGGTTGGGCTCAAACCTACAAATCAAACGTGAACGACGCGCTACTGGACGTCTATCAGAAATACACGAATCTGGTACTTAACCATGCGCTGTTGAAAAT
The DNA here is from genome assembly GCA_036702965.1 of Drouetiella sp. Classification (GTDB taxonomy): domain Bacteria; phylum Cyanobacteriota; class Vampirovibrionia; order Obscuribacterales; family Obscuribacteraceae; genus PALSA-1081. Next base: position 441,609 of record DATNPZ010000013.1, read on the forward strand.
TCGTGTCAAGGCAGTCGAAGTTTCTACAGCGCAACTACAGCTAAATGAAGCGCAGTACAAGGCTGGCACTGGAACTGTCTTTGCCATAATGCAATCACGCACACAACTTGCTGCTGACAAACAAGCTCTGCTCGCGCAGCAAATTGCAACCAGACAAACCAGTCTTCTGCTCGGATACGCGTTGGATTTACCACTGGCTGTGAACCTGGTGCCTGACCGGGAATATTTATCTGAGAGTTCAATAGTCAACGAAAAACTTTCGATTGACACCTTGCTGAACGCAGCCCTTAATCACCGTCCCGAGTTGCGCCAGTACGAATACTTCCGATATGCAGCGCAGCGGAACGTACAACTCGCAGCCGCAAACTTATATCCCACTGCAACATTCTCAACGACATACAACCAGAGTACAACGCAGGTCAATCAGGGTTCGAGCAGCAGCAGCACCGGAGGCGGGCAGAGCGAAGCGGGTGCAGGGATTTTTGGCGGCACATTCAAAACGCAGCAGAACGCGTTCGGCTTAGGATATTCGCTCCCCAATATGGGATTGAACTCCGTAGCCAATATCGTTGGCGCAAGGGCTCTATCGAGGCAGGCACTTTTGCAGGCGAATCAAGAGTTGATGCTGGTCACACAGCAGGTTCGTTCTGCGTACATCGTCGCTCTCTCTGCGAGAGAGCAAATCGACAACGCAGCCTATGGTGTCGAATCTGGTGGCGAAGCTTTGCGTTTGGCAAAGCTAAGATTGGAAACTGGATATGGAACGAACCTAGAACTCCTGCAAGCACAGCGAGATTACATCAACGCTTTGTACAACCAAGCCCAAGCAATCGTTGCATCCAATTTGGCACAGGCGCAATTACTTCATGACACCGGTGAAATCGATGTCAATTCATTATTGCGGTGAAATTGAAATGAAGAAAACAAGTTTCACTGTTAATAAATCTGCGCTGCTTCTGATCGCGCTGGCAATCATATCGCTGGTTGCACAATCAGCAGAGGCGCAGAATCTCTTCCAACCAACGCAAAACCCAGCCGGTCCAACGCAGCTTCCGTCGCTCTCCCCAATTCAAACCTCACCGGCCGCATCTCCGGCGAATAGCCCGACTCCTGCAGGCGTCGGTCCGATCGTCCCACCGTTCTCTCCGGTACAGGCTAATCCGCAGGACCTGCCATCAATTTCGCCGGACCAAACGCTAGCACCAATAACGATACCGCCAAGTTTCCATTTGAGAGATTTACCATCGGAACCGCCTGCGGCAAGCGCAAGTGCAGAAGTTTTGAAAAGTAGTCCTATAAAACTGGGTGCCTTAATTCAAGTTGCCTCTTTGCCACCCCTAAGTTTGGATGGCAAATTCAATCAACCGATAACACTGGAAGAAGCGCTTAATTACACGCTCCAGAAGAGTTTGCCGATTCGAATTTCGAGAGAGAGTACAAATTATCAAACTACTCAATTGGCATATTACATGTCTTTTTTCATGCCATCAGTTTCTGTCAATTACGCTCTCGCTCAATCGAATGTGAATTCAGATACGCACACTAACGCTGAGATTTTCCAAACCAAAGTTTCCTTTCCTCTGTTCGCAGGAGGAAGCTACAGCTACAGCACTTTGGCTCAGTTCTATCGGGTGTTGGGATGGAGAGAAGCTTTCCAGGCTAATGTCAACGACGCACTCCTGGACATTTTCAATAAATATACCAACCTGGTCTTAAATCATCATTTACTGCGTATTCGTATCAAAGCGCTGGAAGTATCAGAAGCGCAACTCAAACTGACCACGGCTCAATACCAGGCCGGAACAGGCACCAAATACGCCATCATGCAAGCGAGAACACAACTCGCCGTAGACAAACAAGCATTGTTGAGTCAACAGGTCGCCACGCGCCAATCAGCGCTGTTAGTCGCTTACGCGATGGACATGCCTCTATCGGTTAACCTCGTACCAGTGGATCTCGACGTGTGTCAACGTCGATTAATTGCAGGCAATACATCCATCGAAAAATTGTTGAACATAGCGATTCGACAAAGACCAGAATTGAGAGAGTACGAACATTTCCGCATCGCAGCGGCACGAGACGTTCCTATTGGTGCAGCTCCGCTGTATCCGCAAGTTTCGGCGTTCGTTGCATACAGTCACTCTAACTTGACCTTCACCGGCAATCCCAACGACGTGACCGGGGTTGCAGTAACACAAATTTCACTAGGTGGTATCAATGCTGGTGCTGCATCAAACCAGGCATTGGGGCAAAACGCGAGCTTGAGCCCCGGCAACAATTTGACTGCTGCCACCGGTGCTAATACCGGTGCGGCATCCATCGTAGCGTCTAGCGGTGGTACGCCTCTAAACAACACACAATCAGGAAGCCTTGTAACTTCAGGTGCGGTAGCACCATCCATCATTGCGCCAGTATCGATCAGCGGTACCAGCGGCAGCTCGAACATCAACGGCAGCAGCACTTCCAGCGCAGGTTCAGCACCTGGTACGTTCAACTCTGTACAAGCCGGAATCAATTTGAGCTGGTCACTGCCTTCAGTTGGTTTGAACAGCGCAGCGAATGTTGTTTCATTGCGCGCACTATCGCGGCAAGCATTGCTGCAAGCGAACCAGCAAGTGCTCATCGTTACAGAGCAAGTGCGCGCGGCATACTTGAATGTTCTACCTGCTATCAATCAAGTAGAAGCAATCGGCTCACAGCTTGATTCTTCGAAAGAGGCGCTGCGCATGGCGGAGTTGCGCCAGAAGGCGGGGCAAGGTACAAACCTGGAAGTGATCAGAGCACAATCTGATTACGTCAACAGTTTAGTCAATGAAGCGCAATCGCAAGTCGCATTGCAACAAGCCCAAGCACAACTTATCCACGATTTGGGTGCTATAAGCGTAGCAACACTGACACAAGGTTATTCCATTCCAAACGTTCCGATCAAAAGGTAATTCGATTGAGACACTCACTGCTGACGCTCAAATACATTGCTGAACATAGAGAAGCTTTTCTACTGTGTGTATTGTGTGTCGCATCGAGTTTCTCAGTTGCAAACGCCCAGCTCGAATTGAGACCCGAAATAAATGGAACCCGATCAGGCTCGCAAACTGCTGGTACGGAGCGCATACCGATACAAGGGCAACCGACAAACGTTCCGTCAGCCTTAACTCAGCAGCAACATTCGCCGTCCACTGCTACAGATCAATCGCAGAAACAATCGATCGAAACAATAGCCAACGAATTGGTTGATGTGAGCTTTACCGGCGCGGTGGCACCATCTAAGAAGTTTAAAGCTGTCCGCATAAAAGTGAGCAACCGTTCAGACACACCAATTGTATTTGACGGCAATCGAAGCGCAATCGTGATTCAACCCGGTGGACAAATCGTGGCAAAATGCATCAGCCAGAAACAGCTAGACACTGTCGGTCGCCCGCCCACTACGTTCGGTGAAAAGGTATCGGCTGATTTAAAGGACACAGTAACGGCGGCAGCATCGGTAGGTGTCGTTCAGTCAGCCAAGACTTTTGCCATCCAAGCCGGCCCTATCGAGAAGAGATACGAATACGACCGAGAGCGCCAGACTAACGAGGAATCGCGCTTCGGGCAGCGATTGGTATATCCGGGCGAGTCATCGGAAGGCAACATTTATTTCGATAAAAACATATTATTAGATAGTGGAGCAATCCAAATTCCAGTCAAAACACTTTACGACGCCTCTAAAGAAGCCACTTTGAGCAAACCGATTCGATTAACAACTGAGGGTAATAGGCAATAATCGTGTTCAAAAACAAAACAGCAAATGCAGATGTGAACCGCTCAGAAGTGAGTGCGACTGGAGCCACGAGCAATTCCGGCAGCAAACCGAAATCGCGTAAGGGGTTGATGATTGTAGTGGCGCTCGTTCTCATTGCAGCAGTTGCAACCGCGGTCTATTTCTACATGCAGCAAAATCAAAGTGGCGACTGGAAAAAGAACGCGGTGCTGGTCAAGCGTGGAACAGTCGATATGCAGATTATCGCAACTGGAACGATAAAACCGATTAGCGAAATCAAAGTCAGTCCAAAGTCAACGGGGCAAATCAAACGGCTATACGTGCAACAAGGAGACGTAGTCAAAGAAAATCAAATCCTCGCTCAGATGGACGACAGCAACTTGCTCGGTAGCATCACCGCTGCGAAAGGAACGTTGGCGATGGCGCAGGATAACTACGCAAAAATTTCGCATGGAAATCGTCCGCAAGAAGTAGCCATCGCGCGCCTGTCTGTCGCACGCGCCAACAACATCGTCAAAGAAGCGGAACACAACGTCATTCGTCTCAAAGCCAATCTCGACTCGTTGAAACAGCAAGTGGTGCGTGACGAAACGAATGCATCCCGAGTGAATTATTTGGAAACGCAAGGAGCGATTTCAGATCAAGATCGATTGAATGCTGATACCACAGCAAAAATGACGCACGCGCAAATGGACGCGGCGAAACGCGAACTCGCACAAGCGGAAGAAACGCTGGCACAAAACAAAGTCGAATGGGAATCTGCCGGAAAGCAGCATGAACTGAGCCGCATCGGTAATCGAGACGAAGACGTTCGCGCGGCGAAGGACGCAGTTCTGCAAGCGAAAGGTAATCTCGAAACTCTTGAAGCAGAGCAACGTGATACCACAATCAGGGCTCCGTTCGCAGGAGTGATTACGCAAAAATACGCTGATACTGGTGCGATTGTGACACCAACAACATCAGCCGCCACGACCTCCGCGACGTCAAGCTCGATTGTTGCACTGGCTGGAGAACTAGAGCTAGTGGCACAAGTAGCAGAAACGGATATCTCGAAAATCGAAATCGGTCAGCCGGTTGAAGTTATCTCAAACGCATATCCAGATAAGAAGTTTCATGGCGAGGTAACTCAGATAGCACCAGAGGCGGTGGTCACTCAGAACGTCACCACATTCGAAGTTCATACAACAGTGGAAGATCCAAAACATAGGCTTCTTTCGGGAATGAACGTCAGCGCTCGGTTCGTAGCAGGCAAAATGGATAACGTCATCCTTGTTCCTACAGTCTGTGTGGTATCAAGACATGGGAAGACAGGCGTCTTGCTGGCATCGAAAGATGGTGCTCCACAATTCAAAGGCGTGAAAATTGGACCTACAGTCGGCACAGAAACAGCGATTCTGCGCGGACTGCATGACGGCGATTATGTCTTCAAAGGTCTGAACAAGGAACAATTAGATCAACAGGGATATGGCAGCGACAGACCACCAGGTGGACCAGGATCAGAGGGGGGTCGCCGAGGCGGACACGGTGGTGGTGGCGGCGGTGGTGGCGCTCCGGTGCCACGCGGTCTGGGCAGATAGGAAATCGTCGACGATGGATTTTCGCGAGCTGATGTTAATCGCCTGGGAAGGCATTCGGGATAACCGGATGCGCAGCTTGCTGACGGTAACTGGTATCGTAATTGGTATCGCAGCAGTAATTATTCTTCTGGCGATCGGTAAAGGCGCCGAACTCGATACTCAGAAACAAATCCAGAGTCTCGGTTCCAATCTGGTTTACATCTCTCCTGGATCAGCCAGCACCACTAGCATTTCCGCGGGCGCTGGAACTGCACCGACACTGACTTACGCAGACGCTGAAGCAATTCGCGATGTTTGTCCCGCGGTGCAAGATGCTGTTGCAGTCTATAACCAGAACTTTCAGGTGCAATATGGAGGACAAAATACTTCCACTCGCATTACTGCGTCTGATCCCAGTTTCGCCGATGTTCGAAATATCAAAGCGGTTAAGGGCAGATTCTTCAATCAAGCCGACTTCGATTCATACTCTCGCGTTTGTGTGCTCGGTGACACAGTCGTCGAAAATCTCTTTGGTGAAGACGAAAATCCCATCGGCAAATCCGTATTGATCCGAGGAGAATTATTTCAAGTAATCGGCGTCATGGAACATAAGGGCTATAGCGGGTTTCAGGACACAGACGACGCAGTTTACGTGCCCTTGAGCACCGGCTATAACAGCCTGTTTGGAACGAATGCGTCAACCGGCAAAATCGTTCGCAACATCTTAGTATCGTTGAACGCAGCCGATGACGTCACTCCAGCAGAATTTCAGATCACAAACGTGCTGCGATTGCGCCACAAAATTATCGCGCCGATGCCGGACGATTTTCAAATACGCACTCAATCAGATCTGATGGATACCGCACAATCAGTCAATCGAGTGTTCACTACACTGCTCGGCGCGACCGCTGGAATTTCACTGCTAGTAGGTGGAATTGGAATCATGAACATCATGCTGGTTTCAGTCACTGAACGCACGCGTGAAATTGGTATCCGCAAAGCAATCGGCGCTCGCTATGTGGACATCATGATGCAATTCATCATAGAAGCAATCGTGCTGTCACTCACCGGTGGATTACTCGGAATTGGAATCGGCTTGCTCGGTGCTTACCTGACTTCTACAATGGCAAAGTGGACAACAGTAGTGACACCAGATTCGGTGGTCATATCGTTCTTTGTATCAATCGTCATCGGTCTGTTTTTTGGAATCTATCCGGCTCGCAGAGCAGCAAAGCTCGACCCGATTACTGCGTTGAGAGCTGATTGACGATGCAACAACTTTCCAATGCAACAGATCCAGGATCGGGAGCAAAAGCGCCTCTCTTCGAATTGCGTGATGTGGTAAAAACCTATGTGTTAGGTGGTGAACCAGTGCACGCGCTAGATGGCGTGAGCATAACCGTGCATGAAGGCGAATACGTCGCCATCATGGGCACTTCCGGCTCCGGTAAATCCACTTTGATGAATATCATTGGATGCCTGGATCTGCCAACCGACGGCGAATACATTCTGGACGGCAAAGCGGTTCACCAATACGATGCTGATGAATTGGCAGGAATTCGTAATCGGACAATCGGGTTCATCTTTCAACAATTCAATTTGCTCCCGCAGCGCACTGCGCTGAGCAACGTCATGCTTCCCCTTATCTACGCGGGTTTGCCACCTGACCAGCGTCGGCAGAGAGCCGAGGAAGTTCTAAATCTCGTCGGATTGAGTTCACGATTGCACCATAGACCTAGCGAGCTATCGGGCGGGCAGCAACAGCGCGTATCGATTGCGCGAGCCCTGGCGAATCATCCTAAACTTCTTCTCGCTGACGAACCAACTGGCGCCCTCGACAGCCACACGGCGAAAGACTTGATGAATTTGATCGACGAGTTCGTCGAGAACGGCATGACAGTCATTCTGGTAACACACGACCCAGAAACCGCAAAAAGAGCGAAGCGAATAATCCATGTGAAAGATGGAAAGATTGTCGGCGAATCAGCAAAAGATTCGAACGAATCAAATATCACCCGAGCCGAAACCACCGAGCACTAATCTCGAGCGAACGATACGGTCTCGATCGAGCGAACGATACGGTCGAGAAACCAACTGCTGATTTAAGTGTCGGAATTCTCTGAAGCCCCAAATTAGAGCAAATCTCTACCGATCTTCCATAACGCATGCTTATGGAGGGTGCAAAATCCGAATTTTCGTAAAATCCGCAGTTATAACTCGGTAAAGACTTCCGGGTACTTTGAAACTGTTCGAATCTTCCCTCGAGGATTTTAAAATGGAACTCAACATCAGAGCCGACATCGACAACAAACCAAAATCACACGTGGCTGATACAGCCGGAGCCGTGTTACAAGACTTTGTCGGCGGGATGTACGATGAACTTAAGAATAACCCTGGAAAACTGGCTGCTGAAGCCGCTGCTGCTGCAGTAGCAACCGTAGGCATCGCGGCATCACCACTTCCAGGTATCATCAAAACCGGATTGAAAGTTGCCGGCGCAGGTATGCTTATTCACGAAGGTGCTGTCGGCGCGATGAACCTGGCAGACCAAACAAGCATCATCAACAACTTCGACGGAACAAAGACCGCGGAACAAATCAACGCTGCTCACGAGAAAATCGGACAGATGGGTGCAACTGCCGTCAATTTCGGTGCGTTCGCTGCAGGTGGTGCGTTGGGGATGGAAACAATGCGCATCGGCATCGGCGTAGGAAGTCCGATTCCGTTTTCGGATGGCATCGGTCTGAGATCGACTGCTTACGATGCACAAGTAATGATGGGCGCGAAGAAGCTTCTTTCATTCGAGAAATAGAAAGATCAATTATCAGCGGTGCACCGAATATGGTGCACCGCTTTTTACTATCGTTCGTCCAGACCCTAATTGATTTAATCCAGATACACTCTTGACCTGCGTAAGATGAGCTGGTAATGTGTATTTAGCGATGAAGCGCATTTTGCGCTGCAAATTAAAGGTTAAATCATGAACGCGTATCTCCACCCGCAATATTTAGATAGACAGCCGAGTCGGCTGATCTTTGTTGCGGATTTTTATGTGGAGTACAGTTATGAACATCGAGAGATTTACGCGTTTAACGGCTAGACTGGCGGCTTTTGCACCATTCCGTCTAAACGCGGCGCTATCTTCTAATAGGTCAGGAAAACAAGCTTACAACTTGAGAACGCGGGTTCGAAACCCGCTAGCGCTATATTTTTGCGCATGTGAGTTTGAGCTCGGAGTAACGCTGTGCAAGCGTTTTGCCGACCCAATTCCAATCCCGTAAACGCCGACCAGTGCCGTTAAACGCGCTTTGCAGAGCAACAGCGATGGTGGTTGACTCCATCACTTCTATTGTTCAAAACCGACGTAATCAGTAACACCAAATATGGTGCAGCATCCGCATGCAATCTTTTACTTCAAATGAAGTAGAGCATCGATGCACCATATATGGTGAAAGATTCGGCACGAGAATTTTAGAACTAAACTTAGTTAGACAAAGTACGGTGCCGTCGTCTAGCGGCCAGGACGCTGTGTTGTCAGCGCAGAGAACGGGAGTTCGAATCTCCTCGGCACCGCCATTTACCTGGGCGTAGCTCATCAGCAGAGCGCTCGTTTTGGAAGCGAGAGGCAGAGGGGGCAGCACCTTCCGCTCAGGCCAATTTCCCCGAGTAGCACAATCGGCAGATGCAACCGACTTAAAATCGGTAAAGTGGCGGTTCAAATCCGCCTTCGGGGATATCAGCGGAGCATGGGAGAGCAGCAATTCCAACTGCCTGTAAAGCAGTCACCGCAAGGTTTCCCTGGTGCGAGTCCAGGTGCTCCGAAATTTGATTTTGAAAGTGATGCAACTAAAAGCGTGAATCAGCACGCTCAAAGCATGGACGAATGCACTACCAATTCACCGAACTAACTAGTTGCCGTATGGTGAATAAATTTCGCGGCGCTTACGATCTTCGTCTTGCTGATGCCACATTTCGCCAGCTTGTTTTACGCCGTTCAAGTAATCTTGCGCAGCCTGACGCTGAGCGCCGTCGTACTGGCGGTCCCATGCTTGCCATTGTTGCGGAGACCAAGTGATTCCGCGCGCGGCATTTTCTTGCGCTTGATGTTGGCGCAGCATTTGATAATTGCGTTGCAATTCGGCTTGTCTGTTTGCACGCATTTGATTGAAACCACGATTCATATTGTTCATGATTTCGCCTTGATGCAATTTTTGCATCTGCCCAGGATTAGGCATTGGCTCACCCGGATGTTGCTGTCTCCACTCAGCTTCCCAACGCTCCCGCTGGAGAGCATCTGGCGACGAACTGCGATTCGGCGAATAACCGCGTGCTGCCTGATCCGCTAACGCAGCTTGTTGCCTTTGAGCATTGCGAGCTTGCTGCTCCGCCCAGCTCGGATTGTATTGAGCGAAAGAGTCACGTGCATAAGCGCAGGTCAAAATACTAGCCACTAGACCAGAAATTGCTATACGCCTAAGTGATGAATTCATGTGATCTCCGTAAATTCGAATGTTCTAGCTTTTCAAAACGATGTGCTCATTGTAGCGAGAACACTTATTTCACGCCATACGATTCACAGATTTCCGCATCCCAGCCTCATCTTCAGCTTAGATTATTCTTTCGGACGAATTTGTGCGCCGACAGATTTTTCTCCATTGCGGAAAATCCAAGGTGGTATTGGTTTAGTTGCGGAACTCCAGAGCCCTCGTTTAGCGGCTTTGGCGGCATCATGCAGTAATTTGAGAGTTTTGTCGTCAGGAGCATACTTATCGCTCCACCACGCCAATCCGCGTTCAACTAATTGTTGATTTAAGTTTGAGCCGTCTGGCAAATAAACTTTGGCAATAATTCGCCCTTTAGCGTCGCGATTGATTTCGTCGATCTTTACTTCCTTTTTGTAGCAAGCACCATCTGTGAAGGCACGCGCTTCAGGTCCAAATTCTTGTCCCATCTCTGGGCAATCCACACCGTACAAGATTGCCTTCTCGCTTTTCCCGCTGCCGCCGACACGAACGATATTCAAACTGTCTCCGTCCGGCACAGACACGACCTTAGCCGAGTACGATTCTGCATTCGCCGGCACAGGCGCAAGCAACAAACCAAATACAGACAAGATTCCGAGTGATTCCTTCCAATTGCGTCGACCGAAAACTTCGACTGTACGGTTCAAATTAATTGCCACAAAATTCTCCTCAGAACGTCTCTTCGAAAGGTCACCCAGAAATCAGACTTGTCGAGAAGCTAACAATTCAATTTTTGGGTATACACTAGTCTACTTCTAGCATTTCTGAGGCGCAACAAATGGACCAGAGTTCCACAACAGCGAGATCATTCGAATACCACGTCGTGCCGGTCAAACAAAATTCCGGTGAAAACCAGGCAGATGCTGTGCATCGTTTGGTAAAAGAGATGGCAGCCAAAAGCTGGGAAATTGTTGAAGCCTGCGGCGACGAAATTCGCAAACCGTCGCTGATTTTTGTCAAATCGGAAAATGTGAATGCCGACAATTACATGGTTGAAATTGTGCCGCATTTCAAAGGGCGCGGCGAAGTCGATGATATTCGTGAGCAACTTTGGAAGCGCCACGATGAACAATGGAAAGTGCTGACTGTTTTGGACAGCCCGCTCAGTCCGCCGGTCGGCGTATATAAGAAAGATACTTCGCTGTCGCCAGCAGACAGCATGAAAGTTGTGATCATTCCGGTTTCGTTGCTAGAAAACACATCCGAAATCATCAAAAAAGAAATTATGCAACAAGAGTTGCATTACACGTGCCGATTACAGACCGTCATGCACTGTGGATTGACACCAGTTTTGATTTTGCTATCACACTCGGGCAAACCAGAAATTGAATATCTGGTCGAACACGCAAAAGGTGGAATTTTCAGCAATCACGCCAAGAAATTGCAAGAAGTAATCGACTCGAGAGCAAAAGAAGGTTGGGAAGTTTGCGGAGCGTTTGAAGACGAATCGCTCATGCCGTGTGTTGTGTTCTGCCGCGACAGCGCCACCGCATAATCACACTAGTCAATTCTAGACGTGGGAGAAAAGCTGTTGCACGAGCTTTCCCGCACTGGAATTGGTGACTTTAGACTTGATCCGGCTTGGAACTAAAGATTGAGCGGTATTAAGAGCAGCGCATCTGCGCCAGCGTTTGCACCATCTCATCGTGCACAAAAGTACGCATTTTTCCCGAGCTTCTCTCGAATTGATCAGGAGACACGGGCGGCAGCACTTTGACGCGAATGTGCTTTTTGAAAATCAGATGCCGACTGCCCTTCGGCAAAAGATCAAAAGTTCCGTCAATCACAATCGGAATAACATCGACATCGCAATCCACTGCCATGCGAAACGCACCATCGCGGAACGTCTGAATCTCACCGTTTTCAGAACGAGTGCCCTCTGGAAATAGCGCGACGGAACAACCGCGATTCAGCCACGCCTTGCACGCATCCATCATTTCGCGAATGCTCTTCATGTCGCCGCGCTTCAACAAAATATCTTCGTTCAGTTTCATGTTCCATCCAATAAACGGAACCTTCATGATCGATTCTTTCGACACCCATTTGAAGCGCTTATGCAGTCCATAAACAATCAGAATGTCTGCCAGAGATTGATGGTTTGCAATCAACACGTAAGTTTTGCCATCTTTGATATTCTCAGCACCCTCATAGCTAATCTTCCAAAACGGATTGATCTGGAAATAATGAAATCCCCACCAGCAGGCAAACGCATGAGTTGCCTTACGCAGCGGATCGAAGGGTGCAGTACACGCACAAATGATCGTGTTCACCGTCGCGAAAACCGCGCACGACGAGAAGAAATAGATAGTGAACAGAATTGATAGAAACTCTTGCATAAGCGCAACATCAGCGACATTGAACTAATATCGATAGAATAACAAAAAAATTGCGCCCCGGAAAACCGAGGCGCAACTTATCGCGTTTATGCAAACCTTTTATGTGAATTAGTGACGCTGCAAGCGATTAGGAAACGAATTTCCAACTGCCGGTGCAAGCGATGCGGTCAAGCTCGTCAGAATTACGCCAAGCGATAACGAGCACGATGCGATGATGAGAAACGGCTTTGGTGAAGGATTCATCGACGATGCAATCATCAGCAAGCAGTAGAAAAACATTGAACTGATCGGCAAAAATGCACCGACACAGAAGTTGAATTTTTTATCCGCAGCGTTTTTGCGCAGCAAGCGAATCAACTGGAAAGCGAAACTCAAAGAGACGCAGCTCAGGGCAATGACAAATGACAAATCTGCGAAGTAGCCTCTCAGCATTGCGAATGACATGAAGAAAAATCCACTCAGGAAACCACACACAGCATTCACCAAATTTTGAGATCTAAGACTGGTCATATATCCTCCGAATAGTCAGTTCCGTCCTGTGAGTTGATGACGTTTGCGGAAAAGTTATTAGGAGCAGTTTCCAAATTTCTCGATTACGTCCGCTTAATCGCCTTGACAAGCGCCCAGAGCAAAACATCAGAAATTCCAGAAAAGCACGCGGCGCGTGGCGTGTAACGCACCGAATACAGGTACAATGCACCTGTGCGACCTGACGCCGCGCTGTGGGCATAAGGCATAGACGTACCAGTGAGGATGCAACGTGCAAGATCCCAAGACCACAAAAAAAGACTCTAGTTTCGACAACGCCTGGTTTAGCCGCACTCCAACGAGTGAGCTGGACGCGCCTGCGAAGAAGATTTCACCAGTGCAGAAAAGCATCGAAGAAATCAAGCAGTACGCTTATGACCAATTCGATAAATTGGATAGCAACCAAAACGGATATATCGAACTCGATGAGCTCGTCCTGGTTTTGCAAGACCCAGATATACCGATGCGCGAAAAATCCTTCGTATCGTTTTTGATCAACAATCATGATGATATTCAGCAAGCTTATGATGAAGGCTCTGAGAAACGAGATGGTATCTCGCGCTTGGACCTCGAATTCTATTTCCGGTTGGTAATTTCCCAACTCAGGTAAGTTCGGACGAAGGGATATGTCGACTTCTACGCCTCGAGACGATGATGAAGAAATTTCCTTCCAGCCAACGTCGCTCGACTCGGCTGAGGCGGATTTGGATGCGTCTGGTGGCATAGACATGTCTCCGATCAGGCGCGCGTTTCACTTCAAGCGCGCCACCGACCTACTGCCACCGCCGACGGTGAACAGTTGGCGAACGATACAAACAGGAGATCGCCCTGGTGCTGAAATTGTTCAGGAATGGGTCGATGATGATCTGACGGGATGCGTGATCGCTTCGAACAATCAGCATAAAACGCGGTCGGCGTTGCTCTTGTATCGAGGCAAAGGCGTTGGCTGCATCTATACAACGAAGACGATGCCGCTTACGCAACCCACTGAAGAAGCGATCAAACTTCTGGTGCGCGACCTGGATCATCCAAACAGCGTCGTAAAAGTCTATGCGCTGCCCGAGAGCACTGTAGTGCCGATGTCGGCGCTTTTCCTCGGGTATCCGATCTTTCGAACAGACGATCTGGATGCGATCGGTTACACAGACTACATGTGCGGATGGCTGAAGAACCGCCAGCAGTCGGCATGTCTGGCAATCAACTTACCACAGAGTTGCTCGACTTGTTTATGCTTGATCCATCAAGGCGAATTTTCCGGGGCATTTTATGTCGAAGACCAGGAGATGATCCGCGACCAGAAGTTCGTTATGGAGTTACTGCGGAATGAGCCTGGTGCGCACGTTGAAGCAAGCATACTGCCCCCGGAGCTAACAAGTTCTGATTCATACGGTTATGGACTGTTGGAAAAATAGAGCAAGAGGAAAATAGATGCGTTTGAGATCAATACTGCCGCTGGTGGCGTTATCTTTTCTGGCTACACAGCCTGCGATGATTGCCGATTCCTCTAACAGTGCCAGCGTACAGGCGGCAAATTACACGAAAAATCCCGACGGCGAAAACGCGCTTGATACAGGCGACTATCCACGAGCGCAAACAGTTTTTTCCAATGCGTTAAGCAGCGGTGGCAAAAAAGATCCAATGACTGAAGGTTATCTTCGCATGGGTCTCGGTGAAGCGCTGTTCTGGCAAGGCTCCATTCCTGAAGCCACGAAAGAATTCAATAAAGCAAATTCATTGCTCAAAAATGGTGATGCAAAATTGCGTGCTCATTTGATGGATGATTTTGCATACATGTATCAAGCGCAAGCGAAGATGGATGATGCCGTCGACGCAGTCAGCGAGGCGCTCACGCTGCGCAAATCGATCATCGAAACGGACCCAGGCTTGTACATAGCGACCGCGATACATCTGGTGAATTTGCTGGACCGCACCGGTCAGCTCGATAGAGGTCAGAAAGTAGCGACAGACACTCTGAAACTTACGATAGAAAAGTTTGGACCAGATAGCATTCTCGCGGCAAATCTGAACGACCAGCTCGGACTCATTTATCGAAAGATGGGCAAACAAAGCGCTGCACAGGAGTGCTTCAACGAAGCTCTCAAAGTCAAGCTCAGTCGAAATTCGGTATTCCAGCAGTACGCACCGCATCCATATGCGGAGAATGTGACGTTCAGATTTCTCGATGGCTCACCGAACTGCATGCAAAAACGCGCAGACGGATCACAGTGGGAATTGACCACCGCCCACGGTGTCACAATTGCTGCAGCAATCGCGAAGAACGACCACAATTTCGCCAAGTATTCCCAGATCAATGTGCGCATCAGAAACGAGACGGATAAGCCGATTCAGATTCTCGGGCAACCTCCGGTGTTGGTGGCGATGACACCTAAAATCGTCTTCGCAACACAAATCGATCCAACCAAACTTGCAGATAACGTAGAAAAATCCGGCAACAAGAAAGCGAAATGGGTTCGCTTCTGGGGCGAGAATGCCACTCAGACTCTCACCTCCACGATGATCAATGGAGGCGGATACTGGGGCGGTCCATATTATGGCGGATACGGTGGTGGTTACGGCGGCGGCTTCGGCGGATTTGGCGGCGGAATGCCGTTCTACTCAGGCGGTCGCAACAATAACTCCAACATGACTATCATGAACCAGCAAATCCCGGACTACGCCGCTCAAGCGAGAGCCCTGGAGAAAGCTGCAAATTTGGAAAACAGGTCACAACAGACAGCGGATTCCATTCGTCAAAGCAGTCTCGGAGCATCCACTCTGCTGCCAGGACAGTCGCTCGAGGGTTCGCTGTTTTACGACCAATTGAACTTGAAACAGGCTCAATTGCAACTGCCCATCGGAAATTCGATCTTCGAATTCGAGTTTCCACCACGCTAAACAGCTCAGATTAACTCAAGAATACAGATGCATACCTCCCACTCGGTGCGGGTATAACACCCAATGGAAGACCGGGTAGAGGGGGGCAACCATGGGACGCGCAGATCGTCGTGAAAAAGTCGCTTTAGACCAAGCGTATGATTTTTACAAAGGCACCATCGCCAAGAACGAAACATTCACGCTTCATTCTCTGGTAAACAGCCTCAAAACAGTTTCTACAGCCATCAACGCATCGACTGATGGTCATCTGACGTTAACGACTCGGCTCTGGATGCGCATCAAACAGGCATTGTTTGACAAACTGATTACGACGTATCCAGCCTACGTCATCATATACGATACCAACCATAAACCTATTGAACAGCGTCAACGCATTCCTGATGAAGGCACAATCGAAATTCTTCCGCACGGATTGCGCAGAGACGATGACCGTTTCTCAATCGACCTCACTCAGTTGCATCCTCTGACCAAGAAACACATTCAGAAGGTGTGGATCGAACGTGGACCTGATACCAGGGGTGATGACTTCTCTAACGTCGAATGCGACGGCAACGTTTGTATGCCGAAACTTTTCATCATTGGAGACGAAATCCTCCAGCAAGAAGCTAGCACCGGCAAGAGACAGGCTTACACTCAATGGTGGGAGCTTTACTGGCAGTCTTACTGCACACCAGACAGAAAAGAAAAACAGATGCTGACCAAACAGATGAATTCGTTAGAACAAGTCTGGGGCAACCTCTACTATTAATCGGCGATTAACTTCGTCACAGGCTTCGAACGTTCGCAAATTGCGCGGACGTTCGTCTTCTTTGTAACTCAATTTTGCAAACACACGCGAATGCGAGGGAATTTTTTCAAACTCCACTAAATTTTCACAGAATCCCGTTTATATGATGATTGTCGCCATTTCGGTAAGCTCATCAAGCGCCGTATATCTGGACTATTGGAGAACCTTAACAAGCTGTCAAGTGACTTATTTAAATCGGCAAGTTATTATGATTATGATTTAATAGCGCTAGGGAGTTGGAAGCGGAAAACGCTTTGCAGACTTGCACTAGAAAGAAACCTAATGACGTTGAAGCAAACGAAAAAACCCAACAAATTGCCAACGGCGATGCACCCTGAAAGTCGACAATCGAAATTTGTCGGAATCGTTGCGCTCTCATTTTTGATGCTATTGCCAATCTTCGCGCCTGCGGCTATGGCGGAGCCGGCTCAAGTTCCGATGAATTCAGTTGCATACACCAGGTTGGCAGAGGCGCCGTTAAAAGTGCCTGTGTTCTTTGTCACGAACAGAAAAATCACCGACGGGAAAAATCCCGAGTACACGAATGAACGCTCGGAAGATCTGAGGTTCGGTGCACGCGACATCACGCTGGAAGCGACAAAGTCGCAGAAGGTGAAATACGAGAACGAAACAAAGCCTGTCGATTTGTCGGAAGATGATTTCTACAATCAGCTCACGAATGCGCAGCAACTACGTCAAACGAAAAAAGTGGTGCTTTATGTCCACGGCTACGATATGAACATGGACGTATCGAGTCGAGTTGCAGCGAGACTGAGCGGTGAACTGAAACTTCCAGTGATCATGTATTCGTGGCCTTCGCGACGCAACCCGTTGACTTATTCTGCTGATGAAAATATGGCGGAATGGGCTTCGTTTAGATTGACTAGCATTATGCAAGATTTGTCTAAACGCTACGGAAAAGAAAACATCATTCTAGTTGGACACAGTATGGGATGCCGCATGCTGTGCTGGTCTTTGCAGCAAGCCAAAGCACTCGGCCAAGATCCTGGCGACAAATTCGACCACATCTTTTTGTGCTCGCCTGATATCGATTTAGAAGTGTTCAAAAAATATTCTGACCTGTTCGTGAAGTGTTCGAATGACACGCGCATCTTCGCATCGTATCGCGACTACCGTTTGTTGTTATCGAAGATGTTGCATGGTGGCATTCGCTTGGGCATGATGAATAGCGCATTCAAGCACAAGGACCAACCAGTTATTGATGGCATTGAAACTGTCGATTACACAGATGATGACCCGACTTTCTTCGGTCATGCGATTCCATTCAATTTGTTGTTCTTAGCTGTTCAACCTAGAACACAAGCGCAAGCTGCATCGAAAGCACCACCCGCAGGCGGCGTAAAGTAATCAACTGCGGATTCGAATTAGATGGGATGTAATCGCCTTCGAGTTTCGAAGGTGAATTAGATGGGATGCAATCGGCTTCGAGTTTCGAATGGCGAATTAGATGGGATGCAATCGGCTTCGAGTTCGAATGACGAATTAGATGAGATGCAATCGGCTTCGAGTTTTCGAAGGTGCGACAGTTGCCAGACTTAGTGATGGTCGCACCTACACAGTTTGCGATTGAAGAAATGGCTCATTACCAGAACCAAGTTTCCAACTGTGATGAGCGGTAATTCGATAGACTCACTGAGCCCAAACACGTAGCCAAAAGTTGCGGTGAGAACGAGCACCAGACCAGCCACAAGACCAGCCAACACTAAGGGCTTGCGGTGCTTTAGATAGCCCGGCAAAATAGCGCATAAACCGAAGCAAACCACGAATCCAGCAAGGATTTGATGAGCAGCGTGCCCCTCTAAAAATTGAAGCCCGAGCACTGGCAAGAACGCCACTACCAGCGGCATTGCAAGGCAGTGAATCAAACACAGCGTCGAAGCCAAAATGCCCAGAGTGTCCATCGAGACAATGGCGTGGCGGCTGGAGTGCTCCTTCTCGTGGGCAACACTAGCGACAGAATGCTCGTGCCCGCTGCAGCAGGCGTCCACAGGCTCGCTGGCGCGATGACTGTCAGCGATGACCTCATTCTGGTCGTGGGTGTCACAGCATGAGCCCTCAAGCTTGATTGCCTGAGAGTCGACGTGGATTACGTCTTCGCTGGTGACCTTTTCCAAGGTTGCTCCGGAGATTCCTGACATTTCTATATTATACCGCTTAAACGGAAACGGTTTTCATTTTACCACCACAACGTCAAGAGATATTGAAAGGTACTTCATATATTTAGAATCCCGAAAGAAGCGAAAAGGGCACCAGATTTGGTGCCCTTAAACAAATACTTGCCGTCACGCGAAAGATCGAATTACCAATCCAAAACGTATGCAAAAACGAGTGGCGCAACAATGGTGAAGTCAGACTCGATCACGAAACGAGGAGTATCGAGATCCAGTTTGCCCCATGTGATTTTTTCGTTTGGAACAGCGCCGCTGTACGATCCATACGAAGTCGTGCTGTCTGAAATCTGGCAGAAATAGCCCCAGAACGGAGTATCTTCTTCCAAATCCTGACGAATCATCGGCACCACGCAAATTGGGAAGTCACCAGCGATGCCACCACCGAGTTGGAAGAATCCAACCGAAGAATCAGGGGCGGTAACTTTGTACCAATCTGCCAAAGTCTTCATCGCTTCCAATCCGCTGCGAACAGTGTGTATGTTCTTGATGTCGCCGCGAATTACATGCGAAACGAAGATGTTTCCGAGCGTTGAATCTTCCCAGCCCGGAGTCCAGATTGGAAGGTTCTTTTCAGCCGCTGCAATCAACCACGAGTCTTTCGGATCAATTTGATAGTGCTTCTCGATCATCTTCGAGTTGATCAACTGATACATAAACTCATAAGGAAAGTACGCTTCGCCCTTTTGATCGGCAGCTTTCCACAACTGCAAAATTTCCTTTTCGATTTTACGAATCGCTTCGTCTTCGGGAATGCAGGTGTCTGTAACGCGGTTCAAGCCTTTCTCAGCCAATGCAACTTCTTCTTCAGAAGAGAGATGACGATAGTTCGGCAGACGGACGTAGTTGTCGTGAGCGACGAGATTGAAAATGTCTTCTTCAAGATTGGCTCCAGTGCAGCAGATGCCGTGGATTTTGTCTTGACGAATCATTTCAGCGAGCGAAAGACCAAGTTCAGCCGTGCTTGTTGCGCCAGCCAAAGTCATGAACATCTTGCCGCCGGTCTTCAAATGTTTGACATACGCTTCAGCCGCATCGATTACAACGGCAGCGTTGAAGTGGCGAAAATGGTGTTTGATAAAGCCTTTTACGCTTGTAGTCTTTTCAGTCTTGACGCTCATTTCTATCCTCAGGGCAGTATTTGGGCACGCACGAAGAAGAAATGCTATACCAAATCGCCATCAATTGGAGGCATGCCAAGCTTTTCTTTACTTATCATGCAGCAAAGTCTCACACTGTCACTGCTGGTTAACGCGAACGAGGCGACTTGTGAGCGACTAACCTGAGCGACTAACCTGAGCAACTTGCCTGAACTACTTGTCTGAACTACTTTTCTGAACTACTTTTCTGAACTACTTGCCTGAGCTACTTTTTGAAGTTGCCGTACTTTTCGACAAGCGCCCGCGTTGCTTCTTCGAGCGGTTTGCCTTCGGTGATATGTTCGAACTCACGACTTGGATCAATCTTTACGAGCGCATCGTAGGCTTTGTTTCTCACTTTGACATTGGG
This sequence comes from Drouetiella sp., assembly GCA_036702965.1. Taxonomy (GTDB): domain Bacteria; phylum Cyanobacteriota; class Vampirovibrionia; order Obscuribacterales; family Obscuribacteraceae; genus PALSA-1081. Next base: position 461,689 of record DATNPZ010000013.1, read on the forward strand.
ATGCGCTTGTGACACCACATATAGTGGCGGAATACTGATCGCTCTGTGCTCTTTGACAAGCTGATCGATCGTGATTGAAATTGCTTCGTAATCCTCGGCTTTCAATCCGTTAAGCGTCATGCGAAATGTCATTTCGTCGAGCTTGGCGAAAATGCCTTTGGCGGCACCGCGAAGCATTCCCTCAACGGCTTCCAAATTATTCGATAAATCCGACACGACTGCTCCTCCACGTGAAAGATATAGTAGCTGAACGGAAGCGCTGACAGCAACTGCAGAGCACTGTGCGTGTTGAGCAGTGTCGTGTTTCGGCTCGCTTGCTGACAGGCACGCCCACACCAGCGAGGCTCTTAACAACAGCAACGCCCGAGCAAGCCCGAGCGTCGTTGTTTGTTGGTGGCGCGGTAGTGGAAGCTTACCGGCGCCGATAAATTTGGAAGGCGGTCAAAACCACGTGTAAGCTAAATTTCCGCGATTCCGACTGCCTATGTTTTTCATTGTACACAGGTTCGTTTTTTGTGACTATTACCAATTCTGTTTTAACGAAATGGTGTAAATCAAACTGATGGGTGAGATCACTCTTTGTGCTCGGCGGGGTCTTTCGCGCCGATTTCGTTGGATGTTTGCTTCTTAGCTGTCCAGGTAAACGGAATAATCGGCTTAATGCCGAGTAACCGCTTGAACGGTTTCATCAACGGAAACGGGTTTTTAATTCCAAAATTGAAGACATCCTCACCCTGCGCATTAATCGTTCGCGAAAACTCTTTCAAAACGAGTGGAATTTCCAAGCCAGAGTTTGGAACAGCTTCAATTCCGGTGATGTTCTTCAACATTGGATGCCCATCAACGATTTCAATATCCATAGACACTTTCGAGAGCCGAACGCGCCGCAGTGGGAGCTGCTTTTTGACCTTTCGCTCGCTCAAGTCAATGTCTTCTGTTTCTGGTCCTTCTCGGATTACTTCAAGGTGATTTGCAACGGATGTCACGCCGACGAATTCATCAATCAAACGCCCAACTTCGTCGCCAAACTTTCCTGCAACCTTTTCGCGCGCTTCTGAAAAGCCACCAATTACGGTGGCACCAAAATGGCTATTCTCTGGAACTATGACCTTGCTCGAATCAGCTTTGGTAAGTTCAACAGCATTGCCAACTCGTTTCAGGCTTATTACGTCTCTGAGTAAATCAGCAATCTCAGGCGGCGATGGTTTACCGGTAACAGCTTCAATCAGGAGCAGAAATGAGTTGTTTGATTTGGCTGTCGAAAGATTAGAACGTGGGTCAGTTTGCGCAGACGATTGCGGTGGTGCAGGATTTAAAGGAGTTGCTGAATTCGAAGGAAGCGATGCTGGATTCGTAAGGGATGTCGAATTCGATGATGGTGATCCTGGATTCGGGCTGGATTGCGAATCCGATGATGGCGAACCCGGATTCGTGCTGGATTGCGAATTCGATGATGGCGATGCCGCATCTGCGGAATCCGCCGAATTCGAATCTAAAACAACAGCGTCATGCGATGTTTCGCACGACGCTGGAATAAACGAGAACGCAGTTAAAAGGGAAGCACTACATACGGTGACAATCGCAAAGTTCGCAAATTTACCGGCGCACGCTTTCATTCTTCCTATAATCTTTTGGACTCAGAGCCGCCGCCAAATCTGGCTCAGCATCAAATCCAAACTCCTGATCGTTTACAAGCAGAGCTATCTTATTTTCTGCTTTCGTGTAACCAGACGGCAACTTGAATGTGTCCATCGACACTGCCATCTTCTTAACTTCCTTTGTATCAAACATTGTTGTTTTCGTGCCATCTTTTGCAACCTGGATTAGTCGCAAAGGCATCGCATCACTGTATTTCGTAGCCGCGACTTTTTCCAAAAACACTTCACTAATTCTTGGCGAAATCACGATGTCTTTCGACAGCCAATATTCGCGGCGCTGATGTTTCAATGCACCATCAACGTATTTCTTTTGTTCAGAAGTCAGTTTAGTGCCTTTCTCAAATGAGTTCGTAATGCTCAACGCGAAATCATCAGAAATGTTGCCGCGGTCACGCGACCAGCAGTATCCGATTGTTGGCATGCCTGCGACGGCTGGCTTGTCTCCGAGTTTGAACGGAGTTTGCAACCCGCAATGTTCCTGACGCCGTTGATGCTGAAAAATTTCCAGCGCTTCGTCTTTATTTAGCGTCAAATATTTTTTGTTCGACTCGTTGTACGCACTCAACTTCCAATCGGGCGCCCGCATTAGCAAGGTCAATCCGAGTTTGTCATTGTGCCAACGAAAACCATCTTTTGCGAGAATGATGTCAACGTCGCCAAGATTGTATGAATTTTGCTTGATTGACCAAGCTGGAACAACGTTCGAGTGATTTGCGGAAAATGCCGGCGCAGCAGATGCTGCTCCAAGCAAACTGACAGATACTGCTGCTAAGAATTGACGTAGTTTATTCGGCATCCAAAAGTCCCCTGTAGCTATCTGCCCACTACTGAGCCGTATTAAACCAGTCGTAGACTGATTACTCCGCGTCGTAGCGTGGAAAGAAATTCTTAGAGGCGTCCTAAATGATCGAATCCAAATCGCGCGATTCTGGCGGTTTCAACAAAAATGCAGAAAGCACTACCGCTCGCGCGGATGCAGATGACATTCCAACCGCGGTACAAAATCCGCTAATTAATCAGGTTTTTGCCGACAAATATTTAATTCTGGAAGTGCTCGGCGAAGGCGGAATGAGCATCGTCTACCTCGCACGCCATGAAGCTTTAGGCAAACTATTCGCAATCAAAACACTTCACGCTCACCTCATGTCCAAACATGCAAGCGTGATGCGATTCCAGCAAGAAGCGCAAGCAGCGAGCCGTTTGCAACATCCGGGCATTGTTGCGATGCACGATTATGGTGTCACTGAAGACGGAACACCATTTCTCGTCATGGATTACGTGCAGGGCGAATCGCTTGGCGAAATGCTGCAGAAGATGAACTCGCTTACAGTTCGTCATGCGCTGGACATTTTCAAACAAACTGCTGAAGCAATTTCACATGCACATGAACGCGGCATCGTGCACCGCGACATCAAGCCGAACAACATCATGTTGCACTTCGACGACCGCGGCGAAATGCTCGTCAAAATAGTGGACTTCGGCGTTGCAAAAAGTGTAGATGAAGAACAGCGCGCGAAATTAACCCAAACGGGGGAATCGCTTGGCAGTCCTTTATATATGAGTCCCGAGCAGTGCCTAGGGCAGCCGCTTGATGTGCGCTCAGATATTTATTCATTCGGATGCGTCATGTACGAAACACTGACCGGTGTTGCAGCGCACGGCTCGGAAGGTGTTTTGCAAACGATGATGAAACACATCAATGAGGTTGCGCCGAAATTTAAAGAAGTGCGCCCTGATTTAAGCGGGCTCGATGCGTTGGAAAAAATTGTTTTCAAAGCAATGGCGAAAGATCCAGCGAAACGCTATCAATCTATGCACGAAATGCTGGAAGACCTCGAGAGCGTGCACGAAGAGCGCAGTGTTCTTCAAAACATTCAGCAAAAGTTTGAATTGAGTGGGCTGAGATCTACAAGAAAGTCGCTGACAGGAATTGCATTCACTTCACTAATCATTGGCGCGCTTGTTCTGTTTGGTGCAAACTTCGTTTTTTCGACGGCGAATGCAGTAACTGTCGCACCGAATCTTTCAACCGAGCCGCCAATTTGGAATCCATATAGAGACAAAGACAAAATCAAATTGCAAGAGGGCAGTGACGAGCAGCGTACTGCACTGAGTGCGCTACAAAAGCTAGTCGTAGAAGCCACTGAGGATGCGGTTAAACAATCCAATTCCGTTAACACACTGACAAAGCAATTTGACCTGGCGTGCGAGCGACGAACGAGAGGAACAGCCGCAAGAAATATTCACCAATACGATGCTGCGACTCCTGATTTCAGTAGCGCGATTTCATTTTTGGAATCGTTTATGGTGGAAAAAGCGAAAGGTGTTCAGCGAGCCGAAGCTATTCACAATCTCACTCTCGCTTACTTGGGAAGAGGCGATTGCGAATACTTCAACACACCACCTGATTACAGAGCAGCAAGTCGCGACTACGGAAAGGCGATTGAATGGCTTTCCATGATGAAGCGCACGAATATGTGGGAAGACTTTCTCGCATTCGACACGCTTCAACTTTTTCTTCGCAACGTCGATAGTTATTTCATGCAAGGCAAGTATGACGAAGCCGCAGTGGCTCGCCGCTTAGTTGTCGAAAAGCTCTCACGCACTGAACAAGTGATGAAAGATCCTAGTTACCGAGCACTGAACATGAGCAAGATTGCAGAGATCAGTTTTAGAACAGGAAAACTGCAGGATGCGAAAGAGCAGTATACAAAAGCTTTGACACAGTGGGTCAGCGATGGTGACAATTACACTCGAGAACAAGCAATTGCTGCGGGACGATTGGCCGAAATCAACGATCTAACAAAATCAGAGCGAACTGGTGATTTGTATAACAGATTCGCAGACCTGGCTGAGATTGCTGCGGCAACGAATCTTGCTTCAGTGCACAATCGATTCTTCGCTGATACCTACCAAAGTTATGCCAACTATCTGTGGCGGCACGGAAGCGTGGCAAAAGCAATTGAGATGCATCAGCGTTCGGTCAAGCTGACGCCCGCTCAGTAATGATGAATCCAGAACCTTTCACATCTGTATGAACGAAGCCGCGTGCTTGAGGTCCGATACGAACAACGCCATTTCTTGTTCACGGGCGTCGTCATCAATTGCTCGTAAAATCGACGAAGGATGAACAGTCGCCATTACCCGTGGTGCTAAATATGATTCCAAAAGTTTGCCACGTTCGTGTGTAATTTTAAAAGCCTTACCGAAGATCGCTTGCGCAGCAGTCGCACCCAGCAACACAATCAAAGCCGGTTTAACCTCGCCAATTTCTGCTTTTAGCCAGGGCAGGCATGCATTTATTTCAATCTGTCGAGGGGTTTTGTGTAGTCGACGCTTACCGCGCCATTCGAATTTGAAATGCTTAACTGTGTTCGTAAAGTAGCATGCACTACGTTCGATACCAGCCTCTTCCAGGGCCCGGTCGAGCAGTTTTCCGGCCGGACCTACGAAAGGACGTCCTTGCTTATCCTCTATATCACCAGGCTGTTCTCCAACGAAGAGAATGTGGGGTCGCACGCTGCCTTCTCCAAATACAGTTTGAGTTGCGTCTTTGTAAAGCTCGCATCCCTGGCAGGCAGAGGCAGCAGACCTCAGGCTCTCAAGACTACGGTCCTCCGGCAAGAAGTCTGCTGCGGAAGGTTTTTCTTTTTTCGCTTTGTCAACCATGATAAAACCTTATATATTCTCTTTGACTGTCAGGGGGTCGCTGATGTCGGTTCTGGCTGCTAACTTTCCGCGCTCTTCATTGACTTTGCACAGCATCGCAAAGCCTGCTGCGAAGAAGACAACCGTGAATAAAATCGCAACTCTATAGTTGTTGTTGGTCAGGTAAGCAACAGCGCCGAAAGTCATAGCACCAACAGCGGTGGCTAGCTTTACAGCTACTCCCCATAACCCAAGGAACTCACCCGAGCGCCCCTTCGGCGCAAATTGCCCAACCAGCGCTCTTCCAACTGATCCAGTCGAGCCCATCGCAATTCCAACGAGATTTGCTGCTATCCAAAGTTGTGCTTTGTTCTGAGCAAAGGCGGCGACAAAAATCGATACAGTCCAAATCGATAAAGTGATCATAAGTGTTCGAACAGAACCGATTCGATCTTGCACGAAACCGAATATCGATGCGCCAATCGCCGCAGTAACGTTCACAACCAAAATCATCACAATTGAATCTTGCGTTGTGAATTTCACTACTTCTTGCGCATAGACAGAAGCAAGATGAACAATGGTTGTTGTTCCGCAACTGTATAAGAACAGCGTGATCAGGAAGCGGAATAAGTCGCGATAATGGCGCGCGTGAGTGACTGTTGTCTTGAGGCGCGCAAAGCCCGTAACGATCGGATTCTTCCCCAATGCGTTAGGATCGGGAACCGCTCTTTCTTTCAAGAAAACAAATGTTGGCAGAACGGTCAATCCGAACAGAATTGCGCAGTACAGCATGACCACCGGCACATATTCAGTTGCATTTTGATGTTGATGCAATGCCCAGGATACGTATGCTAAGCACGCACCTAACGAGAGTAGACCACCAACGTAACCAGCAGCCCAGCCTATCGAGGAGATGCGACCCATGTCTTCGACCGATGCAAGTTCCGGTAAGAAAGCGGCGATTAAATCTTCCCCCGTACCAAACGCAGTATTCGACAAAGTCAGCGTCACCATAGCTGGTATCACTTCACCCGGACCAAATATCGAGAGAAATCCGGTCGCGATGATACAAATGAAAGTCGAATAGAACAACAGCTTTTTCTTGGAAGCAGTGGCATCAGATATGGTGCCTATGATCGGGGCAGTGAGCACGATCAAAATACTCGATACGCAAATGATGGCTGTCAACAGCAGCGTTCCGGTTCCTTTCGGCAAACCCGAGCTGGGACCAGCAATCACATTGGCGAAATAGGCGTTGTAAACAGCGGTGGCTACGACAGTGGCGTAGGTTGAATTGGCGATGTCATAGGATGCCCATGCCAGTATCTCTTTGCGAGGAGCGGTTGTAGCCTCCGGCGACGTTTCGAGGCTGCTCTGCGACTGATCTTCCATAGGACTCCGCTCTGTTCAGTCAAATTTTAGAACATATTTCAGTATTTGTTTCTCGGTAGTCCAAGTTGTGGCGCTTTGTTGACTGCTATTACACGGCAGCGTAGTTCGACGACTCGCGCACGCTGCGCATCCGATGTGTGTCCGTGTCGATCTACAGCCTCGTAAACCAGAAGCCTTGCAGCGCATCACTACTTACGAGTCAGCGGATGCAGTCAGCGCTCCCAACAAATCCACGTCTTTTATTCGTCCGCGAAATACGACGGTTCGCGCTGCTATGGTTCGCACACAATTGCGGTCCGTTTGGTCCACGCACGATGTGATCTATGCGACGAGGTCCGCATCAATGCTCAAAATGTCCGCTCGTCGAAATCTAGCTGATTTGGCGAGACGGGAACGACGCAAACACCCAATGCACAACCTTCGTCGTCAAACTCTCAGTGCGCAGTTTTTCCAACGTACGCAATGCACGCGAGGCGATGCGATCATCCTCATCTTCTGCGAGAGTCTCCAACAGAAAAACGCCGATGTATTTATTATCAGCAAGCCTCGCACGCACAGCAAAGTTTGCATCTTCTGCAAGTTTCCAAACTAATTCGTCTGGCAAGAATCGATTTGACGCAACTGCACATCTGACCTCGGCGCATACATGACTCGCTAATCCAGTCAGCAACTCCACATTGGAGCAGTGGATGATGTATTCAACGACCTTTTTATGAAGCGGCTTAAGCGGCGATTCCACTTTGAGGAGCGCCTCCAACATTGCCAAAATCTCTTGCTCACCAACCGCGGCTTTCGACACTGTTGAATTGCTCGACTCGTTCCTAAACATAGGAACCACCTCATATTTATCGGTAATCAAGACCTGGATCACTTATCGATTGTTCCACCACTTTTTGCGAAAATTTCAGTATCTGTCAGGTTTTAACAGGGTCTTACAAGTTTCTTACAGAACAAATCTTCTCGCGACAGTTGCACAACCAATTCACGTGAAAATTAAGTCCGAAACTCATTGAACACGTTAAGTTGCTGCGCAATAACTTCGACCAAAGTCTACGGTTCGGAGCAAAATCTGAGACACTATTTGGCACAGTTGGAGATCATGAGGAGTCAGAATGCGTATCGCTCAAGTTGCAGCCAATACAGAACCGGTGCCACCGCATGGTTATGGTGGCACCGAGCTGATTGTGAGCTTGCTTACCGAGGAATTAGTCAAACGCGGACACGAAGTAACTCTGTTTGCGTGCGGCACCTCACAGACTTCAGCACGCATGGTCACTGTGGTTGATGAACCGCTGCGTGCATCTGGAAAATACAACATGTTGCAGTGGCCAGCCTTCGACATGCAAACGCTCATTGAAGTAGAGAACAGGCAAGCCGAGTTCGACGTTGTACACTCGCACATGAGTTGGACTGCGCTTCCGGTGTTGGACAAACTAAAATGCGCTACGGTTACGACTTTGCATAACCAGGTCAAACCGTATTGCGAAGGAATCTATTTCCGCTACGCACATCTGCCTTACGTCGCGATCAGCGAGTCGTTCAAATCGCTGAATTTTCCAGACAAGCTGAATTACGCAGCCACCATATACAATGGCATCCGCGTAGAAGATTTCAGCAAGCGTAGCGACAACGAAAATCGAAAAGGCTTGCTCTTCGTAGGACGACTTTGCAAAGATAAAGGGACTGCGGAAGCTTTAGATGTTGCGAAACAACTGAACATGCCGATCACCATCGCCGGCAAAGTAGACAAAAACGATGAAGAGTATTTCGAAAAAGAGGTGAAACCTCGTCTCGCGTATGAAGGTGCGAACTTCATTGGAGAGATCGACCACGACGAAAAGATAAAGCTCTACAGCGATGCAGTTGCGGTGGTCTATCCAATCAATTTCAGTGAGCCATTCGGATTAGTCATGGCCGAAGCCCTGGCTGCAGGAACGCCCGTTCTGGCGTTTGATCGTGGTTCCGTCAAAGAAGTTTTGAGCGACCCGAAGACAGCGATCATCGGCAAGAGTGTGGATGAGTTGGTGAAACGTTACCCTGAGATCGCTCATATAAATAGGAACGATTGTGTTCAGCGCGTCAGAGATTTGTTTAGTGTCGAGAAAATGGTCGACAGCTACGAGCAATTATATGAACGCTTGATTCACAGCAAGCGAGCGTAGTGTGTGGTGACCGACACTACAAACAACAAGCCGATACGGCGAAAGCAACATAAAGAAGTTGAGGTTGCACAGGCAATGCCGGAACTCATGGAGAAGTTGCAACGCGGCTCCTCCGTCCCCAAAGTTTCTAAATGGGATACAACCGCCAGCGACGTTGCCACTTGTCGAATCTACTACTCTTCTGCCGTCGCAATCGTAGCGCTGAGACCAACCCAAGATCCAAATCGAACTGCGGCAACAATTGTGTTCGACCACACCTACGCCACACCAAAAGTTTTGGCAATCGTGGCGGGATTGGTCTTCACGAGCATCATATGCGGTGCGTACATCACTCACCCCAAGACTGTTGGTGGATGGTTGATTGTTTACGCACCAATTGCCTTCCCAATCATTTCGTTCATTTCGTACCTTCATGGCAAGTGGGTTTTGTCTCGTTTCATCAGTTCACGGCTTTCTGAATAGCTGAACAATAACGGACTTCACAACTTCCACCCAGCCAATCTTTTACAAACTGATGTGCTGTTGGAACTTTATCGTTTGAACTTGGTCTTAACGAGCGAACGAGCACAAGTTTTGAGAAGGAGAAGGGCCATGATGGAAGGCAATTGCGCTAAGAGCGACTACGAAGGCAACATGGAATGTAAGCTGAAAGAACTCGGCGCAAAGATTGACGAGATGACAGCGAAAGCCGGAGCGATGGCAGCCAAAGCTGGCGAAGCTAAAGACCAGGCCGCATGCAAAATGCAAGAATTGAACGACAAACGCGAAGCGGCTGGCAAGAGATTGAGCGAAATGAAGTCCATGAGCGGAGAAGCCTGGGGCGAATTCCGTGGTGGCATGGATAAAGCATTCGACGAACTGAAACTGGCGTGGGACGAAATTTGCGCCGGATCAGAGAAAGCTGCGAAGAAACTTTCGCACTAAAGATTTACTGGTCAGAGTCTTCCGATAGACACCTCGGCGGACTCTGACCGCATTGACTAAATTGACAAATCATCAAACATCTCATTGGAGGAGATTATGATCATTAGAGAAAGAGAGCCAGACGTAATCGTTACCCAGCCACAATCTGATTCGACTGCGGCTTATGCAATTATTGCTTTGATCGTTCTGGCAATTGTTGGTTTCGCAATCTATTACTTTACTTCGACAGGCACTGTCACGACGACGACTGTTCAGCCAGCGGCTCCAGCTCCGTCGACGACAATTATTAATCAGCAGCCACCAGCATCGGTGCCTGAAGTGCCAATGGCTCCGCAGCCAGCCCAAACGACTGTAGTACCAGTTCCGGTGCCAGTACCGCAAGCTGCTCCGGCTCCAGCACCGGCAGCCGAAGCTCCAGCTCCAGCGCCAGCTCCTGAGCAAACTACGACTGAAACTAAGACCGAAAGTTCATCACAATAAAGAAACACCGAGGATGGGGCTGTTGCTCCATCCTCATTACTATTTAGTTGGCGATAGATAAATTCGTTCGCTTGCGCACGCGTCTATTAGAACGCCGAATATTCGAGACACGATCACATGACAAGAAGCGGTATCTAGTGACAGTTCCCGCTCATATGATTTGCTACTTCGATTTGCATTTATGATTTGCGCTAATAATCCGCGTTGGTGATTTGCGCTAATAACCGGCGTTGATGATTTACGCTAATAACCGGCGTTGATGATTGCGCTAACAATCTGCGTTGATGATTTACGCTAATAACCGACGTTGATGATTTGCGCTAATAATCGGCGTTGATGATTTGCGCTAACAATCGGCGTTGATGATTTGCGCTAATAATCGGCGTTGATGATTGTGTTTTGGATGATGTGTGCTCTGGAAACTAAGACAACTCTTCCAAAAATGGTTTCGCAGTAATGTATCGAATAACCTTTCGCAGTCTGTCGCATGTGAGCTTGTGCATGATCCATCTGATCACGACGACATCCACAACTGCGTCTTCCATGCCGCCAATGGCATAGCGCGGGAAAGTTTGTTCAATAACTGGCGACTTATCGCTGCTGCTCAACACGGCTTATACTCCACTTCAAATCAATTCTCTGCAAGTGTAGGCGCAATTAGGGCTGATATTGTTCCAGAACGGCGACTCAGCCAAACGCTGCTGTCGAGCGCTTTTCGCCTGAAAAATTTCTGAACAAATCGGAACCTTTGAACACATTCCAGCGACTTGTTCCCCAACAAAATTTCAATACTTATATAGGAAGCCAAAACAATGTCGATGAACGAATCCGAACTAGACAAGCTCAATGACCTGCTTGCGAATGAAGTGTCGGCATCAAAAACTTACGAGCAAGCGAAACAGATTGTGGAGGACGATGTTGTCCGAGATCAGATCGCGGACTGCGAGTGTTCACACAAACTCCGCGCAGAGAAGCTCAAGACGCACATCGAAGAGTTGGGCGCAACACCGATAGATGAGTCAGCGATCCTGAGTTCAGTAGCCGATGCGTGCAGCGAAATCTCTGCGGATGCGAAAGACAAAGACGCGGTAACGGCATTGGAGGCTGTTGAGGAAGGCAGTTTACAGAAGTATCAGGAGGCTTTGGAAAACGCCGACGCAGAGGTCAGAGATCTGCTTATCGAGCAACTGATGCCAGCGCAAGAATACACGCATGATGCTGTGAGCATCCTCAAAATATCCTTGCAGTGACGAGGCGAAGTATTAGAGCCAGTCTTTAATCATTCCAAAAATCCGAATCAAGGGCGTATATCGCGAGAAGGCGATATATACGCCCTTTTCGTTTTAACTTTCGGAACCATTCAGGAAACTGTCGCGTCGCTACTCCGAAGAACGAAGAACTCAGCCCTGAAAAATAAGAGAGAGTAGTATGTTCGATTTCATCAAAAACATGTTCAAGACCCCAGAGCACAGACAGCGCGATACTGCTGATGATGCATCACAAATTGACTCGATGGACGTTGTTGAGAACAACGATATTGAAGTGTTGAAGACATCAGAATTCAGTGAAGGCAAGCCAGCCGAAGTGTTGGTAGAGTTTGTCGAAGAGACTGAAGTGCCTCCTCCGCCGCAGCTAGAATTGGCGGGCGCCGAGGAAGAGCTTCCGGCTGCACAATTAGATGAGCCGACAGATGAGCCTGCACCAGAAGAGCTTGAGCCCGCTGAGCCAGATAATTATTTGACAGGTGATTTGAATGCCGCTCGCACTTTGCGAGCCATCCAGACCCGTGAAGCTGGCGTTGAGCACTGGAATAGCTCAACCGCAAAATATCGCGTTCGACAAAAACGCGGAGCAGTTGTTGACGGAAACAATGTGAAGAATTTCCAGTATTTCGAAGCACTGCAATCAGATCCAACCTTGAGACAAATGGAGCTGGATAATCCAGGGATGAGCATGGACAGCCTGTCTCTCAACAAATTCATGAGCGATGTATCGAAGGAAAAGATGATCGAAGATTACATCGAGCACAGTATGGATGCGATTCGCGATCAGCAAGAAAGTGGAAAGGCACCATTGCCGACACTAGCACGTCAACGCTTCGGAACTGGCGCCGGATGCGGCGTAAGCTCAGATGCAGAACATAAGTTACGTGACTTATTTACGGCATTTGAAATTAAGCAAGCGGCTGCGAATGATGTACGAATGCCTCGCGCATCCGACACCATCATCGATACAATCGATGAGCTGCTCAGCGAAGAGGAAGAAGCTGTGCGGGAAGAGACATATACCCGTTGGTTGATGACAGTCGCAGAGGAAGCCACCGAATCTGATGACGTTCTCTGGTTGCTGGTGCAAGATCCGAATCCAGACGTTCGCTTTTGCCTGGCAGAAAACTACGACATCAACCCCGAAATCCTGCGTGCACTGAGCGAAGACGAGAATCCATACGTCGCGAATCGCGCGCAAAAAACGATTATGCGCATGCGGTCGCCCGGTGTTGTCGTCGATCATGACTTCAGCTCTGCAGTCTTTCAGCAACGCAAAAGTGGCTGATACCCGACAATAACATCCACAGTAGAGTATACGGAAACCGCGAAGTGATGCGACTTCACGGTTTCTAACGCGATGAGATGAAAACTGTTTAAATTCCGCAACATATTCGGGAACACTTCCGTCATCACCCACGGTGAATCTGGTCGGTGTCCCAGAGAACATTAATAGGAAACACGCGCATGGATATAGTGTCATATCGTGGACCAGGAGCCGCCGGCGGCGTCTCATCTGGTCTAGAAACAGCATGGCGAAACCAAAACACCAATGACGTATCGTGGTGGTTCCTTGCCGATGATGCGCTGAAATTTTTGACTCCGACAGCCACTCAGTCTCACTTCGTCACGCAGCTGAATGAGCAAGTCGTTAAAGATCACTATGCTTACTGCAACGAATTTATTTGGCCGGTTATGCACGACCTGCCGGAACACGCTTCGTATGAGCCTACACACCGCAAGCACTACAAGCGTTTCAATATGATCTTCGCTCAATTTATCAATTTTGAGCGCGCAACTGCACGTCGCTATTTTATTCAGGACTATCAGTTGTCGATGTTGCCGCGTTTGCTTGGCATTCAAGGCGGTCGCAGCAATATCTTCTGGCATATTCCATGGCCTAAAAATGTAAAGGAAGAATTCGTAGAGCCAATCAGCGAAATCGCTCGCGGTATGCTCTCTGCCGAAAGCATCGGATTCCACACAGCAGAGTACGCGCAGAACTTCATGGCATTCGTACAACTGTACTTGCCAGAATTCAGAACGAACGCGGAAGATCAGGTTGTCTTCAAGACTCACAGCGGTTCTTCAAGTGTTTCAGAATTGGATATGGTCGCAGGAGCAGAACAGACACCATATGTGATGCGTCCATATTTGAAGCCAGTGTCTTCAGTAGCGAGTTCTACAAGACTCGTTGTGCAGCCGCTGGGCATCGACAATGAGCGCTGGACTGAAATGTCCAAGTCAGAGCAAATTGCTTATGACAAAATCGGCGTCGCACCGGGCGAACGATTTATCCTCTCTGTCGATCGCGCTGATTACACAAAAGCTGTGATCGATCGTTTGAAGATTATCGACTTGCTCATGGAAAAGCATCCAGAGCTGCGTGGCACTGTTGCGTTCGTGCAGATTTGCGGACGCAGTCGCGCCGGTGTGGAAGTGTTCGACAAATATTGGGAAGAGTGCCGAAAACTCGGTGACGAAGTGAACGCTCGCTGGGCGAAAGATGGCTGGACGCCAATTCGCTGGGTCGATCAGTCGCTTAATGCAAAAGAACTTGCTGCACTGTATTCAGTGGCAGATGCAATGTTGGTCAATCCGGTGCGCGATGGATTGAACCTGACTGCGAAAGAGTTCGTCGCCTGCCGTAGTGAGAATCCAGGTGTGCTTCTGCTTTCACCAGGAGCCGGAGCATGGCACGAGATCGGTCAGCACGCGCTAGCCGCCGATCCTAACAGACATGAAGAGACAGCGGACAACATCGTGCGCGCTCTGAACATGTCGCTCGAAGAAAAGTTTGCCCGCACGACAATGATGCGCCACAAACTCGAGAGAAACCATCTTTCGCAGTGGTGGAAGCAATTCGTGCACGCCTCTCAGCAGCCGCACAAAGCCGTTGCGAAGAGCCGCAGAGTCAAAACAGCTTAAAACCAGAACCACCTGCCAACAACAACACAAAAAGGACAGCCATTTCCGCGGCTGTCCAATTTGTTTTTAGAGTCGATCTCTGGTGCCGTTTCTTAGTCGACAGCAGTAGGTTTGTTTTGGATCCGGTGCCAATTTAGCAGCATCAGGTCTGTTCCTGTATTAGCGCTGGTTTCACAGCATTAGGTCTGTTCTGATTTCTGGTGCTGGTTTCTATTTGACAGCAGCAGGTTCATTCAGATTCTGACTTTTGTACACCGCTTGCAATGATTCATCTAATGCAGCCAGGAATTTGTCCAACTGCTCGTATGTAATCACCAGTGGTGGCTCAACACGCAACACTTTAGAGTTGATGTATGTGCCCGAGATTAGAATGTTACGTGCGAACAGATTCTTCGCAACTTCGTAACCGATCTCGTTCGTGGTGAATTCCATACCGAGCATGAGTCCACGTCCACGTCCGCCTTTAAGTGCCTTTGGATACTTGCGAGCCAGCTCAGCGAACTTAGGCAACAAATACTCGCCCTTTTCATAAGCTTGTTTAGGCAAGTCTTCTTCCAGCAATACATTAATAGTCGCAATTGCCGCAGCGCATGCGAGCGGGTTGCCACCGAATGTAGTGGTGTGCAGGAACGGATTCTCGATATATTTTTCCCAGGTGCGAGCTGTACCGATACAAGCTCCAATCGGCATAACGCCACCGCCGAAGCCCTTACCGACAGCCATCAAATCAGGAACAACGCCATCGTATTCACTTGCGAACATTTTGCCGCTGCGACCCATACCGCTTTGAATTTCGTCAAATATGAGTACGGCACCGAATTCGTCGCAAAGTTCACGTGCAGCTTTCAAATATCCAGGTGGTGCGACGTTGATTCCACCCTCACCTTGAATTGGTTCGATTACGATTGCAGCGACCTTATCACCGGAGAAATCAAATGATTTCATCATCGTGCGCAATGTTTCGATGTCGCCGAATGGAACGTGAGTCCAGTTCATCAGAGGCAAAAATGGTGCGCGGAACACACCTTTCGAAGTGCCACCGAGCGAGCCCAGCGACTTACCATGAAATCCACCGATTGTGCCGATGAAGTGGTGGCGTCCGGTCGCAAGCATCGCCATCTTCAAGCAACCTTCAACCGACTCTGTACCAGAGTTGGTGAAGAACGCGTACTGCAAATCGCCAGGCGCAATGAGCGAAACCAGGTGTGCGAGGTATGTGCGCAGCGGATCGATCAATTCTTGTGAGTGAATCGCTTGCTTCTCTAATTGATCGCGCACCGCTTTCAATACTTTCGGATGTCGGTGACCGACGTTGTAGATTCCGAATCCACCGAGCATATCGATAAACTCTTTTCCGTTCACATCGCGGAATACGGAACCTTCGTCATCCCACTCGACCGCAGTGTAATCCGTGCTGACGGATTTGCGGTATTGCAAAAATCCTGCGTTAACGTGGTCGGCCCAATATTGCACCGAGTCACTGATCAATTTTTTGATCTCGGCATCATCCAATTTCTTTTTGGCGATGATATCGAGAACGGCTTCTGACTTTTCTTTCGCAGATTTCAAATCTTGAGGCATTTTTTTTACACCAATTATTTGACAGATTTTCTGTCTATGTACCAACCATCGAATTTTTGAGAGCGATGCTCTCGCTGATTTTGACACCAGCTTGTTGACCCAGGACTATGCCAGGAAGCACGCCCAGAGCCCCTAAACCTTGTATGGACAAATGCTTTTCGCCGAGTTCGCGAATCTCGGGAAGCAGGTCGGCAGCAACGTGGAGGTCGACCGCCCAGCAATATTCGGGTGATTGCTCTTTGAGAGACGGAACCCACTCGCGCGTTGCTTGCGCCATTTTGTCGTGATATTTCTTGTCGTATTTTTCGATTCCGGGATTACCATAACGTCCACCGCTCACGGTCAGACAGCCATTGCCTGGACGGAAATCGTAGTAGATGTAAGGGTTTGCATCCCACCAGACCGGACACGTGTCGGGAACGTCGGTCTTAAATGCAAGTGCGAATATTCTTCCGGTCGTTTCAACAGTTGGACCGATAGCTGAAATAATGCCCTTGCACTTGATGCGTTTGCCACCGTGAGTAGCGACAGTCCATACGTCACCGTTGCGCACAAAACTGTTTACGCTCGCGTTGCCATAGGCTTGCGCACCCGCTCTACGAGCTTTATTCGCCAATGTCGCGAGCAATGTCCACGGATGAATAGCACCCTCATCTGGAAGAAGCATTGCTTGCTGCACATTCTTTGTATTCAAATAACCAGCGGCAAGCTTGTCGACGTCAGTGCGCGTAATTAACTCCGCACTCATTCCTGCGGCGACACGCGCTTTGGTCTCGCGAGCCAGGCGCTGTGCCGCTGTCTTGCTTGTAGCCAGAGCCATTGCGCCGATGCGTTTCACGTCCAAAAACGATCCTGATTCTTTCGCTTCTTTCAAAACAGCGAAAAGCATTTCCTGCGTTGCCGACCATAAATCGGCCGCCGCACTACCTTTAGGAGTGTAAGTAATCGGCATATTTATACCGGCGCACAAAATCCCAGCGTTACGCCCGGATGCACCCATAGCAAGTGCAGGAGCCGCTTCCAACAAAATTACAGACGCGCCCTGACGCGCCGCCGATTCTGCCGCACTCAAGCCGGCAATGCCACCACCAATGATGACTACATCGTACGATAATTCATCCGGCATCCCATCGATCGCCGGTAATTGCAAATGACTCTGCACAACTTCGGGACATGTGTCACGCCACGGAGCCGCATTCGTTGGCACTTTCATAGTCATGATGTCCGTCAATTATCGCGCGTTATTACGCCAAAAGAAAGTAGTACGCGAAGAACTCACACGTAATGCGTAAGTTCTCCGCGCAGGAGGTGTTGAATGAAAGCTCGGAACTAGGCAACAGCCGTGAGTTTGCGCTCTTTCTCGTCTGCCACGAATTCGGTTTGATCTTCTCCGTCCATTCCGGCAACGCCCCAAGGAGCTTTGCGGAAAATCATCTCAATCGGATTGCTTGCGAGGAAGATATTCATCGCAGCGTTGCGCTGCTCAGGCGATTGCGGCTCCGCCATAACAATTACTGAACCGGCGTGCACCGAACCTTCGAACACGTTCGCCCAGTGCTGTGGTTTGTTGGATGTCAGGAATGTTGCGAGCTGACAAACAAAGTATGGGAAACAGGCGCCGCCAGCGACTGTGCCCATGAGTGGCACGATTAGCTGAAAGCCGTTAACGCCGGGAATATGCATTGATGCAAAAATTCCAGCAATCAAACCGAGAACTGCGCCGAAGATGCCGAACTGAATGAAGTGCTTGGATGTCGGGTCTTCGATCTTTCCAGCCATTTGTTTGAACTGGTCGCTTCGATTGCCGAGAACACAGATTTCGGACGTATTCATTCCGGCGGTGTGCAACTGCGAAATGATGGATGGCACGCTGTCTACGTCGGCAAAAACGCCGTAAATGTAGTCTTGATCAGTCATAAAATACCTCTGGTTTAACCTGCCTGGCACTAAACCGATATCGGTTTAGTTTTGAGTTTGCTGAGTTTGAGCACCTGATACGCTCAATATAATCGATTATCGATAATCTGTAAACTTAAGCCGCAGAATGTCGCTTTGGCTAATGTTTCGCCGTAAAGCTTTGTCTGGACGAGAGTTAGCGACTCGGACACAACGCTCATGGCGTTACGTCAGTTCATATTGACCATTCCACACAATTCCTTTACTTGAAAAGCCTAAAATTGGTTTCTTGAAAAGCCTAGAATGGACTTAATGGATATGCTCACAAGGAGTTTCAGATGAAGAAACACATTGGCACCGCGTTTGCGGCTATCGCTTGTGTCGCGCTGATGCAGACGCAGGCTTCCGCCCAGTCAGCGGACCAACTCCAGCCGCAGTCGCCCCAACTTCAGCCAGAAATTCCGGCGACGCCAGATGGAGCACTGAGAGGTCCAGTGAGTGCGCAGGGCTCGCAGCCAGCGCCGTTTTCTAGTTCTAGCAGCTATTCCTATAGAGACGCGGGGAATCCAGCCGTTGGCGGATTCGATCCAGCGGCGTCGATGCAACAGCCAGGCAATCCGCTGGGCGCGCAGATGGGAGCTCCGATGGGGGCTCCAATGGGAGGACCGATGGGGTCCGCAATGGGAGCACCGATGCAGGGCGGTGATCAACCTGGTGGGATGGCACCGTTCTCTTCCAAACCGCACAAAGGATTCAAAAGCTCGAAGACCCCGAAATCCCAGAAAATGTCTAACCACAAACATGGCTTTTCTCCGGTCGGAGCCGTTTTCGGTTTGCCTGACCGCGCGGTCAAATCATCGCTTGGTTTGACTGATAGAACCGCGAAAGCGGGATTGGGTGTGACTGGCAAATCGACTAAGGAAGTCTTCAAAGCGGTCTTCTAGTCAGCTACATTGCAAAGATTGCGTCGGCAGTACTAGCCCTACAGCAGTGCAAAAATTGCATCCGTAGTATTAACCGACGCCGCATAAATAAATGCATATGCAGTACGAGCCAGATGCCGTTCAAAAATGCATCTGCAGTAAGATGCCGTTCAAAAAATGCATCTTTAGTACGAACCGATACGGTTACAAGTTAGACGGCGAGAAAGATGCAACAATTGGGAGACAGAGGTTTTCCCAATTCTTAAGCGCGCATCTACCAGAGAACATATCGTACAGATCTTGATGGACCGCATTCTTGACGGCACATACAAGCCTGGCGACCGCTTAATTGAATTGCAAATCGCAAATGAATTGAACACCAGTCAGTCGCCGGTGCGCGAGGCGCTGCGCACGCTGGAAGCGATGCGGGTCGTGGAAACCGAAACGTATAAAGGAACGCGAGTTCGAAGCATCTCGCAGAAAGAATTAGAAGAATCATCGATGGTGCGCGCAGCACTGGAAGATTTGGGCGCGCAGCTTGCTGCGCCTCACTTCAAAGACAATGTAGCAACGCTAGAAGCAGAATCTGAGCTGTTTTTGAAAGCCGCGTCAGAGAAGGATGTGAAAAACTATTCGCATCACGACATTCAATTTCATCGATTGATTATGGTAGGTTCGCAGAACTCGCTGCTCATCTCAATTTGGGAATCAGTCGTGTTGGAAAGTCGTTTTCGATTGACGCTGAAAAGTATCGGCGAAGATCAATTGTGCGATTTCGGTAATGCGCATTTGCCAGTCATAGACGCGCTTCGCAAGGGCGATGGCGCGGATGCTGGACGACTACTAAAAGAACTGATTCACAAATTCCATTTTCTAAAAAGCGAATAGGCGGACGACATCATCCGCGGCAGACATCATCAGCGGCGCGATATCATCCGCGGCAGACATCATCGCGGCAGACATCATCAGCGGCGCGATATCATCCGCGGCATAACTTCATCCGCGGCATAACTTCATCCGCAGAACAACATTATGCGCAGCACGACATCGTCAGTGGCAAGACATCATCCTCGGCAAGACATCATCCACGGCACCACATCATCTGCGGCACAACAACGTGCCGCCTCAAGCTACATCTTTTCGTACCAGACTTCTTCCTGTTCGGCAGGTTTAGCTGGACCGCCGGACGACGAAGTGTTGATGGTGCCGCCTTCGTCGTCGTTCGGCAAGTAATCCAGAATGCGAATATATAACTTCGCTATACTGGCGCATTGCTCGTCAGTCCATTCGTTGGCTGCGCGGAATTGGTCCAAAATTCCGAACAGCTCTGAGCGCGTGCGCGCAGTTTTTAATTTCTCGACCCAGGCACTTAGTTCAATTGCGGCTGACATGCGGTCTCCAGAAGATTGCAATTCAAAATAATAACGCGACAACCATGCAGTCGCCGCGTTATCGAATTCAAATTATTCTGAAATTACTCTTCGAGTTTTCCAACGCTGAATGATTGGGCGTTGAACGGATCGTTAAATCCATGAGCAGCAGCGCGGCTTCCCATGTATGTGCCCTTCGCTCCGCCGACAATCAAGCTGGCTGGAAGAGTTACAACGCTGACCAACAAACAAGATGGTCCGAAGTCTTTTCCGCCGACTTTGTCAGCAGCGCTTTCAGTCAAGCCTTTGTAGCTGCGGCATGTCTGGCGTACGACTGAAACTGGAGTGCCAACAAGCAATCCGGCGCCTACGCCACCGATGCGGGTGAGCACCAAGGAGCTGTTAACTGCTTTGTCGACACCGTCGTCTGTTGCAAACGCAGGTACGACCGTACCAAAGGCTACCAAGCTGGCTAAAACAGCAGCTATTTTTGAACTCTTCACAACGTTTCCTCCACTTCGAATAGCCCGAATCCAGCGGCTTTGGATGTTAGTAATGCTGGTTCGTACGCATACACTTTTCAACCGCGAATCGATATATGCACCTGTGATGGTACCAGACAACGGCTGAGGCTGCCCATGAGTTATGGATTAACCGCCACTCTTGGCAACACGATACCGTATTTAGTGCACTAACAATTCCGACAACAACTTCGACATTCTTCGACGCAATCTTTCAGCTCAGTATCGCCCTTTTTCTCACACCAATCAGCGCATCTAGAGCAGGCTTCAGCACAAAGCACTTTGACTTGCGGCAATAACTCAGAATTTCGTTTCTCAAAATCCTCACGCAGCAGGCAAATTTTGATGCAGTCTTCAATAACATGCACCAAAGCATCATAGTCTGGTCCTTTCCCTCTCGCGAATTCGAGCGCACCGTTACATGTATCAACGCAACAATTAGCTGACATAATCTACTCCGAAGCCAAACATAGAGCCATAATACACTATTACATGGAATAATGTACAATATGTCTGAATCGCAAGAAGCGCCTCCAGCAATTTGCAAACAATTGAGTGCGGAAGAAATTAACGCGCAACTCATTGATCAGGGAAAATCTGCAGGACTGGAAAATCTTTTCAAAATACTTGCCAATGAAACAAGACTGCGCATACTTCATGCGTTGAGTATCAGCGGCGAGATGTGTGTAAATGACTTGAGTGCGACTCTCGATATGAAGAATCAAGCAATTTCAAACCAGCTACAAAAGCTTGCAGGGTCAAAAGTAGTTGCCACCAGACGCAGTGGCGTAAATATCTACTATAGAATCGTCGATCCTTGCGTTTCGATATTGTTAGAAAGGGCGCTTTGTATGCTTGAATCGAGCAACACCGAACGTAGTTCCGAAAGTCAGCAACAAGCGGATAAATAGCCCGTCTCAGACCAGGTTTTCAAAGAGAATCGGAATGCGACAAGCAAAATTCGATGATGCGATTTTCTGCCCAAAAGCGGTCGCGAATTTTGCCTTTCGTTTCGTAGGTAGCGTTTACGAATCCGCTGTGTCCGCCGTGTTCGGGCGTTAGCATTGTTATGTATTTTGTCTTGAGTTTGGGCGAGTCGAAAGATTTGAACGGCACGATTGGATCGTCTTTCGCTGCAATAATCAAAACCGGAATTTCTGCCTGATCGATAATCCGCACTGCGCTTGCTCCTTCGTAGTACGCGGACGAATCGCTGTATCCGGCATCAGGAGCCGTAAAGACATCATCGAATCCACGCAGAGTGCGCACTAATTTCAACTTCGAAAGATCATAGAGCGAGGGGAAAAGTTTGTGTTTGATGCGAATTTTGTCTTTCAATCCAATGAGGAATCGCTGTTCATAGAAGCGGTTGAAGCCCTGCTCGAGCGCGTCCACACAAGTTGCAAGATCGAGTGCGGGAGAGACGGCACAAACAGCTTTGAATAGCTCACTGCCGGATTTTCCTAGTTCGCTTGCGGCTTTCAGAACAATGTTTCCACCGAGAGAATATCCGGCGGCGAAAATGCTCTTTAGTCCGTCCACTTCCATCAATTCGGTTGCTACTGCAATCAAGTCTGCGCTCAAACCAGCGTTGTACAGAGTGGGAGTAAGATGCAGAGTGTTGCCGCAGTTGCGAAGATTCAAACGCACTACGTTCATGCCGTGTTCAAGCGCTTTGTGAGTCAATCCCAACACGTATTGCGTGTCGCTCGATCCCTCTAATCCGTGGATGACAATTAGAGTTGAGCGCGTTTTTGCATCCGGCGCAAAGTGACATTTTGCAAGAATACGGATGTGCGGCTTTACCTGGAAAAGTCGATCGACTGACGGCGTCGTAATTGGTGGCAACTGCCGCGCCCACAACGCTGGCACAATCGTCATCATATGCCCGTTTCGCAACAGAGACAGCGGTTCGAAGTTTGGATAATTTGTCATCGCGCGATCACACCAGAAAGAATTTCTACAAATCTATCCAGATCTTTCTCTGTCGTTGCATAGTGGCACGAAACTCTGACTCCAAGTCCCGGATTTGCATTCATAAAATCTGGCTGGACCCAGACTTGATGATTACTCCATAAATGATCACGCAAATGCGGCACTGACAGCTCATTCCAATGCATCGAAACCAGCGCGGCATTTTGATCTTCAGCAAGCGTTCGGAACGTCGGATTCAATTTCGCAACTGCTCGACGAAGGTAATTTGCCAGCTCAACTTCGCGCTGAAATATTTTTTCCGGACCTAAATCCAACTGCAAATTGATTGCAGCAGCTAATCCCTTCCATCGAACGACATCCGTAGTGCCTTGCGACGCAAAGCGTGAAAGTTTGTCTGGCATAGCTGTTTTGAATGCAAAATACTCATCACCCAACCAAATCGGCTGCAACTTGTGCACTAAATCTGGTGCGACATAGACAAATCCAGTTCCATTCGGACCACCCAGCCACTTGTGTCCCGAGCCAACCCAAAGGCGATAGTTAGCGGGACGACAAATTATCTGTCCGCCCGAATGTGCTCCATCTACTAGCATTGGAATGTCGCGCTCTCGCAGGCTCGATTCCAGCACTTCTAAGTTTGGACGCCACGTTGTGTAACTGCTTATCTCACTGACCAAAACCAGTTTTGTTCGCGCATTCACCGCCTCTAACATTTTCTGATTGAAAGCATCCAATCCATCCAGAGGATCGACTGCAACGCGGCGAATAACTATGCCGCGCGTTTCCGCCAGATATTGTGCGATTGTGTTGACAGATCCATGTTCACTATCCGTGGTGACAAACTCATCACCATTGTTGATCAGAAAACTGCTCATCAAAAACTGCAAACCCTGCGTCGTGTTCTGAACCATGAGCAAATCTTCGGCAGAAATCTGGAACAGCTTGGACGCAGAATCCTTTGCTCCAGCTAACAAAGTCTCATCGAGAAAAGTCGTAACAGTTGGATTGACGTTTAAATTTCGCCAACCTTCGTCCAGCGCGTCGAGCACAGATTGCGGCTTCCTGCCGCAACTTCCGGTGTTTAAATAGAGACAACCTTTCTCTTCCGGAAACTCTTTTTTGACCCGGTCCATGTGTAAACCCGCATGGGCAGAGTTTGTTGCGGAATCCATCGAACACCATTGAGGAAACATTGCTATCCAAGCCATGTTATCTGATCTTCTATATAATTGTCTTTGTAGAGCAGTTTCACTTGGATGTGAGCGTATCGTGGCTGAAGGTGAACCGGTATTTTTCGGAATCATTGCGGCGTTTGCAGCTTTAGTTTTGCTCGGAATATTAGCTGGCTATTTCGGATGGTTTCCGGTCTAAACTAAATGGCTTCCCTGAAAAGCAGACGCAGTGCGATGTGTGTGTGGTCTGGCGTGTTTGCGCTGGCAGCGTTCGCTATGTGTTTTCTTTCCGGATGCGAGTCCATAACCGGCGATCAGGCGCTGACAAGCAAGACATATTTCGAACTGGTGGATTGGCACATCTCCGGTTTGTGGGTAATCAACTGCCCCGTCGTCTGGGTGCGCATCAAAAATTTCAACAGCGTCCCGATCAAAGACATCACTTTCCAGTACAACACCTACGACTATGACGGCACTCCACTCGACCAGGGAACGTACACCATTGAGGGTTCTGTGCCCGCGTCCAGCGTCAAAAACTTCCCCGAGTTATATGTCGGGCTGGTCAACTTACACAGCGATAAGCTCAGTCTTAAACTGCTCTCAGTAAAGGGCGGCGAAGGTGGCGGGCACTAAGTCTGGTGCGTGCGACAGACCGATACTGCGTTGAAGGAAACCATCGAATGATTCAAGAAGAACCCAAGCCACCGTGGATTGTTTATCCAAACACAGAGCCTGTCTGGAGCGGTTGGCGACAGGGTCTAGGCGAGCACTGGCTCAGGAACACCTGGCTCCCTTATCTGCGCAGTTTGTCGCAGGACGAGAAAAACAAATACTTCGACCGCTGGGTTCCGCCTTCCAGGGACTGGCTCATGTACGCTTTAAGCTGGTCACAAGGCTGACAAATAGAGCCGAATCGACTCGACTCAATAGAGATGAGGCGGTTAGATACTGAAGCGATATCGCTTCATTTCAATAGACTGCGGATGAGGTTGGATCGAAATTCTATCCAGCAACTCAGCCGATATCGCTTCAATTCCAATCTACTGCGGATTAGGATGGGTCGAAAATTCCACCATCAACCGATATCGCTTCAGTTTTTAGTAAGGACGTTGTTGGTCGGCAGCGCCGTAATAGACCGACTTCAGGACGATGTAGCCAATAATGATGTAGAGCAAAAGTACGAGACCAATCATCACCATCGGCCACTTCTCAAGTATCTTCGCGAACGGGCGAAAGACAAAATCGATGATGAATAGTCCGGCTGCGGCTGCAGGCATGATCATTTGCTCTTATCGACAATCAAGCAAATTATATGCAGCATCGGTTAAGGAGAGGTGAAAACCTCCCCGTTGTAACGATTATTTCTACGTAAACAAGCTTCGCTGGCGAATCTTCGATGAATCGCCGCTAACTTTTACATGCAATTTCGAAAGGGTCTAACGGAAATAATGGAAGTGTTGTTCCCAACGTCTGACAAGAAATGTGGGGAATAATTCTGGATTGATCACAAACAGAATGCCGACGCCAAGCATCGAGCAAAGGATCAAAGACAATATGACGACCATAACCTCTTCCTAAGAGAACACCGGAATAACGAGCATAGTCTCGCATTCCGGCGTTAAGGAGGGGTTAAGAAGTTGTGACAGACTTGGGGATTTAAGATTAACTCCGATGGTCGAGGTCAACGTTGACGAAAAGCACACCGTCAGGCGATTTCTTGACTACCGTTGTCACGCCAGCTTCATCGTTGAATGATGCTTTTGTATTCTCGTGCTTCGAAGTCGTTGTGGTCGTCGATGTTGTGGTCGATGCAGTCTTCACTGTCGTCGTTTTGTGCGGCTTCTTGGTTGGAGCCTTGCTTTCCGACGACTCATCAGACACAGCATTTGTCACAGGTTTGGTGGCGACTTTGGTGACTTTCTTCGGAGCTTCTTTCACTGGTGGTGGTGCCAGGTCATGCGGATTGGCATAGGCAACGAACACTTGCGATGGCACCAGATCTTTCGATCCAGTGAATGCGGATGCGATTGTCACAGGTGTGTCCGCAGGCTTCGAAAGATAAGCTTGAGCATCGATCGGATTGCGTGACAGCAACAACGAAAGCTTCTCAGTGCCAGCGTTTGCGTCGAACTCGAATGATTCACCGCTCGATGGCAGCGCGTAATCTACACCGCGAGCAACTTTGTTGTTGTCACCTCTGGTGGTATCAGGGAATAAAACTTGATTTTCCTGAGTCGCACCGGTGCTGCGCAAGACAACATAAGCGTATCCATCGATGTTTGGCTTCATGTGGATCTGAATCTTGTCGCCTTTCTTAAAAGCATATTTGTTGGAAACGCGCTGAGAGTGTCCATTGCGTTGAATTTCAATCCAGTAGTGCAAACCGATGTTCAAATTCTCAGTCGGCTTTTCGAGCTGGGTGCGGAACAAACCCTTGGCGTACTGCCACTTGTCGGCGTCGCCTTTCTCGCCATCTTCGGCGATGGCGCACAATGGTGCACCAAGCGTGAGCAAAGCAACCATTGAAGAAATTATGTGGCGACGACCAATCATGTTCTTATACCTCTCGTTAGTCCGTGGCGATTTTTTCCATCAACCGTTTCAGATAGATTAAATCTCCCGGTGTTCCATCTACTTTAGCTGGAAATAAATTAGGAGCAATTTCCGAAATTGGCACTTCGATGCCGTTGGCGAATCTATCCAGGCTTAGAACGCGGTTGGCGCTTTCGAAGAATAGGTTCTGGTTATCCTGGTTTCCGATGAGCGGCAGGGGCGTCCTGCTGGCGATAAGTATAGTTGTATCAGTTGGACCGGTTACGAGCCCGTTTAGGAAGAATCCTTTTCGCCCGTTGCTCTCGCCTTCCTTTATTGTCTCCTTTGGCACTGTAAAATGCTCGCCTTTCTTGAGCATTGCTTCAGTAGACTTCGGTTCAGGGAATTCGAGGACGGCGTTGTTCGTCTTGCTTTTCGGCAGATCGCTGAGCACGTACATGTAACAGTCGTCGTTCACTTTCATATCCAGATAGACCTGGACGTTGTTGTTCAGCGCCGCGCCGTCTGGAACAGGTCGCCATTGTGGTGCTTCGTTCGCGAGTTTGTTTACTCCGTAGATCGACACGCGAACCCACGGTAGATCAGGGATATACGACAACGGCGGATTAAGGAATTGGGGTTTCGCCGGAGCCATCCACAGAAGAATCATCGCGACTGCGCCGACGAAGACGAATGTGGTCACCACTAGCGGTGCCTGATTGAATACTTTTTTGCGCGGTTTGTATGTTGGATCAGCGAGCAATTTTTGTCCGCACGATTTACAGAATCTTGCTGAATCGAGGCTTGTCTTGCCGCACTTCGGACATCCGACGCGCGCGACTTCGCGGCATCCCGGAAGGTCTGGGCGTTTTAATGCAGCGTTGGTTCCAGACATCGTCATCTTCTTCGCGATCTCTTCACCAGACATGCTCAGTTTTTTCGCGAGCTCGACTTCGCCGCCACTGTTCAAACATTCCAAGATGGCTTCAGACCAGAGCATTTGCTGCATGACGCCTTCGCTTTCATCCAGTTCGGGGGCTGGTGGCAGTGGTCCGCAGTGCATGCCGATGACGACACCGTCTTTGAACATCGGTGTTCCACATGCTTCAGGAAGCAGCGACATCGTGTGAACGAGGTGGTACGGGTCATCTGACATCAAGCTTCCAAGCAGAGTACCTTTGCGTATTCTGGCGCGTCCGTGTCGAGCGTCGACACTGAGATCTTGAATTTCATCGCCTGGAACGAGTGAAACTTGGGGAACCAAATTTAGTGGCGTGACAGCTCCGCTGATTGGTGCGGGAGGATTTTGAAATTCCGTTGTGTCTTCAACATTTTCTATCTGGCGCGTTTTGTACAATTCAACGAGCGCGTTGTAAACGGCGTAATCATCAACGTTTACGACTTGCCACAACGAATTGATTGGAATGGTGCCATCCAAATGTTGCCAGAGCGCGCGTGCTGTTTCTGCAACTTCTGGTGGCAGAATTCCATCATTCATCCAGGGCACCGCACGACAATATGCAGCGTCTGGTCCACCGAGTGATGCGACGCACTGTTCCATTTCATCCATTCTGCGATGTGCTTCCAAAAGCAGCATCTCAGGCGGACGCGCGATTGCACGCTCAGCCGGCCAATCTGGTTCTGATTGCACTTTGAAAAAGAAATTCCCTTTCAATTTGCGCTGCACGATTTGATAAATCGCGAGTTCATTCGTCAGGTTGCGATAAATCGCGTGCACGATGCGTCCGTTTTGACAGAACAATCTCGCGACAGGACGATTGCGCACATCCGAGATGACCAGCACACCTTCTTTTCGCGCATTCGTAATCGTCTGAATGATCAAGAAGAAATCGATGTCACTCAAATTCCCACCTAATCCAGCTTCGATCTGCGGACCAGAAATTGTCAGACTTTGATTGACGACACGCTTTTCTTGCTCACCCAAATTCGACAAATTCGGAGTCAACGACAACACAACAGCGTTGTAATTCTGCAAATGCATATTCGCGAGCGAGTCCCAAAGCCCATCAGAAGTGAGCTTGTTCGAGTGCTTACGATTAAATTTTGGATGAAATAATGCCTGACCTATTCCATGACTCTGGCGAAGCGCGGGAAAATAAACTTTGAGCGCTTCCAGCTTGTCGCCGTAAACAGTGACGAGGTGCGCGCAGGTAGCAACTTTGTTCGCGTCGATGAGCCAACAACTGCCCAGCACTTCCTCTGCGTCGCCGGAGCGATCGATGATCAAACCAATAGCATTCGCCATTGCGGTCAAATCGGTTTTGATTTCGGCAGCGGTCATTGTCAAGTCTCAACAGACACGGGCTTCCTCAAGTATAAGTGTCCAAAGAACAATCACAGAAGAAACTTCGAATATTTAGGAGCTGTTAATTGCCATGACAGAAGTGTTTGTTGCAGGAGTCGACTTCAGCGGCGCGAAAGTAGTGCCGAATGACACATGGATAGCCAGCGGAACGCTCAGCGACAGCGATGGATTGCTGGTAAAGGAGATTCGTAAAGTCGGTTCACACAAAATCGCGACTGAGTTCAGCAAGCCTGACATCAGCTACAGCGCCGTGGGCATCGACGTTCCCTTCTCGCTGCCGGTAGAGTTTTTGGCTTTCCTTTCAGAAAAATTCGGCAAGCCGGAATTTCAGTCATGGCAGGAAGTCGCAGAGCATCTTGTCTTCATGAGTTTCGAGGAATTTTTGGAGAATGTCGTCGAGTTCAAGAAGGAGCCGAAGCGCGTGACTGACCGCGCGATTTCGAAGGCGGCGCAGAGCCCGTTGCACCGAGGGAATCCGTCGATGGTGCAGATGACTTATCAGGGTATTCATATGTTGGCGAAGTTGAATCCGAAAACTTGCGCTGTTCTACCTTTTCAAGACCACGTGAAGAATGGAACAGCGTTTCTGGAAGTGTATCCGCGACAGACGCTGACGGCGCTTGGGTTGCCGGATACGGGTTACAAGACCAACGATAAGGCGAAGAAAGACGCTGCCCATGCGGTGCGGCGCACGATTGTCGAGAGTTTGTTGCAGATTCGGCAGCGCAAGGGCGAATCTTTCAAGGATTGTCCGAGGCTGGCGATTGGTCCCGCCGCGCGGTCTGCGGCGATGGATTCGGATCATGCGCTTGATGCGCTGGTTGCCTGTTACACGACGGCGATGTGGCAGGTGTCACGGCATCTTTTTCAGGATCCGCTCAGCCTGGACCAGGTGGACGTGCTTGTCGAGGGCTGGATTTATTCTCCCAAGTTGTTGAATTAGGGGCGTTGTTACTCGGCTTAGCCGGGTTACGTGCGATGGTGCGGATTGTAATTGGATGACCAGCGACAGAGATGGCAGCCGGCCTGCACTTCTGCAAGCATTAACGGATTTTGCGCTTCAGACTTGATGTGCGTCGCCCGCTCTGGATGGGATGCGTTATAATCATCCTCCGCGCCCTTCGTTTCGAGAGGCGCATTTTGCTCGTGTCATGCGGGCTGCGAACCCTGATAATCGAGATCGCGAGCGCTTGGAAGCGCAATATGAGCGCCCGTAGCTCAGTGGATAGAGCATCCGCCTTCTAAGCGGACGGCCGTTGGTTCGAATCCAACCGGGCGCGATATAATTTTTGAATAGTCTTGTGGGTCATTAGCTCAATGGCAGAGCAGTTGCCTCTTAAGCAATTGGTTGGTGGTTCGAGTCCACCATGGCCCAAATCTTTCAAAGTAAAACAGGCTTAGTGATTCACCCCTATCGCGTATCGCAAATAAGGGGTAACAAGTGAAAGCGCTGTACTCATAGTGTACTCATCGGACGGAATTTGGTTGGTTGAGCAAAGATCAGTCTGTCTATAAAAGCGTTGCTCTAATCACTTCGTTGGTAGCAGTCGGTGCAGTAGTTCTCTACGTATCAACCATCATGTCTCGGTCCACACAGACTGCAACAGTCAGAAGTGAATCTACTCGATTTCACATTTTCATGAACCCAACTTATCGGGGTGACACATTTCTGCTTGACACCCAGACGGGGAAGAGTTGGCAAATGGTGCAAGCAGGAACTGGCGACGAAGTTGAATTTAAGTGGAGCGAATTGCAAGTTGTAGATTCGGCTGGCAACCCGGACAAATATTTCTCCGCATTGAAAGTTATCGAGGGCTTACCGAGAAACGACGAATAAAGTTCATCGGTAATGCGGTATAGCTCAGGCAAAGTAAAGCTTTCCAGATTTAATAGTACAACTGTGTTCGAAAACAACGATTGCGTAATACGGAAAAACCTAGTCATACCAAGGACTTTCGAACTTTGTCTTTTTTACCTTATCCTGCACTACACTTTCGCTCCGTGTTGGTTAGAGTTTCTGTCGCAGAACTTCCTATCTGTCTCTTTACTTCTCTTTATTTTCTTTAAAAGAAGAGAGAACATCGTCATTAGTGTCATCGGCAATCAGGCTCAGCGTTTCAATTGTCACTGCCATCGTCATTAACTGTCATCACTGTCATTCTCTTCGCGAGCCAGATATCTGAAGTCATGGTTTTGAGATGTTAGACAACGTTCCCCGGGCAACCACACAACGAAATCGAAAACTTCGCGACGGAACAACGTTCAAACGAAGCGAGCAAGCCAAGGGCGTGCAAGAGCGCTGTTAAATGCGGAGGGAGTGTTTACGGGCTGCAAGCCTACAAGTCTTTCCCGAACCCTTTGAATCTTTCAGCGCTTAGATGTGTATATCCAACAGTGTGCTGAATGTTTTTGTGACCCATGTAACCTTGGATGGCTCGGGTATCAATTCCTTTGTTGGCGAGTTGATAACCTTTCGCGTGTCGAAGCATATGAGGATGCGCTGGGAAAGTTAAGCCCGCTTCAATACCAGCCCGAGCAACAAGCGTTCTGACATGCCGGGTGCTCAGTGGTCCCAGTCGCTCTGTGCTGAATACGAACGGACCTGATGTAGCGCGTTGAAGTTTTCTAAGCACACGCAGTTCATCGCCCTCAAGGTAATGCACCGATGGGTCTCCGTTCTTCAATCGGTTTATATGGATCCGGGCGGACGCGAAATCAATCTGTTCCCATCGCAGGTCGACTAGCTCACCTACCCGCAGCGCATGTCTATAAGCCAGCAAGATAAGCGCACCGTCTCTGGTGCCATAGCGCCCGGTCTTCTTAGCGGCATCGATGAGCTGACTCACTTCGGCTTGCGTTAGATATTCGCGTTCTCTTCTTTCGCGGTTAGTTGGCTTGAGCGGTGGACGAGATGACTTAGCCGTAAACAGTGTCTGACTCGGTTCGGTTAAGACATCCGGCACCGCCCGTAATGCACGATGGCTGGCTGATGACTCAGCCGTGTTTGGTCCTTTTGGGCTAAGTTCTTCATCTGCGATTACAAGCACTCTATTCATTAGATGCGTACCTCTTCATATGCGCGACGGTGACTATCGTACATCTGCATCAACAAACGTGATACTAAATGCAACACCATTTAAGATTAAGTCTTGGGCGCGCCGAGCCGCAGCCAGAGCCAACCCCCAACCCTGGGGTTACCATTCGATGAAGGGTCTTTTTTGTAGGACCCGCATTTATTACTGACATAGTCCTTTTCACTAACCGAGTTTTCTCAGAAAAAAATTTTCTATTTTCCGAAGTTTGGCTGTATGTCCGCTAGACACGTTTATCCCGCCCGGCGACATATCTTTCTTGCTGACGAAAGTTTTGATTTGCTAAACTGCTACAGTTGCGACAAGTTCTAAGACGTAGTACCTGTATGCCTTTTGTGCTGCTACAACTTTCTGCTACGCATTGCTACCGATTGAGAAATCCAACCTGCTAAATGACTAGTCTTTGTTTCTGCTATTAGCTATAGTAAGAGTGTAATCTTACTGAAATTGAGGTGCAGAATGACTGCAAGCAATACAAGCAACATTTTAGCTTTGAAAACAATTGCACAGGATGAATGCAAGCGACTCACTCGAGAGAAATATCTCAGCATGCCTGTTGTTCGTTTTGACACAATCAGCAAGTTTAGCGGGGCGTCTCGTGAGCAAATCGAGAGCTGGCGTGATGAGGAAGGTTGGGTTGAACAGCGAGACCAAATCCGCAACACCAAGCGCAGCGAACTTACTCTTGAACTTGGTGAGCCGGAAGAAATACCAAAGACTGTTGCGAAGAATTGCCGACTTGCGATGGGCAAAGTTGAAAAAGCAATGAGTGGTTCGCCAACGATTGGCGAGCTTGTTGACTTAACCAAGCTGACGGAAAAACTGTACGACTTGCTCGACCGAGCATATGCGCAACTGGGGCTGATTAAGTAAATGCAGCTCGAAGACCTAGCGAAAGAATATACCTATTCGGATGGCAATTGGATTTTGCCTGAACCGTCAAGAATCGTCGCTCATTTGCGCACCGCCGGTGGTTTTCCTCTGCGCTTGGTGCAAGCTGTCGCTGAATCTGAGCAACATGAGTCACTACTCTTCGCGATTGATGACTTAATGTCTCGAAAAGAGAATTTGGAAATCGCGAAAGAATACGAAGGCGTGTGTGCTATCGGACGGAAAACTGCAGCACTATTTGGTAAGGACCGGCTTCTGCAAAAATTCGCCGCTGGTGAGTTGCCGAAGAACGCCTCGCTGTTGATTAGAATCCTGCAAGACGTAGAGAGCTACAAACCACCAACTGGAGAGATACCTGCGTGGAAAAAGATGTTGGACAGCTTAACTAGTGACTCAGAGGAGAATGGTGAAACCAATGAATAATTCTCGGACGATTGAAGAAAGAGTTGCACTCAGCCTTGCTACGGATAAGTTACTAACAGATTACAGTGTCGGCATTCGGCCATCCAACAGTGAAGTGCTGTCACTCCTTCGCGAGGCAATTCTGGAGAACGACCAGGTAAAACGTGAACGAGTTGATGCTCTAATTCTTCGCGAAATTAAAAGCGGTGCTACCAGACTTGAAGCAAAGATTGATGGGGTTGAATAGAGTGGCGCGCAAACCAAGTCAGACCAAGTCATCTACGGCCAACGAATCAAACGTAAGCGAAGTTGAAGCGGTCACGCTTGAACGGTTGAAGCAGGCGTTATCTCTGAATAATTGTTTTCTGCAGTTAGCGACAAAAGAGTTGCAGCGATTGAATCGCAACATCGAAACACGAGTGCTCGTTAATCAAAGCGAGCCATTGTGGAATTTATCGGTAAAGCCTGTGAGCACTCGCGGGCACTAGTGGCGGAGACCACACTATGTCATATCCAACCGGCGGAAGCCTCAGCCAAATACTGACGAACTCAAACACGGCTGGCGCAGAAAACACAAACACGAGCCAATTCAATAGCGGCAATTCGCTCGCGCAAACAAACCAGCAGCCCATCTTCACGAGTCAACAACTCGGGTTGCAGGGGCAAGCTGGCAACCTGATGAATCAGTTATTGACTGGCAACACTTCTCAGTTTGGCTTACCTCAGGCTGTTTGGGATGCTGCAAATATGAACTTCAACAATCAAGAAGCACCACAACTCGCAGCACAATACGGGTCGGGTTCACCTGCTATCGGCGCCGCGCAGCAGCAATTGACACTACAACTCGCAGGGTTGGCTGGACAGAATCAAACGTCAAACGCGCTCAATACTTTCAATGCCGCTGCAAATTACGCGTTCAATCCAATCGGAATGAATCAATCAAGCTTGTCGCAAGGCAACACAAGTCAGTTAAATCAAGGAACTACAAACACCTTGTCCAACCAAACTAACACAGACATTGGTGGCTTGCTTGGTGGCATCGGCGGCAGCTTTCTGACTTAGGAAGTCGTGATTATGGCTGATGAAAATATTTTTGATATGGCTCGTCCGGTAAGTATCATTCAAGAGTTGAATGCAGAGCACGCTAGTACCCTCGACATCGCCAGCATTCGCGAGATGCTCGACGCGAACACAGCGCTCTTGCAGGAAGCTTTAGGTCAACTTTCTCAACTTAACTTCAACGTTCAACTGCTATCGCTTGCGATGAGCGAAGAAGCGACTTGGAGTTTGCAGGTTAAACAATCAACACAGCGCAGAAATTAGCGCGGGAGTAAATTATGGCATACACAACACCAGCTAGGGGTGTTAGCAGCTCTCCGCTTATCGGCGGAGTCTCAACTACCTTTGTGCCAACGAACTCAAGCGATACGTTCTTAACTGGTGGCGCCGTGCGCGCGCAAGCTCCAGCGGCTATAGTCTCGCCGACTCAGACTGTTGACCCTGTGCAGAATGTCAATCCAGTTATGAATACGTCTGTTGAAAACGCGCCGGTGTACAACCAGCCATTCAACTACACCAACAACGTGACGCAGAATACCAGCATCGCGTCTCCTTTCTCTGGCTTCTCGTCTATTGGTGATTTGAATGGCGACCCAGATATTCCAGCGATGCGATTTGCAGCGCTCACTGGGCAACCAGCGCCACCGCTCGTCGGCAAGCTTCAACACATTAGCGCTCCGATGATGCAGCAAGGTGGCGCACAAACTACCAACTTCACTCCACAGTTTCAGCCGTTGCAAGCTTTCGCGATGGGCGGAAGTGGTCAGATCCTTCCTGCTCAAATGTCGCATCCATATGTTGTTCAGCAACCGCAGATGGATAAAGATGGTGGATTGCAGGCGGGAGAACCGCAGGCGGACATGCCTCCTGTTGCACCAGACAGAAATGCACCACAGAGTGCACCTCAAGCTGCTCCGCAAAGACCTGTGGCTATACCTCAAGCCGCTCCTTCACCACAGCCCGTGTCACCAGGAATGGTGCCTCAAGGTGGACCTTGGCAGCAAGCTGCCGCTGCTTCCGCTACACCTGGTCAGGGTCCAGCTTATCCAACTACGCCTGATTTCCGGGGGTATTTGCC
Organism: Drouetiella sp.; assembly: GCA_036702965.1. Classification (GTDB taxonomy): domain Bacteria; phylum Cyanobacteriota; class Vampirovibrionia; order Obscuribacterales; family Obscuribacteraceae; genus PALSA-1081. The sequence goes on from DATNPZ010000013.1 coordinate 496,924, forward strand.
ACCCGCTCAACATCCCACCTTTCTAAACAGGCTGGGCAACGCTCTAGTAAGCATGTCCCCTAACGCGTCCGCAATGCGTGCGGCTCAAGCGAAAGGTGACTTGGCTCTTCGCGAAAAGATGTACGAGATCGATTCGCAAAACTTCCGCCAACTTCATGGCGATGCGCATGATATCGATAAAGAACGCATGACGACTATTCGCGACATGGCGAAAGAAGAAATGAAGAATGACACCGAGCTTAAAAAGGCGGACTTGACCGCGAAAGCTCAGGGTAAGATGACGCAGCAGCAAGGCTGGCAGTTGTTTAAAGATGCGATGGAGATGGACACATCTACGCGCGATGGCTTAATGGCGCAAGCTCAGAGACTACAAGCTGCATCGCAAGCTACCGGAATGGATCTCATGAGCCACCTCGGTAAGCGTGACACTGACGCAACCAAGCTCGCTGACAAGAAAGCTCTTGAAGCGGCTAAGGATGTTGTTTCTCTTCGTCAACAAGTCTTTGACTTGACCCAAAAGTCGCCTCGGGATGTCAACGCGATGGACCGAACTGCTGCATTGCAGAACAACGAAATTGGCATGTTGCCGGTAAAGAATGCGACGGCTCGCGCTGGCATGCAGTCAGCTCTGTCGCAAGCTGCAGTCGATACGAACCCACAGGTTATGGCGGCGAGAATCAATCAAGCTGTCAATGCGGGCACTCACTCGGGGCAACAGGTGAACGAGACCGCGATGGATATGGACCGGAAACAGCAAGAAGCTGCTTACAAGCCAATCGATATAGGATTGAGAGCTATTGAGGCAGCTCAATACGCTGACCCCGCAACCAAACAGAAACTTATGCAGCTCGGAACGGCAATGTTGCAGCAAGGGCAGCAAGGTTATGACACTGTTCGAAGGGCTCAGCAAGTACCTGGTGCGAACCAAAGATTTGTTGCGCCGCCACCACCTTTGGTGCCTGCTTTGGATGGCAATGGCAACCCGATTCCAGATAAGTTTCTCGTCAGCGGTAAACAAGTCAATCAAGCACAAGCTTTGGAGGCTCAAGCAGCAACAGTTACTGGTATACCAAAGGGGTCCCTGCTACCATCCACTCAGTTTGTAAACAATGCGGATACTGAACCCAATCTGTACGACCAGTTTGCTCAGACAGTAACGCCTATGTTCAATCAGTTCTCGCAATGGATCCAAGGACGACCACCTCAATCACTCGCGCCAGTTGCAACTCAAGCTCGGGATTCCAGAGGAAATTTGGTTCCTGACACATACATGGTGAACGGTCGACCAATGACAAGTGCGCAACTTTACAAGCAATTCGGTGATGGATTAAACGCCAGGCCGCAGACTGTAGTTCCACCGATGCCACCTGCGCAGAAAGGAACACCACTGCAAGACCTCGCAATTCGCGATGCATATCTTGCTGCTGCTGGCGGTGACAAAGCAAAGGCAAAGAAGCTCGCTGAACGAGACGGCTGGACTATTCCAAAAATTCCTGCGGCTGCGCTTCAACGCTATTCGCAGGATGACGGAACAATGGGTATGCTCGCACCTCTCTACATGGATGCAACCACAGGCGCAAAGGGTCAACAAGTCTTCGCAAATATTATGCAGGGGCTTGGTAGATAATGAGTTCGCCAGACTAGCGCTTTTTTCGCTCTTCTTTTGGTGTCACGAACCCAGGTTTTACATGCTTGTCTGGGGGGTGCTGCTGGGGATGCCCTTTGGTACTGTCGACGGTAGCAGTAATATTCCCTGAAGGATTTTGCGTGACATGCTGAGTGCTTGTTGCAAGGCACGTAAACGTTATTGAGTTCGTCGTCAGCTCGATGGGTTTTACTGTTAGAAAACCAGCCGAACCCGCAATGCGCTGCAGGTTGTCTTTCACTCTGTTTTTGTCGTCTTCAATGTCTTTGACTCCCGCGCATTAACGGAGTATCTCAAGCCATTTGCTATTTCGATGGAGTCCAAACACCGTCGGTAAAATTAGGTGAACTGCGCCACCCGCAAGCAATCCACAGCGTGTCGAACATTGGCTTAATCAGGTAGTCAACATCTAACGAATCCCAGCCGTCAAGCCTACGACTGACCGCTGTGATGAAACTATCAGAGTTATAATTCAAGCTCGGTTCATCTTGGTGGTATCGAATATGGTGTTCAGGCATCAAAATTTTTAGCCCAGTTGCATTAATAATGTTGAGGACAATCGTTATCGGGGGAATAATCCCCAAAGCCCTCAGACCACCCAGGTACGCTTTGATATGCTCTCGAATGTTGTTTTCAAAATCAAAGCAATGAATTGTTGGCGCATCTGACGGAATTGAATACACATCAACGGATCCCAATTGCCCGGTGCGAAAAACCTGCGTATAACCAGCGACCGCAGCGTCGGCGCGGTCTAGTAGTAAGAGTCCCTTGGCGTTGAATTTGCTTACGCCACGTGTTGTGGTCATTGGCTGAAAGTTGGTCCGCTGTTCGTACATCTGGTCAACATCAAGCAAATCGGCGCCAGAAAATGCGTACCAAGGAACAATATGCAGAACGGAAGGCACAGTATTTGCAACACGCAATGGAATTGGAGCCTTGCCTTCTGTGATCCATGCAAGTTGTTTGACTGTCCAGTTCATCGCCTCTTCACGCGCTGTACTTCGAGCGATGAATGCAGAGCGAATTTCACTTAATTCCATTCGATAATTACCCGATGAGTGACGGCTGTAAAAAACCATATTGGACGTAGAGAAGTGTGGTCCGTCGTACGTCTTGGGCACATGAACGGCTACAACATATAGATCGGGTGAAAGTTTTATCGGCTTGAACGTCAAGTCAGAGATTACTGGTTTAACGTGCGCCCGAGCTATGTTCGCATATTTGCTTATTAAGGAATCGAGCGCCGTTGTTCCTACGCCTGGGAACGACTCAATAGCGCCAGTTTTTTGCTGTCCTTCTCGCTTCTCTTCTATGCCATAGAGGATGAAGCCACCGCCGCAGTTAGCCATTGCCGCAACATCCACAGCGAAATCCGTTTTCCTAGTTTCCTCGGGGAAGTTCAGTTTGTACTCTAGGTTAGTCGACTCTCTTACATCGTTATCCCTTAATGCGACGACATCGTTCGCTGTGATGCTTTCTATATCGATGTTTCCTAATTTCATCTGCTTTCCCCTACGCGCCTTTTACTCGACAGACGATTACTTACAGTGTTCCACTACTGCCTTCGATTCAAAACGACGACAAGGTTCGACTACCCCGCATTGACAGCGTTTTGGTACGTTTGGTACAAATCAAGAGCGCTTCTGACCTGTCGTCATGCGCCTATTTTATGTGCGCTCGGTGAGTTGGTTCAAACGCTTGCCCTCATCGGCAATGACGGTTTGACGTGATTGCGATTGGCTGGAAACGGATGGATTAGCGCGGTATGCAGCAATGTGAAACAAGCAGCTCCATTACCTTGCGAAAGGTTTTCGAGGAATACAAAAACTCGAAGGACTTAAAGCCAAAAACTCTTCAACATTATAATCAACGGTTAAATCGGTATCTTCAAGATTGGCTAGACATACCTGTTGCTGAAATCACGAAAGACATGGTCGAGCAGCGACATAGAGAAATCGCCGGACCTGCAATCGCAAATTCAACGATGCGAACGCTAAGAGCTTTGATGACATTTGCGTCAGCTAACTATGAGGATGCGTCAGGCGCTCCAGTCATCCAAGGCAATCCAGTCAAACGCTTATCGGAGGCGCGTAGCTGGAACAGAGATTTGACGCGCAACGATGTTATCGAGCCTGCGGAATTACGAGCTTGGTTCGCGGGCGTCTACTCTCTCGACAGTGCGACCTTCCGTGATTATTTGCTCGTGTTGCTTTTGACGGGGATGCGAAAGAGCGAAGCGAAAAATTTGCGGTGGGACCAGGTTATTCTTGAACGCGGAATAATTCGACTGAACGAGACTAAGAATGGGGAAAGTCATGAAATTCCCGTGTCAGATTTTGTGTTGAACATTTTAACGTCACGAAAGATGGGAAGCCGCAGCGCATGGGTGTTCACATCAAGCGTCAGCAACAAGCCAATCTCGGCTGGCACCAAACCGATGAACTCTGCCTGCGAACGCGCCGGTTTTAAATTCAGTCTGCACACGCTTCGACGAACCTTTGCCTTCACGGCGTGCGAACTAGGTATTCGAAGCGGCATCATCAGACATCTCATGAACGAGAAATTGGACTGCAACACCAGAACATTCGATGGCAGCACCTTTGAGCAACAGCGTGGGGCTACGCAGCAAGTTACTAACAGGTTGCTCCATTCCGCTGGCGTTAGCAAGCCCGTAAACTTTGGTACTTAGATAACTAGCACCGATTGTGGTGGCGTGGAGAATTATCTGATTGTGCGGCGAATATTACCAGCGAGGTAATATTCATCAGGGTTTCCGGTAGATGCAGTCACTTGGATCGTCAAGATCTGCAAAGACAGACTGGTGTTCGGTCATCGCCATTGGTGGCATCGAATCAAATAACAAGTTGTTACTGAGACCCGCATGAATAGTACGGAATTACGTAATATTGAACAATACAGAATAATACATGATCTGTATTATTCAGATGTCCTATATAAGGATGTGCTGTAGTTCCAACATTTTTATCTACATCTCGGAAAGTGCATGAATACAAGGTTCTGCAACTGTTAACCATGCGAACCGGCTGGAAATATGTTTGACAGTTCGTCTACCTGTTTGATAGAACTTTGATACGAACTTTCGTGACTTGAACAAATCCGTCACCACTGCTGAAGCGGCGGTGCGGCGCTTTGAGGTGCAACTTGAAAGACCACTTAAACGATTGGTTGGAAAACAACATAAAGGTGTCAGGAGTTGTGCTCCAGCTCTCAGTTCCGTTGTGCGAGAAACACAAGCACGTCAGACCTTGTGGTTTTCCGATGGGCGACGATGTGCTGCTACCGCTGCACACTGCGGCAACTCAGTGCAGTGTCAAAGTTATTTTGGACGGCTCTTCAGAGTATCGTTCACGGGCTGCGGAGACATCCCAATGCGTAGCGGTAGCCATCTATGAGAAGCGCCGAAATGCCGTGGCGGTAACCACGAAGAAGCTAAGTAGACATTTATCAATTGTGAGGTCAGATGATGAATCAGTGTGAGACGGCAGCGAGCACTGTCACGTTGAGAGCAGTGTTTGAAGAATACAAGCTCGTACGCGAACTGAAACCAGTAACTATTCGGAATTACGAGGGGCGAATAAACGGACATTTAGCCGACTGGCTTGAGTTGGACGTACGAGCCATTTCCCGCGACATGATTGAAGAAAAGTTCTTGTCTATCAAGTCGAAATCTATAGCGAACGCAACGATGCGAACACTTCGAGCGCTACTGTTTTTTGCAGCGAACGCGTACGACGACAATGCCGGCGCACCGCTGTTAAAGAACAACCCCGTGCGGCGACTGAGCCAGACAAAAATATGGCACAAGGATGGCTCCCGTCGTGACGTGATTCAAGTTGCAGACATCGCGAAGTGGACGCAGGCAGTTTACAGCATCCCCAACCCAACTGTTCGAGACATGCTACTCACCTTGCTGTTCACGGGCATGCGATTATGCGAGGTTAAAAACTTGCACTGGTCGCAAGTGAATCTTGCGCAGGGGACCATATACTTGTCTGACACTAAAAATGGTGCCAGTAGAACGGTGCCTTTGTCGGACTTCGTGTGGCGATTACTAGCGGTACGGAAATATTGTACGACCAGTGACTTTGTCTTTCCGAGCCCTTACGACAACACGCCCATTTCTGCGAACACCAAAACCTTCAAACTTGCTGTGCAACGCTCTGGGTTTCAATGGAGCTACCACACAATGCGTAGAACATTTGTGAGTGTTGCAGACGAACTGGAAATTCCAAGTGAGCTGGTCGCCGAGCTAGTTGGACATAAACGCGATTCAATTCACGAGGGGTATGTTGTTCGAAGCACTGAGCGTCTTCGCCGAGTTACTCAGAAGATTACAAATGCTCTGCTTGTGTACGCAGGGTTCATGGAATCGAAGCCAACCATCCGGGAGGTGAAGAGTTGGTAGACCTAACGCTGCGGAGAGTGTTTGACGATTACAAAGCCCTTAGAGATTTGAAACCAAAGACGCTCCAAAACTACGAATATCGGCTAACCCACTGCTTTTACGACTGGCTTGATACCGATGTGCGCGACATAACGCGACAAATGGTCATGGTGCGACATCGGGAAATTCAAGGCAAGGCGATGGCAAACAGCGCGATGCGAACTCTAAAAGCGCTCTACAACTTCGCAGAAGCGCGATATGAATTAGATGGAAAGTCACTAGTAGAAAGCAATCCAACGAGTCGGCTCACTGCAGTTCGGGCGTGGAATCGTGACCGAGTTCGCACCAACGTCCTTCAAGGGACTGAGCTCGCAGCATGGTGGCGCGCTGTGCAAGCAATAGACGATACGTCGGTGCGTGATTTCTTCATCGTGGTGTTATTTACGGGCGCAAGGAAAAGCGAAATTCTCAATCTAAAATGGGTCGACGTAAATTTAGAACACCGGGTAATTCATTTTCGCGATACGAAAACCGTCGCCCGGGATGTCCCATACAGCACTTTCGTTTCCTCGCTTCTCGACGGCAGGGCGTACTCTGCTGAGGGTGAGTATGTTTTTGACGAGCCTGGCGGAAAGCGGGTGTCACAGACAAAAATTGAGGAATATAAACGAGTGGCGTGGAAGCTAACCGGTAAACGTTGGACGGTGCATGACCTTCGTCGGTCGTATGCAACGCATGCAGATTTCTTGGAAGAACGCCCAGAACCGGTAATGGAACTTGTCGGTCACAAAAATCGTTCGATGACCGAACGGTACACGATTCGAAGTATTGAACGTCTCAGGCGAACAGCGCACCGAATCAGTGACTCGCTGCTGCAGTTTTGTACTGGTCAAACAAAGCTCACACAGCTTGAACAAAATAGCGACGTTATAGAGGTGGAATATGCTGACACTGAGCAAAGCATTCGAAAGCTACTTCAGTTCAAAGAGATCAAACCCAGACACTCTGTATCGCAAACGCTTGGCATTGACCCGTTTGCAGCAGTGGAATGACTCAGCAATAGATTCAATAAGCTTTGACGACCTTCACGACCATTACGTTAGGCTCGAGCAAACATACGGCGAACGAGCTGCTTTCAACACGTACCATGCTCTTCGTGCTGTCTTAAATAGCCTAGACCTCGATGCCACCGCAGTGAGAGCCGTATTGAAAAATCGTCATCGTCCAACTACGTCCAACCTCAAACGATTCAATCATCAGAAGAAACAAAATCTAGACTCTCAGACCCGCCAAGCTTCTGACTACGACGAGTGGCTAAAGGTGGTGAACTCAGCTCGCAGCGTGACACTTCGTGATTTCCTCCTGTTCGTCAATCTGAGTAAAATGCCACCAAAAGCAGTGCGATTGCTTCGGTGGAATCAGGTTGTTAATGCGAGGCAAACAAACCTGAATTTGTCTGAAGAAGCACTAAGTATTCTTCGAGAGCGAAACCATAGACTAAGCCCGGATTCGCAGGACTACATATTTTCCGTTAACGGTAAACCAATTTACGTGCGCAAAAGTGTCTCAATTGGAAAATTTCTAATACCGGTGGAGTACGGCAGGACTACTTCGGCTGAGACCAAGCAGGAGTCGCCCAAGCGAAACAATGGCGCAAAGTTCGCGATGGCTTACTACCAGTTATGCATAAAGCTTGAACAAGACGAGTCGCACGAATTTAAACCGCCGCCACCGAGCGTTTTTAGAGACACGTTTCGGTCAGCTCAGTCTCAGTAACTTCGAGTGTTCTTTGGATAATAAAGTCGCTCACCGTCGATGATACCACTCGATATCATTGAGTTATGCGGCGCTCTGCCAACGTAATACTTACGCCCTTGCTCAGTCTTTTCTTCGACCTCGAGCCAGTGATATTTGCCGGACGAATCAACAGATATCAGATGCCAGAACTTATCTGCTTGTTTGATTAGCACTCTGCCGACGAGCGGGTGTTCAAGTTCAGGATATTTCTTCATTGGTCAAGTATTTTGAATATCACCAGCTAGTCGGTTTAGAAATTTCCTTACCGCCCTCGAGGGTTATTACATTTGGAAGTTGATGTCGCTGATATCGCTTCGCTGAGATGTTAAACGTAAAATCGGCGCAGTTCCTAAAGTGGTCATTTTTTCGTAGAAACGGAAAACCAATTCCGACCGGCTTTTCAGGGAACAACTCCTTAGCCGTCTTGACGGCAGCGACTAAGTCGGTATCTCCAGAAATTATTACGGCAGTGTCACACTCATCGCTGATAAATGCCTTCACCAAAGCCAACGCAAGATTTATGTCCGTCTCCTTTTCTTCGAAACCTGGATATTGCTTAGAGCATTTTTTGCACTTCAGCATTTTTCTTTTGAAATTTCCGAGCGTTACCTTAACACCCGTCGATTTTAGTGCTGTTATCAGAGCACGGTGGCGATTGGCAACCTGAGCATCAGGTAAGTGTTCGGCTAGTGCTGAGAAGTAGTGAACCTCAGCAAGTTTGCTACCTGTTCCGAAGTGCCCGAACTCAACTAAGATGGTATTGCAGAGTTCCCTGTAGTCAATCCATTTTGCGTTCTTAACGGCTCCAATCTTTAACGCCTCTTTGATTGAGTGGTAAACGTTGAAACCATCTATGAAAAATGAAACTCTTTGCGACATAGCGTTCCCAAAAAAAACCCCCGCCGAGCTGGTTTGCACCGTCCCGACGAGGGGCCTAAAACCTAAATCAGTTCTAGGGTAGATGTGGCCATTATACACACAGTGATACACAATGCATCATGTTTCTGTAAAAGTTAATAACTTTTCTGAGACTCTTGAACACTGTACCAGTGCTAGTTTTAAATGATTTGGCTAGAGATGCGGGACACGGGTCGATATAGATCTCATATGAGTGCCATATTGACCCTGACGAGTCGAGACCGTTTCCCGATGCTACGCACTATCCATCATGGTATCGATGGCAAATATGCTGATAAATCGCGCAGCACTGCTTCTTGATTCCGACCAACCGATACCTACTTTACGAAGCGGGGGTCCGAGGCGTAGCAACTCTTTCTTCAAAGTTCGGGTTGTCGGCCAAGTTCGTTTATCCCGGTCGTCTCCAGCGCAGTTCGCAAGCGAGTTCAATACCGAAGTAACGGTTCCCTCAACTGAGCCCAATCTTGATACGCATTCCCTAATCGCTATTGCGAGCGGATCTGATTCGAGCACACGCTCATTCGCGTCAAGACTGTGCGCGGAATAGAACTGCATAAAGGTTCCTGCTTCCCAATCCAGCGCCCTTTCAACGGCGACGCCAAAAATAGCGAAGTCTGCCATGCGTGGTTTGGTGTCTAGTGATACCGAAGGAAGTGTCGCGAAAATGGCCGAGAGTGCTTGATAAATCGCGCCCAATATTTGGGGCTTATCGTTTACAAAAGCCGACCAGAACTGACATTCAGAAATACGACCGGAGTCGCTTATACGCGGTAAGTGAACGGAGATGGCGCGGTCCAATAAGTCGGGTCTTTTGGCTATATCATCAATACCGTTTAAGATCATCGGACGGCGCGCATCAAAAATCGCTTCATCTGCATCAGTTTGGAGTTTCCTCGTTGCAAAGCCACCGCCAGTGACAAGCCGACACAAAGCGTCGCTCATAGCATTAGTGATGCCACTCAGATTGTCGTAAACAAGCACATGAGAATTTTTAGCGGCTATCGCCAAGTCGCGCTCACTGGAGGGCAGAGTTCTGGTGTCCGGTTTGGCAGGATCCAGTAGAGACTTCAATACCTTTCCTAAAGTGCTCTTCGCTGAACCTTGCTCACCCTGTACAAGTAAGAGCGGGCACGGTACGTTCGTACGGAATGAAGCCAGAAGCCAAACTACTATCAGAGTGAGATCCTGCTCCGTAGCGTTTATATACTTCCGCAGCAGCGGCAGAAGCATTGATTTGTCTGACGCCACAGGCGATACTTGCGACACATTCGATGGATATTTTACGAACTTTGAGGTTGCCCGGGATTTTGTCGAAACCTGTGCTGAAGTGACGACGACAACGGATCCGCTATGAAGGTCATGTACAATTTCAACACCATCTTCGTAGGGAGCAACTCGAGTGTAAACTTCAATTTGTTTTCCGAGAAATTTGGCTTTAGCATTCAGCACGCCAATTGTTTCTTCAAGTGCCGCTTTCTTTATCGCTTTGCCAGTCAAACGGAAGAATTGATAATTCAACCAATCCGCAAAGGGACCTTTGTTTACTTCGAGGGTTTTAATGCCAGTCTCATCGGAGATAGTCGCGTAAGCGGTGTTGTCCGCGGAGTGGAATAGTTCTAATCTGTCTGTGATTTCGTCGAGAGTTGATCTGGCGGATTCAGTTTTTTCCACGGAGTGTTTCGATTGTTCTGTGAGAACGACTGGTACTGAAGTTTTCAGCTTCGCTGCGAGCGCGTTATGTGTACTTTGACTGTTCATTATTTCAATGCTTCCTGGAGAACATCAGACCAATCGCCAGTCACCGCAACTGGTGGCTTTGCGTGGTAAACCTTAAAACCTTCATTGAGCAGTCGCTCAGTTAATACATCAGCAGCTTGCTGTCCTGCCTGGCTCTTATCGATGTCGACACAGATATAAACCTTACTGACTGTTCGCGGTATCTGGAGATTTTTCATTCCCCAAGTATTGACCGTAGCCCAAACGGGATGATGTGTCATAGCGTGAAAACTCAAAGCGGTTTCCAGCCCTTCGGCTACAGCTAGAACGTCGGTCGGCTCGCACAGACGAATCGCTCCGGAGATTCCAGGATAAGTAGATGGCATTAATTTCTTCTGCCTAGGCACATCAGCTTTTCGACCGTCATCTGTTAGATATAAGCGTTGCGCACCGCAAATGGTGCCATCGGATGCGGTAATAACCTGCACCATTCCGGGATGGACACTATCAACGATGGACCGCTTTGAGACTGCATCGTAGACCCGGTATTCAAGCTCGAAGTGTGTGAGAATACACGCCGGATATTGCGTCATCGGTATCCCGCGAGTGTTTCGCAAATACAGGTCGACTGGGTCGCCTGGCTGCGGGGGGTGGCATTCGTCAAGCAAACGGTTTAACAGTCGCTGATTGAACTCGTTCCGCGAAACGTTATCGATGCTGCGCGCCTCACCACGGCGACAGACATACCCTCGTGCCACCTTACGGAAATCTTGTGTGCCATCGCTTGACTGGACGCTCCAGAGGTTCATCTTGCGCAAAGCGTCAATCACGGAATGCTGAGAGCATCCACCAAAGCATTTGAGTAAGACTCGTTCGTTGCTTTGCTTAATTGAAAGACTTGGTGTGGAATCATCATGTGCGGGACAACGGGATAGATACCCGTCACCACTTTTGGTGGCATCAAGACTATCCGCTATTGCGGCGGCTGTTATATACTTGGATTGTTGCTTCATTGTGTGACCTTTACCTAAGCTCCGTTCTTGACCGGCGGGGCTTAAGTCTTTATTGGTGTGTAAAAGTAAGGGAACGTAAACTTCTGAAAAGTTCTGATTGCCAAATTCCGTAATGATTTCTTGAAAGACGCATCCATAAGACGTTGGTCAAAGAATCTTACGTTAGGCTTCGCGCCTGGTGTTATTGCGTAGACCTGCAACAGATACCGGGTCTTGGATTTCCTGATATCGAGCAGAAGAGAACCGTCGCGAAGTGGGTCGAGTTGATGTACGAAAGGTTCATCGAGATTAGTGTTGCTCACTGGTGTTCGAACGCTCTTGTGATTCAAACCATGCAACAACAGTTTGCAGGTTGTACCGAACAGGCGCACGTAGGCCAGTGCCGAGCTTCACGTACGCAGGACCGCCGCCCTCGCTGCGCTTTCGCTCAACCCACTTAGCCGACACACCAAACATTTGCGCGACCTGCTCTTGAGTGAGCAAAACTGGGCTGGATGCCGATGTTAGACTGTGAGCTGGCTGCGCATCAATCGAAGCGAATGTCTGAGAAACGGATTGAGCTCGTTTGAGCTTGTCATATTTCATTGGTTGGTATTACCCCTAGTATCGCCGGGCTTCACTAATCTGCCCGACAAGAGGAAGAGTAACGCTGCTCTTCACCGGACACAGGTCAAAGAATCCGACCGAAATGCGTGGGTTCTTTACCCGAAACGGCGAACGCGAATCGACGCATGACGAAACGATGACAGTCATCGATGACACTAAGAAGCAAGCCAGTTCAGCCTATGACACTATGACGATAAATTGGGTCCGCTTTGAATTTCTACCGGCATATTGTATTTATCGTGCCAGCGATGAACACGGTAGTGAGATTCTTCAGCCAGTGCTTTGACGTTTATTTGGGGCGGACTACCTGAGTAAACGAGCACCATTGCCGCATCTAGAACGCGAGCGAAGAATCCCGATTCCGCCTTCGTTATTTTGAAGTCAAGTTCGTGCATATGCATGCCTACGACAAAGGCTATATCCGAATGCATCTCAACCGGTGGACGACCAGATGGAAGCTTCAGGCGCTCCGCAGCTTGCAGGTGTATCGACAGGAGTCGCGTGTCATCAGCTAACCGACGGCAAATAGCATCCAGACTTAAGTCGGGCCGATCCCAAACATATGTTGTAGGCAATCGTAGTGCCTCGGCATAACGTGCAAGTTGAACACCGTCACTCATAAGAATCTTTGATAAAGCATCAGCGTGTTTGTGTGCCGCGATTACATCATCAAGCATCGCTCGCGGATTCACCGGGTCATTTTTTTTCGCGCTTTCAACCAGTTGAACAAAATCAGGCAACTTCTTCTCGATGTAGACGTTGAGACGGCTCTTGTTCTGCGACGAACACTTGTCAGCAAAGCTATTTCTCAGAGCCGCAACTGCGCTTCCATTCAGCTCCGCTGTCGCATCAGACATCGCTTGCATAATCTAATATCCTTGTCGCAACATCCTGCATTGGCTTACGAAGTCTCTCAATATCGGCAATCAGATATCCGGCTGTTACGTCGGCAGCGTTCTTGTGATTAGCCAAACGCTTAATTGTATAAGCGCCTACATCTAACGATTCCAGAATCGTAAGGAAAGTGCGACGGAGGTCATGAAGTGTGAACTCAACACCGCTGTTGGACTTTACACGCGCCATCGAGAATTTCGACTCAACAAGATACCCGCCTTTGCCAGGTCCCGGAAAGACAAACTGTACTCCTGAATCGGCATGCTTTGACGCGCGAGCTTGAAGCATATTGAACACATAGTCGGAGAGCGGAACCTCATGTTCCTCGTGATTTTTTGTCACGTCTGCACTGATCTTGAGAGTGCGGTTTCTTAAGTCGACATCAGACCAGCGTATTTGGGCAGCCTCCGTTCGCCGCAGACCGGTGAATAGAATCAGCAGAAGGTAATCTCTAATCGTTTCGTTCTCTAGGTTTAAAACAGCTTCAAACCACTTGGGCAAGTCTGCCCTACTCACAATACCCTTGCGTCGAACATTCCGGTTCCACAGTTTTTTGTCAGATAGCCGCTTTACTGGATTGGTTGAAATGATTTCGCTAGAGATAGCGTAGTTCATTAGCGTGCGCAGAATGCGCATTGCTTGATTGGCATGTGCCTCACCTTTGCCTCTTGGACCATGTGCATTGGATAACTCAAAGTGGCGTTTCTCAACCATCTCCTTCGTGATTGAGTCGAGTGATTTTGTTTGCCAATCAGAAAAACAGCGACGCATCGCTCCGTTGTACAGCTTTATCGTAGCGGGGCGAAGAGATTGTCCACGCTCATCCAGAAATTTCTGATGCAGGTCTTCCAGAGTCATTGTTTTGATTTGCTGCGCCTTCCGCTCGGCAATGGGACTCACGCCTTCCCGCATCTTCACGAAGTTAGCTTGCGCCTTGTCGCGAGCTTGCTTTAACGTGTCCTTCCCATAAACACCGACAACACTTCGAACGACCTTACCTTCCACTCTCGATTGGGCGATGAACGTCTTGGCGTTCGGCGTCACACGTATTCCAAAACCAGCCATCTCACTGTCAAATATCAACACCTGACCATGAGCCGGGAACGGAATAGCATCTACATACTTTTGAGTGAGCTTGATCGAGCTTCGCTTGCCTGCCATACAACTCCAATGTTTTTGGGGTACCCAGATTTTCCATGTACTCATAGTGTACTCATGATACCCGGAAAAGACCAGAAAAGACCGGCAAAGACCAGTAAAGCGAAACCTCCAGCCGTGCCGTAAAATCAGCAATAGGGTCAACAAACCGGAACTTCTAAGCAATCAGACGTGCTAACTCTTAAGCAATTGGTTGGTGGTTCGAGTCCACCATGGCCCAAGTCTTCAAACTCCCGCCAGCGCAGCGATTTTAGAGAAGCAGCTCGTGTTCCGGGGCACCTCTAAAAGTTATCGCTGTGTACTTAGCTAATGCAAAGACCGGAACTTCGAACTTCACCCGAAAACAGTTCACATCTTTGCAACAAAGCAGCTCAAAACTCAGCCCGACTCACGCACTTCGTTGAAGCGCTACGATCTATTTGATCTAAATAATATCGTTTTGTCTCCACAAACCTAAGTTATGTCATCCAGCGTTAGGTCTTCGCATTGAGCGGAAGTATCCTAGGCTTATCTTTCTATTGCTCGGTTGAGATTCAACGTTTAGAACCAATTTCACATTGACTTACTGCAATTGAGCTCCACTCCTATGACTGCGGACAAAGTCCATCAGGTCATATCGGCTGATTTCTCTGTATATTCGATGGTGAGAAAAAAGTTCAGGCTAGCCAACGGGTTTTTTAAGATCATGGAGAACAAAATGCGCCAGTTACTTCTGCTTCTTGCTGCGTGGGCTCTTGATAGCGAACCTGTTTTAGCGGATGAATTGGCTGACGGAATCAAAGCGTATAACGAATCTGACTTTGGTACGTGTGTAAAAATCTTGGCTTCCGCAACCAAAGGAAAATTTGGCAATAATGCAACCGCTCACTATTACCTGGGAAATGCGTACATACAAATCAAAAATCCAACAGCTGCGTTAGCTGAATACCGGCAGTCGTTGAGCATCGCGCCGACCGCGGCAACAGCCCCGCATTGTCTTGCTGCAATTCAACATTTAACCCCGCAGCCCAGCAAAGTTACTCGCGTTGACATTCCGACTCCAAAACAAAACACCCCTGCGTTGCCCACTCAAGTAGGAATCGTGGCGGAGCCGGCTCCGATTCGGCTGACGGGTTTGCCAACTATTCCAACTTTTCCAAAAGACGATGGACCCAAACTCTCAGACGTTATGACCTGGTCCATAGGTCAGCAAGCCAACTATTTTCAAATCGCATTTGACCGGAAAAACGAAGCACTCCTTAGACTTGAAAAAACGCAAGACGTTTTGAAGCGCGCCCAATCACTAGCATCATCTGCGGTACCAAATGCAAGACAATTCGGTGAGACCGACTCGATGTTAAAGACAAGATTGGAAAGCGGTCGTGCGCAGATGGCGACTATTCTTAAGCCGTTTGAAGAAGCAGTCGAAATGCGGCAGAAAGAAGCCGAGACAGCAAACAGTCTGTACGAAACTTGCGTGTCAGCGGGCAGAAGAATTTCTGGATATTGAATCCAAATAAAAACGTAGAATACAAGGATTTCCACTCATCAGAGTAAGAGCCTCTAAATACTGCTGAAATACCTAGTGCGCGTGACGAACTATTGAATTAGTATTTTTCGCATAGGATGAGCAACTTGGGCATTACGACATGAAAATCTCTCGCAAACTTCGCGCAGAAAATTTCGCAGGACGAAAGGCGTTACTTATATTCATCATACCGGCAGCGACACTTCTCTTGTTCGGATGCACGACGATGTCTAACGCGCGCCCCTCATCGACATCGCAGTCTGTCGCTTCCAATAGCTCAACATCAACGACCGACGACGGGGTGACAGGCATAACGTTAAAACGCTCGGATGACGGCTCAGTGACTATAGAGGTGTCCACAAATGCTGCATCGCCACTTAGAAATAACGAACTACATTTCCCTTCGGACACGTACGTGATAAAAGTCGGCGACACATACACCAAAGGCGAAAGCATTGAAAAACTGAACGCGCTCTTGCAGGGTCCAGTAGATTCCGAAGTTGAACTAACGATGTACCAAGGTGATCAAGTAATATCGAAAAAATTGAAGCGCTATTCGCAACCACAAATTTACAAAGATTCCTATTCGTACTCTGCGTTGACCAATATAAGCTCGATACCTGGCGAAGCGCAATCAAAAGCAAATTACTGCCTGTTCGCCAAAAACTACGAGCACACACAGAACGACACTATTGCTGGGTGCTACTACAAGGTTTCTACCGCCGGATCAAAGATAATAATTCCGCCCTCTTACGAGGATTCAAATCCACCCTGCTTAGCTGATGCGATGGAGTTCTTTGCTCGGACAGGAATGTACGCTGAATTTGACGCGACTGCCGCGCGTACACTGCAAATCGCCGAAAGTGATCCAAAACTCTTTACTGACTCGGACGTGGACTTGCTGACCGAATCAGCGACTATTCTTTCAAAGTACGGATTTCGCGAAAAGGCAAAAATCATCAGCGAAAGACTGCGGGTTTTACTGCCGAACCTGACTGGAAAAGAAGCAATGCGTAACTTGAAAGACCAAGATGCAGTGCGAATCCTGGCACTAAACGCGTCTCTTTCAGGGCAATCAGACGAAGCAATACAAGACTACAAGCGAATATCGCTTTTATGCAGCTTCTCTACGTTGCCACCAGAATTCTTGCTTGAGGTACTTCCGGGTCTGGTGTCCGATTGTATGAATGGCAAATACTATGATGCTGCCGTGATTGCGCAATCAAAGCTTGCGTCATTGACCCCAAATGCTCAGGGATGGGTCAAAGCATTGCAGCATCAGAAATATGTCGGAGCACTGTGCAAACTATCAGAAATCTACGCTCAAAGCGGCGCTCAGCTTCAAGTGCAGGCGACGCTTAAGCAAGCACTATCGGCATATGACGAACTCAATGCGCAGGAAGTCGTCGTATTAGAACGAATTGGCAACGTCTGCCCAAGCAACATTAGAATGAGACTTGCAAAATCGTACGTTCAAAGCAATCAAGTCGACAAAGCGATAGAACAGCTTGGGGTGGCAGAGAAATTGACTGCTGAGTCCTCGCTTCCGAGAATAAGTACGCGCATCAGACAGGTACAAAATTCCCTAGCCTCAAAAAACGACGAAGTAGTCAGGATTACTGCATTGAATGCTCTCGCGCTGCTTATTGGTCCAGTGGGAATTCCAGAGACGGCGTTTGACAAAGACACTGACCAGCTGGCTCGCAAGGTACACGAAAACGCCGTCAACAACACAAATGTTCTCAAAACAACAACCATACTGCAGCAGTTAGTCCAAGAAGAATTCACAAAATCAACGCACACCGCCAGTGATATCAGTCGACTAATAAATCTGACTCGGTGTATCACAACCCACTCAACTCTATCTCCACAAACAATTTCAAAATTAGCGGCAGTTTTAGACAGAATTGATAGAAGTTTTAACGACACGGAGCGGTCGCTCAACAGCGACCGAGCCTTTGTTAAAGCGGAACGAGCCCTGCTTTCGGACGAGGGCTTTTCCGATTCAACATGGCAAGAACTCGAATTATTTCTGTCCGACATGGAAAAGTCCACGTACCCAAATCTAGCAAACCATCAGGACGAACAAAGAAAATTCGCCAGGCTCTTTGATCTGTCTGTGGCGTATGCATTTTTAGAAGAGCCTCAAAAGGCAGAGCGAATTTTAAAATACGCAAGCGAGCGTTACCCGAAAATTCTCGAGCGCAACGTTTCTCCAGTCGCATTTGAAGCTACCCTGCACTCACTGAGTGGGAATATGCCGGCAGCACAAAAGTGCATCAAAACCTTGCTTCGCATCGAAAGTGAGCACGATGGGTGGAAATATATAAACTATTCGAGGGATTTAATTGGTTTGACCTCGACGCTTGCACAAACAAACCACCCTGATCTGAGTTTGAAAATCTTGAATACCTACATAGTTTCAACTGCTCGAGGAATGCAACAGGCCAAGGGAATATTCAAGTTACAGCGCGCAGTCATTGAAGAAAAATTGGGAAACTTTCAAGAATCCCTAGCCTCTATTGAAGACGTCGAAAATAAAGATATTTACGGTCGAAGCTCAAACGAAAACTACAGATTTTTAAAAGCACTGCTTCTCGAAAAGACAGGTCAAATCGATAAAGCGATCCTTGCTTATACAGAGGTCTATGGCGATGCCCCCATCCTAGCCAGCGCGATGCAACGAGCGGTCGCACTCTCCAGAATTAGCAAAACACTATCATCATCCACAACACAAGCGCTTTTCGATTTTGTTCAAAAAAATCAAACAGTCATCAACAAAAACAACAACGTTGATTCTATAACGGCGCTCTTGAAACTAATCGATGAAAAAAAGAGCTCGCCACAATCCATTTCGGACCTCAGCAGTCAGCTAGCCGACGCACAATTGCAAAATGGAGATACGACCTCGGCGCTAAGGACCACACGAAACAATGCTCAGTTATTGGAGGCAGAGCACAACCCTGGTGCTTCGCGAGAGTGGGCGAGCCTTGGGCGAATGCATTTCCGGTGCCAAGAATTCGCCGAAGGTACTGAGTGCATGCTACACGCACTTCAGATAGCTGATAGCACCAACTCATTCCCTTTCACAATGTACCATCCTGGAAACATGAGAGCGGATACAGGCTTTGACTTGTTGGTTAACGCGAAGCAGTACGACGCAGCAGCATCGATTTTAAACGCCTCAATCAAATCACACTATTTATCGAAAACAGAAAAGTACATATGCATAGAAAGAAGTTTACTTGCAGATCTCTATGTCGACCAAGACAAATACGAGGAAGCAGCACACGAATGCAAAAAATTGATAGCGACATTCGCTGAATCAGACAAACTTTGCTCGCAAAATTACATGTCCACATACTTGTTCTATTCCAACATTGAAAAATTCATTACTCATAAGAAATTAGTTTTGGCAAAAAACTTGTTAGACGAGGCAACCCTAGCGGAACTAAAAGTCGTGGGACCGAGAAACGCGACTTTCATCGAAAATTTTCAAACATACGCAAAACTATTCGAGGCACTGAACAAACTCTCCGAGGCTGAAAACTATGCCCGAAGAGCGCTTGAACTTGAAACGTGGATTGGTGGTTCACAAAATACCGGACGAATAAGTCGAGTACTGCTTGCCTCAATTCTACGCGCAGAAAACAAAGGAATCGAAGCAGACAGGGTAGCAACAGTCGAGCAGAAACAAAAAACTCGAGCAGCAGATTACGCCAATTTGTATAACATTCACTTTCACAGCTTTCACATGAGATTGCCTGATGTTTACGCTCCGACAGCGGAGGAGCCGCTTAAGAAAAGTCTGCTCGAAGCGATTGAGATTAGCGGTGAAGCAAGCAAATCTGCGACTGAGGCTGTAGATAATTTGACGAAGTTCTACACCCAGCGAGGCAGACTTGATGAGGCGGAAAAATTGCAACTACACGAGCTGCAAATTTTAGATGAACAGTTTGGCAAATGCTCGCATCCTAAAAACGAATGCTACCTGCAGCTTTCGGAAATTTATCTCCTCAAGAATAAACCCCAGTTAGCATCGAAATTTGCGAGTCTAATTTCAGCTCCGTACACTAGCGATCTATCCAGAGACAGAGCATTTATGACTTTGCGGTATGCGCGAGCTTTTTACGGAGTCGGAAGAAAAGACTTGGCGTTGAAAATGGGACGTGAAGTAGAAGACCATCTGTTGAATCTCAAAAAGGGATTTGAATGGCATGGTATCGGTGGTATCGGTTATAGTTACACGGATTCCTTGAATGAGTGTTTGCACTTTATGGAGCACATAGGCGCAGTTTCAGATACAGTTGCTCTCAGGGCAAAACTGAATGAGCTGGACGCAAACGCGCACCCCAAGAAGACTTATCGACCGGTCTTTAAGTAATGAGTTTATAAATTACAATGCAAGGCTACGTAGTTTCACCGCTGACAAGATTGCACCAGTGCGGCACAATGGCTCCCTCGGAACCCAGGAATAGCTAAAGGCAGCGGCAACAATCCCGCCGACACAGTCAAGCGTGCGTCATAAGCGCGAGGAAGAATGGAACTGCGATCGCAAGAGCGCATGATAATTTCTCGAGAATCCGCCAAACGAAAGTTTGTTGGCTGCGCCATCATCTACATGGCAATGGTGCCTGCGCCGTTACTCTTAATGGGAAAACCTGTTTGGGCATTTTTCGCATGCATAGTGTTCGTCACGTTTGCTTATGTCTGCCCCGCCTTCTTTGCACCAACAAAGCGCGAGCTAGATCGATTGATGCATTACGATTCCAGGGATCAGTCAGCGTGCGACGACCCGCTCGGCGCCTTCTATGGACCAGACAGCCATTAATCTGGGGCTCGTAAACCGGTAAGAACACGGTAACCTTAATCGAGTACGGTGAGTGTGACACCGCCAAGGCTCGCCATTGCCAGATTTACCTGATTTCAAAAATCCACAAGAGACCCAAGCGACGCCGCAAATGAATGTTAGCGGCGTTCTGGAGCCTAAATCGGGCGATTTAACAAAGCCAGAATCGCAGCAAAAGCACGATTCTGGTAGCGACGGATTTTCATTCGCAGAATCAGCGCGGTCGTTAGCCTACTCTGCGTTTCAAAAGCCGATTACTGGTGTCGCGCAATGGGTCGATAAGGGCTTGGGCACATCCCTCGCGGACTCCACGCAGATAATCAATCAGCCCAAAGAAGCGACTTTTGGAAGCGTGCAGTGGCACGTAGACCAAGTCGCATCAGGTGTCGGAGCATTCGTACCGTACGTTGCCGCGATGGCTCTAACCCGCGGCGCTCTGAAAACTGTCGGCGCAGAAAATGTTATTACGCTGGCTGGTCACAATGCTGGTGCCGCAGCATCGATTTATCGAACCAGCGAAGCGGCAGCCGCCGGCTTCGTAAACGGTATGGTGTTTGAACCAACCAGCGATCAGAATAATTTCTTCGGTGACCGTGTTCGTCAGGGCATCGTCGGTGGTGTCAACTTCGGAACAATGCATGCCATCTCCAATCCGTTATCACGATTAACCGGAGCAAGCACTTTAGAAGCATCGTTATTGAATCGTGCATCGACGACAGCAGCTGCTGGTGTCGCTGGTGGTATCGCGGCATCTGTTACTGACAGTGCACTCAGTGGAAAATCGATAGACACAACTGACCTCGCTAAAACAGCCTATCAGAGCGCCTTCACAGGGCTCGCACTTGGTGCCGGTGCCGACCATTTCTTGCGCCTGCACCAACCAAAATCAAGTTTCCCAGAAGCGCAAGCATTCGTCTCTCGACCAAATATCATGGCGGACAATTCTGCAGCGTATATGCTCTGGCACGATCAACAATCATTTTCGGGAACTCTTGGACTGGCTGCAAAAGCTGTAAACGCGCGGCTCCAAGGTCGCCCGATAGATGACTTGAACTTTTTTGGACGTAGCCCGTTGAATAGAGTAGAGCTGGTCGCCGACTTCGAGAGACGAGGAGATGCTTTTTTTACAAAACCAAAAACGCTGACCGAAATTCATAGCATCGTTGAGAAACAAACGGATCTTAACGAACTGGCTAACAGAATTATGGATGAGAGTGAGCGAACATACGGAAACTGGGAGAAACCAAACTGGATGGACTTCACCCAGACTGAAAGGTTGTCCAGTGAAGAACACAAAACCGCTACAGAAAACATAGCCAAGCTTGAGAAAGAATTGGATGAAGCCACAAACGAGAGAACTCGCACATTCGCGCAGGACATAAACAACTTCCTGGAGAAGAACAACCTCCCTCGCATCGATCTCATCACCGATTCGGAGTCAGGAAATCTCGGTTGGTTGAAACCGGGAGGACAGCTAGGCATCCGTGACTATTTGCTTAATGCACACGACATAGATTTTCGTGCGGTCGACACGCTGGTGCATGAGTTGACTCATTTGCGCCAGGACACTTTGACAGTTAGACGGCTCGCAGACGAGATGCAGATTGGCAAAGAAGCAACGCAAGAGCAGCTCGAGCAGCTCGCCACGAAATACATGGAGCGCTGGACGGACCCATCACGCGACCAGACAGCTCCGCAATCGCAAAACGAATCGTCAATTCCGCAGCTGACCGGAGAGCGATTAGAGGAATACTTACAGAACATTTTGCGCATTCGTGATGGAAAACCGCTCACGCAAGAAGAGCTTGTAGACGCAAAAGCCATCGACACCAATCAATGGACGAACGCGAGAGAATCACTCAAAATATCCAATCAAAAAGACGCAGTTGGCCGATTCGCATCGAGCACGATGCCTTTGGTCTCGTTCGACAAACTCTTTTACGACATAGTCAAAGAGCCATCGAAGTTTCAAACAGAAACCGGATTCGAAAGCATTCCAGAACCATTGCTAAACTTCGCCAAGAAGCACTTGAACGAGAATTTCGATCCGAGCAAGCCTCATGATGTAATCGACGATGTCTACGATCCATACAGCCATCTTGATGAATGGAATTCGACGATCAAACCTTTATTTGTCGAGCAAGAAAAGAAATTGACCGACCAGCTCACAAGAAAGATGGACAAATCGTTCGACCTTTATTACGGCGACCCGGGAGAGCGCACAGCGCATCCCACTGGACGACTAGCCGGTTTTGCTTACGAGGGCGCGACATCTTTCTCTTATCTGCACGCGCTCAAGTTTCTAGCCATGGATTTGAAAAGCAGAGCGAAAGAGAAACTGTCAACGTGGTCAAATTAGTGTCAATGAAACCATCAATGTGTGACTTGGAGATACCAAGCGTCTTTAATGAACTCTTGTTAGTCCAAGAAAAGTTGGAGCAATACGGTTCACGACGTCAGCAAGCACCATTTATGGTGGCGCGGCTCCTCAATAAGTAGAACACAACGCATCTTGCAGCGCGAGACAAAATTATAACCGCAAATCAAATCTGGTTGATCTTGCTTTCAAGTCTCAGATAGCACTATGACTCGCTTCATCCGCGCTCTCCAACATCGCTGGAAATCCCAGTTTGACTATCAGCCCGCCAATATTTAGAGCACTTGTCGCACTAATGGCTGCTGAGCGGCTACCCGTTCGATAATTCGTTCGGTGAAAGGAAAGTCGCGCTCTTTTATCATTCTCGCTTTTTGTTCTGGAGTCAGACAAAGAACCATCACGTTTTGATCTGGTGTCGATATTTCAAAGCTGCGACCTGAACCTGCTATTATTTCATTAATTTGGTCGAGAACGTCCATGTCGAGCCAGTCTTCGTCCCACTTAGGTTCAATCTCACGTTTGACGGAGTTTAGAATAAAAGTCACTTTGATCGGTCCTTCGTCCGACTCCCAGCTCTCCGTGATGTTTTGTGGAAGAAATGCTCCCTGACTGATGTCAGACCACTCCTGCAAGACGTCTGTATACACCTCATTCTCTTCGCAGACATCACATTCGGTGTCTTCCATCCAAGCATCGCCGGAAAAATACATATGCAGAATCGCCAGATCTAAAAACCAGTTTGAGCAGTCCAGAGCTTGCCCGCAATTGCGGACTGCTTGCAATGGATCATTAAGGTCATCTTGCGGATAGAGGGGATTATTTTGTCTCTTGAATCCAATCTCTTCGTAAAATGCGAGGATTGAATTAACCTGGTCAAGCTCTGTTTGCATAATTGGATTTCCTGGCACTGAAATTGTTTTGTCTCAAAAGTTGCTCACATACAACGGTATCACCAATGATGCTAGCAACAAATAAAACTAGAATTTAACAATATTTTGGTTCGTGAAATCTAAAAGAACAGGAGTTTGTGCGTACTTGATCACCTGTCCATTATCCGGCTCAATATCTCGCCCTTTTGAATCGCCTTCCTTCACAGGGTCATCGTAAAAGCGCGGAACAGCATCGGCTGCGAAGCGAAATAACTTGCTAAATGTAATCGTACCGTCCTTCGGCTCTACATCGGCTTGACGCCCCGTCAATCCTCGTTGCAAAATCACATACGTCAAAAGCCCATGCCCAAGCTCTCGCGACTCGCTGGCAAGCTCCGACGTTTGGCTTGCGGTAATCATTCGCATTCGTTTGTAATACGCAAGTTGTCCCAAACCTTGACTATCCATTGGTCCAGGCTTGTAGTCGCTAGCGATTACTGCCCCCGAATGACACGAGTCGATTACGAGCGATAAATCTCGCGCGTCAACGTCGCGAAGCCAATCAGTCAGCTCTGCACCGCTAATTCCTCGACTTCGAAGCCGCAGAGTTAAACCATTTTGATGTGGACCGATATCGCTGGGGAACAAGTAGTACTCACCAGATTTAGTATCACCCGCACCGTGACAGGCGAAAGCAAAAAATATTAGATCGTCGGGAGCGGATTTCCTAATTCCGCGCCTTTTCAAAATTTCAGCGTTAGTTTGTACAGTTGGTGCCAAACCAGCCAGAGCTCGTATCACATCGTGTACAGCTTCTTTTGTCGCGGGTAATTCATCGTCCAACGGAGCTTCATACGTTGAAGTTAATCCCACGGATGCGACGTGATCGAATAGTTTAGTCCCTTCTAGCTCAGCTCTCAGTTCGTTGATATAAGTTCTGGCGTCAGGAACAGCGCACTCCAATTTCCAATTTGGATCATCGTATTTGTTCACTCCAAAAGCAACCACGTAGGCGCTTGGCTTAACTGGCGGGGCAACTGATTCAAGCTTTTTGTTAACCAGGACAGTTTGACTTTTCACTTTGTCTTTATTAAAAGCATATGCACTAAAATCAACACTTCGAGATGAGTCCCTTGGCACATTTACAAGAAACGAGCAAGATCTAGGAAACGTATCGTCCACCAGGTTTGTTTCACTAGAAGCAAACGATTCATTCGCAGGGAGATACCCAACAAGCTGACCGTTGCGAAAAAGTCTCAATGAGTAGACACCAGAGTCAACATTGTCAGTTTGAAATTTAACGGTGACTCGATATACGTTTTTAGAAACTTGATTCGGAGAAACTTCTAGAGCGAGCGATGGTCTGTGTAGATCGACACCATCAATATTCTGCACCACAGGCAGTGCATGGTCTTGAAGTTTGTGCGATAGAAGTCCGGGCGTATAATACTGCTTGAAAAATGCCTCTATCGGAATTATGTTTGGAGGATTTTCAGCTTGTGTCCAATGCGCAGCCTTCGGATTGTCCAGGTTGTTTGCGTCAAATCTTCCAACTCCATCTGTCACCAACCAATCATTAGTCGCTTTAGGAACGATGGTGCACAGATTTTCATTTTCAGGAATCGACCAGAGTTCCATCGCTCTATCGTTGCCGGATGACAATATTTTTTCGGAAGATATAAACACAGCCTTACCGAAGTCACTTGAATTCGCAGCGAAGACTCTCAGCGTTTTGAGGGTATCAGTGCTGACCAATCGCAACATACCATCATCGCTAGAGACTGCAATCGTTGCACCATCGGGACTAAACACAACGTCGTTGATGACGTCATCAGAAACCTTTACTTTTTGCAATTGCTTTCGGTTTGCGACGTCCCAAAATACAAGGCCATGATCAAGGGTTCCGCCGCACAACAATTTGCCGTTTGGCGAAAAGGCGAAAGATTGAATTGGTGAGGCTCCGTCTAACTCCATCCACACTTTGCCAGCACTTAAATCCCAAACGCGTCGTACGTCACTACTGCAACCGGCAATGAATCTTCCATCTGGACTGATTGCAAGCGCCTGAACGCATGTTTTTTGTTCGGAAAGAGTTTTAACTTTCTCGCCGGTTTCAACATTCCACAGGACGATCGTACCTGGACCGCTACCTGCCGCTACTGTCACACCGTCAGGCAGGAAACGAGCGGGATTCTGTACATACCGTTGCCCCGGAAATTGCCTGAGCAGCGTTCGCTTACTCAAATCCCAAACACGCACCGCATCTGATGCTGAACTGACCAAATAATCTCTTGTCGAACTAAAACTCAGAGCGCTAATGGCATCGTGATGTCCAGACAGAACATAATGTTGTCGTCCGGTCGTTAGATTCCACACAACGATTGCACTACCAGTCGAACATGCCAGCATTTTTCTGTCGTGAGACAAGGCTATAGCGCCCAGAAGGGCGCTTTCATCTTTGAGCGTCAATTTCGGCTTCCGGGAAGCAAGATCCCAAAGTTTTATGCTTGGATCACTACTGGCAGATGCAAGAGCAGTTCCATCGAAGCTAACACAAAGCGCGTTGACGCTATTTCGGTGTGCAGTC
The DNA here is from genome assembly GCA_036702965.1 of Drouetiella sp. GTDB lineage: Bacteria > Cyanobacteriota > Vampirovibrionia > Obscuribacterales > Obscuribacteraceae > PALSA-1081. The sequence goes on from DATNPZ010000013.1 coordinate 523,265, forward strand.
AATGTATCTTTTAAACGCCCCGAAAATAAGTCAACGAGCCAGATCTGTGAGCCATCGCCGGCACATGCTAGAGCATTGGAATTCCTGACCACGGACAGCACAGAGATCTTATGACCAGCATTTATTGACTTCGAAATTTGAAATGTTCTCAGCGATAACAATTTGATGGTGCTCGTTCCGTCAGCAATTGCGACTTGGTTTTGGTCGGGACAGAGAGCTAATGAAGTCGCATTCTTGCAACACTTTGTTCGTCGTATCAATCGATGCGTACGAACATCTATTAGCTCAATGTCGCCATCGCTTCTGCCAGCGATCAACAACTTATCATCGGAACTAAAGATGACGCGCGTAAATACTCCGTTTGATCTGTACGATGAAACGAAGTTGCTTTGCCCATCAACGCCAATGAGAATTTCACGACCGTTCGCCACCGCATATTTGTTAGAGACACTTCCGAAACAAATATCGTCAAAACCATTGCTGGACTCTTTTAAAACTTGAATCCGCTTCCCAGTTGCTACACTCCAAACCGACAAAGAATTTGTCTCGGTTCCATTTTCATCAAACAAGCTTTCACTCGTTCCAACGTAAACCTTGTCGGAAGATTTGTTGAAAGCGACGCAATAAACGCTGTTGGGTAGATGCTCTAAGCAATAAAGATTTCTTCCACTTTTCAAATCCCAGATAATGGCACGACGGTCGTCACCGCCAGTCACGAGCATTCTGCCATCTCGACTCAAGGCGCACGCCAGCACATCGTCGGCATGCCCCTTATCCGGAACGAGAGTTATCTGCTTGGAAGATGCGGCCTCGCCGCTGACACTTAGAATCGCGAGTGCGAAAAATACTGCGAAAACTAGGCGCACCATACACTAAACTTTCTCCATCAATAAGGAGTCGGAGCGCCCCGGTACAACCTTCCTTCGTGACTGACAACGCTGTAGTAATCGCCTGGTTCAGTCGAGTGCAAGAATTTGAAATCCTTCAAACCATTCGGAATCTGCTGCAACGCATTCAGTGTTTTTTCCACATTTATGCGGCTGCCGCGTGCATACTGCGGGACTTCATTGAAGAACTGCGGACCAGGGAGAACTCGAACTGAGCTCTCGCCAAAATTGAATTTGGAAACAGAGCGAACTATGTCTGCAACAGACGTGTCTCCGTCTATGTGCGCGAGGTAGTGCAGTCCAGAGCTGCGGTCGGCGACAGACAATCCGGTGCATGCATAGATGCCATTCGTCTCGAGTGGCGCCGACAGAGGAGCCACACCGTATCGCCACTGGTCTACAAATTTTGTTGATCCACCCGACCATTGAGGCAACAGAAATTCGTGTTTAGATGAATCTCGGAAAAGTTCATCCATGAATTTAGTGTTCGCAGCATTCGATTCATAAGGCGCATATTCGCCAAACGAGTGAATTCCAATTTTCGGCAAAGCGCTGTCGGCTGCGGTAAGAGCGGGACGCGCGCCACCAACAACTGCTTCCGCCTTTCCAGTCAAGTTCGGCAAAACTTCTGCGATTAGTTCCGCACCTTTGGGCGCTAATTCTTCTGCGGCAAGCGTTACAGCTTCTTTGATTATCATCGTAAATGCAGTCACTTTGGGCAAGCGCAGAGAGTATGAATCGAAACATGTACATCTACAATGGTGGAATTACGTTGCCGTTGGCGACTATAGCAGACAAGCAAATGACGCAGTCAATAGCTACTACTTTGGTGCATGTCGCACCAAATAACTGAGATTCAAACATAAGCTTGCTAAGTAGAAACGAGATCGGAAAACGGAAAACATGCACCTAAAAAATGGCCTTGAGCAATTCCTTTGCAGTCTTACCACTCAATCCCAAACCAGTTTTTGTAGTTCTATCTGCCAAACCGATTGATGTTTTAGCAGCGCGATCCTGGAATCCGAGAGCAGCGTTGAACGGTGAGAAGCTATGCTCTTTGTACTTCGTCATTTGGTCTGAACTCGGATACGGCGCAGAGGCAGCAGAATTCATCACTGGAACTGAAGTCGAAACAAAAGCGTTGCCTGCGTAATTGTTTGGCACAGGAGTCGATGGCTCTTTATACGAATATGAGCTGGTTGAAGTGAATGTGGTCGGAGGCGCGGATTGAGCAGTCATTGGACCTCTCAACGATGTGTCAGCAGTCGCTGTCATTGGAGGCTGCAGTTGAGCTTTCGAATCAAATTGATCCGAAAGTTGCGCGGATGCGGGCATCTGCATTTGCGCCACCAACGCGGCACTCGCCACTGCGATTCCAACAAATTTGTCCATGAGAGGGCTCCTTGCGAACATTTTCATCGCGAATAGTTTATCGGCTAATCGCGTAGATCGCCTCTGGATGAGCTTGGACCTTCAATAAGAAGTTACACAGATACAACTCAGCATTACTGTGCGAGAGGTGCGTTATGACGACACCTTTGATCATCCACCACGCGAAAAAATAAAATTGATTATCGCGACGCGGTGTTGATTGTACAAGCGTTCGAGTTCGTTCACAGTGTTTTTGGCGGATTCAGACACTGGCGCGTATTGGTAGGAGTGAACGCCCAAGTTAGCACCACTGGTAGTTTCAAGAAGTAATCCATGCTCCTTGAACTTTTTGATTACTGGTGCAACAACATCAGATCCGATGTACAGAGCCTTGCCAGCATCCACCGCACTCAGCGGTGAGTCGTTGTTTTTGAATAACAACAACACCTCTAATTGCCAAACCGACTCAATGTGATTTGCAAGAAAACGTTTTACCGGTGGAGTGATCTCTGGAATGACAGTAACCTGAAATCAAACGAACAAGACTATCGACTAATCGCAGTCGAGCGAAAATTTCTGCGGGCAAAACAAACTTAATCCGAATTCGTACCAGGGCAATCAGTTTGATCCAAATCGATTGCAGGTTTCACGAAAGATTGCGCCGGAAAGATGGAGGGTGCTTCCGCTTTTCCAGACTGCGCATCATCCTCGGAATGGCACCACCTGCTGGATGTTTCACTGAATGCCTGACTTGTGAAACGCAAGAGATATTGGTAATTCTTTTCCATGACAGGTTTCCTCGGAGATCTATGCTCCCAGAATAAACACTGCGTTTTTCAAATGTTTTTCAACAAGCTAGCAGAGAGTTCAAGGCGCGGAGCAATTCGCAGGTCCACTATCAGAGCGAAAGTTAACACTCAGATCACAACCGTGACCAATTTGAATCACAACGCTGACCGACCCTGCGAGCTAGATTAACAGCAGAACTCGGAATTCCTTTTACTAACCAGTCAAACAAATGCGACGGTGATTCTATGCCCGCCCGAACCCTCGAGTGCGAAAAAACAGGAAGCGAGACTGCAGATAAAAGTCTCATTCTGAACCACGATCAGCCTTCTTCTTCGGCCGAACATGCCGAGTACCGTAAGGTGCATCAAAAGTATGCCTCCGAGACGCAGGCATTGCGATTCTTTCCAGCGGCTGACGACTTGCTGCCTCGTCCGAATAACAGCCCAGAGCGGCCAGAGAAGCCGACGCCTACCGGTAAAGTCGAGCCAAACAACGGGCGCCCTAATTATGAAGTTCCAAACAATGTGAAAGAGAAAGGCAAAGGCTCGGAGACTCTAATATTTACGGATATCCGGGGTAACTCAGTAGACAAAAACTCTCCAGACAAAAAATTACTAACTCCTGGCAAGACACCACCATCAGAACTTCCTATAAAGTATGGCACTACAAATGGTGTCACACCGCAAATCGAATTGCCGACTGCAACACCAGGTCAACGTCCGTTTACTCCCGAATCCGTCGATAGATTGGGCTCGAACGGTGTCGATCAAACGACGCACGGAGACTGCGTTTTTGAATCAACAGTCGCGGCGTTAGCTGGAACGAATCAAGGTCGCGCTATGATCGCAAATATGATCACGATGGGACAAAATGGAGATTACATCGTCAAATTTCCTGGAGATGCAAATCCAACGACAGTGACTCGCTCGGATATCTTGAACAATGGCGCGATCAACGACTCAGCAGGTTGGGCGAGAATTTTGCAAGCTGCGATGGTGAAGGCGCATCCAGATTTTGCCGAAGCTAAAGTTCCAGCAGGAGCTGGTGGTGGCACTGATGGAAATCCTCCAACACCGGCTCAGTACGCGGCATTCCTCTTAACTGGACGAACCGCCGAGAAAGTTGACGCCAGCAACAATGACGTTGCGAAGTATCTGCAAACTGCACTGAGCAGCGACAATCCTGTGACTGCATTTTGCAAAGATAACGACAACGGATCTCTCGTCAACCACCATGAATGGACAGTTACAGCGTTCAATCCTAATGATCAAACAGTCACTGTACGCAATCCGTGGGGACATTGGAATTCGAAAGACAACGACGGAATCGAAGATCTTGGAAACGGTCAGGTTAGAATGCCGCTCCTAACTTTCCAGAGAAACTTCGGCGAGGTCACTTCACTCGGATTCCAGAGACAACAATCCACGATCGAATGGGCGATGGAAGAATTGAATCCATACACATGGATCAAAGCGCTCGTCTAGCTGCCATTTAGTCGGCATCCTGAACCTGCCATGGCTGCAATCCCCAAACTAAGGGGCTGCAGCCATTTCGCTGTGAGTTTAAGCTTGAGCTATTGCGTGCCAAGAGCAACTTCGCCCGCCCGCACGCTATGATTACAGGTCAAAGGAAACCTGAACGGATTATCCACAGTCGAAGGAGCCAAGATTTTGCCGAAGCAAATTCTGAACGAATTGACAGCCCGAAAAAAATTGACCGCCGCACTCGCGTTGGGGTTGCTCATCGCAGCCATTCCACCATGCGTTAGTGCTGCCGGAAGTGATGTGTTTTTGCGATTGCAAGCATCTCGTGATGCGCTACTTGGTCAAGAACGCGACCTTCGCAATTCATATGATGACGTAACTCGCCAGATTGATGATTTGCGCAAAAAACAGGCGTTGCTCGATTCTTATTTAACACAGACGCGTAGCGCGATTCGAGGGGTAGAACGAGCAATGGAGACCGCACAATGATATTCAAAACCACAAAATCTGCGCATGCGCAAAAAGGTTCCGCGTTAGTTTTCGCTCTTGTAGCTCTCTCCACGTCATTCGTAGGATTTGTTAGCGCCTCGGCAGAATCTGAGTCGAACAAGCAAGAGCCGATCGTCAAAGTGAATCCTTACGGCGCAAAGGATGAACATTCACAAAGAACGGAAGCAGAAGATGTGATCGATGTTTTGCAAATCATGGGGAAAGCATACGCATCTGGTGACATCGCAGGATACATCAAACATCTCGATAACAATTGCAGCGTTTACGACGAAGAAAAAAACAGAATGGTGCAAGGAAAAGAGGCTGTAATTGCCGCTTTGACTGAAAAATTCGCCAAGAATAAACAATCGGGATCAGATCACATCGTCTCCTACGTAATCGATCAGCCTTATGTGAAAGTCAACGGAGAAACTGCCGTTGTCAGCTACCACGTGATCGAAAAAGTCGAAGGGCACCATCCAAAAACTTTGGAAGGTTCAATGAGCGACGTCTTCCAAAAAGAAGATGGACACTGGATGAAAGTACATCAGACCGCTGTTTGGAAACAAAAGAAATCATCGAAATAACGAGATAAGGAAAACGGAATTGTTTGGGAAGCAAATCGCCGAAAGGTTTGCGTTCAGTCCGCTTGTATTGCTGTTGGCGTGCATCGGACTTTATTTTGTTCGGCTGGGCAGTTTTGGAATTCTCGAAGGCGGCGAATCCTACTATCCAGCGGCTTGCCGAGAGATGCTGCGCGCGCACGAATGGATCGTGCCGCAGCTCAATTACCAAATTTATTTCTCCAAACCAATTTTGACGTTCTGGTTGATCGAATCTGCATTTTCGATATTCGGCGTCAGCGAATTATCGGGACGATTGTGGTCGGCAGCTCTATCGACGGCGCTGGTGTTCGTTTGCTATGCGACGACGAAGGCACTATCGAATGATAGAACTGGACTGCTCGCAGGATTGATGCTCGCGTCATCACCGCTTATGGTGGCAACCTGTCGGCGGTCGTCAATCGATGTTTACTTCAGTGTATTTCTAGGAATGGCTTTGTGCGCGATGATGATGGTGCTTTTCGCCAAACGAACTCGATGGTGGCCGGTCATCTGGATTGGGCTTGCCCTCGCGGCACTAAGCAAGGGTCCGGCCGCGATCGTGCTGTTCCTCGGCGGATTAGTTGGGTATCTGATTTTAAAAAAATCTGGATTTAAAAGCATCCTGAAGTTGCTAAAAGAAATCAGACTAATACCAGGCGTGGTGCTTTTCTTTGCAATCATTTTGCCGTGGTGCATAGCAGTTAGCCAGGCAACCAAAGGTCTTTTCCTGAAAGTGTTTTTCCTTTACGAGAACTTGTCGCGTTTTCAGGGCAACACTAACAGCGGCAAGCATCCTCATTGGTGGGCGTATATTCCGGCTTTGCTCTACGGGGCATTTCCCTGGTCGCTTTACTTTCCTGCACCATTTGTAGAGGCAATCGGATTACTCCGGCAGCGCTTTTTTGGTGGCAAAAAATCGAAAGATTTTGATGCATCTCCAGCACTATTGCAAGACTCTAGTACTCCGGCACAATTACAAAACCCGAGTAATTCGGCACAAAAACAAGGCTGGACAGACAACGCCGCGTCGCGAAATCAAGCAAAGTTATTTGCACTCGCCTACATTCTCGTTACCGTCGTTTTCTTTAGCATCTCGCGGACGCAATTCGACCGTTACATCCTACCGATATGGGCACCGCTCGTGATGATGATCGCTCTCGACTTTGACGAGTGGTCTCAGAACATCAACGCAAAACCACTGATTGCAAAGTTCCACGCGATCATATCCCCGCTGCTTGCGGTCGTCGGATGCCTGGCTGCCGTGGCTTCGTTCGGGTCATTCCTAATTCCAAATTTTGAAATATGGATGCGAGTTGTTGGAAGCGTCGGACTGTTCGTCCTTGCCGCCGGTTGGATTTATGCGGCGCTGCAAACAAAACGAAAGCAAATATTCGATTCAATCCTAACAATCGCGCTAACGTCATGCGTCGGATTTTCGATCATCACACCTGTGCTGTTCGAATATTGGTATCAACAGACGTATGCCGGTGTGCACGAACTCGTAAAATCAATTGCTGACACAGATGCCGATGTCGCGCAATACAAAGAATTCATGCCTTCGTTGCTCTATTATCGACAGGGTCCAGTGTACTTCTTCTATCATCTTTCGCAGATGTTACCGAGAGCGAATCCGAAATACTCCGAACCGCAACCACCGCCCGCGGTGCCAGGGCAACCCAGAGTTGCAGGTGCAAAACCGCTCGATCATCGCATTTTCATTCTGGTCAAAAAAGATTATGAACCAGAGGTAGTGGCGGCTGCACCGATGTACAACCTGAAGCTCAATTCGCGGAAAGGTGAATGGAGCATGTGGGAAACTAGCGATTTCGTTTTCGACAAACCGCCCACGCTCGAAACATCGTTCAATCGCCTGAATTGGAAAGACAGCATGACCGACAAGTTCGGATTCGGTCCGCTCACTGTTCCATACAGCGGTGGCGACAAGATCTGGATTCGCTAAGCTGCAGAATCTAGACTCGTTAAACTACAAATTCTGAATTAGCTAAACTACAAATCCTGAATTCGTTAAACCACAAATCCTGAATTAGCTAAACTATAAATTCTGAATTCGCTAAACCACAAATCCTGAATTAGCTAAACTACAAATTCTGAATTCTTTGAGCTACAAACTACTTGCGATTGGACCCAGCAGGTTGCTTCGCAACGTTTGCAAAGTACTCGGCGACTTCTTTCCAATTGTGCACGCGTGGATAATCAGTTACTCCAACATTGTGCGGTGCATCAAACAAAATTCCCTGCCCGCGGAAACGCTTGAAGTGGCGGGCGCTATCATCAATCAAATAGTCCGCATTGAGAATGCTCTTGTCGCCGCAGAACACAATGTTCATCGGTGAGATGAATGGGAAATGCTCGCGCATCCATTCATACTTCGCGGTGAATGAAGTTGGTACTTCCATCGCAGCGGAAGCGATGAAGATTTCGTGGTCGCGATGCAAATCTAGCAAGACTTGCTGCGCATCTTCCATCACTGGCAAATCAGCAAAAAATTCTTCCGAGAAAATAAAGTCTTCCACCTGCTGAAAATGTTCCGCCGGAACAATGTGTCGCAAATGCGTACCGAGAGTATCAGCGCGTGTGACAGACAGACCGAAGTGCGCATTGTATCGCTCAATGTGTCTGCCGAGCGCGTCAGCTATAACTTCATCCATGTCACAAGCAATGATTGCCATTGGAGTCTCCTTCTGCGGTCACTCCGAAATGTTATCACTTGAGAGCCACCACATTTGGCAATGCGGCTCAAATGTGAAGCGAGAAAATTTTTCGAACGCTATTCAAATGACTATTTGCGGAATGTATTTCCCCAATACTTGCCGTCATCATTAACTTCAGCAGGTTTGTGCGCTTTGCCTAAAGTTGGCTGTCCAACGGTCTTTTCGTGATCGATGTGACCATCTTCGCGCATTGCATCTTCGCTCTTATCGTAATGTTGTTTGCCATAATCGGAAAATGCAGCGACGTTGAATTTGTCGTAACGTTCGAAAGGATGCGACGCCAGGCGCATATGCATCACTTCGTCAGTCGTTCTAAACGCGTTTGGTGTCCACTTCAAGTGCCCCTCTGCATTCTTCGTAATCAGCGTTTTGTCTCTAATGAAATCCGAAGTCGCCAGATGGTTCTCAGCTTCATAAAGAGCATCAAATCCTTGCAGATGGCTGCGGTTTGTCATTTCCTTCGGATGCGCTTTCGCATGCGCAAGATGCATCGTGCGGAACATGTAATTCTTCTGCGCGGTCGAATATTGTTTATTGTTCCAAACTTGATTCAACTGCTCTGCGAATGCCATCTCGTAAACGAGGTCTTGTGGCGCCCAATATCCAGGCAGACAGTTCAGCACGACGCCATCTGGCGTAAGCATGAACAGTTGCAGATTATGCGGTCCGGCACCATTAGTAGTGACAAGAGCGTTTCCGAAATTTCCATGACTGCCCGACTCACCAGCATATGGCTCATCGGTGATGTCTTTCGTTCCACAAACAAAATATTGTTTGAGTGCGCTTAGTGCTGGTTCCTGCGAGAGCGACACGGCTCTCAAGCTGTTTCCGGCGCTTCACGTCGCCCCGCTGATGTTGCCCAGCATGTGCACCCATAGCACCAACTTGCCTTGCTCACGCGCCTGCTGCTCTGCTTGCCCGAGCGACGTGTTCCAATGCACCTGCGACGTGAGCGCAGTGATGCGGTCATGCGCCGTCTGCCCATTCAGGTACGCGGGCGCGCGCGACTGCGCCGGAGTGAACAACAGCCCGAGTAATGCCGCCAGTGTAATTGCAGACTTTGCCTTCATAGATTGACCCACGCGAAGGATGGCAACTGTGGTCTTATCTATATGTATACACCCGAATCGGCGGTCTGGCTAGTCTTAGATGAGCGCACAAACCATCGCGACGGGGTCGAGATCTTCGAGCACGACATCCATCGGTTCGATTTTCCAAATCTTGTCGCAATACTCTTGAATCGCCCGGTCAGACGAGAATTTGCCCATGCGTGCAACGTTCAAAATCGACATAGTCGTCCAGCTTTCATCTTTGAAGGCTTGGTTGACTTTGTTTTGGCAATCAACGAACGATTGATAGTCCGCGAGCAACATGTACTCATCGCGATTCAACAACGAATCCACAATGTAGCTGAACATATGCACATCGCCGTTGGAGAATTGTCCACTGCCAATGCCATCGAGCACGCGCTGCAACATGGGATTGCTCTCGTAGAAATTGCGCGGACGATAGTTGTTCGCCTTGTAGCTCTTAACTTCGGCGTCAGTCAATCCGAAAAGGAAGAAATTCTCTTCGCCGACTTCTTCGCGAATTTCGATGTTGGCACCATCTAGAGTACCAATCGTCAAAGCCCCGTTCATCGCAAACTTCATGTTGCCTGTTCCAGAAGCTTCTTTACCAGCGGTAGAAATCTGCTCTGAGAGATCGGCTGCTGGATAGACTTGCTGTCCGAGTTTGACGTTGTAGTCAGCCAGGAAGACGACTTTCAGCTTGCCGTTGATTTCCTCATCGTTGTTAACGACTTCAGCGACTGAGTTGATCAATTTGATGATCGCCTTCGCCATTACATATCCTGGAGCAGCTTTGCCACCAAAGATAAATGTGCGAGCAGGAACATCCAACTTCGGATTATCTTTAATTTGCAAATACAGCGTGACGATATAAAGAACGTTCAGCAACTGACGTTTGTATTCGTGCATACGCTTTACTTGCACGTCGTACAACGATTCAGGATCTACATCAACGCCGCTGTGCATCTTGATGTAAGCAGCCAAATGCATTTTGTTATCGAGTTTGATCTGTTTCCACTTCTTGCGGAATTCAGCATCTTTCGCGAACGGTTCCAACTTTTTCAGTTGAGCGAGATCGCGCTTCCAGTCATCACCGATGGTGCTAGTGATCAAATCACTCAGTTCAGGATTTGATACCACCATCCAACGGCGAGGTGTAACACCGTTTGTGACGTTGCCAAATTTCTCTGGATACATCTCAAAGAAATCAGTCAACACATCTGAAGTGAGAAGTTGCGAGTGAAGCGCCGCGACACCGTTTACCGAGTGGCTACCCACTGTGGCGAGGTGAGCCATGCGCACATATTTCGCACCAGCTTCATCAATGATCGACATGCGACGAACGCGGTCATCATCTCCAGGAAATGCTTTGCGAACTTCATCGAGGAAGCGCGAATTGATTTCCAAAATAATTTCGAGATGTCGTGGAAGCACTGACTCGAACAAACGGTAATCCCATTTTTCAAGCGCTTCAGGCAACAACGTGTGATTGGTGTATCCAAACGTGTTGCGCGTGATTTCCCACGCTTCATCCCATTCAATCGCATGAATATCAACGAGCAAGCGCATGAGTTCCGCGATACCAATCGATGGATGTGTATCGTTCAACTGCACCGCGAATTTTTCGTGGAATGTTTTAAGAACCTGACCATTCGCAAAGTGAATGCGAATCATGTCTTGCAACGAGCAAGAGGTGAAGAAATACTGCTGTTCGAGACGCAGCTTGCGACCTTGCATAGCGTCATCGTTCGGATATAACACCTTCGAGATGTTCTCCGATTCCATCTTCATTTGCACTGAACCGACGTAATCGCCTTTGTTGAATGCTTTGAAGTTGAATGAATCTGGCGCTTCTGCTTTCCACAAACGCAGTGTGTTGACGTTGTTTGTTTTGTATCCAGAAATCGGTGTGTCGTATGGAACACCGTTGATAACGCGCTCAGCGACCCACTTCACTTGCAACTTACCGTTCGCATCAGTGAACATTTCAGTCCAACCACCAAGTTGAACTTCGAAGGTGTGTTCTGGTCGAGGGATTTCCCACGGATTTCCGAAGTGCAACCACTTGTCTGTGACTTCGACCTGATAGCCATCTTTGATCACCTGATCGAAAATACCAAATTCGTATCTGATACCATATCCGATGGCAGGAATATTCAACGTGGTCAACGAATCCATGTAACAAGCGGCGAGTCGTCCCAAACCGCCGTTACCCAATCCTGGCTCTTCTTCTTGTTCAACTATCGTGTCGAAATCCAGATTCAACTGCTCGACCGCCTGCTGAACATTTTCAAGAATATCCATGTTGACGAGATTGTTGACCAAGTGCGGTCCAAGCAAAAACTCCGCCGACAAGTAGCAAACAACGCGGCTCTCTTTCTTCATGAAAGACTTGATGCTCGTCAACCAGCGATGCACGATGCGATCGCGCACGGTGTACGCAACCGCCATGTACTTGTCATTCCGCGTGGCGACATCGGGAAACTTACCTTGTATATAGAAAAGATTGTCGGCAATCGCCCTTTTCAGCGTCTCCACCGACGTACCGGTACGGTCGTCCTCGACAACCTGCGCCTCGTCAAGAGTTTGTTCCGCCACGTTTCTTACCTCAAGATTCCATTGGATTTAGTACGGCCACTTCCAATCACGGACTTCCGGCATATCCTCGCCATATTTCCTGATGTAGTTTCGATGATCTATTAGCTTATTTCGCAGGTATTGTTTGCCGCGCGCTGCCTCATATTGTAGTTTAGGAACGCGTTCGAATACATCGCTCGCAAGATTGAATCTATCCATCTCGTTCAGCACCACCATGTCAAACGGAGTCGTGGTTGTGCCCTCTTCCTTGTATCCGCGGACGTGAATGTTGTGATGATTTTTACGTCTGTAGGTCAGTCGATGAATCAGCCAAGGATAGCCGTGGTAGGCGAAAATCACCGGTTTGTCCTCGGTAAAAATTGAATTGAATTCATAATCATCCAATCCATGTGGATGCTCATTCGTTGGCAATAATTTCATCAAATTGACGACGTTGACGACGCGAATCTTGAGATCTGGCACGAGTTCTCGCAAAATCGAGACGGCGCCAAGGATTTCGAGAGTCGGCACATCGCCGGCACACGCCATAACGACATCCGGCTCGCTGCCTTGATCGGTGCTTGCCCAGTCCCAGATTGAGATTCCAGCCGCGCAATGCTTGATTGCCGCATCCATGTCCAGATACTGCAAGGCAGGCTGTTTTCCGGCGACGATGATGTTTACGTAATCTCTTGTATGCAAACAATGATCGGTTACAGAAAGCAGCGTATTGGCATCTGGCGGTAAGTAAACGCGAATGATTTCGGGCTTCTTGTTAATGCAGTGGTCGATGAATCCTGGGTCTTGATGACTGAATCCGTTGTGGTCTTGCCGCCACACGTGAGATGTAAGCAGGTAGTTCAACGACGCGATCGGACGTCGCCACGGAATGTGTTTGGAAACTTTGAGCCACTTCGCATGCTGATTGAACATGGAATCGACGATGTGCACGAAAGCTTCGTAACAGGAGAAGAACCCGTGCCGACCGGTGAGCAGGTAGCCTTCCAACCAGCCCTGACAGAGGTGTTCGCTCAACACTTCGAAAACGCGACCGGTGTGGCTCACATCTTCGTCGTTATCTAGAACCGTGCCGTATGAGCGGCGCTGAGTCACTTCGAAAACGTCATTCAATCGGTTGGATGCGGTTTCGTCTGGACCCATCAACAAGAAATTGTCTGGATTCTTTTTGATGATGTCGCGCAGATAAGCGCCGGTAACTCTAGTGGCTTCACCAGATATGGTGCCTGGCTTATCAACTTGGACTGCGTAATCCTGGAAGTTCGGAAATTTCAGTTCACGTAGAACAGCGCCACCATTCGCATGAGGATTAGCTCCCATGCGGCGTTCACCTTTAGGCGCAAGTTCAGCATATTCAGATTTGAATGTGCCATTCTCGTCGAAAAGTTCTTCAGGTTTATAACTGCGCATCCAATCTTCCAGCATTTTCAAATGCTCTGGATTTTTTGCTAATCCCGATAACGGAACCTGGTGAGCGCGGAATGTTCCTTCAATCTGCTTTCCATCGACAACCTTGGGACCAGTCCAGCCCTTTGGTGTGCGCAAAACAATCATCGGATACATCGGTCGTTTATCGACACCGTTCTCGCGTGCATCTTTTTGGATTTTTACGATTTCACCGTATATGGTATCAAGCGTTTTCGCCATGTCTTGATGCACCAGTTCCGGTTCATGTCCTTCGACAAAGTAAGGTTTGTATCCGTAACCTTCAAAGAGCTTGGTCAACTCTTCGTCATCGAGACGACCTAAAACAGTAGGTCCCGCAATCTTGTATCCATTCAAATGCAGAATCGGAAGCACCGCTCCATCTTTCGCGGGATTCAAAAACTTGTTCGAATGCCAACTTGCAGCAAGCGGTCCTGTCTCCGCTTCACCATCACCAACAACGCAGCAAACAACCAAATTCGGATTGTCGTAAGCCGCGCCATAAGCGTGAACGAGAGAGTATCCAAGCTCGCCGCCCTCATGAATCGAGCCCGGCGTCTCAGGTGCCGCGTGACTTGGAATTCCACCCGGGAACGAGAACTGCTTGAACAGCGCTTTCATACCCTCTTCGTCTTCAGGAATTAGCGGATAGATTTCGCTGTAAGTCCCTTCCAAATAAGTATTTGCAACCATTCCAGGTCCACCATGACCGGGACCACAGATGTAAATCATGTTCAGGTCGTGCTTCTTGATCAAACGATTCATATGGACATAAATGAAGTTCAGTCCAGGAGTCGTTCCCCAGTGACCCAACAGTCGAGGTTTGACATGCTTCAGCTCGAGCGGCTGCTTCAGCAGTGGGTTGTCCATCAAGTAAATCTGCCCGACAGACAAATAATTGGCAGCGCGCCAATATGCATTCATCTTCTGCAATTCGTCGCTGGATAGCGTTCCCTGTGCTCTTTTCAAATCGTCTTTGGTTGCAGTCATAATCACCTGAAATTGAGGTAGATCGCGCGATACACCCCAACTGAACGGTGGGGCGAGTTGCCAACATTAACAGGAATTATTTTCGCAGGTGGTGTAAGGGAAGTCCAGTCTTGATGGTCTTTTGTGTCGATTTTCGAGGATGTTTTGTTCAGCGCTGACGCTGCAGTTTGGAACTCAAGAGTGGGAATAAAGAGTCAGAGGTGAAGCGATATGCCTGTACAAGATTGGTCAAAGATCAAGGATAAGCTCGACCAGACAATTATTTCTGGAACGAAGGTGAGCGAGCTGGGAGCCAAGATGTGCCCGACTTGCAACAGGCTTTACGAGCACGACGCGAAAACTATTGTTTGCAAGAAAGACGGAACTCTGTTGATGAAAGGGCACCAGGTGCAACGCAGCATCAGAGCAGCCGTGGATGAGGGTTTGAAGCAACTGAACTATGAGCTGTTCGAATACATCGGCGAAGGTGATTTGACTTACGTATTCGAAGCGATGGACACGAAAACGAAGAATTCAGTGGTGGTCAAAGTTATAAAACCCGAGATAATCGGAGCACCACGAAGAGTTCAAAAATTCGCGCGTGCGCTGCACGAAATTATCGATTTGCAACACCCGAACATCGTAAACGTGATGGCATCAGGCATTGCAGGCGTGCCGGAGAGCGGCATGGCAAACGTTTATATCATCGTGGAGAAACTCAGGGCTATAAATTTAAAACAAGTGCTTTCAGAGATGGGAACACTAGCACCGTATATGGTGATAGAGATTATGAAGCAGGTCTGCACCACTCTAAAATTCGCACAAGAAGCCGGTGCGCTCCATCGCAACTTAAAACCAAGCAACATCTACGTCTCGTCGAGCGACGAAAACTTGCGAGTGAAGATGAGCGATTTTGGAATTGCCGAGCGTATGTTCAGACATTTGGAATTCGACAATGACACGACGAAAACCATGAGCATTTACGGTAACGCTGGTTACCTGGCTCCAGAAGTGGCTTTCGATGGCAAAGAACATTCCGCACAATCCGAGATTTACTCGCTTGGTTGCGTCATGTATCAACTATTAAAGGGTGCACCACCATTCGAAGGTTGGAACGACTTCAGCGCAATGCTCATGCATAAGGATAAACAACCGGCTCCTTTCGACGCGGGGCTGAATGTGCCGCCAAAGCTTGAAGCAGTCGTCATGCGGTGCTTGAAGAAAAAACCAGAAGAAAGATTTCAAACTTTTATTGAACTGCGTCAAGCGCTGGATGAGGCTGACAGCTAGATTGTTGTCGCCGAAAGAGACAGCATATCTTGAAAAGTCCATTCAAAGATTTTGCAGGCATGGTATCCTGTCAAAACCCTATTTTGTTGCTAAACGGGCGAGTGGCGAAATTGGCAGACGCGCTAGACTTAGGATCTAGTCCGCAAGGGTCAGGGTTCAAGTCCCTGCTCGCCCATATATTCAGGGTTTCCGCCGAAAGGCGGATTATCTTTTTTGGTAGAAGATTTCGAAGCAGGCTACCTATAGGCTACTCATGAACGATTTGTCCCGTTGTTTCAACAGACCTTCACCAAAGCGATTCGAAAGTCTTTGGAGAGACGCGATAATCAGCTTTGATGCCAATGTTTTGTTGAACGTTTATCAGTACGGCGAACAATCTAGAACAATGTTCATGCAACTACTCAATCAACTGAGAGACAGACTTTGGCTCACACATCAAGCCGCGTACGAATACAACAAACGACGCAGGAGTAGGATGGACGCACAGCAGGAAGCCTTTAGTGATCCATCCCTTGTCACTGAACTAAGCACAGTTTACAACAAAATCAAAAATCTGCACCACCCTGCCATTGACTATGCGCTGTTAGCATCGGAGTTGAACACGCTTGTCACAAAGTTAAAAACGCACACCAGCACCCCTGATGCCATGAGCGACTACCAGGAGCGATGCGACAGAATGCACGAGGAGATCGTTTCAATCTTCACAGGCAAAGTAGGACCCGAATATCCGCCTGATGTGCTGATTCAAAAGCACAAAGAAGCGCAAAAACGATATGAAAATTTTGTTCCACCTGGATTCAAAGATTTAAGTAGTAAACAAAAAACTAGAGAAAAGGAAACTAAGGAACCGACCGGCATGCTCTTGCCGGACCCTTACGGTGACGCAATCGTGTGGTTTCAACTGCTGGACTTTGCTAGAGAGCAAGACCAAGCATCACGAAAGCCAATAATTTTTGTCACTGACGACGCTAAGGTCGATTGGTGGTGGATAGAGAAAGGAAAAACTCTTGGTCCTCGTCCTGAGCTAATCGCTGAAATGAACAGCACGGGTAAAAGCGATTTTTATATGTATAACTCCCAAAGTTTTCTTACTTACGCAGCTAAACAAGTCTCCACGCCACCAAATCAAAAAGACTTGGAGTCAGCGGTGAATGAGGCCGGCAGACTCATTACAAGCAACAGAGCAAGCAAAAATAGTCGTTTGTTTAGCACTCAGTACTTTCCTTTCGTTGATTCATCTGGTAGCAAAAATTACTACTCGAGACGAGTCAACAATCACAAACTCACTTTCTCTCCATCAGCCGCTGCGACCTTGCAAAAAGTCGCAGCATCGGTGCAGCAAGACATCGTATTTACAGCTTTTAGCATTGCTGATCAGCCAGTTATTGCAGGAGAAACCACTGGAGAATCAGAGGCGCCGGGATGTTTAGCCAAGCTCGCATACAAGCTTTCTTCAAATCGCGCAACTATCGAAAACATCCAGTTGTTGATTGATGACGAGGTCGCTTCGATCCCTGAAAATGACCTTCTGGACGACGTGTGAGGTGGAATGCTCGCAATTCGCAATTACCAATCTGAACAAATAACGATTCGCAAATTCTCATCCAACTGAAACCTTTTCAATTCGACACGCAGCGAATCGCAATGGTTTCGAATTTGTTCAACTCGCATGTTCATCAAATCATCGAAATTTTTCGCCACGTCGCAACTTGGGTCGCCGCCATTGATGAAAAATAGATGCAATTGCTGTTTTAATTCAGAAAGGTGAACCGCCGCCTGATGGTGGTCAAATTAAATGAAACTCGTATTGCCTCAAATTAAATTCGAACCTCTAACAATCTTGTTGCCTCATTAAAAATCTTACTACTGAGTGACGGCCAATTCAGCAAGATCTGTAAAGATGTTTATCGCGCATCCGGGCTCGAGTGTCAGTCTTTGGTGTGCATATTCAAGTTGCAACTGAGTGTGTCTCCACGCTGAAACGCGCCTGCGAAGTGTTCTTTGGTGACTCATGTTGAAATTTTCAGGATCATCCGCAATCAACTGCACCAACAGCTCTTTGGCTGTAAGGCAAGGATTCAGTTCAAGACGCTGTTGCAATTTTGCCCAAACTTTTAAAAAAATGCCGATGCCGAGTTTGACCAGCAGCCCGGAAAACCGTTCCTCCATTTTTTTGAGCCGCAATACCATTTCGGATTGATGCTCGTTTAGTTGTCCTGCCTCTTTTGCTTTCATGTAATAGAGAATTGCTTCTCTTGCTGTTTCTGTTTTCGTCTTTCCTTCCATTCTGCAAAATTGCTCGAACTGAATATGATCGATTGCGCTCAACTTCGTTGCGATAGTTGGTGTTCGTCTTCTCATAGCTTTCTCCTTGGTACCACTCGCGATGCCTTTTCTTGAGAGACTTACCGGGCACGGTCCGGTCAGTCTCGAATGAAAAGGCACAGATGTACCGTGCGTAAAGGTTGTTTCTTGCAGCTTCCTGGGCACCGTGACCGGTGCCCTTCATCCTGCCTTACTGCGTACGGCTTTGCAGGCTGCGCGTAGTCAAAAGTCTCGGTATGATTACGTTTTCATCGCTACAATCGTTCTTAGCGCTTGTCACTACCCTTCTTTTATTCTAGCCGTAATGAAAGCCAGGCGCTTATGAATCAACATTATCTTTCTGATTCGGCTGGTGCCACCATATCCGATGCCAAGATCAGGTTCGCGTTTTTGATGTTGAGCTATCGCAATCTATGTTGATTAAAAGTCGACACAAGTTCCACGTTGCACTAACCTGAGGTTAACCATCCAAATCTGGGATGGGCAGAAATGTAGAGGCCCGGCAGTAAACCCGATATTTTTAAAAGAGAATTTTTCGTTGTTTAAGTGAGTCGTCTACCACGTTGGCCGGCAACGTCTGTTCGAGTCGTTTTTAAGTTGATAGATTGTTTTGCGTTAACACGAAGCGTAGAGCAATAGCCGAGAGGGCAGTAACACTTAACAGAGTGAGAGCGTTTTGCAAATGAAACGCATGGATTGCGACATGCATGTGTGCGAGTCGCAGAATATTCTTTAAGATGCGACGCCATATCACCACACTTACCCTGCCAAATCGATCTCCCAAAAGTTTTTCTTCGACAGCAATGGACTCGCACATATGATGAGTGTAGGACCGGGCACACAAAAGTAATAAAAACAGGACGAAGACTGTGGACACTAAAATAACAGTTTTGGTCGCCCGATTACTCGCGGATCAGCCTAAGTTTTTGAACACCGCTTTCACTCGCCAAGTGACATTTTCGCCCAAAGGATTTTAGACTATTGAATTCCTCGAACATCAAACTTTGGCATGTCGACTCGGTAGCAGAAGTTTTCAGTTGAATCGTCAAGGCGTCCATAGCTTTTTATGCTCCGTAAAAAATCGATAGCCCTTTGATCCTCATCCACAAAGCCTGAGCTTTCGAAGATCGTGGCATCTTTGACTTTGCCGCTCGGTTCGAGTGTTAGCTTACAGACCACCTGATGTGAACCCACCAGAACCTTTAGCCGTTCCTCTATTCTTGCCAAATCTATACCTTTTGAATCTGCTCGAAGAGCATTCGTGGCTTTCGCGATTGCACGGTCAACCGAGCGACTTACTTTGACCAATTTATTCGGTTTTGTATTGGGCGATGAAGAAATAGCTACACCTCTCTTCATAGGGGCGCCAAGCTGTTGAGCAAAGGAAGCTGAAGTGCACGATAGAGTGATTATTAAAAGCACATGCCCGCGCATCTTACAAAGTCCCTCTTCCCCTTTTGATAGGCATTTTACTAGAAAGCGATGTACACTCGACTCGCTAGGTAGCTGCAACCTATGACGCCGACGCGTCGTGCAGTCGGAAGGCTGAGAAATAACTGTCTTAGTCGTTTAACTCGACGCTAGTGGATTAGGTACTTACAAAGCTGGCATAATCCTAAATTGCCAAGTCGTGTCGAAGGAAACGTGGTTAATTGCTCTCAGTCGTTTTGCATCAGGACCGAGGGTTCGTGCGCACAGATTTAGAGCTTGAAGCAGATTCATGGTTTAGTGCGCAGTTTATCTGCATCACGGATGGTCGGGTGTTAGTCTCCGGTAGATTTCGCAAACGATGAACCACATCATTGCGCGTACTGTTATGCTGAATCAATGCGATTCGAAATTTTTTTTGAAAGAAAATTTGTTTTTTGCGTTGTAGTTTTGGTGCTGACTTCGCCTGCATCGTTGGCGAAATTTATTCCACCGTTTCCACCGCTCGTGCCAGCCAATCAGAGTGATTACGAGCAGACCTTATCATTTGAAGAGCGTGCATGGATTCACCAAGTGAAGCAAAAAATAGAAGGACGAATTGCTGGGTTTGTCGCACTGCGCGATGCGGCCTGCGATTTTGGAATGTCTTCACAGGGGAAATTTGTGGAACCTCTAATTTGTTCGACCGAAATTTCAACGTCCGAGAAAGACTTGATTATCGCGACGTTAAACCAAATCAGCTTTCCATATCCGCCAGTCAACAGCAAAGTCGCACGCGCAAGAGTCGGATTTGATCATTCCAATGGAGTGTCATTTGTTCGTATGACGAAGCGGACAAATTAAAGCATTTCTGACTCTCGTACTTTAAGTTGCTTCTCTTTGAATTCAGTTAGAGTAGTTTGCCGATCCATTGCCGAGAGCCAGGAGCGCTGAGCCTTCTCTCGTGCCTCAAGCTGCACTTGCTGCGTTGTTCTTATATACGCTTTGAGCGTGGTTCTTGTGTCCGTGTGGTTTAAGGCGGCTCGAACAATTAATACGTCAGCGCCAGAATTCGCCATTGACGATGCTAAACTTCGGCGCAAATCATGAATTTAAAGATCGCCGAGATCGAGACGCTTTCGCAATGTTTCCCAGGCATTTCCCGGATCTACGATATGTCCACTGCTTCCTGTCCCGGGAAAAACCCACGGCGATGCGATACTGGCGCGAATGAGAATTTGCCGTCTCTCTTTCAAAAGTGAAACTTCAAAATTCACTCAAGGGGATGATTTGCGCTTGATTCGTTTTTGGCTGCTTATTGGGTTGCGAATCACCTAGACTTTAACCACCAAATCGCATTCAAGGGACTGGCAGGCGCATTAATCCGGCCGCCCAATCTCCCAAGTCGTTCATTATTTCTCATACCATCAAGACATTCGACATCCTAACGTTTGCATTAAGCAAGAAGTTAAGACGTCAATGGTGCAGGTCATACGCGCGAGAATTAGCGTGTCAGCTAATTTAGCGAGTCTGAGTAAAGTAGTCTTCACAAGAAGGTGTGAGAAATTCGACAGGTGTTGTCATCAATTCCCAAAGTTTGTCGCCAACTTTCTCCATCGGTTCAAGCAAATCCATCGGGTCCACAATGAGATAGCCCTCGGTTACGTCGTGTGCCTTTTTCGATTTGTGGTTCGCTAATCGTTTAAGCATGCTCAAGTCGTAGCCAGACTTCAAACCTTTCGAGAGGTAAGTTCGTCGCAAATCGTGAAGCGTAAATTTCACTTGCCCTTCGGATTTGAAAATTTCCAAATCGGTATCTCGTACATCAAGTTCTTGTTTAATACCGAACAAGTTCTGGAACACGTATGGATTCGTAAGGTCACTGCGATATAGCGCTCGCCTGTCAAAGATTTCTCTCAGTCGTGATGTTATCGGCAGAACGTGATCGACAGGGTTTTTGGTGTTGAGCACTTCGAAGCGTCGTTGCCGTCCATAGACATTCTCCCATTTGAGACGGGCAGCTTCTTCTTTTCGCAACCCAGTAAGCATGATAAACATCAAGTAATCAGCCAGAACTCGACTATCAAGCTTGCACCAAATTTGATACCAGACGCATAAATCCTCATCTGCTATTCGTCCCCTGCGCGGTTTCAACTCATGCCACAGGTTAAGCTCGGTCAATCGGTCTACTGGATTGAACGTTATCAGCTTTTTGTTATCGTTCTCGTACACAAGATTCGCAAAGTTGTATAGCGCACGAACAACACGCATTGCATTATTTGCTGCACCAATGCCCCCTAGTCGTTTCCGCCCAATCCTCTTAGATGAGATTTGATGGAAACGTTTTTCGATATCATCCTTTGCAATATCGAGCAGATTTCTGGACTTCCAATCTGAAAGATACGCCGACACAACACATTTATAATTGGAGATTGTGCATGGTCCCAATCGTTTACGCGCAAGGTAGTCGTCCAGCACAAACTGCAACGTCAATTTTTCTAATTCCTGCGCGATTCGTCGGCTGGATTCTTGATTGTTGATTAGTTCTCGTTTGTCCAGTCGCGGATCGTAGCCCTGGCGCATACGGTCTAGTACAAATGATGCTCGCTGCCTGGCATCCTTGGCGTTCAATTCAGGATATTTTCCGAGTGTATATGTAATGCTTGTTCTGGTGCCGCTGATCATGTTTTCCGCTATCCAGACCTTTTTGCCACCACTCGTAATTTTCAATTTAAATCCAGGCAATTTAGTATCACGCCATTTACCAGCGGTCATCGTTTCGCCCGCAAAAAAATCTGTCAGGGAAGCTAAATTATTTTGTTTCTGTCTCTGTGACACGGCATACTCCAGCCGATGAACTAAGACTGTTCATCAACGTTTCAGGTAGTTATTTAAATCTCCTGTTACTACCGAGACAGCAGGATCTCGGGTAAAATTTAGACAAATCGGCTGTCGATTTTTTTTCTTGATCTAGTGCGCCGAGCACACACTTTTTATTCAATCAATAGCCAAGCAATTTCTATTCCCATGGTATCAAAGTTTTGGAAGTTTGCAACGTAGAAGCCACTGATAGTGCGCCTTTTCAGCAATTCTGGTAAAAGTTGGTGAAACAAGAAAATGACTTGATTCGCGTCTTAGGATCTAGTCCGCAGGGTCAGGGTTCAAGTCCCTGCTCGCCCATATATTCAGGGATACCGGCACGAGCCGGTATTTTTTTTGCCTCAAAAATGCGGCTTATTTCCCGTTTCAGGCGCCCGTACCTATTCACGGGCGCGAATAACGACACCTTTACGACTCACCGCGGTGAGTTCAATGGCAGTCGCGTGCAGATCATTGAGAGCTTGAATTTTCAGCTCATGGGCGCGCACTTGGTTATCGGACCATTGTGGACTGTCTGCGAGCAATTGTTTCTGCCTATCGGCGTGATGCTGCAGAGCTTGAATGACTTCGGCCCATTCCAAATCATCTAATACGAGTTCTTTCATTTTGCCTCACAGCAAGCACAGGGTTTGAACTCTCGCGACGAGACCAAGTCAAATCAGGTTCCACGTAGCCAATTTTAACGAGGCAAAAAGCCAGAGCGCACCAAACTCGCACCGCACCACATATAGTGGCGTTCAAGCATGGTTAAAAGCGAAAGATTTAAACTATCCGTCGCTTATCGATTTGATTTTCCTTTTAAATTCTTTGGCGAGCTCTAGGTTGCCGCTTTCTTCCAGCAACTTGACCTTCACTCGCAGAGCGTCTAAACACAGAGGATCCAGTTTAAGAGCTCGGTCGCAGTCAGTTGTCGCCCTTTCATATTGCTCGAGCTCAAATGCAGCGGAAGCTCGCGCTGCATATGCATCGGGAAGGTTTGGATCAAGTTTCAGAGCTTTGGCGCAGTCTTCCAAAGCTCCCGTGTAATTTTCAAGTTCAATTTGCACATTCGCGCGCGAGGTGAACGCCTCACCGCTTTCCGAATTCAACTGGATCGCTCGATTGACTTCGACTAGAGATTCTTGAACTTTATCCAACTCAAGCAGTGCATCAGCTTTGCGACAGTGAGCATCCTCATCTTCATCGTCTAACTTTAACGCTTTTTCAGCGGCATCCAAAGCATCTTGGTACTTCCCGACGATGCAAAAGGCTTCCGATTGAATAACATAAGGCTCGGGCGTCTGGATGGTTTTGGAGTTTTCATTCACCTTGCCTATTACTTGTTTGTACTTGTGGTTTGTTAGCAGGTCTTCGAGTTCTGCCTCAAAGGTCTTATTTGCGGCAACGACACTTGACGCAGTCAGACCGCTGACGACCCACATAATGAACAAACTTTTTTTCATCGCCTATGCCCAGTCAATGTCCAGTTTTTCTGACTACGCCTTATCTTTGTTCTTCTTGATAATTTTTATTTGAGGCGCAACGTTCATATCTACTGCCGTACTATCACCAAATACGGTGCTAGCATCGTCTGCTGAACTCAATTCAACGACTAGCGCCTTAGAAAACGAAGCGAGCGCAACATTGTTGGTCGAGACCGCGTAACCAAAGCTGTCCACAGCTAGACTCGCTTCTCGTTCATAGAGACGTTTTCTTGAGTCGAGTCGTTTACTGTAAAGCAAAGTTCGCTCAATCTTTCCTTCCTCTGAACCGCCTGTCGCTAAGACGTAAGCATTCAACGCTGCTTCACACCCCAGAGGAATAGCAAAGCCGGGAGCGACCCATGTGGCGGCACTGAGTGCAGATTCTATCGCGCCCGAACATTTGCTTTTAAAAGCATTCGGATGAGCGTAATTGTCGACCCGCTTTTTTAGCTCGATCACTACTACATCTTTGTTCATCGCCGCGGTGACAATTTGGTCTATTTTGTTTTGTCTCTCTATGGGACCCCATTTGTGATCTGCACCTTCAAGACTCCGGTCTGCTGACTGCTCGATCATCTTTTGCAGTAGAGCATTTGCATGGGCAGCGGCGCTGCTACCGACATATGTTTCTAACTGTTCTTGCGCCGACGCAAGCAACGAATTCTTCTCGCGAGCATCGTGGCTGCCGAGAGCTGATGCAATCTGCATCAAGCAAGTTACAACCTGCCCATGCAATTTGTCTACGTAAACTTGCTTGGCATACTCAGCCGATGCAGCATCCCTAATTAGTGCTTCATCGGAAAGAACCAACTTACCCATTCTTCGAGAAGGATTGACACCCTGATACGGCAACGAATAGTTCAAACTATCCTTGCTTTTGGCCAGCAATACTTGTGCCGCACTTCTGTAATGCTCAACACTTTTCTCCAAAGCGATAGCTTGCTTGTCAGAATGAAAATGTGTATCGATAATGTTGTCCACGATGTCAGAAAGGTTGTTTGCTCGCCAGTCTTGCACCGACCCTGACACCACTTTTGAAGCGGACAAATTTGGTGCGGTTGACTCATTCGAAGAATGCTCGTCACTTTGAAATTTATCAGAGCCGTCTGCATTCAAATTGACGTCTCGGTGAATTGAAAGCATCACAGTGGTGTCAGAGCTGGATGTTCCCTGAGCCAGAGCGCAACTTTGTTGACCAACAAGAGCGAATGCTGTGAGCAGAACCAGAGAGCGCGAAATCATAAATGGAACAATCTCGCTGCTTGATCTGCCAAAAGCAGCAGAACCTCAATCACTAAGAGCCAGACAATCAATTTCTCCACTTTCAGTCCAGAGGTGTGACTGCTAAACTCCGCAAACCGCTCACACGCCACTTCGCAGAGTTCCTGCATCGCTTCTAATTGATCATCCACTAAAACCAAACGATCTTGGAATCGTGACACCACAGCAAGTTCAAAGAAAGTGCGCTTCGACTGTGCAGAAAGTGCTGCGGACGGAAGTACTTGAAGCGTCGCCAATGATTGATACAGAAAGCGCCAGCGATTTACTTTCTCTGTCATAACGTTCACGTCCTTGCGATAAACCAACTCGGCGACGGTCAGTTCGTGAGTGAATCTCGAGAACTTCTCACACTCAGACCAGTCTGCACGAATACTTTGTTCAACTGATCGCAACTGCAATTCACAGTAAACAAACTGCGACATTATTCTCGAGTTCTCGATTTGTCTATCTTTAGAGCAAACTATGATCGCACGGGCACCATCCCAAATGAATTGGTCACTACGGGCAGTGACTTGCAGCGCACCTTCCAATTCGTTACTCAATCCACTGCGGTCAAATTCTTCGGGCGTGAAAACGTAAAGGTTGAAATCAGGAACGTGCGCGTCCGCACCGGGAGAACCTCTTCCGTCCTCGCTTGGAGAGAAGCCATTCCTTCTTTCACCTGATTCTTCAACCGCTACTTCAGTTGCGAAAACACCATTGAGCTGGTCGACACAATACGAAGAGTTATCACAAGACCCTTTCCTGAAGAACATAACTTGTTGATTCGCACTGAGCGAATTCTTTTCCAACAATAAGCTGCTACTCATTTTTCAGAATTGGATAAGTTGTGTATTCCGGTTCCACATCTTCGATATCGGGAGGAGGAATGAATTCAACATTATCCTCAATTAGCGGTCCTGGCAAGCTTAGCGCAAACTTTGTCTCTTTGCACTGCGCAAGACATCCGTGGAAAAATTCCCCATCAAAATGGTCGAGCCATTCAGTACCAAGCTTTTGTCTTGCAACTGTATCGATTGCATCAACAGACCATTCTTTCGGAACGAACCAGTCAGATGCCACCAGAAAGCCCCACGAACTCAAAAAGGATGGAATGCCAACACGATAGCTGTGTGTTTCGGCAAAGACACTGCGCAAAGTACGGGCCAGAGCGGCGTGTTGTTTATCATCCAAGAAAGAAAACTCTAGACCCTGAACCACTACAATCGCGTTTTCGCGCAATCGCTGTTTAAGCATTTGATAAAACTGCTTAGTGTATAAAGCTTGTGCAGGTCCGTTGTCCAACATATCAACTACATCGATGATCACAACGTCATATCGACTGTCGTCCTCTTCCACGAACTTTCGTCCATCGGCAAAAACAACTTTTACTCGCGGGTCGTCGAAAGCATTCCGGTGCCAGCTCGTCAAATGTTCTTTGCAGAGCTCGACAACCTCTTGATCAAGGTCTACCATCGTCACAGAACGAACGCTGCTATGTACAAGCACTTCGCGTAAGGTCGCACCTTCGCCCCCACCGATAATCAAAACATTTTGCGGATTTGGATGGCGAAGCATGGCAGGTTGCACCAACATCTCGTGATACAGAGCCTCATCGTCCTCTGAGCTCTGTATGGCTCCGTCCAAGACAAGGATGCGTCCATAATTTATCGAGTCGGCAATCAGAACTGTTTGATATGCAGTCTTTTTATAAACTAGAATTTTCTCTAACTTATAGTTGTAGGTATCAAATGAATCCGAATCTTCGATAAACGTGAGATTTAGATGATCGCTATCTCTTTTTGTTCGGGGCTCGACGTACACCAGATTTGGTGGCAGTTCAGGATAACCCGGAAATTTGTTTGATGTTTTCTGTTCAAGTTCCAGCATATTATCCTCGTGGTGCATTGAATTCGTTAACGATATGGTTGCGACGCACTATATTGGCGGCTGTCTGCGTTGGACGCAAATAACTTCGTATGACATCGTGAAATTTTCTTGGGTCGCAAGTTGTACCGCAAGTGAAAAGGTCTATGAAACAAGCATTCACTTCAGGATACGTATGCACACTTGCATGACTTTCAGACAAGAGCATGACAGCAGTGAATGCACCGTTCTCGAACGTGTAGTCACATTCTCGTAGTAACGTAGCGCCTGCTTTTTTGACTGCGTTGCGCATCGCATTGAGCATTCCATCTTTGTTCTGCAGACGTGCAGGATCACAACCAGAATAGCTCGCTATCAAATGAAACCCAGAAAACTCGTAGTTCGTATCTACTTCTTCAATGGCAACGGTATTGTGTGTGGACTGGAAACTTGGTGGCACCTTGACCTCTTTTGTTCGGTGAACAAGTGTTCACCTACTTTCACAATTGCTAACTCAAAGATAACAATGGGATGGTAAGAGACGAAATGTGTAGCATTTGTGGATCGGATGGTTAGTTTTCTGCCACCTGCCGCATGTTTGAACGCGCGTCGAAAACCAGACTGCAGTGCAATCTTCGAGAAGTCACTAAAAATTGCCGACGCATTTCTGGACACAGCACCGGCTAATTCCTTGCCAAAACTGTGCGAGCGACCCGCTAGTCCTCTGATTTAAGGACCCCACTACTCTTCTGATGTAAGGACAAATGAGCGGGCAAATGAGCGTCTGAACAACTAACGCTGATACTCCAAGTACTGCGACTTGTCCGACGCGGTGGTGTCATCCACAGCTTGAACGAGCAGGAATGGCTTATTCCCCGATGGTGTTGAATCGTCTGCTGATGCAGGCTCGAACTTCGTGAAGCCCTGTTCTTCGATCGACTGCACAATGCCATCAAATGAATTCACAGGCACCATCAAAGTATTGATCGCACCCTTGTGCACTTTGCAATCGAGAAAAAATCGAATAGCGGCATTTGCAGCCGCTTTGTATTCTTCTCGTTGAACCTGGTCCTTGTTTTTGTGCTTAATTTCCATCACAACTTGCTCGTCCGGCCGAATGCCGTACTTGTCAAATTTTTCTTGTCCGAGCGGTTTGCCCGCCTGGTTGTACCAAAACTCTTCGTAC
The DNA here is from genome assembly GCA_036702965.1 of Drouetiella sp. Classification (GTDB taxonomy): domain Bacteria; phylum Cyanobacteriota; class Vampirovibrionia; order Obscuribacterales; family Obscuribacteraceae; genus PALSA-1081. Next base: position 551,358 of record DATNPZ010000013.1, read on the forward strand.
GACTTCGGCTTCTTGTCACCTTTGTCAGTGTTATCCATGTAGTTGACGAAAACTTTGACAGGGTCTTTGCACTTCGATCCGCGGAAATTAAGAACACCTTTTTGCACTTCTGTAGTCAAATTGACTTTCCAATCCGGATCTTTGATATTGGTCGCCATCGCATGTGGTGGCGTAATCGCCACCACAATTGCAGCCATCAAAACAGTTGAAATACCAATTCTGTGCATTGGCATTTTAACCACCCAAGCCCGATTTGGCTAATCCAAGAGCCGCTTTAACCGAAGCTTCAGCGTCGGGAATACCGTAACCGTATTTATCTGCGTCAGGCGTAATTTTTGCTGGCAAGTACGCCTTCTGTTGCATCAAGAGAACCACCTGGTCTCCGGTCAGATTTGGATTTGCCGACCAGACCAGAGCAGCAACACCAGCGCAAGTAGGCGATGCAAAAGAAGTGCCACCACTGGCGTCGTCAGTGTTGCTCATGTCGACAGTGTCGACCATGTCGCCTTGAGCGGCAAAAGAGATACATGGTCCATGTGCCGACGTTTTGAGATACTTACCGTTGACGTTTGTCATCGAGACAAAGTTTGCGTAAGAACAGCGGCTGCCCAGCTGTTCACCATGATTGCCGCCAGCAAGGAAAATAATTCCGCCGTAGGTGTCGTGATAGAGACGGAACATCAAGAACATGATGGGCATTGTATCTGCGTAGTATGGTCCCATACTAATGTTGAGAATTTTTGGTCCCTTCGTCGAGATAAGGTGCCACATACCTGCGCAAACTGAGGTCGTATTATTGGCGCGAATTGGATAAATTCGAGCGTCTGGTGCGACTCCGCAACAATGCAATCCGTTGATGGCACCAGCAGCAACAGTGGAGACTTCCGTGCCGTGGCCGTTCAGTGAAACGCCGTCAGCATTCTTCGAAACATGGTCGACTTTGCATCCAGGATTGACCGCATTAGCGAGAACGTTTGCGCCCAATCCGAAAAGAGCGCCGACGCCCAGCCCCGCTGTCACACCTAAGCCGGTTGCGACTGGAGCTGACGCCAATGCCAACTTCGCATCCCAGGTCGTAGCATCATATCCCTTGTCACACTTTCCTCTGAGTTCATCGCCGTTAGCGTTACAACCAGAGTCGGCAACAGCGATTGTTTGCCCAGCTCCTGTCACACCTAACTTCCAAGCGGCATCGGCATGGACAAGTCTGAGAAACGAACCCGTTCCGCCCAATCCATTCTTTACGACATCTTCGTTTGCCATCGTCTTCTGCATCGGCTCGAACTCGTAGTTACGCTGCATCAGCCAGATGTGCTTATCTTTTCTCAAAGCCGCTTCTGTTTTTTCGAGCTTGCCTTTCTGAGTTTTGACAATAAGAATGCGATATGGGCCTTTGCCGATCTCGTCTTCCAACTCACAGTCGTTAGCCTGACAAACTTCGTGAATCTGCTCGTCTGTCACTTTGCCAGCCGGCATTATGAGCAACGTATCCGCCATATATTTCTGCGGTCTTCGATAAGTAGTTGGTGCCGAGTATCCGCCCTTCGGTGCGTAACCTTTGTACTGTTGTGCGGGACCTGCAATCGCGGATAGTGGCATGAAACTAGATGACGTGAGTAATAAACCAAGCGTGGCGCAGCCTATTTTCCGCAAGTAACTCGATATAACAGGGGGCATGGTGATCTCCTTTACTTCGCAAAATTCGGTCGTGGGGTAACCGCTGATGGTTTGCTAACAGTTGTTTTCCGATAAATTAGGATGAAATCGAAATTTGATTCCGTGAAATTTTTTTGAACAGAAAAATCAGCTTCACCTTTCGGTGCAAGCGCTTTAGAGATTGAGCACTACAATACACTACTAAATTATTGATGGCTCGTGTAGAAAGAATGTCCGCAACACGAACTTCTGAACTCGAGTTGGAGAAAGGAATGCCGGGCAAACGAAATAACAAAGGAAGCCTCGCGGAGTTTGGACCAGCAATGGTCGTCTTCGTTATTTTCGTTCTCATCCCGATTCTCGATTTAGGTGTACTGCCTATCAGATATGGACTCGCGTACAATGAATTGAATGAGTTTGTTCATCGCATCGCAATGGCTGAAAAGATGTCAGACGCGATCCAAATGATCGTCACGGAATCAAAGATGCCGAATAGTTTGAAAGCATTTGGCGTTGTCGTCGCAAAAACGAAGTTGAGTCTTAGAGTAGTGAATAAATCAAATCAGGTAACGGTAAGGAGCGTTCCTGAGCCAAACTTAGTCCCCAAACAATGGCAGCCAGACGGAAAAGACGGTCCCTTCGTCTATCAATTAGAACTTGCGACGGATTTAAAAATCTCGCCGCTGTTTCTTGTCAGTCTGCCGTGGAAAGGCATTCCCGGACTAACTAGCCCCTGGTCGGCGACGATTGTAACGACCAGCGCATGGGAAAACGTCGGTCGCGATTCGAACGCACCGCCTCAGAAAGACGGTGATTATCCTTATTACATGAACGAATAGCTTTTCTCCCTAACATATGATTACATCGCGTATAGGAACTAAGATGCGACACGTAGACCCAGCGAAGGAGCCGACGATGCGAAAGTCCAAGCGCGCTAAAAACGGCAACATGCTAGTTGTTGTTATGGTGGTCGGCGGTGTGGTCTTGATCGCTCTAGTTGTCGGCATGTCTTTTTCCGGAATGTATTTTGCCGAAAACATTTTGCAGAATTACGCGAACGAATGCGCTCAAAGCGGTGCTGCCGTCCTCAACGGCGGCGACCAGGCGACGCTGAATCAAGGCATTAATTCAGCGAACCGCGAAGGTCAGATGAACGACATGATCATGCGCACCAGAGCATTGGTTAAAGAATCGAGAGAGAACATCGACCAGACCGCACAAAATATCAATAACGAAAATTATCGCGGGCTCGCAGATCAACTCATGGATGAAGCGAAACAAAGCGCTGTGGACATGGAAGCTGAACGAAAGACGTTGAAACAAGTGTCGGAGCAAGAGGCCACCGATGCAATCATCAATCGACTTGCAGAGATTCAGAAATTGAATGTAAGCCTACCGTGGTTGCAATTTAGTTCACCGAAATTGGTTAGAAAAATCGGCATCCAATTTGGACAAGTAAAAGATGTGCAGTCGAATGTCATGCAACTCGACGCATCAAATAATTTGATGACCGACGATCAATCTTATGTTGCTCCGAACAAGCACTACAAAGCTGGCGCCAACGCCAGATTGCAAGGGTCGGACTCGAGCCTCGATTTCAAAGTATCCTCACTTCAACCAGCTTCGTTGAATAAGGAAATCTCACCAGCTCGTCTGATTTTGCCAGATACGTTTCAGCCATTGAAAAATCCAGATGATCTGTCGTCTGCAGTTCGAGTCACGCTTACGATGAACGTTGCCACCACTATCGGTGCTGAGACCCACAACAAAATTCGTGCCAGCGGAAACGCCACAACAACGGGCGCGAGTGCTACTCGCCGTGACGACAGCGAATTCGACACGTTCGAACGTTGATCGAATTCGAAGTGCCTGCAGGCTCAATCATTCAACCCGATTTCAAATTCAATCGCGATAATCCGTTCACACCGATTTCGCATTCGTTCAGGTTAATCGTTCACACCGATTTCGCATTCGACCAGGCTAATCGTTCGCACCGATTTCGGTGAATTTATACTGCCCCTGCTCTTTGGCAAATACATAAATTGCCTCGCCGCAGAAAACAAAAACTGAATCTTTGTCAGGCACTGGCTTTTCTCGCAGCAAACATTTGCGAATTGATGTAGAAAAAATGGTTTCCGATTTCGCAATAAACGCAGCCTTGTTCAACTTCTTCTCGTCGTCCAGGTATGGCAGTTTAGTCATATCCGCCAACGCATTCTTGTCATTTTTCCGCAGCGCGTCTTTGAACTTGTCCCAGAAGGACAAGAACTCTTTGCTCACAGCGGATGCCGGAGCCGCTTTCGCTTGCTCGGGTGCCGAGATTCCGCATACAGTCGCGCAACTAATTGTCGCAAGCGCGAACGAGAGAAGTACTTTTGAATGGTTCATTTTTCCTCCGGGGATCCTGAATGCTTATTTTACAGCGGGAGCACCATTCACGGTGCATTTTCGACCGGGCTCACCGATGAAGGAAATATATCAAGTGCGAATTCTTGTGCAGACTTCACGCCCCATCTAAAACAAAACCCATTTCGATTAACGTGCTTGTGTGCAGCGGAAGTCGTGAACAAGCCTAACTCCGCAACCAAAGTCTCCAGTTCATCATCAGAAAATGATTTGTCCAAAATTCTCAGTATTGACAAAATCGTTGGCAACGCAAGAGTCCAAAAATCAGATTGAAATCGCCTGTTAACGCAGATGCTCAAAGTAGTAATTTGCCGATTTTTCTCATTCAGTTCACCGCTCAGCGAGACACGATCTCCGCTGATGGCGACACTAAATTGGTTTCCATCGTAAATTACTTTTTGGGTTCGTGTTTCGAATAGAGTCAAACGCCTGAGAGCTGGTCCGTTTTTATTGAACAAGCGGCAAAGCTGTTCAACTGTTACACCGAGAGATTTTCTGTGCTTTGTGCCCGTATCACTCATTAGCGGATCTATCCTATTTCTCAAAACATTCGCGCGCGCGACCAACTGTTGGTGACATTCTACTTCCGCCAAAGTCGTCTTCTATTCTCTCACGAATACAAATCGAATAGAGAACCTTTGACTCAGTTATTCATTGGTGGCACAATCGCGTTTGCAACCGGTGGTTGATCATTCATGTGAGCCCAGACATCTTTCAGATGCTTGCGAACAAGATTCGCTCGGGCTGAGCTGATCGATGCGAGCATCGCATCCACTTTTTCATGCGCTGCGGACTGTTCTTGCTCATCCACTGAGCCGCCCAAATAGCCTTTCTTTTGCAAACTCCAATAATTTGCATAATCTTTTACGACTGATTCGATATCGCTCGCGTACTGCTTCTCTGTCATTTGAGAATGTCTGTGTTCGATGCGATCGAGCCACGCAGTCGCCGACATGCGTTTCGTTGCATTGTACATATCGGCAACGGAAACCGGTCTGTCATCGCTATGATCCTGACTGTTGCCCCACTGATTATCGTAAGTGACTGTGTGCTTCACTGGATCGTATCCCGTCACCAAAACGACGTGACCATCTTGAAGCGCCTGGTCAGCATGCAATGGGCGACGCTGATCAGCCTCATCAAAAAACGGACTGTTGTTTGCATGCACTCCCAGCACAATGGGAAAGCTTCCGGATTTTTTCGCTGCCGCTAATTTTGCTTCAAAATCTTCTTGCGTATCAAATGAGGTCACCGACGAATCAAGCGGTGTGATCGAATCTTTGTGACTCAAAAATGCATCCGGTTCAAATCGTCCAGTGATCATCGAATTGATATCAATCATTCCGTTGAACAAACCTGCCTCTGTCGGATCATCACCAACAACTTTCGGCGGATTTGTAGAGAAGTCGCGAACTCGTTCCCCGCTGTCTTTGAAGCCATTTGCACGCTCCTGACTGTAGCGAAGATCGCCCGGTGGAATGGTGGCTTCGTTGTGTTTCACCAGAATCAAATTGACAGCAGTGACATCGAAAAGTTGACTTGCATAATTGCGAACGTTGGTGCCGCGAGGCGCATTCATCGCTTCCTCACCATGAGTCGCAAAGCTTTCTCGGTCAAGATTCACAGTAGTGCCATCAGCTCCAACATACTTACCGGTGGTGGCAACATCTGCAATCAATTTTGCAGCGCTGGAAGGTTCGCGTGTGAACAATCTGTTTTCAATCACTGTGACATTGCAAGTGTTGTGACAGCCTTGATCGTTTGATGTCGGCTCTGCGGCGACTGCCATAATGCCCAGTGCAACTCTCGTTCTCTTTCGGTCATCGATTGGATGCGTGCCGGTGGCATCAAGCACGCGAGAAACTTGGTGATAAGTTTTCGCTACTTCCTCAGCACTCAAGTGCTGTTCCCGCGCGCGTTTCTCAAAAGCAGCCATGTCATCTTTGAACTGAGCGCGCTCTTTTGTCAGTCCAATTTTGCTGTCAGCAAGATGATCGAGCTTTTCTCTCTCGACACTTAAATCCGGTGTTACATCTTGAGACTGCGTGCTTTTCTCGACGCTGCCATCATTTTTTACTTTAACTTCAAAATGATCTTCTGGCTTTGGTCCATTGTGAACGTCGGTGTGTCCGCCCTCTGCATCAGGGGTGCGAGTGTAGCTGGTGCCATCTTTGAATTCGACTTTCGTCTTGCCGTCGGTTGAATAAGTGAAACGAGAGTGCTGAGAATCTGTAAAAACAGTGCTTCCATCTTTGTCATGGCCCGGAAGTCGAAGCTGTTCACCAGCTTGCAGAACGTGCGTTCCGGGCAGCCCGTTTTTTGTGCGGGAAATTTGATTGTAGCGAGCTATCTCATCAGCATGTTGTTCGATTTGTTCTTTGGTCGCATGGGGACCGAGATGCTTTTCGGCGATACGTTCCAGCGATTCACCTGGTTTCGCTGTGTACGTGCTCGGCTCCACCTTCAAGTGAATCTCTGCACCACGGTAATCGCTTACTTGACTGAGAAACTTGGATAAATCGTTGTCGCCAGGCTGCAAGGACTCGTACGGGTCCCATCCAGAATCATCACGCCCACGTACGCGTTCGTCGGGAGGACGTTGGTCCTGGTCACCGATACCCGCGTTGCCTGAAACTTTGCCGGTCACGCGTTCATCAGGAGAACGTTGGTCCTGCTCACCGACACCAGCTTTGCCTAGAACTTTGCCGGACACGCGCTCATCAGGCGAAGGCAAATCTTGCCCTTTCGCATCTACAGCCGGCGAATCTTGAGGCGTTGCGTTCTTCTCTGGAGCTTGCCCGACAAGGTGGTCGGTAGCAAGCTGCGGAAAACCAAGCGCATCACTCAAAGCGCTGTTATAACGCTTTTGTATTGCGCCACCGTCCATCAGTTCATGAATCCAGACGGTGTTGTCCCGGGCGGGCGCCCGTTCTATAGAATCAGGTTTGTCCGATGCCATTTAAATGACACGTCCGATAGGTTGATTGCAGGGTAGGGCTGGTAACGCGGTTGTAAAGCGCATCCTGGATAGTAAATGCTTTTTACACAAAATGCAAATAAAACCGATTCTGTGACGCTTTCACCCCATTTGTTTGAGTGATACGCGATAGCTACTCAACCAACCGACTCAGCTTGATACCATCGGAATCAATCGACAAAAACTCCTTCGACGTTGGATGGTAATTAACTAGCAGCAACGCAGGATCATGATGCAAACGCTCTCCTGAAGCCACATCCCAAACGGTCGTGCCGCTCTTATCATCGACAGCAAAAATGTACTTGTCGAAGTAGAGCGCCTGCGCAAACATACTCGACGGGCTATTTCTCGGCAAAGTGGTTTTCGGTCCAGCAAAATACGACAGCCTCTTTCCGCTCTGAACATCGAAGATTTGCACCGCAGGCACGAGCCACTCATCATCGTGACCCCAGCCCCAAATTGCGACAGTAGCGTCATCTATCCAGCACAGAGGACCATCCCAAAAGTAAGAGCGATCAACCAAACGCTTTCGAGTTGGACCATCTTCCGACTCCCAAACATTGTCGGAAAGCCACCGTTCAAGACTCCACGTCCAGACGCATCCCCACGGATGCCACACCCAGCCATTATCGATGATCCACTTTCCACCTGGAGCGGTCGAAATCTTGCTGTGAAAATAATCCCGGTTGCGGTTCACCGCGCGAATACATCGTCGGCCCTCGCTGCGTCAGCACTTTGCCATCTGTCGGATCGACAATGTCCAAGCGATTCCAATCAATTGCCGTCACCAACAAAGTTCGTCCGTTCGACTCGAAAAAAGCAACTGGATAATGGCTAGTCTCTGGACGATATCCTCCTCTATTCAGTTTGGTTGTGATCTTTCCGCTTCGAAGGTCAATCACGCACCCGAACGATTTTTTCGCCTGATAAAGCGCAGCGAAATCCTGCTTTGGAGAGATAGACAAACCACATTCGTTATCGATTTCAAAATCCAAATCGCCGATTCTAAACAATGGCGCAATGCGATTTGAATCAGGTTCTAACACACACATATCGCCGTTGTTTTGAAGCACAAACCAACCGTTTTTCGTATGCAAATTTGGATGAATTCGTCCGACGGCAGTCGAAGCAACATCAAACTTGCACTCTCGATGTTCGAAACGCATCGATGTCGTTCGCGTTCTGATTTCCGGAGTTCCGTGAACTCCATCCAGATAACCCCGGCTCAAACGTTCCTGCGAAACTTGCGCGACTTCTATGAGCGGCTCATTCAAGTCTGGAAGTTTGCTCGCGCATTCAGTGCAAACCCAGTAACTGTCCCAGTCTTTACCATTGAACCACGCGACGTAATCAAAGTCATCCGCGCCATGAACAAGATGTATACACAACATCAATGGGCGATTATCGTACACTTGCATGTAAACTCCGGCTCCAGATTGGAATCAGCACAAAAAATATACTGTCGAAAGATTTTCTGCGTCCGTTTCATCTATTCCGCGGGAATTAAAGAATTATGCGCGAAAGAAATTTCAGCGGATATAAAAGAGAGTTTTAAAAATGACCGAGTTCAAATCGACCGAAGTAGCTCAGGTTGCTGATGTAGCAGGTCACTCATACGAAGAGGCACGCGCCATAATGGTCCCGCTTGTATCAGAGAGCTTATTCACAAAAATTCTAAAGCCGAACGAAAAAGTGAACTACGTGGCACCAGCGGCAATTGAAAAAATGGTTATGGAGCTGTTTAAAGAGCAATTTTTCAATTACCTTCTGTTCGTCTCGGCGACCATCCTACTCACATTTTCCCATCTCCCACTTAATCAGGCAGGAACAATCACAGTTCTGGCTTTAATCCTTCCAGCCATTGGATCAGTTTGGCAGGATAAGCTGTTCAAAAAAACATGGGACAAGACATTCTTTTTGATCACAGATGAGCGCGCGATCGCCGTCACACACTCCGTTGCTACGCACGAACACGTCGTATCCGAAGTCGCTCTAGCGCATCTTAAAAGTGCCAAAATCTTCGAGCGTCCCACTGGATTGGTAAACGTCCAACTCAACTTCGATCGAAAAGGACAAAAGGTCAGTTTGAATTTTGATGGACTTCCCGACGATGATTGGGCTGCGTATTTGAAACCGCGTCTTCCGATTACGCGCAGAAAGTTGTCGCCCGGGCGTTCAATGATATTCAAGACTGCTGAAGTCATTCTTAAGTGCATTGGATTTCATTGATCGAGTAAGAAAGCATTGGACAGTTTCTGCTTTCATATGGAGAAACGATTCAGGTTAGACTGATATTTGAACGTCGAACGATTCTGATTAGCGTCTAGACCAAAAGATCTCGAGCCGGGGTATTGTAATGAAATCACAAAAGGAATCTTTCGCACGGGAACCGAGTCAACGCAACGTTTTCGCCTCTGCTTGCTTATTCATTTTATCGACGGCGATATTGATGACTCCTCCTACCAAAGCTGAATCTAAGCACCACATTTTGCAAGCCTCTATATCATCAAACAAATCAACGTTCACGACGGCTAATATCAAACAGTTGACGATTTTTTTCGAACTAAAAAATGTGACTAGCAAAACTGTGAATCCAGAAATCCCAGCAACAGTACTGGTGATAGACGATCGCGTATATCGTGATTCAGCCTGGATGTTCAGCAACGGACCACGAGACGCACGCTTTAAAGCGTTGCCACCAAATGATACGTTATCGTTTTCATACGTTCTCGATGACGTGATCAAAACATCCGGCGAACATAAGATCGTCTGGCGAGGAGCTAATCAGAACGACGCTCTGCTCAAAATTTCCGTAAAACCGGATCACAAATAAACCGCGTGTCTAGCGTGTTCAGCCAATGTCATTGCGAGTGTGATCGAAAGACTAAACGCCTAGCGATTTCCAAGCTCAGTTTGCGAAACCCGCGGTCCCAAGTGTTTTTCCCACCCGGGATACGTTGGCCATGGAATACCAACTAATGGAAATGCGTTCCAAGCAGCAACCCAGTCAGCCAAATCTTTTTGCTTTTTCTTCATATCAACTGTGACACCATAACGCGCGATATTGCCGTGAACGCGGGTATCGAGATCATATGAACCAAACTCCGAAGCCAAAGCATTTATCGCAGTGCGCAAATATGGATCGGGGTCGAGTAAATTGCTCCATCCATTCGCGGCAACATCTCGCAGATTACCCTCCGCTTGCACACATAAAGTGCGAGTCAACCCGGTGTATTGAAATCGAACTGGTCCGACCACGTGCAAGATCGGATATCGTGCGCCGAAGTACTCGCAATAGCCAGCCTTCTTAAAATCATCATCGAAGGACTTCGGCTCTGTAATCCACCCGCTCATCGTTGGCTTTGGATAAACTCTTCCATTATTTTGCCAGCCCGGACCAAGAATGCTGAACCCAATAACGACCTCACGCGGATCTTGCATAACGTTTGTGAATTTCGCGAGCGACGGTTTGTCATAGCAAGCGTTTGGATGTTGATCGGTAATCACAGAAAGCAAAAGAGGTTTCGCGCCACGAAGTTTGCGTCGTCGTAAATAGAAGTCGTTAAGCCGGGCGTTCCGTCGACTGGATTGATGCAGACTATTCCGAGCACCTTTAAGCAATTCGCGCTGCCTGGGTTAGACAGCAACATCCACGATCCGCTGTCGAACCTGGTCGCTGGAATCAGATATGCTCAGCATCAATACGCCAAGAAAGGTGGATTGCTGTTTGTAGCAAGTCGTCCAGGCGGATACTAAATCAAATCCAGGCGGATTAAATCCATTTGGATACTGAATCAATCCGAGTTCTCTACCAACCGAGTCCGTCATAAATCCAGCCTGACCAATAGAATGGATGTTTCCATTTTCCATTTGGATTGTTCCGAACAGCCTGTTGTGCGGCTCTGAGTGCTAAAACTGGCGACATAGGATTGGTCTTGTTCCATAGATTGGCGTAAAACTGCTTCATCAGTTCGCGCGTTGCGTCGTCATCGACCGGCCAGAGCGACATCACTACGCCCTTCGCGCCCGCGCCAACTAGCGCCGCGCGGAGACCCATGACGCCCTGCCCGTCGTAACCTTTGCCGCGTCCCGAGTTGCAGGCAGACAGCACCACTGTTCGAAGACCACTGAGATCTTGCCCAACCAGTTCCTCGGCGGTGAGACGATCGTCAGCATTATTGTCGGTACTAATATCAACAGCGTCTCCACTGCGAGTATTGTCGACACCACCAGTAGTATCAGATATTGCGGATGCGTTCGCACCAAATTTCGTGGATACATTCGCACCGGATTTATTGGTTACGCTCACACCGTATTTATTGGATACACTCGCACCAGATTTAGCCGCTAAGTTCGTATCAAAATTCGCGGATAGGTTCGTGTCAGTTTTGCCAGAAGACTTAGTCGGTGCCAACAACAACCCCGACGAGAGCAATGGGTCACGCTCCATCAAGTAAGTATTATCACTACTTTCGCCGGTACTCACACTTACCACTTCTCGTGACACGCTTTTAAATGCGGAGTTATCACTTGGATTGCGCGCAGCACCGCTTGTTGATTTTTCGGCTGAAGCGGCACGCGAGGAAGCGTCGTTGAAAAATCCATGCGTTGCAATGTGTGCGTAAGCAGATTTGCTCAACTTTTCCAGAAGAGACGATTTCGTCGCAGCATCTCCTGTCAACTCGTCGAGCTGATATCCTTTGTCCTTCGCAAGTCCTTCGATCTCTGTAACTTCTTGTTTGGTGCCCGGCAAAAACAGGGATTTATTAGCGAAGTTGATGCCACCAACAAGCAACACTTTATTGTCACCAGATGAAGCCACTTTTGAAGCACCGCCCTTCAAGGTTAGAAATGCACGCGGACTATCAATTTGACTGAGCATCAAATTATCTGCATGTGCGTTTTCGAGTAACACACTCCAGGGCAGAGTGGATAACTTTGCATCCGGGCAGAGCCATATTTTTTTCGTGCTGACTGGTATCACTGCCTTCAATGGTGCCCAAAGTTGACTTGCGACCTTCGCGCACAAAACGTCTGGATCTTCGGTAGTTGCAGATGCATCGTTACTCGAATCCAACGAAATATCTCGAACACTACCGCCAGGTGCCGCCATTGATTGCAGCCACTTACTTACTGTCGCATCGATTTGCTCCGCGTTTGGAAGATTAAGCAATTTCACGCCACCATTCTTGGTGACGACTAATGCTGCGTATGCCGGTGTATCATCATCAAAACGATGATAATGAACTATGTCGACAAATGCCTCATCATCAGCCAGTGCAGCGGCGAAATCTTTGCTCGTTTGATTGAGAACTTCGTCGGCACTATCGTCCGACTTTCTTCCAAAAGCAAGCTTTCGCTCAAGCGCTTCCTTTTCATTCGTCAACGAAGTTACAGTTGAACTGCCACCACCCTGCGCGGAAATCTGCGAGAGTTGATTTCTGATTTTCCTGAGCTGATTTGAAGTCTCGGAGTCGCCCGATGCATCACCGCTTGAACGCCGCACTGCGTCAACAAGAAGTCCCTGCCATCGCATCAAGAAGGTAAATGTTCCCCTCGCAGTTTCCCTGGTCATGCTGTAAGTCAACAGCGGATCGATTTGATCGCCGACACAACTGACAAATGCACACTGTTGCGCAAACGAAAGCTGAGGAAACGCAGATTTCAAATAACTATCCAACTTCAAACACGCAAGCTGCACAGTTTGATCAGCCTGACCGCCTGATACGGAAAAGCACCTTGCCATTTGATTCAAATCATTGACCATTCCGAGAATACCGGCAGTCGATTCGTCATCATCGCGATACAAATTGTATGCCTGGCGAAATTCTAAATCTGCCTCAGCGTAGTGCCTGGAAGACATTTGAATGCTCCCCAACATATCATGTGCGTGAGCGAGCTCAATTTCACCGAGATACTGTCCATATGTGCTGTTTGATAAAACCGCGATTGCATTGTTTACAATCTTCTTCGCTTCGTCATTTTTATTTTCCAACAGCAATATCTTTGCCAACTCGAGATAGTCACGTTGCACTTGCATGTTCGAAGGTTGAAACTTCAATGGAGAGGTTAATTGCCGTGCGTAAGATTCAGCTTCTGACAAATTTCCACGTTGCACGGAAAGATCCGTTAGCAGTTTCAAACAACTCAAGTTCAGTGCTGATTGCTTGTAATACTCGTCTCCCTGCGTTTCTTTGAACAAACTTTCCGCTTGCTTCGCCTCACTCCAGGCGTTGACGAAATCGTTCTCTCTGAAACTCACTGAAGCTCTGGCGAATGCAGCGACAGCCATATTCGCTTTATTGTTGCGTGCTTTGGCTATTTCGAATGCTTCATCGTAAATAACTCGAGCTTTTCCAAATTTGCCGAACAGTTCGTACAACGTTGCTAAATCGAACAAGTCGATTCCAGATTTTGATTCGGTATCATATGCGATATCAGCCATTTCCATAGCTTCGGTACGATGTTCTTTCCCCAGCGCGCCAAGTAAGTACGCCAGGCGAATCTGCGCAAACTGCCAATACTTCAATTTGGCACTGTCAGATTTACTCAGCGCCTTCCACATGGCATAAGACTTCAACGCCGGTCCGGAAAATTCGCCTCCGATTGAGGCAAGTCGGTAGGCGATCAAATACTGATCGTGTGCAATGAACGGTGAATTAGCTCCTTCCAGACGCGTTCTAATTGCTATCGCGTGTTTCAGAAGTGGTATCACAGGATCAGTTCGCACAGCAAACTGAGGAAACGATACACAAACATCCTCGAGAAATTTTGCCCATGCAAGCGAATCTGGTTGAATCTTTTTCTGATTCGAGACAATGCACTGATGCATATCAGTGGCAGACGCAGTGAAGAAGCGCTTATACGTGAGGATGCTAGTCTTGCGTTGAATAGTGAACAGATTGTCTAGAAAAATCTCTTTCGAAGCGACATACTTTTTGTCTTTGTATGCGGTGTTGTAGCACAGCTCTGCCTCATCCAACTTGTCCAAAATCACAAGCACGCTTCCAAGATCACGAAGGCGCTCGCCGGTGCGCTCGTCGCTCATGCCACCAGCATCGTGCAGAGCCGCGAGAGAAAGTCGATATTGAGACTCCGCTTCTGGATAGCGTTTCTGGTAGTAGTAAACATTTCCAAGATCATCATACATGTCGGACATCGCAGGTCTTGTCGTTAGCTTCGCGCGTTGCATGATAACAATTGCTTTCTTGAAAGCCGATTCAGCAGACGACAAGTCATTTTGTAAGTAATAGCAATTTCCGAGACATTCATACGCTTTAGCTGTCTCCTCAGGGAATTTCAATTTTTCTCTGATAGCAATTACACGTTTAAATGCTTCAGCAGCTTTGCTGTATTCCGATTTTTGCTTAAGTACTTCAGCGAGAAGAGCTTGCGATACTACGGAATCATCACCAACTCCCAACTTTGTAGTCGATTCTTTTAAGAGTTTTTCCGCTTCACTGTAACGCTCTTCACTCAAATACGAATTCGCGAGTGCCTCTAACGCCAGGCGCAACATTTTTTTCTGACCAGACACGATCTGCGCGGGAGTGTAACCTAACTTGTTGAGGAGCGGTGAATGCGGTGGATTCAATTCGGCGATCTCAATTGCTCGCTTGCCGCATCGCTCCGCATCAGTCCTTCGATTTAAACAAGAGTACGTGTAGCAAAGGTCAGCGAGTGCTTGAACAGATTCAATGCAATCGCGGTCCGTTTGCCCAAGCTTCTGCACGACAGACTCGAGCTTTTTTGCAGCGTCTGCGTAATTGCCTTTGTCATTGTCCTCGTCTGCTTGAGCGCACACCTGTTGCCACCAGAGCGATGGTTCATTCTCTGCGAGCGACGGCAGTGCGCTTAGAGAAATTGTGAACGCCATCATCATTGAGAAGCAGCGATTTATTATGGTGCGACTTGGTTTGAACATTGAAGAATTTTACATCGAATCACAGGTTAACTGACCACTGACGCACTTCAAATCGCCTCGAACTGTGCCTGGCTAAAGGATTTGGCACTCATCCGGCAAGTATTAACTTGGGGTCCACGAAAATTGCAAGTGCCCACGAAAGTTGCAAGTGTCCACGAAAATTGCAAGTGCCTACGAGAATTGCAAGTGCCCACGAAAGTTGCGTGTGCCCACGAAAGTTGCAAGTGCCCACGAAAGTTGCAAGCGCCCACGAGAATTGCAATCTCGACTAGTGCAAAATCGACTTGCGACCGCGCAAAGACATACACAAATTGCCAGACAATTCCAACTCAAATCGCACTAGCGACTGCTAAAGCAAAACAATTCCAACTTGAACTGCACGTCAAAGCGCAAGAAGTTTGCAAGAACTTCTAGTTATTGTGATTCTGTCCTTCACCCCAGATTTTAATAACGGTGCAACTATGAAAGAACTTGAGCGAGAATTGCAGAATTTAAATGCTTCGTCGAACGATCACCTGGTGCACCATGTTTTAGATTTGCTGAAAGAAGGTCATGGCATTACAAAGAAAAACTCCAGCGCGGGCTTGCCGGATGTAGAAATTTGCGAAGGAAATTCCACTTTCAAAATCACTCACAATAAAGACAAATCCCTGAGTGTCGCTCAAATAAAGGATCTCGAAGAGGTCGCATTCGAGAAATTTGTAGGTAAAAAATTAGCTGAGAAAAAGCTGACCAGAGACGTTCATCTTGACGGCGGTGTAACAGTTCCAGAAACGATAGATTTTAAGATGAACCCAAACACCGGTTCGTTGCTGGAAAAGATTCACACCGGAAAAGACTACACAGAGAAAGTGGCTTACAGTCTCAGGACCGGAAAGCCGATTCAATCAGTTTGCACGTCCGAGGGTGATGATCCGACGCAGTCGATTACGCGCATGGACCCCGTTGACGGGCATGTCACGTCACAGTGTATCGTCGAGCCTCAGTTCAGCGCAGGGAACGGCGTTTTCGGACGAATGACTTTCACGCAATTCGACAAGGCAGCGGACACGGTCACTGAGGAAATGATATTCGGGGACGGACGTCATCACCTCACATTCACGGAACACCTTCATAGCATTCGCGCGGAGAAGTCGACAGTGAGAGATTGGACGTCACCGGCTCAGCCGATTCAATTCAAGTCGAATTAGCTTGAACGGCTATCGGTGGTGCTTCCAGAATGCCAAGGGGTGAAAACATCGTCGTGGCAAGACAATCCTGGTTTTCGGTCATAAAACATGGGCATAACAAGGTAGTAGCGTCCAGCAGGTGAATGTGGGAGCAGATAATCCCGTCGGGAATCTACTTAAGCAGAACGACTCTCGCCGCGATGAAGGCGGGCAGAGCTGGCTCGACTACGCCGTTAAAAGCGCGCTGGTACCGGCTCTTAGTCACATCACGACTAATGAAAAGGTTAGTGAAGAAGTCACAGATGGAGTGAAAAGTGTCGCAAAAATGGCGCCGCTCTTCATGGAAAGCAGAGCCGGAATGGCTGGCGCAATCGCTGCTTTCGCGCTGGATGAGATTAAAACTACCGACAGAGGCTCACAGATAG
The DNA here is from genome assembly GCA_036702965.1 of Drouetiella sp. Classification (GTDB taxonomy): domain Bacteria; phylum Cyanobacteriota; class Vampirovibrionia; order Obscuribacterales; family Obscuribacteraceae; genus PALSA-1081. The sequence goes on from DATNPZ010000013.1 coordinate 567,915, forward strand.
CCATCGATGCGGCAGCCGGTATCGCAAAAGCAGGAGCCTTACTTGGCACGCAGCGTTTCCTAGCAGCCGAGACAGCCTCTCCCGCCCTCACCGGAGTCGGGCTAGGCGTAGTGGGACGTGCTACCGACGTGGGCTTCACGCGCTCGAATTATTACGACCAGGACGGCAAATTCAATCTAAATCTCGGTTTCGGAAGAGCTGCAACCGCAGCAGTCGAATCGATTCCAACTGATTATGCGACCTTTGTCGCATCTGACATTGCGTTAGGTTCGATGACTCGCTTTACTCGCGGCGCTTCGACATACAACCATGTGGCAATGACTGCGCTGACAGCAGGCACATTCAACGTCACCGCTGCGGTCGGAACAGAAGTTTCGCATCAGATTTCCGATAAGAAATTCGATCCAGCATGGCTGCTTGAAAAAACTGCAGTAGCGGGAGCATCTGGTCTGATGGCTGGAGGTCTCGCTGGTTTGGAACGGCGGAGCTTCTTATCTACAGGCATTCGCGACTCCGCAGGCGCATTGGAGTCTGCCCGAAATTCGAAATTCCAACTTGGCGAAACTGGCGACGCAGCGCAGATGGCGCTCGCGAAGGGTGACTTCGTGATTGAGAAGCACGAAGTGCGCAGAAACGGCGAGCACATCTGGGGCAAAGTCATCGACCCGCAATCGCCAACTGATAACGCGCGCGCTATCTTCCGACTCGACGACGGAACTGAATCTTTTGCCCATCGCATGCAATCTGAGATCGGTCTGCGCGGGTTGAACTCGAAATTGAATTTCGATAAAAGCTTTTTCCCGGCAACCGCGCAGCGCGACGTAACTGTAGAAGGCAATACATATCGGGGATTTATTCAAGAAGTTCGCGGTGAAACCGTTCGACCTTACTTCAAAGCAAATGCCACCGAATTGAACAAAGCTGGATATCCGACGAAGGGTGACATTCAACGCCAATTGTCTGAAAGTCCGCAGTTGAAAGAGGCGCTCACAGAGTCGTGGGCCGAGCGTTTGATTTATGGTGAGTGGGACAACCATTCACTCAATCAAGTAATCGTTCGCACCAATGATGGTATCAAGGCCGGCAACATCGATGTTGGCAATGGAGTGCTTCCGGCGAAAACGACAAGCGAGTACACACCTGCTCCAGGTGCTCGTATCGGGTTCGACTACATGAACTTTCATATCTACAACGAACTAGCTGGACAAAAATTCCATCCAGCTCTCTCGGAAAAAGTGCAGACTTTTGCAGAGAAATTCTCGACTCCAGCAGGGAGATCCGAGCTGCAAGATCTAGGCTTCACGCCGCAACAAGTCGACGGAATCGTAGGACGAGCGCAATGGTTTGCCGAGAATCAAATGCTTCCAAAAACCGGATTCGAAACGTCTACGTTCAATACAGTTAAGGACGCGACAAAGTGGCTCGCAGTCAAAGCTGGACTGCGCGGTCCGAGTGATGTCGGATCATAAGACGACTATAGTCGCCACTTGGATTCGCAACAGTTCCACTTAACTCATGCGATAATGTTCACCATGAAAATATCGCATTCCCTCATCGCCGCAAGCGCGATACTAATTTTTGCTCAGTCAGCATTTGCACGCAACTCAGCCGAGTCGACCACTGCCGCGACACCAAATATCTCAGGGTCAACTGTAATTCCACTACCGGCGGTGACTCCGGGAACGCATAAATCGAGCAATCTATCTACTGGAATGTATCAAGTATTTTGCAGTAATGGAGCAGGTTACGCGCATATTCAAACCATTACAAAAACAATCGGTGGGTTCCGCCAGATGGTGGTAAACATCGAAAGCGCTTCGAACGGGTCAGGATCAGAATCCGCTCAAGCGTATTTTCAAGTGCTGCAAACTAGCACTGGACTTCCTGTGTTAGAGACCACTTTAACTCAGCCGATCACGTTTCAGCTCGTCGGCGGTGAAGCTTGCATCGTCAGTGTTAACAATATTCCTTACGTCACGCCCAACTCGTTTTTTCGCCGCCCCGGATACAAAACACTGACAGCACTCGGACACAACCGCTATTCGATACCGGTCGATGCCTTCACACAATATTTGCAATCATTGGAATTCCAAGCGGCAGGCGACCCATCGAAGCCGTGCCACCGCACTACCGCAGATATCAACGAAATTAACATCAACGGAGCCTTTGTCGGAATCACAACGACCAAAGCTCGCGAATGCGGTGATTGCGACCTATAACGAAGAATACGAAGCCAAGATTCTCTCTCGTTGCAATTCAGACTAAAATACCACTGAGCTATCACAGCTCAGCACATACGGCATTTGCGGAAACCTGAATCAATGAGTAATGGAACGGAACATAAGTCCAAAGCTGACGCGTTTGTATTCTTCGGCGCCAGCGGAGATCTCGCTTACAAACAGATATTTCCGGCGTTGCAATCGATGGTGCGACACGGGAAATTAGACATTCCAGTAATAGGTGTAGCAAAATCAAATTGGAATCTCGACCAGCTAAAGGCGAGAGCCAGAGAGAGTTGCGAGAAGCAACCGAAATTCGACGAAGCTGTATTTGAAAAGCTTTCGTCATTGTTGCAATACATCGACGGTGATTACGCAGACGACACCACATTCAGTGCCTTGCGTGAGCAGCTTGGAAAAGCGGAAAGACCAATCTATTATCTCGCCATTCCGCCAAATTTTTTCAGCACAGTGATCGACAAACTAGCGAAAGCAGATTGTTTGCGCGGCGCCAGAGTGGTTGTCGAAAAACCGTTCGGACGCGACCTCGCGACTGCGAAACAGTTGAATAAGACGCTTCGAAAACATTTAGACGAGCATGCAATCTACAGAATCGATCACTATCTCGGAAAAGAAACCGTACAAAATCTGATCTATTTCCGGTTCGCAAATCCTATCGTCGATGCGGCTTGGAGCAACAAGTACATTGAAAGTGTCGAAGTAACGATGGCTGAAGTATTCGACGTGGCAGACAGAGGAAAGCTCTACGACGAAGAAGGCGCGATCAGGGACGTGGTACAAAATCATATGCTACAAGTGATCTCGTGCCTTGCGATGGAATGTCCTTCGAGCAGAGCGCACAAATCCATTCTGGACGAACGCACTAGAGTGTTGAAGCACGTCAAGCCACTTTCACCCGATGACATTGTGCGCGGTCAGTTTGTTGGATACCATGACACTAAAGGTGTGGCACCAGAATCGACAGTTGAAACTTTTGCTGCGCTCAAGTTTGAAATTGCAAACAGAAGATGGGAAGGCGTGCCCTTCTACGTGCGTGTCGGCAAATGTTTGCCAGTCACAATCACAGAGGTGATGGTAAATTTCAAACCAACAGAGAACGAAATATTGAACGAATCCCAGAGCGGTGACGAAGGATACTACCGCTTCAGACTAAGCCCTAAAGAAGAAATTGGTCAGGGCATCAAAATCAAAAAACCTGGCGAAGCTATGACCGGTTCGATTGGAGAACTAGTTATACAGCCAAACGAACAAGATCAGATGCCACCATATGAACGCCTCCTGGGAGACGCAATCAATGGCGATTCAACACTGTTCTCGCGCGAGGATGCGGTGGAAGCAGCTTGGCGTGTAGTAGATCCGATCATCGGCGATGCGACTCCTGTCTACAAATACGATAAAGGAACGTGGGGTCCGAGTGAAGTTGAAGAGAAAGTCAAACCGAAATTTGGTTGGCACAACCCTAAATAAGCAATTTCTCCAGCTCCGACCAATCAAGCGAGTGTCACATTAGCTATTGGTTCAGGCGCATCGGGACAGCTCTTTGAACGTGAACGAAACAACAGTCATTCCCATTTTCGCCAAATCGGAAATTGCTGCTTCCTGCACGCGCTGCGCAACCGATGACAAATTTCCATTTAACTCTTCAAAAGTGAGTGTGCCGATGACGTCTCGCATGTGTCCAAGAAAAATGTCGTGACCAATTTCGACAATTTCTTGCCCTGTTTTATTCAACAACTGTTCACATGCGGTGGCGATCGAAATCGTGTCACCTTTGACTTTAATCTGTCCTACAGCGTCCAGTCTCACGGATGCACCGTCTCTGGTGATAAAAGGTGTTTGCCCTGCAACGTCTATTTTCAAAACTTCAAGACTCAATATATTTGCTTGCTGAATTAGAGGAAGCACGACGGCACCACCCCCAACTACGATTTTGAACGAATTTTCGCCTTCACCGGCAGCCATTCCACTTATGATCATTGCTTGATTTGGACCGCATTTTCGGTAAGTCGATGTAATCAAAACCGCTAACATAATCATGGACAACAAAAGACCGACTGCGAAAATCATTAGAGAGATAGACATGATGCGCATCTCCTGAACCGCGAGGATATTTGCGGTGTCGATTGAAAATTCAGATTGACGAAAAATTGTGTTCTGCAACCATCTTATCGATCACACGTGACGCTGTCGAATTACCACTTAAAGCTCTAATAATTGGCGAGCGCGGCGTCTGACGACACTGACTTCGATAGTGAAGTGTGACAAAATAGCGCCACGGTTCATTGAGACGATTCTGTGACAGAAACGACAGCGAAGCGATTCCTTCCTCTAGATGTATTTAGAGGCATGACCGTGTGCTTCATGATCGTTGTCAACACACCTGGCACTTGGAAATTCGTTTACCCACCGCTCGATCATGCAAAGTGGCATGGACTCACGCCGACCGATTTAGTATTCCCATCGTTTCTTTTTGCTGTAGGAAATGCGCTCAGTTTCACGATGGGCAAGTACAAGAAAGAAGGTAATCGCGCCGTTCTTGTCAAAACATTCAAGCGCACTGCAATCATTTTTTTGATTGGATTCATCTTGAATTGGCTGCCATTCATCAAGCCACTGTCGCATGTTCGCATTCTCGGTGTTTTGCAGCGCATCGCACTCTGTTATTGCGGCGCATCGTTAATGATTCACTACTTGCCACGAAAAGCTGTCATTGCGCTATCTGTAGTTTTCTTATTCGGTTACTGGGCGCTGATGTATTTCCTCGGTGCACCCGGAGATCCGTACAGCCTGCATGGCAACGCTGTCATTCCACTGGATCGATTTGTACTTGGCGAAACGCACATGTACAAAGGCGAAGGATTTCCATTCGACCCAGAAGGAAATCTCAGCACGACACCGGCAGTGGTGAATGTCATCGCTGGATATTTCACAGGTTCGTTTGTTCAAAAAAATGCGGAGAAACCATCCGCGCTGGGCAAGATTGCTGGCGCGGGGATTGTTTCAATAGCGCTAGCGCAGCTCTGGAATGTTGTATTTCCAATCAATAAAAAAATCTGGACAAGCTCATATGTGCTACAAACTGTTGGAATAGATTTGTTGATTTTGGCAGCTTTGATATTCGTAATTGAGCGTTTGCGCTGGACTAAATGGACTGAGTTTTTTACGGTGTTCGGAAAAAACACGCTGTTCATATACGTCGTCAGCGACTTGCTTGTGATTGCGATGCTTCATACATACGTCGCAAAGGATGTGAACGTCTACCACTACCTCAACGAGCAAATGCAATCAGTCTGTTCGGGTGAGCTCGGCTCACTATTGTTCGGCATAATCGCAATGCTCTTATGCTGGGGAATTTGCAAAATCCTGGATTGGAAAAAAATCTATATCAAAGTTTGAGACACGAAACCGCTTACATTTGGAGAACAAACATGGCAGCAATATTTCAAGAATTTCAACTCGATGACGGCAACAAGCTAGTAATGAACATCGAGGAAATCAAATATCTTTTCCCTGTCGCCAACAACAGTGACATCTGCGAAATCCAAACCAAAGACGACCAGAAATGGATCATCGCTGACAGCTATAAATCAGTGAAGAAGACGCTGCAGAAGTAGAAACGCTGAACGCGAAAACCTTCGCAACGAAGAGCGCTCACACAGTTGTCATCGATTTTCTAACCATCCGATGACACCTTTTGCGCTCCAACGACCGGTGGCAAAACATGCAGTGAGCAAGTATCCGCCCGTTGGCGCTTCCCAATCGATCATTTCGCCAGCAACGAAAATACCCGGTAACGCTTTAAGCATTAGATTCTGATCGATCGCATCAAAACTAATGCCACCCGCGCTGCTAATGGCTTCTTCAATCGGACGTGTCGCAGAAACTACAATCGGCAGCGCTTTAATCAGTTTGGCGACCGATTGTGGATTTTCCGTTTTTCCTTCAGCTACTTCATATATGAGCGCTCGCTTCAACGCATCGTTTCCGATAACGTCTTGCAAATGGCGAGAGAACGAGTGCGACCCGCGCGGACGCGATAAAGCACTTAGCACTCGCTCAAGGTCGCGGTCGGGAACGAGATCTATGTAGAACGTCGCTTTTCCGTGCCGATTCAGATACTCTCGAATTCTGCGCGAGAAGGAATACATCAAGCCACCCTCGATTCCCCACTGCTTTATTAGTAGTTCACCGCGCTTCGTTCTTACAACGCCGTCGAGCCCCTTAAAAGTAACTGCCACCGCTTTCAGTGGCGCACCGTCAAACTTATCCTTTATGTGCTGCGACCACGCAATCTCAAAACCGCAATTTGCCGGCTCCCACTGAGCGACTTCAACGCCTCGAGCTCGCATCCCATCAGCCCACAATCCTGTCGAACCAAGCTGAGGCCAACTCGCACCACCTAGTGCAAGAATCACAGCATCAGGTTTGATAGAGAACTGTCGTTCCTTGTTTTCTATTTTAAGTTCACCGTCATCAGAAAATCCGAGCCACCGATGTTCAGAATGAATCCGCACGCCCAGTCCGCGCAGACGATGCACCCATGTGCGCAAGAGTGGTGCAGCTTTCATCTCCTTCGGAAACACGCGACCAGACGTTCCGATAAAAGTCTCGATGCCCAGCTCATGAACCCACTCGCGTAGTGCATTAGGTTTAAACCGCGATAGCATCGGCAGAAGCACTTCACTCTTGTCGCCATACCGAGAGCAGAACGCTTTGAAATTCTCACTGTGAGTGATATTCAAACCACCCAGCCCGGCACGCAAAAACTTTCGCCCGAGCGTCGGCATGGATTCATACACATCAACATTCACGCCCGCTTTCGCAAGCACTTCTGCCGCCATTAAACCAGCGGGACCACCACCAATGATGGCGACGCACTTGCTGTTTAAAACATCGCGGGGTTGATTCAACTCGGACTTCTACGCTTATCTTGCATCAATAGAATAACAAAGAACCGCAGACAAACCGAGTAGCAATTATTTTTGCCCCTGCGCCTTCATGAGATTTCCTGCAAATTTGCCGCTGATTTGGGGAGTTTGAGCTTCACCGCGATCCTTCAAGACTTCGCTTTCGACGCTAATACGCATTGGTGCGTAAACGTCGTTAATGGTGGCATTATCACCTTTCAAAGTAAGCGCCTCGATCAAGCGCTTCGTGAAAACACCGTTCGGATACTGTTTCGATTCCCACGAAACTTGAGATTTCGCGCTGGAACAGAGAATTACCTGTCCTTCGGTCGGCACCAGCGATTGAGGGTCAGATGTTAAAACTCGACGCAAATTCTTGCCACCAGATTCAGTGCTTGCGGTAGACGGTGAAGACTCGCCTGATGACGACGTCTCATCTGACCAATCAGCGGCCGAACCGCTGTGGCAAACATCTAGCAACACGATTGTCCGTTTGCATTTCACTTGCTGCTCGATAATCTTGCTCAACCACTGCATTGGAATTCCCGTTGCGAGCAAACTGTCTTTGTTTGTGTCATATGCGACAAGGAAATTAACACCCTTCGCATCGTCGAGCGCCTGGCTGCCGTGACTCGAAATGTAGACAACGAGTAAGTCATCTGGTTTGACTTGCTTGGCCAGCCATCCATCACCGAGCTGGTCAATTATGTTTTGCCTGGTGGCGTTTTCGTCAACCAAGAGTTTTGTGTGGTCTGGCGCAAAGTGCCCCTTTTCAATGAGGAAATTTTTGAAATCGGTTGCATCCTTCGCTGAATAGCGCAGATTGATTGAGGTATCTTTGAAATTGCTGATTCCAACGCACAAGCACCATTTGCTCGCAAACTGTGCAGGCTCACTTGTGCCAGTGCCAGTACCAGCCGCAGTGGTGACGGGCGTTGGTGAACCGGCGGCACCAAAAATAGAACTGAGTATCGTCTGTGCCTGCTGCGATGTTGTAGCCGCTTCACGCTCTTTTCCGTCAGCCTTTTGAACAGCCGCTAGACACTGCAAATCTGCGGCTTTCTGTGTCTTAGATACATTTGCTTTGCTATCACGCGATACCACTTCCGCGAGTAGTTGCTCCGCTTTCTGAGCCTGCTGATTATCGCTATATAGTTCAGCAAGTGCCACCATTCGCTGCGTCAACTTCGGACTGTTTGCAGGCAGCGTAGTTTTTTCAATCGTCAAAACATTTGACATTGCATCGACAGCGTCAGCCTTCCTGTTCATCGCCAGGTACAAATTACTCAATTTCGCAAGTGTCGATGTGTAGAGCGGATGTTTTTCACCGCGAGCCTTTTTATAGATCTCTAACGCACATTTGTATGACGATTCCGACTCCTGGTATTTATTTTCTTGTTGATAGATGTAACCAAGATTCGTAAGCGTTTGAGCGACATCCGAATGATCCGCCCCCAGAACTCGCTCACGAATCGCTTTCGATTGCAAAATTGCCGCTTCTGCCTTCGCGTACAAACCTTGATTCATATACAAGTCACCTTTCTCGCGGAGGGCATCTGAGTAAGGTGTTCCATCAGGCGAACTCTTTGCCAGCATCGCAAGCGCTTCGTCCATGTACTTTTCTGCGTCGCGATACTTATGCCCGTTGTTATAGATGCGGCCGATCAACAGCACCGCATCAGCTTGTTTTACCAAGTCAGTTGCTTTCGAATTCCGAAATTCTTCCAGCGACTTTTGTGCGTGACGCATTGCGCGTCCATACTTTTCTTGTTTGTCATATGAAACAGCTAATAGATTATTTGCAGTTGCTTTTATTTCAGTATCGGCATTCTTGGATTCCAGGATCTGATGCGCACTTTCAATGGCTTTGTCGTAGTTTCCAGCCTCTAAAAGACAAGCAGAATAGTTGAGTTTTGCTTTCAGCGTCTCAACTCCATCCGCACCAACTGCAGTGGCAAACATCGCGATACCTTGCAGATACGTTGACTCAGCCAAATCCAACTTATCAGCACGCATGTAGCAGGTAGCCAGGTTGATTGTTTTCTCCGCAACGAGAGTCGGCGGAGTCGTTGGAAGATTGGGAATCGCCCTGGTATACAGTTCTTCAGCTTGCGCCAATTTATCTTCGGTGAAAAACAAATCTGCCATAAAGACAGAAGCTAAAGCTGTAAATGGACTATTAGATGGCATCACGCTCTGAGCAATACTCAATGCAGTGTTGAGATTTCGCTCAGCATCGACCGTCTTGTGCAAACTGGTTTGGACGATGCCCAGCTGAAAAGCTGCTTGACAAAGTTTTCCGGTGTCGTTGTTGGCTTTGGCTAAATCGACTGCCTTTTGAAACGCGCGTTCAGCGCCATCGGCATTGCCTGCTTGAGAGGCAGCAACGCCTTTATCAAGCTGCTGCTGAATGACATCTGCCTGCGCATAAACGGGGATGTTCGCCGTAAGCAGGCACAGGGTCGCGACCGAAATCAAAACTGAACGTTTCTTCTTCATTTTATGACTACTAAAAGTTGCGGGTTAACGTGTGATCTTAAGTGTGGTTTTATGGCGGACAAAGCCTATCCACCAAAACCTTAGGAGATCATACCATCACAGAAATGGTTGTTCTCTCTCATGTAGCCGTGATAAATTGTCTCAGCCAAACGTGAGTCAGCATGTCACAAGTTGTAGGACCAGATGGCGCAGAGATGCGCGAAAGAATTTTGTCGCTGATCGACTGGCGCAAAGTCAATCGTGTTCTGGATGTCGGATGTGGTGTCGGTTACGATCTTTATCGTATCGGAGAACTAACTCAAAGCACCGCTGGTGATGCAGCGGACCACGACAAAAATGAATATAAGTTTTTCGGAATAGATGTGAGTTCCGAAAAAATCGATCTTGCAAAAAGTGACAAGAGACACAACACAAAGTACGACTATCGCCTTCACGATTTCTCCGAACCACTTCCATTCGAAAACAACTACTTCGATGTGGTCTACTCGCACAACGTGCTCGAGTGTGCACAGGATAAACACAAGTTCCTCGCTGAGCTGCATCGTATTCTCAAACCCGGCGGCTCCGTTCTGATTGCGCACTTCGATTGGGATTCAGCAATCTACAACGGAACAAACAAGCAATTAATTCGCAAAGTCATCCACACCTTTGCAGATTGGAAGCAAGATTGGATGAACGCCTGCGACGGCTGGATGGGGCGCAGGCTATGGGGCACCATAGAACAAACCAAGCTGTTTGTCGACGCAAAGCTCACAACGCACCAAATAGTCAACGACAAATACGAATTTCCACTGTATGGATACAAGAATGCGGGATTCTACTCCGACATGGTGGCACACGGTTTGCTCAGCGATGCGGAATATCAAGAATTCAAAAAAGATATTGAGGCAACGGCTAAGAGTGGCGACTATCTCTTCTGCATCACGAGTTTCATCTACCGGGCAAAGAAATCAACGCAGCAACTTTAGAATAGCTGCAGGCATTCGACTGCGAGAATTCTATGCAACGCTAATTGCCGTGGTAAGAAGGCTTGCGTGTCAGCGACGCGAGGATACCGAAGAAAGCGCCGGTGGCACAGATCGCATTCCAGCCACCACTAGTCCAGACCATCGCCGACACAGCGGAACCAATAGCACCGCCGACGAAAAAGATACCAACGAAAATGCCGTTGATTCTTCCGCGAGCCTCTGGTCGTAGCTGATTGATCAAGTAACGACCGACCGTTTGATCGCCCAGAACTCCTGTGTCCAACAAAAGAGCACTGAACACAAGTGCCGCTACTTTGAATGACACAGGTATCGTACTGGACACACTTAATGCCGCCAGCGCGAAGCCAACCACTAAACTGATGTGAGCAAATGTGGTCACGCGCGAGCCATAACCTTGATCAGCGAGTCGCCCCACAAGCGGCGTGACAAGAGCACCACCTGCGCCTGCAAGTGCAAATGCAGCAACACCAAATTGATTGAAGTTAAACGGCGGAAACGATAAAACAAACGCAATTGTTGTCCAAAAAAAATTGAAACCAGCCATCACGATTGCAGCGGAAAAAGACCGACGTAAGAGAACGTTCTCCGTTGATAGCAAATGCCATAAAGAACCAATCAGTTCGGAGTACGTTGTCGGAATCTCTGGAACTCTTTTCGGCATCTGCATTATCAAAGCCAGTAATAGCAAAGTCATTACCGACGAACTGACTGCATAGTATGCTTTCCAGCCCCACACACCAGCAAGAAAGCTGGCTGCGGGTCTCGCGAGCAGAATACCAATCATGACACCACTCATGATGTCACCAAGTACCTGTCCCCTTTTATCAGGCTCAGCCAGAGATGCCGCAAGAGGCATCATCACTTGAATCGCAGACGACATTACTCCTAGAAAAAACAACAGAAAAAATAGCACCGGAGCGTTTGGCGCGACTGGAATCAAGGCAGCGCTTAACGTAGCAACCGCAATCATCCTCAGCGAAAGACTTCTGTTCTCCACCAGGTCTGCAAGCGGAACCATGAAAAATAATCCGGCTGCATAGCCTAACAAACTGACCATTGCGATTAGTCCGCTGTCAGATGTCTTAATTTCTAATGAGGCTGACATGGGACCTATCAGAGTCTGTGGTGCAAACATATTGGTAATCATTACGCCCGCTGCAATTGCAAACAGACCCACCGGAACTTTTGCCGTTACTGCGTGTTCACGAACTTGGTCCGCTGTTTCTTGTGATACCGACATGGTTCAACCTCTTAAGATGGTAGGCTCATGATTTTTAGACTTGCACCGTCGCGCGTTCAAAAAGTCGAAACAGATAGGTGTCGAGTAGTTCGCCAAATCTGAGCAGCAAAAAAACTCGGTGTGGGAATTGTTCTGAATGACATTAGTCAACTGCCGTATTGCAGTCGATTTCAACAACATGTAGTCCTAACGATTTCGGCAGTTTAGGAAGTGAACGCCCTCAATGTTGCAACTGGATGATAAACGTCATCTTGCAAGATGATATTAATCATCCTAACAGATGACGCTCATCATCTTATTGAAAATCCCCGTACTATCTTAAGGATTCGAAGTAATTACACTCCCGAAAAAAGTCTGAGAAGAAGGCCCTTGTTAGCCGAAAATATGAAAGACGCAGGCTACTGAACGATACATAATTTTTGGAATACCGTATTATGCTGAATACAGAACAGACAAACGAAAGCGACTGGAGGGGACTTATGGGCACATCGGCTGAAGCGGCGGCAGAAACTCGCCGAAATATCGTAAAAATGGCAGCAGTTGAGTTCAAAGCCCGCGGTTTCAGAAATGTCGGAGTTGCAGATCTTTTGTCTCAACTCGGCTTAACGCACGGTGGCTTTTACCGTCATTTCGAGAATAAAGACCAGTTGGTCGCTGAGGCGTGCAAATCGGTTTTCGATAACATCATGACGTCGCGCTGGCCAAAAAATTGTGATGCCCATACGAAAGACGCAATGTCGCAAATCGTGACGCGATACTTGTCAGCCAAAGATCGCGATAACCCGACCGACTCTTGCGGGCTGGCATCACTTGTGAGCGATTTCGCCCGCGCCAGCGACGACACCAGGATTGTTGCTACCGAAGGTTTCCGCAAGTTTGTCGCGCTGCTCGAAAAGGCTGTGCCGCTAAACGACGCTAAAACCATGAACGAAGAAGCGACAAACCTCGCTTGTCTATTGATCGGAACAATGTCGATGGCTAAGGTTTTTTCTGATCGTAAGATGTCGAACAACCTTTTAAGCACGGTGAAGTCTCAAATTCTTACAAGTTACGAAGACCGGTATTGAGAATTTAGTTGAATACTAAATAGCGCGAATAAAACGACCAGAAGCATATTGATTCTGACCGTTGCCGATAATCGCGCGAAGAAATTATTCCCATTGTAAAACTTAGATCAACACTGTTAAGGTCGAACGCAAAGTATTAATGCACTGCCAAAATCGCTTTGCGTTCACTGGATGAACCTCGTTGAAGCAGCTCCGCATGACAAGCCCAAGAACAGCATCTGGGCGCATTGCAACACGCACAACTTGATTCAATACAAGTCAAATGCAAATTTACGCACGCTGATAAAAGTAACGACAAACAATAAAGCCTTTACCTCAACCTTCTAAATTCGCTGGAGAAATGAATTTCGGCGTCACTCGAAGGAATTGAACATGCGCGCATTAACGGTTTATCGGTTAGGAATTGCATCGGCACTCGCACTCAGTTTTTGTTGCCAAAACAGCAACGCTGCTGAAGAGTCGCTCTCAAGCTCACCTATTCCACCTGTTGTTACTGGCACTGTTGATCTGGAGGAATTTAAGACCTCTAATACGATCGATTTGAAAGTATCTCAATCTCGCATTTTCAAAGTACGCCATAAAATTATTCGCACATCGATAAGCGATCCGACCATAGCCGAGCCGGTTGTACTAAGTGAAAATCAACTTTTACTACTGGGCAAAACGTCTGGCGCAACATCGTTGGTTTTGTGGGATGACGCCGGCGCTTCGATAACATTGCATCTCGAAGTAACACGAGATTTCACGCAACTTCAGACGACACTGCGCGAGATCGATCCGCGCATCATCGTCAAAGAGCAAAGCGTTGGTGGTTCGGAGCGCGTATTGCTGATGGGCGATGTGGACCATCCCGAGTCTTTGATACGAGCATTTTCGGCGGCGAATGTTTTTATGGACGATCGCGGCATGAACATTCAAATTGCTAATAATCGCCTGCTAAATGGACGCGTTGGTGAGCAGTCGTCTCAAGGTGGTGGCGGCGGTGGTGGTGGCGGACAAACTGGACAACTCGCGCAATTATCTTCAGTTGATAAATATACGTTTTTTCCAAACACAACGAACAATATTGCAAAAGCACAAGTCGTCACCAGCGATGGTGGTCGAGTCGTCAGTCTGGTCAAAATCAGAAAGGCACCACTGATAGTGCTGCACGTGACCTTCATGGAGATGAACACTACTGTAGCAAGAGAACTTGGAATTCAGCTTGGTTTCAACGTTGGAACAAAGAATTTCTCATTCGGAATCGGTGGAAACAACTCAACAGTCGCCAGCACTAACACCGCGAACGGATTCGCGACCGGAACAAGTGGTTCGACAGATTTATCTTCTGGGACATTCTACACAAACAGCACGACATCAAGCGGTGATTCTCTTACCAACATCGGTTTGGGTGCTTTGAGCACAGTGCCTGCATTGCTATCGACATCAGTTCTTTACGGAGCACCCGGTGGTGCCTCATTCTCAAGCGGAAGTTTATCGAACGTCTTCACTTCCCTTCTTAATGTCCAGAGCGGATACAACAATTTTTCTCTCAGTCCAACATTACAAGGAATAATTTCTCATCAGCGTGCAAGAGTGCTTGCAGAGCCCACATTGACGACCATCTCAGGAGAGAGAGCGTCCTTTCTTGCGGGAGGAGAGATCCCCATACTCCAATCCATTGCCACCGCCGGTGCTGCTCAACAATCGGTCACGTTCGAACCCTTCGGACTGCGAATCAATATGATTCCAACTTTGATGGAAAATGGTTCGCTAAATATTGAAGTATCGCCGGAAGAGCGAATCGTCTCGACACAAAATCAACTCAACGTGCCTGGTTCATCGACTTTCATTCCTGGATTCACTACTCGAAAAACGCAAACCATTGTTGAGATGAAGCCCGGACAAGAACTATTCATTGCCGGTCTCGTTAGCTCGAACAATGGAAGAGAACTGACAAAGACACCAGTTATAGGTGAAATTCCGGTTCTTGGCGCGTTGTATCGGTCCAAAGCATTTGCGAAAAACGAGAGCGAGCTCGTTATTGCTATTCGACCAGAAATTATCATGCCAGGGACGCCTGGACAGTTGAAGCTGCCAGAAGAGATAGGTCGAGTAGAAGGACCAAGAGACACGAATCTGTTCCAGGTCGAACCAACTGTAATAGATGAGCGGCACTACACCTCCGGCAGATCCGAGAGACATCAGAAGACGTCGCCAACGTTGCCAGAAGGTGCACCAATACCAAATACAAACTAGCGAATCGATACCGCATTTAGTACCGAGCGGTTTGAACTGTGCTGTAGTCACTTGAATTCCCAGCTATTTCCTCTTGACTAACAAGAACAGCGTAGAAGCGCATAAGTTCTCAATCTCACACATCGTCAATTTGCAAAGTTAGCTTTACGAACGCTCACTAACGTGCGGGGAGATGAATAGCACCTTTATCTTCCATCAGTAGATTTGTAGCACTGGAAACCGGTGAACCAAGGAAACAGAGCATGGAAGTGTTGAGTAATAACAAGATCCGAGTGGCATTGATCGGGCTGGCGCTCGTTGTAGTCTCACTAATTGCGTGGACATTCTTCTCTTCAGCCAGCAAAGCAACATTGCCACAGCAAGCCATCCATGATGTCATCTACGATGACGCCCATCCCAAATATTGCATCGGTGACATATACATTCCCTCGCACACAGAGGGCACGGCACTACCCGCGGTGATAGTCGTTCATGGTGGCGGATGGGACGCTGGAGATAAAAACGACGGTTCTACTGGTTTAGTCGTAAGTAAGCTGGTTGAGTCAGGTTTCGCTGTCTTTGATATCAATTATCGGCTGCAGAATGAAGACGGTAAATATCCAAACAATCTTGATGACGTTCAACAAGCCTGCAAATTTTTCCAAACAAATGGTCCCACATATGGAATCGATCCTAAAAACATCTCAGCGTTAGGCATATCCGCAGGAGCGCACCTGGCCTTGCTTGCCGCCTACACCGAAAACAACAAGAACTTGAATCTCAAGTCGGTTGTCGCAATTGCTCCCGCCACCGATCTCACGAAACTATTTACGCCAACCATTACGAAGTATTTTCCTGCAAATGATGTCGTCGATAGAGAACAAGCTTCACCGTTGGCGCACATAAGTTCGGCGGTACCCACACTGCTTATGCACGGCACATCAGATTCAACGATTCCGTTTTCACAGTCACAACTGTTATCTGACAACCTTTCGGCGCACCACAAGCCAGTCAAACTCATCGCATTCAAAAATGCGGACCACAACTTCTTTTTGATTCCGGGGCGAGAACAAGAGCGAGCAAATGTCGAAATAATTAGATTCTTGAAGAGTCCGTTATCGGCAACAAACGAGCTGCCAGACAGCACAACGTCCATCTACTGATTGACTTAGTCAACTAAGAAGAGTTCATCAAACTTTCGAGTCTGCGCAGGTCGAACTTCTTCGATTTCACGTCACCGATCAGTTCGTGAACGACCCTCTCAAAATCGGTCAGAGAAAATTCCTGATCCGTCGTCAAATATTTTGCGATTCCGATAGACAAGTCAGTTAGACTTTGCTCGTTTTGATGCTTGCTCGAAAAGACGATCAGCGGCATTCTCTTCGTCGGAGTTTGTCTCAAATTTGCAACGAGACTCGCACTGAGAATATCGAAATCAATCAGCACCAAATTCGGTGACCAATCGTTCGCAAGCGCTATTGCGTCATCGTAATTGTTTGCTTGAACACACTCGAGTCCCATTTTGAAAACATGCGTTGAAAGGTCATTGCGCACATTTTCGTCACTACCGATGATCAGAACCTTACGCTTGTTCGGCAGTGCAATCGAACGTTCGATTGCTTGAATCAAAGTTTGTGTATCGAACGGTTTCTGCAACCAATCAAAAATCATTGGATTGCAACTATAACCTTCCGCTGTTTCCTTACCCGTAATGACGACAACTGGAATGTTGCTGGTATTTGGATTATCACGCATCTCTTCAATCAGCGACAAACCATCGCCGTCTGGCAATTTCAAATCCAGAATGATGACATCCGGTCTGCTCGCCGCCATGTACTTGCGTGCATCGCGCAGTGTTCGCGCTTTGACCACACTGAACCCTTCAGCTCCAACGTGCACTGACAAGACTTGCGAAAGCTGATCGTCATCTTCAACGATTAATACCGTACAAGATTCGGAGTCACTCGACATAACGACATCCGGCATCGGCGGCGAGTCATGCGAGTCTTTCTCAGGTTCGAAACTTTGAGAAGTCGGCAACTCGATCCAGAAGGTTGTGCCAGAGCCCATAACGCTCTCTACGCCGATCTCGCCGCCGTGTTCTTCCACAATTGCTTTTGTGATCGCAAGTCCTAGACCTGTACCACCCTTTGCGCGGGTGTCAGAAGAGTCGAGTTGTTGAAACTTATCAAACAGCTTATGCATTTGTTCTTCGGGAATCCCCGGACCGTTGTCCGAGATTGCAAATCGAACTCGATTCGCGCTGGATAATTGCGCAGAAATTGAGATGCGGCTACCTGGTGGTGAGAACTTAATGGCATTGCTGACAAGATTGACGATGACTTGCGTGCATCGATCTTTGTCACCAACAAAGGCGGTATTGTCCACGATGTTTTGATCGATCTCGATTGCCGCTTGTTCAGCCATTCCTTTGAGGTTATCCACAGCAATACGAATGAGATTGTCAGGAAATATCTCTTCGTTCGCGAGTTCGAATTTGCCGGCTTCGATTTTCTTCAAGTCCAGAATATCGTTGATAAGCCTGATCAATCTGTCAGAACTTTCACGCGCAACTACAATCAAATCCATTGCTTCCGCTGAATCTGTTTCAATTACGCCACCTTCGATCAAGCCGAGCGCGCCGCGAATTGATGTAAGCGGACTGCGCAGTTCGTGAGAAACAATAGAGTAGAACTCACTTACGCGCTTCTCAGACTCACGACGTTCCGTGATATCTCTGAAAATGGATGACACGCCGATGATTTGGTCGTCGTGGTCGTAGATAGGCGAGTTGCTGACCTCAACGTCTTTCTCATCTCCATCTTTAGTAAGTCGAACAGTCTCCAAATTTTCCACAAAATCGAGATAATTCGCTTCTGCAGTTCGCATAGATTCGGGAAGCAACATCCCGATACTTTGCGAAATAGCCTGATCTGCGGTGTAACCGAATAACTTCTCTGCACCACGATTCCAGGTCGTGATCTTTCCGTTGCGATCTTGACCGACGATTGCTTCAGATGATGATTGCACAAGACTTGCCAATCTGAGATTCTGTGTCTCAACTTCGCGACGCAGCATGAATTGTCCCATCTGTTGGCCAAGTGCCTCGAACATGGACAGTTCATCTTCACTTAAATGAATTTCGGTAGGATTTCTAAAACTGACCACAGCTTTAATTTGCCCGTCGGCAATTACCGGGAATGATAGTTCGCAATCCTGAGATGGGTCGTTCGTTTCATCGCTTTCGGAGGTTGCTTCAAGCGAGTAAAACGCCTGACCGCTCTTCTTGTTAGTAAATACGTCTTGCACCAAATCTGATGGCTGAGTTTTGACGAGCAAATGCACGATATTACGACTATCAATTATCTTGATATTTGTTTGACACAGTAATTGATTATCGGAGTTCACTTGCCAGATTTCGCCACAAACGGTGCGGCTGCATAAGCTTCCTTCGAAGATATTTTTCGATATCGTGAGCAGTATCTTCGGAAATGCATCAGCAAGCGATTCGGACTCGGCCAAGATTTTGCTTACTGCATACTGAGTTGTGAGTCGTCGTTCGCTGGTCAGCAGCTCACTTGTTCGTACACGCACAGTTTCTTCGACACGATCTTTGGTAAGTTCTGTTTCTGCTTGTCTGGCAGCAATTTTCTTCGTTGCAGCGACGCTATTCAGACAAGCTTTGATAAGGAATGCGTCTTCGAAAACAACGTACCATGCGTGCTCGAGCCACCTTGTCGGCTCAATGATATCCACACCGTAAATGGATTGCGGCATGAATATCCCGCGCAAAATATGATCCAGAATCACGACTGTCGATGCTGTTACTAAAACCTTCCAGTCTCTATAGGTGGCTAAAAATGCCAGTGAACCGAATATGTGAAAGTGAGTTTCTATGCGACCGCCAGTCAAATGGATCGAAAGTGAGGAGAACAACATTTGGCTGACAGCAATTACGTGACGAGTAATTGCTTGGCCCGGCAATTTATAAATGAAATATACCGGACCAACAACTATCATTCCACCGAGAAAAATTGCCGCGATCAAATGAATGTGCACTTCTGCGTGCGAACCGTTCCAAGTCAACGGTGCCAGAATTAACGCAATGAAAATACAAGCGACCCATTCGCAGAGCAGCAAACCTAAAAAGAGCTTGTCGGTGCCGGTATAAACAGACCGCATTTCTGCCGAATATATCTCTTCGACGCGTTCCGCGAATCTCTTGTCTGTTGCGATGTCTTGCATGGATCTCTATTTGAAAGTTGAGGGATTATTGGATGCCGAGCAGGAAAAAAGTGAACAACCGTAAACGGCACTTCGCGTCGGGGCGGCAGGCACACCATTGACGGTGCTAATGACATAGTCCATGCCCTCGTTATCGCCAGCGTGTCCACGCCCCCACGTAACTCCGCCAGCAAACAATTGCTCGCCCTCTGCGTTGTACAAATACGTTTGACCCGAAGTCATCGCGCCTAACTCTTTCGCGATTTGACCATCGTTATCGACAACTGGCACCACATTTGGTATCTGCGTCGCTTGCTTCCAGAGTTTGGATTTTGTCCAACTCTCAGAAAACCCACTTGGACGCACGAAAACCGCATAAGCTTTCAGGGCCTTATGCGTCTTTTGCATAATTAAAGACAAATTGTCCATGCTCGTCGCCGAGCACGGACACTGTGGATGAAGGACTATTACCAGGGTCAAACCATCCTTTGCCAACCTCAAATCGCGACCTTTTATTGAAGTTTCCTTATCATTTGCATGAGCCGTCGGAAACGGGCTTCCTACAACACGCGTCGCAGAACCACCAGGAGTGGTGACATAATTCGCGAGCACGTACATTCCTCCAAGGCAGAGGCTGAGCCATATCAAACTAAGGGCGATCTCTTTCTTCGGCAACACTTTTACTTCGCAACTTCGAATTTATGCGGTAAGCAAAACCTTTTGATCGATGATGTCCATCACCTGCTTAGGCAACAGCATTGGATCAAACGGTTTCACGATGACGCCCATCGCACCCATTTGTGCGTACTTAGCCATTTCGTGATTTTGAACTTTCGCTGTCACGAATATGACCGGGATATTGGCGACAGCACAATTGTGGCGCAAACACTTCAGAGTGCTCGGACCATCAAGCTCCGGCATCATTACGTCCAGCAGAATTACATCCGGACGCTCATTGACTGCCATGTCTAGAGCTTCACGACCCGAAGAAGCCAATGACACGCGCCATTTTCCTACTTTCGACAAAGAGATTTCCGCTATCTTTCTGATGTTGGGGTCATCATCAACTAGCAATACATGTTCAATAGTCATTTTTGGATCTCACTGATAGGAGAGAGTTTCCGCACGAACGCGGAGTACATTGAGCCACCAAGTTACTATCATTGTCTAAAATATCCGACTAGTGAGCATCCCCTTAAGGGACCATTCCGTTGGTATCTTTATGAGTATTACAAGTCTCAAAACGCGCTAGGGCTTTAGGTCTGACGGATCAGACATTCACACCGAAGCCTTGCCAAGACAATCTTTTCGGCTTTGATGTATCGCCAAAAGGCTACGCAGCAGTGCATTTTGCACCGCAGTATATTAACGCTGATCGAAGCCTACTAGAATCCTCGGAAGCTTTCGATAAGCCTGGCCGCCTCTTTCGCCCCTTCAGTCATAATAAGGCGCTCACTGTCATTTGCGCTGCGGGCCATTTTGTAATAAACGGCGAAAGTGCCCAGAATATTGTTTTTTGACCCAATAATCGGCATTGACCAACATGACCGCAGCCCATGAGACAGGGCCATGTGCTTAAAATCTCGCCACAGTGCATCGGTTTCGATGTCAACGACATAAATCGGGTGACCACAAAACACGGCAGTTCCGCATGAACCGGCGTTTGGACCGATTTCTATGCCATCGATCTGCCTAGAGTAAGTTTCCGGCAAGCTTGGTGCTGCGCCCCGGTGCAGTCGTTTGCCAGACTCGTCGACAAGCAGAATAGACCCGAAGAGAGGACGCTCACTTTTATGTTCAAGAGTTAAAACCAACTCCGCTAGTGCTTCGTTAAGAGTGTCCGGCTTTGCAGAAGCGTCAGAGGAAGAAGTTTGATCGTCTGAGATGCTCTTGTCAGGCTCTATGTGCACACTGATATTCCTTCGATGGTTAGCACTGCGTCAGGGGTACGACAACGGCGACGTGTAGTTTGTTCCGCGGACTAGCTGACACTGTAGCCGCACAGAGGAGTGAGAATGATAACAGTTTCCACCCCGACTTAGCATTGTGACGGACGATTGCAAAGACTTGCTTAGCATCCGGGAGCGCTTACCTGATGTGGATTACGCTATGCGCATATTGTTTCAAGGAGCCGATTTTATGCGCCATCCCGACGTTCCAGAATCTTTAGAAGGCTGGTGGATTCTCCACCGCATGTTTGCGTTCGACAGACTAGCCTGGGATTCAGTGCCACAAGAAGAGCGCACAGAAATCGTGCAGCGAGCAACTGCCGCGTTCGAAGTCTTGAAGAACGGAAAGGAAACCGACATCGGTTTCGCGCAAATGGTTGGTCACAAAGCCGACTTGATGCTCACACATTACAGCAAAGATTATGAAGGCCTAGCACACGCGCAGACAGTCGTCGACAAATTGGACTTGTCCGAATTTTTGACACCGGCAGTTTCATACGTATCCGTTTTGGAACTCGGACTTTACGATGCTACAGGCAAGATTCACTCGTCGCTCTCAGAGCAGAATTTGAAACCAAATTCACCGGAATGGATCTCGATGTTCGACGAAATGGTGCAAGCGCAGCAACACGTTCCGCATAACTCGGGACGACTCTGGGCGCGGATTCCACAACGCCGATTCGTTTGCTTCTACCCGATGGACAAGAAGCGCGGTGAAGATGTGAATTGGTACACACTGCCATTTGGCGAGCGCGCTAAGTTGATGCTCGATCACGGAAAGATTGGTCGCACCTATCACGGTCAAGTAACTCAGGTCATCTCGGGTTCGATCGGATTCGATGATTTTGAATGGGGTGTGGACCTTTACGCCGATGATCCGCTCGTGTTCAAAAAACTCATCTACGAAATGAGATTTGATGAAGCAAGCGCTAAATATGGACACTTCGGTGACTTCTACTCAGGCGTGCAATTCTCGCTCGATCAATTGCAAACAGCATTGGATGGAACCGCAGTGCCGAAGTTGAATACGTTGCAACCGGCGTAGACAGTGGATTCAAGATGTTATTGATGGCGCCAGGCTGCAAAACCTGGCGCTGTTTTTTTGCGCTGCTGGCGCTGCCTTGTCTGTCAGTCTGCGTCAAGAATTTACGGCAATGAAAATGCTTGGAGATTCTGCATACCGAACTTGCCGTGAATTGATTGACGACTTCCTCACTTAGGATTTTTGCTGCGCTTTGCGGGTGTCGTATCAGTCTCTTTGTAGCGCGGTTCGGCTGAAACGACAAATTGATCTTGCGGCGCGAGCGGCTTGTAGATGTATCGGTCGATGTCCTCGAAATCCACGCCGGTCGATTCCTTGAAATCTGCGCCGGAAGCCGCACCGCTTTCCTTGAATTGTTTGACCTTCAAAGCTTTATCGATGGTATCGATACTCTCGTATGCTTTTCGCCCATCCGCAAGTGAGCGAGTGATGTGATATTGATGACCGTCACCACGAAGCGATTCGCCATCCACGCTGACATGCAGCGCCTGCACTCCAGTGTTATCCGTTGCTATTCCAATCACCTTCAATTCGGGAGTCGTTTTGGCGGCAGCATCGATCCAGTCTGCGCCGACCTGACTATTGATACCGAACTTACTTGTTATATGAAAAGTTGATGGCGGATTCCACGGCATCGCCACTCGCTGCCCTTCAACGACAAGGTTATTTTGAACTTTGTCGATCGCTTGAGAGTCAAGAAAATAACCTACGTATCCACTTTTCGATGCAGGTAACAAAGTTTTCTCAGCACCATCTGTGGTTTCAGGTCGCTCAACACTCAACTTCGTCTTCCCTACATCGTTAGTAGAAGTTCGCAATTCAGGGCTGGTTAACCCGTGTCCGACTGCAGCAGATGCACTCATGATTGCTGCATCGCGTCCACCTGCCATGAGAATATTACCAAAGTCAAATTTCTCTTTGCCACTGATTTGATTTTCTACTTCACCCAAAACACCAGACGTGAATCCAGTCACGCCACCAAGTGCGGTGCGAGACACAAACGCATTCTCGGCAAGTTGTTGAGGCAGCACGCCCGGAACAAAACGCGCTGCTCCAAAAGTGAGCGCGTCGATGCCGAGTGCATCCACCTTAGTTGCCGCATGAATCGCTCTGTCCACGCCACCCGCGATGTCCTGCTGACCATTCGAGCTGTAGTTGCCTGGAGTGAAAGCTGTATCGATGAAACGCATGGAGCTTCCCATCGCCATTCCCTTTGCAGCAACCCCCCAGTCTCTATTTCCGATATGATGAAACGCAAATTTGGTCAGGGCGCCCTTTCCCGCGCCTGCAAGAAATTCGAATCCCTGTTGACTGAGTGAATCATTCGTCTTCACTTCAGCAAGACCGAACGAGAGATCCGTCAAAAGAATTCCCTTAGCACCGCCCATGAATAGCGGAGCGTTTTTCACAACTCCGGAAATCACAGTTTCAGTCGTCTTTTTAGCATCTGAATCACCAGACCAGACCATGCTCACAACACCGTCGACAGCGCTGTCAATCAAACTTGGATTTGCCTGTTGCGCGTCGGCGAGCAGCCGCCGATGAGCGCTGTCATCAGAGAACGCGTCAGTGGATACAGGTTTTTGAATTTCTGCCATAAACCGCATGTTGTCCGCCTTTAGATTGTACCCAACAAGCAATCAACTGCCTGAGGTCAGCATCGGGATGGCTTAAACATATTCACAGTGCCTGACATTTGCCTGGCTAAAGTTTGGGGTCTGCAGTCAATGAAGCGACTCTACAAAGCGAATTCATCTTCATGCCATGCAAAAAATACAAAGGCATTTTCGGCAATTAGCACGGGAGCGTTTATCTTAGATTGGCGGGCGCTGATGGCGAGCTCAGACACTCCAACTACTGCTCCAAGTTTCTGCAAAAGTTCGTCAGCTTCAAAAGAAGGGAATGCGCCCATAGTAAAAACCTCGCACTGAGTCAGCGTCCGCGAAGTCGGACGCCTTTAGAATCGGTAGCAGTATCAAATTACACGCGAACTTGTGTCGCTGGCATGACGGTTCGGCGACCGTCAGGTGATCTCTTGTGCTTGATGGAGCGTTTCAAGCCCGTGGATTCAAGATGGTCCTAATCTAGGGGCAAGAAATGTCGGAAATGTGTCGGGCGGCAAAACGACCATCTGTTTTAAAATTAGATTCTAATTCCTGCGTCGGCTGGCAAAATTCAGTCGCCCGATTGCTTATGTGATTCATGAAGAATAGAAACTGCTCCGTCACCGATGCACTCGTCACAGTACTCGCAACTGTCTGCGCCATTTTTCCACTCAAAGCGGAAGCTGGCGATTACGATGCAGAATTCACGAGAAAGACTAAATTCGGACTCTACAAAGTTCGCACCGCATCCTGCAACGACGGTCGCGTGCGATTGATCATAAGCAAAAACGGAAAAACACTACTGGATCAAACGGCAGACCACTATTTTCTGACTGACCCAGGAACGAAAGAGCCCACGCTTCAAGCGGAGGGAAAGAAAATTCCAACGTACGACCTGCGCGGATTGGGCGAACAAGACATCGTGGTTATGACTTGGAGCGGAGGCGCTCACTGTTGCTACATGTATGACATGTACGCGCTCAGCAATACGCTGAAGCACGTCTGGCACCACGATACAGGCGATGGGCATTTTCTCGGTTACAAGAAGAATGCTCACGGCGCGCCCTTTCTGTTGATTGAAGACCAGACTTTCAGATACTACATAACGAACGTACCCGAGATGCCAGTTGTAGTTCTTCGTTGGCAGAACGGAAAATTTCGCGTTGACAGAGCGCGCATGAAGACGGGTCTAGACAGATATCCACCTCTGAAAATATCCGAGGTGAAAGAGTATCTAGAAAAGGGCTCGGAACAGCCGCTTACAGCATATGTGTTAAACCTCTACTACTGCGGAAAAGCGAGAGAAGCCGACCAATTCATCAATGAGGTTTTGCCGGTTGAAAGCCATGTTCCAACAATCGAATCGCGAGCAGACTATCGCGCGGGATTCTTGAAACAGCTCAAGAAAAGTCCGTTTTATGCCGATATAAAAGCAATTAATGGCGGTCGCCTTTAGCCTCTGCGCGTCCTTGAAAATAAGTTCAGTCCGCTGTCAGTCGAAAACCGCGATGCATCTGACTAAAATAAATCGATCGAGTATCAAGGAATTCAGATGGAAGACAACAAAACAAATCGCATCGTCATCTTCACAGACGGTGCTTGCTCAGGAAATCCCGGTCCGGGCGGTTGGGGCAGCATTGTCAGCTTGCCAAATGGAACCGTGCAGGAACTGGGTGGAAGTGTTCCGAGCACAACAAATAATCGCATGGAAATCGTCGCGGCATTGCGCGCGCTGCAAACACTCGAGCCTTCCGAACAGGAGCAGATCAAACTCTACACAGACTCCAGCTATGTGATCAAAGGGATCACTCAGTGGATTTGGGGCTGGCGCTCGCGCGGATGGAAAAGCTCCACAGGCGGTGATGTCGCCAATCGCGATCTATGGGAGGAATTATTGCGCCAGGTGATGCGCCTCAAGCCAATCGAAATCGATTGGGGCTATGTGCGCGGTCACGACGGAAATCCAGGAAACGAACGTTGCGACGAAATCGCCGTTTCGTTTTCAAAAAACAAGCCAGAACGTTTGTATGCCGGAGAATTGGACGGATACTTCGTCGATCTGTCAGTGCTGCCAAACCAAGTTTCTGTCCCTGAGCAAAAGAGCGGTGGTACTAGTGATGGTGGCTCACGTTCCAGCGCAAAATCGTCGTCATCAGGTGGCGGACCAGTCACATATCTGAGCTACGTCAACGGAGTGCTCACTAAACACAAAACGTGGGCTGAATGCGAAAAACTAGTCAAAGGGAAATCTGGCGCTAAGTTCAAGAAAGTGAAAACGCAGGCTGAAGAAGAAGAGACACTTCGCTCCTGGGGCGTTTAGAAAACAGCCCAAGCGGCGCTGCAAAAGCACAGACGCGCAGCACCGCTTGAACAAGGCGTTGCTTAGAGCAAAGCTTCCAATTTCTCGAAGCTCTGACCCCAACCGCCCTTCATGCCGATCTTCAGGAGGGCTTCGTAATCGCGTTTGTCTCCGAAGCTTGCTTTAACACTCACTTTTGTTTTGCCATTCAAATCGTCGAAGAGTATTTCGAAAATCATCTCTTCCATCTTTGTATTGACTCCACGCGCTTGATTGACAGCCTGATGCCATTCTGGCGGATGTTCATTTACGTCTATCGTATAAATTAGTTTGCGCGGTGGATCGATAGTTTTGAATTCACCGACGCAAGGAAATTCCACACCGTCAGGACCGCGCATTACGATTTTGTAGATACCGCCAGGTCGAGCATCTACTTCGCATTTTGGATTGGTGAATTCGTGCGGCCCCCACCACTTCGCTAACTTTTCCTTGTTGATAAAAGCATCGAAAACTTTCTCGACGGGAAAGTCAAAAGTTTTTTCGATGATTGGCAAAAAATCTGTTCGTGAAGTCGCATTCGTCATATTCATTTCCTCAATCAAGTTTCTATTATTTTCAAAGCTCTATTAGTCTCGATGATGCGAACGAAGAAAGAGTTCGAGATTGTCCAAATTGCCATCCCAGAATGGCTTGTACTGCTCGATCCAATTAGATACATCATCGAGTCTATTCAACTCGAACTTACAGCGATGCCACGTCGCATCACGAGACTGAGCAATTAACCCTGCGCTCTCGAGAATATCCAGGTGCTTTCGCAGAGAGAACATATCTGCAGAACAGAAATTCAGTAGCTCCTCAGCACCTGCACTACCCGTCGTCAATCGGGAAAGTATTGCCCGGCGAGTCGGGTCTGCAAGTGCGAAAAACACAGAACTCATGGCGCATCCAGTCGTTTAACCGTATAGTTAATTGTTCGATGTGACAAGTATTCCACTACGAACGAATCCTGTCAACTCACGTTGAAAAAACTTGTTTGCATAGTCGGAACTGAAATTTTGAGGTGTCCGTCCGAAACACTGGAGTGTTATTAGAGAGGTTCGGAAAATGAAAAGATTACTGGCTTTGTTCGGGTTACTCATGTGTACCATTGCCTACAGTGGCAACGCGTCTGTCTATGCGCAAACAACAGGCGAGATAGCGAAGGGCAATTGCACAAATTGCGCCAGCGTTTGTCAAAAGACGCTCGATTATTGCAATACCAAAAAAGGTAAGTATGGTGAAGCGAGCGTCACGAATTCTCTAAAAGATTGCATCACCGCATGCAAAATGACCGCTGATTTTCTCAATCGCGGCTCTGTCGGAATGCAGCCCAAAGCCTGCGATTTGACAGTTCAAGCTTGCAATGAATGCGCCAAGACTATGGACAAATTTACTTCAGACAACGCAATGCAAGCGTGCGCAAACGAGTGTAGAAAGTGCGTCGGCAATTGCCAGAAACTTTCGTCAGCGAAATAACACTCCAATCATTGAAAGAAAAGGTCGGGCATAACGCTCGCCTTTTCTTTTTGCGATTCTGCTACGCCTGATCTTCCCAATCGTTGAGTTCAGCTCGATTGATCAGCCCACGCCGGAAGGCGATGTTGAGTGCGCGACAGCGATGATTGTATTCGTCGTCATCCGACGCGCCTTTGCTCGATATTCCAAACTTCGTATACAAGCACTTCAATCGCGCCTGCACTGCTTTCTCCGTAATGTACAAGCGCTTTGCAGTCGCTTTGTCGGTGAAACCGAGTGCGATGCAAATTAGCACTTCAAACTCTGCTTCCGTCAGTCCCGTAGCACCATTTTCGGTGCGCCGGATGATTCGTTGTATGCGTGGGTGAATCCAACAGTCGCCGCTTAAAACTGCTTTCGTCGCGTCGATCACTTGCTGATCGGTTGAATCTTTCAAGACATAACCAAAGGCACCATCAGCCGGAACCAATTTCCATAATTTGCGCACGAAAATTTCATCGGAGTGATTCGAGAGAATGATCACGCCTGTTTGAGGAAGTTCTTTCAGTATTTGCTCTGCGGATTTGATGCCCGACAAAATCGGCATCTCGATATCCAGAAACACCACCGGCGGTTTGTGCTCGCGTACAAGGTCGAGAGCCCGTTGACCATCGGGCGCTTCGTAAATTGGCGAGAGATTCTCGAGATTTTTGCTGAGCAATTCTCTAAGCCATGTCCGTTCGCGGTCCTGGTCGTCGGCGATAACAATTCCCACGCGAGATGTCTCCGTGCATTTTATGTTTGTCGGGGCTACTGTCATTGTCATTGTAACCTGTTCAATATAAGCTTACTGATTTGTCTGAGCGTGCTGAAAACTCCTGGACCCGACGATGCAATAGCTTCGTAAGCGGGAATTTTGCAGCCCGGGTTCAAATCTCTCTCCATCATTTCGAGGGTCATTGCGCTACCCAAATCGCGCTTGTTGTACTGAAGAACGTAGGGCACAGACTCTGCGCTCAAGCCATAGCTTGCCAGATTCTCTTTCATGTTCTGCAGCGAATCGATATTGTCTTGTCTTCGCATAAAATCCGAATCTGCAACAAATACGATGCCATCGGCACCGTTGAGAATCAGCCTGCGACTGGCGTTGTACTCCACCTGTCCAGGTACCGTGTACATAGAGAACCGTGTGCGGAAGTCCTGAACTTTTCCGAGGTCCAAACCAAAATAATCGAAGAACAAGGTTCGTTCTGTTTCAGTTGCCAGGCTTATAAAATCCCCTCTCGATTCTGGTGAAAGTTGGCTGTAGATGTATTTCAGATTCGCTGTCTTGCCACCGAGACCGGTGCCGTAATAAACGATTTTGCAATTGATTTCTCTAGCTGGAATATTGATTATCGCCATATCGCCGTCCTTGTGCGCGAGCCAGCATCGCGCACGAACACCGCGTTTACGTGCGACCTGACCGACTTGCATTTAGTGATATTGCGATTATCACAACTGCACGTTCAAGGCGGACTGATACCCTCCTCAAAATCGACTTGGGGTTGACCCTAAAGCTAACGGGGAGCAACTGCTTCTACAAGCGTAATCAGCAAAATGGTTCCAGTCGAGAAATTTTCAGACCGACGCCATTCGACCGATGCACCGATAGCGGTGGCGCGCTCATGTATATTTTTAAATCCGCGAGACAGAGCATTCGCTTTGCCTTGGATTCGTTCATTTGCTTTGCCTTGAATTTGTTGATTTGCCTTGCCTTGAATTCCTTTACCGTTGTCTTCTATGGAAACAGTCAGGATGTCCGCATTTCGTGCAATAGATACACGCGCCTGGGTTGCTCCGGAATGCTTTTCAATGTTATTGAGAGCTTCCTGAGTGACGCGGTAGATTGCAAATTTCGTCTCAGGCGACAAGCGAAGCGAGAGATCAGACAAACATGTAGACACTCTTGTGTCAATCAAACTGGCGCGCTGAAATCTTGAAACGAGCTTTTGCACAGATTCAATCAATCCAATTTGATTGAACAGACGCGGATGCAACTCAGACAGCACCCCATTTACGCCGCTGAGTATGGACTTCATTCGTTCCGCAACTTGCATCTGCGCACTCAAGTCAGAAAGACTTGTGGTGTGCAACAAAATATCCTTAAGCCGCGGCACAACTAGATTGTCTATCTGCACAACAATGTTATTGCGCTCAGCCTCAATCGCCAGACTTTCAAAAAGCGCTCGATCTCGGTCGATCAATCGCGACCATTCCGCCTTTGCGCAACTCAAAATTTCATCCAACTCTTTCAGTCGAATCTGAGACAATTCATCGGTTTGCTGATTCTGCGGTGTTGTTGCCGCTGCTGATGTCGGTTCGTCTGGAACTGAGATTCGCACGTCACTCGGGAATTGGTCGCGGGAATCACATATGTTGAACGCCACCTGAGCCCCGGCTAAGCCAGCCCAAGCTTCGAATGAGTTGAACTCCGCATTCGTCGCTGAGATCCAATCGGTTGAAGATACAAGTTTGTCAGCACAACGAATCGTGACCGCGGTGCAGCCATTCTCATTGGAGTAAGTGACAGTCAAAATGTCATTGCTCGATGCACTGAACATTTTCAGGATGCATTGAACGGCTCGAAACAGCGCCAACTGCTGCAACTCGGAGAGGTTGCAAACTTCGGTGCGCTCAAAAAACAAAACGACGCGCTCGGTCAGTCGAGCGTAACGCTGGCAGATGTTCTGCAACGCGGCGACAAACCCCAACTCTTCCAAGTCCACAGGATGCAGCTCGCCAAGTAAGTCTCGAAACGTAG
The DNA here is from genome assembly GCA_036702965.1 of Drouetiella sp. Taxonomy (GTDB): domain Bacteria; phylum Cyanobacteriota; class Vampirovibrionia; order Obscuribacterales; family Obscuribacteraceae; genus PALSA-1081. Next base: position 598,489 of record DATNPZ010000013.1, read on the forward strand.
CGTTAGTCTTCAGAATTGCATCGACCAACGTCGCTCCATCCGCGCCGAGAGGCTCGAGTGAACGAGCAAGTCGTGCCAGAGACGGCAAAATCTCGTCGTGCAATTCTTTTGCTACACGGCGCCGCTCCTGTTCCACCGCGTTGAACTCAAAGTCAAATTGAATCGCGCGCGCTTCGCTTTTCCAGCGAGCTCCAATATCCTGAACTCGCGCATTTAATGTGCTCTGTTCACACGTGACGCGCTCACCCTTCTCGACCTGTTCGGTGCTCGGGGAGTGCATCCGGCTCTGGACAATCAGCGCAGAGTATTCAGACCACAACTTTTTGAGCGTGTTGAGAGTCTGCAATCGCGGCACTATAGCGATGGCAGGTCTGGAATTCACAGACGTGGACTGCTGCAAGTTGATAACCCTTCCAGAAAGCGCACCTATCTTCGATTCTCTCACAGCCGCCCCAAACCCGGACTAGGATGCACTTCAACCTTCGCTTAGGGTGAACCCTAACTGATGCAATCAGTATAGAATTGACCTTTTGAGATGAGGACTGCGATGAACGCCCCAATGAAAATCCAAGTTCTTCTTTTTGATGGATTCGAGGAGATGGACGTTTTTGGCGTCTTCGAGCCGCTGCGTATGGCAGACATCCCCGTAGAGTTCGTAACACTGCGCAAGCAAAATTTGGTCACCGCATGTTACGGCGCCCGCGTCGTTCCTGATGGGGTGCTGGATCTGGAGCACGCTCCCGATTTACTCGTTGTACCGGGCGGTGGGTGGATAGCCAGATCGGAAGTCGGTGCGTGGGCAGAAGCGCAGAAGGGGGAGGTGCTGGAAGCGCTCAGGAAGCTGTCCGCGCAACCTTGCATTATAGTTTCGGTTTGCGCCGGCGCTATGCTCTTAGCTAAAGCGGGATTGCTCAAAGGTCGAACGGCTACAACAAACTCGGCTCTATATGAGGAGTTGTATCAAGAAAACGTCAACGTTATCAAAACGCGCGTTGTCGATGACGGAAATATCATCACTGCAGGTGGTATCACGGCAAGTTTAGACTTGGGAATTTGGTTGGTTCAAAGATTCAGCGGGATCGAGTCGGCATTGGAAGTTTCGCGAAAGTTGGAATTTGAACCGCGCGGAACAGTGTGGCAAAAGTCATTTTGAATTCGTCTAAAGTTAGAGTTGCAATCGTCTCGAAGGGCATCGCTTTAGTTTCGAATTTCAAGTTGAAGAACCGCTCGAATGCGTGCGAAACGAAACTGAAATATTTCCCGTTCCCACTGATGGTCAATTGTTAAAAATGGAATTACGCACTTTATTTGGTGCTGAGAGCACACACTTCACGCTCACTTCATCTCTATTTAACAAGCGGGAATGCCAATTGGCAGAGGGATTTCCAGACTCTTAGAATCGTTGTGTTATCGACGGCAACGAAAAATGTATAGGCGAACACTATACGATTATGGCAATCACCAAGCCCCAAGTTGATCAAGAATAAGATTGAAATTTGGTTCGCAGGTAAGCAACATGCCCAACATCGATAAAATCCTCAACTGCTGCTCTTGCAACAGCTCGTTCGTTTTCACCGCTGGAGAACAAGACTTTTTCCAAGCGAAGAATCTAAGCAATGAGCCGAAGCGCTGCCCGAACTGCCGCATCCTAGTGCGTGTACAGCGAAGTGGCAAAGACGTCGCAACTACAGCAGAAGTCAATTGCGCCGATTGCGGAATGAAAACACGGGTTCCGTTCCAACCAAAAGGTTATAGACCGGTCTACTGCAGTGCATGTCTAAGGAATCGAAAAGACGAACCTGCTGTTGTATCAATCTAAGTTTGCATCCACCCACTAAATCTTCTAACCAACCATCCACTTCGCACAACTCCCTTATTAAAATCACAACCACTAACAACGGTCGGACTCGCTATGGCGCTCCGACCGTTTAGCTTTTTGCCAAGCTGGTGGGCGCCGGTACTCAAATCGATTATCGATAATCACTTCCAGTAAGAATGAACGTGCGGCAGCAACGCTCCTCACACTGTGTGTATCCTCTCACTGTTACGCCCAATCAAATCTGAGTTAATTGCCGGACATCCCTTGCTTCTACGGACAATCCTGCCTAAAGCGTGAGCACCATATTTAGTACCATCGAAATTCTGCTAAATTTCCACAGAAATTTCTCTGCACGAATCAAGCACTTTTATATAAATGGAACGACATTGAAAAACTGAAAGCAAAAAGAAAGTTTCTTAAATAGCATTCAGATCGGAAACTATTTCAAAAATTGCTCAGTCTGCGGCTAAGTGAACAGCAGGAAAGACATCCTGCAGGACAAAAACGTACAACTGCCCATGTGGGCACAGGAGTAGTAATGAAAAATTTCGCTTTAGCAGCATTGGCAACATTGGCGTTCGGTACAGCAGCAATGGCTCAAACATCGGTGTCGGAATCATCTTCGACAACATCCAATGCAGCCGGCACAGCTACACATTCAGCCAGCTCAGTTAGGTCAGCAGATGCTCTCGGCACACACGCTGCAAAGACTGAACACTCAACAGTTTCCTCACCAGCAGGATCTGCGGAAAAGACCACATCAGTTGAGTCACACAACACACCAGTTGGCTCATCAACTCACAAAGAATCAACAACAACCGTAACTCCTTAGTTTCGGCTGGTTCGAACAATCAATCGGAGCCGACTTCGGTCGGCTCTTTTTTTCTGTTATTTGGTTGTTATCTCCCGATTGCATACTCTTTGCATCAAGCCAATGACGACGAAGTCGCGGCGAGCCGATTCTAGTGGCATCAAGGAGCAGACGAACATGGGACATTTCGACAAATATCAGCCTTCGCACACTGATGACCTGGCCGCAAAAGTCACGGAGCAGGTCTCAAAAGGCAATCTCGATGCTGCCTACGCCACGTTCAAGAAAGAATTGCACGACGAATTTTCAACGATGCCGTTGGAAGAAAAACGAGAAACATGGGCAGCAGTCTCAAAAAAATTGGAAGATAACGGAACGCTTCCAAAGTTAGCTGCAGCATGGCTGGATGACATCAGTCACGAACTTCCCGCAAACTCATCCATAACTAAGAGTCAGTTGGATTCCATCGCGAAGAACGCGCTCGACCCATTCTATTCAGGCTTCGCATCGGAGATGTCGAAACAGTTCGACGTTGCTTCTCGATTGCAAAATGTCGACGGAAAAATAGATGCCAACGAAATCGCGGCATTCAAAGCGCGTCAAACACAGTCTAGCTCTGAGTCTTTCGCAGACTATGTAGTGAAAGGCGTGGAGAAAAATGCATCTACATCGCCAGCAAATGCGTATTCATTCCTGTCGCAGATGGTCTACGACCGTGCGAAGAGAGAAACGCCAGAAGAGGAAGCCGCGACATGGAAGAACATCGACGAGAAGTTGCAAGCAAAAGGTTTGGTGCCAAAACTTTCAATGGGCTTCCTTGAAGCCAATTTTGCAGACAAGTCAGTTAGTCTCAATTTGATGACGAACATAGAGAAGAGCACGACGAATCCTTTGACGAAGGAATTATCTGGATACATCGTCGACCAATTCCCGAAAATCGCAACAGTTGATTATCAATTGAACGAAATTTCGCCAGCGGAACGGAAACTCTATACATACAAGTTAGGCGATAAGCACTAGATTTCACAGCGATTCGGCAGAACGAAACGCGAAACAGTTTAGGGTAGAGACGGAGCCTCCGAGCAATCGGAGGTTTCCCGACTTTAATGCGAATACTGTTGCATCGTTGTGATTTTGGTCCGAGATTCGACCAGTGATACTGGTACTACATGTGGTGCTACAGTGACAAATCCGATTACATCAGAAGCAATTTCAGTGAATCAGTGGGAAATTTCAGAGAAGCAGTGGTTATCAGACAAACTGCAAGGCGCAGAAGCCCCGTTTTCAAGCGAATCAAAAAAGTACCAAATTTTCCAGAAAGTTCACTAGAAAGCGAGGTTCCTGGGAATATAGACCTTGTGCCTGCCCACTTGACCGCTAAAAGTCCAATTTCCGGTTGTTTTCACCGACAATTTCGCGAAATCCGTTTGAGCTGGCTATTCAAGAGACTGAGAGTTGCTCAAAGTGGTCGTATACTGATTAAAGCGGCGATATTTGGAACCTATGGAAGAGTCCTGGCAAAACTATAAAAACCTCGGAGAGCGGGCGACTAGTTCGATGAACTACCCATACGCCGAGGCAATGTGGGCGATGGCGGTTCTCATAGCTGAAGAGTTTGGAGAGAAGGACCCACGTTACTGTTTCAGCATCGATTGGCTGAGCCATGTGCTTTTGAAACAGCAAAAGTATGCGCTGGCTGAGCGCTTCTTGAGCCGCTCGTGGCGCTTGAAAACAAAAGTTCTTGGGTCAAGTCAGTTAGAACTGGCGCGCACGCTAAACACTATTGCTGAGCTTTATTACTTGCAGGGCAAGTTCGCGGATGCCGAACAGTTGTGCCGCCGAGTCTATGAAGTCTATGTACAACAATATGGGCACGATCATCCGAATACTCAGACCGCACTGAGCAATGCAAAATTGCTCGAACAGACCAATGCAGCGCGTGTGGCAGCCGGTCAGCAGACGGCAGGAGCACCTGGAATGCCGCAGCAGGGGGCGCCGCAACAGCACGCACAGGGTATGCCGCAGCAACATGTACAGCACGTTCATCCCGGGCAGCATGCGCAGGTCGGTTCCCACGTTGCGTTAAATCCGGTACAGACGCAGGCGGTGCAATCAACGTCGGCAGGTTATCCACAGGTCCAACCGGCAGTTGCACAGCCAATCTCACCATCGCGTCCTCAGCCAGTCAAACCGACCGGCGGAACGAGAGGCGGAGACATTTGCGAAAGTTGCGGAAATCAGATAGACGGCGAGGAATGCGTGCGTTGCACAAGCACCACACTTCGCGTTTACCGTATGGATGAACGCCTCACCTAACTACTGCACTTCGCATGTACCGTGTGGATGAACGCTTCACTTAAGTACTTGGCTGGCAAGGTGCACCACATTTGGTGACACGCTATTGAGGCGGCTGGTTGATCATAAAAGTAGCGAAGTGGTCGAAGAACGCCATCAAATCTTCACGGTGCGGCGCAAACTCAGGCACTGAGTCGACTGCGGCTGTCATGTTGCGCATCCAGGCGTCGCGCTCAGGCACGCCGATTTTAAACGGCATGTGACGACCACGCATGCGCGGATGACCTCGCTCATCGCTGTACGTTGTTTCGCCACCAGTGCGTTGAATCAGAAATAAAGCGAGCTTGCGCTTCGCTTCGGTTACGTCTTTGGGATACATCGGACGCAGCAACTTATCTTCTTCAATGCGCGAGTAGAACTCGTCTACGAGCTTGTAGTAAGGTGCAGTGTCGCCGATGCGTTGATAAATGTGCGAAATTGGGTCAATCATGCCGCAAATTTTACCGCATTAAGCGCGCGGACCATCGTGCTAAAATCCACAATTCAACCCGAGGGATTATAAATGGCTGACACAGAGCCAATTCGGCTGGACCAGTTTTTGAAGTTTGTAAACGCTGCCGGCTCCGGTGGCGAAGCAAAACATCTGATTCAAGACGGAAACGTTACGGTGAACGGCGAAGTAGAGACGCGCCGTGGCAGAAAACTCGCCGCCGGTGACGTTGTCGAATTCGATGGTACCGAGTACGTAGTCGAAATCGAGAAATAGCGAAATTGAGAAATAGAGAAATAGACAGAGCAGAAGCGCAAACCGGGTTCACGACTCTGCACCGTATTCAGTATCAATCATAGCCAATCAGAAAGCTACTTTCGATAACTCTAAATAGAGATCGAGAATTTCAGATTGGTAGAAACTGAGCACAACTGACTCTACAAAAACTCGCCTATCGCTTTTCCAATTCCAACGATAGGATCGTAAATAGTAGAATCTATCCCGCTCTTAACGGCGTGATATACGTCACTGCCGAAGTTCACAACATCCTGCCCCGCCTCTGAGAAATTCAGAGTAGCGACGTCGATTCCAAAAAACGCAACATCTTTCACTGCATCAATCGTTCGTTTCATGGAGTTGCCACCATCCTGAACCGAATCGATTGTCGCAGAGCCAAGGTCGCCCACAGCTCTTGCGGTTCTGAAAAGCGGGTCCAGCACGAGCATTTCCGCAACTTCCGGTGAAGCAAGTTCCGACGGATGCTGAATTGCAAAACCGAGTCCCATCGGCAACCAGGAATTAGCCGACTCCCGCGCGTCCTTGTACAAATCGATCGGATTAATCGAATGCACCCAGGCTTGCCCAATTGAACTCGGACCTGAAGCCTCATGCGGTTCCTGCGCTGGCGGCTCTGGACTATCGACATCTCTCGGCATAAAATCTGTCCTCAAAGTTGGGTTGAATACAGATTTAGTAAATGATGTGCCTGACAAATCACTGACACGTTCCGATCGCGACTTCGAGCTCCTCTTCTCCCAGTCTCAACAAGGCAGTGCACAGCGAAATGCCACGCTCATCAAATTTTGGTCTCCAAGATTGACGGTTCAACTCAACCTTCAAACATGAATGTAATTGCGAGATGTGGCTGGTCGGTGACAGTAAAATGGCGTCTCTGTGGCGCACTAAGAAAACGAAGAAAGCGCTGGATAAAAGTGGTGCGAACATCCTCACGGACAGCTCAGCACAACTTATCCAGCGCCATTAAACGCTAAACGCTTTCGCGATTTAATTATCGATGCAGCCTAAACCGCGGTTGTACGACCGGTAATCAAGTCGAATACAAAGATTGCCAAAGCCAGGACCAGCAAACCGTGGATAAACGAGCCGCCGATGTGCGCGAACAAGCCCACGAGCCAGAACAGCACGAGTAATGAAATTAGTGTGTATAACATTTCCAAATCCTCTCTCTTGTGTGGGTTTTGACCCAATTGAGAGATATAAAGTTCCGAATCTTCATTTACCGGTAACGGCGGGAAATCGCGAACTGAGTAGTTATCAGGTCTAGAATTTGCACGCCAGATCGGTTACAAAGTAACAATCGACGGATACGAAGCGAGAAGTATGCAGACAAGAACGTTTGGAAAGACCGGGGCAACAGTGCCGGTAATCGGTCAGGGAACCTGGAAATTCCCAACCAGCCGCGACGAATTCGATGCAGGTGTGAAAGCACTGCAGCGCGGAATCGAACTGGGAATGACACACATAGATACGGCTGAGATGTATCGCTCTGAAGAGGTTGTCGGAGAAGCTATAAAAGATTTGCCTCGAGAAAAGCTTTTTCTCGTCAGTAAGGTTATGCCTGCGAACGCAAGCTATCAAGGTACTATCGATGCCTGCGAGAAGTCACTGAAAAATCTTGGAGTCGATTACCTCGACTGTTATCTACTTCACTGGCGCGGGTCAATTCCGTTAGCAGATACCATCAAGGGACTGGAACGATTGATCGATGCCGGCAAAATCAAATCGATGGGCGTGAGCAATTTTGATGTTTACGATATGGAAGAAGCGCTCAGCCTGGCAAAACATCCATTCGCTTGTAATCAAATCCTCTACAACATTTTCACCAGAGCGCCAGAAAAACAACTGATACCACTGTGCAAGAAGAAAGAGATTGCGGTAGTCGCGTATACACCATTCGGTGATAAGCAAGCGCCTGAGAAAGGCACCAAAGATGGTGACGTTTTACATGCGATTGCAGAAAAGCACGGCGTTACGGTTAGACAACTAATGCTTGCATTCGCAGTGCGCGACGAGAATGTCTTTACCATTCCGAAAGCAGTGAAAGAAAATCACGTCGTTGAAAATGCCGCTGCTGGCGATATCAAACTCAGTGACGATGACATTCACCAGATCGACGAAGCGCTGCCGGCACCAAAGAAAGCAATTCCTCTGGAAATGAATTAACAACTAAATGAATAAACCGCGACTCAGTTTCTGGCAAATCTGGAACATGAATTTCGGTTTCTTGGGAATCCAATTTGGTTGGGGTTTGCAGCTCGCAAACATGAGCGCAATCTACACCAAGCTTGGCGCTTCGCCTGACAGTATCCCGATTCTTTGGCTTGCAGGACCGATTACTGGATTGCTCGTGCAACCGTTGATCGGCGCGATGAGCGACAGAACATGGAACAAGCTCGGACGCCGCAAACCTTATTTTCTCGTCGGTGCGTTGCTTGCGAGTGTGGCTTTGTGCTTTATGCCTGACTCACCAGCGCTCTGGGTTGCAGCGACTTTATTATGGATTCTGGATGCATCTATCAACATAAGCATGGAACCGTTCAGAGCATTCGTCTCTGACAAATTGAACAGCGATCAAAGTACGCTCGGCTTCATCATGCAAAGCTTTTTCATCGGCATCGGCGCAACGCTTGCGAATGCACTGCCGCTGATCTTTAGAAACGCGGGAATAACGGGTTTAGCAGCTAACGGAGTGCCACTAACAGTAGTGCTGTCATTCCGCATAGGTGCCGCAATGTTTTTGCTTTGCGTGTTGTGGACGATCTTTACGTCGAGCGAATATCCACCTGAAGATCTGGAAGAGTTCAATAGAAAACGGGCAGAAAACCCTGGATTTGGTGGGCTGGTAAAAGAAGTCGTGCAAGAGATTCCGCAGGCAGTTAAGGACATGCCAGCGACTATGAAACAGCTTGCATGGGTTCAAATATTTACGTGGTTGGGATTGTTCTGCATGTGGATGTTCTTCGGTTTAACAACCGCCTATCACATTTTCAATGCGCCCAATTCAAAGTCCGAACTGTTCGACAGAGGCGTTGAATGGTCTGGCTGGTGCTTTGCCATCTACTCGGTTGTGTGCTTTTTGGTGGCGTTCATATTCCCCAAGCTCGCGAACAAGGTTGGCAGAAAATTGCTGCACGGTGTCTCGCTTGTGCTGGGCGGGCTGAGCTTGCTCTCGATTTATTTCATTCATGACGCCAACACGTTGCAATTCTCGATGATCGGAGTCGGCATAGCTTGGGCATCTATCCTATCGATGCCGTATGCGATTCTTGCAGGAGCAATTCCACCGGAACGTACTGGCGTGTACATGGGTGTGTTCAATTTCTTTATCGTAATTCCTGAAATCATCGCATCTGTTTCATTTCAACCGTTAGTAAAGTATGTCTTCCACGACAATCCGCTTTACGTCGTAATGATGGGCGGCGTCTCGCTTTTGATTGCGGCTGCACTCGTGACGCGAGTCCAAGATTCCGGAGAAAAAGTGACCGGGCCAATAAGCGCCGGTCACTAAATCTGGTATCAACAATGTTTGTGGACTGCAAGCTTCGTCGAAAGGCAGCGTTTAGTGCTTGCCCTCGAAAAACTTCTTACCAGCTTCTGCAACAGCACTATCCTGTTCGCCACTGCCACCGCTTACGCCAACGGCACCGACAACCTTATCGCCCTTCATAAGCGGATATCCGCCTGCGAACAACATGATTCGTCCATGATTTGAATTGTGAATGCCGTAGAACTGCTTTCCAGGTTGTGATTCTTTTCCAAGCGCTTCAGTCGAAATATCGAAACAACGCGCGGTGAAAGCTTTGCTGATTGAGATGTCGATACTGCCAATCCAGGCGTTATCCATACGCACGTGAGCGACGAGATTGCCGCCGGCATCGACGACTGCAATGTTCATCGGTTGCTTGATATCGTGCGCCTTGCGTTCGCAGATATCGATAACTGCTCTCGCTTCAGCGAGTGAGATTGTTTCAATTGTGTTTGTCATTAGACCCTCTTTTCGACTGCCTTGAACTCGAACGCGACACATTGTACAGGGTTCAAGTCGGCGTCAAAAGAAAGTTAGACTTTGCCGTTCGCTAACTGCTTCACGACCGCGGCCATCCCGCTGACGACACGGGCGATGTGGTCGTAGTTGAGCCGGTCAGGAGTGTCCTCTGCTGTGTGATACTGAGGATAGCGGAAGAACGCTGTATCAGTAGCCATGATCGCCGGATAACCCAAGTTCCAGAACGCAGCATGATCGGAGTAAGCAACACCGCGTACTGATTCAGGTAGCGCGACTTTCTCACAAGGGAACTGCGTTGCTCCTTTGAACAACTGCGTGAATCGATTGAGCAAGCGGCGAGACTGGATGTTCGACACAAACGTGATGTAGTCACCTTGCTTCGGAAATACAAGTCCCATCACATCGTGCGGGAAGCTCTGAGTGCCCGGCTGGTCTGTGAAATATCCCATGGTTTCGAGCGATACCATCGCAACGATGTTCTCTTTTCGCTCGCGGCATAATTCAGCGTACTGCTTCGCGCCCCAGCCATCGGTGCCGAAGAACGGCTGTTCTTCATTAGCGAAAGCAACGAATCTAATTGTTCGCTCTGATTCGAAATTCTGCAGCAAACGAGCCAGTTCCAGCATCGCGGCTACACCGCTGCCGTTGTCGTTCGCACCAGGGCAATTAGCCACTGCATCGTAGTGGGCACCGAGAATGATTACATCTTGCGTGTACTTCGTGCCTTTCAGTTCAGCAATAAAGTTCCGCGTACAAACACGATCAGCGACACCGAGTATGGTGGCAGGAGCGTAAGGGGAGCGCGGTACATCGCACATAAAATCTTGCTGACTGCGTCGGTGAGACATCTCAGAAAAAACTTGCTCGATGTACTTTCCAGCTCGGTCAAGCCCTTCTGGACAATCGGTCAGACTGCGCGCTCCGATCATTCCTGCAAGCATCACAACATGAGCGCGCAACTTGGCGCTGATCAGTTTTTCCGCTTCAGTTAGAGAAGGTAATTTCTCAAGACGCGTTTTTTTCGTCACTAACAATTGCCTCTGCCTCAATTTCAACTAGTATTTCCGGTGATATAAGTTTAGCCACTTCCAGCATCGACGTGACAGGTCGAATGTCACGGAAGAACTCTCCATGAGCTTTTCCAACGTTTTCCCATCTAGATATATCGACGACGTATAGCCGAGTGCGTACAACATCAGAGAGTGAACCGCCCACTGCTTCTATGGCGGACTGAATGTTTTTTAGGATCTGCACCGTCTGTGCATACTCATCCGCTACACCGACGATTTTGCCGGTTCCATCTGTAGCGGTAGTTCCAGAGACGTGAATCACATTCCCAACACGAACCGCTCGGGAGTAGCCCACGATGGGCTCCCACTTGGTTCCGGTTGAGTAATTCTTGCGATTCATCGCTATCTCACATAGATATAGTCAGCACGCATCCGCTTCAAGGTTGCGTTTCGCCGCAATTATAACTACTTTTTGCGACCCATTTGTGCGACCGCAGCCGCCGTCAGACCAGCCAGAACGTAGAGACCAACAGTAGTTACAGCCGTCGCAGTCGTACGTTTTGTAAGCAAGTCGGAATCTTTTCCCAATCCGACATTTTTTGGCACTGTGATAGCGCCGACGCCCATGCCGAGTCCGAGGTTGATGCCCTTCACCCAGGTCGCAAGACCCGGTTTCGCACCGACACCAGCGAAGAAAATCGTATTCGACACGAGGTCACTCACCAGAGCGAACTGTCTCAACCTGGCGCCTTCTGGCGGTTCCACACCGAAGGACGAGAGCAATTTCGCCACACTGCGCATTCCCAATATATCGAGCCGCGGCGCGTTCGGTCGCGTCTTTCGGACCACTTCGTGTGCGACGGTCAAAGCACACGCGCCAGCAAATCCATTAATCAAAGCTCTGATCATCTTTACTTCTTCCGGTTGGGACTAACTTCGAGACGCGGCGGGAATTCGAAAGTTTCGAATCGTTCCCCACTCTGTCATTTTACTTCGACTGTGCCCGTCTACAATTTACGAAGATAAAATCGCAGGTAACGATTCTGTGAATCTTCGACGTTTACTCGGGCTTCTTCTTGCAATATCCACAAAATATCATCAGATTATGCTCGGATAGTCTTGCAGCGAGCTGCCCGACGTATCCACGGAAGCAAAATACAGGAAGCTATGAACGAGATTCAGTATATAAACTGGTGGATTGGCGAAAATCGAAATCGTGAATCACAGGATCTAACGATTGACGACGTTACTGTTCGAGTCAACAAAGAAGTTTTCACGCCAGACCCGGCGCTGACTAATTCATCACTCGTAGTGTTGAACAACTTGCCGGATCTAACAGGGAAGTCGGTTCTGGATGTGGGCACGGGATGCGGAATTCTAGCGATTCATGCGGCACTGCATGGAGCATCGCGAGTGACAGCAGTGGACATCAACCCCGATGCGGTTGCGAACGCGCGAGAAAATGTGCAGCGCTATGGGTTGGAAAAAACTGTCGAGGTCGTGCAAACAAATCTGTTCGACGGCTTAACGCAACAGTACGATTTGATTCTTGCGAACCTGCCCATTCTCGGTGCGGTCTGGAATGACCTGACTGGTCCCGTATCCAAAGTTTATGAGCGCTTCCTAGCAGAATTCGACCGCTATTTGATTCATCCAAACGGAAAAGTTTTGATGGGATTTGCATCTTTCGGTGACCTGGAAAAGATCACAGGAATGATTTCATCTTCACCATATTTGGTATCACAGAAATCAGAGCAAAAGTTTGGTGTTAATTGGTACGTGTTTGAATTCAGCGCGAATAACAATCGCTAAAGTTAATCTCGTTAAACTCTGAATTCCGGCAAAACAGCCACGTTGCCAGTGACGAACGCGGCACCCACGACCAAACTAAACACACAGGCAAGAATGCTGATTGTGAGCATTACTGGTCTGAATTTCGCCGAAGAGAAGAATCCCGCCGATGCCACCACGGCTACAAATGTGTTGGAGATCAACAATCCAACGACGAATGAACAAAGCAGCGCGATTGCCATAGCGCTATTCGTCGTGCCGCTTATCGCAGCAAGCAACAATACTTGTGTGCCTGTTTCAGCTCCGAATCCATGAATTACTCCGATCACGAATGGAACGCCGGCGCTCGAGAGAGCTGAGCCTTCACTTTCACCATCAGCAAAATCATTGAATTGTCTGTGCTTGTGCCTAATCCCAAACTTGTGCTTCCAGTCATGGAACTTTTTCAAAATGAACATCCAGCGGCTTTGAGGCGCATAGTCGTCTGTCGTTAACTGCAATATGACGCTGTACAAAATCCACGCGCTAAGCAACAAAAGTGTGACGCCAACAGCTCTTTCCATAACAGGATCGATCCACTGCGGCAATACTTTTGCAAACTGCACGGCAACGAGACCCAGAGCGAGAACAATCGCCGCATGTCCGAGCGCGTAAAGTGAGGAGAGGCGCACAGCCTGGAGCGGAGCGAATGTCACACTGCCGTCGGTATTGATTCTAGTAGTACCCGCGGTACCGACGATATCAGAGATAGCTGCTATGTGATCCCAATCAATGCCGTGGCGCACGCCGAGTAGCAGCGCGTTTCCTAAAATAATTGCGGAGCTGAAATCCATTCGGCAGACCAGTTTTTAGCAGTCCACATCATAGCATCCGAACCATCAGGAACAGTTGTTGTGAAACTCTGAGGAACTGAAACTGCCTTGCCTAGCCAAACTGTCGACGATCGTGCAATCCGAAGTTGAATTGCCCGTGAATGGTTTTATTTTGCTGCAATCGCAAAAGTGTCTTCTGCGCGCGCGAAGAGACATATGGATTGTCGTCATCGCATAACGTTATAAGCAAATTGTTCGCGAGATTGTGATTTTCAGCCATTGCGTAGCGCACATCAGGACAATCATCGTTTACCAGATACTCCAGAACATCCACAGGAGTATTTGGATTTTCGCACACAGCAGTCCGCACGATTGGATCGTCGTGAAGCGAAAGACGAGTCAGGGTCTCAGGTGACGCCTTCTTATGCTCGGCTACGCGTTCAATCAAGAACGTCGGCAGCACATCACAAAGCTCGTGAAGTATCTCGCTAGCGGTGTTCTGGTCATGCACCAGCCTCCAGTGCTCTCGACTCGAATTGCCGTAAAGTGGCTCGCCATCAGAATTGTTGTTCATAATAAACACCGTACTAAAACTAACATGCGGAAAACGTTCAGGATGCGCTTGCTTCCTTCTACAAAGATAGCTGTAAGCGTTACTGCACAGTGTTAGGGATGACGATATTTCCGTAGAGGATCTCTTAAATCCTCTACTCATCAGTGATCAGGCGTCAGCTCTTGATCGGCCGACACTTTGTCCCTTGAAAGCGTGAATAAAAAACAGGCTAGCTCAAGATTGTCCGCGGCGCAAGGGGCGTCACGGGCGACTGTGTGGGGGATGGGGGAGAAGCCTATACGAAGATATAGGCGATCCTAACGAGTCCAGTATTACATTTCGGTAATAATTGATCTAAGACCTGGCGTAGGCATCGCAGTTTCTAGGACTTATTCTCGAGGCAGCACCTGCTGGACGAACCAGTGTAGCGCTGAAGCCGTATGACTGAAACAGAGCAGCAGGATTACGACCTATCATTCGCATACTGTTTTCGTTGGGAAAGTCCTGAGGAGAACATAAGGGAGGCACTCAAAGTGTTACTTTTCAACGCTGAAAAGGCAAGCACCAAATCCGGTGAGAAAGAATCAAAGAAGGCAGTGCAGCAAGAAGCTGCGCGCATCCGGTGGTTGCTTGCAATTAATCCGAACACACCGCCTCCGGTGCTCGAACATCTCTCGCGAGATCAATCACCTTCATTATTGGAGCGGATTGCCGAAAATCCACGCACTCATGTCACTACGCTTGCGAGACTGAGCGCTCATCCGCATTCGCAAGTACGTGCTTCTGTCGCGGAAAATCCAACGTTATCGATTAAAACGATTTGGCGTTTGGCTCAAGATGAAAATCCAGATGTTCGTCACCGTCTTGCTGAAAGTTACACAGTGCCAGTCGCGGTGCTGCGTGTGTTGTGCGAGGATGAAAATCCATACGTCGCATATCGCGCGCAAATCACGATGCAGCGCATAATGCTCGAAGTGAACTCGCTTCGTTCAGCTTAGATAAAAGGAAAAGTTTGCCAGGAGAGGATAGCGAGTCCGCACAATCCAAATAATTATGCCTCGCTATTGCAGCCGCATGGATTCAGCTACCATGCGGCTGCGCCGTATGTGAATCCGCACTAGAAGTCCGCCCAGTTCGCATAGTGTTCGCAGAAAGTTCGCCCGAAGCACGCGCTGAAGCCCGCTGAACCTCTCGTCTGCGCTCTAAGCCTTCATTCTGGTACGAAGCATACGATTCAATTCAGCCTGAATCTCACCTTCTACAAAGCGGCTTTCACGCTTAGCGGTCTCTTCCAATAAGTCGCGATCCGTGTGAACTTCATAAGCACTCGGCTTCAGCAACGACATTCTCCATCGAATCGGAAGCGACGCCAAATTCGCTGGAAAAGGAAGCCATGGGAAGAACGGAGTGACAGGGAAAGCAGGCATACTCAGTAATTTAGAGAGCCGCTCGACCGAAAACAATGTTGGCGATGCCTCATCGCATCCCAAAGTAGCAAGCGGAAAAATTCTGGTGCCTTCTTCGATAGCCGGAAGCAATCGAGTCCAGTCGAACTCACGCACGCGGTAACGCTCGGAGAATGGCTTGCCACCTGCGGGTAATCCCTCAGGGAAAATCGCAACTAGTTCTCCCTTGCCTAACAGATATTTGAGATTCGTCGACGACCACGGCACAAATCCAACCTGCTCCAAAAATTCGCGAACACGTTCGTCTTCCAACCAATCCATATCAGCAACGATGGTGAGACGCCGAGGATGCTCTCTGTTCATCAGCGCATACATCAACATGAACGCAGGCCACGGAATCAATCCATTGGAGTTGCCGACGATGAGCGCGGAACCCTCGTTGGGCAACAACTCGAATTTCGACGTCTCAATACGCCACCAGTCTCTAAAAAGAAAGCGCAGGAACGGCTCTACACCGGCTATTCTGCGCATGTCGAAACCAAACTGCTTTTCGCTCTTCCAAGTATTTTTGATGTAATTTCGATATGTCGTCGTGAATTGCGACACTGGATCTTCGCTCCTGCTATTACTTCTCGTCAGGTTCCCAGCCAGTAAATAACGACTTGCGGTCGCGCAGCAGCTTATTCAGATCTCGCTGAATGTCATACTGCAACTCGCGCGCGATCTTCAAACACAACTTGCGGTCTTTAGCCTTTTCTACTGGATAGCCAAGATCAATCGGCTTATGAATATTCACCAGCCAATGCACAGGCAAAGGGAAAAATTGCTGCGGGAATGGCAACCACGGAAACACCGGTGTTATCGGATAGAACGGCATCTTCAGCAGTCGGGCAACTGACTTCAAGTTACGGAAGTGTGGATAGATCTCGTCACCACCAACGGTGGCAACCGGAATCAAAGGAGTTTGCGTTGCGATCGCAAGTTGAACAAATCCAGGATGAAAATCGATCATGCGATATCTTTCCTGGAAGGTCTTACCGACTCCGCGTAAACCCTCAGGATATATTCCGACCAGTTCATCATTCGCCAAAAGTTTTTCAGCGTTGGCCAGAGTAGCCCGAACCTGACCAGTAGCAGACATCCATTCGCCAAGCCCGGGAACAGTGAAAAACCAGTCCGTAATCAAATAGCGAATGCGGCGCGGAGACTTGTGTGCATTGCACATCGCCATCGTGATCATCGCGCCGTCGATAGGTAAAAGTCCCGAGTGATTGCCGACCAAAATGGCACGACCAGACTCTGGAATATTTTCGATACCACGACAATCTACTTTGAAGTAATCCTCGTAGCAGAAGCGAAAGAATGGCTCCCACTGCGCGAATGTTTTGATGTCGTAGCCGAACTCGTCTTCTTCCCCAACGTATCTTTTGAAGTAACTGGGGTTTCGCTTTTCGAGTGCTTTGAGCGGGTCTCGCAGACCTAGCGTTTTAAGATTCGTCCAAGAAGCCATAGAACGCCTAATACTCCAGGTCCAAATGATACGAACAGAACGAGTTTTTGCAGAATCTTCTTCGCAAATACGCCAAATTTATCGCGATTACTTTCGCCGGATTCCTCGTTGTCTTGCTCATTTTCAACAACTTCATCATTTGTGGTTGTATCAGAATCTTGCATGCATTCACTTCCTTGTCGACGGGACAGGGCACCTTCAAATATATCCATAGCAAGTATAGATTGAAACGAAGACCGCTATCCACCTACTTGAAAGCCCTCCTTAAGAAACATTTACTGACGGGCGCCGGAACTCATCTCTAGCACAATGCTGGTGAGATAATTGCGTTTTCCCGACTGGAGTACAGAGATGCAGCCCGACTTGAACAAGATGATGCAAGAGATAGCGAAGGCACAGCAGAGCATGATGCGCGTTCAGCAAGAATTGTCTCAGGAAACGGTTGAAGGAGTCGCTGGTGGCGGAGTCGTTGTCGTCACTTGCAGCGGCGCAATGGAATTTAAGGGCGTAAAAATCAAGCCAGAGGCGGTCGACCCGAATGATGTAGGGATGCTTGAAGACCTGCTGCTAGTCGCCATTAAGGACGCTTGCTCGAAAGCAATTCAGTTGGGTGAAAAGAAGATGAAGCCCACCCTTGGAAACATGAAAACGCCGCCGGGTCTAAACCTTTAAACGAAGCCATAAACGACGCCGATAGCGGATTGCAGCCAATCGATGCCTGACCTCGTGGGCAGTGCTGAAATCTAGCCTGAATTAAGTTGCCGGAATAGGCGCAGTCAGCTGATTTTTCGATAGAATTCGAATCAGAGGCTTTTAGTTGGATTCGGATGTTTTTTACACCGCCGCTGGCAAAACTGATCGAAGAGTTTCAAAAATTCCCAGGCGTTGGACCGAAATCGGCTCAACGCATGGCGTTTTACGTCCTGAACATGAATCACGATTCCGTCCAGAATCTTGCTTTTGCCATCACTGATGCCAAAGACAAAGTGCGGAACTGCAGCAAGTGTTTCCACTTGTCGTCGATGGACCCTTGCGAAATTTGTATCAGCGACAAACGAGACCGCACAAAAATCTGCGTGGTGGCAGAATCACGCGACGTCATCGCGCTGGAACGCACTCGCGAATTCAAGGGCAGCTATCACGTTCTAACCGGATTGATTTCGCCGTTGGAAGGAAAAGGTCCGGAGCATTTGAGCATCCGAGAGCTTCTCACTCGCGTCCACGATGACGAAGCCGAAGAAGTAATTCTTGCGATTAATCCAACGATTGAAGGTGATGCGACGGTGCTATACCTGAATCACTTGCTCAAGCCGCTTTGCTCGAAAATCACCCGCATTGCATTCGGACTTCCAGTTGGTGCTGATTTGGAATATGCGGACGACTCGACTCTATCGAAAGCTTTGGAAGGTCGGCGGGAAGTTTAGGCGCACCGAATACAGTACCAGGATTTAAGTGTTATCAGTTTACCGATTTAAAACTCCACCGAGTCAATGTCAGTATTTGTCTGACAGAGACTGGCAGTTGGAGTACGAAATCGTAGCGATGCTATCTCCACAAGAGTACGAACAAAAAATCAATCAAGGGTGGAGAAAATTTGGTAGCGCGCTTTTCCGCCCACGCTGTCAATCTTGCACCGCGTGCGAATCTCTTCGTGTTCTGGTCGATCAATTCAAACCAAACAGAAATCAAAGACGCGTTACGAAAGCAAATGCCGACACTATTTTGCGCATAGTCAATCCGACAATCACAAAAGAAAAAGTCGAACTATACAATCGCCATCACGACCATCATCACGAGACAAAAGGTTGGCCGAAACGCGAATCGTCTCCACAACAGACGCTGGCATCGATGATCAAGAATCCATTTCAGATGGAAGAGTGGCAGTATTATCGCGATGACAAACTGATCGGAATAAGCTACATAGATCCACTACCAATGGGCTATTCCGGTGTGTATTTTTACTACGACCCTGACTATCGGCATTTATCCCCAGGAACCTGGATTGTGCTTTCGATGATCGAACAAGCCAAGATCGCGAAAAAACCGTATGTTTATCTCGGTTATTACGTGCGAAATTGTGGGTCGATGGAGTACAAAGCAAAGTTTGACCCACACGAAGTGCTAACACCAAGCGGAGATTGGGTTCCGCATGAATCGAAAAGCGACTGAAGCAACCTGCTTGGACCGACGCTCACCAGTAACAACTTGGTAACGTCTTTTTCCATAATAGAGGTATAGCCAATCAATGATTTCGTCCAACTGCCCAGAGCAGGTTAGGGCGAATAAATTCGCGCATTTAGCTGAAGCAACTGCTTTGCCTGATGCCCTCGATTCTAACAAGCAGGCTTCCCATAGACACTGCGAACACAATCCTGGACGAGAAACAGCCCGCGGACGAACACGCGTCGCAACAGGGTAGATTCGAGCACTCGTTGGTCGGCTTAGCGATCGGAGAAGTTCGGGACTGCATTTCGGCTCCGGCAAACACAGAGTCTGCAAAAGAGCACGCGGCGCAAAACGAACAGATTGGACAGGTCGCGGCTGATGTACTCGCCTCGCTTCCCGGAACAAAAGTGATGACCGCTGGCTTGGTTCGCGGCGCGATGTTGATCGACCCGAGCAAATCTTTCACCAGCAACACCGAATCATTTGCAATCAATGGTGTCGAGGGGATGACACTGAATAAAGCCGTCAAACTGACGATGGACGGCACGGTGGTATCAAATGCAATCCGCGAAAAATTTGGCACGGGGCTGAGTGCAGAGATCGCAACACATCTGACATCCGGAGCCGCATTCAGTGCGGTGCGTGCAGGTTTCGACAAACAAACATGGCTGGACGAGAAGGGAAATATTTCACTCGTTGATGGAAGCAAAAAATTCGCAGAGAGCACACTCGTTGGTTCACTAATCAATGTGCCTGCTGGTATGGCTGGATTCAGAGCAGCGAAGGCAATTGGCGCAAATCTGGTCGAAGGCTCAGCGTCACGAATGCTTTCGGGCACCATCGCCGGTGCTACCAGCGGCGGTGTCTTCAATTTCACTGACTCTTACATGCACACAGGCGATCTTATCGAAGCTGGCAAGCAATTTTTGATTGGTACCGCAGCCGGTGCCGCTATGGGCGGTGCTGCGACCGGAGTACATGAAATCTCGACTACGAAATCCATCACACCCAGCGACTTAAATAACAACAGAACACTGAAAGTGCCTTTTGACGAAACAGTCGGCAAAGCTTGGGACACAGATTTCCAGTATGACTTCAAGAAGGTGCAGAGAGTCTCCCAAATCGGAGACCGCATCGGGTTTGATCTGTTTACCGCAGAGGAATCACATCCAGGGCTTGCCGACTACCTGATCAGCAACGATCATGCGTTAGCACCGGCTGCAATGAAACAAATAGCATCGCATTGGCGCATTCTCAGCCCCGAGCAGAGAACGCTCCAACCTTCGCAACTTTCGGATCACATAAAACTAGTCTCTGAGCTTGGGTTGAATGGTATAGAGGGTCTGACTCTATCTACTGGTTCGCAAATAGTTGACAGGCTAACAGAACAGGATAGTTTCATCCGGCGCGAATTTCTCTTCAAAAATTTCAACGGCTTGACTGAGGAGCAAAAAGGCTTCTCGCCGGAAAAGATGTCGCCCGTTCTTTTCCAGATTGAAGAAGCAATGGATCCCCTCAATTCGCTGGGCAAAAATTTTACGCATCTAACTTCAGATCAAGTTGAGCACTTCAGACTCAGAGGACTTGCGCACTATTTATGGAACGATGACGCGCGGAAAGTACAGAAGGTTCTGAGTGCCGTGCCGGAGCTCAAGCTCGCAGCGCAACGAGACGAAGAAGTTGTTGACCTGGTCCGACGCAGAGTATCGGGTCATCTGAAGATAGAAAATCTGCGAGCAGCGAAGGAAGCTGGTGATTTAGGGGTACTAAGTCCCGAACAAATCGAATCGACGATTCAAGCAACAGCAAGCGTAGAGAAAGCGCTGCATCCAGCGATTTCGTACTATTTGCATCAGGGAGAAGATTTAAAGACTGCGCTGAAAAAACTCACAAACTCCGATGACTCAACCGAGGCTAGTTCGAAAGTTGTTCTGGAAAAACTGTTTGAAAACAATCCAGACATAGTAGACGGCATGCAAGCTGCCTATGGTGACTCGATCAAAAAGGGAGTCGAAACTTTTGGTGCGCAAAAGATGGTGCAATATATTTTCGACGCCGATCGTACCTTACATAATTTGCTTTACGGCTTCGAAGGTGTCCTAGATTTTCATGAGAGATCTGGCGTACCAGCGGAGCGCTTTTTCAACGATGTAATTGCACAGGCGAAACGCGATAAATCGACAACAGAAGACGGAGATGCAATAGCACGACTATTTCGAGTCTCGGCAAATGGCGTACCTGATATCACCGAGATAAAAACGCTAGCTCAAAAATATCCTGATTTCAAAACACTTCAAAATTTAGTCACTAACTTGCCTGACGAGCAGAATGTTTTTGCTTCGTGGAAAAATCTAGAAAAATTCCACACGGTTCAAACGCTTCTAGAAAACTCGAAGTTGATGGAGCAAGTGCAAACTCTCCGAAACGCTGGAAACAACGGACTCGCCGATTGGGTCGAAGTTCTGGCCTTCAACCAAAAGAGCCGCGTTTCAACGAGTTCACTCGATGAATTTGTCAATGACCCGAACAGATTCTTTGACAGAGAAGAATCGCACCAAACTGAATTTCACGATGCCAAGAAACCTTCTAACTACAGTGACATTCCACACATGGATCTGACCGCAGAACAACTGCGAGATGCACTTACGAATGGCACGCTGGACAAGCTGCAAGTATTCAGCCCGATGACTGCGGAGTATGTAGTAGGCGGTCCGACTCTTGCAAAAGAGCTTGATACCGCTCTTGGTTCTACATCGGAGAACAGAACAGGGAAGGCTCAACGTGTCGGAAGACTCTTCAAGGAAGTGCGAGACTTACTCACACCACACGGATTGACTCCGCAAAATGTAATCGATGGAGCGCCTCTTCCTGCAGCAGTTGCCGCACAACTTGATGCCTTGATTTACAAACCGAACATCGGGATGCCTGAGCCACTCGACCGCTATCGAATGACCGCTTCAATACACCGCAAGAGCGATCCACTCTCAGCAATCGCTGGTGATGAAACTGATTGCTGCATGAGCTTCGGCACCGGCAAAAACAACATTTATATGGTCAATCCCAACGACGCAATTTTCACAGTGAGAATGCAGCGTCCAGATGGTTCATCGCAGATTATCGCTCAAAGTGTGTTGACCAAAGACCTGGACGTAAAAACTCAAGTACCTGAGCTACTCCAAGGGATGACTTCCGATAACGAGAGCAAGCTTCACACTCTGGTACCAGATGCAGTGCTTCAGAATCAGAAAGCATACATCTCAGGCGACAACGTCGAGATTCGCGGAAATTATGACAGCAAGCTCGATGTGATCGAAGCAATTTACAAAGACTTCTTCTCCCGCTATATAGCAGCCAATGCAGAGGCAGAAAACTTGCATTCGGATAAGATGCTTTTCGGCAAAGGCTTCACGGATGCAATGCACCATTTGCCCGCCGAACCTAACACATTCGTTCCTCAGGCGCCACCCGGATATAGCGATAAAACCGATGGACAGGTAGCTTCGCTTGCACTTGGTACACCGCAAAATGTCGGCATTAGATTGACAAATCTGAATCATGAGCCCGTCGCCAATCGAATCACTAATTCAACGGCACCAGGAGTGACACCACTGACATTTGAATCGACCTTGCCTACGGCATATCTCGAAAGCAAAGTTTTCGAACACGCACCTTCACTGCGCGTGGGTATTCACAACCTGGAAAATTCTCTGATTGCGAAAGACATCAACAACACAGCAAAAGGGCGTCCAAACCTCAGTCTCAAATACATCGATTCAAACGGCAAGATGACTGGCTACATGCTCGCCTACGAAGGCGTTTCGAACATCAATGGAACACCGACTCCGGCAATTTTCATAAGCGACTTCTCGACGCTGAGAGACATAAATGGAGCGAGCAGTTTCGCAAATCAACTCAGTAGCGGAAAAATGCTGCTCGCATTTGGCGATCTGTACAAAACACATTACCTGGACAAAGGTAGACCGCTTCCAATCGTAGCTAACGCAAAAGCAGACACTTCTTTCCCGCTAATTACGAACAACCTCGAAAAATTCGCAAGACGTATCGGCAGCAACTTCTCTGTGCAGGAACTGGCGAAGCACGAACGGTTCGACAGCACCGTTCACGACTTAGTGCTGACACCACAATCCACCGTCACTACAACCCCCTAAATGCTTTCTGGATAATAAGTACGAGACTTTGCACACTCCAGTGCAAAGTAATAACTTAGTAATTTGTTTGAGGATAATAGAAGCATAGCCGCTTAAATCTCGTAGCGACTGCTCCCCAGCAGTCTGTTCGAACTCAGGCGCGCGACGGGACTTTGAAAAGTCCCAGGTTTCTAATCACTGGCAGGCTTATCATCGACGTCTCAGACAAATCCTTAGAGCAACAGAAGCCTGCGGCAGATGACTCTCAACGCGGCAGGTTCGAGCATTCACTAGTCGGGCTTGCCGTCGGCGAACTCAGAGATTGTGTATCAGCTCCAAAGGATGCAACTTCAGCTAAAGAGCGCGCCGCGCAAAACGACCAGATCGGACAGGTCGCCGCAGACGTTCTTTCATCCTTGCCATGCACAAAAGTCTGGACAGCAGGACTAGTGCGCGGCGCGATGCTGATCGATCCAAACAAATCATTCACCGAGAACTCTACGTCATTCGCACTCAACGGAGTTGAAGGAATGGCCCTGAACAAGGCAGTCAAAATAACTATGCCTGGCACAAAGCTCTCGAATGTAATCACCGAAAAACTCGGCGCAGGATTGGGTGGGGAAATCGCTACTCACATGATTGGTGGCGCTTCGTTCAGCGCTGTGCGTGCTGGTTTCGACAAGCAAACGTGGACAGACGCAAACGGAAATCTAGCGTTAGGAAATGGCGCTGCAAAATTTGCAGAAGCGACTGCGTTGGGCGCACTAATCAATATCCCTGCTGGAATGGCAGGTGCGCGAGTAGCAGGTTCACTCAGCACCAACCTTGCTGAAGGCTCCCTCACACGCATCATTGCGGGAACAACAGCAGGAGCCACGAGCGGTGGTGTCTTCAATTTCACTGACTCGTACATCAAAAACAAAGACTTCGGCGAAGCCGGTCAGCAGTTTTTGATTGGCGCCGCCGTTGGCGCCGCAATGGGTGTTACAGGAACAGGAATTCACGAATTTAGAAACGTGGACACGAAAATACCAACAAGATCTCCTGATGGACGAACACTCCGTTCACCCGATGACGAGACAGTCGGCGGTAGTCCTCAAATGCCAGAATTCGAATGGGATGAAGTCAGTGGTATGCCGGTTCCAAAACTGCAACCTTCAGACTTCGCACCGAGCACCAGAAAAGAAGTAGAGCCAATTTCGCCTGATGCCGCTCGACTCCAGGACGTATTGAGCGACACCAGGGAGTATCGTCAAAAAGAGCTAATCAGAAACTATTGGGACGCACTAACGAGCGAACAAAAGCAGTGGTCGCAAGGGCGAATACAGAGTGTGGTTCAGACTATCGATAAGTTAGCCACCTCTTCGGCGCAGGCGCCTTACGAATTGACGCTGAACAATCTAACTCCTGAGCAGCGAATTAAATACGCGTTGCAGGGGCTCGAGTCGGGTGGCAGAAGAATTATCAAAATAGAATCGCTTGCAGACGAAATTCCGGGACTTCGCGCAGCAGTTTTGAATTCCGACAAAGCGCAACAAGTATTGGCCAATGAATTCGCGAGAATAGTTGAACGGTCACCCGCTGATGTCGCTCACTCTGCTTCAAAAACTGAATGGTTGAGACCCGACTCCGTTGAACAGGGACTGGCAATTGCTGCATCGAATGGCAGCTTGCAACGGGTCATGAGATTCGGAATGAAACGGGGCGACGATTTGACGGCTGCAGTAAAACTCTGGGCTAATGTCGAGGACTTGTCCGAACCAAATGCAAAGCTCGTTGTTGAAAGACTAATTAATCGCGATAGCGATTTAAGACGCGATTACGAAACACAGTTCAACTTAAAAGACGCAGCCGAAAGATTTGGCGCAAAGAGAATCCTGGAATACTATTTCGACCCGAAGCGCACTTCACACGATGTGTTTTTCAACTTCGGCAAAATACTTCGCATGCAAGAGAAATCCGGTGTTTCTCCCGACGAGTTCTTCAACAATATTTTGCGACAGGTCAAACGAGACAATTCTGTCACTGATGAGGGTTCTGCACACGCCAGATTGAATGCCATTGCTTCGAATCCACTTAAGACTGTGGATGAAGTTAAAAATGCGGCTGCAAAAAATCCAGACGTCAAACTTCTGCAAGCGCTTGTTGCTGATTTCCCCGATCAGAAAAGCATTTTCGCATCATGGAAAAGTCTGGAAAAGTACGCCCGCCTGCAAGCAGTTGTTGAGCGCCAGGACATCTTCGACAAGATTCAGAAGCTGCGAGCCGATGGAAAAACAGACCTCGCGAACTGGACCGAAACACTTATCCTCAATCCGAAAAGCCGAGTATCACTTCAATCGGTGCAAAGCTTCGTAGATAATCCAGAATTATTTCTGGATAGAGATGACCTCCAGTCTCACGCTCGTGTGCACTGGGCGAAAAAGCCTTCCAACTACACCGATATTCCAAATCTAGATTTGACCGCGGTGCAGTTGAGAGACGCGCTCGTTAACGGCACAATCGACAGGCTGCAGGCATATTCTCCAATGACTGCAGAATACGAAGTGGGCTCCAAACCGATTTCCTCAGAGTTGAAGCTGGCGCTCGGTTCTAACGGTTCTGGAAAGGCTCAAAGAGTAGGAAGATTATTCAAAGAAGTGAAAGACCTGCTTGCACCAGAGAACCTTACACCGCAGGATGTGATCGCTGGTGCAAAGGTGCCACCACATTTGGAACCACTGTTAGAAAAGCTCATTTACGACAAAACTATCGGACTGCCAGAACAACCTGTTAAGTACAAGTTCTCGGCTACGATCCATCGCAAATCAGATCCGCTTGCGGCGATTGCCGGAGACGAAACCGAATGCTGTATGGGCTTCGGAACTGGCAAGAATAACATCTACATGATAAATCCAAACGATTCGATTTTCACGATACGCGCGCATCGAGAAGACGGCTCATCGACAATCATTGCGCAGAGCGTGCTGACCAAAGACGTGAATGTCGACACCAACGTTCCGGCTCTGCTCGGCGCAATCGAATCAGGAAACGAGGATGTAGTTCACACACTTGTTTCTGACGAAGTTTTGCGGCAGCAAAAATCATTCATAGCTGGTGACAACATCGAAGTTCGCGAGAATGCGAAAGAAAAGCGAGCAGTCATCGAAGCGATCTACAAAGATTTCTTTGCACGCTATGTCCAAGCTCACGGGAAAGAAGAAAATCTGAACGAAGACAAAATGATAATTGGACTCGGGCACGGTGATGCGTTGACACAACTCGAGCGCGAACCCAACACATTTGTGCCACAAGCGCCGCCAGGGTATAGCGACAAAGATGGTCCAGAGGTCGGCGTCTTGCCGTTGGAACACTCGACTACGGCAGGGCTCCGCCTGGTGAACTTAGAGCACCAACCAATCACAGACAGGCTGGTAGGTTCAAACGCACCAGGCGTGACACCATTGACGTTCGAGTCGACGCTACAAGTGGGTTATATCGAAAGTAAAGCCTTCGAAAATGCTCCGTCATTCCGTGCTGGACTCCACAACATGGAAAACGCCCTGATCGCCAAAGATATCAACAATCAAGCAAAGGGCAGACCGAATCTAAGCCTGAAGTACATCGACGAAACAGGAAAGATGAATGGCTACTTGCTCGCATACGAAGGCGTAGCTGACATTCAAGGAAAGCCGACGCCATCAATTTTTATCAGCGACTTCTCGACGCTCAAGCGCCCGGATGGTTCAACCACATTCACAAGTCAAATTGGCGGCGGCAGAATGCTACTCGAGTTCGGGGACTTGTACAAGCGACACTATTTGGACAAAGGTAGAGCGCTTCCCATCGTCGCTAACGCGAAAGAAGACACCTCATTCAGACTGATCTCGCGTAACCTCCAAAAGCTTGGAAAGCACGCAGGCGTACCGTTCGTGATGCAAAAGGATGCTGCACGAACCCAAGACAACAGCATCGTGCACGATGTCGTCTTGATGCCGCAGGTGGCGGCTGCGGGGTTGTAATACCCTGGTAACTTCTTTCAGATAAACATAGTGCAGAGCCTTAAATAGACCGCTGCGCCTTGATGGACGCACCCGAGCCGCAAGCCGGCCAAGGTGAATTCTGCACAAATTTGAATCTTAATCCACGGATGGATCATGGATACTCCGGCTGAACCAAGCGATAAGAATAAGCAGGGAGTCGAGCCCTCAAGTCAAGATTCGCATCGATACGAGCATTCGCTGGTGGGTCTAGCCATCGGCGAAGCGCGCGACCTAATTTGCGAGCCAAAGTCGAAAGAAGATGCCAAAGCTCACGCTGAACAAAACGACCAAATCGGTCATGTGGCGGTCGATGTTCTCGCCTCACTGCCATGCACCCGAGCGTTGACAGCGGCAGCAATCCGCGGCGCAGCGCTTCTGGACCCGGCAGCCTCATTCAGCAGCAATGTCGGTTCCTTCGCAGTCAACGGAGCCGAAGGATTCGCGCTGAACAAAGCTGTAAAACTGACTATGGACGGAACCCTTGTCTCCAACGCAATCAAAGAAAAACTCGGAACAGGTCTAGCTGGTGAAGTTGGTTCGCATCTAGTTGCAGGTGCTGCGTTTAGCGCAGTGAGAGCTGGCTTCGATAAGCAAACGTGGACGGACGGCAACGGCAATGTTTCACTTTCGAGCGGTGCCCTCAAATTCGCCGAAAGCACCGCGGTAGGCTCACTAATAAACGTACCCGCGGGCATGGCAGGTTTCCGTGTGGCGAAAGCGATAGGTTCGAACCTCGTCGAAAATTCGATGTCGCGAGTCCTTTCCGGCACAGTTGCAGGTGCAACCGCCGGTGGTGTCTATAATTTTACCGACTCGTATGTTCGCACAAATGATCTCGCTGAATCCGGTAAACAATTCCTAATTGGCACCGCGATTGGTGCCGCAATGGGTGGGGTTGGCACTGGAGTGCACGAGTTCGGGAATGCAAAACAGTCGGGCAAATCAGTCAACGCTGACGCGCGAACTTTGCGGTCACCAATTGAAGAAACTGTGTCGCCATCGCAATCAGAGTCTGTTTCGCCATCGCAATCAGAGTCTGTTTCGCGATCGCAAAGAGACGCTGCTTCGCCACCGCAATCAGAGTCCGTTTCGCAATCGCAAAGAGACGTTGCTTCGCCATCGAAAACAGGGACGGCGTCCGCAGAGCGCACTGACGCAAAACCTGCTACTTATGAAAAGTCGGAATTTGAGATTCCGGCGAATGCATCTGAAGAGGAAAAGCAACTGTATCTGCGCGCGAACGAGATGATCAGATTCGAAGCGAAGTTATTGAACAACAAAGAGGCATATAAGCAAGCCCAAGATGCAGTGCGCGAGCGGATCGGAAACACGGCAGCAATGATTCTGGACTACACATCAACGCTGTATTTGATTAAGCATCAGAGCGAATTGACGACACAAGATATGCAGGGCATCGCTGTTCACTGGTCGGCGTTGAGTGGTCAACAAAGACACTTGCCTCCGGCTGAACTTGCCGAACATATCCGGTTGAGCAAGGAGTTGTTTCTTCAGAGAAACCCGGCTGAAACACTGTTTGAAGGCTCAAACTTCGTTAAACGGCTCCGCGAGATTAACCCGATTGATAGATTGGGTGTGTCCATCCGGTGGGGTGACATGACGCATGAACAGAAGCAATTGCCCGCAGAGGAGCTCCCGGCACTATCCCGCAGAATCAGAGCCTTGAAAGGCGGTGACGGAATCGAATCACTCGACGGACTTACAGAACAACAGATAGCAAAGTTCGGCGTGGAAGGCTTTACGCACCGCCTTTCGAATTCCGTCGAAATAGCAAAAGAATTGCTTGATGAAATTCCATCATTAAGACCAGCTATTCAAGCCTCTCCCGATGCCCTGGGAATGTTGGGGAGCAAGTTCGAAGAGATGCTTGAGAATTCCTCACTTACAGAAGCAAGAGAATTCTTAGATCTTGGATTCTTAGACCAGGCTGCGATAGATCGAACACTTGTCAAAATTGCGAAACAGGGACAGCTCGATCAAGCAACGAGATTCGCTCTCCTGCAGGGCGAAACCCTGGAATCGGCAGTGAAGCGTTGGGCTGACGTGGACAATTTGTCAGAACAAAACTCGGTTAAAGTGATTGACAAACTTGTAACACCAGAAGACACTTCGGAGCCGTGGGCGGCAAACAGCGGCATCTGGGAAAACTCGATGAGACAAGGCGCTGCCCGGTTTGGCGCAGCGAAAATGTTGCACTATTATTTCGATGCGAATTACACGCCCCACGATGCGATGTATGCCTTCGACAAAATCTTGCAAATGCAATAAAATTCGGGGCTCTCACCAGAACGGTTCTATAACAACATTCTGAGACAAGTAAAACGGGATCAGTCATCAACAGACGAAGGAACGTCGATGGCTCGATTGAATGCCATCGCGCAAGACGAGCTACCGAGCATCGAAGAGACACGTGAACGCGCCGCGGAGCATAAAGATTTTCCTGCGTTGCAAGAATTGGTGTCACAATTCCCCGACGAACAAAGCATTTTTGCATCATGGAAAAGTCTTGAAACGTATGCAAAGCTGCAATCCATGCTTAGCCGCACTGATTTGATCGACTCGATAACCAATCTGCGAGCTCAAGGCAGAAGTGATTTAGCAAAGTGGTTGGAAGTTCTGGCATTCAATTCGAAGAGCAGAGTTTCGACATCTGCCATCGAAGAATTTATCCACACACCGGACGAATTCATGAGCAGAGAGGATGATCACGCGTCAGAGACTCTGCATGAAGCAACCAAGCCATCCAACTACACTGAAGTCCCGCATCTCGACCTGACAGCAGAACAGTTACGAGACGCGCTCACAAACGGTTCGTTGGACCGACTACAAGTGCACACACCGATGACGGTACAATACGTCATTGGCGCAAAACCAGTTGGCGAAGAGTTGAAAATCGCGCTCGGGACAAATGGTGACGGTAAGGCAAAGCGCGTTGGTAGGCTCTTTAAAGAAACAAAGGATTTGTTGGCACCGGCTAACCTGACTCCGCTCGATGTAATCAACGGTGCAACACTGCCACCACAGATGGAGTCACAGCTACAAGACCTCATTTACCGAAAAGATATCGGAATAAATGAACCGAGCGAACGATATCGCTTGACTGCTTCCGTCCACAGAAAAAGTGACCCTTTGTCCGCCATCGCCGGCGATGAGACAGATTGCTGCATGAGCTTTGGCACCGGCAAAAACAACACGTACATGCTCAATCCGAACAACTCGGTTTTCACCGTCCGCGCAACGAAGGCTGATGGCTCATCAAATATCATTACACAAAGCGTATTGACGAAAGACATGAACGTGAAAGCACCGACTGACCAATTTATGGAAGCACTGGAAGGCGGGCCGCAAGTGGCTGTGCATCAGTTAATACCAGATGAAGTGTTGCAAGCGCAAAAGGCGTATCTCGCTGGAGATAACATCGAAATCAAAAGCAATCACGCCAATAAGTTGGCTGTGATCGAAGCAATCTACAAAGACTTTTTCTCACGCTACCTCAAAGCGAACGCGGCGCATGAAAACTTGCACGATGACCAGATATTGCTCGGGCTCAGTCACTCGGATGCACTGCGTAGCGTCGATAGAGAAGCGAATACGTTCGTGCCACAAGCACCACCCGGATACAGCGACAAAGCAGGTGACGCCGTCGGTGTCTTGCCTGTGAAACAGGGCGAACAGAAAAACATCCGACTTATCGAAGAAGAACAACAACCGATCTCAGATCGAGTAACTTCTTCGACTGCACCTGGCGTAACACCACTTACCTTCGAATCAACGTTGCCAGCTTCGTTTATTCAGAGCAAGACTTCGGAAGACAATCCCTGGGGACGGCAGGGATTGTTCAACATTCAAAACACATTGATCGCAAAAGATATAAACAACATCGCCAAAGGAAGACCGAATCTGAGTTTGAAGTACGTTGACGAAAGCGGTCGAATGAAAGGCTACATGGTCGCATACGAAGGCGTATCAGAAGTGAATGGTGAGCCCACACCTTCGATCGTCATCAGCGACATAGCAACCTTAGGAGACTCCAGCGGCGCAAGAACATTTGCAAGTCAATTAAACGCTGGAAAAATGATCCAGGCCTTCGGCGATCTGTACAGGAAGCATTACGTGGATCAAGGTAGAGTGCTTCCGATCGTGGTATCAACAAGAGACGGCGTCGGAGCTGGTTTTGTAGCCAACAAACTAGAGAAAATAGACAAGCGCGCCGGAATAAATTTCAAGCCGACAGCGACAGACGCTTTTGAGCGCGACTATGACTACGTTCAGGATATCGCGCTGATGCCAAGTTCCACAGCTCCATCGCGATAAACATATCGCGCCTAAAGAATGGAGAATGCGGATTCGTATTGCCACGGCATAAATGTAATCGCATTAGCTGCCACCATTACCGGTGCACAGAATAAAACCTCCTGCGTCTCAAATTCCAGCTTCGCTAACACACCGGAATCGTCACGACTGTCGTTGCGTCTGCCTGGATGCATATTCATATTATCGAAGTTCATTTCGTCTACTCCTTCTTAAATACAAGGTCTTACAAGCGCGGTTTGAAGTGCCTTGCAAATCTATTTAAATAACCGACACGTCAAAATCCAGTCAAAATGGCGCTGAACCTATATAACAGTCGGCAAAAAAATCATTTTCGCGACTTTTTTTTTGACGAGATTTTGACTTGATGGCTTGTTTAATACATTCACGCAAACAAACCAGTTGCCTTCCGCAACGATTTTATTGAGGTATTAATCATGGGACAAACAGCAGAAACAGCAGCCAGAGAGGATTTCAAAAGAGTAAAGGCTGCACCAGACAAAGCTGATGGACTCACACATCTCTCGAACAAAGCCTACGACTTCAATTCAACTCATGATTTGCGACAAGAACAAAAATATTGGGACACTTTTGCCAGAGCCGCCGCCGGCAGTCAATTACCAGACCTCCAGATTCACAAGGACAAGTATGGTCACGTCGATTCAGTTACCGCAGGCTCAGATCATCACTCACTTTACAGCCGTAAAGACAGCGTAGATGAAGCAGCAAAACACGCGAAAGACCAGGGTCACATCAAAGGCGGCAAGGGGCCTTACGATATATTCCGCGACCAGGGCATGACGCATGCAGAGGCAGCAGAAGCTTCCGGCAAAGTCGTCAAAGCCTTCGGCACGAACTTCCGTGAAGGGGAAAAGGTACAAGTCGATGGAGACAAAGTTTCGCGTAGCTATGAAGATGGAAAAACAAAGCGCGAAGAAACCCGCGATTTGAAAACAGGCGAAGGCAAGAGCGTAGAGACAGACAAAGCAACGGGTAGAAAAAAGGAAACGTGGCTCGATAAAGATGGCACCACGACTCGCGAAACTCAAGATGGACACCCAACAATCGAGCGCAACGTAAAAGATGGCAAGGAAACATGGAAGAAAACCATTGACGGTAACACCACGACAACAGAGAAAAAGAACGAGAAGGGCGAACCACTAAAAGTTATTGACGTTAAAACACCAGATGGCAAAGAACACACCACAATCACTGGTGAAAAAGGAAAGCACCAGACCATGACCTTCGAGAGAGAAGGCTCATCGAAGAAATTTACTCGCGACATTCAACCTAATGGTGATTACACAGAGAAGGGCACAGACGCATTCGGACAGGAATACACGACTCAAGGCAAAGCAGACGGATCTGAAGAGAAGAAGTATTCCTTCACTAAGAGCGGTTATACATACAACGTCACCGAACACAGAGGCGCTCACAAACCTGGCGAAGACTACGATGTGACAGCAGAAGGTACGAACCCAAGCTACTCGTTCAAGTTCAAGGGTCGTGTCGAAGGCAACGGAACCGGTGACGGAACATTGAAATGGGATAACGACAGCGGAAGCGATATCAAATTCAAGTTCAAAGATGGAACCTGGGACGCAGAATAATGTTGACCTGAACTTAGCAACAACAACAACAAGAACAGCGGTAGCAGCGCCAAAACCCAAGAGAGCATCTACATATCTAGTGGATGCTCTCTAAAGTTTGCTTGAGGAAGGTTTGGGTCATACTTCAGAAGACCCGATCTTTATCAAGCGATATCTCGCCGACAAACAAGCAGATGGTAGAGCGGTCGCGAGTATGGCTCGTTGGCAAAGTTATTGATTAAGTAACGGTTCAAATCCTCTGCAGCATCTGGTACTAAATTCAGTGTCACGAACTGTCCGAGCCACACGGCAATGCTTGTATGTGGCTGCACTTCTCCCCTGAAACCATATTTAGCCAACTCAGCTAAAACCCAGTCACTATCAGGCAATTCCCATTCGACATGCTCACGAACCAGCGGATTCTTAGTTAATTTGAGCGCCAACTCTTGAGCCTCTTTGGACTCTCGACAGGGATAATTCAAAAAAATGTATTCACTTCCAACCCGAGCAAACTCTTCGAGCGCTTTGCTCCGCTGGCTTGGCTCTATGTGCTCCAGAACATCGACAGCAACGACAGCCTGATACGAAGCATCGCCCACAGGAATTGCAAGCACCGATCCGCCCGTTGTTGCTGGGTCTATGACGTCGAACTGACGATCAGGCAAGAACAGCGCCAGGGCGCCGTCATACCCACCGGCGTCTAGCAATCGACTAGTGGTCGTCGCCTCGATTGCCTCTGCTGCTGCCTTCAATCGGACAAAGCGATCCCAGCTCAAGTTAAACTTTGCCGCTGTATTCGTAACTCTTGCAGTCGCTATCCCTATTCCGTCCAGCAAATCCAGTTCGACACCGGCAATTGCTTTTATGGGAACGCTCATTTACTTTGCTTCTAGATTTAGTCAGACAAGCCGAACAGATTCCCAGCGCCCAAATTTGCTAAAGAAGCACCTCAGGAAACGAAGTCCTTGACGAACTGCGTTACTTTTCCAGCACTCAAACCGTAGTCATCCAACAGAGTGGCACGAGCGCCATGCTCTACGAACTTATCTTCGAGAGCAACGACTGCAATTTCGGCTTGTTTCTGTTTTGGATTTTTCGAACGACGTTGTGCCGCCCATTCCATTACAGCAGCACCGAAACCGCCAGCCATGCAGCCTTCTTCAAGAGTAACAATCTTGTTGGAAGTGTCATCAACCAGAGTTTCGAGCAATTCAGTATCCAGAGGTTTAGCCGAACGTGCACTAACTACGGTGGCATCCAGTCCGGCAGCTTGCAGCATCGGCAATGCTGTTTTCGCTGTCTCGACCATCGCACCATAAGCAAGCAGAACAACGTTGCTTGGAGCACTTTCTTCTGCACCAGCGACAGTATTAACCTGCTCGGCTGGTGTGTGCAGAACTTCCCACTTATCGAAATCCATCAGTTCGAATTCGCCCGCTTCATCTGGTTCAACAGCTTTATCGCGAGGGAATCGAATGGCGACAGGTCCATCAGCTTTTTTGACAGCGGTGTACACCATATTGCGAAGTTCTCGAGTATTACGCGGCGCAAGCACTTTCAAGTTCGGAATGCTGCGCATGAAAGCGATGTCGAAAACACCTTGATGTGTTTCGCCGTCTTCAACCAATCCACCTCTGTCGATGCCGAACACGACCGGCAAGTTCATGATTGCGACATCGTGAATGACCTGGTCGATAGCACGTTGCAAGAATGTTGAGTAGATCGAAACAACCGGTTTCAGACCTGCTTTAGCCATACCACCAGCCATCGTCACAGCGTGCTGTTCGCAAATAGCCACGTCGAAGAAACGGTCAGGATACGCCGTGCCGAACTTCACCAATCCGCTTCCTTCAGCGGTAGCTGGAGTGATCGCCACCATATTCGGTTCTTCTTCCGCGATATCGATCAAAGCTTGAGTGAAGATTTCAGAATAAGTTTTCGCTTTCGGTTTAGCTGGTTGGGAAGGCTCAACCTTCTCGCTCAATGGCGGTTCGAGACTGAAAGCAGGAACACCATGAAACTTGATCGCATCTTTCTCGGCTGGCTCGTAGCCTTTTCCTTTTTGCGTGATGATGTGGAGAATTTGCGGCGTCGTGCATTCTTTCGCTTTGCTCAACGCTTCCACAACGGCGCTTACGCTGTGACCATCGATTGGTCCAGAGTAATTCACGCCCAGCTTTTCGAAAACAATTCCTGGCGTGTCGAAACGTTCTTTCGCCTGTTTCTTCACGGACATAATCATTTCCCACACTGCAGGTGTGAGTTGCGCTCTGTCTAAACGACCTTCGATCAAATCCAATTTTTCTTTGATGTCTTGATAGAAGAAAGTCTCTTTGATGCGCTTCATGTATTGCGAGAAGCCACCGACGTTTGCGCTGATCGACATTTCATTGTCGTTCAAAATGATCAATACATTGCGTTGAATGTGACCGAGGTGATTAATTGCCTCCAGCGCCATTCCGCCAGTCAATCCACCATCGCCAATGACTGCGATGACTTTGTTGTCTTGCTTCAAATGATCGCGAGCGATCGCCATTCCGACAGCGAGCGAGATTGAAGTCGAACTATGTCCAGCTACGAATGCATCATGTTCACTTTCGAGCGGATTGATGAAACCACTCAACCCTTTATATTGACGCAGACTCTTGAACTGGTCGCGACGACCGGTCAGCATTTTGTGAACGTAGCATTGATGACCGACATCCCACAGAATCTGGTCTTTGGGTGTCTCGAAAATTTTGTGCAAACCCAGTGTGATTTCAACAATGCCCAGGTTCGAAGCTAAGTGACCACCGGTCTTCGAAAGATTGTTGATGATTTCCTGACGAATTTCTTCAGCCAGCGACTGCAGTTGATCTTCAGACAGATTCTTCAGTTCTGCGGGACTGACGATTGCATCGAGAAAGGACGTGGGCGGCTTTTCTAGCGTGTACATAGACTGCCGGGATTCCCTATATAAGAATTGATTAGAGTCAATAATATCAATCTGGGATTGGCTGTAGCTTAATAAATTCAAGCATTTTGCAATCGAAAATCGACATTCACGGCACCTGTTTGCGTTTCCAGCCAAACCGGCAGTTGAAAAGAGTTAACGCCCGGTTAACGATCTAGTTACGAACTTAGCAGAGCGTTAGCATTTTGCACTTCATTTGAGCTTACGAGGCGCTGAACATTTGTAAGTGCAAAGGTTGCGGGGCGCGATTGAAACAATTTAGACCGGCGTACAATAATTTAAATTGACACCAAATATAGTGTCACGTCGATCACGACATTTTGCCCAATCGAGTTTTTTATTTGGAATGAGTCTGTCGACTTTCATCCACACTCGTTGTAGACTCTACTCCACATAAAAGATGCGACTTTTCTGCGAGTAAATGCATGGATACATCAGAAATCTTGGTCGTTGATGATCGCCCTGAAATCCGCTTCCTGCTGCAGGCTCAGCTAAAAAAGCTGGGCAAAACTTGTGATCAGGCAGAAGATGGACAAGAAGCAGTTGAGCGTTACAAAAGTCACCAGTATCCGATGATATTTATGGACCTGGCGATGCCTCGACTTGACGGTCTCGGAGCGACCCGCCAAATAAGAGAATTCGAGATGGAAAGCGGCAAGGAGCGCGCAGTGATCATCGCAGTCACTGGGCAGGGTGAGCGTCAAGAGTGCATCGCCGCAGGAATGGACGACTTCACAGAAAAGCCAGTGCTGATTAAAACGCTTCGCACATTCATTGAAAAATGGTTGCCGCAGACCTGCTAATGTGGCTACCAGACATCGTCTTCGTGTCGAAGGAAGTGCGTGACGATGCCACCGACGATGAGAATCGATCCCGCAATCAGCATGAACATGCTCGCAATGCCGGTGATAGCAGCCTCGGCATCCGGCGTTCCGCGCTTCAAAATGACCGCGATAACAATGAAGATAATGCCGAGAAGCACTACTGCTGCGGGTAAATACTTCTTCATTGCGTGACCTCGTCTACATTCTTACTCTAACACCGAAGTTGAATTGCACAAGAAGCAAAGCGAACCGTGTTAGCGGCGCCTCGATTGACTTGTGCGGCACCGAACTGTGCCGTAGAGCCAGGAATGTTGCGAGCATTGCTGCCTGACCGATAATGACGGTTATATAATCAGGCACGTGGTAGGTAAGATTTGTGACCCGTTTTGGAAGGAGTTCTTGCGATGGCTCGGAATTTTGCGAATGGATTGATCATGCTCGCTTGTAGCCTAGGTTTGACGGCGCCAGCGCTTGCAGCGGACGTTGCTGCCGCGACTCCTAACGCGACCACAGCTCCTGCGGCTGCGGCGGCGAGCACGACCAGCAGCTCGACAACCACATCCACGACGACTGACGCCAACGCGACGAAGACCACCACATCGTCTAGCAGCCAGAGTTCGGCGACCGAAACCAAGACAGACGGTGCGACGACAACCACAACCAAGCAAGAATCCAAAGAAACTAAGGAAACAAAGACTGAGACGCCCGTCAACTATGCGCAGAGCTACCAGAACGCCTGTAAGTCTGAGTCAATCGTGCTCGCCGACTATGTGAGCTACGACAAAACCAGTCCCGATGTGCGCTGGAATCAGCCGGTCAAGGCGTATTATCAAATCACGCGCATCATGAAGGGACCGCCGCTGAACAAGCATTTGCCGATTAAGTACGAGTTCCACGACCGCACGAACCCGCCAATGCCTACTGATTGGAAATTTGGACCGAAAGCAATGCCGGAAGTCGGCAGCCACTGGATCATCTTCATTGAGCACGCCGTGCCGCACAACGGGCAGTTTGAGACATATGAAGGAAGTTGGGGACGCCAGCCAAACACAGAAGAGAACCTGAATAAGGTTTATCAACTGCTCAACACCTCTGGCGAAGCAGGGTATTAAATACTCCGAATGTAATTAATGACAATCGACTGTAAGCTATCCACGTTGGGTTCTCAGGGCTTTTGACATTCATTCGGCGCCTCAAAACTTGCGAGATGTTGCGGAAGTTTCTTCGGTAGGCGGAGATGCTGTGTCTTTGCAGGCGTCCGCGCTGGCTTCTCAGGCGTCAGCACCACAAGCTTCGACAACGCAAGCTTCAGTCGATCTTGCTTCCGTGCGGCACGCTACAACTGGGACCGATGCGGACAGACGGAAGTGGCTAAGTTCAGCGCTATGCGCTACCGCGATTTTTGCGATTGTTGCAGGCGCGGCAATAGGCACCTTCTGGCAGTGGAAGCAGAAATCTGACTTGAATGCACTTCCGCTCGCATCGAGAGATTGCGTAGAGAAGTGGGATGCGTATCTCCACGGCAATTCAGACCCCGACTGCTTACTTCTGGGTTCATCAGTTTTCCTCGTGCCCGCGATGTATATCGAGGAACACCGAGCCGGACACACGTTGAAATCGCGTGAGGCCGACCCCGCACTGGCGAAAAGCTTGATTCGTTGCACCACTGCCCCTGAGTTGCAGCGAGACTTGTCGGCAGAGCTGCACAAGAATGTCTCAGTGACGAACTTGGCAGTCGCAGGCACCAACGTTTCGGATTTTTTGCTCGAATTGAAAGCGATGCATGCGGCTGGGCACCATCCCAAGTTGATTGTGTGCGGGCTTGGAGTGCGGGATTTCGTGCAGTCGTTTTTTAGAATGAATGCGAATAACAATCCAGCAGCAAGATTGATTCAAAGAACGGGCAACGCAAAAGAGTTGAACGCAGCGCTTTTCAGTGATTTTCGAGAAGGCTCGATTACCAATCTATTCTGGAATTACCGAAACGCTTTGCACGGCACACAAGCGAAACTGACAAACAATGCGCCTGTGCAATACGTTCCAAAATCTGACGACGAAGTCGCTGCGAAACTAACTGAAACGCTGATCGACTCGCCGAAACATCCTGCCTTTATCGAATTGCAGATCGAAGCGTACAAAGAGATGATTCGATTCTGCCATGAAAACAAAATTCCATTGATGATTGTCGAGATTCCGAAACGCACTGGTTGGGCGGGTGTAATCAACGATGATACCGTGCGAAAAATCAAATCGACGATCGTCAACGAGTGCAAAACGTATAATGTCCCTTACAGCAATATCGAGAGTGGTTTCTCACCATCTGATTTTGCGGATGATATTCATCCTAATGAGATCGGCGGCGTCAAAATGTTTCACAAAGTCGCAGATGCGATCGTCCAAAATGGTGCTCTCTAAGTTGTGCGCTCTTTAGCAGTAGTCCGAATCGCAACAGCAATTGCAATCATCATGCTTGCGCCATCGAGCCGAGTTCTGGCGTTGGAATCTGGCCCCGCGACTGCAAGTACAACACCGGATGTGGTGCAAGATACGAAGCCGTCGGAAATCGCAGCGCCGGAAAAATCATCGAGCGAAAATAGCGAATCAACCAAAAATCTTCAAAGCCAAATTTTGGATTTAGAAAAAGATGCGTTCTCTCACGCTTACGAAACTAACACGGACGAGCAACGGGTCATACGGCTCGAGCACTTCGTGTTTGGCAAGCAATCAACCGGTGATTTAGCAGCCCGCCTCAAGCGTGTGCGCAAAGCTATTGCTCCGAGAAATGCCAATCACTTCACGATTTCAGCGCTGGGAACGGGGTCTTCAAGTTCAACTGGCAACGCGAATCCGAATTCCCCCAACAAGGATTCGAATCCAATCAGCGCCACAAATTCAAATTTAAAGAACAACACGAATTCAAATCCAACGAGTGCCGCAAATTCGAATCCCACGAGCGCAGCGAATTCGGATGCAATCAACATTGCGAACGTGCCTACAAATGCAAGCACCATCGCCAATCCAAATGCGACCTTCCCTACAAATGCAAGCACCATCGCCAATCCAAATGCGACCTTCCCAACATTCCAATCCGCTGCTGACGCACCGCCGACGACACCGACCGATGCGCCAAAGACCAAGCAACTTAGCGTGATCGATCTGATGAATCGTGGTATCGACAACTATAATCGCCATCGATATTCAAACGCGGATG
Source organism: Drouetiella sp. (assembly GCA_036702965.1). Lineage (GTDB taxonomy): Bacteria > Cyanobacteriota > Vampirovibrionia > Obscuribacterales > Obscuribacteraceae > PALSA-1081. The sequence goes on from DATNPZ010000013.1 coordinate 638,534, forward strand.
ACGACTTTGAAGAGTGTTGCGCGCTGGCACCAGGCATGTCCAGATGCTATGCGTATCTAGCAATCACTAAGTTGCAACTAAATCTGCGACAAGCTGCAATTGATGCCTTTCGAATGTCAACAATCTTGGACCCGTTTGGCGCGTTTGGGCGATATTCGAGATCCTGCTTGATAGTTTTGGCGGGGGATGAAGCGATGAGAAAGCGTCCACCAGTTGATTCAAAACAAGTGTTGGACTCAGCGCTGGTAAACATCGATAAGCAATCGAACGAACTAATATCACGACACAGAAGCGCGGCGGACCAATTGGCCAACGCACGACTGAATTATCGTACTCAGATTTCGATGGTGGATGCCCGATTAGAATCCAATAGCGCACGTACTGAAGGAGCGCTTCGCGCAGCACATGCGGCGGAATCTGCGAACAACCTGAAGCACATACTCGCTGTAAAGAAGATGCCCGGCGACGCAAACTTGCGCGCATGGGGAACGACTCTCACGTCACGATACTATGGAAACGAGACTTATTTAAATGCACCGTATTACATTCCGCAAGAAAGACCGATGGAATTGAAGGCGATTGTGCAATCATTGAATTCCGCGCACAGCGCACACACTGGACACTCAGCGCAAGGTAAGCATCCAGCCGGCAAATCCCACAACGGTCGTGTTGCGCATACACCTACCCACTCTTTGAACTCAACTCACTCTTCAAGCGCAACTCACTCTTCGCATCCAGCACACAAAAACCACCCAGCGCGCAAGCACTAGCAACCATCATCCAATCAGCGGACCAAAGTAAATATGTTGACCTTCAAAAATTTTCGAGACCAAAATGCAATCGCATTTGCAGGTGCGTCCCTGCTGATTCTCGGCTCGCAATTCTACGCATACGCTGATTCGAACTCTGGCTCAAAGGTGAGGCAAACTGACGTCACCATGCGAGCGCGATGCCAGAGTGCCATAGAAATTACGAACAACTGCAACGCTTTCATCAAGCAAGCCCAAATTCTAATTGCTCAAGCAGACAAAGCGACAGCCGAAACGCAAATATTGATCGCGCAAGCAGACAAGACTGCAGCGGATGCGAAGCGACTGAACGGCTCGGCAAAACAATTTGGCACCACATTCGTTCCAAAAATCCGACCGCTTCATGGTGCACAGCTTGCTGCAGCGAGAAAGATGTACCAATCAGATTTAGCACAATTTTCTAGTCACGTAGCCGTGTATCGTGAACACAACGCAAATGTCAGACACCAGGTAGGCGAGTGCGCTGCAAGCCGAGCAGCGTACGAGAAAAACAAAAATCACTACACACTGCACTGCAAAGAATTCCACATGGAGGATCTGCCACCACCGCACGTGTGCGTGACAATGGAAGAAGCCGTGAGCAACTCAGCATCGATGGAAGGTCGGTTGAAGAGTTCGGTAAAACGCCTTGTTGACTCGCAGATTGAGTTGATGAAAACAGAAGCGAGAGCAAAAGCAGCAATCGCAAACAGCGAAAGCGTGAACCAGGATGTGCGCAAACAGCACGAAATAAATTTACGCGAACAAGAACTTGCGGTTGAATTTGCTCAAATTGAAGAAGAGTACAAACAACTCGATATCGAAAAGAAAACTCTAGACGCATCTGGCGGAAAAGCCTCAACAACGTCAGTGCGTGCGCGAGTCCGAAAATAAGAATAGAAAAAACCGCCAGTTGCCCGGCGGTTTCTCTTGCTTGTTCAACTAACCTGAGCTCAGGCTGATGGCGGATTCACTACTTTATAAGTGTGTCCCTTGAACACCAGCGTTACTTCAGTTCCAACCGCGAGGAATTTGGAAAGTCCAGGGGTTGTGCGGATCAAGTCGAAGTATTCCTTACTTCCGAATTGCACAATTTGTACTTTTGGAGAAGTTGCCTCATTGTAGATTGAATCAACCCATCCACCTTTCTTGAAGTAGAAGGTCTTATCTTCGACTGATTTGACGCTGCTTGCTGCGACTTCGTTCTTCGCTACAACGTCACTGTCCTTCAGATTACGCAGTGCTTTCGATCCTTCAACAGCCTCTTTTCCGACAACAGACTTCTGCTTTGCAGCCGACTTCTTGTCGTATGAGATGCCTGCGAATCCACCGGCTCCACCCGCGGTGCCACCAATATTAGACTCACGGAAATCGCGAATCGATGGTCTATCATCCAGAATCTGAATTTCTCGAGGCGCCGACTGCGCGTTGGTCGCCATGTAGCTGTTGTCGCCGGCTTGACGAACGAAGGCGCCCCTCACCGCAGGCAAGCCTGCGAGCATCGGCGAGGCAGGTGGAGGAGGCACCATAGCCGACCCCTTCAACAACGACCCGCGAACGGCGGAATCAGAGCGACCTGGTGCGAATTCCCATCTAGCGGCAGAACGGCTTGCTACGGGCGATGCCATTGGCGCAGGAATTTGGGCTCGGCGTCTGATCGCAGTTCCGTTTCCTTCACTAGGATCTGTCACAAGGAAAGATGTGTAGTTCGAGATGATGCCGTATTTTTTGGAGAGCGCAACGATCTCATCAACAACTTCTTTGTTGTCACCATTATCTTGTGCGACTTCGGTGAGATGTCCGATACGTCTCATTGCCCAGAGGCGCGGCAAATAAGTATGCGCTGCAGAATTCTTATCGAAGTGCATTGGGAACGAATACGCTTTCGATACACCGTTGACTTTTCCAGTCAAGCTGATCGTTGCATTTTCGGCACCATTTTTATACTTCCCTAGCAGCAAAACTTGCGAGCCAGCAAAAATATCTTTCACTTCGCGAGGATAAACATCCTTCACTGTAATCCCGTTGAACGCGAGCGAAACGTCGGTCAGAACTGGGCTCTTGATCTTCTGGTAGAACGCTGACATTGCAGTTTCCAGATTTTCGCTCGGCTCGACATACTGAGACGTACCGTGATGTTGTTCAGCAAGTTTGTTCAGAAGTTTGGTGTTCACGTCATAACCTACACCAAAATCGAAGATGCGAGTGTCGCGTTTTGGCGCGATGGATTTCAGCAGCGACTGAACATTCGTTTCTCCTACAGTCGGCTCACCATCAGTCATTAGCACGACATAAGCTGGACGCTCGCTGACTTGATTGAGCATCGTCAATCCAGTCTTCATCGCGTCACTTATGTTTGTGCCACCACGAGCTTCCAATTCATCGATAAATGATTCGGCCGCTTTTTTATTCTCAGGAGTTGCTGCAACGACTTGTGATTTGAAAGGCTCGACATCAGTTGCGAACTGAACGATGCTAAATTTGTCAGCCGGATTCAATGCATTAACGATGTACTTCAGCGCTTTTTTCGTCTGCTCCATTTTGTCGCCTTGCATCGACCCCGAGGTGTCAGCGACAAGAACGATGTCCTTGCCCATCACCTCTTTACTCTGCATTGGCGGCGAAAGCGTCAGCAAAAAGTACCCGTCTTCTCCTTCATTTTTGTTGGTGAGAAGGTTGGCGGCCATATCTTTATTGGACACGCTGTAATAAAGAAGGAAATCTTTGTCTGGAATAGAATCTTTTGCCACCATCGCAATTTTCGCCTGATTGTTGTCAGAACGATTGGATGTGATCGTGTGAGTGGGCGACCAGATTGTGCGCAAGCCCTGCTTACTCGACAGTTTTGCATCGATTTTGACTTCATCAATCGGTGCAGTCTCGCCCTCAGCCTTCAACGGAAAGCGATACTTCAACATTCCATTCTCAGCTTTTAGAATCTGTGTGTATTCCAACTCGACTTTCTTCGAGCCGTGAGCGGGAATTGGGAAAATTCGTGCGCGAACGGTTTTGTAATCAGCGTACTCGAGCAATCCCGGGTCAACCATGCGCCGAACGATCTGCTCGTATTGAGTGCGCGCTTCATTAGCTTCGAGAATTTTTCCTTCTACCGGCTTTCCATCAATATGCAGAGAGAATGAGCTGAATGTGGTGTCTTCGGGCAATGGAAACAGATATGTTCCGGCGAGATTGTTGTCGGTGTCGTTGAAAAACGTCTGAGTAATGTAAGTCTTCGCAACCTGATCCGTAATGTCGACTTTGATTTGCTCAGATTGCATGTGCAAACCGAAAGACACTCCACCTTTCAAGATTGGACGGTGCCCAGGTGTCGGAATCGATGGGTCTGTAGGATTGTGACCAGGCGTGATGCCGGGACGATGCGGAACAATGGGAACGTGCGGGATGGGGATTCCACCGGAAACAGCGGGGTCGATGATAATAAAACCTGATGCAAGCGACATCGGTGCGATTAGAATCGAGGCAGCCAGCGACAACGCTGAGGTCAGTGCCAATCGTTTCATAACTTCTCTCTCCATAAGTGCCAGACGCAATTGGGAATTGCGGGACTGTCGGCGCGTACAGATACTATTCAAGCGCTAAATCGACCGTCAGACAATTTCAAGTTGCTTACTGTTAGATTAGAAGTTTGGGCTGGGGTTATCTGCCGTCAAAACGTACGAAAAACTCTGGGGTATTCCCCAGAGTTCTCGGGCTCTATAAACCTTAGACTGTGCGCGGCGCGTCCGTGCGGCTTCCCGTTGTCACGGCACCTGCCGGTTGTTCCGTGTTGTTCCGGCACCTACCACAGGATTCCCCCTGCGGAGCACCTGCTCCCCGCTGCTGCAATTAGTCGCCAGCGGCGAACTCGTTTTTGCCGAGCATTTCGTCACGGGCTGGGTCTTCTTCTGTGTAAAAGGCTGTAAGCGACTCAGCTTTTTTGTTCTGGCACTTCGGGCATTGCAGTTTTTCGGGATCGACGTCATCGAACTTGAATTGAGTCTGACATTTCTGACAAAGGTATTCGCCAGGTCGAGCCCCACTCACGCGCTGAGCGCGGACTGCATTCATTGCCAGAGTCTCAGTTTTAAAACCTGTATCTTCTTGTGGCGACGGCATCTTGGCTCTCCTATAAGGTGGTAGTTTAGATGTCGGCTGTCCGCTCAAAGTTCCCACGGTTAAGCTATTCGGGCTCAAGCGATATCGCTTGAATTACTGAACTGGAGTACAGTTTCGCCGGAATTTATTATGAGGAAAAAAATCCAAAAATTTTTTTTCGCCGGGAACAAACACTTTTTGGTCCCGTCAGGAAATCAGAAGAAAGATTGAAAACAAAGAACGCACACAAAATAAAAATGCCTCGGGTTCCTTCCACACTTCCCTGAGGCATTTTTGTTTTTGGATGTTTTGAAATGATCCGTTCGCATAGTGGTGCGGTGCACGTGCCACCACTTTTGATTGGATTGATGAACGTCACATTGCTGATGAAGTGACCGCAACACTTGCCGGCGCGTCAAGCTGCAAGTTGAATGCATCACCCGATCTTACGTTGACGTTGTCGTTCTTTCTCCACATCAGACTCTCGGCAACACCTATACCGGTGCCGAGAACCAAACCTGTCACAGCACCGCGTCCAGTGCCATATCCATGACTTGCTATAGCACCAACTGCGGTGCCTAGCAGCGTACCTGCGCCAGCTCCGATTGCTCCATGGAGGGCAGCTTTTTCAACTTTGTGCGCCGTTGTCTCGCCACGAAATACATCGCTTTGCGCTCCCGAAGCCAGTTGGAATTTGCCGAGAGTACCGACGATATGCGCAGTGATTGGTGTTTCTGCACCATCGGGTGTGCGCAATTTGTTGAACTTCAGTCCCAAGTTTCCGGAATGTGACATGCGTCCGCCCGGCACGGCACTGGTTACTTGCCCTATCAGCATGGAACCAGCGGGAATTTCGCTGTCGCCGAGATTGATTGCCTGAGCCAAACTCGCTTCGACTTTGTCACCTACGCGAGCGCTATCGCTCGAGATTGCTGTTTCTACTTTGACTGGCATCATCATTCCAGCAGGAATGTATGCCACATGACCTTGTCTGTAATATGGATAAGAACCGGAGCTTGTCGTTGTCGTACCAGATTCGCCAACACTAGATTTACTGCCGCTTCCCGTCAAGTTGGCGATGTATGAATTGACATTCGTAGTGCTCTTCATCGAAGCCTTCAAGCCTGCCGCCCACTTATTCGCTAATGCGGATGTCGTCAAACCCAACTTTTTCGCGCTCGCAGCATCTGCAGTGGCGACATAGAATCCGCCCAAAGTAAGAACGGGAGCACCATTGACGTAGCTAATCCTCACCGCATTCGGTGACTTGTCAGTTGATGCAACAAGAGCATTATCGATGTTCTTTTGCATCGTGCCTGCTCGCTGTACTGCTGTTTGCCCACCCGCCCCGAGAGGCACAGCAAAGGCTGGCGTACCGGCTATACGCACAGATGCATCTGCCATCGCCGGTAGTACTGCGCCAACTGCCAGTTGGCTGGTTAGTAAAGCTGCCAGCAAAAACTTATTCGAACCGTGAAGTTGGGGGAAGGTCATTGGGTCGTCCTCAATCGGTACATGATCAGTTCGACGCTCGCAATCGCTCAGTGTTTCCACTGACGCAAATTATCTAGTCCTAAAGACTATCTACAAAATATCCACAAATACTTGTTCTGGAATGCCCTCTTCATAGCGCGAAGAAGAATAGGCCAAAGTACAAAGCGCCGGTTCTAGGAACCGACGCCTCAAAACCATTCACCCGACTGTTTTTTAGGCAGACTTGCGCTCTTCTTCTGGATGGAAAGCGGCTAGATTCTCATCAGCCGGAGCCGATGGTTTTGCACCAAGCTTGTCAGCCAATTCTTGAGCTTTGTCAGCATCAAGAGGCTTATCATCAGCGATGATTGTATTCGAATCCATTTCCGTTTCTGGTTCGAAATTCTCTGCACCCTCGAATTCATCCTTATCAGCGAAATCTTCCTGCTCTGAATTCTTTTCGCCTTTACGACCCATGAAGTCGAACTTCTTCAAATTACTTTCAATCTGTCCAGAAATTTTTCCAAATGACTTGGATGCTTTCTCCGTCAACTCATCTCGCTTCTCGTCGATCGCTTTCAACGCGTCGTTACTAGAGGTCAACTCACTCAGCATGCCATCGACAGTCTGCAGCATTTCACGTCCTTTCCTCGAATTCAGAAAAAGTCCGATTGCAGTTCCAATAAAAAACGACCTAAACATTTCACTATCCTCCACTTGCAGTGACACTTTCGGCCTTTTGGGTCGAGCCACATGCTAGACATCCATCTCGTTGTTCATGTGTTTTGGCGCATTTGCACACGGAAATGTTCCTGTGACGCTTTTTTCCGGTTAGAAGCGCAGGGTTACCACAGCTCCAGCTTTGGGGTTTACCCCAGCCATTTGCCGAAAAACCTAAGCTAGACTACTCTTGGAACAGTGGAGTTCCGAGGGAAATCATGAGGCTATCGCTGGCGCCGATTAAACGCCTGCTACCCGCCGGACTAAAAGTACATGGACGCGATGGGCTCTTGTTTCAGCGTCTGTTTTGGGGCGCCATGGCGGGTTGCCTGGCGACGTTGCTCCTGGCGGAGTCTCCGATTCTCGAATCGATGGAACTGAGCATGTTGGAATGGCGGTATAAAGTGGCGGATAAGATCACTGCATTATTTCCGAAGCCGAAACGTTCGCAGGATATATGTCTTGTGAATTTCGACGATTTGTCGCAATTCGACCTGGGCATCGCGCGATTCAACGATTCAGCGTCGCAAGAAAAGCTTGCTCAGGCGCTGCAAGTTATCGAAAGCGGGCAGCCAACAATGGTCGTGCTCGATTTAGACTTGCGCGGTGCGACAAATGAGCTGCTGATTTCGACTATAAAGAAGTACAGGAACGTGATCGTCGCGCTGTTTGGAAGTCTTGAAGGAAGCACCGAATTGCCTGCTGCCGACTTTCTTTCATACGCAGCGTCATATGGATACGACGAGCTGATTCATGAGCCGAACGGCTTGGTGTGCCGGTTGCCGATTAACTATCGCGGAATGGACAGCAACAATTCAGAAGGCGGATTTTCTGCGGAGGGGCTTGCGCCAGTGCCATCGTTGACCGAAGCGGTGATCGATTACTATCGGCGCGTAAAAGGCGTTGGACCACCAAGTCAATTCTTCTCCGTGTCGTCAGACCAACCCTTATATATGAGCTATCACAGGATTGATTATCCGACGATTTCGTTGCGAGACACGATGCAGTCAGATTTCAATCCAACGCAGTTCCGCAATCGAATTGTGATTATCGGCTCGACATTCACGCAACGACACAATGAAGTCAAGAAAAAGAGTCCGTTTCAGGAATCAGTGCCGGATATAGATCTGCATGCAGACGCCATCTCCACACTTTTAAACGATGATGTGATTTACAGCTTTCCGAAAAACATCTCACACCATTTGCTTTTGCTAATTGGTGCCGCATTTGGTGCAGTCGCATCCATTTTGCCACTGGGAATGCGTACTGCAGCTTACCTGTTCACATCGATGTCGCTGGTCGTTCTGGCGCAACTCGCATTCCAGGTACTTCATCTAGCGCTGCCTACAGCATCACCACTGGCGGTGCTGACATTGGGATTCAGTCTCGGCACATTCATATATCTCGATACCGACTTGCGGCAGCGCAACAGAGAACTGGCGCAAGCTCGCGAATCAATGCAAGTTCGCGCCGAAGAAGAACGCCAACGCATCGCGGAAGACCTGCATGACGAAACACTGCCAGCGCTTTCATCGGTCGCACGCATGGCTGACCGTCTGGCGCACGAGATGCAAGACAATCCCGTGCCAAGCCTGATGCGCGAAAAGCTAGACCATGCAGTCGTCGAGATGCGCAGAGTAATCAACGACCTGCATCCATCCGTTTTAGAAACTATGGGATTCAAGCCTGCAATTGAAAACCTCGTTGCCATCTGCGCACGCGAAACTGGCATCGAGGGAAATTTCGAAGACGGCGACGGACATTCTGACTACAACTTGTCAAACTTTACGCGTTTGCAACTTTATCGCATCGTGCAAGAGAGCTTGAACAACGTACAGAAGCATTCTCAAGCGACCACGGTAAATCTGAATATAAATGAACGAGAGGGCTATCTCTTTATAGTAGTAACGGACAACGGCAAAGGTATAAACTTCAAAGCGATTCGCAAAGACGCGCACGGTTTGCTTAACGTGCGTCAGAGGGCACAATTAATTGGTGCACTGGTCGAGTGGAAAAAACCGGAAAGATATTCCACAGGAACTGAATTCAGGCTTAAGATACCAGTCATAGAAACTCCAACTACAGGTGATGCTTAATGTCGATTTTGATCGTTGACGACGAAGAACGAGACAGAATGTGGCTCAAGAACCTTCTGGTTCAGAGCTTTCCTGAGCACGGCACCATCAACGAAGCGCACGACGGTCAACAAGCGGTCGATACTGCGCTCAAGTTGAAGCCTGATTTGGTCTTTCTCGACATCAAAATGCCAAATCTGTCGGGCATCAAAGCTGCCGAGATGATTCTGCAAAAATTGCCAGACACCGGTGTAATTATGCTCTCGAACTTCTCAGACGAAGTTTACGTTCGCCAGTTGTGGAAGATCGTGCCTCCAAACGGTGTATTTGGCTACGTTTTGAAGAACGCGTCTAACGAGCAAGTGGTTGAAGCGGCGAAAGCGGTGCTTTCAGGCGATTGCTGGATTCACCCGGGGATTGCGCGTGTTATTCAGCGCACTCAAAATCGCGCCACCAGTTTGACAAGCGCCGAATACGAAGCGCTGGTTTGTATCGCGCTGGGAATGACTGACCATGCGATTGCGAAACGCTTGTACTTGACGGAAAAGGCAGTTCAATCACGTTTGAAGTCGCTCTACGCAAAGCTTGGAATTCCCGGGCGCGGCGAGTCGCACGAAACTGAATTCAATCAACGCTGTCGCGCTTGCTACGTTGCGACACGCAGAGGGTTGATTAACCAGTCTGAGTTGGATGATTGGGAATCTAAATTGGAAGAGAAGAAGACAGGGGGGCCGGCACAGGTCTAGCTCATGAGAACACTGCGGATTTTGACACCACTTGCGATTTCAATTCTGTCTTTGACGGCATACTCGTTTGCCATCACTGGTAGTGTCAAAGCGCAAAGCGAAAGAATGATTTTACCTCCGTCGAAAGCCGTAATACCGCATAAGCAGCTGAGCATCGTGCCAGGACCGCAATCGGGTATCAAATTGATTGAGTTCATTTCTTCGCGAATTCACTCATTGAAGAGCCCCGTGATCGCCAACAAAATCCAGTACAAGCAGCAGAAGCTGCAAGATGAAGACTCGGGCCCAACCGATAAATTCCTTGCGCTGAAGCCGCCAACAAACACTTTTGTTCCACGCGAAAGCACTGGTGGAAAAGATTTGAAGCGCGAATCGGGAGAGGCGAAACAGAGTTTCTATCGCAGCCCTCGTCAAATTCAAATCGTTGACGATCGACCAGCCGTTCGCGATTTCAGAGAAGCGCCGCCTGGTGCCAAAGCCGACTCAGAGAGCGACGATGCCGCAGTGGTGGCAAGTAATAACGTTGGTAATCGCCGCAGTTTGGATGCCCTGTATAAGAAGCGTGCTGAAGTGTCAGCGGCTAAACCAGCCGTCGCCACCAACACTTACGCACGTACCAGAGCGATGCCCGAAGGCGTGAAACCGCTTGGACAGTCGATTGCAAACCTTAGTGGTGCCATGGCACGTACAGACGGTTTCATGCAAGCTGCAAACGACAAGGCATTGTTAGCCAGCAGTTCGCTTAAAGCTAAGAGCGCCTCCAGACAGCAAATCAGCTATCAGATCGCATCTAACAGCGCGTCAAACGGTGTATCAAACGGCATCTGGGATGCATCAAAAGGATTTGGGAATGCACAGGGGCGCATGAGTGCCGCTCAAAATGTTCCAGCTCCAGCTTCAGCTCCTGCGGCGAGCGCGGAGAGCGGAAGCGATGCACAGCAAGCGCAAAATCCTTCCCTTCCGGCGGTCAGTTACAGACATGGATGGGTAGCTCAACCTGGCGACAATCAATATAGTAGCGGCACCGCTGCTGGTGGCGGCGGCGCTGGTCAAGTCAAGGAATACTCCAAACGTGGGGCTTTGCTAGCTGGAGCTCCGGCGCAGTCAAACGCCGAACCGGCTGGCGCTGCTGGTTTCTCGCCGCCACCTCCTCCCCAGTTTGATAAAAATGTAGCTCACGGTTCGTTACTCGGTAAACGTCCAACTGATTTGGTAGCGATGCTGCCACCAAATGTGATTACCGGCATTCCTCTGGTTAGACTCGGCAGCTCCGCTGCGGATGCTAATCGCGCCCTCACATCGATCAAAGGAAACAAAGTCGAAAAACAAAATATCAACGGTTGGACAGTATTCGTAATGCACAAAGCGAATTCCCCAGACCCGGCGATGCATGTCTACATGCGTCATGGTCTGGTCGAAGCGCTGAGAATATTCGACAGCGGTTTCATCGCACCTGACTTCGGAGTGCAGCTTAATGACGACTTGCAAGTCATGAAATCGAAGTTCGGCGAGCCGACGTTTATGGTTGATGAGCCAGAATGCCCAAAACCCGCTCGCATTCACAATTACGTCTATCCAATCAGCCAGGTTAGCTTCGAAGTGGCGCAGACCTCGCCGACCAGCCCACCAAAGGTAGTCAGCATCTTGATTTTTACAGTGAAGTAAACCAGCACGGTTGAAAGGCGCTGTTGCTCTCACAGATTTAATATAATCAATATCGCAGCTACACCGTTCCGCGCTCCTGCTGGGCATCTCAGCTCATGGATTGAAGGCGCGAAATCGGTTAGGATCTCACGATGTAAGTCAGGCAGCTCGCTGCACAGACTATCCCATAATATCTTCGTTCGAGCGCATCGCCAGTGGCAGAAACGTATCAACCCCTGTATCTCAAATACCGGCCGCAATCGCTGGCTGACCTAGTCGGACAGAAATCAGTTGCGCAAACGCTGACAAATGCGATTGACCACAATCGTATTTCTCATGCATATCTTTTCACCGGTCCCCGCGGCACTGGTAAAACGTCATCGGCAAGAATTCTGGCGAAATCGCTGAACTGCGAATCTGGACCAACCGCTGCCCCCTGCCTCACCTGCTCTTCGTGTCTCGAAATTAAAGCTGGAAATTCGCCGTCGGTGTTTGAACTCGACGCGGCATCCAACAACAGTGTCGATGATGCGCGGTCATTGATCGAACGCGCTCCGCTTGTCGCTCAGGGCGGACGGTACAAGCTCTACATTATCGACGAATGCCACATGTTGACAAAGGAAGCGTTTAACGCGCTTCTGAAAACAATCGAAGAGCCACCACCAATGGTGGTATTCATTCTGGCGACAACAGAAGAGCACAAAGTTCCCCCAACTATCATCAGTCGCTGTCAGCGCCTGATGTTCAAGCTGGTCAATCAGAAAGAATTGACAGCACATTTGCGTCACATCTCGACCCTCGAAGACATCAACATTGCTGACGAAGCGCTCGAATTGATTGCGCGTCGTTCAGGCGGCGGATTGAGAGATGCACTGGGACTGCTCGATCAAGCGAGTTTGCTATCGACAAAAGAAAAACCTGTCGGCGTAAATGATTTGCTCATTCTGCTCGGTGCTGTACACGAAGACGTCTTGCTGCAAATCAGCGACGCCATTCAAAATCGTGATGGGCACGCTGTCTTGATGGCAGCAAACACGCTTCTTATGGAAGGACGAGAGCCCGCAGTTCTTGTTTTGGAATTAGCTAAACATTTCCTCAATCTGACCAAAGCTTCCTACATAAATGAAACTGGTGGAGTTTCGGCTGAAGCGTTGAACACGCTCGTACTCGGTTCTCCGGCGTATTTGCAGGCGGTAGCTGCGCAGGCGAAGTCGTTTGACCGAGCTGAGCTGGCGTTGATGGTCGAATATTTAGACAAACTGGAGCAATCATGCAGACGCTCTAGCCAACCGGTTCTCAGCGTCGAGATGGGCTTGCTTGCTTTGTGCCATCGACACGATATGACCTTCGTCAAAGATTTAGATGCGCGCTTGCGACAGGTTGAAAGTGCGCTTAATGACGATGTTCCAAAAGGCGCAGTCAGACCTGTTGCGGCGGCGCCATCTGGACAAGCCGGACGCCCTGCACCGCCCGCGGCACCAGCAGCCGGTTATGGTTCACGCCCAGCGGCACCACAAGGCGGCGGCTCGAACGGAAATAGCGGGTACTCCGCACCGTCGAGTGCGCCTTCACACTCAACACCTTCGCACACGCCTTCACACTCGACACCTTCGAGCACGCCCGCTCACTCAACACCCTCGAGCACGTCCTCACATTCAGCACCTTCGGCAGGTGGAACTGCATCTAGAGATGCGGCTCCAGGTCGGGACATTGCAGCACGCGATGCGGGCTCGCCACGCGACAGCAGTTCTTCTCGCGAATCGGTATCATCTCGAGAGACAGCACCGGCAGCACGCGCCGATGCTGGGCAAGCTGCTCCGAAAGCACCTGCAGCGTCATCTTCAGTGAAATCCAAAATCAATGCAGCGATGGCAGCCGCGGGTCTTGGTGCTCCGTCCACAGCCGGATTCAAATCCGGCAGCGGATCTGCGAGTACAGGATCGGGCGGTCCTGGAACTAGTAATACAGGAGCGGGTGGCTCGGGAACGAGCGGTTCGGGCTCGGGCAGCTCCAGCTCAGGCGGTTCTGCATTTCCTCCGCATGTCTCAAAGGTTCCGCTAGAAGCACCAGTGGGAGACATGTCGTACGACGATGTCGAACCTGAACCAGGTACATCGAAGGCATCGCCTACGGTGCGTCCACCAATGTCGGAACCAACACTGAAAGATCTCGAGTCGCAACCAGACGTTGTTGAAGAGACTGACGATTACGACATTGTTCCGCGCGCACCACAAAAATCGTCTACTGTTGAAGAAGACGACGATTTAGAAATTCCGCGTTCCGCACCTCCCGAAAATCCTCCTGAAGAAGAGCAAGAGGAAGAAGAGAAACCGCCTGAGCCGCCAATCTCGTCCGCAGATGAAGATGAATACGAAGCATCAGATCTACCACCGAATGCCGAAGCAGCCGCTGCACCTACACCGTATGTGGTGCAACCATCCAGCGACAGCGAAGCGGCAAGAGAGTCTGCACCGTCGATATCGATATCGCAGTCAGATGATGACGACGAGCTAGAAGACGCGGTCCCCGCAAGTGGCGGGCGCACCAATGGCGGTGGCAACGACTTGCTCGAGTTTTGGTCAGAAGTGAAAGAAGCCCTCCAAAAGCGCCATCTGCCAAGCTTCAGCATCATCAGTGTGCACGGATTCCCAGTCAGTTACGAACACAACGAATTCGTTGTCGGCGTGCGAACCGAAACGTTCCAAAAATCTCTAGAGAACAAGTTGGAACATCTAAAAGCAGCATCATCAGCCGTCGCAGGACGCACTATAAATGTGCGAGTGAAGGTAGTTTCAGACAACGCGCCGAAACCAGCGCCTGCCGCTGCCGGCGCGAAGTCGCCGCCAGCACGTCCGAAAGAAGCGCGTTCAGCTCCGGCTGACGCCGAAGAAGGCGAGAGTAGAAGCCCACAACGAGAAAATGTAAGTCCTTCCGCTGACGGAAATGGCGCCACCAAACCGGCTCCCGTTCGTTCCAAAGCAACGGAAATCATAGAAACACGCGTCGGTGGCAGCTTAATCAACGAAGCCTACCGCTTGTTCGAGGGTCCGGGCTCGCGACTGATCGGAAGTTAAAAACTTCCGCCCATCTCAGCAAATCTCGAAACCATTCCTGCTCGTGCCATCGTGGTCGAGCCACTCGACATCCACCGACGTCACTGCGGCGTGTGGCGGTCCTTCTTTGCACCAGGAAATTAGTTCGTCAATCGCCTGTTGGTCGCCAAGCGCGCATGCCTCGACCGAACCATCCGATAAATTCCGCACCCAACCGGCAAGACCCAGCGCCGATGCCTTGTCTCGCGTACTGACGCGGTAAAAAACACCCTGCACGCGGCCCTTTATCAGCAACTTCGCTTTCTTCATAGCCAAATATTGAACCGCTTTGCAGCAAATTCAGCAACAGATCTATGGTGCAAACGATTCAATCCGTGGCATGAAACAGATAAGATATGGTGAGGGCAAAACTTCCTTTTAAAGAGGGCTCTCTCGAATCGGCAACGCCGGTGTTGGGGACTTACTTGGACATATTCGCGATCGATGCAGAACGACGACGGAACTAAGGAAAAATCGAAAGAAAAAGAACGCGTTCTTGCCGCGATAACGGCGTTGAAGACTCAGGGCGCAGATATAAATCCGTACACGGTGTCGGGGGAAGCCCAGGTGCCGCGCTCTACGTTGTACCGCGATCCCGAGTTGATGGACCTTATTTATCGCGAACGTAATGCCGACTCCGACGGTGGGCTGTCGAATGATGAACAGACAGAAAAAATTTCGGAGCTCGAAGCGTCTAACCAGACTTTGAATGAACAGATTTGGGAGCTGGAAAAGCAGCTCGAATCGATGACGAAAGCCAAGCAAGACGCTTATGTTCAGGGCTTTCAAGCAGGAATTGAGGAAGCGGTAAAACGCTACGGCATCAACACATCAGAAACGGCTGCCAGAGCAAATCTACAACACAGCTTCGAAGCGCCGTCATTTGAAGCGCCTCGCGAGCATGAGGCTCCAGCGGAACTGCCGCGCGAGTTTGAAGCACCGCCATCCGCAGAACAATTTGCCAATGCCGCGCACGAAACCGCTCAAGCACAGGCCAGACATCAACGCGAGCAGGAAGAGTCTGAGTACGAAGAGCCGTACTCGTTCGAAAGCGAGCTTCTCGAGCAAGGGTCGTTGCACTCGCCATCGATGGAATCGACAGCAGAAACTCAATATGTTGAACAGCCGGTAGCTGCTGAACCGGTCAAGGCTGAGCACTCAGAGAATCGTGCCGGCAATGAACGTCGCAAATACAATGATTTGCGGGAGCCATCGGGTGAGTTCGAGCCGTTAGGTTCAAATTACGACTTTGGCAGATCACCTCAAGACGCTTACGTAGCCAGAAACTATCAGTTCGGTGGCGGCTCACTGATGGCTGAAGAGCCAGACATGGGCGGCTTCGCGCCGGAACCGCAGAATGAAGTTGCACCTGAATCGGGTGACGAACACAATATTTTTGACGATATCGAATCGGTGCTGTCCGCAGACAGTTCCGAACCAGAACCAGAGCAAGCTCCAGCGCCAGCTCCGAAAAAGTCATCTCGCCCAGACATCGATTTCAGCCTCTCCTCCGAGCGTGACGATGAGCCGCCACCTGCGGCAGCCCCCAAGAAGTCGGGCTTCCCCGACATCGACTTCGGCTTGTCTTCTGACGACGACAACAACCAGGCGCCGCAGCCGGCTTACGAACCAGCGGCTCAGCACGAGCATCATCAACCCGAATTCCAACCAGCCGCAGCGGCAGCAATGGCCGAAGTCGCCCGCGACCCGGATGCTATCTACAATATCGCCCGCTCCGGTCCAACGATTAGCAGCAGCGCCTACAATCCGTTAGTTGAACTTTCCTGGAAAGACTTGCAGACGGTCTATAACTTCAGCGTCGCCTCGCTCAAAGATTACGCGAAACCAGGATTTGGCGCAGAACCAAGCCCGATGGGCGGCACCAATTTTGCAGACAAGACGACGCAGCAACCGCCGATGCGCGCAAAGCAAGTGCCGCAAAATCCGAATCGCACAGCAGACCGCTTGGAACCGGCATCTTTGCCGCACGAACAGTATCGCCACGATCCGCGCCGCACGGGCGACAAGCTGCAAGCCATGTCTGATCCGCGCAACTTGTTCGAAACCGAACCAATCGTAGACCTCGATGCTCTGGACATCTTCGATGATCTGGACGATTACGTCGACCTCGACAAAATCGAAGTCATCAATGATGTTGTCACGAAACCCAAAAAGGAAGAGCCTGAAGAACCTTCCAAAGGCGGCGACGAACTACGTGAGTTGATCAAAGGAAGAATCAAACAGGCTGCCGAAATCGGGTCAGAACCTGCGCCTCGTATGGGCATGGGAATGGGTGGACTCGGCGGAGGCGCCAAACCAGCTCCTGGAGCCGCAGCCAGTGCTGCAGCAGCAAATACAGCAGCAGCCAATGCAGCAGCGAACGCATCCGCAGATGCCGCCAAGGACGAAGACGGAAAGGCTGCAGCAGCGGGCGGTGCACGCAACAAGTTTATCGGCGGTGCCAAGACTCACGAGCCACCACCGCAGGGTCCGAACGTTTTCGTGAAGCAGATTCCACCCGAAATCCGCCGCTCAGCAATGATTCTCGGCATCAAGGCAGAAGAAGCAACGCAGAAATCCGTTATCGAAGCCTGGAAGAAGCAGATCGCTTCGCCCGGAGTTCACCCCGACCTGGGTGGAGACACCGAAGCAGCCGTGTTCTTGAACACAGCCAAAGACACAATGGTGCGCTGGCTCGATGCGCAAGCACCGAAACTTGGCAAAAAGTTCGGCGGCGGCGGTCAACCTCCAAAAGATCCACCGAAAAAATAGTCGACTACCGAAGAAATAGTCGACTACCGAAGAAATAGTCGACTACCAATGAAATAGTCGTGAGAATGGATTCAACAGATCGATTGACACTCGCCGATCTTCTAGACAGATTTCATAGACCGATCTTCTAGACCGCTCTCATAGATCGCCGACAAAGTAGCTTAGATGTAACGAATACAGGTAATCAAGTGGCGGTTTTCTCCCCACTCGACCCACATCTTGGGATAGTCTATGCGTGGCGACTGCTTCCATGCCCGCGCTTTGTCAACCAATCTGACATCGAGGCTGAAAATGGGAGCAATCCAGCGCCGGAGCCGTGCCGCCTATAATTGTGGGCGATCGACTGCTCGACCGAGCGCGAAATTCAACCGATATCGGTTAAGCCGGGAAGCTTGAGTACAGGCAACCCCAGGTAAAAGGAAACAACTCATGGCCAAACCCGTGGTCGCAATTGTTGGGCGTCCCAACGTTGGCAAATCGACATTTTTCAATCGCTGCATCGGCGCACGTCACGCAATCGTCGACGACACACCGGGTGTGACTCGCGACAGAATTTATCGCGAAACTGATTGGGCGGGTCGTCAATTCTTGCTTGTCGACACAGGCGGAATTATTCCGAACAGCCCAGAAGTAATGTCAAACGAAGTTTTCGACCAGGTGACGCTGGCAATCGACGAAGCAGACGTAATCGTATTCATGGTCGATGGCAAAGCGGGCTTGAATGGCGGAGATACAGAAGTTGCGAACATGCTACGCCGTAGCAAAAAACCGATCATCTTAGCTGTAAACAAAATCGACGAGCCAAAAGAGAATCCAAACGCAATGGAATTCTATGGGCTCGGTCTGGGCGATCCATACACATTGTCTGCAATGCGAGGATCTGGTGGCGTCGGCGATTTGCTCGACCACATCGTATCGCTTTTCCCGGAAGACAAACGAAAGAAACTCGATCTAGACAAAGTCACCATCGACGGTGCCGAGATGGAAGAAGAGCCGGAGGAAGATGCACCGCTTTCCGTCGCCATCGTAGGGCGTCCGAACGTTGGCAAATCTTCGCTGGTCAACGTGTTGATCGGCTCGAACCGCAGCATCGTCTCCAATATTCCCGGCACCACTCGTGATGCCATCGACACGCAAATCAAATTCGGCGGAAAAGAATATGTTCTGGTAGACACCGCTGGAATTCGCAGAAAATCACGGGTTGACTACGGTATCGAAGCATTCGCAGTTGTTCGCTCTCTGCGAGCGCTCGAACGCGCTGACGTTGTTGTTCTGATTCTTGATGCTACGCAAGAGATCTCAGACCAGGACCAGAAAATTGCAGGCAAGATCGAAGAAGCCGGTCGCGCTGCCGTTATCGTCGTGAACAAGTGGGACTTGATTGAAGACAAAACATCTAAACTGATGAATCAATTTACGGAGAATGTGCGAACCGAATTGAGATCCATTGCATATTCCGAAGTGATTTATACAAGTGCGATCAACAAACAACGCGTGAGCAAGATTTTGGAAGCAGTCGAACGCGCTTACGGAATGACCAAGAAGCGCATCGGCACTGGATTACTGAATCAAATTGTCAACGAATCCATCGCTCTGGTACCACCACCATCATCGAAACGTGGAAAGCGCTTGAAGGTGTACTACACAACCCAAGTTGGTACGTCTCCACCAACATTCATTCTATTTGCCAATGACGACAAACTCATGACGCGCAACTACGAAGCATATATCGAAAGAAAATTGCGAGAGGCGTTCGGATTCGAGGGCACACCGATTCGAATCGTAACGAGAGCCAAGAAAGATAATCGCTAGGGAGCCAACATGCTAAGCGCGCTGCTGCTTATAGTTTTCGGATATGTGATGGGTTCGATTCCTACGGGAGTTTGGCTGGTCAAAGCGGTTAAAGGCATTGATGTTCGCACCATCGGCAGTGGCTCCACGGGCGCTACAAACGTTTGGCGTGCGGCTGGACCGGTGGCAGGCGTATCGACGTTCGCGATCGATGTGCTGAAGGGCATTGTTCCTGTGGGATTGTCTGTTTATCTCGACACACACAGCTTGCAGCAAGAGTGGAGTTTCATCTATCCCCACTTGATACCAGCGTTAGTGGCAGCGGCGGCACTCGTTGGACATAGCAGATCGATCTTCCTTAAATTCCAGGGCGGAAAATCAGCAGCCGTGGGTTTGGGTACTCTGCTTGCACTCAGCCCACTGGGCGGGCTCTGTACATTTCTGACCTGGCTTGCAATCCTCAAAATTAGTGGGTTTGTATCGCTCGCTTCGATTCTTGGAGTCTTTTCTTGCGGCTTCTGGTTTGCTCTATTTGGCGCACCGATACCGTCGATTGGCTTCTGCGTTTTCGGTTTTATCTATGTCACTTACAGGCACAAAGCGAACATTCAACGTATGCTTAAAGGTACCGAACCAAAAATTGGCGACAAAAAACAAGCGACTCAGACGACTAGTACAACAGAATCGACTTAGCATGAACAAAACATTTTCCGTCATTACTGCATCACTTCTGCTTTCTGCGCTTTCCCTGAACATATGCGCGATTGCACAAAACAAATCGACTCACACGAGCGCAATAAAAACGTCAGCGCCGGTTTCTAAAACAGCGGTTTCATCGCGTACACCGGAAGAGAATGAAAACATACGCGTCTACAAAGATGTGAACCGCGCAGTCGTTAACGTCTCCAGTCAATCTTCATCAGAAGACGTATTCCTCAATCTCGTTCCGAAAGAGGGCTACGGCTCGGGCACTATTATTTCTACCGATGGTTACGTGCTGACGAATCATCACGTAGTGAACGGCGCAAGCAGCGTGTACGTGACGTTGTTCGACGGAACGACTTATCCAGCGACGCTCGTGGGCGAAGATCCGACAAACGACATCGCCGTCATCAAAATCACAGTCCCGCCGTCGCACAAACTGACAGTACTTCCACTCGGAGATTCAACAAATCTCGAAGTCGGACAACGCGTGCTCGCAATCGGCAATCCTTTCGGTCTTGACCGCACGATGTCTCAGGGCATCATCTCCAGCATCGGACGCACGCTTCGCACAGAGAAGGGGCGTGTCATCAAAGGCATCATTCAGACCGACGCCGCCATCAATCCCGGCAACTCAGGCGGTCCGCTGCTCGATTCGTCCGGTCACATGATCGGCATCACCACTGCGATTCTGAGCATGACGAAGCAATCAGCCGGAATCGGTCTCGCCATTCCTATAAATATTGCCAAACGCATCGTGCCGGAATTAATCGCCCATCACGGCGTCAGCCGCCCAGACCTCGGCATCGAACTCATGGAGCGCACTGATAAGGGTCTGCGCATCATTCGCCTCGACCCTAAAGGTCCTGCCGCCGAAGCCGGCCTGAGCGGACCCAAACTCGTCATTTACCCGCTCGGCGAGTTCGAATACAAGGCGCTGGACCGGTCGCTCGCTGACATCATCGTCAAAGTCGATGACACTCCCGTTAAGTCGCCAGATGATTTACTCTCTTATGTAGAGCAAAAGAAAGCTGGTCAAGTGGTTACACTGACTGTACTGCGCTCGGGGCGCTCGGTCAAAATTCCAGTAAAATTGTCACTTGTTAGTCCGGCATAGGCTGCGCCAGGGGAGAGGAAATTGTCAAGGATTCTCGTAATAGACGATGATCAAGCGATCGCTGAGTTGGTGAAAGTCAATCTCGAGTTGCTCGGGCACCAGGTTACGACCGCCAATGACGGCATTAAGGGGCTGGCACTAGCCCAGCAGAATCGACCAGACCTCGTGGTGCTGGACGTTATGATGCCCGACCTCGACGGGTTCACCGTTTGCCAACGTTTGAGACAAAATCCGACGACGCATCCGATTCCAGTTTTGATGCTGACCGCGCTCGGCATGACCAAAGACAAAGTCACGGGCTTCGATTCAGGCGCCGATGACTATCTCGTCAAACCTTTCGAAATTCCAGAACTGCAAGTGCGCATCCGCGCTTTGCTTCGCCGTTCTGGTTCGGTGCCACAGTCATCGACACTGCCGGAAATTTTGCACGCAGGTGAAATAACGCTAATCCCAGAGAATCTGCAAGCGAAAGTGAAAGAGCGCATCGTCAAGCTCACACCGACCGAATTCGAAATTCTGCATTGCTTGATGCAACATCACGGTCAGACTGTCTCCACAGGCAAACTGTTGGAAGAAGTTTGGGGCTATTCACCAGATGACGACGTGGATACCATCCGCGTGCACATTCGCCATTTGAGAACGCGTCTGGAAACTTCAGATCGCAAATACATCAAAACCGTATATGGTGGCGGCTATCAGCTTATTTCTGATGGCTTCGAACGCGCTGCTGGCGAAGCATAAAAACTGCTGTTCCTCCGGACACATGCCGGTTGCTTGCAATCTGAATTTCCGTGCCACTATATTTAGTGTCGCACCGTACTTCAGTGACAACACATTTGTCCCAGAATTGTTATCAGCAGTATTACGAATTATCTCGCACCGCTTGACATATAACGTTTTTATATCGACGGATTTATGCGGTTTTTCTCAGATGAGAGAACGCTATAACTCCATCAAGTCAAGCGCTGAAGAACCACGCATATTCGGATTCTATAGAAATCATGCAGAAAGAAACTATAGACTTTTTAAGTAAACACACGGACGTGTTGGTAGACATTCTTGAAATCTACCCGATATGATGTGCAGCGAGCCATTGATAACTATATCTATGGGAGGTCTATGCAGCGATGCGTGACAATTCACTGATAAGAAATCAACCGCTCGAAACCGTAACCGGTGTCTAAGGAGAAGAGACTTGTTATTCAACAGCCTGCAATATCTGGTGTTTTTGCCAACAGTGTTCTTACTGTTCTGGCTGCTGCCACATAAAGCACGAGTGCCACTACTCTTGGTGGCTAGCTACGTCTTCTATATGACCTGGCGTCCAATCTACGGATTGTTGATTCTCGGTTTGACAGTCGGCAACTGGCTGCTCGTCAATCGTCTTTATAAATCAGAGACGAAGAAGAAAGCCTGGTTAACGGCAACCGTTGCGGTCAACTTAATCACCCTCGGCATCTTCAAGTATTTGAACTTCGGACTGGACACCATCAAAGATGGTTTAGCTCTGGCTGGCGTAAATTGGCATGAACCTCACGTTCACATCTTGTTGCCGCTCGGTATTTCGTTCTTCGTATTCGAGTTCATCCACTATGCAGTCGAAGTTTATCGCGGTAAGCCTGTAGTCAAATCTCCTTTCGACTTCGCGCTTTTCGCTTCATTCTTCCCGACTCAGATCGCAGGTCCGATCAAGCGCTATCAAGACTTCATTCCGCAGCTCAGCATCCCAGCAAAATTCAAATGGGAATATGTTGATGACGGTATGCAGATGATCCTCATGGGTCTCGGCAAGAAAGTTCTGATCGCCGACAACCTCGCTCAAGTCGTTCAGGCTGGCTTCTCTCACCCAGAGAATTTCTCCTCCCTCGACATGTGGTTGATTACATACGCATTCGCTTTCCAAATCTTCTTCGACTTTGCTGGATACACTGATATCGCCCGTGGTTCTGCAATGTTGTTCGGATACAAAGTTCCGATCAACTTCAACTTGCCTTACTTGGCTGCAAACGTAGCCGACTTCTGGCGCCGTTGGCACATCAGCTTGTCCACATGGTTGCGCGATTACCTCTTCATTCCACTGGGTGGTTCGCGTGGCAGCAAGTGGCTCAACTCCCGCAACTTGTTCCTCACAATGGCTCTCGGCGGTCTCTGGCACGGTGCTGCGATGCACTTCCTGGCATGGGGCGCATATCAAGGCATCCTTCTCATCCTTCATAAAGAATGGGTTGGAGCTCTCGAAAAAGCCGGCGTCGCCAAGAAACTCTTCGAATCAAAGCTCTATCACGTATTTGCTGTCATCGCGACATTCCACATCGCTTGCGTTGGTTGGGTGCTCTTCCGCGCTGACGACATGAACTACGCCGGTAAGATTCTCGCGAAACTCGCTGCCGCACCTGAAGCGCTTGTACACTTCAGCACCGCGAACCTTGCAGTTCTCCAGATTCGCGATCCAATCATCTTCCCTTCGTTAGTTCTCATCGTTCCAGCTTTGATGGTTTCACACCTCGTTGTGAACTATCTGAACGACAAGAAGTTCTATCAGAGCCCACCATGGGCGGTGCAGGTCGCTGTAATGGTAGTTCTCATGTGCGTTCTCACCATCTTCAGCCCTGACAGCTCACCGAAGTTCATCTACTTCCAGTTCTAATGCTCACGGGCACGTCGGCGGTTAGAGTCCAGGTTTGAGTAATCAAACTTTGCGAGTCGAACGATTCAGGCATCTCCTTTGGCAATAGCACAAACTACAACTGAAAAAGGAACATCTTTCGCGAGTAGCCTTGTGAAAAGCCGGTTCTTTACTGCCACCGCATTATTCGTTGCGGCAAGTGCAGTTTGGGGTTTCACTCGCTTCGGCGCGTTGGCACCTTCAGACTTCCCGTTCCATACGTGGACTTCTTGCGCGATCGATGATTTCCAGAGCAACGAACAAGGTCGACCACAAATCGACTTCATCGGTTCGTCGCTTGTGCTCGCGCCTTTGGGACAAGTCGATTCGGATTGGCAGAAAAAGAAAATCGATGCGCCAAGACACCACCGCAGTTTGTATTTCGAAAACTCATGGAAGAAGCTAACCGGCGAAAACATCAAAACTTTCAACTTCGCGATTCCGGGAGAGATGCCCTCGGACGCGTATTTGATTTCGAAATTCTTGCTCAAAGGCGAGAAGAAACCTGACGTGCTTGTGTATGGAGTTGGTCCGCGCGACTTTCTCGATAACCTTTTGCCCAGCCCTTCTGCGACGGATCCGTATCTGTGGTTGAGTCGATTTGGTGATGTGAACGATCACATTGCATTGATCAATCCAGATTGGCAGCAACGCATGAACTATGAGATGGGCAGATTGATTTTCCCGTATGGGCAAAAAATCGATCTGGTGACGACATTCAGTCGTGCCGCAGTTGCTTTCCTGGATAAGGTGGTCCCGCCCACAAACGGTGGGGCACCGATTGCCATCCGGCGCAGAATCTTGCCTGACTATAAGAGTTTCGAAGTTGCGAAAGACGAATGTTTGTTCATTCCTGCCGTGCCTGGAGAACAGAAACCGTTTACCGACAATATCGATGAATATCGCAAGCGCTACAAAAAATTGAAGTGGGAAACATACCTCACTCAAATGCAATTCATGGTCGACACTTTGAACATCGCGAAAGAGCGCGGTATCAAAGTTGTCATCGTTTCAATGCCAATCACAGAAATCAACCGCTCGTTGCTCAGTGATTTGTCCTGGCAAACCTACAAAAAATCGATCAAAGTCGTTGCACAAGCCAAAGGTGCAACTTACATCGACATCGAAGGCAGCGGAAAATTCAGCACCAAAGACTTCGGCGACACCGTGCATTTGCATGGCGGCGGTGGAGCGAAATTGCTCGACATGATTGCTGAGACACTTGTGAAAGATCATTCGGTCATGACTGCGCTGAACAAGCCAGCCGTCAAGCCGGCAGTCAATGCAACCACTGTTGCCGGATTGCGGGGTACCCTGCAATGACCGGAACTATGACGCCACCACCAGCAGTGAATGAAACTCCAACTATCGTCGATCCATCGACACAGTATCCGTTCGTCGATCGTCGCAAAAATGGACCTCGCTTGAAGCGCGGCTATCAGAGCGCATTTGCGATTTCGTTTTTGGTTTACGCTCTCGTTAATCTATATCTGTCGTTCTCGATGCCGTTCGAGTTCGATCAATACAATTACATCTATCGCGGATGGTCGTGGTGGATTCTCAACGACCTGCGCAAAAATCCTGAACCGCACAACGTAGCTTTGCTTGGCTCGTCACTGATGGTAAGCGCCGTAGCAGGCACTGATGCGAATCACCTGAATCGCAGAATCGATTTGACCGACCACCACAAAGCAGCTTATTTGGATGACAGACTGCAAGCGAAATTTGGTGGCAGATTCAACACGTTCAATTTATCCGCGCCGGGGCAAATGCCATCGGACGCATATATGATGCTGAAAGCGATGGTCAACACTGCTGACCGTCCTGAAGTCGTCATTTACGGTGTTGCACCAAGAGACTTTATCGACAGTACGCTATCCAGCCCTGTCGATACTGAACCATTCCACTACTTGAAGCGTATCGTCAACCTCGACGAAGTATCTAACCTGCTCTTCCGAAGCCCTCAAGCCAAGCTGGATTTCTGGGCATCGAAGAGTTTGTATTTCTATCAATACTCTCTCGATATCGAGATGGCGTTCAGCAAATTCATGACAGAAAAGTTGGCGGTTCTTCTTCCGCCAGACAAACGTCATCCATTTACTTACTGGGATCGCACACATTTGTTGCCGAATTACCTTCCAGGTGAAATCAAGCAAGGTGCAATCATCAGCGCTCCTATGACCCAGGAAGAAGCTAAGACGCACTTCTCGGACAACACCACCGAGTATTTGCAACGCTATAAAAAACCGGACAAACATATCTACAGAACTCAGTTCTTGTTCCTGGATAAATTGGCCGAATTCTGTCAGCGCGAAAAAATCGAATTGATTGTGGTGAACATGCCGATTACGCAATACAACGTCAGCATTCTTAAACCGCAAATCTACTTCAACTACATACAAGCGCTGAGAGAGCGCGCTTTCTACCACAACTACATGGCATACGACTTGAACAACTTCGAAAAATACAGCCGTTCCGATTATCACGACCCAGTGCACTTGAATGCATTTGGTGGCAAGAAGCTGTTCGACAATATCGTAGACATCTTGGGAACGAATATCAGAACTTCGTCTGCGATGGAGCTGGCTGGCAAAGAGCTAGAGCGTCACCGCGCTGTTGCTGAATACAACAAGCAAACTGCCAATCACGGAGGGATGCAACCTCTATGAGTACCGACGTGAAACCAACTGGACAGACAACTGCGACAGCAGTAGCACCATCTGTAGCGCCCGTCGTACAGAGCGCTTATGCGTTCGACGGTGCGGACATCAAACCGAAGAAATCGGTGACAAGCTGCCGATTCTTCGCGGCATTTATCCTGTTCATCGTAGTCAATGCGGTAGTGTCGTATATGGTGCCTCACTTAAACCGTGTAGTCGATGAAGCGTATATTCAATCAAGCGGATCCGAAGCTCGCCAACAAGGTAAGTGGACATGGTGGGTCACACGCAACTATTTGAATCGCGTAAAAGCACCAGACATAGCCATCTTCGGCAGCTCGCAAATGGGCTCCGCCGTCTTCGCAGCCGACGCTCAAACGTTGAATAAAGTGCTCGATTGCGTTACTCACAGACGTGGTTCCACTCTAGAAAAGGCGTTGTTGGATCGTACCGGTAGAAGAGTAGACACATTCAACTTCGCGATGGGCGGGTCGATGGCGTCTGACGCGTACATGATCGCCAAGCCACTATTCAGAGGCGATAAGAAGCCTCGCATGGTCGTTATGGGCGTAAATCCACGCGACTTCATCGACAACACACTGCCTTCACCAAGTTCCACGGAGCCGTTCAATTTCTTCGCTCCATTCGTTGAACTGGGCGATTTGGCAAACGTCGCATTCCCAGATATCTTCGGACACTTCGGATTCATCATCAAAGAGGATGTTCCACTGCTGCGTATTCACGACATCGCAGACAATGCAGCGAAACAGTATCAGCAAGCTGCACCACAGAAGATGACTGCGGTGCCGAAAGCATCCGAACACAAATCTTTGCTGCGAGCCGTTCTGGGTTCGGCTGACGAAGTTCGTTTGAACGAGTGGTTGTTGCCACCAAATATTCCAGCCTGGACTTTCGAAGACAACTCGAGAGAGTACTTGAACCGCTACAGAAATTGCCGTCCTCCAATTTACAATGCGGAGAAAAAATTCTTCCTCGCATTTTTGACTGAAATGGAGAAAGAAGGAATTCCAGTTCTCATCGTCGGTATGCCAAGCTTGAATGCCAATCGTTCAATTCTTCCAAAAGACTTCTGGACGGAATGGCGCGGCACGATGGCGTCAATGTGCCAGGAGCACCACGCGAAGTGGACTGACCAAACCGACAATCCAAACTTCGTGATCGAAGACTATTTGGATACAGTGCACCTGAACGCAAAAGGCGGACAGAAGATCTTCAGCAAAATCGCTGATGTTCTCGTCGCCGATAAGGATCTTGTATCTGTAATAAATTCAAATCCACCAGCCGGTTCAAAGCTGTCAAAGACTGGTAGCACTTACTGATCGGCGTTATCAGTTGCTTCTATGAAAACACTTGCCTTTCTCAGCTCAAAATCAGAAATCAGCGAACGAGCAACTGCGATCTTCGAGCAAGAAGCACAAAAGATGAACGTCGCATGGACAGCCGTTTCAGTTGCACCGGATAATTTCGATTCAGGTGCAAAAGATGCATCTTTAATTGTTGCATTGCAGGTGGATGGGTGGAGTGTGCAGGTTCCGAAGACTGCTAAGTGTGCATCAGAAGTTTGGAAAGTCGATGGTGCCGATTCAATTCAACAAAATATTTCGCGAATGATGGTGAAGCTGATTATGATGGGCGGCCAACGAGAACCACTTGCGCAGCCAGTGCCCAAGCCACAACCGCCGACACCGAAAGAATTAGCTCAAGCGATGGTGCGTGTGTTCCTCGAATCGAAAGGGCGTGGTGGCAAGAAGGTTACTGTGATAACCGGAATTCCTTTGAATGATGCGGCGTTAGAAGACCTCACCACCAAGTTAAAACGCACATGTGGAACTGGTGGCACGCTGAAAGATGGTCAGATCGAAATTCAAGGCGACCATCGATCAAAACTGATCGAGGAACTGCAAAAGTTGGGATACAAACCCAAAAAAGCTGGCGGCTAAGCTTTCCTTTGAAAGCTCCCTAGCTTATCGAATGAATTTCGCGGTGATCAGGTTACCACAACGCCGGAGTTTAATCTCGGGAGTTAAGTATTCGGACCGCCGCACAGGCTGCGCCGAATCCATTATCGATGTTTACTACCGTAATTCCAGATACGCAACTTGAAAGCAGGCTGTGTAGCGCCGCTTCACCGCCAGTGGTGACTCCATAACCGACGCTTGTTGGAACAGCGATGATCGCAGATGGCACGAGTCCACCTAGCACCGTCGGTAGTGCAGCATCCATACCCGCGACGGCGATGATGATGGGAAAATTTTGCAAGGCTGGAACAGCATCCATTAGACGCCAAAGTCCTGCAACACCTATGTCTTGGAATACTGATGGAACGTAGCCGTAATATTCAAGAGTTTTGGCAGCCTCTGCAACGACTGAGGCATCGGAAGTTCCACCAGATACGATTGCTACAAGCAGATTTCGATTCTGCTCGACAGCAGCCCCAACTGTACCGGTGTTCGAGTGAGAGTCGTAGGTGATGGCAGACTTCGCATCAGCAGATAATTTTTCAAATTGCTCTGGAGACAAGCGTGTCAGGAGTACGCGCCGTTTTTCGCTTTCGACTTGGAAAACAATGCGACTAATTTGCTCAGGCGATTTGGCTGCGCAAAAAACAGATTCATCCAGCCCGGTGCGGTGCCGTCGTCCTTTGTCTTCTAAAAAATCGTCAGCAAGTGTCATTTCGTCGGTTGCAAGAATGCGCTGCCAGTGCGATATACCATTAAGTCTAACGGATGTTCTCTGAACCGCGTTGATAACAGGGAACGAATTTCGGCTTCAATCGCAGAATCCGATCTGATGCTACCTGCAATATGGGGCAGTGAACTTTCGTCGATTTCGATTACAACCTTGCCGTTGCGCAAGCGACAGCGAACTGTTTTGCACTCATATCGTTTCTGGATGTACAGCTCAATCGCATTGATGCTATCCATTTCTTCCGGCTCAATAGATATGCCGGTCTCCACACGACTAGCCAGGCAAGGCGCGGCGGGCAGGTCAGAATATTGAGCGATTCCGTAAAGCGGAGCAAGAGCGCGAATAGTTTGTTTATCAATTTGCGCTTCGACAAATGGATGGCGCACGTTGAAATTGTCTGCCGCCTTTAAACCGGGACGATACTCCAGAAGATCGTTCGTGTTTGTTCCAGCAAGAATGAGCGCGTTTGTCGCAGAACGGATTGTTCCATACAGATTGGATTTGCAGAAGAAGCAGCGGTCTACGGGATTCTGTCGATAGTTCGGGTCTGCGAATTCGTTGGCTTCGATTATTTTGAGATTCCATCCGAATTTACTCGCACACTCATTGACGCGCTCAGTAGCTTGCGGAGGCACCGCAGGCGATACTGCATGAAATACACTGCACTTCAAGCTTGTTCGTTGAGTGACTGTAAAACAGATTGATGATAAGACCAAGCTGTCGATGCCGCCGCTCAGTGCAACGGCTACATCATCCATCGATTCGATGATCGATTCTATTCTTTCGCTAGCTTCAGTTATGCTCATCGTTGGTTGCCTTTAAAACATTGTTTTCTGCTGCATGAGCAAGTTTTCGCATATCGTGGCAGCCTGATGCGGTAGCGCTCAAGTCATCCATCTCGGCTTTAGCCGTTTTACTTCCGTCCGGGCGTTCAGCAACTTTCACTCGCACCTTGCTATCGCCGATTTGGACTGGTGCCGATTCACGGTCGAGAACGGTACGCATCAAGACCTGATGTCTTACACCCAACGTGGTGGTGTTGTTCAATATAAACTTGATTGCACTGTCAGAAGATTCGACTCGTGCTAGAACCTGGATGCTAGTCATGATGCGGTTCTTCTTTCCGTAAGCCACGGTTTGAATCACATCAAGAACTCCGTCTAACGCTCGAAGATTTTCCAGCGCTGTAGAAATTTCTTCTGCCGTCATGTCATCGATTTCGAAATTGATAGCGCAGACAGGCTGGCTGGCAATCGGCTCTCCGTCGAAACTCAGAACGCGGAGAACGTTGCTAAAGCCTGGAAATTTCTTTGTGCCGAATCCATTGCCGACAGTTTTCAATTCGAGATTGGACGGGAGTTGCATCGATGGTTTGAGGTATTTGACTATCGCTGCCCCGGTTGGCGTGATGCGCTCACCCAGCGCTCCATCATCTCTGAACGTAAAGCCACGAAGTAACAGCGCCACTGCAGGTGGAGGCACAGGCAACTTGCCATGCGCGGTATCGATAAATCCACCACCCTTCGGCAACGCTGAATAGGACCAGGTTGCGCCATCAAGGTAATCCAAAACGCAAGCAGCGCCGATCACATCGATGACTGAATCCCAACCGCCAACCTCGTGAAAAGCAATCGACTCGATATCGATACCATGCACTTGCGCCTCGGCTTCTCCGATGATTCGGAAAATGTTCAAGCTGTGTTCTCGAACTCGCTCAGGAAGTTGAGCGGCGCTTAGTATTGCTTTGATTTCTCTGTAGGTACGGTGTTCATGCCCATGCCCTAGCGCTTCGGCATAAGCGTCCACATACTTCTCTGGTTCCACGCCATGAGAATGTCCGTGTCCATGAAGATGTCCATGCTGATGATCACCAGTGCCATCATGTTGATGCGCTTGTTCTTGTTCGTGCAGATGGGGATGTTGGCGCGTCGGATAACTGTGCGGGGCGGACTCTCGAGACGCCTTCTGATGAGGGTCTAAGCCTGTGTCGGCATGAGTGTGATCATGACCATGTGTATGTCCATGATGGTGGTCTCCATCTCCGCCATGCTGATGCGCTTGCTCGTTCTCGTGCAAATGCAGATGGTCTTGGTCATGCGAGTGATCGTGTTCATGTGAGTGCTCGTGTCCGTGAGCATCATGCGTATGATCGTGCGAATGTCCATGTTCATGTGAGTGATCGTGCCCGTGATCATGCGTATGATCGTGCGAATGTCCATGTTCATGTGAGTGATCGTGTCTGTGATCATGCGCATGATCGTGCGCATGTCCATGTTCATGTGAGTGATCGTGACAGTGCTCATGCGTATGGCTGTGCGCATGTCCATGCTCATGTGAGTGAACATCGCCTCCAATTTTATGAACTTTAAACGACAGCCCGGTCAAGACACCGTCATTTTTCTCCACAATTTCAATTCGAATATCTTGGAAATTCGCAGCCGAAATCACCTGTTCGATACGAGTTCGCAACTCTGGAAACGCATCAGACATCGCGGCGATAAACATATCGCCGGCAATTCCACCGAGCGGGTCGAGGTGAATGTGCATGAAAGTCCTCCGGTGCCTTAATCATAGTGCACTTCGGGAACTTTTTTGAGCAGACTGTAGAAATCGGAACAATCCAGCGAATCTAGTACTGGCTCGACGGAGAATCTTTCTGCTGGGGCGGTTGAGGCTGAGATGGTCGTTTCATACGAAACTTGTTCAGCGCTACGACGTTCTTGCTGTCAACTGGAGCCTCATCAATTTCCGAGGGCATTGGTTCAGGTGGCTGAGCTGCAGCGGATTCACTCACCAATCCCGCCTCGTCTGGCGATTCAGGTACCAGCCCGGATTTGTCGACGCGTTCGATTTCCTCGGCAATGTGCATAACCTTGGCAGCATCGTCTAAATAGCCGCTCTTCATAGCCTTAATGGCTATCGTCTCCAACTGCTTAATCGCTTTATTAACGTCTTGGTCCATTGTGAACTCCCTCCGCCAGGTATGACGCATGGCTGAGTAGAAAGTTGCTTTGAAATTGTAAAATCCGATGACTTGATCATTAAGGTATTTCAGCACAGCTATCCAGCACGCTGATTGGAAACACAGGATTATTTCAACTATCCGTTTTGTAGCCGATAGTCCATGAAATTGTAGTTCTAAACGGTGAGCAGATCGGTCCGCTCTCTCAGCAGTATTAACTGCCAGCCTTATGCTTCTTCTCTTTTGGATTCAGCTTGGTTCCGCGTATCCCGCTCGTATCGGTGTTCAGTAATCTGTCGAATATAAATGTCAGATCATCGCGGTAAAAAACATCTTGAAGGAACAGATGTGTGCCGGGAGGCCAGAGCAAATCGCTAGCAAACAGTTCATCATCCAGATCATGCAAAAACGATTTGTAAGTTCGCGCGCGTTGGGAATCGGAAGTTATAGCCAGCGTGTAAAGCCTTGGTAGAAGAGCGCTTGCGTGATTGTCGATCGCTTCATTCAATTGATTAATAGCTTCATCGCGCTGATCATTTTGAGCGAGCAGACGAGCTAATCGCAGATTCAATCTAAAAGTGTTTGGTGAAAGCTCAATTGCTTTTTTCAGCGACTCGATCGCCTCCGCTTTGCGGCCCATAGACCACAGAGCATCCGAACGCGTTTGAAAAACACCTGACGCGATTTTCCCGCTCGACATGATTTTATTGCTCACCCAAGAAACGGGAATCGGATGAGTACGAATCGATTCAGCTTGGTCGAAAAAGATGGGAGCGACTTTACGTTCCTCTCGATATGCGGCAATAGCAGTGCGCTCGCACAGATAATAATTTTTCAGCATCTCCAAAAATGTAAACATGCTAAAGCCAACGTCAAGCAAGACGACCAAGAGAAAAACGACCCCAAACTGCTGCACTAACGCAGTGCCTTTTACGTCTTTTTGTTCCAGGCGTTTCGTCAGGCGAGCATTCATGCGCAGTTGCGGATTGTGATGCCGCATCGCCTCGATCAGAAATTTTTGATCTTCGAGATTACCTACACTGAACGGGAATTTTAGAACTTCTTCCAATCCTTCCGAGCGAAAGAATGGGAAGAACGACTTAGTTGTCTTGACGCTGGGATTCCCACTCAGCGCCGAGGAAAAGATGCGCAAGTTTCCCCAAAAAGTAAGTTCGATTTCGTCGATAGCTTCCCAAATCACATGACGCTGACCGAACGATAAACCCGGGTACAACTCGTTCTCATTCAGTCGCAGCCATCGACGATAAACGATCGGCGGGCGTCGTTTCCAAATCGGTGCGAAAAAAATACAGCCGTATCGACTTTCAACCCAGAGCAAAACAAGATGTGCGATGAGTATGGCAATCAATACAGTCGGAATACCGAGTCCGTAAACGTTGAGATCGCCCCAAAAATCACTTCTGTTCAGGAACCAAAAATCGTTCGAGTACAGCACCAAGAAAATCAGTTCGAAGACGACGAACGACACTCCGATCAGAGTGTAACCTTGATGTGCAGCGGTCGCGGAGAGCTTCTTCTCAGCGGCAAACTTGGCAGTTTCCCCTTGCTCGTTTGTGGTATCGGTTTTGTTTTCAAAACCATCAGCGTCAGACGCGACGTTCATAATGCTCTCTACTTATATGACCATTCAAAGCATGCCCGAAAAGTTGGGCGCCGAAACCGCCAAAAACCCTGAACTCGGAGGCTGGTCAATATCTCGCCGGATTTTTAACCGCCCAGCCGGAAGCTTGACAACACCCCTCTGCACAACAAACTCATCCTGCCACCAAATATGATGCCAAATTGAATTAGACGCAAACGCGCAAACAAATATTAGAGCCGCAAATGTTATCCGGTAAAGTGCACCATTAGTGATGGCAAGGAGTGAATTTTTCCGAATTCTTCCAAATTAGCTGAACCCACGTCGACTATCTGCTATGTTGGTGGAGGGCTTGCTGCGTTTAGCAATCCTGGCGCTCGGGCACATCGCGTATGTGGCGGTACGAAAGCAACCAGGCATTATCAGACGCGTCGAGTTTGGCAAGTTCCATGTGTTGTCTTCAAGGTGAGATTAATGGCATCCATTCCGATTGGCGAGTTACTTGTCGATAACGGGCAAATAACGCCTGAAGAACTCGAACAGGCGGAGGCTGAAAACAAGAAAACGGGCGAACCCATCACTAGTGTGCTCGCGAAGCTTGGATTCATCACCGAAAATGGTTTAAAGAACGCGCTGGAACTGCAGTACGGCGTGATGTACATGAATTTGAGCAAGCGCGAACCTGAAGAAGAGCTGATTGCGATGCTTCCGGAGAAGATGATTCGCGAGCAGCAAGCCGTTCCGGTTGCCCAGCAGGGTGAGCGACTGACCGTGGCGATGGTAGACCCGAACGACTCAGCCGCGCTCAGCGAGATTCAGAAGACTTTGAGCGGTAAGCAAGTCAAACCCGTGGTCTGCTTGGAAGAGCAATTCACTAAATTCGTTGATCGGGCTTTTCATGTCGATGAGAAGACGACAAATGGGAATGGAAGCGCACCCAGTGACGAGCACAAGCCCGGAAGCGACGCGACCGCGGAGACGAAGGATGCGCCAGCGGCGGACTCGAAGTCAGACACCTTGTCAGACTCAAAAAATGAGTCGCCGGCGGAAGCGATCATAGGGACGATTGTTGAACCAAGTTCGCAATCAGAGTCAAAATCAGAGGCTACCGCTCGAATCGAGTCTTTGGAATCGAAGCCAGAATCGGCGCCATTGAACAGATCTGAATCTGCGACTGAATCCAAATCCGATTCAGCTCCAGAATCCAAATCCGATTCAGCTCCAGAATCTAAATCCGATTCAGCTCCTGAATCCAAATCCGATTCAGCTCCAGCACCTATCTCCGATTCAACTCCAGAATCCAAATCTGATTCAGCGGCAGAATTCAAATCCGAGTCAGCTCCTGAATCCAAATCAGATTCAGCTTCGGATTCCAAAACCGAATCCCCGGAAATCAAATCCGACACAGTTCCGACCGATGCCGCATCGCAGTCTGGCGCTGAGGCAGCCCTAGCGCTCTCCCGAGCAGAAACGGCTATTGCCAAAGCCGAAGCAGGTCTGGCTAAAGCTGAAACAGCAATCGCAAAAGCGCAGTCAGAGCCTGCACAAGATACCCAGGAGATGAAAGCTAGACCGGCTCCCGCCGAGACCGCCGCACCAGCTCCCGAGCCAGAACCAGCCCGGGAAGAGGAGCACGCTCCAAAGTCGGAAGCCGACCAATTGACCGAAACCGACCTTGCAAAACGAGCGCAGGAAGAAGCAATCGTGTTGCTCGCGAATCAAATTCTCGGCAGCGCCATCAAACGGCACTGCTCAAACATCCATATCACGATGGGTCCGCGAGAGTCGCTTGTCAAATATCGCCTGAATGGACGATTGATGGTCGATAGAAAGTTGCCGAACACGATCGTAGTGGCGCTAGTTGCGCGCTACAAAATGATGGCGCGTCTGAATCTCGCCGAGCGCAAAGAACCGCAGGATGGACATATCAAAGTCAAATCCGCAGCTAAAGAAATTGTCTGCTTGATCTCAGTAGTTCCGCAAGACCACGGCGAAAACGTGGTGATCTGGATTGTCTAAAAATCCAACCGCGCCGAACCAGTACTGAAATCAGATGAGCTTTTCACCGCATGTGCTCGTCGTCAAACCCAGTACCGATGCGCATCTGTTTAGTGCTCCACCCGCGCGGGCAGGATGTGAGTACGGGGTGAGGCGGTAGCGCCGTGGCGCGATTGGGCATGCTCTGACAAGTTGAGCAGCGCGCTGCAAGACAAGTCCTCGAATGCTTGAGATTAAGACCAAGGAAGAACACATGGCTCTGATTAAAAAGGAAATCGGTGAACTACTCGTCGACAACGGACTGATTACTGCTGATGAGCTTAAGCTCGTACAGCAGGAGCGCCGAAAGACGGGGGAGCCTATCAGTCTCATTCTTTCGCGTCTTGGTTTGGCAAACGAAAGCCATCTCAAAAACGCCCTCGAATTGCAATTCAACTGCAATTACGTCAGCCTTGCTAAAACAAAGCCTGATTATGAGGCAATGGATTTGTTGCCGGAAAAATTGATCCGCCAGCATCAAGTGGTGCCTTTTTCGCATGACGATAGCGAAGTAGTCGTTGCGATGGTCAATCCGAATAATTTGATCGCGCTTGACGACATTCGCTACCGTCTCAAAGGTGTGCGAATCAAGCCGATGGTGTGCACCGAAGACGATTTCCAGCACTTCATGGAAACGGTTTACGCGCACCGACAGGAAGAGATGCATCAAGCGGGAGAAGCGCTCGCTGACCAGACATTTATCGAATCAGAAGTTGATTTGAGCACTCTCGACGTCATGTTCGAGAGCGATGACGAAATCAATGATCTGGACCTGGCGAAGCAAGCACAAGACGCACCGATTGTGCATTTAGCCAATCAAATTCTTGCAAAAGCCATCAAGAAAAGATGCTCGGATATTCACATCGAACCGCAAGACAAACACGTCACGGTGCGATATCGATTAGACGGTGTTCTTTTCGTCGACAGAAAATTGCCCAAAGCCGTGATGGCAGCGCTGGTATCACGCTACAAAATCATGGCGGACCTGGACATCGCGGAACGCCGCTTACCGCAAGACGGGCGCATTCGCGTGAGATTCTCAGGGAAAGACATCGACTTTCGAGTCTCATCGATTCCAAGCAAACATGGCGAAAAGGTCGTTATGCGTATCTTGGACAAGACCGTCACAACGTTAAGCATTGACAGCTTGGTGACAGATCAGACGACACTAGATTTGGTGCGCGAGATGATCAGCAAACCTTACGGAATTATTTTCGTAACAGGTCCAACAGGTTCTGGAAAAACCACCACTTTGTACTCAGCTCTGGCGGAAAGAAACACGCCGGAAGTCAATATCGTAACGGCTGAAGACCCAATTGAATACGACATGCACGGCATTACACAGGTGCAGGTGCTGAGAGAAAAGGGGTTGGATTTCGCGCGAATACTTCGCTCATTCTTGCGACAAGATCCTGACATCATGCTGGTTGGAGAAACCCGTGATAGAGAGACTGCAAAAATCGCGGTTGAAGCGGCACTGACAGGTCACCTTGTCTTCACCACACTTCACACCAACGACGCTCCAGGTTGCATAACGCGTCTGGCTGAAATGGAAGTGGACCCATATCTGGTGGCATCTGCAACCATCGGAGTAATCGCTCAACGATTGGTGAGACGCATCTGCGAATCTTGCAAAGTTCAATATGTGCCAGAGCGCGCCACTCTCGAATACCTCGGACTGCTCGAGAAGCACCAGGAAAGAATTTCAGAACCAATCGCTCAATATTATCAGCTCAATTTGAACGAGGAAGGTCTACCGACGTTTGCACACGGCACCGGATGTGATGGCTGCAACAACACGGGATATAAAGATCGAATCGGCGTTTTCGAAGTGATGCGATTGAACGACGAAATCCGAGAACTAGCGGCCAAGGGCTCCACGACCGCGATGATCCGCTTTGCAGCCAAGCAGTCGGGAATGGTGCCTCTGAAAGACTACAGCATGCGGCTGGTTGGGCAAAATTTAACTACGCCCGAAGAGGTAATCCGGGTTACATTAGCTGATACCGCCGGCGAAGACACACTCTGTACGAGATGCCGCAATCCAGTGGGAGATGACTTCATCAAGTGTCCTTTCTGTCAGCATGACTTGAAAGTCTCCTGCACCAGATGCGGCACCATGCAGCAAGAAGATTGGGCTAGCTGTCCTAAATGTGGTCTGACAAAAGAGCAAGCAAATCAGGAGTCGTGCTGCCGTAACTGCGAAGCCGAAATCGCTGGCGATTGGCACATTTGCCCTTATTGTCAAACTCAAAGGCATCCGCTAGAACGCGTCAGTTAACCGTTTAAAATTGGAGCGTAATGCTAGAAATTCAGGAACTGCTGCAGCTAGTTTATGACCGAGCTGCCTCCGACCTCCATCTCAAACCAGGGCAATCTCCAATCATCCGCGTAGCCGGAAAACTAATTCGTTCGACGCTTAACCCGTTGACGAAAGAAGAAGTACAACGACTGATCTTTTCACTAATAACGACAGATCAAAGAAAGTTTCTAGAACAAAACTACGAACTAGATTGCAGCTTCGGGCTGGATGGTATCGGTCGGTTTCGCGTCAATGTATATAAGGATAGAGGTGCTTACGCTGCAGCACTGCGCGTAGTGGCAACAAGAATTCCGGCATTAGACGAGTTGAACCTGCCACCAATCGTCAAAGAGATCACGCAAAAGCCCCGAGGGCTGATTCTGATTACCGGAGCGACAGGACAGGGCAAATCAACGACACTAGCTTCGATGATCGATTGGATCAACGAGAATCGTGCCGATCATATTTTGACGATCGAAGATCCAATCGAATTCATCCATCAAAGCAAGCGTTCGGTTGTCAGCCAACGCGAATTAGGGCAGGACACCAAGAGTTTTGCAAATGCTCTGAAGGCAGCACTGCGTGAAGATCCCGACGTTATTCTCGTTGGTGAAATGCGTGATCTTGATACCATTCACCTGGCGCTGACAGCGGCGGAAACAGGTCATTTAGTTTTCGGCACCGTGCACACTTCATCGGCAGCACAGAGCATCGACCGCGTAATCGATGTGTTTCCACCCGACCAGCAGCAACAGATTCGCATCATGCTTTCCAATGGTCTGGTGGCAATCGTTAGTCAAACTTTGCTACCGCGGTTACAAGAATCGGCTGGCGGAAATCCAGTCACGAAGGGCAGAATTCTGGCAGCAGAAATCTTGGTCAACACTCCCGCAATCGCCAACTTGATTCGTGAATCGAAAACACCACAAATTTATTCGACCATGCAAATGGGTGGTACTCTTGGCATGCAGACACTAGAAGCTTCGCTTGCCCAACTAGTGAAAAACGGCTTGATTAGCGTTTCTGAAGCAATGGCAAAGACTACCAGACCTGACGACCTGGAACGCTTGATCGGTCCATCGGCGAAACCATCTACGATACCAAGCAAAAATACATTCGGCAGGTTCTAGGCAATGGTTGAATTCGTCTACAAAGTGCGTGACGCGCAAGGACGCATTCAAGAGTCCAATGCTCAAGCCGATTCATCAGCAATTTTACGAGCACGCCTGACCTCGCGCGGTCTTGACGTAATAGAAATTTCAGCCAAATCGCAAGCCATCGACTGGGCTGAATTGTGGTCCAAGGCAAACGGAATTTTCGAAACAGTTCAGCTAAAAGACATGGTTGTCTTCTCTCGTCAGTTCGCGGCGATGGTATCGGCGGGAGTGGCAATGCTTCGCACACTGACAATTATCGTTGACCAGTGTCCGAACAAAAAAATGAAGCAAACTCTCGATGAAGTGCGCAAATCAGTCGAGGCAGGGCTATCACTTTCTGATGCCATGGCAAAACATCCCGCTGTTTTCGACAAGCTCTATGTGTCGATGGTGCGGGCTGGAGAAACCGGCGGTATCCTGGCTGAAGTTCTCAAGCGCCTCGCCGATTTTCTCGAAGCGCGACAAAAGTTGAACACGAAAGTTCGCTCGGCGATGGTCTATCCAACCGTCGTTCTGGCAGTCGCAATACTTGTTTTCTGGGCAATGTTGACCTTCATCTTGCCGATTTTTCAGGGACTGTTTCGCAACGTTGGTGGAGAACTTCCGGCTTACACACAATTCTTGATCTTCCTCTCGGAATGCATGCGCTCAATCTACATGGGCATCTTCGTAGTTCTTGTCATCGCAGGCGTCTATGTGTTCAAGCGCTACTACAAAACCGAAGTCGGCAGATTGCACATCGACGGACTTCTTCTGACCCTGCCAGGCTTCGGCGATTTGATCAAAAAAGTGGCCGTTGCTCGCTTTAGCAGAACATTTGGAACCCTCATCAGAGCCGGAGTTCCGATGCTTTCCGCACTTGACGTCGTCAAGGATACGGCAGGGAATGCAGTCGTTGCAAAATCCGTAGAACGCGTCTACAACGAGGTTCGGCAGGGTGGCAGCATCGCCAAACCGATGTCGAAGACAACAGTTTTTCCACCGATGGTCGTGCAGATGGTGGCAGTCGGAGAAGAGACGGGGCGACTCGACGAGATGCTTTCCAAGGTCGCTGATTTTTATGACATGGAAGTTGAAAATGCTGTCGATGCGCTGACTTCATTGCTCGAACCGGTGATGGTGGTTGGCATTGGGGGAATCGTCGGCTCGGTTGTAGTCGGAATGTATCTGCCGATTTTTACAGTTATCAACCAGTTGCATTGAGGTCGTGGGGCTACAGAGCGTCTCATAAACCGCTCAGATTCACACCCAATAGCTTAAATGAGGCATTCTAGACATAAAGATTGTCTGTATTTGCGTTTTTTGTTTTACAATCTGGCTATACCCCTTCTTTAGAAAAACAGTGGTTGACGATAACGTGATAGTGAGCAAAGACACCTTGCCTGCGAAAGCAGCTGCCGTGGGCCCGGCAAATGGACCCAACGCCCAAGTTGGTAAGGGACAAGACCAGATCCATCACTGGCTCTCGGTCTACTCTGACACCCGCGACCCCGCTCTTCGTGACGCGATCATTCAGGCATCGCTGCCTCTGGTCAAGCGAATCGCCTACGGTCTGGCAAGACGCTCGACTGACCCTGTGGAAGACTTGATCCAGGTCGGTTCGATTGGTTTGATCAAAGCTGTCGATCAGTTCAAACCCGATGCTGGTGCTAAGTTCCAAACTTATGCAACGCACTTGATCACCGGTGAAATCAGACACTACTTGCGCGACAAAACCGCGATGATTCGCGCTCCTCGCGAATTGCAGGAGTTGTCATTCCGCATCAACAGACTGGTTCAGAACTTGACTGCGAGATTGGGACGCGAACCAAGCGATACCGAAATTGCTCATGAGTTAGAAATTCCTGTCAGCCGCGTCAACGAAGCATACGAAGTCGACCGTCGTCGTACTTTGATTTCGCTTGACCAGGCGCTGTCAAACGATGCAGGCAGCGAACAATCGTTGATCGATACGTTGATCGACGGACGCTACCAGATTTTGCAAAACGCGAAAGAAGACCGATTCATGCTCTCCGAAGCAATCAAGCAATTGCGTGACGGGTTGCGTGAAGTCGTTCATTTGACATTCTACGAAGATTTGAGTCAAACAGAAGTGGCTCGTCGTCTCGGAATTTCGCAGATGCAAGTCTCTCGCCGTTTACGCGCTGCGACAGCAGAACTAAACAAAATCATCACGCAAAGCAAAAAATCAGGCGGGCAGAAAGGCGGCGCATGACCGGGGCTGCGATTGAGGCGTCCAAGCTAAGCAAGGACGTGGTCAGCAGTTTCTTGCGTAAGCGCGTTCGCGTTCTTCATGGTCTTGATTTGTTGGTAGCGCCGAGCGAAACCTTTGGTTTGCTTGGTCCCAACGGCGCGGGCAAAACCACCACGCTCAAGCTTTTGCTCGGGTTGTTGCACCCGACAGAAGGCTCAGCGAAGGTTTTAGGCGAGACCGCAGGAGCCCCGAAAGCTTTGCAGCGCATTGGTTTCCTGCCGGAAAATCCATACTTTTACTCGCACCTGACCGGTCGCGAGTTCATGGATTTCGCCGGCAGACTGTTTGGTTTGAATGCCTCAGCCCGTGCAGCGAAAACTGCGGAGCTGCTCGAACTGGTGGCACTCGACAAAAGCGCATACGACAAACCGATGGGCAAATATTCCAAAGGCATGTTGCAGCGATTAGGGATCGCACAATCGCTCGTGAACGACCCAGACGTGCTGTTTTGGGACGAACCAATGTCGGGATTGGACCCCATCGGTCGTCGAGATGTCAGAAAAATACTGAGTAAACTGAAAGAGCAAAAGAAGACAATCTTCTTCAACTCGCATCTCCTGCCGGACGTAAACGAGGTCTGTGACAGGGTTGGCGTACTCAACCGCGGCCGGCTCGTTGCACAAGAAAGCATCAGTGCAATTTCGGCGACGGGAAACTATCGCGACCTCGAGGATTATTTCCTCACCGTCATCGGTGAAGCAGAAGCAGAGAAAACCGCATGAACACACTGATTCAACCGATTCAAAGTGTTACAGCGATCGGATTGAATACGTTTCGCGAGATCATTCGAGACAAAATTCTGTACGCCTTTGTGCTCTTCGCGTGCGTCATCACACTGCTCTCACTCTTGCTCGGAAGTCTGTCGGTTGGGCAAGATATCAAGATTTTGGAAGATTTCGGACTGGCAGCTCTGTCGCTCATCAGTGGTATCATCGCCGTTTTTGCGGGCACGAATCTTGTATACAAAGAGTTGGAAAAACGCACCATATACTTGATTTTCACCAAGCCCATCACTGGTTGGCAGTTTATACTCGGCAAGTACATCGGACTTGCCGCAAGCCTGTTCATCGTCATCGCATCGATGGGCTTATATCTCAGCGTGCTTGTCGCTGTTGCAAGCCCAGCGCACTCGCTCTCAGCGCTGCCAGACTTGCTCAAAGTAATGACACCAGCGGTGCTACTGGTTTATCTGGAATTGCTCCTGATCATCGCACTGGCGACATTTTTCTCGACCTTTGCAAGCCCAGTCATGAGCGTGCTTTTCACGTTGTCGTTGTGGTTGATTGGACATTTCAGCGATTCGCTGCGACAGCTCGGTCAGATGTCGCAAAATCCTTCGCTCCAACAAATCTCCAACGCCATATATCTTATGCTGCCCGACCTGGCAGGGCTCACCAGAGCGCGTTCGAGCATGATGTACGGGCGCGACCCGGGCTCTGAGGTGGTAGCGCTCATAACCTGCTATGTTTTGGCATATGTGGTGTTACTTTTGGTGCTCGCATCCGCTGTAACCGACCAGAAAGAGTATTCCTGAAATGTTAGACACACTGATGAACAACATGGTCGGCCGCGATATCCTCGCAGCACTGATTGGTTTGTGCGTCGGCAGTTTCCTGAATGTATTGGCGCTGCGTTCATTGAAAGAAGAGTCGATCTTTTGGCCGCCATCAACATGTCCGAATTGCAAACAGCGCATCAAGCTTTTCGATCTCATTCCCGTTGTTTCTTGGTTCGTGTTGCAAGGGAAATGCAGAAATTGCAAAACGCCTATTTCTTGGATGTATCCATTCGTCGAAGTTTTCACCGCTTGCACGTTCGCGCTACTCATGCACCATTACGCACCGGAAATCGTCTTCGAGCCGAGTTTTCAAGCGTGGGGACATCTGGTAGGAATGGCAATTTTTTGCAGCACTTTGATCGCAATTTGCATTACCGATTTCAAAGAGATGCTGATTCCGCACGAAATAACTTATCCCTCGATGTTGATCGGTGTTCTCTACAGCGGCTTCGTTCGGAACGATTTTTCCGGCGCATTCATAGGCATCGGCATTAGCTACATGCTTTTCGATTTCCTGGCATTTTACGGATTGAAGTTCTACATAAAAGTGCACGGCGATCCAGATTCTGAAGAGGAAAAACAAAAACGCAGAGTCGTAATCGATCGCGATCACGAAGCGCTCATGGTGTTCGGCGCAGACGAAGACATAGACCTGCATGTAGACCACGCGTTCGATGTCACCGACGAGGAAGAAGACGACGAAGAATTCAGCGTCATGGGCGGAGCAGATGCGGTGCTAGCCGCAGTCATCTCGGCATGGCTCGGCGTGCAAGCGTTGATGCTTGCTCTTGGCGTCGGCTTCCTCGCTGGCACCGTCGTTGGTGCAGCGTATTTGTTATTTGAAATGCGCAAGATG
The DNA here is from genome assembly GCA_036702965.1 of Drouetiella sp. Lineage (GTDB taxonomy): Bacteria > Cyanobacteriota > Vampirovibrionia > Obscuribacterales > Obscuribacteraceae > PALSA-1081. The sequence continues at coordinate 682,309 of DATNPZ010000013.1, forward strand.
AACCTTCTGGCGAAAACGGTCAAGCCGGCTCTGTTGGGAATGACAATTATGGTCGCCATGGCTGAAGGCGCACTGTGTTTCGTTAAATCACTCAACACTGGCTCGGACGTATCGTTGCCCTATCTCAACATGGGCATTCTCGCCGCCATCTGCGGTGGCTTGATTGGAGTTCTGAATGCCGGCAAAGGTGTATCCAAAGCATTTCCATTTGGTCCGCCGCTCGCCGTTGGTGCCGTTGTGGCGATGGTAGCGAAAGACATTGTCTTCCCTGGTACGCCATAATAGAGGAGATGGAACTCGAACTTTTTTACTGCGAACAAACTTTTCTGACTGCGAGATAAGACAGCGTGTTTAGTTTCGGCAAGAAAAAAGGACCTACACTTGGTCTCGACATAAACAGCGACAGCATTACGCTGATTCAGCTCGACAAAACCCGAGCTGGAATCGAAGTCGCACGTTTCGCTTGCCAACCCACACCACCAAATGCTATCCGCGAGGGATTGATTGCCGACCCAGATGCGGTCGGCGGCGTGTTGATGGATTTGCTCGGAGCAGCGAACGTTCCACCGTCGGGCCCATCACCTGTAATTAACATTGCGGTTCCGGCGCAAGCAGTCGTCATCAGACTAATGCCTGTGCCAGTTGGAATGCCACCAGAAGAACTCGCGGACGTTGTTACGCAAGAAGCGACCAACCACGTTCCGTTTCCAATTGAAGATGCGAACATCGATTGGTCGCAGATGCCCGCAACTGAAAGAACGGATGCCGACGGAGTGCGACGCATCGATGTAATTCTCGCGGCGATTCAAAGGTCGATTATTGAATCGTACTGGCGAATGGCTGACAGCGCCGGAGTACGTCTCGGCAAGGTGGATATTTCGTCACTATCGGTGGTGCGAAGTCTTGCGCTCGCTGGTTATTTAGGATCGAGCGGACATCTATCAATGATTGTCAACTTGCGTCACGACGCAACCGACATCAACGTGGTGCGCAGCGCCATGCCTCTGTTCGGGCGTTCAATCATGCTTGGACTGGATACTTTGACAGAAGCACTAGCTCGCAGCCTGGATATCAGCTTCGACTCGGCTCTCGACATGCTGCCAGAAATTACGTTGTTCAATGCAGATCCCGCCGACTTCCAAATGGGTCAGGCTTCGCAAGTAGCTCGCACCGTATTCAGTGACATTACGGATGAATTACAACGGTCGCTAGATTTCTATCGTTCGCAAGTCGGCGACGTTAAAGTCGACCAGATTGTGCTCACTGGTCCAGGCTGTATGATTCCACAGCTCGATCAGTACATCACAAATCGCATGAACATCAAGACAATTACGTCTGATCCAATGCGAGACCTTGTGTTCAGCAACGATGTGATCGTCGATAGCATGCGCCCGATTCTGGCGGCGCTGATTGGTTCGTCGATTGAGACTGGCTGGAATCCATCTTTCACAGTAGATTTGGATTTAAATAAAGAAGGAAGGCTGCCGCTTCTCTACGACGAAAGAAAAACGGCGGTAATTTCACCTGATGAAAGACCGACTCCGTGGTTCAAAAGTGCAATCGCTGCAGGTGTTGCAACCATGCTGCTTTCACTCGCATCTTGGGGATATATTTCTCAGTTCGATCTGCCGAATAAAGACAAACAGATTGCAGATCTAGAGCAAAAAATCACAAAGGGCAATGCGGATTTAAAACAGCTTGGCACGCTCAAAAAAGAAAATGACGTTCTGACAAACAAGCGCAAGATCCTCAACAGCATAGTGAAGAAGTTGACGCACTGGTCCACCGTCCTGGATTCAGTCAGGAACAACATCCCCACCGCTGTTCAGATCGAGAATATCGGATTGAACAAGACCGCAAAAATTTCCGGCACTTCAACAAATTTCCAAAGTGTTTCGAATTTTGCGATCAATCTTGCCACCGCTCCTGGGCTGACAGACGCAGTTGTGCAAAACGCCACGCGCGACGAAAAGCAACCAGAGATTGTGTTGTTTCAAATCACATCTAAACTAACAAGCAGTGAAGAGCCGCCCACAGACACAGATGCAACGAAAGCAGCAGCAGTAAAAGCAAATGCCAACGACGGCAATATCTTTCCAAAAATACTAGACAACTTGCAACAGCCCACACTAAAAAGTGCGGAGGCGAAATCGCAATGAAGACGCAATACAAAATCGGCATAGTCGCGATTCCATTTTTGCTTTCGGGCTTGATTCTGTCTGCAATGACTTACCCCAAATTTCTGGAAGACAAGGACCGCAGTGAAGACCTTACTTCCAAGCAACAGCAGTACGAACAGACTCAGACGAAGTTGGCACAGAGAGCGCGCGCAGAAAAAGAGAAGAAAACTCTCGAAACGGACATAGAAACATTGCGCGGAGCGGTTCCAAAATCGCCAGAACTCGATCTAGCGATGATTGATTTAGAAAAAATGTGCACAGACTCAGAGATTCAATTGCTTGGTGTTGAAACACCTTCGCAAGAGACGATGCGACAGATCACGACTTCTGAAACCGAGATCAAAGAACTAATCGGCGAGCAAGTTGGCAAAGTTGCTTTAGGCTCCAAGTCCTTGCCGAAACCAGCCGTGAGCACCACCAATGGTGCAAAACCTGCTGAAGAGCAGCCTGTCGACACGGGATTAAAGAGACTGGTCAAGCAAGTTTATGTTACAGGCGATTATAATGGCATGGTGAGCCTTTTGAAGCGGCTTGAGGGCTATCAAAGAACCGTCGGAGTGGAAAATATTTCAATCGCCATCAAGACTCAAGGGAATGAAGGCAATGACAAAAATGCCGCTGCCGAGCGTGCGCAAAAGTTGAATTCGACAAAGCCGATCATGGCGTTCTTAATGACTCTCTATTATTTGCCTTAATGCTGGAGTTAAGCAGCTCATGTCTTTCTTCAAAATTCAGAAATCATCGACATCAAAACGTTATGTTCTGTACGGCGTTTGTCTCGCAGCGCTATCGTCAGGTTCAGTGAGCACAGTCTGGGCGGAGGAAGTAAAGTCCACGACAACGACGACGACCACCACGGTACAACAATCCGCAGTGATTGAGCCACTCAACTCAGTGACCGTACCGGCGACGACTCGTACTGATGCCATCATGAAAGCGCGTTTGGGTGCTGGGCGCGCTAATCCATTTGCGACGCCGTCAGGCTTGCTGAAGACAAGCGAAATTAACACAGCAAAAGCAATTCCAAAGGCGCACGTTCCGCCACCGCCCAAGTTCACGGAAACACATCTTGCGCCGCCGCCTCCGCCGACAGAAGTAACATTACCCGGTTATGCGAAGCAAGCCGTCGGCAGCGCAGGCATGGGAGCACCAGAAGCTGAACTTCCAGAGCCACCCGAGAAGCCGCTTATCGCGGAGAAGATGAAGCTGGTCGGCGTCGTTGCTGACAAAGCTTTTTTCACATTCACAGATCTCGAACTTAAGAGAATGAACAAATTTCCCTCTACTGTCGTCCTGGCGAATGGAGAGCAGTTTGAATCTGTACACCTCGTCTCAGTCGCTCCTAACAGCGTCGTGCTCGAGGAAGACGGTGAGCGCATAACCAAAGAGCTAGAGCGAATTAGATGACCAACACTGAAGTAATTACATTCGATAGAGCAATCTCACTCTCGACCGACTTGATTTACGCTTTTGAGCGCGGCGAAAGTACAATTGAAAATGCATCCGAACATCTGGACAAAATCGTTAGTACCGCCAATGGTGCGAGAGGATTCTTTGTTGCACTTCTAACTGGCGAGTCGAATTTAGCAAATAATCTTCCGCCCGAATTTATCGACGTACTCAAGTCGCACCCAGACGTGGTTTGCGACCTGTTGGTCAAAAATCTCGTTATGTCCGCTACGATGGCTGTTACGCACGAGAGAAATGGCGACAAAAAATCTGCGGATGGATCGCGCTCGGTGAACTCGAAAACGAAGAGTATCATCTGCCGTATGGATTGCAGCGAGATGACGCGTCAGATACACAGCATGAAAGACGCCATCCAAAACAAAGTGCAAACAGGCACTGACGACCATCCATCAGAGTACGCACCATTTCTAGCCCGCTGGCGATACGACGCTGAGCAATTGAAAGAGGCGCTCACTGCTCTATCAGAGTTCGACACGCAATAGATTCGCTTGTAGATTCGCAAACTCCAGCACGAATTGTTCCGGTAGGTCCAATTCGTGACAAACGCAATGGAAGTTCTCGAACCTACCGTGATTTAGTCGTAGTTAAGCTCTGGATGCATCGCCTGGAAAGCTGCTAGCTTGTGCTTCATAGACGCAAGTTCGGACGTCTTCGCAGGATTTCCACTCAGAGTGAGAATGAAGTATTGAAGCGTTCTCGCCAATTTCTCATCCTTTTCTTTCTGCGGAATTTGCGCCGCTCTCAACTTAGCTTCGATGTCTGCGATGTACTGATTAGTGTTTTCGGTGATTTGATTCGCTTGCAGCTCGCCGATAGTCGCAAGACCTGCTGCCCACTTTCCAACTCTAGTCTTCGTCGGCATCTTAGGTTCGCACCCGCCTCCAGCTCCACTTGCTACCGCTGGCGCTGAAGCCTTTTTAGCCTTTGCTTCTTTATAATTCTTTTCTTGAGTGTCTATGTTGCTCGACAATCTGGTTACAGAATCTGAGATGGTATCAGCGGTTGCGTGGTCTGCAACTTGCTGTTCAAGTGCTTTGAAGGCAGCAAGGAAAGGCGCTATACCAACCCCATTTTTCCCGAGCGCATTGATACGATTCAATAATTTCTGGCGTTCATCTTGCATCGGTCCAGCCATCGCACCATCGGCTGAAGCAGCGACCGGAGCCGCACCGCCACCACGAACTGCTATCGAGACCGGCGAAAGAGCGTTTTTGAGTGCGCTGTTCAAAGAACGAACAGTGCCCGCGTCCATTACAATTTGTCTTGACGTACCAGCTTGAGACAAGTCTGCAAAAGATACTTTCACAGTTTTCATATCAGGAGCTGCTTGAAGGGCTTCCGAAGCCAGTTGCAGAGCGGCTATCTTGAGTTCCAGCTCAGATGCATCTGATTCAAAATCGGTCGAAACCGTAATTTCACTACCACTAATAGATGAAGCGACGCGATGACCACTTGCACCGGCACCAGCGGCCAGAGTGTTTGCCAGTTTGTCCGCTGGGTCCGCGGTGGTGCCGGCAGTTAAATTGAGAGAATTGATCAATTCATCTTTTCCGACAGCACCTGAGCCGAATGCTTTGACTGATACCGAGCTGACGGTAAGCTGTTTGTATTTCGTCAAATCAGAGCTGCTAAAGAAATAGACCGTGACCATAGTGATGCTCGGGTCAATGGACATAACAGCTTTCGACATCAACATAGCGTCAATTTTCAAGTCTGTGTCATTAGCTTTTGTGTGACGATAAGTGGATAGGAAAACCGTCTGACCATCCACGCGAGCGTTGACGCGCGCACCGGGTGCAAGTATGTGTTCCTTATCGATGCCTGCAACGATTTCAGCGCCTGTGGTAGCCGCAAACACTGGCACGGCGAATCCCGCAGCGCACGTCAGTGTCAATGCCAATGCGAGTTTGTGAAGATGCTGCTGATTTGGAAACACGTCTGCTCTCCTAAAAACTAGTATCACCAATATTACGAATTGAACTCAAAAGAAACCGTGTCACCAATCTACCGAAATTGAAGTTCACACGAGACCACGTGACCAGTCTACCGGATAAACTCAATCAACTCCTTCTTTCTAAGTTTCACTGCAATACCGTATGTAGTGGCAGTTGTTTTTAGCTTATAGAGGACAAGATCTATTCTTTTTTTGACTTCCCGGTCGAACGCTCTTCATTGACGGTTCAAGCGAACCGATACTATGATAGCAATATCGGGCAGCCCATGGGTCTTAAACGCAGGAGCAGATGTGGTCAAACACCGCACTGGTCTGCGTTATCGTAGGGAAAAAAACTTGCGCGTAAGTTCAAATAAGCGGTGGCAAAAACATAAGCGACACCGCATCCGGTTGCCGATCGGCAACACGCTAGTATTAATTGTGGCCGTCACCATCGGACTGGTGATGGCGTTGATTTTTTTCTGCTTGAACTACGCTCGCCTCCTTGGCAGCAACGCCGAACAGAAGAAAGCCATCGAATCAGCCGCGCTGCAAGCAGCAACAGACATTGGTGGCATCGTTCTCAACACAAGCGAATTCGGTTACGTGTCCTTATCGGACCAGGCTCCGATCGGGAAAGGTACCGTCGCCGGCGACATGTATTACCTTCCAGTGCGCGGTGTGAATACCATCGTCGGTACGGCGCGACTCGACGCAATCATTGCGGACAAAATGCCAAACTCCGGCATCATGGCGACGCTTGCTCAAAACGATTTGACCAACGCAAAAAGTGCGATCAACAAATTGAGCGCGGTGATCACAGCATCTTTGACATCCGCGGGATCACCGCAAGCACTTGATAGAGATGGAAATCAAATCAACGTTTACACAGATGCAGAAAATGCTTATCAGCAGAACATCATTCGCATGTCTGGATCGGCTTCGTATGTGCCCAACTCTCTGGTGATGACTCTTGGTTCGCTGATCAATCCAGGTGAGACTAATATTCCAGTCCCGGTCCCAACGAGTACAGCACCGGTTCCCGCGGCGCAGCAAGTGAACGGCTGCTACAAGTCGTTCATGAATATTCCTTACCTCACAACGAACTACGTGTTTGGAGGCATCGGCAACTCGGTTAGATTGGTTTCGGACCGCGACTTCGTCACAACTGTTCCGGGGTTAGATTATCAAGTTCCGACGATTGTCAAAGCAGAAGCAGACGAACTAATCAAAACTTCTCAAACGCCCGCTGGAGAAGTCTTTCACGTAACAGCCAGCGCACAACCGGCGTCTGTTTTCGATCCCAAACCATCTCCTGGCGCACTTGCAATTGAATTTCCAGACGGTGCACTTCCCGAATTTGCAATGCCGGGCGATCTTCTTACTTTCAGCGGTTTATCGAGCGGAAACAGCGCCAAAACCGATATTGAAACTTCGACGAACGGAGATTATCTAGCCGATCCTTCGAGCGGCATGAACTCAGCTCCAGATCCATGGCCGTCAAATATTGCGAGCACCACAATTCAAGATATCTGGCGATGCACTCTCTACGATTGGATTCGGCGCGCCGGAACAAAAGCGGACATCGATCAAGTAGTCGCTATGCAGACAACGCCTTTCGGTCCGTCCAATCAGCCGATAGACTGGCTCGCCCAACTGGATATAACCAGCCCAACAATAACCGATATCACCCTGACACTGCCCGGGCCGAAAATACCGTTTGGCGTGATGCAACTTTATAAATGGAATTCATCCGGTGGAATTGTATTTAAAACACAGCCGATCTCTCCCTATCCGTATGAGGTTGTGGCGGAGAATCAGCTTTATGCCGAAGTTTTTGGTAACAAGGATGCGTACAAATCAGCCACTCTTGGAACCCTCACATTCAAAAACATCACTCTTCCATCCATTAATGACAAATCCAATGGCAAGGTAAAGAAGATCCAGGGCGATTTGATTTTTCTGGATAAGATCGATGCCTATGTCCGAGACCAGTGCCGAAACCAAGGCACCACAAGTGGTGGCAAGCATGGTGGTGAACCAATGGACGATGCTCTCGTCTCAGCTTATGGCGGTCGAATAAATGGTGATTGGGGCGCCGGAGGATATGGCTGCGGAGGAGGAAATGGCTCACCACCATTGCTTTCAGCTCAATCCGATTTTGGCGATCCGCCACCGCAAACGCCACCAGCACCTTTCGTGCAGTACAGCAAAGGAGCTTCGCCAGGAGCAGTTCGTCCAACCTACACCACGACGGGTTTATGCGGAAGCATAAGATTTCGACGTGAGGTCCAAGTCAAAGGACAGCTCACCAGCGCTCTCGGCAGCGTGCTCTACCAGGACGTCGGTTACATCGGGCAAAAGCCCGCCACGCCTACAAAGACTTATTCCAACACCGACCCGACAGATGTCACCGACAACTTCGGCGACAAATAATTGAAATAGCCAAGTTGGATTTCTTCATCCCCATTTCATCAAGATGCAACCGGATTTCTTCATAACAGTTTCATTAAGATGCAATCGGATTTCTTCATCACAGTTTCATTGAGATGCAACCGTATTTCTTCGTCACAGTTCCATTGAGTTGAACCGGATTTCTTCATCCCAGTTTCACTCGGATCTGACCAGACTTTGTTTATCCGGTTCTCTTCATCCCAGTTTCATTCGGATCTGACCAGACTTTGTTTATCCGGTTCTCTTGTTTCATTCGGATCTGACCAGACTTTGTTTATCCGGTTCTCTTATGTCACTGCGTGTCTTTTAGCGGGAAAGGGATGCACTTCTGCATTCACTCCGGTGATCGCTTTCGAATAATCTTGCGGAGTATTGACGTTAAAGTATGCGGGAAGTTCTTCGCCATTCGAGTGCTCAGGCTGATACTCGAATGATTGCGCTTTCAATCCGAACAGAAATTCCTGCAAGCTCAAGTTGCCGGCGAACAAAGATTCTTCGAGAGGCTTGATGCAGTTTTTGGAGTAGAGCGCGAGGAGCGGCTCTACTCCCATGTCGTGAGCAAGCACAAGCACATCATTTCCGTGACGAGCTGCTGTCATTTCGCGGATCAGCTTTTTATTCACGAACGGCATATCGCAAGCGATGACGAAGGAGTACTCGTGCTTCGCAACAAGCAATCCAGAAAGGATGCCCCCGAGTGGTCCACGGTACGGAAGAATATCTTTCACCACGTCGACATCGAAATCAAGGTAATTGTCTGGCTCGTTCGAAACAAGCAAGACTTCCGCGAACAGATCGCGCACTTGATTGAGCACGTGATTGACCATCGTTGTTCCTTCAAATGGAAGAAACGCTTTCGGTCTGCCCATGCGTCGACTCTTGCCACCGCACAGCACAAGGGCCGTTACAGGTAACGGAAGAGACTCGCGGGTCGGTGATCCAATGATGTGATTCGGGTTACTCATTTACTCACCGGTGTAGACTGGTTTACGTTTTTCTGCAAATGCAGCAAGACCTTCGAGACGGTCTTTGCTGTTCAAGAGTTGCAGATATGCTCTTGTTTCTAAAGCTAATCCGGCATCGAGGTCGCGGTCGAAACCTTGGTCGATAGCCTGTTTAGCTTGCTTCAAAGATAGTGGTGCGGCAGCAGAAATTTCGGTTGCCCACTTACGAATTTCCTCCATCATCGGCTGGTGGAAGTCACCGCTTGTTGCTTCAGGCACTACACGATGAATCAATCCCAAATCGTATCCCTTCGATGCACTCAATGGAGCAGCGGTGAGAATCATTTCTTTCGCCTTGGATTTTCCGATTAATCGTGGAAGACGTTGCGTACCGCCTGCGCCGGGGATAATTCCGAGTGTCACTTCAGTCAATCGCAATTGTGCATTTTCTGCCATGACGCGCAAATCGCAAGCGAGAGCCAATTCAGTTCCGCCACCATATGCGGAACCATTGATTCCAGCGATGACAACTTGTGGAAGTGACTCCAGCGCGTTCATCGTTTTTTGAATCAACATCAAATACTCAATCGCTTCAGCTTGAGTCATGCCTTTGCGCTCTGTCAAATCAGCGCCTGCGCAAAATACTTTCAATCCCGACCCGATCACAGCAACAACTCGGGCAGAGCGATCTTGTTGCAATTTCTCGCACTCTTCCAAAATCGCTTTCAACAGAGGGCGATTCAAGCAATTCATTACTTTCGGACGATTGAGCTTAAACCAAATGAGATGTCCATCTCGTTCAACGTCTAAAACTTTTTCGCTCACTTCGGTCATCGTCGTCATGCCCCTGTCACCTATGCTGGTTGTGGTTGTTGTACAGATTTCTCGGCGCTCTTTGCTTTCTTTGCACGGCTTGCGAGCGTCGCTTTCAAATAGCGTCCCGGAAGTTCCTTGTTCAAAATTTGCTCTGCAAGCTGCCCTGCATCAACGAGTTTCTCCAGGTCGATGCCAGTCTTGATACCGAGACCATGCAGCATGTAGACGAGATCTTCAGTAGCCAAATTACCGGCAGCACCTGGTGCATAAGGGCAACCACCAAGTCCACCCAAGCTTGAATCGAAGATTGTGATACCAGCATCGAGTCCAGCTAGAACGTTAGCCAGAGCGGTGCCGCGCGTATCGTGGAAGTGCAGCGCGAGTTTATCGAGAGGTACTTCTTTTTTGAGCAATTCAATCAGATCTGCAACTTGCTTTGGAGTTGCTGCACCAATCGTGTCACCAAGAGAGATTTCATCGACGCCCATCGCGACTACTTCTTTAACAACCCTCACTACTTGCTGCGGCGAAACAGGTCCTTCGTAAGGACATTCGAACACCACAGAGATATAACAGCGAATCGATTTTCCATCATGCTTCGCTACTTTTGCTACTTCGCTCAATGCGGCAATTGCTTCATCGATCGATTTGTTGATGTTCTTCTTGCTGTGCGATTCGCTCGCGGACATGAACAGCGCAATGGTTTTCAAACCAGCTTCCTTAGCCGATTCGTAACCTTTTAAATTAGGCACCAGCGCAGATACCGTTACATCGCTCGGCAGCTTTACAGACCTTGCTACGTCCAATCCATCAGCAAGTTGCGGAATCCACTTTGGACTGACAAAGGAAGTGATTTCGATCGACTTCAAACCCGCATCGCCAAGCGCTTGAATCAGCTTGACCTTATCGGTGGTGGCAACATGCTGCGACTCGTTTTGAAGCCCGTCGCGGGGACCGACTTCTACAACTCGAACTTGCTTCGGTAAATTTTCCAACATACTGCCACCATCCGAATGCCGCTAACAATGCGGCTCTTAATCAACTATATCCAACCTTTATTCAAGATCCAAAATCGCATCGCCTTCGTTGACGAAGTCACCGCTGTTAACTTTGACAGCGACTACTTTGCCAGCCAATGTCGAGTTCACTGGAAGTTGCATCTTCATTGATTCGAGAATTGCGACTTCTTGTCCGTCTGAAACTGAATCGCCAGCTTTTACGAGAATTTCGAGAACTACGCCGGCCATCATTGATGTCACTTGCTTCATTTTTATGCTTTCGTTTTGATGTGTTGGGAATCACGAGAGGCTGGAAAGCCCCTCGTGGTGAATGTTATCAAAGACGAAGCAAGTTGAGATGACTGCGCTCTTAAGGCGACAGAGATTTGTTTCCGCTAAGCATGCGGGTAAACTCGCACTGCAAGCGGGTTTCAAAGACAAAAGAATTCAGCTCAACTGCAGCCTGAGTGCAAACGAAGCAGTGATTTCCTGGTTATTTGTTCCTAACGGAACAAGCCACGCAAGGCATCATTGATGCTCTTGACAGTGTCGTCAGGCTCGTCTTCGAGATCAGAAATTTGAGCACTATCTTCGTCATCCGTTGCAGCAGGCTGTTCTTGATCAGCGGCTGGAGCAGTTGTTCCAGTCTGCAAAGCGTCTGCTCCAAGTGGTTTGTAAAACGGACTGTCGCTCGTCTCTAAGCCAACATCAGACTGCTGCGATGGCAATCCAATGTCTATCGTTGCAGAGCCAGTATTGAGCTGAACATCTGCTGGTGCTGGAGCTGGTGCTTCAGGAAACGGGAAGGAATTTGACGAGGTCGAGTTTGACGCGGTCGACTCTGCCGCCGCCGGTGAACTTCCTGTGCTTGTCGGAATTTCATCTGTCGGTGTGCCGAAAATATCCAGTGGCGAGAATTTGCTCTCGCTTGCAGCTGGCGTTGCAGGCTCTTCAGAAAATGGAGACGATGGCGAAACAGCCTGTGTGACTTCCTCTGCAAACAGACTTGCTAGCGGTGATGCGGACAGTGATGTTGTAGGACTCATCGCAGGAAGCGACGTCGAGGTCTCAGATGGAGTAGTTGTCGCTGGCGGAGTCGACACCGTAGAACTTGATGCCGCAGCCGGTGTAGCTTCTGCTGGAGTTTCAGGCAACTTCATCGCGGGAATTCTCGTTTGCGAAGCGCGCAGGTTCAGCGGAGCAACCGGAATGCCAGGTTCACTTGCGGCTGCGCGTCCGGGTCTCGGACGAGGCGACTCTTCCTTCTTCTCAGCCGTCGCTGTCGAGGCAGCGCCACCCATCAGCGGTCCAGTAGTCAGTGTCGAGTCACCACTGTACCGAGCTTGCATGGCGCGAACCTTCTCGCGGTCCACAGCTACAGTCGAAAGTTTCGCTTGCGATGCGGCAATGCGCTTTTCAAGCTCAACGATTTGCTCATTGATGACATTGATTTCTTCGCGCGCATGAGCCTCCTTTTCGGTGAACTCATCCAGCAGTTTTTTCAACATCTCCAAACTGGGCATGTACAAAGCTCCTTACAAGCGACCAACTCAAGGGCTCCTGCGCCTCGAGCTCTATCATTTTATTACCACCTGAGGCGGAAGTTAACCACCCCTTCAGCGTTTATAGGACGCAGGAGATGATTTTTCTTGATTGAAGAGATAAGTCTAACCGGCTACCTGACCTTCTGACTTGGTTGCAGCGTCTTTCGTAGCTTGAATCAAAGCGCTGAAAAGCCACATAGATAGCTCGTCGAGCGAGTCTACGGAAGGCGTGCTGTTTTCCATTCTCCACATCATGCCAAGCTCGGAAATCTTTACCTGGATGCGAGCGAGTGGCTTGTAGTCAACTTCAGATTTGCTCAAAGCCATAATCTTATTAACCGGCAACAGATAGAATTCGATCGCGTCGTCTTTGCCTCGGATTACAAGTGCGTTGGACTTCGTCGATAACCGAGCGCGGAAATAAGTCTTGGTTTCCTCAGCCTCGCGATTGCGATTGAAGCGGGTAACTTCAGTCACGTCACCAGATATGGTGCCCGAAACGTGCAGTTCGGTTCCACCAGCGACCTGGTTGAACTCAAATTGATAGCGTTGCAGCAAGCCGTAGATCTTGTCGATCAGCGTCTCTACGCCCTTCTTATAAATAGACTCGCGATATATCTGTTGCAAGTCGATACCACGCTTTTCAGCGAGATATTGCATCGAATCTTCTTTTAGCTTATACATCCAGTCATTACCGGTGTCAGCGTTTTGAGACTCGTGGTAAACCAAAATCTGTTTGGAAAGCGCCGCTTCGCGCTCGTCAGCCATTTCGTGAGGCAAACCACCAGCAGGTTCGAAACCGCTTCGGTCAACATTGCGATTCACGCCCTGCCCTTGACCCATCTGCCGAGCAGGATGGTTGTCCAAAAATTTGCGCGTCTCTTTGGGATCCTGTGGCTTGGGATCCTTCGAAGATCCGCCGCCTGAGCCAGGTTTTCTCTTATCCCACATGACCTCTAGCCTCCTTCTGGACCGTCTCTCGCCGGTAAGAGCCTTAGCTCTACAGCGATCCCCCCTCTTCTGTTTTACCCATCTATTATGGTTTTCGAGTCACGTTCTGTACATCCACTATTCAGTATCCACAGATTCGTGTATATCGCCGCTCAAACGCCCACAGGCTGCCTTTCGAGAATTTATGAAAATTTACTCATATTGAATCATTGTAGCGCACTTCTAGAGTTGTCATAGTCCCTTTTCCTGGTTCTGACTCAAATTTCAAGCGCGCCGGAAAGTAACAACGAATCATTTCTGCGCGCTCTTTATTACCGCTCTGTCCCGTGCCACCTTCGCGAGCCTTACGCGGATCGCTTTCGCTTGTATCCACGCCCTTTCCATTGTCCCGGATGATAAATTTCGCGATATTTTCAGACACTTCGATGTTGACCATAATCCGCGAAGCCTCCGCATATTTTTCAACGTTCGTCAGCGATTCTTGAACGATTCGATAGATATGCAATTGCACAGGGTTTGGAAGTTCGGGAATGTCGCCCTCACACTCGAATGAACAATCGGCTCCCGTACGCTGTTCGACTCGCTCCAGCAAATCGGCGATGACAGTCTTCAAGCCCCAGTCGATAAGATCGCGAGGCGCGAGGTCCTGACAAATTTCTCGTAGCTTTTGCGAAACATCGTCCATTCCTTTGATCAGATCGGCGTCGCTGATGCGCCTTTCGCTGGTCATCTGCCGTTTCAGAGTCATGATGTCGGCGATAACCGCATCGTGCAAATCGCGCGCAATTCGATTTTGAATCTCTTCTTGTTGACTGACGATTTTTTGCGCCATGTTCTGTTCAGCGAGAAGAAGCTCACGCACCGTGGATCTCAGTGCAGCTCCTTCAAGATTTTCGAGAATCGAAGAACCGACCAAATCTTCTTTCAGACCTTGAGCCGAAGCAAAAACCAGAGTTTTAAACAAACCGCGGAGGAGATAGTACAGTTCATCAGGGTCTGCGGGGAGTCGATCTATATTCCAAATGCCTTCGTGACTGTCATCCATTTGCAAAACTGACTTCAATCGAGCCGGAGTTTCGCTTTGAGAAAATTTGAAAATCTCTAGAACCGGCACGAGAAAAAATTCAATTCGCCCCTGAGATCCTCGCATGGATAAACTCCAGGTCGAAGAGGCTGCGCGGCAACGCAAGTAGGTGACTGACTTCTTTCCGCTGCGAATCAACTTATTTTCCGCGCGTGCTTGTTCAGAGAGATTGGAGAAATCTTCTTTCACTTCGCTGACTTCAGTTACGCTCATACGTAGTGCCGCCAGTGATGGCACGTCAGAAACCAGTTCATTGAATTCGAGAACCAATCCCTTCAGCGTCGCAAAGAGCAAGGTCATTAGAGTTCTTGTTATTTCCTCGACTTCTTCTCCAAGAAAATCTTCTGGATTAGGAGCAGCTTCTTCGTAACCAGGCACCATTCGGTAAGCAAGCTTGCGCAACCAAATCGATTGGTAGATCGCTGCTTGTGCGCGCCGCCCCATATCGACGCTCGAATATTCGCGTACTTGATTGAAACGTCCATACTGACCGGATTCCGTGCCAACTTTGTTGACTGCATTGGCCTTTTCGACACGGTCTGTAATTCCTAATTTGTTTGCCACCACAGGCGGCATTATCTCAATTACAAACTTGAGGAACTCATCGATTGTTTTGTCGACGATTTGATTCACGGTTCTAACTCGAGATTTCCATATCCACTTTGAACAGCCCACGCAATTAGCTGCTCACGGCTCTCAAGTCCCAACTTTAGCAAAAGTAACTCACATTGTTTGCGCACCGTCGCCGGTGACGCTTGCCGACGTTCTCCAATGTCGCTGTATTTCATGCCGCGCGCAAGCATCTTCAAGACTTCTTGTTCCGAGCGAGTTATCTTGGTTTCGCCCGTTACTAACTCGCTTGAGAGCACTGGCTTTTTGCCCGCCATTACCTGGCGGATGGCATCAGCGACGGTGCCGACATTTTCCGACTTCAGAAGATATCCGGCGACACCCATCGATAAGACAGTTTGTATAAACGCCATTCGATTTTCGCCGGAGAAGACAATTACATGCGCTCCGTCGACACCGCAAAACGAGTTGACCGTGGTCTTTGGACCAGTCGAACCCGGCAAATGCAAATCCAGCAAAATTATGTTCGGTTTGAGTTCGACAGCTAATTCCAATCCCTTGTCAGATGTCGTTGCTGTGCCGAGCACTTCTATATCTGATTCTCGGGCGAGCCCCGTTGTCAGACCGTCGAGTGTTACCTGATGGTCTTCGACGATGAGCACTGTGATGCGACCGCTCATTGTACTTGCCAACTCCGTTCTACTAAAAGGATCGACTCACATGCAGCCAACTCCTATGAGGCAGAGCCGAACTCCGTCGACCTGCTTGATGCAGTGTCCGAACTGCATCGACTCCTCAATGGGTCATACCCAACCTTTGTAGTCGGGTACCTACCGAAGACGGACTGAGATGGACTGCACTCCGGCTTCTCAGCTAATTAAGGAATTGCTCGCAACTTTTCTGCCGCCAGCCAGTCTTCATTGAAAACAACCGAGCGGAGGCTGGAACATGAAAGGTTTAGTGTTTATGGGACTGCTGGGCTTTGCAGCCGGAGTTCTGTTCGCGCCAAAGAAAGGCAGTGAACTGAGAAAAGATATCAAAGATTTGGTCGCTGACCTACAAGAGAACGGCGCAGACATGATTCTTGATGCCAAAGACAAAGCTAGCGAGATGCTTGATAAAGCTCAGCCAGCCCTTGAGCGCGTCAAAGATAAGGCAGAGCGCGTGAAAGAAGGCGCTTCGAACTTCAAAGAAAACGCCAAGCATATGAAGGAAGACGCCGCAGAAGGCGCCAAGCACCTGAAAGAACAAGCTGCGATGCTGAAAGACAACGCAATCAAATCTTTCAATGATGGCTTCGAGCGTGAGCAAGAGGCGATGAAGCAGCGCAAGATGGAAAATCAGAAGTATTTCGATCCATCGAATGTCAGCTCAAGCACGGCGAGCAGCTTCTAATCAATTTTGCCAACTGAGTCAACGACGGGATGGGCGTAATGCCCATCCCGTTTGCATTTCAGGGAAAGAATAGGAATTCGTCGAAAATTTCTCGGTTTCATCTATTCGGTAATAAAAAAGTAACACTTGATAGCTATTCTCTTACCATAGGCGCCCCAGCCATACGATTTTAAGGACGGACTTACCAATGAAAAGAAACGCCAACATGATTGAATTGCTCGTCTGGTCGGCAATTGTCAGTTTCGTCATCATGGCTCCCGCGGCTCACAGTCAGTCGGCGACCGGTCCACAATTGTTCGGCGGCAACGGATACACCGGCGAGTTCGACATGACAGCCAGCGCGCCAGCGGCGCCTGAGCAAGTCGAAAATTCTGGCGCCAACACTGGCGTCTATGGTAATCAGACAATACAGGGTCCACAAATCGTCAAAACCGTGCCGGGTCAAATGGGCACTCCAAGCTTGTATCGTGCGGCAAACGGAATTCGCGACAACGCTTATGCTTACACGAATCCAGGTCGCAACGCGAATATCACCGGCGGCTATCGCTACGGATACACATCGATGGGCGGTTCGGAATACTCATATGGATTTGATGGAATCGGCGCATCGCTTTCGCCATTCAATACAGGTTTGCCTGTAACTGGAACTGGCTCGCTGAATTTGGACATTACCAACGGATACTAATCCGAGTCCGGGTTCGAGTCCGAGTCCTGGTCCGAGTCCGAGTCCGAGTAAACAAATACTACTGCCCGAAGTTCCATAAAGACTTCGGTTTTTCACTTGGATCATCATAGTACTCGCTTACGTGCTCAGTCGGTTAGCAAAGCAAAGCGCTACATGAACCAATAAAGCAATCGGCGACGCACCGAATGTGGAGCGTCGCCAATAAAAGAACCGCAGATTTAGTGAATCGCAATCGCAGATATAGTGAATTGCAAATACAGTTTATGCGTTTTGCAAGTAGCGAACCAATTGCGTGTACTCATTCAAATCTGCAGATGTGTGCTGTAGATCTTGTCCGTCAGCATAGACGTGAACGAGCGGTTCAACTGCGTCCGGCAACACCAGAATCCAGTGCTCAGGGCGAGTTTGGATTTTGACACCATCGAGCAATTCCATTGGGCGATCGTGGTGCTTTTCTACGAGCAATCGCATTACGCGACCTTTTCTTTCCCATGGGCAGTGAACTGAATCTACTTGATAGATCAACTGAGGTAGTTCAGAAACGGCTTGGTGCAAGCTTCTTCCTTGATAGGTTAGATGCTCGAGCACTTGTCCGACTGCAAACATACCGTCATATCCATTCTGGAATTCAGGGAAGATAAAGCAGCCGTTTGCACTTCCACCGAGAACAGCATCTTTCAACTTCGCAGTCGTGGAGCCGATTTCGGTTTCAGACGCTTTGCATCGAACGACTTTGCAGTTGTAGCGGCTTGCAATTCGTTCAATTACTGAAGAGGAATTGACTGGAACAACAATCGAACGACCTGGTTTGTCGCGCAGAATGATATCCGCTACGACAGCTAGGAGCAGCTCTCCGCGGATGATCTGACCGGTTTCATCAACCAGAGTCATCTGCTCACCGTTACGTCCAATCTGAGCGCCCATCTCTGCGTTCAATGCACGAACAACATCTGCGAGCTGCTTACGCATCGCGATACGCTCTTCCTGACGCGGCGGTGCATTTCGGATCGAAGAATTCAATACAACTGTTTCGATACCGACCTGACCGAGCAAGTCAGGCAGGATAACGCCTGTTTCCGCCATCGCATAGTCAATGACGACCTTCGGAGCCTGCGTCGCCAGTGCACCAGCCTTGGTGACACGCGTGTAATTCGACCCGGGCACGATACAGAATGGAACCTTATCTTCTTCGAACACTTGCCCTTTGACGTGCTGCAAGAATTCATCCATATAATACTCACGTACACGGCTTGGGAAGCCAATGTTACCTACATCAGCGGG
This sequence comes from Drouetiella sp., assembly GCA_036702965.1. Taxonomy (GTDB): domain Bacteria; phylum Cyanobacteriota; class Vampirovibrionia; order Obscuribacterales; family Obscuribacteraceae; genus PALSA-1081. The sequence goes on from DATNPZ010000013.1 coordinate 700,614, forward strand.
CTGCACGCGAGGGAAATCTTCTTTGAAGAAGGTGGATTCGATTTTTCTTTCCATCGCCTTGGTGATGGCTACACCTTCACCGTCGAAAAATTCGATCGATACTTTTTCAGGTTCGCGTTGTGAGACTCGAACGTGAACAAGTCCGCTGGCTCTCTGCGTTTTTACGTAATAGCGAGAGCACGGCAAGGGCATTGATTCTAAGTTCTGGACTTCGACACCGACCGAAATCAAACCTGAAACCATGACTCTACTGATCATCTGGGAGACGCGCCAGTAATCGCGACTGACGAGAACCGGTCCACCCTTGAGAGTGGCACCATAAGCGGCAGCGAGATTGACCGCGAACTCCGGAGTGATTTCGATGTTTGCCAATCCCCGAACGCCATGTGCACCGAATAACGTGCGAGGCGCACGAGTTCCCCAGATGACGGATGAAATTACTTTCGCGCCAGAATCGATACTCTTATCTGGCCAGATCCGAACGTCTGGGCTAACAGTAGCTTCTTGTCCAATTGATGAATTCGCACCGATGATCGCGCCTTCCAGCAACTCCGCACCATTGTGGATCGTTGAATTGTCGCAAACGATACTTGCTCGCAACTGAGCATTGTTGCCGACGTAGCAGTTCGACCAGATCACGGGTTGCTTCATGTTGACGCGTTCTTGCACAACAACGTTGTCGCCGATACAACTATATGCACCAATTTCGGTATCACGTCCAATTCGGCAATTCTCACCGATGATCACTGGTGGCGTGAGTTTTACTGATGAATCAATTTGCGTACCTTGACCGACCCAGACACGGTCTTGAATCTGTGGATATTTGAACGGCAAGTTCATTTTGCCATCGAGAATATCTTGGTGAGCTTGACGATAGACTTGCAAGTTGCCGATGTCACACCAGTATCCATCAGCGACGTATCCATACAGAGGCTCGTTGCGCAGGAGCAGAAGCGGGAAGAGGTCGTTCGAGAAGTCTTGCTCTCTGCCCATCACGACATACAGAAGCACTTCAGGATCGAGAATGTAAATCCCCGTGTTCACTGTATCCGAGAAGATTTCGCTGGCACTCGGTTTCTCAACAAAGCGCTGAATTTTGCCTTCGTTATCAGTGATAACCACACCGTAATCGATTGGATTTTCAACACGCTTCAAAACGATCGTAGCTTTCGATTTTTTCTCTTTGTGGAATTTCACTGCAGCAGTCAAGTCGATGTCAGTCAAACTATCGCCGGAGATCACGACGAATGTTTCATCCAACTGGTCCTGAATTGCTTTGACGCAACCTGCTGTACCAAGCGGTCTTCCTTGCTCGGTCGAGTATCCGATTTTGCAGCCGAAATCAGATCCATCACCAAAATAACTGCTGATTGCATCGGGCAAATAAAACAGCGTGAAAATGATGTCTTTCATATCGTGCTCTTTCAAGAGTTCAACGATATGCTCTGCCATAGGCTTGTTAACCACTGGCACCATCGGCTTAGGCAAGTTGCTGGTCAGCGGGCGCAACCGAGTTCCTGAGCCGCCAGCCATGATTACCGCTTTCATTCTCTCTTTCCTCGCAAGTTGAGCGTGATACTTATTCGATTGATCTAGCGCAGCCGGTGCGCCGAAAGAAGAAGATTACTTCTTGCTTCCCGATTGTTGCACTGTCGCTGCTGCCACCGAAGTTGGTGCCTTCGGAGTCGACGACACGCCATCAGCCCCGATTTGAGCAGCCTCAATCAAGACTTTGTCGTAAACTTCAAGAGTGCGTTGAGCGATGACTCTCCAGTTGTAGATGTGGCGCACTTTTTCATACGCATCTTTCTTGATGCGATTTGCTAATTCTGTATTGCGCAACACTTCCAGAAGTCCCCAGGTGAGACTGCCTGCATCGCCGGCGTAAGTTGTAAGTCCAGTTACTCCGTGCTCGACGAAGTCGGTTAAGCCGCCGCTATCTGATGTGACGACAGGCACATTCGCTGCCATTCCTTCCAGCGCGACGATTCCAAATGGCTCGTAAAGACTCGGAATACAAACGCAATCGGCGATCTTGTACAGATCTTTCAAATCATTGTCGCTGACATATCCAAGAAATCTGACGTGGTGATCGATTCCCAATGCGTAAGCCTGACGTCTCAGTTCTTCCATGTGGTAGCCAGTTCCAACGATCAAGAACTTCGCGCCCGGACATTGAGAAATGACAGCCGGAGCAGCGTTCAATAATATCTGAACACCTTTCTCTTGCACCAATCTTCCGACAAACAGAATGATCTGTTCATGCGGTGAAGCGTAACGATTGCGGGTTGGCACTGGATCAAATTCGTAATCGAAAATTTCCGGATGCGTGCCGTTTGGAATAACTACAATTTTGTCTTTCGGCATTCCAAATGATTTTTGAAGTTCAGCCAACATGTGCTGACTGTTGACGATCACTTCCCAAGATTCAAACGTCAAGCGCCATTCGGTCTGATGGATGAAGTGCTGCATGTCTGTATGTACACCCTTCATGCGACCAGATTCGGTGGCATGCATCGTCGAGATAATCGGTAAGCCGAAGCCGGATTTTAGAACCCACGCTGCGTCTGTAACCATCCAATCATGAGCATGAACGATGTCGAACGGATTTTTGCGATGCAACTGAATCGCGTACTGCAACAAACCAAAATTGAGTTTGCTGACCCACGCAAGAAAGTCTGGAGTCGGGTCAGTCTGGGTCTTCACGCGATGGACATGAACCAGACCGTCCATTTCGTGCTCTGCGGCACCAGGATGGTCCGCGGTCACAACGTGCACTTCCCAACCAGCAGCGGCGATTTCTTTGGACAACGCCCAAACAACTCTCGCCAACCCGCCAATCACACGGGGTGGATACTCCCACGCAAGCATCAAAACGCGCTTCGCCATTTCTGTCTCCTAGTATTCGCTTGATGGAGGTCGAGCCATCAGCGTCATTATCGCCCCTTTTGGAGTGGTTTTACCTTTCAAAGCGGCGTTGACTTGTTCCGCAATCGGAAGTTCAAGCCCCAGCCGTTTAGAAAGTTCACAAACAGCCTCGGCAGTTGGTACTCCCTCGGCGATTGCTTCCAATCCCGTTAGCACTTCTTCTAATTGTTTACCCTGCGCAAACTCCATTCCCAACCGATAATTGCGACTATTTGGTCCCGCACATGTTGCGACCAGATCGCCCATTCCTGCAAGTCCCGAAAGCGTCGCGGGCTGAGCGCCGAGACGCACAGCGAGCCTTGTCATCTCAGCCAGTCCGCGAGTCAGCAACGCTGCCTTCGCGTTACTGCCAAGATTCAACCCATCGGATGCACCGGCGGCGATAGCTATCACATTCTTCAAGGTGCCGCCGAGTTCGACACCGACGAGATCAGCGTTGGAGTAGACACGGAAACCCGGCAGGCTGACGACTTTTTGAACTGATAGCGCGACGCTTACGTTCGAGCAAGCTATGACCGATGCAGTCGGTAATCCCGACAAAATTTCAGCGGCAAGATTTGGTCCCGACAAGGAGCAGACCGGAATCTCGGGAATTACGTCAGAGATAACTTCTGACATCCGCTTGAGGGTGTGGAGTTCAAGACCCTTAACTGCGCTGACAATTACCGCTGATTTTGCGGACGTCAACAGAGGCTTCAATCGTTCAGCAAGACTACGAGTGGATTGTGATGTGCACGCAAAGAGAATGACATCTGCGTTTTCGATGCACGCCGCCAGGTCGCTCGAAACAGTAACTTGCTCGGGAATCTCGATGCGCAGAGGACGTTCGATGTGATGACTCGTGTTGATACGTTTCGCTTTATCAGCATCTTGAGTCCACAGCCGAACAGTACGTCCGGCGTTTGCCAACATCCAACTGAGCGTTGAGCCCCAACTGCCTGCACCGAGTACGGCTACGTTATTCATTTCGCCGACGCATCACCTGAAAAGCACTGAATAGGTGATTATTTTACAGGCATTATGAATAAGGCATAGATATATTTCAGGCAGTGTTGAGAAGTCGTTCTCTTTGCAGCCATGCACAAATGGGTGGATTGTCGAACAAATTCGCGAGTCGAAGTTGACACTACCAGCGGTGCCAAGAAACGAAACGTGATGAGGACTTTTGACCGGCTCCTTAATTCCAGCTCGGCTTCCCTGAAGAGTTCGGATAATCTGATGACTGAATACTCAGTCTATTGCCGGAGATGGTCGGTACAACAAGGTCCGCATATTTGCTCTTGTCCCAGTACGTAACTTTAATGCGAGGATCTATCGGCAAATTCTGTAGCAGATAGAATTGAGTTTTATTCTCAACGCGATATCCGTTCAATCCAACGATTATGTTATTTCTGTGCATTCCTTTGCTGTAACCGAAGTCTGATGTTTCAGAAATCAGAACTCCATTCTGAGGTGGACCGGACATGGATGCGGTATCAAGCTTCTGCATGCCGTTCGGAAAAATCTGCCTCATTTGCGTAGCAGCTTTCTCAGCATACGCTTTGTCTTTACTTGCATTGCGTTGATAGAACGCAGTCAATGCGGGTTTCTGCCTATCGCCGTATCTTGTGATCGAGTCGTTATACGTTTTTTCTGCGGTCGGCAGGTCGCCCGTGAGTTCCGCGATTATGGCGCGACATCTAAGTCCCATTGCAGAATAAACTTTGGCACCATCATCGGCAATTTTCATTGCATCTGACTTTTTGCCGTGATTCAAATCATAAATAGCGATCCACTCCGAGGAATTAGACATTGCGACGGCATCAGTACACTCTTTCAAAGCATGCTCAAAATACTTCACGGCGCCTGCTTCGTCATCATGCTGCACGCAGTATTGTCCAAGTCTCAAATATGCCTGCGGATCAAGCGCAGCAATTTTTTCGTAAGACGCGATGTACTTGGCGGGATCATCGTATTCGCGTTGCGCCACACTACGCATCACCGAGAGACTGTACTCGCACAGTGGTACGTAAGCCTCAGATAGCTCTGCGGCTGTCAGTTTTCGACCGTACTTAGCCTTCGCGTAGGACTTGCAAATTGATTCATTGAAAGGAGAAATTTCCCTGAGACTAGTCAGTTGAGCTAAATCTAGTTTGTATTTAGGTAGGTCTTCCCTCGAATCGAAAGCATAAGCAGTTCCCATCGGCATCTGCGGAGTGAACCAGTCATACTCCAAGTTCTGCACCGCCGGGAGTGCAGCATTTCTTGCACCATAAGCAGCAAACAACCAATCGTACGCGACGATTTGCTCTGGATGCTGCTCAATTAGCCTACCGAGAGAATCGAAATAGATTTTCCGAACTTCAGTATCTCGATCGAGATCTACTTCACTCAAGGCTACCGGAAGCAAATTTGTGTTCGCAAATGTAGAGCACGTTTGACGGAGAAACCTTTGAGCTTCGTCTGTAACTCCCCACTTCTTGTTCAGAAATTCGTACTCGGCTGCGGCTGCTGCCATTATGTGTCGAGCGTGATATGCAGCCATGTCATCCCAACTCAAAACAGTGAGAGTGGCGCCGCCATCATTTGTCAAACAACGCGTCGGAATCTTGTTCAGATCATCCATAATCTGGCGCACTGCCGTCACTTTATTCGAGTGACAATCGTTGTAATCTTGCACAAATGCATTCTGTTCTTCAGGTAAAAGTTTGTCGGTTACTTGATGCCCAACTTGCACGCTGACCTTACCGGACTGCGTAATTCGCATCCACATAATTTTTGACTTGCATACATCCGGGTGTTGCTGAATAAATTCCTGAACTTTATCCCCATCCGTATTCGCGGCATAACTCAGGCCAAATTGTGTCGATTCGATTGAAGTCTGATTGGCGGAATCGTAGAGCCTATAGTCTCCCGACGAACGAATTTTCAACGCGCGCAGCCAAGATTTCAAAACTGGGTCCGTCTGCTCTTTCGTCAATACATCATTCTTTTTCATCGCAACAGCATCGCGACCAGACAAGCTTTCGAGCGCGATGTCTGCAATTTTCCCAGAAATATTGAGATCTGCAGAATCAGCAGTCGCTATCGACATGGACAGGTGCGCCGCCATCCTGTTCAGCAAAAACCGAGTGTCGCTGTGCTCATCTGCGGCTTCCAACATATCGATTGTGGCTTGCAATAATGCTGCCTGCTGGTGCAGCGATGAATCAAGTGGTGCCGCCGATAGTGCCTTGGAGAGACGATCGTTCTCGCTCCACAGCGTAGTCATTTCAGTGGTGGCGAGTTTTTTCAGATAGTCCGCTGGAGTTGTTGAAGCTGCCACCGGTTTTAACTCGAAAGCACTCATGACCTTTTTGGCAAACGGCTCGTAATTGGTTGGACTCCAGGCATAATCGGTCAGAGTAAACTCGTACTCCATCGGCGTGTTACTGCCTGGCGAGGTTAGTACGTATTTGTATTTGTTGGTAGCGGGGTCAGTGCATACTGTTTTGAAATCTATGGCATCGCTAGATATTTTGGTTTTAGAGTCGTTTCTGAACTTCGCGAAAACAAGCATTTCGGCGATATCTCGACCAATTGAGTCAACTATCCAATCTTGTTCATTGCGGAATTTCCATTTTTGCGAAATTGTTTTTCCATCTGTATTCAAAGCAACAGTGGCAGCAGGCTGAGAATGACAAGCGCTCGTCATCACGCTTCCAGCTAACAACGCAGAAAATGTTATGGACCAGAATCGAGTTCTAAGCTTTTTCATTGTGCCTCTCGTTCGTGAGTGGAGTAGCCGCTAAATAAGAACTTTGTCTAAGTCTCGAATGTCTAACTCAAGTTTGCGCAAGTCACGATGTTCGTCATCGAGACTCTTGCTTAGCTGATTTGCGCGATCATCGCTTTCACGCGAATTGTCTCTTTTCAGGTCGAAAATTTCTCGCTCCAACGAATCTGCTTTGTGCCAGTGCACATCGAATTTGTCTAGCAATACTTTGCGTTCAGCTTTGACTGTTTGATAGTCTTGATCGCTGAGCCTCGCCTGGGCAGGCGCAGACGATATCGCAGCAGCAAGTACGATTGCCGAGTAGACTGGCAGTAACAATTTGGTTGTGGGCGCGTCCTCGAATGGCACGACACCACGCAATCGACGCCACAAGTTATCTAACCAAACGTGCCACGCGGATAAGTACTCCGCCATTTTGTTAGAAGGAACGCGCGAGTGCGTTACGACAAGCTTTGTCTCGTTGTCGCCGACCGCCTCTAATTCGTAGCTTACTTCCGAATCAACGTCAGCACCTGAATCGATCCATGAGTGGCAAAGTCTGGAGTGGTGATCTACATTGCTGACCAGTCCACGTATGCGTGCGCATCCGATAAAATTTGAAACAGCTTCTTGTTCGAATTCGTACTCGACACGCGCATGGTGCTTCGGCTCAATCCTTGCGGAGGTGCAAAGCCACTGATTCAATAACTCCGGCTCGGATATGTACTTCCAGATTTGTTCTACCGAGCCCGGAAGAATGCGCTCAAATTTGATAGTGGTTGCATCGACTACAGAGCCAAGGTCGTCTCGCTCATCCACATAATCGACTTCGTCTTCGTCGCTTGCAGCAGCGTCTGGATTTCGCACCACAAGCTCAATCCCACTGTTATCGTCGTGATCGCTATCACTTTTGTCGGCTCCCTCGTCAGAATCCACCGATTCAGAATCATCAGAATCAGTAGCTATCTCTTTCAGGGCAGATTTGAGTTCCAAAAGATCTTTGCCGGTGTTTTGCGCTTGCAAAAGCTGTTTGATTTCGCCTAGATCTTTCGCCATAGCGTGCAAAATCACTTCAAAATTTTGCAGCTTACTTTCGGTCTGTTTGTCTGGAGCTGGCTTTGACTTCTCGATCCACATGGCGATCGGCTTCTTCAGGATCAATACGATCATGAACAACCAAAATCCAAGAATTGCGAGAGAACCTTCCACTCAAACCTCCGAATCGCATCGTCTATATACCCGCCTGGCGGCGTATCGAAGGCGAAACATATACAAGCTTTTCATTTTTCAATATGGAAGTGCTCCCCTATAATTGCAACGCGGTTCGGCGCGAGCTTGACCGGATTCGCAAGGTCTAGTGGACCAGATTTGCAAGGTTTATTTGACCGGATTCGCAAGTCTCGAAACCCAAGGAGCAATCGTGGAAGGCATTATCGCTGTTGCAGGATTTTGGGGCGTGATCCTTGCGCTGGTTCTGAAACGTCCAATCAACAATTTGGCGCAAGCTTATATTGCCAGTCGCTTACAGCCGGCCGATAAGGCGGAAATCGAGAAGTTGAAGAAGCAAGTATTCGAACTAGAGAATCAACTCAGTTCCATGACTATGCAGTTGATCGAAATGAAAGACGCTCAGGATTTTCAAATCAAACTGCTTGCAGAGAAAAAGGTTCAGCAAAAGAAATAAGCCGAAAGCGATTGTTCAGGCGCAAGTAAGTGTAGCGATCCAACGCGGTGTAGCGATCCAACGCTAACTACAGTCGAAGCTAGTAACCAAGTTAAGAAATCGGATTCGCTTTGATGAAGGTGTTGCCCTTCAATGCCATCGCACAATTGCGACCGGACTGCTTAGCCGCGGAAAGCGCGCTGTGAGCCGCTTGCACCCATTGCTCCAGATTCATCGTCTTTGAATCCAACACAGCGATTCCGGCGCTGCATGTGGCGTAGAATCCTTGAGAAAGTGGTGTCGAATGTGGTGTACCGGCGAAGTCGGCAAGTAGACGAGCAGCTAGCGTAAGAGCTTCTTGCTCATCAAGTCCCTCAGCGATAATACCGAGTTCATCGCCACCATAGCGTCCGATGATGTCGCTTTGACGCAGCCTTCTTCTTAACAGCAATGACAGCGCGACGAGAACTTTGTCTCCTCCTGGATATCCATGCTTCTCGTTAATTTGTCTGAACATATCAACGTCAAGCAAGATCATTGCGGTGAAGCTAGCCTTGCGCTTCTGCTGTGCGATGGTTAGTTGTGCTTGTTCCATGAAAGACGAGTGATTGAGCAGGTTGGTCAAACCGTCTTTATGCAAGAGTGTTTGCAAGAAACGAGAACGCTCCAACCGCGCAGATACGCTGGAGAGCAGCAATGCAGGCGGTACCGGCTTGACGAGGTGGTCGTCGCCACCAGATCGCGCAGCTTCAATTCGAGCTTCAATGTTTCCCTGTGTAGTCAAAAAGATTACAGGTAACGTTGCGTGACGCTCGTCCTGACGTAGATAACGAGCCAATTCGTATCCAGTCATGCCAGGCAACATCACGTCGAGCAATACGAGATCTGGATTGAACGAAGAGATGAAAGAATCAAAGTTTTTCGGATCGGTGCACGTGCGAACCTGATATCCAGCCGATTCAAGAAAGGCTCTGATAAATGCAGCTTGATCAGGATCATCTTCTACTGACAGAATTTTCGGTGATTCTTGCTTACGCTTATCGAGCAAATACTGCATTCTTCGCAGCATCGCTTTCATGTCCACGGGTCTTTCAAAGTGCGCGTCGGCGCCGCAGTGAATGGAGCGAACTTTGTCCAGGAAACCGGTCTGCTTACTGACGATTACGATGGCAATATCTTCGCCACCAGGCATGGTGCGCACGTGTTCTACAAATTCATAAGCATCGCCATCGGGCAATGGAATTTCAACAATCAGTCCATCAGGTATTTCGCGCGAAACTTCGTTAACTGCAGATTGCATGCTGCGTGCGGTGCGGAATGTCATTCCACCTTCTTCAACGAGTTTGCACAACAACGACAAATCAGTTTGATTCTCATCGATGATGAGAATTTCGCTTCGTCCTGCGCTCTTTCCGCTTCCGAGATTGGCTGTCTCTGCGGCTTCGTCTTTGACTGCAAACTCATTTCCCAGCGCAGTCAAAAGCGCTTTCAATTTTCCTACATCAGCAGTTGGCGGACGCGATGTATCGCGCAGAAGCGAGTTGCAATACTCTTCGCCTTCAGCGCCCATCGAAGACACAGTCGGATAGCCGTACATGCTGCCCGATCCCGCGAGCCAATGAAACTGACGGCTCAATTGCTCGATCACTTCTGCATTCGAAGGATTCTGCGCGAGCACCGACAACATTTCGACGATCTTAGTGATGCGCTCTGAGGAGCGACGGATATATTGATCCTTGAGTTGACCAAAAGTTTGCTGCCAAGCCTGCATCGGTGCTTCAGCCCTCGAGAATGGCTTTGACCTGGCTTGCCAAAACCGTTGGATCGAATGGCTTCGTCAACACGCCGATGGCGCCCATTCGCTTCAATCTTTCAATTTCACTGGTCATCGCTTTCGCTGTCAGAAATATCACCGGAATTTTTCTGGTGCCGTTGTTTGCCTGCAACGCTTGTAGCGTCTCAGAGCCATCCATCACAGGCATCATCATGTCAAGCAAAATCACATCTGGCTGTTCAGCTTCAGCTTTGGAAATCCCATCAGCGCCGCTGTCAGCTTCGACGACTTCCAGCCCGCCCAGAATGCTCAAGCTCATGCTTGCAATCGATCTGGTGTCTTCTTCATCGTCGATGATGAGAACTTTCATGATTCGCTCCTATTTAGTCTTCAGACTACGATATACCCGGCTACGCAAACTAATCCTTAGGCTGAGATTTTGGCATCGGCACCCGCTCCAAAATCTCGGAAATTTGGTCCGTCAAAGTCGTCGGATCAAACGGTTTTGTGATGACCTCCAACGCACCAAGTCCCTTCAAACTTTCGAACTCCTCAAAGCGCCCTTTCGTCGTCAGGAAAATGACTGGAATGTTCTCTGTACGCGCGTTCTTACGCAAATTTGTCAGGGTTTGCATGCCGTCCATCTCAGGCATGACCAGGTCGAGGATGATTACATCCGGCAATTCGTCTGAAGCCTTCTCCAGCCCCTCTTTCCCGCTTGCAGCCTGGAACACGGTCGCGCCGCCGAGCATCTCGAGACACATACTAGCAATGCTGCGAGTGTCCTCTTCGTCGTCGATTACGAGAATCTTCATGCTCTATGGATACCTGAGGGGCTTGAAATTGCTCAAGTGCAATGATCTTAGCCGAGTGTTCGCCCGTCAGCAAGTTGCTTGGCAATTGTTTGATGGGATTCGTCGAAATTCGTCCACGGCTGAGCCCGGTTAGAGTCGCAAATTGGACTGTCGGCCAGGTCTATCCGAAAACTTTCTCGTCCGGCTTAACTGGTTGTGCGAATCCCATCGGCACTGGCTGTGGTGCAGGTCCGCCGGTTTGTATCACATTTGGCATACCAGCAGGATTCTGTGCGCCTGTACCAGCTTTGGATGGCGGAATCTTGAACCAGAACACGCTGCCCTTGCCTTCTTCTGATTCGACACCGATGGTGCCACCATGCGCTTCGATGATGCCTTTGCAAATCGCCAAGCCCAAGCCGGTTCCGCCCTTCTTTCGAGCATCTGAGGCTTCGACTTGTTGGAATCTCTGGAACAGCAAATTCTTGTACTTCTCTGGAATTCCTCGACCACGGTCGATTACTTTCACTTCGACCATGCCTGGAATCTGCGTCACAGCAACGGTTACAGCCGCACCTTTCGGCGAGAATTTGACCGCGTTGGAAACGAGGTTGACTATGACTTGCACCAGTCGGTCGCCATCGGCATATACTTGCGCACCTGAGTGAATCATCTCGAGCTTGATACCATTCTGGTCAGCAAATGCTTTGACAGCCTCCGCAGATCGGTCAAGCACGTTGTCCATCGATATATTGTCGAAGACCATGTCGAGTTTGCCAGATTCCAATTTTTCAATATCGAGAATGTCGTTGATCAAAGTGATCAAGCGAATCGTGTTACGTTCAGCGATTGTGACGACTTTCTTTGCCTGGTCAGGCAACAAGCCGAGCGCGCCGACTGATAAAAGTGTCAACGATCCTCTGATCGATGTCAGTGGAGTGCGCAATTCGTGGCTGACCGTGGATACGAACTCTTTCTTGAGTCGTTCCACTTCTTTTCTTTCCGATACGTCCAAAATATTCGCGAGGAATCTGGAACCATCGGCGGTTTCAAATTCGCTCAATGATATTTCGATAGGGAAGTCTTCTCGATTCTTCTTCAGAGCGTCTAATTCACCGATTCGGTTCAACGCGCGAGAGAACAAATTCTCCATGAAGTTGTGCGTGTCAGACTGGCTGCGTTCGCTGAATAACTTCGAGTCGTTGAATAAACAGAGAAGATGTCGTCCAACAATTTCTTCTGCGCGATAGCCGAACATGCGTTCACTGGCTGGATTGATTGATTCGATAAATCCATCTTTAGTAATGATGATCAAACCTACGAGCATATTCTCGATTACGGTTCTGATACGACGTTCTGATGCTTTTGTGGCCTCTTCCAGAGCTTTTCTTTCTGTGATGTCGTGGGCGATACAGAACATAGAACGTTCGGCTTCGGACCAGAATGTCGACCACAAAACAGTTACGATTGATCCGTCTTTTCTTCGAGTTCGGTTCTCGAATTCAGTGCTGCCTTTCTCTGCGCGAACGGCTCTGACAGCGCGAATCGTCTCCTGGTGATCTTCTGGGATAACAAGTTCGATGAACCGACGCCCCATCAATTCATCAGGTCTGTACTGCCAGATCTGATTGCAAGCCGGGCTCACAGTCATGAATTTTCCGTCAACGTCGATCGTACAAATAACGTCTGCGGAGTTTTCGATAATCGCTCTTTCTTTACGACTGGCTTCTGTCAAAGCGTCAGCCATACTGTGGAAAACGCCGTCCAGATGCGCGATTTCGTCAGATCCCTCCAGTGCCGGATTCAAGGGTTCTGCGCGAGCTAATCGAATTGAGTTGTCGGTAAGAACATTTAAGCGTCGACTAATTCCTCTACTGAAATACAATGCCAACGCAACTGCTATCAAGAAGTTGAGCAAGACGCCGATGACCAGGTAGATCTTAACCATCTGCCTGTTGCGATTCTGCGCTTCAGGTCCTTCGCTTTCAATCTTTCTTTCGTCCTCGGTCAATCCGCGCAATTCGTCTTGTAATCGGTCAGCAAGTGAACGAATTTCTTTGTACATGTGACGCGCGCGGAACTGAGCAACGTCAACGCGATTGTCATCGATAGCCGATTTCGCTTCACCGAGAATTTTCAAACCGGTGACTGTAATCACTTGCAAGTTCTGCAAAATTTGTTGTTGTCTCTGATTGTCTCCAACCAAATTTTTCAGTTCATCCAAATCTTGCGGAATCTGTCTGACGATTTTGTCGTATCTGTCGCTGAACAATGGGCTCTTCGTAATCGAATAACCGCCCATCGCAACGCCGGCATCGTAGAACAACTTGGATAGTGTGTTCGCCTGCGAAATAATCGCTTTAGAACGCACTTGTCGTTGCACTTCGATTTCAGCTTGCCGCAACAAATAAGTCAAAGTCGCAAGGAATATGACTTCGAAAATGAGCGGCACTGCCACCAAGATCAAACCCTTATGAGATAGTTTTAGATTCAATCGCATGATGGTTGGTAATCTTCTCTAGTGGCTCACTTACTCTGCTTCTTGTAGGCATCCAGCAATTTGCTCAGCGGATCGTTGCCACCACTGGCAGGGGCAGCTTGCTGAGGCGCAGCAGCTCTTGGTGCAGCTTGACGCGGCGCTTCGAGTCCACCACCCATATCTTTGCTCATGTCTTCGAACATTTGTTTCTGTTCGTCGTTCATCATCACTTCTGCTTCGCTGGTCACGGCTTTGTAACCCGCGGGGCAATTGAAATAACCGGTTGGAATATTTGCAACTTGCATCGAAAAAGTTTCGAGCATATTGTGCGGACCTTTGGCGTCAGTCGATTCCAGTCGAAGCGGAACGTTCTGCGTCATCGGCAATCCGTACGCCGAGGAAAGCAATTCGCCTAAACGCGAAGGCACTTGGATGTCGTCGGAAACCCAGTAATCAGCAGCGCTGACACTCGATGTCTTCGCTCCATTTCGACTGTTACGCACGATTGTGCCACCACGCATAACATATTGAGTCGCTTTCATTCCAGCAATCGTGCCGGAAGTCGCGCGAGTCCACTGCCGACTAGCGAGGTCGCTTGTCAGTCCGCGTTGGGCAAGCTTGGCTTTGTACCCGTCAAGAGTTGTTTGATAATAAGACCGAGTCTTGTCGTTGAACATCGTGATGTTCCAGTCGGGCGCATGCGTCACCATCGCGACACCGATACGAGGATTGACGCACTTCAATCCATTTGGACTGATGTACATGTACTGGTCGCCGAGTGTCGTGCTCTTTTGCGACAGAACCCAACCCTTTTCATCGGCTCGAGCTGATGTTGCTGATAAACCAAATAGTAAAGCGACCAGCGTTAAAGCGAGAATTCCGCGATCAGAACCTGAACGCGGGTTGCAGACTTGATTTCGACGAACGGACACGCTGACGGACTCTCCTTCGAGATGTGCTCCCAAATCTTCTTACCCTTTGTATGCAATTCGGAAACCAAATCCCGAAACTGCCGCCCCTACGCCACGCTCATCGCGCGCAGCGCCTAGATGCAGAATAGCCCAAAGTAGTCCGACTTCGCCATTATTGTCAGTGAATCGCGTCTGACAAACTCGCGATCGTAGCTGTCATTGGAATTGCCTTGGTCAAATGATTAACGGTCGACATCAACCCGCGGCGGATGTTTCTTTATCAGCCGCTGCCTTCGCCTCCAATTCTTCCCAGCGCTCGAATAACTTCGCCAGTTCTTCTTGTGCCTTTTCAGCACTTGCAGAAAGCTCGTTCAACTTGGTGTAGTTGCTTGCAACTTGAGGCTTTTCCATCTCAACGTGAATCAAGCGAATTTTTTCTTCTGCTTGTTCAATTTTGTCTGACATCGAAGCCAGTTCACGTTTTTCTCCAGTCGTAAGTCCGCTGCGTTCACGTGCGCCTGCTTTTGCCTGCTTGCGTTCTGGTGCCGCAATCGCCTTCTCTGCTTTGGCATACCGCTGCAAATGCTTTTCGCACTGCTCGTAATCAGCGAAGTAAGTTGCTTCCCCGTAACCATCAAGTGCAAGAATTTGTGATGACACCGTATCTAGCATCATCCGATCGTGCGTAACCAAGATAACGGCGCCTGGAAAATCTTCGAGACTATCCTCGAGAACTTCTAGAGAACCAATGTCCAAATCGTTTGTCGGTTCGTCGAGAATCAGAACATCTGCTGTTTTCAGCATCAGGTTCGCAATCAAGATTCGAGCCTTTTCTCCGCCAGAAAGATAGCTGATTGGAAGTGGAAGTTGTTCGGTACGGAATAAGAATTTCTTCGCCCATGTTGTGACATGCATATTACGCCCACGATAATTGACCGTGTCGCCATCCGCAGCCAGGGCTTCTTTCAAAGTTTTGGAATCATCCAACTGTTCTCTGTTTTGATCGAACCAAACCACTTGCAGTTGATCTGCGCGTTTGATCGTTCCAGAGTCGGGCTGCAATTTTCCAACTATTAATTTCAACAGAGTTGTCTTGCCGCTGCCGTTTCGACCAACTAATCCCAACTTACTTCCCGAAGTCAAAAGCAAATCCAGATTAGCGAACAATGTGCGCTCATCGAATTTTTTCGCAACGGATTTCCCGATGACGAGTTCTTTTGTCTTACGTCCACTTGCATCGAACCCGATCTCGATTGGCGCGTTAAGCGAGTTGCGTTGTTTAACTTCGGCGAGATCGTCCATCAACTTACCGGCGTTCTCGATGCGCTCTTTTGATTTTGTTTGGCGAGCACGCGCACCACGTTGCAGCCAGGCAATTTCACGACGAGCTTTACTCGCGAGCGCTTGTTGCAAGTGAAGCTGCGCGTTAATGCGTTCTTCGCGTCCTAACAGAAATTCGCTGTAATTTCCTTTGATACTCAAGAATCCTTCTGGATAAGTTGGATTCAACTCGATCATTCGATCGACCACACCTTCGAGGAAAGCACGGTCGTGGCTGATGAGAACAAAAGTGACATCGATGTTCTTGAGAAAACTCTCCAGCCACAAAACACCCTCAAGATCCAGATGGTTGGTGGGTTCATCCAACAATAAAAGTTCAGGCTTTTGCACCAAAGCGCATGCCAGCGCAAGTCGCTTCTTCCATCCACCGGACAACGATTTTGTCTTAGCCTGCCGATCAGGAAACGTCATCTGAGTCAATGTGGTATCAACTGATGCGGCGCGCTCGTACTCTTCGAAAAACACAGCTTCGGCGGCTTCCTTCACCACATCTTCGACTGTACTTTCTGGATCGAACGACTCGGATTGACGGACATAGGCGACGCGTAAATTTCTACGCGAAACGATTTCACCGTCGTCAGGCTGAATTTCGCCCGACAATATTTTCATCAAAGTCGACTTGCCAGCGCCATTTGGACCAATCAGTCCGACCTTCTGCCCGTCTTCAATTCCGAATGAAATGTTCTGGAACAGCGGACGAGAGCTGTATGACTTACCTATCGATTGGCAGCTAATGAGAATCGCCACAACGGTCTCCTGGATTGGTCAGTTCCCATTGTCGGTCATAGTCGCTTGAATTGCATCAAACGTTTAAGTTGTTGGAAGCCCTTATTTTTTCGCCGTATTGTCGATAGCACCTACGTTCACTTTTAGGAACGCCTTTTGTGGCCCCGGAAATTGCGCCTCAATCACCGCCTCTGTGTGCTTCCAAGTAAATTTAAGTGGGACCTTGTCTATCGAATTAAGTACGTTGAACAAACCACTTGCCAAATCTCCAGGAACTTCGACGTGAATCATTTCTCCGCCTCCAGGATTCAGGTATGCTCGGTCAAAGCTGGTTGCAAAATCCTTGAAACAAAGATCAATTACGGGATTCGCATGTCCATCATTCGGTCCATAAGGGATTGCAAAGGCGCCCAGATTTCCGTTCCCATGGCGAAAGCTTCCTGCGTTACTTATGAAGACGTTAAAGGCTGTGATGGCGCCAGAGTCAACGTTACCGAGATCAGCAACTGTACCTGCACTTTTAGATGCTCGTGAAAAATAAAAGTAATAGCTTCCAACCGGCAACTGATGACGTTCACCAGCATCGATTAATAGATCCACTTCAAATTGTTTATACGAAGCGCACATTTGCAAAACGGTTTGGTACAAACCTAACGGCATGTAGAAAACAAAGTCATTATTGGAGTCAAATGCAGGATCGAAGCTAGGATCGCTTATGTCTTCAGTTGTAGCGCCGTAAAAAATCGCATGTGCGTGACTACCATCGTCGAATGTCAGGTCAATTTTGGGTGTCGATAACTTCGTATCTACACCGATATTAAAACTACTAAGTTTGGCAGTTTGGCTTTGAAACTCGGCTTGTTTAGCAGCTCGAGCCACTTTGGTCTGTGAATGCTGTGGATGCGGCGCTGTGCAAGCGGGTCCTGAGTTTGCGAGCGAAGAATTACAAAACAGTGAATTGAGGGTTACCGCACAAGCAAAAATTCTTTGAGCTGAGGTTTTCATTTATTCTCCAAAACTTTGCAACCGACTAACTTTGATGAGGTCAAAGCCGCTTGAAAGAATATCAAAAGACGACTCGTTCCGCGCAGCAAACGTGAGGGATTGCATTGCGAAACGAGTCGACTTAGGGTTGGCGGAGGGAAACTTTTATTCGAATTGAATTGTTGCTTGATTCAGCATCGCTCGCCTAAGCCTTGTCGCTGTCTCGGGGTCAGTTTTATCGATCGTCTTTTCCAGCAAATCTCTATCGTGAGTATCGCGGGGAGCCGTATCAATAAATCGCTGCAAATTGGCGGCGGCCTTAATTGAATGTTCGTTCTTCGCTTGCAAGAACTCGGTGTTGAGATATCTTCCAATTAGCTCACTAACTTTCTCCCTGTCGAATTGACCGATGGGTCTATTCAGATCGCTCGCAGGTTGATTCCCATCACTGACGGGGTTAGCTCGCTCGTTCGCATACAACTTCGTCGTATCGAACATCGGATTGTATCGACGCTGAGGATCCTGTGAGTTCGGCGAATCAATAGCTTTGCTCATATGATCCTGAATTGTTTTCAAGTCTTTCAGATCTGGATTTCTTGGATCGATCTCTTCAAGTTTTTTGATCCACTTCGCGGCGCCCGTATCGCCGAGCATCTGCTTCGCACCTTCTGTGTCAGGTCCGCCAAGTTTGTTCAATGCGGCAGCTTGGTCCATGACTGCTAGATCGCGATACGCAGTTCTTTGGGTCTGAAAATCTTTTGCTGTTTCTGCAATATGTTCTAAACCCATCATTGTTAGAAGCGGAGTTTTCAGATCGTCTTTCATGCCCCGTGCGAGCCGGTCTTCTGTGAATCCGATGTCTGGGCTCCTGTGTAACAACAGTGCTTCTGCAACTAATTTGGTATCAGCGTTTCCGCGCTCTGTTGGTGTCTCGCATATCTTGATATTTTTAAAATCGCTATCGCTCATAATGCACATCCTTAGCGGCTGGGCGCTATTTTGCGACCAGACCAAAATTTGAAGTTAAGGGTAAAAATGGGGTGAACTTCAATTCGAGAATTTAAGCAACACGCATTACCAAAAGCTAACCAAACCCAAGTGGTTCTTCGTAATTTCCGCACTGCATTCGGGATTTCATTTCATGGGCAAAAACCAGTCCCTGTAGGGTCGACACACGCTGCTGCGGCTGACAAATCGTGCCGCCGCACCGGTCAGTGGCACCACCCGCAGTGCTTGGACAAAACGCAAGTGTTGAGATGCATAATCGACAGAGTCGAGATGCAAATCCACGGAGTCGAGATGCAAATCCACAGGGTCGAGATGCAAATCCACAAAGACGAGATGCAAATCCACAGGGTCGACATGCAAATCCACAGGTCGAGATGCAAATCCACAGGGTCGAGATGCGAATCCACAGATTCGAGATGCAAATCCACAGGGTCGAGATGCAAATCCACAGGGTCGAGATGCAAATCCACAAAGACGAGATGCAAATCCACAGGGTCGACATGCAAATCCACAGGGTCGAGATGCAAATCCACAGGGTCGAGATGCAAATTCACAGGGTCGAGATGCAAATCCGCAGGGTCGAAATACAACGCGCAGTGTTGGACCTCAAAGTGTAGAAAACTAGACGACAAACCGCTGCCGGACCGCACTGTCGAAGTTGACACTGAAATCCGCATTAAAAAGAAGTTTGGTTGCGTTTTGGTAATGTCCCACATCTATGGTAGACAAAATTCTCCATAGCCAATCAGGAGTTGCAATGTCGAAAATTGAAGCATCTGTCAGTAAGCCCGCTGACGACGCAGCCGCATCAGCCGGTGTAACCGATGTCATCGGAGAGTTCGCATCCTCCGCGTGGAGAGCGGGAGTCGCCCGTCCAATCTATGGCGTTGCTCAACTCGCAGGTGCAGACGCGACACCAGAACCTGAACGCAACCTGACTGGAGCTATGCGCGCTGCCAACATTGCCGGCTCGGCTGCTGGCACGCTCGCCGACCTCGTTGTTCTCTCCAAAGGAGTAGGTAAAGCAGTCGGAGCGCTCGGTGAAGCCACCGGCATGAATGCGCTGACAGTTGAAGGCAGCCTGGCGAAGAATCTCACTACATCCGGTACCACAGGCTTTGTGGATGGTTTCGCATTGAATCCGACGCAGCCAGGCGAAGGCATTAAGAATCGCTTCTATCATGGTATCGCCGAAGGTGCTGGCTTCATGGCCCTGGATGGCTCCGGTCGTCTTCTGGGACGGTTACCGGAAGGCGCGATCACGAACAAGATATCGAAGATTGGTGATTCCATCGGAACGAGATTCACCGAAGTTGCACCGACCTGGGCATCAGATGCCGGTCGTTCAGCAACGGACTTCCTCGGTCGGAACGGACAGAAAGTTGGCGACCTGATCACTTCACGTTTTCCAAATTTGAATGCTGAAAACGTAACTCGTAATGCGATTGCCGGTGCGGTAGGCGGCGACATCTATTACGGTACGGACAAAACTTTGAACGGCAAGCAATTGGATACTGCCGACGGAAGCAGCACGATCTTAGGTTGGGCAGCAGCAAATGCGCTACTTGGCGGCAAACTAGGTGCAGCAGCGCGTCCGGCAGACGGAAAAGTGGAAACGAAGCCTGAGCCACCGAAACCAGCAGAGCAGGCTGTCGACGCACCAGTCAAACCCGAGGTCCCGCCACCACCCTCATACAAGCCTTTGTACGATCGGTTAGAGAATGGTGACCAGCAATGGACCTATAAAAACGTTCCAGATAAGGGCGACCAGACAATTTACACGCGTCGAGACATGCACACAGCTAGTAGCGGAGAAACACGGTTTAACCCCGAGCTAGACTGGCAAATCAAGACAGCAGACGGGAAAGTTTATGACCGAAACACACAAGGTCCGTGGGAAATTAAATATCCTGACGGCGCATCGCTTGTGAAAAACGAGTCGAATTACCTTTCGTACAACAAACCGATATCAGTCGAACTTGGAGGAAAACCTCTAGCTGTCACTGAAGTCACTCATTTGCATGCAGACCAGAAAGAGATCGCAAAGCAGTGGGTTTACGACGACCCTGCAGTCCCGGGTCAGAAGGTGACCTTCAACGCTGACCGAACCTGGGAAGCTGTTGGTGCAGACGGTAAGAGCTTCAACTATCGTTCCGAGGGTCCGTGGAAAGTAACCAACATCGACGGTTACGCCGAATCGAGAGCAGAAGGCAGCGGAGAAATCGACGTTCAGCTTCTGAACGGCCTATCGAATTGGCGCGACTTTGCTGGCTCGCCTGAAGCAGCAAAACAAGCCGATGGTCCGCGCAGACCGCAAGCGTTCACACTCGCAGTCAACGACACAAGTCCGATGAGTTTGTCGAGACTTCCGCGAATTCTGGATATGGAGCGCACCGATGTCACTGTCGCCAAAGGAAGCCGGACCACCTTCACCGACGTTCCTCGCACAATTGAGGAAAACGCCAGACGCCAGGTTGAAGGCTGGTGATTGCGCGCTTAGCGTCAGATTTTTCGCAGTCGAGCATTAAAAATCAGATTTGACGAAAACGTCAACCTTTCTCAGTGTTTTTGCTGGTGACGGCAGACAAGTCTTGCGATGTAATAGATACATGTCCGCACTTAAGCCAATTCGCTAAATTCGGAGGAAATCTATCATGGTGTTGAACAGAAAGAATAAAGGGATAATCACCCTTGGACTCATCGCAACCGCAATGGCCGCAGGTGGAGTAGCGTATGCGCTCACCGGTTCGATGCCGTTTGTACCGAAAGCAACCTCGTTTGTGCCAAAAACAAACGCTGTTTCGATGCCGTCTGTTCATAGAGCAACCAATACCTACAAAGGGATGGGTGGTTGCGGATAGAAGTCACAGCACGAGAGTGACTATCACTCTTTAGACGCTAGCTGTGGTTCGGTCTTTTCGCCCTCAGCTTCGGCCTTCTCTTCCGGGTCTTGAACAATTTTTCCGTAGTTGAATAACCGTGTGCGCGGATCTAGAGCGTCACGTAGTCCGTCGCCGAGAAAATTGAACGAGAGCACCGTCATAAAGATGAAGAAGCTCGGAAACAAGATGAGATGCGGATGGCCTCGCAGCGAGCGCCATCCGTCGCTGGCGAGAGTGCCCCAGCTACATGCTGGTGGAGACAAACCTAAGCCGATGAAACTCAAGGTTGATTCGGAAAGAATGGCAGATGGAACAGTGAACGTCAGCGCGACGATGATCGGTCCCATAGCATTCGGAAGTAAGTGCTTGAGCACGATTATCAGTCCGCTTTGTCCTGCTGCGCGAGCTGCTTCGACGAACTCTTCGTGCTGAAGTTGCAGGAATTGCGCGCGTACCAATCGCGCTGTTCCCATCCAGCTTACCAGTCCCAATGCGATCAGGATGCCTGACGTTCCGCGACCGATTAGCACACCGATTAAAATCATCACAAGCAAGTCAGGCAGCGCGTAAGCGATATCTACACCGCGCATCAAAAGATTGTCTATTTTACCGCCACAATATCCTGCGATAGCTCCATATATGGTGCCAATGAAAAACGCGATAAATGCGGTTGTTATACCGATGCTTATGGACAACTGCGAGCCGTAAATGATTCTGGCGAGTAAGTCTCGACCCAATTCGTCCGTGCCCATCCAGTGGCTGGCGCATGGTCCCAGCAACAAGTCCTCGGATGTCTGGTAGTACTGGTAGTGCGTCAACGGAAACTGACTGGCGGATAGTGACGCTACTAGACATATCGCTGCAATTACCCAGAAGGCACCGTATGCGGTTTTGATCATCCGCAGGCGATACCAGATATAACCAATGCCAGCTTTGTTTTTTGGTGCCATCAGTTCACCTGCATTCTTGGGTCTAGAATCAGGTAAACGATGTCGACAATTGTGTTGGCGATGATCAGCAACACCGCGAAGACTAACGTCGTTCCCATAATCAAATCGTAGTCGCGATTACCAACGGCTGTGATGAAGAAGCGCCCCATTCCGGGGATTGCGTACATATACTCGACGACGAACGAGCCCGTCACCAGGATTGCTGTCAGCGGACCTAACACAGTGGCGATTGGAATCAAGGCGTTACGCAAAACGTGTTTCACAACTGTTTTGTCGCCAGACAATCCTTTTGAACGTGCTGTGCGCACCCAATCTTTTTCCAGAATCTCCATGACGCTAGCTCTCGTTAGACGCGCCAGGTAAGCGGCTGGGCTGACCGCGAGAGTGATTGCCGGAAGGATCATGTGTCGCCATGATTCCCACAATGCTACTGGCAGAATTTTTAGCCAGATTCCGAATATGAAAATTAGCAGTGCACCAATTACAAAACTTGGAACAGAAATTCCTGCGGTCGACATGAACATCGCTCCGAAGTCCGCAGCAGAACCACGTTTAACTGCTGCGACGGTTCCTAAAGGAACTCCAATAGCGACAGCTAACAACAATCCAGCAATACCGAGTTGCAACGAAATCGGAAACGCATCGCCGAGAATGTCGTTGACTGTGCGTCCGATGTACTTGTAAGACAATCCGAGATCGCCCTGTGTCAAACGTTGCATGTACAGCATGTATTGTTCAGGAACGGGACGGTCCAGATGATATTTCGCTTTTAAGTTCGCCACTATCTCTGGTGGCAGTGCTTTGTCGCCTTCAAATGGTCCGCCCGGGACAATTCGAACCAACATAAATGTGATCGAAGCCACAATCCATAGCACTGGGATAGCAAGGAGTATTCGCTTGAAGATCAAACTAAGCATTCATGCACCTGCCTAATCATGGCTCAATCGTTACCTCTTTGTAGAACTGTATGTCGAGCGGGTTGAACTTGAGTCCTTTCACCCACGGCTTCACCATTGCGTTTTGAGTCGCGAGGTAAACTGGGGCGATAATCGCTTTCTCATCGCACAAGTACTTGTCCGCTTTTTCGTAAAGCTGCCGACGCTTAGTTGGATCCTGCTCAACACCTGCGTCTTCAACGAGCTTGTCGTACGCGGGATCTTTCCACATCGTTGTGTTGTTGCCGTTGTGCGAAGTGAACAAGTTCGCAAATGTTTCTGGGTCCGGATAATCTGCGCCCCAGTTTGCACGGAACATTGGTGGCGGGTCGCGATGCAAGGTCTGCAAATAGACTTTCCATTCTTGATTTTGCAAAGCGATATCGAGATTCAAGTTCACCTTCATTTGATCTTGCAATTCTTCAACGACTGTTTTCACATCGTCTCGATTCGGATACAACAAGGTGACTTTCGGGAATCCCTTTCCGTTTGGATAACCCGCTTCAGCCAATAGTTTGCGGGCAGCTTCAGGATCGAATTTCTCGCCGGTTTCAGGTGAGTAACCTGGTAGCGGAGTTGGAATCCAGCTCAAAGATGGACGTTCTTTGCGTCGCAAAATCAAAGGAAACACTTTGCGATCGATCGCTCTGCTGATCGCTCGTCGTACTTTTTCGTTGTCGAAAGGTGGCTTGGTTACGTTGAATCCGACATAGTTGTTACGGAGCAGCGCTGTGTTGACATATTCAGGCGAATCTTTGCAGCGCTCCACATCTGGTGTCGAGAAACTTCGATTATCCACAAAATCTAATTCATCATTTTCGTACAACGCAAATGCAGTTGCTTGCTCCGGCACCATGAACATGGTGATCTGCTTGAGTTTTGGCGGACCTTCGAAATACTTTTCATTCGCCACCAATTCAATTTTATACTCGTGCTGCCAGTGCTTGAGCATGAATGGACCATTAGTCACGATGTGTTCAGGATCGGTCCAGCGATGTCCCCACTTCTCGATTACATCCTTTCGAGAAGGACAGCAGGGGCAGAATGCAGTCAAATAGATAAAGTAAGCGGCGGGTTTCAAAAGCTTGACTTCGAACGTGTAATCGTCGACCGCTTTGATACCAACTAAATTCGGGTCCGTAATCTTCTTACTATTGAATTCGAATGCGTTGACAATCGGATAAAGGAAATACGCATACTGAGCCCCTGTCGAAGGGTCGAGCAAACGACGCCAGGCGTATTCAAAATCTTTCGCCGTTAATTTCTTGCCATCAGTCCAGTAGATGTCATCACGTAAATGGAAGACATAGCGCTTGCCACCATCCAATACATCCCAGCTCTTAGCGCAGCCCGGAGCCACTTTCAGCTCGTGCGTGTACTGAGTCAATCCGGTCATCAAATTCGATACCACGTCAAATGATGTCGAATCCGTTTCAACTTCCCAGTCAAGACCAGGCGGCTCTGCGCCGACGTTGATTCGCAACACGCCTGGTATTGCGCCATGTTTCGCAACATTGCAAGACGATAGCGAAAGCGTCACAGCCATGACGAGCAGTGCAATTAGAGACTTTCGAATGTTTTGGGCGTTCGAGTTCATCGCCCTATATTCTAGTCTTGTTGACAGGTTTTCTTGGCTTTAGATATACTTGCTGCTTGACGCCTCCCCGGGAGGTCTTTTTTTTCTGCATTGTTTTTGTTTACAAGAGCAGGCAGTTAAAACTGGCATCGGAGAGGGGTTGATGGTCGCCAAGGTGGCGAAAGCCGCTGTAGGACGCCCTGAAACCTTAATCGTTTGGGTGGAAGTTTCCATTTTCTGCAAATTTTTGGCAGGATAAAAAGAAACACGCAGGAGTTAGAAAGTGGCCAAGAAAGACGACCGTATCATCATCACGTTGGCTTGTGGCGAGTGCAAACGACGCAACTACACCACAATGAAAAACAAGAAAAATGATCCGGATAGGCTCAATATCAACAAGTACTGCCGCCATTGCAGAACTCACGTTGAACACAAAGAGACCAAAAAGTAGTTTGTGCCTCGTTGTGGGCTATCAGACGACTCTGGTCTAGTAACCCGCTCGTAAGGGCGGCTAGAGCGACATACGCAGTTACCAGACCAGAGAGACGGAGTGGGCGCCATTAGTTTAACGGTAGAACGAAGGTCTCCAAAACCTTTGGTGAGAGTTCGATTCTTTCATGGCGCGAATTTACCAGCTCACAAAAACGTTGCACAAGCTCAGGATACAAATTACTAGGCGCTGAGCAGCAGCCAGACAGAGAAAATAGATGGCGATCAAGCGAAACAAGGAATCTCCGACCGGGCAACCGAAAGACCCGACGAAACCAAAAGTCGTCGTGAACGATCCCGCTGAGAATTCCCAGCCACCAGCTCCGCCAGTTCCACCGGTCAAACCCCCGACAGATCAGGGGTCGGGTGGAGGCTCCGGCAGTGGTGGTGGCGGCGGCTCGAAGAAAAAGGCGCCGAAGAAAAGCAGCAATCCAGTTGCTCAACTCGCCGAATTCCTTCGCGAAGTTATAGTTGAATTTAGAAAAATTAGTTGGCCAGAGACGAGCCAGGTCATCAAAGAGACCTGGAGCGTTTTGTTTCTTGTCACGGTAATCACTTTAATGGTGCTTGGTTTCGACTGGGTTCTCGGACACGCTGTGTTCGGTCCACTCGAACACTTTGCAAGATTGCATGGCGGCGGACTCGGAACCAATTAAGACCCGGTGCTGACCTCGGTTGGCGACAAACTGAATGTCGATTACAAGTCGACAACTGAATGAATACAAAAGATAGGATTGGAAAATGACCTCTATCAAAACTGACGGGATACGACGCTGGTACGCGGTGCAAACTGCTTCCGGTCACGAAAACAAAGTCAAAGAACACATCGAAAAGCGCATCGTGACAATGCACGCGCAAGATCGAATCTTCGGCGTAATCGTGCCTGAGAAGATGATAAGCAAAGTCAAAGACGGCAAGCGTGTCGAAAAGAAAGAGCGCGAGTATCCAGGTTATGTATTCGTTGAAATGATTTTGGATGATGACAGTTGGCGTGTAGTTCGCGAAGCGCCTGGTGTCACGAAGTACGTCGGTGCTGGCAAGAAACCAATTCCAGTTGCTGACTCGGAAATTCGCCAGATTCTCAGACGCCAAATGGCAGTCGCCGGAATCAAAGGCAAGAAGCAAGCTGTTATCGATGTCAAGGTCGGCGATTACGTCAGAATTACTGGCGGACCATTCGCAGACTTTACTGGCGAAGTAACAGAAGTGAACATGGAGCGGGAGCGCATCAAGGCTTCAGTTATCATCTTCGGACGGGCAACTCCGGTGGAACTAGAGTTCAACCAAGTTATTAAAGTGTAAATTTGGTGGACGCTAGCCCGAAACTACCATAAGATCATAAGTTCCGCATATCTATACAGGACTCGAAGCACCGTGAAAAAGGCTGTTGGCAAAGTTAAATTGCAAATTCAGGCTGGAAAAGCCAATCCCGCGCCGCCTATTGGGCCTGCGCTCGGTCAGCATGGCGTAAACATCATGCAGTTCTGCAAGGAATACAACGCCAAGACCCAAGACAAGGCTGGCACCGTAATCCCTGTTGAAATCACAGTTTACGAAGACAGATCATTCGACTTTATCCTTAAGACGCCTCCGGCTTCTGAACTTTTGAAGAAAGCTGCGAACGTTGAAAAGGGCTCTGCTACTCCAAACAAGACGAAAGTCGGAACGATTAGCAAAGCAAAAATCACCGAAATCGCAAAAATCAAAATGCCTGACCTCAACGCAACCACTCTGGAAGCCGCTGAGAAAATGGTTGCGGGAACCGCTCGCAACATGGGTTTGACCGTACAAGACTAGAAAAACGAAAAGCACGAAGGAATTTCGATTATGCCGAAAGCTACTAAGCGTCAGACAGCGCTTCAACAAGTCAAAGAAGAAAACCGCGGACCTTTGGGTGCTGAAGAAGCAGTCAAATTGCTGAAGGACAAGAAGGCAGCCGTCAAATTTGACGAGACCGTCGAAATTCACTTCCGCCTTGGCGTTAACCCAAAGCAAAACGACCAGCAGATTCGTTCAACTGTGAACCTTCCTGGTGGAACTGGTAAAGAAGTTAGAGTGGCAGTTGTCGCCAAAGGCGAAAAACTCGCTGAAGCTACAGCAGCAGGCGCTGACATTGTCGGAGCTGAAGACCTCGTTGCCAAAATCGGCGACGGCTTCCTCGAATTCGACAAATTGGTAGCGACACCAGATGCGATGGCGATGTTGTCGAAGCTGGGTAAAGTTCTCGGACCTCGTGGTTTGATGCCTAACCCGAAAGACGGCACCGTTACTTTCGATGTTGGCAAGACAATCAAAGAATTGAAAGCAGGGAAAGTATCCTTCCGTACTGAAAAAGACGGTGGATTGGTTCAGATGGCAGTTGGCAAGTTGTCGTTCGAAGACGAAAGATTGCTCAAGAACCTCGCTGCAGTTGTTGACCAGGTCAACAAAGTCAAACCAGCTTCGGTCAAAGGCACTTACATGAAGTCTGTGTACATCAGTTCCACAATGGGACCTGGACTCAAGCTTGATGTGAACCGCTTGCAAGATTTGGCTAAATACCTGCACGCTTAAGCTAAGTTTTCAGCTCAAAGAATTGGATCAGGACGGGTGGAAACGCCCGTCCTGTCTGCATTTCAAGGATCGGGGATGAGGGCTCGTGTGTCCAGTCCGATTCAAAAGTGATATCACTTTGATTTTCAGTTTTGGGCGTTTTGGGGATCGGTTGTAAGGAGTCCGGGTGAAAACTCAAGCGATATCGCTTGGGTTTGTAGACTTTGAGGCTCAGTCTGCTGACTACAATTAGAACCGAGTCAAAATGCCGCGAATTAGGGCTTGGTCCCGGCACGCATCCACTCCAAACTGATTCGAAGTTCGCCAGGCACGCGGACACATAATTCGATGTACCTAAATGGCGACGAAGTCGTTAGACTCGTCGCCATTTAGTATGAATTGAGTGGATGTTTGTTGAAGCTGTGAGCTGAAATCAATAAGAGTCGTCAGTCAGCTCCACGAGATTACTTAGATGGAGATGACAAACCCCGGTCACATTGCCACTTTCGCTCTTTCGAGATATGCCAAATCTTCCATCAGAGTTGGACCTACGGGTTTCCAATTCAACTCTTTTTGTGTGAGCACGCTTGATGCCGGCGCATCCATTCCGGCGAAAGCAGCCATCCATCCAAAGTGCGCAGGTGCTTCTTCAACTGATTTCGATACGACGGGAAGATTGAGTTGCTGTCCGACGACTTCTGCGATTGCTTTCATCGTGATGCCTTCTTCCGCAACAGCGTGAAACTTAGTCATAGAGCCATTATACTCAAGCGCTAGACGATAGAGTTTCGCAGTATCATCGACATGAGCTGCTGGATAACGATTTTGTCCGTCACCCACGTAAGCTGATACGCCCTTCTCTTTCGCTATTTGCACGAAGTATGTGATAAGACCGGCTTTCTCGCGATCGTGCACTTGCGGCAGACGCATTACTCGAGCTCTCACACCCTTCTTGTTGTACGCGAGAGTGGCTGGTTCAGACATTCTTGGGAAGTGCTCGTTTGGCTTCTGGTCATCATCTTCCGTAGACGACCGTCCTTGTGCGAGGAATCCCAAACCGCCAGTTGCTATTAGCGGGCGATTTGAGCCAACCAGAGCGTCGCCTAAAGCTTCGATGGCACGACGATCTTCAACACAATTGTCGGCGAATTTCGAAAAATCATGATTGAACGCAAGGTGAATCACGCCATCACATTTAGTGGCGCCTTGTTTGAGGATATCCAAATCTGCCAATGAACCGCGCAAGACCTCTGCGCCCAAACCGGCTACCTGAGCGGCTGCGGCGTCCGACCTGGCCAGTCCCAAAACCTTATGTCCAGCGCTGTGCAATTCTTTTATCAATGCAGTTCCGATGAAACCGCTTGCACCGGTAATAAAAACTCGCATTTTTCCGACCTCCAAAATTTGAACAGAGGATATAATCGGATCTTGAGTTATAGAGTTAAAGTAGTGTCCTTATACTGGTATAAAGACTAACAGGATGACAACAAAAGACGAAGTAAACACGCTGGGTACCTATTTGAAGGACCGGCGAACCAAGATGGACCCGGGCGCACTGGGCT
Source organism: Drouetiella sp. (assembly GCA_036702965.1). Classification (GTDB taxonomy): domain Bacteria; phylum Cyanobacteriota; class Vampirovibrionia; order Obscuribacterales; family Obscuribacteraceae; genus PALSA-1081. The sequence goes on from DATNPZ010000013.1 coordinate 729,881, forward strand.
TCCCGATGTCTCGCCGCCGCACACCTGGGCTGCGACGCGAAGAAGTGGCTCAGCGAGCCAATGTCAGTACGACCTGGTACACATGGTTGGAGCAAGGGCGAGGCGGGGCGCCATCCGACCTAGTTCTTGACCGAATCGCCGGTGCGTTGATGCTGACTGACACTGAACGCGAGCATGTTTATTTACTTGCGTTGGGCAGACCACCGGAAGTTAAATACAAAGCCAGCGATGGTATCACGCCGCGACTGCAGGGCGTTTTGGACGCATTGCCGTTGAGCCCCGCGTTCATCCGCACGCAAACTTGGGACGTGGTTGGCTGGAACAAGCCTGCTTCGCTGGTTTTCACTGACTACGACAAACTCAAACACGCCGAGCGCAACATCATGCGGTTGTTATTTTTGGATCCCGAAAAGCGAGCACACATGCCAGCTTGGAGTGATGTTGCTAGATCGATAGTTGCGTCATTTCGAGCTGATATTGTTAGAGCCGGCGCGACAGACGCTGTAAAAGCGCTTGTAGACGAGCTTTGCGAGGCGAATCCCGAATTCAAGCAGATGTGGGAAGACAATCATGTCGTGATGCACGGAGAAGCGACTAAGCAGATTCGGCATCCAGTCGTCGGTTTGTTGTGCCTGGATGTCTCTTCTTTTTCAGTAGAAGGGCGTCCAGATCTAAGTCTTGTTATCTACAATCCAGCCAGTGAGGCGGATGCAGACAAGATCCGCGAGTTGCTCAAAACAAAAGACTAACTAGAGGTTTCACCATCAGCTTAGTTAGCTTCACCATCAGCCTAACGAGCTTCATGCTCAGCCCTAAACTGGCTTACATGCTCAGCCTAACAGGCTTACATGCTCAGCCTAACTGGCTTACATGCTCAGCCTAACTGGCTTACATGCTCAGCCCTAACTGGCTTACATGCTCAGCCTAACTGGCTCACATGCTCAGACTGGCTTCACTAACAGCCCCGATTTGGACTATGGCCCTGTAGTCGTGGCTGTGTTCGGAACCACGTAAGTGATTGGGAAGCTTTGCTGAGAGCGGAATTTGAGCGGTGCGCCGCCGCCGTATGCGGCTTGGACGACGAATGGTTTGACATCCACCTCGGTCTGCACGGTGACAGTGCCATTGAGGGCGCCACCATATGGTTTCAGCGCATCTGCCTGAGCTTGCGTGACTGTCGAATTGACATTCTTGAGCTGGAAGTTTGACAACATTCCCGCAGCTCGAGCATTGGCGCGGGCAATAACCGCGTTGGCGCGATTCGTTTGCTCGCTCGGTGCGCCGCTTGCAGCTACACGCGCAGCTTCGCGGCAAGTCGAGTCGTTAATCTGCACAGCGATAACGATGACAGCCAGGTCAAAAATCACCAAAACGATTGGGATAAGCGCAATCAGTCCGACCGCCAATTCAATGATTGACTGCCCCTTGGCACGACGCGATTTCCGTTTGTCCACCTTACCCATGCAAACTCCTAGCCTTACGACCGCACAATACCTAGTTTCTCATATTGCGGGGGGCAAGGGACACAGACAGAATCCCAATTTATTCCTTCCCCATTTGGCAACAAAATAAACCCTGAGAACGACCTAAGAATAGAACGCGAACGAGCGCCTGAACGCGCTCACTAACATGCGGGTATCGACTATGAGTTACAGAGACCGGGCTTGTTTGCCGGAAACGGTTGATTCAGCCACGATCGTTGAGCAAATTATTCTGCTTGAAGAGTCGTCAACTGACAACACATTTGCAAGCGACCTCTGTCGCATTTGTGGACAGATGATGCTGGATGAAGACATGCACGCTTGTCTTCAATCATTACCTGCATCATTTTTGACTTTGCAAGATCCACGGCTTGGCACGGTTGTTGCCGACGATTTTGTCTTGGAAGAATATATTTGCACGAGTGACACAAGCTACGTGTACAAGGCGCGGCACCAGCTATTGAACACGCACGTCGCCGTCAAAATTTCGAATGGCGTTGCGGAGCCAGATCCCTTTTCTGTACTGCGCACGAACCGAGCGGCACTGATTGCGATGCGACTGGACCATCCTAATATAGTGCGCACTCTGAAGTTCAATCGTGAAAGCAGCGAAAATGCAGTTCTCATCATGGAGTGGGCTCACGGAATCGCGCTGTCGCAGTTGATTTCCAAAGAGGCACCGCTCATGCCACTGCGCGCGGTGAACTTGATTGAAGGCGTTTGCGACGCTCTTCGGTATGCTCACACCCAGGGTGTGAATCACATCAATCTGAAACCGAATGGAATTTTAGTACACACAGCCAACAATGCGGAACAAGCACGATTACTTGATTTCGGGCTAATGAAAATGATCGGACCGCATACACCAGAAGCAACTTGCAACAGTCACCACTTCCGATACGCGAGTCCTGAAGAAGTCGCGGGTCAACCACCAGACCAACGCTCAACGATTTACACAGTGGGATTGATTCTGTACGAGATGCTCACGGGATGTTTGGAAGAACAAGAATTAGTCGGCGGCTCCACGAAAAAACGAGAGTTTCCTGCGCTGGTCAAGGTTTGTCCGCAAATGAAAGAAGCAGTCGTTCTAGACCCAATCATCAGCAGGTGCCTGGAGACAAAAGCGGCTCGTCGCTATCAAACAATGGAAGATCTCGGATTTGCATTTGCAGACGCAAAAATGGAACTGGAGCGGATTCACCGTGCAGAACTAATTTTGAGCAGGCAATTGCATCCGGACGACGAGCGCATGAACAAAGTCTGGATGATACTAGCGATGGTGGCAGCAATAATTATGCTCGCACTGTTTACTGCTCACGGTTCCTTACCTGTGAAATAAGGCTAGCTAACGCCTTAAGACCATAGCACGCACTTACGTGCCTGCAAATTGTTGCTGTATAGAAACGACTTGTAAGATGTAGCACGCGTTTCATGCCCGCAAATTGTTGCTACATAGAAACGACTTGCAAGACATAGCACGCGTTTCATGCCCGCAAATTGTTGCTATATAGAGACGACTTGTAAATGTGGCACGCTGTCGTATGCCTGCAACTTGTCCTTAGTTAAAACCGAGTTGCGAGTGCCGGACGCTGTTTCGCGACATGACGGTAAGTTGGCTCGAATCCTTCCGCTCTTGCGTATCCGAGCACACGCTCGACGTTCTGGTCGATTATCGCTCCAGCCATCTGAGTTACTTCGTCTTCCCAAGGCACATCGAAGTCGTTTGCACCATAGCTCAATCCCTTTAGAGCATTTGCGTTTTGAGTCAGGACTGACGTGCGAATGTGTTTGATGTTGTCGAGATAAATGCGGCATAAAGCCAACCAACGAAGATATTCGTCAGAACCGATCTCTTTTCCACCCAACTCGTTGTTGTATGGTTTGTACGTCCAGCACAAGAAACTGAACAAACCACCGGCGGTATCATCTTGAAACGCGCGCACTGTTTCCAAATGATCCAAACGCTCGTCGAGAGTTTCGTCGAATCCTATTACCATTGTTCCGGTAGTGTTCAAGCCAGCTTCAAGTATATGGCGCTGTGTTTCCATGTATTCAGCGACTGTATATTTTTGCGGACTATGGCGCTTACGGAATGAGTCTGACAAAACTTCGGCACCACCACCGGTGATCCAACGCACTCCAACTTCTTTCAATTTTGCTAGCGCTTCTGGAACAGTGATACGACTAACGCGAGCGATGTAGAGCAGTTCTACGACCGTCATGGCGTAAAATTCGAGCCGCTCATCGTACTTTTGACGAATTGAACCAAACAAGTCGACGTAATAGTCGATCTTCAGATCAGGGTTGAAGCCACCGTTGAATGCGAACAAATCTCCGCCGACTTCTAACAGCTCATCGATTTTAGAATAAATCCAATCTTTCGAGCGAACGTAGCCATCCGGCGCTTTCGGCAGGCGGTAGAACGAACAATAGTCGCACTTCGCTACACAGATGTTTGTGTAGTTGATGATGCGCATCAGCAAATAAGTGGCGGTCTTTGGCGCATGATAGCGGTCACGCACGATGTTCGCGAGCGTCATCAGTTGCTCGTCGCTGGCGTTTTCCCAGAGCGACTGTGCATCAGCTCGACTGACTCTGCCGCCTTGCTTGAGGTTGATCTCGATTGACTCGTAATTCATGATGCTGACCACGCTACCGCCACTACTACTTGTATGTCACCTTGATATGTTATCAGTACAGACCCCGTTTCCCGGCTTTAGTCCAGTTTTCGTCACAATACAGTTTTGAGTATTTGCGAAGATAAGACACGCATAACTTGTTTTCAGGAAAAGTGGATTTAGCCAAGCTTCGACAGCTTCCCAGCCCCGACGAGCACTAAGTGGAACTATGCAAAAACAGTTTGTTTTGGGCGTGGCGCTTCTGGTGGCAATTGCATTATGCATTGTTGCTCTTCCGGCACTTCCCGCAGCCGCACATAAAATTCTCGAAAAAGCTGCGCTCTTATTTCTTGCAGTTCTTTTCACGTTACCCGCTACATTGCTTTTTATGGCTCTCGGTTCGGCGATTACACGATCACTACCGGTGTCTTCAAAACGATTCGATCGGGCGCTTTGGAAATATCACAACGCGCGCTACGCGATGATCAAGGACTTTCTGTGTAATTATGAGCTGGTTGGAATGTCTAAGAATGAATTGCTGGGCTTGCTTGGGCCTCCAGATGAAGCAGAGAACGAGCCGACTTTGGCGTGGCAACTTGGTGCCACAGGTGGTGCCCCAGGAAGGTCACTTCTCATTCATTTGAAAGATGACAAAGTTTCAGAATTTAGCGTTGATTCTTGATAATTTGCACAAGGTTTACCTCACATAACAACCTAAGTTGCCGAAAAATTCATTATTATGGTCTTTGAGACGCTTGCCCGAAACGGCTTAAGAAACTACGCTTAACGAAGGGCGTGTCATATGGAGTAGGGTCGCTTGGTCAAATTTAGAGACTATTACCAAATCCTCGGCGTACAGAGGAATGCGAGCGATAAAGACATCAAAGCCGCTTATCGTAAGCTGGCGCGCGAACACCATCCAGATGCCAACAAGGGCAACAAGGCGTCGGAAGAGAAATTCAAGGAAATCGGCGAAGCCTACGAGGTCTTGAAAGACCCAGAAAAACGTCGACGATATGATACGCTCGGCGCGAATTACAAAGCTGGTGCAGATTTCCGACCACCGCCAGATTTCAGTGGTGGACCTGGTGGTTTCACATTCGATTTTGGCAATCTCGGCGATTTAGGTCGAGGCGGCGCATTCTCAGACTTTTTCGAAACATTGTTCGGACAGGCTGGATTTGGTGGGCCGGGTGGACCGGCTGGATTTCGCACCGCAGGTGGCGCTCCACAAGCTCAGCCGCGACGCAACGACCAGGAAGCAGACATCGAGCTGACTTTAGAGGAAGTGCTCAAGGGCTCGCAGCGCACACTGCAGATTACGCAGCCCGGGAAACCGCCACGCACAATCGAAGTAAAAATTCCTGCTGGGGTTCGTCCGGGCTCGAAAATCCGAGTATCTGGCGAAGGCAGCAAAGGCGCGCCAGGCACACAAACCGCCGGCGACCTCTTTTTGAAGGTCAAAATCAAACCAGATCCGAAGTTTACGATCGATGGCGACAATTTGATTTCCGAAGTTTCACTGTCACCAGCTCAAGTAGTTATTGGTGCGGAATTGAGTGTTCCCACACTTGAAGGGAACGTGCGAATCCGCGTACCAGCCGGTACTCAGAACGGACGTTTACTGCGCCTGCGCGGCAAAGGTCTACCAAAAGTAAAAGGCGGTCCACGCGGCGACCTTCTGGTCCGTGCGAAGATTCTCGTGCCGACGACTTTGACTGACGAAGAGCGCTCACTCTACGAGCAGCTTGCGAAATTGGAAAAAGACAAAACCAAGTAATCGCGCAAACGTCAAGTAATCGCGCAAACGTCAAAGTAATCGCGTAAACGTCAAAGTGATTACGCAGGCATCAAAGTAAGTACGCAGGCATCAAAGTAAGTACGCAGACAAGTTACTTACGCCGACATCAAAACAATCGCGCAAATAGATCCATCTATTTGTGCACGGGATGATTACTGAAACAGCTCTGCTTAACGCTTAACTAGTCGATCTTCTTTTCGATTGCGTTTGCCGCAGCCCACTCTTTTAAAGCTTCGTCTTCTTTATTATCCGTGTGCGCGATTTCTGCGTACAAGCGATGCAGCTCGGCGTTGTCTTTCAATTTTTCCTTTTCGGGATCGAGCACTGCGCGGGCTTCTGGAAGCTTATTTTGCACGATCAACATTTTTGCGAGCATCAGTTTCGCATCGACATCTTCTTTGTCTTTGGAAACGAGATCAGTTTGTTCTTTAATCGCATCAGGAATTGAATCGTGATTCTTCACGACTAAGTCGCGCGCCTCGAATGGATAACCAATCGCACGCGCTTTTCCGTATGCTTGCACATATTCTTCGTATCCTGGCTTCTCTTCATCGTTTCGAGCCATCGCTATACCGAGCAACATTTGCACCGCAGAATTATCAGGCGACTTAACTGCCAGATCGTGCAACAACTTGAGCGCCTTATCCTGATCGACATCCATGTACAGACGCGCGAGTTCTAACGATGGAACTATATCCAGATTGTCCTTCGTCACTTTCTCGTACTGTTCAATTGCTTCTTCGAAACGCTCTCCACGAGCCAATGCGCGTGCATAGTTCAAACGAATCCACTTGCTTGCCGGAACCATATGAACTGCAGTTTGCAGATCTTGATAGCCTTCTTTTTGCAATCCCGCATCTTTTGGTGCCGCTACGAAAACATCACCAGCACACATCAAATTTTTGACGTTCCATTTGTCTTTGTCGATCAGCGCCCGAGCCGAACCGATGGCCAGATCCATGTCGCCATCGCGCATAGCTTGCAACGGCTCCATCGCTTCCACATCAGTCAGTACCTGTTGCGAACACAGGTAGATTTGATTGGAAGCGTCGCTCGCGCTCATGCCATGAACAGCGCCTTCAGTCGGTATGACACGAATTTCCTCAGGCTTAGAAATTGTCAGCCAGAACGCCGTCGCCGCAACAACTAGCCCTAGCGTGCAGTAGGAAAATAGCCCTTTCCAGGCAGACTCTTCACCTTCGCGCGTCACGCCGTAGCTCCTTTCAAAAAAATTCCCGAGTTCCTAGCATCCAGCAGCCGCACGCAATCGCCACCACGATAGGACAAAAGTTTCGATTGCTGCTTTGGAGGATACATAATGGTCCAACTGAAGTTTCACTTCCTCAGACAAAGATAGCAAATCCGCGAGGTAACCCGCAGCAGCACGGTCAGAACTTGCGCGCTCGCCAACCCGATTAATTTCGAGATTTGTTGCCAAATCCAGCACTGCATCAACGTTTTCGACTTCATCGATAGCTGTTTGAATTTGTCTTGCCAGGTCCAAAGCGTACAAAGTCAGGTGGGAATCGCGATTCTTGAAAATCTGCTTGTACGAATCGCTGAAGCTTTTCAACTCTGGTGCAATCATTGTCGTCTCGCCCGTTTTCAAGATCGCCGCGGCAAGCGCTGTCTGCTTTTCCGGCGGGCTCGACATCGGCGTGACCTGACATCGACTCACCACAGTTGGTAGCACATCGTCTTCGCGAATCGCGAAAAGGAAAAACAAACAGCGTTCGCCCGGGTCTTCGATTGTCTTCAATAGAGCGTTCGCAGACGGTCTGTGAAAAGCCTCCTGCGAAGAATCTTCGACGACTACGACACGAAAATATTCGGAGTGTTTTGACAATTCTTCCGACAAAGCTCTGGCTTTTTCCACAGCGATTTTGCCGCTCTTACTGCCTTCCGAGGTCAGCGTAATCCAAGCCTGGGGATGTTTGCCTTCGTTAATCCACTTGCAGTTCGTGCACTGCTCGCGCTCCGAAATCCCGGCAAGTTGACAAGCTGTGTTGTTATGTTGCGCTTTGTTGGCGCAATTCAAATGAGCTGCGACCTCTCGAGCGAACTTCCATTTGTCCTCAGGCGCTCTCCCACTGAGGAGATATGCGTGGGATAGCTTGTTCGAATTGATCGCGGCAGTCACCAGGGAAGTGGCGAAAGGGTGTCGCTGAGCCAACTCTATATCGAAGATGTTACTCATTCAATTTCTCATCTGAACAATGCGCTACGTTGCAATACAAGTCTAAACGCCGAACAGCTCGGGAAAGCTGCGCGCTGACAACCTCGGGCATAAATAATCTTAACGTAATTAGCGCCCAGTGCCGTTTGACAGCTCTTGGCGAGTATCTTAGACTATCTGACGGTCTAAAAGACGGAGACCGAAAACGGCTCCGAGCTTGAGTGGAGGTTGTGATCGCACGCGGCGCAATCACTCGCATTGGACTGTGGACAAAATAATAAGGCACACGAGAGGCTCAAAGTGGCAAACGTAATCGTCGTCGGCGCTCAGTTTGGAGATGAAGGGAAAGCGAAAGTAACAGACTTGTTGGCAAAAAATGCCGACGTTGTCGTTCGCTACCAGGGTGGTTGCAACGCTGGTCACACAGTTGTTGTTGATGGCGAAACCTACAAATTCCACTTGATTCCATCGGGCATTCTTTACGAAGGCAAGGTTTGCATGCTCGGACCCGGTGTCGTTATCGACCCGAAAGCTTTCCTGGCAGAATTGCAAGCATTGTTGAAGCGTGGTTTGGACGAGTCACGCTTGAGAATCTCGGCAACAGCTCACGTTACGATGCCATATCACTTGATGATCGACGCGGCTGAAGAAGACCGTCGCGGCGACAACAAAATCGGTACCACCAAGCGTGGTATCGGACCGACTTACGCTGACAAATGCGCCCGCTCTGGAATTCGCGTTGAAGATTTGCTCGACGCAGATGTTTTGAAACAGAAACTCGATTGGATGGTGCCAGCCAAGAACGTCATTCTCGAAAGACTCTACAACTTGCCGGCGCTCGATCCGAAAGCTGTTTTCGACGAGTATTGGGAATACGGTCAGCAAATGAAGAAGTACGTTTGCGATACGTCTGAGTTGATCTTCAACTCCGTCAACGACCGCAAGAACATCCTGTTCGAAGGCGCGCAGGGCACATTGCTCGACCTCGACCACGGTAGCTATCCATACGTGACAAGCTCATCACCAACCGCCGGTGGTGCTTGCATCGGGGCTGGTATCGGACCAACAATCATCGACCGTGTCATCGGCGTTTCGAAAGCCTATATGACTCGCGTTGGCGAAGGTCCATTCCCGACAGAGCAAGATGGTGAAGTCGGCGAGATGCTTCGTCAGACCGGCAAAGCCTGGGCTGAAGTCGGCGTCACAACCGGCAGACCACGTCGTTGCGGATGGTTCGACCTCGTGCTCGGACGCTACTCTGCACGCATCAACGGACTCGATTGTTTGGCAATCACTAAGTTGGATGTGCTCGACGAATTCGACGAAATTCAAGTTTGCGTTGCATACAAAGATCGCGAAACCGGTAAGACGTACAAAGATTTGCCAGGTCTCGGCATGATGTTCTCTCGCATGGAACCTGTCTATCAGACATTCCCAGGCTGGAAGAAGCCGACCAGCGAATGCCGCAGCTTCAAAGAATTGCCGACGAACGCACGTCACTACTTGAACTTCCTAGCAGAAGAGATGGATGTGACGATCGCAATCGTATCGGTCGGACCGAAGCGCGATCAGACTGTTGTTATCGAAGATCCGATTCACGGACCAAAGCGCGTTTTGAGCAAAGCTCAGTAAACGATTGCAGGAACCGAATCAATAGTCGGAAAGGATTGCAAGATCGACGCAGCGAATACGATTCGACTAAGTCGGAAAAAATCGCTCAATAAGCGAAACCGATTTCAATTAAGTCGGAAAAATCGCTCGGTAAATTGAATGTATCCAGCTTCGCAGCTCTGTTTTAAACAGGGCTGCGATGTCGTTTTTCTTGGCTCGGCAACGATCCAGACCAGCGAGCGCACTTACGGATTCCGGGTCGATTTCTAGAATCTGCTTATAAACCGCGGTGGCAGCATCGTAGTCATGCAAAAAATACTCTTGCATAATCGCCATTCGATTCAGCTTGTCGACTGAATACGGATCGACTTTCATCGCCCGCTGCAGACACTGAGTGGCCTCATCGTAATCACCTTGCTGCTTGCAAAGTTCACTTAAATCCAACAACCATTGTGCATTGTTCGGAGCCAGCTTTACTGCGGATTCCAACTGCTGACGCGCATTTGCCAGTTGCCCACGCTTGAGATTCAGCTTGTACGCAACATAATTGATCTGTGGATCGTTGCCCCGTTCTTTTTGCAGCTTGCCAAGCTCATCTTCAGCAGGCTTCAGATAATCGCTGGCGATTAGAGCCGAGCATAATGCGATGCGCGCATTTTTGTCCGACGGGTCCATCGCTACGGCGCGCCTTGCATAACTCAGAGCCTCGGGAATATTCAAATATTCCATCGACATTTGCGACAGCGCCACGATCGGTTCGATCATCTTGGGACTATCCATCGCCAATTTTTTGTATTCAGACATAGAGCGCGCAAACATTCCCATCTGACGAAACAATTTCGCCCCGGCAAGGCGCAGTTGCGCATTCTGCGGGTCTTGCTCAATTAGCTTCTCAAAGAGATTGGCAGCCTTGCCGTAGGATTGCGCCTCCGTCAGGGAGATAAGCTGCTTTAGACCTTCGCTAGATTTTTGACCGTCGCTAGCGGAGTGCGAATTCGGTGCAGAAGTTGATGCGCTCGAATCTGGGCGCCCCAAATTGGGTGACCTCGCCGCCGGTGCACCCAGCGCGACATTGTTCGACAATGCGATCAAAACTACCCATGTCAACAATTTGCTTTTCATCTGAACACGACGCCAATCACCTACAGCAATGTTAGCAGAGCAAGACGGTGTAAATCCGCTGCGCATACGGCTGTCGATTAAGCCCGCGGGGTGCTATCATCGCCTCAGTTGACATCGAGTTTGTATGGAACAGTACGCAGAAAAATCAGAGCAACGCAGCCCGCGCGCAGAGCCTGGTAATTCGGCTTCGAGCGAGTCTGCGAAAAATTCCGAACTGACATCGATCTTTCAGGTTTTGTTGATCGCGACGGTTGGCAGCGCCATCATATCCGCATACATAATTTGGATCGGCGTTTCCGGGCACCATCGCAAAAGCGTTGACGTAGCGGCTCAGGCGGCACTGTACGCGGCCAAACAACTTTCCCAAATCTATGTCGAAACTCACAGCTTCGGAAAAGTGGGAATCTGCGATACCCTAGGCGACGATAGTGGCTCTTTCAGCTATGCGGGTGCTCAGCAGAGAGTCACCGGCATTAATACCATCTACAAGACGCTCGAAGTAGATAAAACGATTGCAGAACATCTGCATAAGAAATTCATGTCCGATTTGATTGATAAAGACGTGCAGCAAATCAAACAAGTCGAGGTGGAACTGACTCAAAAGCTCCATGAAGCCGCAGAGCCCGACATGATGGATGCACAATCGCACGACACGAGCATGCAGTTTTATGGTAACAACACTCAAGACAAGCAGAACAATATCTATCGCGATGTCTACCGAATGTTGGCTGCAGATAAGTCGTCGCCCGACCAATCACTGGTTGAAGTGCGCTTGAAACTGGGGCGGTACAAACCGAGTGCCGGGCTTCCCGTCTGGCCGTCGGGGAAAATCAGACTGCTGGATCGGTCTGAGCTTTTTGAATCGACAAAAAATAACAAGGCACCATTTGCGGTGCTGGTCGAAGCTGTCTATCAGCCCAAAGCAAAACCCGGATCAGAAGCAAACACTACTCTGACGAAAAAATCCTGCGCTCTTATTACAACTCCCGCCATAGCGCCGATGCCATCTACGTTGATTTTGAACTTTCCAGATGGCTCGCCATCGGTAATCAATTCAGGAATTTCTCTACTCAATTCGCCCGATTTGAAAGGAGATGGTGACTGGCAACAAGTTAGCGGCGCAGAAGTGCCGGGTAAAGGAACACTTTCACCGACGCTGCAACCTGTACTGCCAGGAATGTCTCCATCTGATGCGTTCAGTATCGCGCTCTATCACTGGCTCCGTGGGCTTGGTCCTTCGGTCGACGAAAAGAAATTGATGGCGCTACTCGAGGCTACCTGGGACAGTTCGAGCGCGGTGCGTCGATTCCAAGCCGATCCCACGCCCGGTGTTGCCGAAGCCTCGCAGCCGAATAGTTGCCTCGCTATCGATTCCGGTGCTCGCGGGTACGCAATTCTGAATCAAACCAGTCAGGGTGGAATTGGGCAGAGCGCAGTCGGCAATGTATTCAATATCTCCGCAACGGGCTTGTATGGTGGCGCACAGTCCGCGACCGAGCCACCGAATGCGATACCGTTATTTATCGACTCAAAAGGTGTTTGTAATCTTGCGGGAAGAAAGGGATACGATCAAACTCTGCTCAACGATTATTTGCAAAACGTTTTCGACACCAACCTCGCTGCTATCGAAACCGCCGCTGTAGCGAGAATGGCTATAGGACGAGCCACGACCGAACTGAATCAGATAGATCAGAAGGTGTTTATCGAACGCCAGGAATTAAACTCTGTGCAAAACAGATTGCTTCGGCTCGGACACAAAGCACCGACCTCCAACAAATCGCAGGCACCAGATGAGGTAACGCACAAAAAGGAACCGACCTCCAATAAATCGCAGGCACCAGATGAGGTGGCGCACCAAAAGGCATCAACCTCCAATACATCGCAAGCACCAGATGAGGTGGCGCATCAAAAGGCATCAACCTCCAATACATCGCAAGCACCAGATGAGGTGGCGCACCAAACAGATTTGGCGAATGAAGAAATCGAATCACTCAAAGCATCGATCTCAGGACACGACGAAGAACGAGCCGGCTTAAGGAAAGCGGCTTTGCTTGCACAGCGGGTGGTGAACAACGCGAACCAGGTTGCTATATCGACATTCGACCTTAGCTCACATGCCTTTAAACTCGGCAAAGATGGAATCTATAGAATCGATAAACCATCCAAAGCTTTTATTCTCTCCAAGAAAATACTATTTACACCATGCACAAAATCAGCCGATGAAGCTGATTTCTTCAAGCCCGACGCCGAAACCAAATCAGAATCCAAACCGTGGATGCCCAGAGGATTCGATGTGTTGACTCAGGTAGCTGATGCGAAACTCGATGGAACTCAAACTATCGTCGAGAACCAGACATATGAACAATTCATGCACGATAGTACACCGCAGCAACGTCCAAATGCAGCCGTCGTATTTTTGACTTCGGAGAATTTGTTGAACTCACAAATTCCGAAGCCAGTCATCTCAAACTTTTATCCCTTCGACAACATTCGATTGCCCAGCGGTCAACTCTTCTACTATTGCCGAGATGCGTTGAAGACGGGCACATCGCCAAAAGTCAGTTGGTCTGTCGTCATACGCGACCTGGTAGCGAATGTTGGACAAAATGCCACTGGACAGCAAACGGGTGACCCGATTCAATCGGATCACCCAGAATGGTGCAAAGTCGTAGAACAAAATTCTTGCCCAGGATTGGCTTGCGAGTTGCAGTTGCGCACGCCACTACCAGTGGTTACGAATCCGCCAGAGCGCTCTCTCACTAATCCGTACAACAATGCTCAAGTTCAGCAAGTACCGCCAGTTCCAGCAGATATGCTTTAACTGCTTTATCGTTGTTGGACTTTTGTTCCAGCGGACATGCTTTAACCGTTTTATCGTTGTTGGACTTTTGTTCCGGCAGACATGCTTTAACCGTTATTGTTGTTGGACTTTTTGCTCTTGCGCTTTTTGCCTTCAGATTCTGAACCGTCACCGTCGTGATTTTCTTCATCTTCTTCGTGCTCGGCCTCAGTCTCAACCGGCTTCTTCGCGCGGCTTTCGCCAAATGCATGTACTTCGATTGCTTCCAATCTTTCCAAAATTTCTGCAATTTCGTCTTGAGTCGCAAGACCCAAGTCTTTTACAGCTCTCTTGGTTGGTCCTTGAACCTTGGAAGTAATCTTCTTTTCGGCATCTTGAGTGCGCTTGCCGGCTTCATCTTGCAAATTGCGCAAGAAGCTCTGGAAATTTTCAGTCTTGCCTTTGCCTTTGTCTTCCAGTTCGTCAAGCAAATCTTGACCAACTCTGACGAGGTCTTCCATCGCATCGCTGAGAGCGGCTTTGACGCGCTCTACGTTTGTCGATGCGCCTACGCCCGCCAGTACTGCTTTTTTGAATAGCTTCGCGCGGTCGTTCGCCGCATCTTTCTGTTTATCCTTGCCCATTTTACCTTCTCTCGCCTGAGTATTGTATGGTCGCCTCAATTTCCCAGTCCTTGGACAGCTTATGCAGCAAGCTGCCCGGCATAGCGGAAAATCGTAAGTTCTGGGCTCGAAGTCCCAGTGTTTACTGACTTATCAAGATATTACGCCACTCTAAGGCAGATCCGCCTCCTGACAGGTTCTTTGCAAAGACATTGAAACCTTTGGCAAGGCATAGATTATTTGTCAGCTCATGAACGGACATTTCATGTCAAACGGAACGGCATGGAGACTGAATCACAATATAATTACACTGCGCGTAAGTATCAAAACTTCGACCGCGCAGACTGCATATATGCGTAAGGCGACATGTTGGATAGCTCGCCAGTTCGCCTTGATCGCTTGCACTTTGCATCTGCCTACTGAGCAGTAATGAGCAAGTGGAATCGTCCAACATTTTCCAGATGTCGTGCACAAAGAACGTAGTTCAGAGGAGAAATTATGAATCCAGGTGAAACCTTGGTTCTCGTCGACGGCAGCTCACTAGCTTTTCGTTCATTTTTTGCGCTGTTTAAATCTGGGTTGCGCAGAGCCGACGGTGTTCCGACCTGGGCAGTCTACGGATTTTTCAATTCTCTTTTTGACGTAATGGAAAAGCAAAAACCGCATGGTCTGGCGGTTTGTTTCGACGTTTCCAAACCAACTTTTCGCGATTTAGAGTTCACCGATTACAAAGCGAATCGCAGTGAAATGCCAGACGATTTGAAAGTGCAGTGGCCGCTCATCAAAGAAGCGGTTCAGTTCATGGGCATTCCAGTCTATGAAGTAGAGGGTTTCGAAGCCGATGATGTGATCGGAACAGTCGCAACGCAAGCTGTGAAAAAGGGAATCAAAGTTCAGATCCTCACTGGCGACAAAGATGCATTCCAGCTCGTTGAAGACAAAGACGAAGCGGTCCGCGTGCTCGTACCAGGCGTGAAGGAGTTGATTACATACGACCGCGCGAAAGTTTTTGAAAAGCTTGGCGTATGGCCTGAACAAGTCATTGACTATAAAGGTCTTTGCGGAGACACGTCCGACAACATTCCTGGAGTTCGCGGAATCGGTCCGGTGACAGCAGTTCAGCTCCTCACGAGCTATCAAACAATTGAAGGAATTTACGAGCACCTCGAAGAAATCAAATCTAAATCCGTCAAACAGAAATTGACAGACGGACGTCAAAGCGCGTTCGATAGTAAACGCTGTGCAACTATCGTCTTGGATGTTGCTCTGGATTTCGACTTCGAACATTGCCAGTTGAACGCACCACCACTAGAGGCTGCAACTGAGTACTTCCGCGCGCTGGAGTTCAAGTCGATCGTCAATCGGTTGCCAAAAATTCTGGCTCGATTCAACGAGTATGCAACCGTCACAGTCGGAAAAGTTTCGAGTGTCACGGGTGGTTCAAGCACCTCATCTGGTGGCGGTACAGCAATCGCGGTCAAACCAATCGAATCCATCACGGTGGTTGTCGAAAAGGTTGCAGCCCTTGCACTGCCGCCAACTCCAGAAGTTGTTCTGTCACGCGCAGAACTTGACTCGGTAGTACAGAAAGTCTCCACATGTCCAGTTCTCTGTGTCGACCTGGAAGTATCTGGAGCGAGCCCACTCGAGTCAGAAATTCTTGGATACGCTTTTGCATGGAGCAACGACTTAGAGTTGGATTCGGAAAACGGATTGAAGCTGAGCGACTCGTATAACGCTGATTCATGGGCGGTTTCGACCGCTTATGTTCCAGTGCACCACCCGGAAGTTAAGCTTTCAACTGAGGAGATCGTCGAGACACTCAAGCCGATTCTCGAAAACAAAGAAATCGGAAAGGTGGTGATGAACTGCAAAGCAAAGATGAACGCGCTTTCTTTGCAAGGCATCAAGCTTGAAGGAATTGTCTTTGACCCCTTGCTCGCAAGCTACCTTGTAAATCCAGATGAGAAGCACAGCTTGAAAGATCAGGCTGAACGCTTACTTGGCTATTCGACAGTGCGTTCGACTGAAAGTTCTGCGGCTGGTCGAAAGCAATTACAAATAAATTTTGCTGCAGTGGACAAAGTTGCCACCACCGCCGCAGATGATGCTCGCGTGGTTTTGGAACTGACTCGCTTGTACGCGACCCGACTGGACCACGACCAGCGTTATTTGCTGCATGACATGGAAATCCCATTGTCCGCCACTCTCGCACGTATGGAGCAGAATGGTGTGGCACTCGACTTGCCGTATCTGAATCAATTTTCTGTGGAACTGTCTAGCGATCTTTCCAGACTGGAGAATGAAATTTTTGGATTAGCGGGTCACTCATTCAATATCAATTCACCCTTGCAGTTGCAGAAAGTTCTCTTCGAAGAATTGAATCTAAAAACAAAAGGCAAAACGAAGACCGGCTATTCCACTGACGCAACGGTGCTTGAAGCACTTTCCAAAGAACACGAAATCGTTCCGAAAATTTTGGAATATCGTCAACTATCTAAATTGCGTTCGACTTATGTCGATGCTTTGCCAAAAGCAATTTCGCCGCGCGATAACAGATTGCACGGTGAATTCAATCAGGCAACAACAGCTACTGGTAGACTCTCCAGCTCGAATCCGAACCTTCAAAATATTCCGATTCGCAGTGATGTTGGACGCCGCATCCGTAAGGCATTCATCCCGCAAGACCCTACCGCTTACTTGCTATCAGCGGACTACTCGCAAATCGAACTGCGATTGCTGGCGCACATGTGTTCAGACGAAATTCTGATTGACGCTTTCAAAAAGAATCAGGACATTCACGCGCGCACCTCTGGCGAAATCTTCGATGTCCCGGTCGAACAGGTCACCGCTGAGATGCGACGTATCGGAAAGACCCTGAACTTCGCCCTCGTCTATCAGCAAGGTGCGTTTGCAACGGGTCAGGACCTCGGAATCTCCACCCGCGAGGCACAGGCTTACATCGACAAATACTTCGCGCGATATCCAAAAGTTCGTGGCTTCCTCACCAGCACAATTGAAGAAGCGCGCGTTAACGGATTCGTCTCAACTCTCTGGGGGCGCAAACGCTACTTCCGCTTCTTGAACGATCGCAGCGATGCAGTTCGCAAAGCAGACGAACGCGCAGCTTGCAACGCTCCAATCCAGGGCAGCGCCGCAGATTTGATGAAGCTTGCGATGATTCGACTCGACAAAGAATTGAGTGAGCGCAACATGAAGACAAAACTGATTCTGCAAGTTCACGACGAACTCGTGCTTGAAGTGCCTGAAGATGAACTCGACCTTGCCACAGAAGTGGTACTAAATGCGATGCAGATGGATCAGCCGTTGCAGCTACCTTTGCAGGTAGACATCAACGTCGGCAAGAACTGGGAAAAGTAGGCGGACGAGCAGCTCAGTTTGGCGCTTGCACGCCACTCAGATTGAGTGTCTTAACCGATCCGGATTGCAGGTCGCCAACTTTGATCTTGTTATTGTTCGTGTCGGCGATGTAAACCTTCGAACCGACAATGCAGATTCCGTTTGGTTCGTTGAAAGCAGGCTTCGTTCCGTCCGCGTCGCCAGGCTTACCTGTTCCCCAGAGTGTCTTTACCGTTTTCTTTACGGGATCGATGATGCGAATTTTGTGGTTTAGAGTATCAGCAACATAAACAGATTTGCCCAGCAGCGACAAACCAAGTGGATGCTGCAAGAAGGCGGTGGCGAGGTCACCATCTTCATCGCCGAAATCGTACAGCCCCTTCCCGGTAATCGTCTTCACTTGACCGTTCTTGATGTCGGTCTGCGCAGTACGCACTGAATTTGATTCACTATCAGTGAAGTAGATTTCGTTGTTAGCGTAGGTGATCCCACTTGGCTGAGCCAAATCTGCGCTAAGCAACGCGCCGTCGTGCAGACCTTCGTCACCAGAGCCAACGTAAATCCACATCTGATTAGTTGAGAAGTCGAGATAATACAATTGGTGCGAACCAGCCATGCTGATGTATAGCCGCTTTCCACCAACAATCAGATCCCACGGAGAATTGAGTCGAGCTTTCTTCGCGTTCCCCAGATCTGGAGGAGCCAAAATATCGGTGAGCTGTCCATCACCAGATACGGTGCTTACAGTCTTCGCCTTTAAATCGATCTTTCGAATCCTTTGATTCTGAGTATCTGCGACGTAGACAGCGTCGCCATCAATCGCAACTCCTCCAGGGTGATGAAACTCGGCTTTATCAAATGCACCGTCAGTCGAGCCAATCTTCCCTGTACCAATTATGTTCAGCACCTTTCCCGCGAGATCAGTTTCGACGATTCTGTTATGTCCCGAATCAGATATGAACAACAAATTTCGCTTTGCATCGACACAAAGCCTCTCAGGAAAAGATAGCGGTGCACTATTCGCACGAACTGGCTCTGGCGCAATTGCGAGAGGCTTCTCATCGAGCTGTCCATTTGCTTTGAATTTTGCAATTTGCTTCTGCAAAAGACTATCCAACTGAAGATAGCTTCGTTCACCGGAGATTTGCGTAATCATCGATCCGTTCGGGTCCAAAAGCACCAAAGTCGGATATCCACGTATTCCGTATTGAGTCCAAATGATGTTTTCGGCATCATTCACGACAGGGTGGTCTATCTCCAATCTGAGCATGGCATCCCTGAGAGGCTTGGTGTCCTTTTCACTACTGTATTTCGGAGAATGAATACCGATGATCACCAGATCATTCGCATAACGATGTTCGAGCTCTTTCAAAATCGGAATTGTGTGAAAGCAATTCACGCAACTCAAATTCCAAAAGTCGAGCAAAACAAATTTGCCTTTCAAATCGGCTAGCTTTATTGGTTTCGCAGTGTTCAACCAATCTGTGCCGCCCTCTAGTTCAGGCGCCTTCACAGCGATTGTCGGGATTGACGTTCCAGTTTTTCCGCAGCCAGAAATTGCTGTGGACAGAAGAAGCATCATCACCAGCAGATATAGCGAGCGGTATGATGTCAATTTCATACGACATGCTCTGCAGCTTTTATGATACTGTCAGCGCCACCAGTCTCATCGACAGTGGGCAGCTCGAACCAAAATTCAGTGCCTTTGTTTACTTCGGTGTCAAAGCCAATCTTACCGCCGTGCTGCTCGACAATTCCCTTTGAAATTGCAAGTCCCAGCCCCGTGCCCTTACGCTGCACGCCGTCTTGCGCATCAATCTTTTCGAACTTACCAAAGATTTTGTGCTGCGCATCCAACGGAATGCCAGGACCATTGTCTTTGACTGAGAACCTTATGATTTGCGGATTCACCTGACTCAGCCTGACTGTGACATTGTCACCTGCCTTGGAATACTTGATTGCATTCGAAATGAAATTTGTCAGCACCTGGATAATTCTATCCTCATCGGCCATGACAAATCCGAGCGCGTCCATGACGATATTGAGCTTCACACCAGCGTCGTGAGCCATTCCCTTAAGCCCATCGACAGCGGTTGACACAACTTCCAAAGTGTCGAGCATTTTGATTTTAAGTGTAAGTCGGCCTTCCTCGATTTGTTTTACATCGAGCAAATTGTCGATCAACCGGATCATCCGAGCACAACTGATCTCGGCTGTGTTCGTCAGCTCACCGACTTCAGTATTTATCGATGGATCGATTTTCATATCGATCAATTGAAGCGCAACGTTGATCGAAGTAATCGGCGAACGCAATTCATGTGAAACATTCGAATAGAAATCTTTGAATCTTTGCTCAACTTCTTTTCTTCGGGAAATCTCATTTTCCATTTCGTCGATAGCTTGTAATCGAGCGCGATCCATACGATCGATCGACCACGCATTCCATCCAATCACGCTCATAAAAATGAGGACGAGCAGTGCAACGAGGAGAGTTAATCCCATCTCTGGAGTGTAGAGATGATAATGCTCGCCCTGCATTCGCAACCAGCCAAGCAAAAGTGGAACGACGACGGCTGCCGGTATCAATCTGCGCGCGAGCACACCGCCAGCGGTATCACGAGACATGATGGAAGCAAGTCCCTGTTCTGGTCGAATGAACAACACACCGAGAGACAAAATTGCGATCGTTAGTCCTTCGAGAAGCGAAATGCGCAGGCAAGAAATAAAGACACAGAAGCCAGGAATCCCGAAGATAACACCCAGCAGAGTCATCATCGACATAAAAGCAGCGCTTACAGTGAACAGGTCCGCAAGTCTAAATCGACGCGAAGGCAAATCAACGAGAAGCAACGCAACGCTGATCAACATCAGTGACAAAGCATCGTTTGCGGCTAAAGAATTGAGGAGTGAGAATGCAAAACCACCGGTCATAGAATCGAGTGAATCTTGACTCGACGCCAACATCATCTCGACAAAATCGTGCGAAGCGATTGCACACAAGCCAAGAGATAATCCCAGCCCGGCAAGGTGCCAAATAGATTTCACTTGTCGAAATTGCAAGCCACAAACGGCAAGACCAGCAATCATGAAAGGAAAGGACGGAATCGCTTTGAAATCCACCAGTAGGGGCGTGGCGGTGACCCAGGCTGTTAGCGAAAGCCCTCCAATGACAAACGCGCCGAAGCCGCTAAGTCTGCTGATTAGCTGCATTCCGCGAATAAATTTGTTGTCGACCACCTCTGTCATCGGGCGGCGCTACTGATTACCCATGTAATTTATATACCTCAGTAGTTGCTAGACTATTTACCGGGCAAGTCTGATAAAGAGGTCACAGTGGCAAAAATTCTGGTTGTGGAAGACGACCCACAGATTTTGAAGGTCATTCAAGATTGTCTCAAGCTCGACCACCACACTGTCGAGGCGGAATCTGATGGCTCGCTGGCGCAGGAAAAGCTCAAGCTGTTTCAGTACGACGTACTAATCCTAGACTGGAATTTGCCGCACGTCACGGGCGTTCAGCTGTGCAAAGAGTACCGAGATCGTGGCGGGCAAGCTTCAGTTTTGATGCTGACTGCGAATCAAACGCTCTCGAACAAAGAAGAAGGCTTGGGTTCGGGCGCTGATGATTATTTGACGAAGCCGTTTGAAGTGCGCGAACTCGTAGCGCGCGTAAAGGCGCTCGCACGGCGCTCAGCAGTTGGCGTCAGTTCGAGCATCGTAAAAGTTGGAGATGTTGAACTAGACCGCGACAAATTCTGTGTGTCGATAAGCCAGAAACCAATCAAGTTGGTGCCGAAAGAATTTGCACTGTTAGAGTTTTTGATGCGTCATCGCAATATAGTGTTCAGCGCCGAGGCACTGCTCAGCCGGGTTTGGAAAGCAGAAGAAGATGCATCGCCAGAAATCATTCGCACGCACATCAAAAATCTGCGAAAGAAACTCGAACAAGATGGAAAACCGCCGATCATTGAAACCGTATATGGTGTCGGCTACAAAGTCGTGGATACAGATGCGGGCTAGTGTAATTGCAGCGTTATGTGCGGTCAGTTTGTCGGTGATTTGTCCGACTATCGCTGGCGCATCATCAACTTCGGAGAGTGATAACAAGTCCGCCGTTGGCTCATCTACTTTCAATAGTGATAACAAGTCCAGCGTTGGCTCATCTACTGCCAACGATGAGATCAGCTCCTCCGTTGGCAAATCTTCAAAAGCACCACGCGTGCTAGACAAGCCAACGACGTACTGCAATCCGCTGAATCTCGATTACGCTTACGTTCCAGATCGCGATTACTCGAAAAACAATTGCCACCGTTCAACGGCAGATCCAGTAATCGCGCTGTACAAGGGCAAGTATTTTTTATTCTCGACAAATCAGGAAGGTTACTGGTGGTCGGATGATCTATTGCAATGGAAATTCATTTCCCATCTTTTCAAAGTCAACAGCTCAGGAGATCAGGTCTGTGCACCAGCATTGTGGGCGACGGACAAAGGATTACTTTTCCTCCCCTGCTTCACTGAAAAAGACACCATGCCCCTGTATCAAAGCAGCGATCCCTTAGCAAATAAATGGGAAGAGGCTGCGAGTTCGTTTCCGCTCAAAACCTGGGACCCATCGCTGTTCGAAGATACTGATAAAAAGCTGTACGCGTATTGGGGCTCGAGCAATTTGTATCCAATCTACGGCGCCGAATTAAATCCGAAGGACAACTACAAACCAATTGGTGGCACGAAGGAACTGTTGCATCTGCATCCGAAAATTCACGGGTGGGAGCAATTCGGCGAAGATAATCAGCATGGCAAGATGGATCCATTCATGGAAGGCGCGTGGATGAACAAATTCGGCGACAAGTATTACCTTCAATACGGTGCGCCTGGAACCGAGTTCAACGTTTACGGAGACGGCGTTTACACCTCGGACAAACCGCTTGGACCATTCACTTATCAGAGCTTCAATCCGTTCTCGTGGAAACCGACTGGTTTCATCCGTGGTGCGGGACATGGTGCAACGTTCGAAGACAAGTTCGCTAACAAATGGCACGTCGCGACAATGGTCATCTCAGAAAAATACACTTTCGAGCGAAGAATCGGCTTGTTTCCAGCCGCCGTAGATGCCGATGGTGTCTTGTATGCGGACACTTCGTTTGGTGATTATCCGCATAAGGTGCCACAACAGAAAGAGTCGAAAACGGCTAGTGCATTTCCGAACTGGATGCTGTTGTCCTACAAGAAAAAATGCTGGGCATCTGAGTCTGCTAAAGACCCATCGCTAGCGTTTGACGAAAATATCAAGACTTACTGGAACGCTCCCGACGGGAAAGCTGGACACTTTTTAGCAGTGGACCTTGGCTCTCCGTGCGAGATCAGTGCACTTCAGGTCAATTATGCAGACGACAAAGCAACGTTGTATAACAAGCAAAAGGACTTGCATCATCGATACAAAATATTGCAATCGAGCGACGGACAGAAGTGGGAGTCGCTTGTTGATAAAAGCGAAAACGACAAAGACGTTCCACACGATTACAACGAATTTTCCGAACCAGTACGCGCTAGATATCTGAAATTAGTCAACATCGAAGTGCCGACCGGAACCTTCGCAATAGGCGACTTCAGAGTTTTTGGAAAGGCGAATGGACCGATTCCTGCGAAAGTACAGAATTTTGCCGTCAATCGAGACAAGTTAGATCGGCGCAACTGCTCTCTGAAATGGACCACCACTCCTGGTGCCTATGCCTACAACGTTACCTACGGCGTTGACCCAAATAAAATGTACGGCTCCTTCTTGGTATACGGCGCAACCGATTACACGCTACATTCACTCAACACTGATTCGACCTATTACTTCGCGGTTCAAGCCGTTGGCGAAACAGGAGTTTCAGCAGCCAGTAACACAGTTAACAGCGACTGAAGGTCTAGATAAACAGCAGAACAGAGCAGTCTAAGTGGCACCGCTGGGACAATCAATCGTATTGATGCGCAACTCAGACAGTACAACTACTTGCAATTGCAGTGGGAATTCCTCGAATCAACTTAAAACGGCTCCGCGGCTAAAGTGTGGAATACCGTGTTTGTTGGTGGCGAATATGGTGTGACGCTCTTAGAACCGGTTTCTGTAGAGGTCAAACCATGAAACAACTTGCTTTCTTTCTAACGCTACTGCTACCCCCCTTGCTACTCTGCCTTTTCGCAGAAAGTCAGAGATTGCCCGGGTGCGCCATTGCAGAAGATGCGGCACCGCCACTGATGCGCGGTCACTCCGATGAAGACCGTTGGCGAAAATTTTGCAAAATCCAACCCCATTTGATTGGCATGAAATTTAGTGAGATTACAAACATTTTTGGCGAACCTAAATACTGTTCAGAAGTGCAAGAAAACCAACCCGTTCACTACAAACTATCCGAGCCCGATATTACTTATGGTGGGGCGAAACTCTATGGAGAACCGCACAACTACGGATCCATTCAATACAACCTGTCCGAGCCCAACTCCGGATTAAGAAAGCAAGGAAGTTTGGCAGCGATCGAGTTGACCATGATTTTTAAGGAAGGAGTTGTTAGCTCCTATGAAGTTAAAGCCATCTTTTGGAGCTGAGAACTGCTCATTTCGCTTTTCCTATTTTTGCTGCGGCTGCAGTAATAAGGGAAGGCGCAAACTGAACAGCGCAGATTTCAAGCAAACAAGCTTTGGCTAGGAGCCAAAAAGAGAGCAAATCAAGTGAAGCGAGTACCGGTCAATTTTGCAGTCGAACAAGCTGTGAGGAAACTCGGAATCTTTTGTGCGAGCGCGTCGCTTGCATTGTCAGCCGTTGCTCCAGCCCATGCCGACCTGGTCGCGGCGAGTGCCTTCAACACGGACTGGTATCAGCCGATGCACAAGCGAACCTTCACTGCCTCCAATTCAAAAGTTCAAGCGGAACTCGAGTTGACCGAGCACATATTCGATGAAGGGAAAGCAGACACATCGGGCAAGCTAACAATCATTCGCAACGGAAAACGTTTTAGCGCTGATAAGTACGAAAGCAAAAAAGATGTCGCGGATATCGTCACCGTTAAAGGTCCAATATTTGCAGCCATCGGAGATCAAGACGAACCCGCCATCGAAATTGGCGAACAAACCTACCAGTCGAGTGACTATTACGAATACTTTTGGGACGACGCGAAAGGCAAATACGTAAAGCAAAAGCCGTCAATCGAACTAGGCGACATCGCATCACAGCCCGAAGCAAAAAACATTCAGGGATTTAGTGAGAGCTCTTCCGCTGGTCTAACGGCAGCTTTGACATGGCAGCAACAGTTTGGAACATTTGGCGGTTCTGGTTGGCATTTGAAGATCACCAGAGGAAAAGAATGCGTATTCGATGAAGACATTCAGCCTCCCGACTTACCGAGCGAAGATGGAAGAGTGGACAAAGAACCCGAGTGCTTCGGACCTTTAGTGTCGACATCGATCAGTCCGCAAAATGATGCGGTAGTTGATCTGCGCATGACACGAATAGTCGGACATGCGAGATTGTCCTGCGAGATGATCTACTACTATGACAAGGTGACGAAAAAGATGCTTCTCTCAACTCATGAGTGGGGGCTGAATTCACCTCGTTTGGCTCAGATAGACCCTTGCACGTATGCCCCTGAAATTCCGTGCAATTATCAAATTCAATATGTGACTGAAGACTGGTCGCTGTCGAAGCCCGATATGGGCGGACCAATTCAAATCTGGCAGTGGGACAATAAGGTACATCAGTTAGTCGATATCACGAAGAAGTATTCGTCTGACATCGAACGCCATGCAAAAGCAGCGCGGGAGCAATTTGAAAAGGAACGATCCTACGCAAGTCTATTAGCGTATTGCGGAGACATGTGTCTGCTGGGGCATCAACAAGAGATGCTAGCTGACCTCGCCAAGCTGAATCAAGCGACGGAAACAAACGACAAGATTATCGCCCAACTTAAATCAGCGCACTATATGTAGTGCGAGTAGTGCTTATCTATAGCGGGAAATTTCCGACGAGCGAGCTATCACTGCATGCGCATGCAATAGCGGCTTACTGCATGCGCACTCAATAGCGCTTATTTCTTGTTTTTGCGTCCCGCTGGTTCTTTGGATTTATTGCTATCCAAATATTCCTCGTAAGTGCCGAGGAAGTTCACAACCTTGCCATCCTTGGTGAACGCAAGCACGCGAGTAGCGACATCCGAAATCAAATCTCTGTCGTGTGACACGAGGAACACAGTGCCAGGGAATTGCGAAAGCCCCTCACCAAGAGCCGATACAGCTTCGAGGTCAAGGTGATTTGTAGGTTCGTCGAACACGAGCACCGGATTCTTCAACATCATCATTCTGGCCATCAACAAGCGAGCTGACTCACCTCCAGAAAGTGACTCAGTTGCCTTCAAACTCTCATCACCAGAGAACAACATTCTTCCAAGCACACCACGAACGAATTGTTGTCCTTCGTCTTTCATGTACTGCATCAACCAATCAAGAGCAGTGGTGCCTTTTGCCGTGCCTTTTTCAATCGCCTCGTGATAATCCTGAGGATAGTAGCTCCAGGTTGCGCTGTCGCCCCACTTGATTGTCCCCGCATCTGGTGCCAGGTCTTCACCGATCAAACAACGCAACAAAGTTGTCTTGCCGACACCGTTTGATCCAATGATCGCGATTTTTTCCCCACGAAAAACTTCCAGGTCTAAATCTTTGAAAATCGTTCTGCCATCGAAGCTTTTGGACAAGCCCTTCGCGATTAACACTTCACGTCCCGTTGGCTTTTCTTGCTCGAATCGGATGAACGGACGTTGAATATTCGAACGCTTCAATTCCTGTGGTGCCAGCCGCTTCATTTCTTTTCTACGCGATTGCACCTGGCTGGAACGCTGACCAGCCGCGAATCTTGCAACGAATTCTTGTAATTGCGCGATCTTCTTCGCTTTGTCGCGATTGTCGGCTTCTACTGTTTGACGAGCTTGCATTTTTTGCTCGACCATATCATCGTAGTTGCCTGGATAAATGATAATCGTGTCGTAGTCGATGTCTGCGATGTGCGTGCAGACTTCGTTGAGGAAGTGACGGTCGTGCGAGATCACAACCATAACTCCTTCGTATGTGTGCAGAAACTCTTCCAACCAGTGAATCGATTCAAGGTCCAAGTGGTTCGTAGGTTCGTCCAGCAGCAGCGCTTCAGGACCAGCGAACAGAGCTTGTGCGAGCAAGACGCGGAACTTGTAGTCCGTCGGCAGAGTGTTCATCATGTTTTCGTGCTGATCATCGGGAATGCCGATACCACGCAAAATTTCACCTGCTTCAAATTCAGCGCTGTAGCCATTTTCATCAGCAATGACGACTTCCAGATCACCGAGACGATTCATCTGCTCTGTCGTCAACTCTGGCAATTCGCAAAGCGCATCGCGCTCTTTAAAAGCGCTCCACAAGGCTTCGTTGCCCATGATTACAGTGTCGATGATGCGTTCATCGTCATACGCAAATTGGTTCTGTTTCAACACGCCGACTTTCTTGGGGCGAGTAACCGTGCCGCGATTGGACGGCTCGACCTGCCCGGTCAAGATCTTCATGAACGTCGACTTACCTGCGCCGTTCGGACCGGTAAGACCGTATCGGTTGCCGGGATTGAATTTCACCGAAACATTGTCGAACAGCGTCCGCGTACCGAAAGCCTTCGTTACTTCATTGACAATAATCATGAATCTGAATTCCTTGAACAAAACCGCCGCGAGGCGCACAAAGCGATGATTATACTGGCAAATGACATCATGCGGCGGTTTCAGTAACGTTCATAGAAACAAACGATCATCGATGTGTTCAACGCAGTTGATTTAAACTGGCGCAAAGACCCATAAACGCACTAAAGGAGGGTCACCCCTCCATTCGCGCTTGCCCTAAATTCTTGCAGCGATGTGTGTTCCTTGCTGCTGAATTTATAATGCGCTGCGATTGTGTCCGAAAAGTGTCCGATTTCGGCAAGAAAGATTAAGTGGATGATCTTTTCTTGAATGGAAGCAACTCTGGGCGGCGACGGTAAACCAAGCGTCCAGTGACCTTGTCGAAGAAAGACTGCTTGCGTTCGGTGAAAATAAGAACGCAGTGAAGCGAGTAGAACAGCACGTTACTTATAAATGCCATTACCCATGCTATATCCGTCGTTCGGAGACCGAATCGCGCACCAATCGCGAACGCACCGTAAAACAGTCCCATCGAAAGGACGTAGCTGAGAAAGCACTGGAGCATTTGCTTTCCGAGTGCTCGAACGATTGTAAGTCGCCGTCCGTGCACATCTGTGGCTATCAGACCAAAGAAAATTTTGCCCGGCGTAGCCTGGTGGCGAGAACTTTCAAATAGTGGATAGTACGTAAAAGTTGCAACCAACAGCACCAGACTATTCCAAGATGCTTGCGAAACAATGCTCTGTTGAAGTGTTCCGTGGGTGGCGACATTGATGCAGCCCATGACTATTTGTTCAGCGACGGTGAGGATAAGAGAATCCAAAACGCCCGATAAAACACGCTCGGGTAAACTCGCAAAAACGCCAGTGTGCTCGAGCTTCGCGCGTTCAGGTTGCGCCTGGGTCGCAAGGCGGCGGTCGCTCGCGTACTTGAATGTTGTTGGAGCTACCGCAACTGACTTGGAGTCAAGCTCATCGTTGGTTGCTCCACATTTAGAGCAACTTCGTGCTTGCGATTTCAAGGAACATCCGCAATTTGAGCAATACATCTGAGTGTTCGAGCACCTGAATTATCGACTGTATCGATCTCTACAGCCGAATTCAATCTTTTAGGAAGAAGCACCTGTTATGCAGATGGAATCAAATCTTCCGGCTTCGGAGACTCTGCTGCTTGAGCTTTTCCGAGTTTGCTGTGGTTGCGGCTGTATCCGAAATAAATCAACAAACCAACAGGCAAGGTGATGCTGTAGACCTGCAACACGAGAGGGTCCAGATGGAACGCCAGAACAAGACAACCGATCGCAGCGAAAATTCCAATCGCTGGATTGACCATCTTCAGCCGCACTGCGCCGATGCCAACGAAGGTGAATGCCACCAATGTTCCAAGCACCATCATGTCGGCGATTTTTCCGAATGGAACGAATCCCGCAGTCAGAGCGACGATTATGCCGTTCAGTGCAATACCGATTGTAGGATTTCCCTTGTTCACTTTCGCGAAAATCGGAGGCAACAAACCGTCTTCAGCCATGTTTCTGAAGATGCGCGGTCCGCCCATGCAGAGCACGAGAAGCACATTGAAGATTCCGAGAACGGCGCCGAACGAAATAAATTTCGAAGTCCAATCTTCGCCAGCAGCGGCTAACAATTTTGCAAGAGGAGCGGCAGCTTCACTACCGACGAAAAGCGGGTTGTCCTGCCCGTTTACGAAGCAAGGTGCGAGTCCGGTGGCGACCGCCATAACGGTGACATACAAGAACGCGACGATACCAACGCAGAGCACAGTCGCTAATCTGGTGTCTTTTAAACTTTTCGATTCACGCGCGAAGGTGAACAACGCGTCAAATCCAACGTAAGGGAAAACGGCTGTTGCTGCGCCTTTCAGTACGCCATCCCAACCCTTCGGCATGAACGGAGTCCAGTTAGCAGGATTGACATGCTTCGCACCGACGCACAAGAACATGATCAACAAACCCATCTTTAAACAGACAAGAATAAAGTTCAATTTCGCAGATTTGCTCACGCCACCAAACATCAAAATCAGCGTAACAACAATGACTACGCCGACCGCGACGAAATTGAATCCCAGGTGGAAGCCATCAGCAGCGATAGTCGAACCGCTCCAAAATGCTGGCAGTTCGTAGCCCAACGAAGTCTTCAAATACTCCGCCCAGGCAATGGAAACAGCAGACGAACCGAAGCTATATTCCAAAAACAATCCGAAAGCGACAATCCATGCGAATAATTCGCCGAGCGAATGATAAACGTAACTGTATGCAGAAACGCCGTTAGTGACGCGACGCGAGAATTGGTCGTAGCAAACTGCCACCATTGCAATCACAAAACCCGTGATCAAGAAAGACAAGATACCTGCCGGACCCGCTTTCCCCGCGATGATTCCTGGCATCGCAAAAATTCCAGCGCCGATGGTGGCACCGATACCAAGTGCGGTCAACATCAACCAGCCGAGATGCTTCGGTGTGTTGTCTGCGTCACCCATAACAGCCGGTGTGCGGCGCATTAGTGATGTCATTAAACTCATTAGCTGAATCCTTAAACAAACGGGTGTGACAAGCGACTGACTGAAGGACGCCTTGGATAATGTGAAGAAGCTTAGCGATTTCTTGGAAATGCTAGCATGACGGGTTCGACACGTAACAGGCGGGGAGACGTTTTTCGATGAAAATCCAGAAAGCAGCGGTTATCGGCGCCGGCGCGATGGGCTGTGGAATCGCTCAAGTGCTCAGTCAGGCGGGCATTGAAGTGATCCTGAAAGATATTGACCAGGCTTTTGTAGACCGTGGTCTTGCCAACATCAAGCGCATGTTCGACTCGCGCGTCAAAAAAGAAGTGCTTTCCCAGAAGGAAGCGGACGAGCTTTTCGGTCTCATCAAAGGCAGCACGAGCTACGACGGACTCAATAACGTTGACCTGGTCATCGAAGCGGCTCTCGAAGTAATCGACATTAAACGCGAAATCTTCAAAACCCTCGACGAAGTTTGCCCATCGCGCGCGATTCTCGCCTCCAACACATCAGCGCTCTCCATCTCAGAATTGGGCTCGGCGACCAGTCGCCCTGAGAAAGTGGTTGGCATGCACTTCTTCAATCCGGC
Source organism: Drouetiella sp. (assembly GCA_036702965.1). Lineage (GTDB taxonomy): Bacteria > Cyanobacteriota > Vampirovibrionia > Obscuribacterales > Obscuribacteraceae > PALSA-1081. Next base: position 760,232 of record DATNPZ010000013.1, read on the forward strand.
TCAATTCATGAAACTGGTCGAAGTGATTCCAGGCGTCAAAACTTCCGAAGAAACGGTCAAAGTCGCTCTTGATTTGTGCAAACAGCTAGGCAAGACGCCGGTCAAGGTGCGGGAATGTCCAGGTTTCCTCGTTAATCGCGTTCTCTTCCCTTATATGAATGAAGCGATTTATGTTTTGCAGGAAGGTGCCGCGACTCCTGAGCAAGTCGATAAATTAGCTGTTGAATTCGGTCTGCCGATGGGACCTTTCACTTTATTCGACATGACAGGCATCGATATTTGCGGTCACGTTGTTGAGTTCTTGCACAGTGAGTATGGTCCGCGCTTCGAGATGGCGCCACTGCTCAAACTCATGATGGATGAAGGGCAGCTCGGACAGAAGTCAGGCGCTGGATTCTTCGTGCACGAGAAGGGCAAGCCTGCCGCGAAAGATGCGCCGAAAGTGTTGAATCCGAAACTTGCTGAGCTGACCAAAAAAACTGCAACCAAAGCAAGTGATAAAGCTGGTGAGTTTGACATCTACCGCGTTTTGCTGCCTATGTTCAACGAAGCAGTCTATGCTCTTCAAGAGCAGGTCGTCACCGCCGGTGATGTCGATGTTGCTATGGCGAACGGCTGCGGTTTAAACCGCGGTCTGCTATCAATAGCAGAAGATAAAGGATTAGACTGGTGCTTGAAGCAGTTAGAGATGTATCAAGAAAGGCATGGAGAGCGATTCCGTCCATCCTGGTTATTGAGACAACTGGTGCGTGCAGGCATTCATGATTTCTCGAAGTTCGACAAAGCACCAGTTGCGGTGCACTAGCACTTTGCAAACCGTCGATTCAATCTCGGCGGTTTTGGTTGCTTCCGGTAACGAGAGGGGACTGCGATGATCAAATGGTTCTTCTTATTACTGTTTCTGATTTTCGTGTATCACGTTCGCGAAGTTTTCCCGCCGTTCATCGTCGGCGGGATTATTGCTTATCTGCTTAATCCGCTCGTGCGCTGGCTTTGCAGACGAGTCACCTGGATTTCGCCTGGTATCGCAGTTGCAATAATTTACTTCGGTACGCTGTTTTCAGTAATTGCACTTTTCGTTCTGTTCGGACCGAAGTTGGCATCGGAATTCAAGGACATTTATCTGCAACGTCATGACATGGTGCACAGTGTCGTCGAGCAGATTGAGACTACTTTGCACGCTGGAATCGACCCAGACAAGCTCACCAACGACATACTGGCAAATGCGGAGCATGCCGGGAACCCGTCAGAGATCATGCACTTCGGTGGACTGATTTCTAAGAGTTTGTTGGCGATTTTGGTTTGCACCGTTTCATCAATTTATTTGATTACCGACAGCACTCGAGTTGGAAAATTTTTCCTACGGTTTGTTCCAGAAGAGCGACGCGTTATGGTTGTGAATCTGTCATCACAGACCAACGTCATGCTCTCCAAATATGTGAGCGGACAGTTGATTCTGGTTGCGCTTATGTCGGTGGTGACATGGGGAATTTTGACCTGCTTTGGCATCAAATTCGCTTTATTAATTGGTATCTTCTGCGGTGTCATGGAGATCATCCCAGTACTCGGTCCATTACTCGGAATTGGACTTGCCACCATCGTCGGATGTACGCAACTGCACTTCGATATCATTTCCCTTGGAATTCCAGCAGCGCTTTTCCTCGCTCGCCAAATCGAAGACTATGTGGTCGTTCCGAAAGTCATCGGACACGCCGTTGAGCTGCATCCCCTCGCTGTTATCTTTGCCGTTTTAGTTGGAGAGCATATGGCGGGCGCACTCGGAATGTTGATTGCAATTCCGATGGCTGCATCTATTAAATTGATTCTGGATTTCTGCTATCCGCCTGATGCATTCGATAAAGAACCGCATAAAGAGCACGGTGGATTTCTGGCTTACATCATCAAAAACTTCAAAGGCGATCCAGCGAAGCGTGCTCCAGAATGTCCACCAGAAGGCAGCTTGAACGGATTGCAACCACACGAACATGATGCTGAGACAAAGTCTGAGGCGGAATGGGCTCATCATAAAAACGAAGTGACCAACACGATGCTCGCCGAACAGAACGTCGCGTTCGCTAATTTGGAACAGCAAGAATTGAAAGAAATTGCAAAAACCAAACTAGAAGAGCGCAAAAAGAAAGCGGCTGAAGTCAAAGAGACGAATGGCTCCAGCGAAACAAACGGATCGAAAGATACCAACGGATCGAAAGATACAAACGGGTCAGAAGACGCAAAGGGCTCTCACGAACAAACCGATTCCAAAGATGCGGACGAAGAGCAGCAACAAACACCATGACGCAAAAAACTAATTTGGGACCGGAAGATGTCCGGGCATACCTAAAACAAATCGGATTGGAGCGCGAAGTCGTCACTCTTAGCGATTCCGCACGCACAGCGCAAATGGCTGCCGACTCGATTGGCACTTCTGTCGCTCAAATCGTTAAGTCGTTGATTTTCAAAGGCGCCACATCTGGTGCGCCGATTCTGGTGCTAGCATCGGGTGTCAATCGCGTAGACGAGAAGAAAATCGCAGCGCTGATCGGCGAACCGATTAAGAAAGCAGATGCTGATTTCGTGCGCGCGAAGACAGGATTCGCAATTGGCGGCGTGCCACCCTTTGCTCACCTCGAACAGATGAAAACACTGGTTGATCAAGACTTATTGACCTTTTCGGATATTTGGTCTGCTGGCGGACATCCACATGCCGTGGTCAATATGACCCCAACAGAGTTGATGTCTGTTTGCTCGGGGCAGGTCGCAGATATTAAATTACTGGGATAGCAACTGGTTGAAGGCTACTGGGATAGCGACTGGTTATACGGCTACTTCAATAGCACCGCTGATGGTGGTACTGAAAGGGCAACTGGAACAGGATCAACGTCGTCAGTCATAATGATCATGCTGATCACAGCGATGTAAGCAATCGCCCCGCAGACCAAATGCATCGGGCGAAGTTTGTTTGTTGAAATCAAACGCAAGTATATCGATGCTGAAACAATTGCCACCAATCCTGATACCATCGCCCGCGGTTCAAGCACCCAGGAAGTGAAAGCAACACCGAAAGCGACTGGGAAGCAAGCCTGGAAAACCAGTGCCCCTGTGATGTTTGCCAGAGCCAACGTATCTTTCCCATTCCGCGCCCAGATAATCGAATTGATCTTTTCTGGCAGCTCAGTCGCTATTGGAGAAACAATCAGCGAGAGGAACAGCGCTGAAAAGCCGATGCCTTTCGCAATCGTTTCGATGTGCTGAACGAATAGAGAGGCACCACCAACGATACCGGCAAGCGAAATTGCGATTTGCAAACTAATCAAACCGATATCTTTAGACTCGCGTTTAAGCCACTTCGCCAGCAATAACTCTTCCGGCTCTTCGCCCATTTCGGACTCGCCTTTGATCGTCATATAAACGTAGACCGGATAGATCAAAAATATTCCGGCTGCATATACAGCGCGCACCCAACGTTCGTGCGAGATGAACGAAGCGCCCAGAGCCAAGCTGTACGCCACTATAAAGAATGTGAGGTCGCGCGTGAGCAATCCCCGATTGATCTTCAGATTCTTGTTGCGGCGCCCCAGGTGCGAGTAGAACAGCACAGACAGACCGCACAGTGACAGTGTCAGCGTACTCAGCATGAAGGGCGCACCGGCGATCGCGCCGATGCCGACATCCGCACCGTGCTGACCGCCAAAGCAGAATACGGCGACAATCGGAATCAAAGTCTCCGGTAACGCTGTTCCAACAGCCGCTAACAGACTTCCAACCACACCCTCACTCAAGCCGAGCCGCTGTCCAAGCCACTCGATACCATTCGTGAACGCCTCTGCTGCCGCAACAATTAGCACCAGCGCGATTATCAAGAGTGCATAATGCGCGAACAAGTTGTGTGATCTCCCAAGTCCGCACTGCCGTAGCAGGTTTCATTGATTTTACATGCGCGCTATAGACGTCGCATACGTGCAATACTAATCCTTGCTTGACCGCATTAGCAAGAGAAAACCATGATAACTGTCGCCGATGTTGAACATGTCGCAAAACTTGCCCGCCTCAGCCTGACGGAGGAGGAAAAGGTGCTTTACACCGAACAGCTTGGCAAAATTCTCGGATTTTTCGATGAATTAAAAGCAATTGATACAACGGATGTCGAGCCGATGTCGCATGCGCTCTCCGTTACAAACGTGATGAGAGAAGATGAAGTCGAAACTCCTCCCGGTCACGAAGTTCTTCTGAAAACCGCGCCAGCGCGGGATGACGCGTTTTTCCGCGTACCAAAAATCGGCGAATAGTCAGCGAATAAATAGGCGATCGATATTAAGCTTATCGATGCCAACGGCGATCCTTAGACGCTGTTGATACTTGATGCATGCCCGATCTTGGCAATAATGGCTTATAGTAATCCTAGGACAAGCGAGGCAGTTTAGCTGCTCGGCTTACGATTTGATCCAGCTAACAGGGAGGCTATATGAACACCAGGTATGTATTCGTTACCGGTGGGGTCGTCTCTTCATTGGGGAAAGGCATCATCGCGGCGTCGCTGGGGCGGCTGTTGCGAGCGCGCAATATCTCCACGACGATTGTCAAGCTGGACCCTTATCTGAACGTTGACCCGGGTACGATGAGCCCATATCAGCACGGCGAAGTGTTCGTGACTGAAGACGGAGCGGAGACCGACCTCGACCTGGGACACTACGAGCGATTCATCAACGTTGACTTGAGTCGCATGAACAATGTGACCGCGGGCTACATCTATAAGAGTGTGTTGGAGAAAGAGCGCAAAGGCGATTATCTCGGCGGCACGGTGCAGATGATTCCGCATGTGTCGAACGAAATCAAAAATTTCTTGCGCAAAGCAGCATCGACATCGCAAGCAGAAGTTGTGATCGTCGAAGTTGGCGGAACTGTTGGGGACATCGAGAGTTTGATCTTCCTCGAAGCGATTCGTCAGATGAGGAAAGATATCGGACGCGATCACGTTTGCTACATTCACGTGACAATGATTCCGAAGTTGAAGACGACGGACGAGTTGAAAACGAAGCCAACGCAACACAGTGTGGAAACATTGAGAGCGCGCGGTATTCAGCCAGACATCCTGGTTTGCAGAACTGAACGCGGAATTCCATCTTCAATCAAAGACAAACTTGCGTTGTTTACTGACGTTGATTTGAACGCTGTTATTCAGTGCAAAGATGTACAGCATCTCTATGAAGTTCCGATTTTGATGGAACAAGAAGGGCTTGCTGACAGAGTTTTGGAACGTGTTCACTTGCCTAACAATCCACCAGATTTGGTGGCATGGAAAGAGTTGGTCGATCGCGTTAAACGTCCGACGAAACAAGTCAACGTCGCGATTGTTGGAAAGTATGTGATGCTTTCCGATGCATACATCTCAGTGGTGGAATCGCTGAAACATGCCGGAGCCAAGCTTGGTTCGGCAATCAACATCAAGTGGGTTCTCTCTGAAGATGTTGAGAAAGACGGCGCTGCACAGCACCTTTCCGGAGTTGATGGAATTTTGGTTCCAGGCGGTTTCGGAGATCGCGGTATCGAAGGAAAGATTCTCGCTGGTCAGTTCGCGCGAGAACAAAAAATTCCTTACCTTGGATTGTGCCTGGGCATGCAGACAGCAGTGATTGAATTCGCACGAAACGTCGCGAACATGAAAGATGCAAATTCAACCGAGTTCGCTCCAACTTGTGAATTCCCAGTTATCGACTTGATGCCGGACCAACACAACGTTACGCACAAAGGCGGCACGATGCGTCTTGGACGTTATCCATGTCACTTGAAGCCAGGTACGAAAGCGGCTGCGGTCTATGGATCTGATTTGATTTCTGAGCGCCATCGTCATCGTTATGAAGTAAACAATTCTCTGCGCGAAGCCCTGGCGAAAGCTGGAATGATCTTCTCTGGATTGTCTCCTGATGAGCGTTTGGTCGAGATGATCGAATTGCAAGATCATCCGTACTTCGTTGCTTGCCAATTCCATCCAGAATTGAAATCAAGGCCGGATAATGCACATCCTTTGTTCGTTGGTTTGGTGGATGCGATGATCAAGCGTCACGAAAAATCTGGCGATGGGTCTGTTGTAAGCGGCAAACCATCAGCAGTTTCGCAGCATAATTAATTGCTTTTGGACGATCACAGCAGCAACTCCCGGCGCACCATATCTTGGGGTCGAGACGCAGTGCCAATGAACATGGCAATCATAGGAATTATCGTGCTTTCCTACGTGCTCGGAGGAGCAGCATGCAAAGCTGCACCACCGGAGTCAGATACAAATTATTTGAAAGTACTCGAACGCCGAGCAAAAGTAAGCTGGCGCAGTTCGGAAAAAGTTGAAAAACCAATCGCGATAACATTTTTCGTAGCAGATTCTGGCCAAATTTATAACGCGCAAGTCACAAAATCGAGTGATAGTCCGCAAGCCGACGCAGAATGTTTAGAAGCAATCTGCGGACTTGCACCCGTTTCAACAAATCCGAATCATCATATCTCGGGCGACCTTACTGAAGTGGAACTAAATTTCGATGGCGCAACAGAGGGCGGTACAGCAGCGAAAGAAATTGGGCAGTGCTTTCAAAAACATCCAGAAAACAACAAGCGTTATGTCGTATTCCACATAAAACCTGTGAGCATACTTGAGCGGAAAATCTCGGGCATCACCCAAAGCGATCTTTTCTCTCTGCATAACCTGAGAATGGTGCCCGCGGACCAATTTGCAAAAACGATCAAAGCAGTTGACGCGAATTGGGGTGCCTTTTTCGAGCGTCTTCCGCACCCAACGAAAAAGCAGCTTGAAGAAAAAAGTGCCCAGATTGAGTCGATGTTTCCAGCGTTGCTAAAACCATGACGGAAACTTGGACATGTTCACTAACACAATTGTATTGAATCAGCGTTGCTGCGAGATGCTGCTTGTGCTTGGCTCAGGATTTGGAGCTAAAACTGATGGCTGCTGCGCTGCCGGATTGGGTTGATTCGCCGCTTGCACAATTTGAGTTAAAGCCTGGCGCCATGCGTTAGATGGCAGGCGGTATCCATCGACAATGATGTAGCGCACGTTGAGAGTTACGTCAGTTCCGATTTGCGAGATCGGACCATCGAAGCGAATGGAATTGCAAGTAAAGCGGATCGGACCTTTCAAATATGATTGGTGCTTTCCTGTGCCCCAGCGAATTCCAGAGCCTTCCAACGCAATCCCGCCAACGGGCGAAATTCCACGCATAGCCTGGCGATCATTGTCTTCCATCACTTGTTGTTCGACAGCGTTTACTGCGGGCAACAAGCTCGGTCCGTAATTTTCGATGAGACCGTTATTGACAAATGAGTACCACTTTCGACTGCCACCGATTGCCGAAAAGCCTCGCCAGACACCGTTATTGAAACCACCGCCGTAGACGTTAGGCTCGTCGGGTCCATAGAACGACAATATGCCGCGGCTGTTATCAGTGATTCGGCTATCCAACTGCGCCTTGCCATCGCTCGCCGTCCAAAAATGCAAGTCGGGAAGTGCCATTCCCCCCCTCGCGAAAACTCTGCATCGGGGCGTTCTCAACGAACTCCCGATTATCGTATGCGAGTCCTGGCAATCCGATTGATTGCAGCCCCAGAAGCACCGTCCACAACATCATTTGCAGCGATAGTCTCGTTTGGTTCATACGTTTATATGCTCCCAAACTTACTGTAGAGAAAAGGTGTGGTGAAATCGTGAGTCGTTTTTAAATCGACCCAGTTCAATTTATACATTTCGAATAGAGCTGAAGCACTGTCGATGCCGGCGTATACAGCGGATGTCGTGGATGAGCGCTTTTAGTTATCCCTAAGCAAAACAACTTGTGTTGATGTTCCTGTAAGAGAGTCAAGACATCCTCGTGTCGATTGCGAATTGCGCCATGATTTCCCCATGCCAGAATCACACGCTCAGCATTTTGCACCGTTTCGACTAGATACTCGTCGTTCAGCTTACCGACTGGGTTTCGAGCAGCACGTAAGTCTTCGGGATAAGTCGCACAGAAAGCAAATAAGTTCACGACTTCCATCGAACCGAAGCCAAAGCGTTTTGCCAGACTAATGCACGTGCGTATAGTCTGATCGTTGAATTCGGCATCGGCCTTGCTGGGATTCAGCATCACGTAAGCAACTGCAGGTAACGCCTCGTCCCACTTGCGCCAGAGTTTGTAGCGATATCGCCGCCGGCTATCGAAGATGGCACCGGTGTCGATCATTTCGTCTTTTTCTTTCCAGCATCATCTGCGTCTTTGCTTGAAGATGAAGAACGCTTCTTGGTGCTCGTATTTTCTGACTTCGATTGCACTTTATCGGTAGCATCTTCTGACTTCGATTGCACTTTGTCGGTAGCATCGCCTGACTTCGATTGAACTTTGTCGCCAGAATCCGAAGCCTTTTCAGATGCGTCTTGTCCGATGTGATGCGGAGTCGCGCTTGCCAATTCAGTCATCGGCTTTGCTCCCGCCGATGAAGTGTTCGCTGAATTCTGTTCCAGTGTTATCGATTTAGCATTACTGTCAGATGCCGCTAAATCGGATGGCGAAATATCTTCGCCAGAAAATGGATTGTCACCGAGCCATCCTTTCGACCACATCACGGCGAGCGTGATGACAACGATAATAAGCATGAGTCCCAGTGCGAATGGATAACCGTAATACCACGTCAACTCCGGCATATTCCAGTGAGACACTTTCGTATCGAAGTTCATTCCGTAAATGCCAGCCACTAGTGTTGGTGGCACGCATAACGTTGATACGATGGTCAGAACCTTCATAATTTCGTTCATGCGATTACTGATGCTGGACAAGTAGACGTCTTGCAAGTCAGCGCTTAATTCACGGTACGTTTCTATGAAATCCAAAATCTGCACAGTGTGGTCATAACAATCGCGCAGGTGAATCAGAGTTTCAGGAGCGAACGCCTCCGGTGTATCACGCAGCAAACTATTGATTGCTTCGCGCAGCGGCCAGATCGCTCTGCGCAGAAGCAGAAGTTCTCGCTTTATCTTATGAATTTGTGCAATCGCTTTTCGTGTTGGTTTCTCGATAATTTGCTCTTCTAAATTTTCGAGCGAATCGCCGTAGTTTTCCAAAATCGGAAAGAATGTATCGATGACCGAATCCAAAAGTGAATATGCCAGATAATCCGGTCCCGAACTACGAAGTTTGCCGACGCCCTTGCGAAGCCGGTCTCGAACAGGGTTCATGCAGTCGATAGGACCGTCTTGAAACGTGACGACAAAATTCTTTCCAAGAAAAATATTGAGTTGTTCGCCGCGTATTTCGCCTTCAACCCACTCAAGCATATGAGCGACGATGTAATACTGGTTGTCGTATGATTCGACCTTTGCACGCTGATGAAACGTCATCACGTCTTCTAGCGCCAGGTTGTGGATTTTGAAAAGCGCTGCAATGGCTTTGATTTTTTCTATGTCGCCGAATCCATCAACGTTTACCCAAGTGACCGGATACTTCTTGATGAATGATTCGATCTCTTTCAGATCTTTTACTTCTTGCTCGACCAGATTATTCGCGTTGTACGCGATGACCGTTATCACCGGCTGCGGTGCATCAGGTTGCGCGTTGATGCTACCAGGCGCAGTGTTCACTCCATGCGAGCGAAGATACTGGCGAATTTTGTCTCGGTGTACTTTTTTAGTTCTGCTCATTGCAACTTACAGGACTGCTCGGCGTGCGGCTAAACATAAGAAGAACGATACCTTGTCTACGTAACAGTAGCAACTCAGAGTCCAAACAATGCCTCTCACGGCACTTTGAGCGATTGCCAGTGTTCATCATAGTCGAAGCCCAGCAGTTGGGAAAGCATTACCAATTTTGCATCTTCAGCCTCGTGACAAGCGTAGTCTTTTATAATAGAAAGAGTTGAAACCTCAGCGACCAGGCATGTGATGCGGCTTTTTGCAAAATACTTTTTCTCCGCGGCTCTCTCAATCGGCTGTGCTTCGCCAGTACTGGCGGAAAATGAAGACCTTGCGAAGTGGGAAGAAGTTATTAAATCTGGACACTTCGAGAAACTCGAACCTCAGCTTGAAGCAGCGCGCAAGGAAGCTCTGGAGAAAAACGACTACGTCAGAGTCGCAGGTATCGAAGAACTTCAAACTCAAATTTCGCGGAAGAAAGCATTAGTCGGCGGCTCGAGATATGGGAACGTCGCTTCGATGAACGATGCTGTCAGACTGCAAATGTTAGCGTTGCAAGCACAAGTCGAACGTTTCGCCAAAAAGCACAAAGGGAAATATCCCGTGGCGCTAAACAAAGAATTCGAAGAGTACTTCCCTGCGATCAGCATCAACAATTCGAAGTCGACTGCACCGTTCTACAATCCATTTACAAAGAAGCAAGAATGGTTTGCCATCAAGCCGCTGAACAGCGTTCAAGAGGCTGAAGCAGAGCCGGAAGCAGAACTTCCAAAGGGACAGATATTCTACTGCCCGATAAAACATGGCGTCACCTATGCCATCATCGCCGGTGCTAACGATGGTAAGTTGCTCAAAGCGAAAAATGGTTTACCTCTGGTTATGACAAAAAATTAGAGGAAAGTTTGTGCCAGGCAAATTTCTCAGTACACTGTTCGCGCTAACGCTTACATTATTCGGTTCAATCACAATCGCGCAAGCAGAGGGATTTCCCGGCAAAGGCGATGAAGACGCCTGGAGCGATGCGTTGCCTTACTACAATCGGGGCAACCGCTATTTGGCAAAAGAGCAGTATGAACAAGCACTAGAAGACTTCAAAGTAGCTGTTGGGAAATACACGTTTGATCCGGATTTTTATCTAAACCTAGGAGTGGCCTATAGAAAAGTAGGGGACTATGCTAACGCAGAGACTGCTTACAAAAAATCCCTGGCGCTGAACGACAAAGATTGGATGCCCTGGAACGACCTGGCAAACGTATATTTGAAGCAAGACAAACTGAAAGAAACAGTTGCAACGTTTCAGCGAGCACTTAAGTGCAATCCACCAGCGAAAGACAAAGCAGCAATACAGCAAGATATCATTGATATAAACAAAATCTTGCGCATGCAAGCGCCTCCACCAAAAGCGGCCGCAAAACCGACTGATGAAAAAACTGCTCCTACCAATGGTGGCACCAGCCAGAAGTCCGCAGCTAAATCGGCAAGTGTCAATGGCGCAGCGAGATCGGCAAGTGTCAATGGTGGCACCAATGCGAAAACAGCAGCAAAATTGAACGAAGCACCAGCACAGACTCCCACCAAGAGCCAGCTTAAGAGCGGTGGTTGGGACTACGTTTACGACAAATAGCGAGGCATCGTCGAAGTGTTTTTAGACTCGATGAAAGAGCTCGTCAAAGGCAATAACCAACGAATCGTATTCCCTGAAGGCGAAGAAGAACGCGCATTGAGAGCGGCTCAATATTTGCACGCTGAAAAATATGCGAATGTCATCTTATTGGGACACAAATCCAAAATTGAACGAGCTGCAAAAGACTTGAATGTTGATTTAAGCGGAGTTGACGTAATAGAGCCCAGTTCAAGCAACAATCTGGATGAATACGCTGACAGCTATTTCGAGTTGCGGAAACATAAAGGCATCACACACGAAGCTGCAAAAACAAAAATTGCATTGCCTCACTATTTTGGTGCCATGATGGTGCGCAAAGGACACGCTGATGGAATGGTATCAGGACTGAATAGCGAAACAAAACCGTTCATTCCAGCGTTTGAAATCATTCAGCTAAAAAAAGGCTTCCGCAGGGCATCTTCGCTGTTCGTTCTCGAGTGGCCAGAACGCCTTCTATTTTTTGCGGACTGCTCGGTCAACATCGATCCAGACTCCGCGACTCTCGCTGACATTGCGCACGCGACTGTGCAGACGGTGCAGTCTTTTGGCTTTGAACCACGGGTGGGATTTCTTTCCTTCTCTACTCGCGACAGCGCCAAAAGTCCGCTCGTAGACAAAATCAAAGAAGCAACGAAACTGGCTAAGCAGCTATGTCCTGATGTCATCATCGACGGAGAAATTCAATTCGATGCCGCGTTGCTTCCAGATGTTGCAAAGAAAAAAGCTCCTGATAGTCCGTTTGTCGACAAAGGCGCGAACATCTTTATCTTTCCAAATCTCGACTGCGGAAACATCGCGTACAAAATCACGGAACGGTTGGGGAAGGCAGTCGCGACCGGTCCAATCCTGCAAGGATTGAACCACCCGATCAACGACGTTTCTCGCGGATGTTCGTACGAAGATTTCGCCAATGTCGGTATTCTCACGGCAGCGCTCGCACTGATGCAGAATCAAACCGAGACAAATTAGAGCTCTTGCACTATTACAGAACCAATCGAAAACAGTTGGATCGCTGTCACGATGCAGAACGAATCGGAAACAGTTGATCGCTGTCACTGTTGCACAACCAATCGGAACGAATTTGAACACTCACAAAATCTGCTTGATTTTTTCGTCGAGTCGATCGATGTCTAGTGCGCCGACCTCGTCATCAACTTCCCTGCCGGATGCGTCAAAGAAAAAGGTAGCCGGAATGGCTCTGACAGCGAATCCGCTGCGCAGTTTGAGTGAATCGTCATCATCAATGTTGTAACGAAAGAAATCCACTCCGGGATACTTCGCACGCGCAGCTTCGATTACGGGACCATAGCTTTTGCAGGGTCCGCACCAATCTGCATAAAATTCCAGCACTCGCGGACGATGCGATGCCTTGATTTCACGTGCGACACTGGCGATCGCTACATCGTGTCTCTGAGTGGCTTTGACACGCTCCTGATGCACTACGCCGATACAAACGACCGCAGCAGCGGAGACGGCGAGAGCCTTTTCAGTCAGATAAGTTTTGGGTGGTGCCTTAGGTGTTGCACCATATTTTTCGCCGCAAAATCTGCACGTGCTGAAGTCTGTGACATCACTTCTCTTGCAAAAATTACAGATACGTTGTTCTGACAGACTCAAGCTCTTGATCTTTTCGGTTTGCGTGCGACAGTTTTATTTATACCCGCATCACCATCGTCACCATCGAGCCATACATATTTACTGAGATCCATCTTTCCTTCTTCATCGAAGACAATGCCCTCGGCTTCAAGCAAGATACGCTGCAAATCCGGCGGAATCTCGGGAATCTTCCACGTGCTCGTACCACCTTGCGAATTGACCACTCGCTGCCAGGGAACCGACTCAAAATCGAATTCGACGTCCTTCTTTGCGCCCTTTGATTTTTGGCTATTTATTTTTGTGCTATCGGTTTTTGTGCCGCTAGATTTAACACTCTTTGTTTTAGTGTCGCCAAATTTTCCACTCTTTGACGCGATTTTCTCGTTTGCTTTCTCCGCATCCTTGTTGCGCTTTTTCTTTGAACCAAGCGCTTTCAGAGCCCATCCAACGCCTTGCGCGCTCATCCTTCCGCCAATCATGTGGGAGATGACACCATACGTTAGGACGCGACCGCGAGGAATGCGTTGAACGATGGCATAGATTTCGTCGTATACGTGCGCCATACTCAAGCTTTATTTGGATTGCGAAGCGATGCGACTGCCTGCTCCACGGCTAAGTTTCTGTGCGTATCTACCATCTCTTTCGATAGTGGATTTGTGCCAGCGGGCCACAAATGTTTGACGTTATCGATACTACAAAAATAGAACACACACATCCCAATGATGTTGACGGCAGCATGCAACGGATCCACATCGCGAAATGTTTTGTCGGCGATGCCGCGCCGAATTATGTCTACAACTGGCTCATACAAAGAAGTAATCGCGATTTGGCTGTAAAACTTGCCCTTATTCTGAATTCCCTCGTAAAAAAAGATCGCGGGCAGACGAGGATTGCCGGTCACGTCATTCAAAAATGAAGATACGAAATTCGAAAGAGCGACCTCTGCGTTCGGATTGAGCAGGTCGGTTCGTTGCATCGTAGATACTCGCAATGCTACGGCGCGCTCGAGAACCGCCTGATACAGCCGTTCTTTGTCCTCAAAGTGATAGAAGATCATCGATTTAGTCACGCCAGTTCTAGCAGCGATCGCTTCAGTGCGCGCTCCCAACAGCCCGGCCCTGGCAAATTCCTCTTCTGCAGCGTCAAGAATGCGCGCCTTGGTCGCTTCGGCGTCGCGTGTCAAAACCGGCTTTTTCTTCGCTTGTGCAGGGCTCATATTAGCCTCATAAATTTAATCAACCAACAAGTCAGTCTATCAGTGGGAAAACTTTGCAGTCAACGTTTCTAAGACCAGTATAACCCGACAGAATTAGCTTGACACCTTTAGACCGACTGGTCTAGTATTACAACAGACCAACTGGTTGGTTAGAAGAACACGGGTGCCAAAAATGTCTCAACAATTAGCAATTTCGGGAATTCCAAATATCCAACTGCGATCGGCGGTTGCCTCTCCAGAACTTCGAGAGACTCCGATCAAAGCTCCTGAAGCACCGCAACAGCAGCAGACACCGAATGAGCCAGACGGCAAAAAATCCAGCGGCAAACTCAAACAACTGTTGTTCGGTACGATTGGTGCCGCAGCGTTGATTGCAGCCAGTGTTGCGGGATTGAACTGGTACAACTTTGCGATGTCGCATCAAGAGACCGACGATGCATATACAACCGGTCACATGCACGCAGTTAGTTCACGAATCAACGATACAGTCGCAAGAGTTTTAGTAGATGACAATCAGCACGTCAAAGCTGGACAAGTTTTGGTGATGCTCGATCCAAACGATTACGAAGTACGAGTGCAATCAGCGCTTGCAGCCTTGAAAGTCGCGAAGAATCAAGCAGAAGCCGCGCAACATTCAATCAGTCTTTCATCCACAAATGCGAGCGGGAAATCTACCGAAGCAAGCGGAAACGTATCCAACGCATTGTCTCAAATTAGCAAAACACAGGCGGCAGTTCTCGAATCGAAATCTGTGATTCCCCAGACGCAAGCAGTGTTGGGACAACGAAAAGCTGAGGAAGAGCGCGCATCGAAAGATTACGATCGTTTCGAAGTTTTAGCACGACAAGGTGCTGTTTCATGGCAGCAAAGAGATCAAGCTAAGCGCGATTACGATGTTGCAAAAAATGCAACGACTGCTGCACAAGAAGACGTAAAACAAGCTGCCGCGAAGTTGGAACAGGCTGAACAAGCGGTTCAAGCAGCACGCGCACAACTGACTCAATCGCAAGGTGTAGTTGAGCAAGCAAAAGCTTTGCATATTCAAACTCAAGTCGACTCAAGTAACTATCAAGTTGCAGAGGCTTCGATAGCGCAGGCACAAGCGCAGTTGAAAGATGCCCAATTGCAACTTTCATATACAAAGATTGTTGCTCCCGTCACCGGTCGCGTTGGAAAGAAATCAGTTGAAGAAGGTCAGCGTGTACAACCTGGTCAACAATTGATGACCGTTGTTTCTGATGACTTGTGGGTTGTCGCAAATTTCAAAGAAACTCAACTGGAAAATTTGCGTAAAGGTCAACACGTTGAAGTGAAGATCGACTCATTCCCTCATCACAAATTCGACGGCATTGTCGATAGCGTTTCTCCCGGTTCAGGTGCAAGTTTCGCGCTGTTGCCACCAGATAATGCGACAGGCAATTTCACGAAGATTGTTCAACGAGTACCAGTCAAAGTAGTGCTGACTAGCGAAAGCGCGAAAGGCTACGAAGATTTGTTGGTGCCGGGAATGTCAGCCGTAGTGAGCATCGCGACAAAATAGGCGATTAAATGTCGTTCCTCGATAGCAACGCATACCACTGCTAGGTTGATCTCAGAATCCATCCGACGTGAATGCTTCAACATGAACGCCACCACGCAGGTAAAACAAATGTCCGCCACGCTTTCACCCCCCACAACAGCAGCAACCAGTACAGCGCCGAAGGAGCAGCCCGTTCCCTTAAGGAATTGGCTCGCGGTCCTCGGCGCTGCATTGGGCGCGTTTATGGCTGTTCTGGATATTCAAATCGTCAATAGCTCGTTGCAAGATATTCAAGGTGCACTTGGTGCGACGCTCGATGAAGGCACCTGGATCGCGACATCATATTTAGTGGCAGAGATTGTTACGATTCCGCTGACACCGTGGCTCTCTAGAGTTATTGGAATGAGACGGTATGTCATCATCAACGGTTGTTTTTTCATTCTGTTCTCCATGCTATGTGCATTCGCTCCAGATTTGAACGGCATGATTGTATGCCGTGCGCTACAGGGTTTCACAGGCGGAATCCTGATTCCAATGGCTTTTACGATCATTCTTACGAGCTTGCCTCCAAGCAAACGTCCGATCGGTATGGCACTATTTGCGGTGACAGCGACCTTCGCGCCATCGATCGGACCAGCGATCGGAGGGTGGCTGACGGATACTTACGGATGGCAATATATCTTTTACTTGAACGTCCTCCCAGGAATTTTATTCGTCTCTGTTTTGTGGATGACGCTTCCGAAAGAGCCGATGAATTTGTCTCTGCTGAAAGACGGCGACTGGCTCGGCATCATCACAATGGCACTCGGACTCGGCTGTTTGGAAGTTGTACTGGAAGAAGGAAATAGAAAAGATTGGTTCGGCTCAGACATGATCGTAACGCTGTCGATTATTTCATCGGTAGCTTTGGTAATTTTCTTTATTAGAGAATTGACCGCGAAGAAACCGTTGATCAATTTGAGATTGATGGGTGAACGCAATTTTGGTTTAGCGAGTATCGCGAACACGACACTTGGATTCGGGTTGTACGGTTCGGTTTACATCGTACCTGTATATCTTGCGCAAATCCAGGGTTACAGTGCATCTCAGATTGGAATGACAATGATGTGGTTAGGATTGCCGCAGTTGCTGATCATTCCGTTCGTTCCGAAAATCATGACAAAAATCGATCCACGCATCTTGCTTGGAGTCGGAATCACGTTGTTCGCCACCAGTTGCTTGATGAATTCCAACATGACTTTTCTCAACGCCGGCGATCAACTTATTCCTTCGCTGCTTGTCAGAGCGATGGGGCAACCGTTGATCATGGTGCCGCTTTCGACTCTAGCAACCGCTGGAGTGCAAGGCAGTCAGGCAAGTTCTGCATCGGCGCTGTTCAACATGATGCGAAATCTTGGTGGCTCAATTGGTGTCGCTTTGATTTCAACATTTGTAACTCGGCGCGAACAATTCCATTCGAGCAGGATTGGTGAATCAGTTGTAAACACAAGTATGATGGTTCAAAACCAGATCAACTCGATGACACAGCAATTTATAACGCGGGGAGCAGATGCGGTGTTAGCACACGACCAGGCGATGAAAGCGCTGGATAATACTGTGCGTCGAGAATCATTTGTTATGGCATACAACGATTCTTTTTTGATCATGGGAATTACGTTGCTGCTAAGTTGTATTGCGATTGCGTTTTTACGCAAGCCAAAAGGTCCGGCTGCCGAAGGCGCGCACTAAATGTGCGATTCACTACCACTTCAACGAAATAGCTGCTGTGCAACTGATTAATCGTTTGCTCTCAAATATTGGTACGCATTGTTTGTACATTTGAACTCTGTTGTTGGTACGAATCGTTCGTACATTTGCTATCATCCTGTGTCGAAACCGTGTTCGAGTTCCATTCGTTTGCAGGATAGCTTGTTATGCCAAAAGTCGTTGTTTACTCCGGTCCAGGATGCCCTTACTGCATGAAAGCAAAAGCGTTGCTGGAAAGAAAAAACGTTTCTTTCGAAGAATTCAACGTCAAAGAAGACTCTGACAAACTATCTGAGATGATGGAACTTTCCGGCGGAAGAAAGTCGATTCCGCAGATTTTTATAAACGACAAACACATCGGCGGATGCGACGATTTATACGCTCTGAATGACGCAGGTAAACTCGACGCGCTGTTAGTTTGATAAGCGTGACGCTTAGTCAGCGTGGCACGGCAAGGTGCGTTGCGTGGAAGGTGCGATGAGTACAAGGTGCGTTGCGTGCCAGGCGGACTGCTTGCTTGGCGTCACACTCGCTGTGCGCTAGTCGGGCTGCGGGTTCGACTGAGGGCTGCGATACGTCTTCGCAGCTTGCTTCCCGTAATCTTTGGTAGTGGGCTTCAATTCTGGATCGACTGCAACACGCTCGTCGAACACAAAACATTCGCCTTTCCAATGCTCTGAGCCTACAGTTTCGAAGTAGTTGAGAATGCCACCGTGCAATTGATAGACATGAGGCATGTTCAGCTCATTCATGTACAGCGCAGCCTTCTCGCAACGTATGCCGCCCGTGCAGAAAGTTACGATTGTCTTTTCTGCTAGCTTCTTGTCGGGGTCGTTCAGCGCATTTTGCATCAATTCAGGAAATTGACTGAAGTTTTCGATGTCAAAATCGAGAGCGTTTTCAAACGTCCCTAAATTAACTTCGTAGTTGTTACGCGTGTCCAACAAAATTACTTCGCGCCCATCGTCATCATGTCCTTCATTCAGCCACTTCCGCAGAGTCTTTGGATCGACCGCTGCTGCACGACGAGCCTCCGGCTTGATCATCGGATGGCGCATCGTGATGATTTCCTTTGGCATGCGCACTACCATTCGTCCAAATGGTTGATGATCCGAAAGACTTTCCTTCAACTCAAGATCCGAAAATCTGTTTTTAAAGATCTCGTCTTCAGCCAGATATTTCAAAAAAGTGCGCAATGCAGCTTCATCACCAGCGAGATTGAAGTTGATGCCTTCATCTGCAAGCAGAATCGTTCCCTTAAAGCCAAGCTGCTCGCATTTTTCCTGAAGAATTGGACGCAAAACTTCTCTATCTAAAACGGCAACAAACTTGTAAGCCGCGACATTGAGAACTTTCATGACTCCTCCAAGATTCGGCTGGTGCAGCAGACTGCCAGCCCTAATCCGGCGCTTGCACCATCAGTAGTGCTAGCTGCCTTTGTCTTCTTTATTGACCAACTCAACGTTGCCTAAGCGTTTACGAATTTCAGGAAGCGCTTCGCGAGCGGCTTTCTGACCTTCCTCGAAAGCACGACGCGCGAGCGACTTGCTTGTCGTGATGAGCGAAACGTCTTCAGTGTTCGGATGAATTACAACGTCAGCAATATCTTCTTGTGGTCCATCGATCGTGTACAGGTCCCACTTCAACATGCGGCGAGTAACGCTGCCTGGCTTTCTGAAAGTTTCTAGTTTGTCTTCATAGAATGGCTCGTCGATGTTCACCGCGATCACGATATCCGCACCCATCTGACGGCATTGTTTGACTGGCAAGTTACACACAACTCCGCCGTCGACAAACAATTTTTCGCCGATCTGCACAGGCTTACGCAGTCCAGGAACCGCACAGCTAGCTTGCATCGCATAACCGAGCTCACCACCGCGCAGCATGTATGGTTTGCCATCGAGAACATTCAACGCAACCGCTGCAAACGGAGTCTTCAACTCCTCGATTTTCTTGGCGTCAGTTGGCAAATTCTTGTCGAGATAGTTTCTAAATTTTGCTCCGTTGTACAAGCCGTCATAAGGTTTTGCACCGAGCAGTCGCGGCATATACAAGATTGGCGCTAGCATTATTCGCGTTGGGAGGGAGACAGTCATGAAGTGTTTCATCAATGCACCGCTCTCGAAGTCAGTCTGAATCTTGTCCATCGGCACGCCCGCAGCGTGCATACCACCTACGACCGAGCCGATACTCGTCCCGGTGATGAAGTCAAATTTGATGCCTTCTTTCAACAGGACTTCGAGAACTCCAACATGTGCCGCACCACGGGCGCCACCACCACCGAGAGCCAGACCAATCTTAGGATGAACGACTTTCGATTTCGATTTGAACTTCATGAAGTCTTCGTATGTCGCACGCGAAGTTACTTCCAAATTCTTTTTGCTTGATGCCGGCGCAACAGTTACATTGCCGTCTTTTGGCACCAATGCCTGCTCTTTTGCAATCGCCGCCTCAGATTCCGCAGCAGCGGCAGCATCGCTTTTAGGCTTATCTGAAGAGCCCTTCACATTGAAATCAGTCGCAGTTGATTTCGTTTCGACAACTGCAGTGGAGTCATCCTTCGTGTCGATGACTGTCGCGCTACCTGTTTTTGGTGCGTCTGCTTTCGGCGCGTCCGAATCGTCCGCAAGTGCTGGCGTCGTATGAACGAGTCCAACAAGGAGAGACATCGCGATAAGAGTTTGAAGTCGCTTAGTGACCGAAACTGCCGAAGAATTCAAAGTTCTCAAAATAAGCCTCGAAAATGCTGCAAAGGGAACTGGCGAGCAGCTTCAAGAAGAAAACTACCCATGAACGAGCTTAACATTTTGCACGGAAGAAAAGTGGGCTAAAAGCCACACGTAAAGCAAACCTTTGCCTGTTTTAGCTAAGAATTACGCCATGAATTAAACGGCGAAAAATAGCGTCAAAATCACTTAACGCCGCAACATTCCGGCTGTAAGGCTGTGCAGTGTCATTTCATTGAGTTAAAATGATGAACTCGGATAAATATAAGAGGGCTTCCTTGTGACATCGTCTGCACCTGCACCGACAAAAACTGGCGACTTCATCAGAGATATCATTGATGAAGATTTGAAGACTGGTCGTCACGACAAAGTTTTGACACGCTTTCCTCCAGAGCCGAACGGGTTCTTGCACATCGGGCATGCAAAGTCGATCTGCTTGAACTTTGGACTCGCGCTTGAATATCGCGAAAAGCTTGGACCAGGAACGCGCTGTCACCTGCGTTTCGACGACACAGATCCGGCGAAAGAAGACACATTATTCGAAGATGGTATTCAGGAAGACGTGCGCTGGCTCGGGTTCAATTGGGATGGTTTGTACCATGCCAGTGATTACTTCGAGCAAATGTATGACTATGCGGAGCATCTGATCAAAGAAGGTAAAGCATTCGTTTGCAGTTTGAGTGACGCTCAAATCAAGGAATATCGCGGCGACGTCAAAACTCCGGGTAAAAATTCTCCTTACCGCGACCGATCTGTTGAAGAAAATTTGGATTTATTCCGCCGCATGCGCAAAGGTGAATTCAAAGATGGTGAGCACATCTTACGCGCAAAAATCGACATGGCGAATCCAAACATGAAGATGCGCGACCCGATGCTTTATCGCATCAGACACACAGCGCACCACATGACCGGTGACAAATGGTGCATCTATCCGATGTATGACTATGCGCATCCAATTTCCGACGCAATTGAAGGAATAACGCACAGCATCTGCACGTTGGAGTTCGAGAACAATCGCGAATTATACGATTGGGCGATCGACAACTTGATCGACTATGCAAAATTTCCAAGTCGTCCACACCAATACGAATTCGCTCGTTTGAATTTGAACTACACAGTTCTGAGCAAACGCAGGTTGCTCGAATTAGTTGAAGGGAAACACGTCAGCGGCTGGGATGATCCTCGATTGCCAACAATCGCCGGTTTGCGACGCCGTGGTTACACGCCAGAGTCTATCCGGAACTTCTGCACCACCGTTGGTGTCGCGAAAGCAAATAGCGTTGTTGATATGGCGCAACTTGAATTCTGCATCCGCGACGATCTGAATCAAAATGCACCACGAGTGCAGGCGGTACTGAAGCCCCTGAAAGTGGTGATTGAAGATTATCCAGACGACAAAGTTGAAGAAATCGAAACCGCATATTTCCCTTCAGAAATGAATAAACCAGGCTCTCGCAAAGTGCCATTCTGCAAGGAAATCTATGTAGAGCAGGACGACTTCATGCTCGAGCCAATCAAAGATTTCCACAGACTTGCTCCGAGCAAAGAGGTGCGTCTGCGTCACGCTTATTGCATCACAGTGAAAGATGTCGTCAAAGATGCAAGCGGCAACGTCACTGAGTTGCGTTGCACACATGATCCGAAAACTCTCGGCGCGAATCCAGAGGGACGGAAAGTGAAAGGCACCATACACTGGGTGAGCGCGCGCCACGCGGCTGATGCTGAAGTGCGTTTGTACGATCGACTTCTATCAGTCGAAGCACCGCCTGCTGGCAAGGACAGCGAGTTCTTGAACGCAGTCAACCCGAATGCGCTGCAAGTGCTAACCAACTGCAAACTCGAAAGAAGCCTGGCTGAATCGAAACCGGGAGAGCGCTTCCAGTTCGAGAGACAGGGTTATTTCATCGCAGACGAAAAGGATCACAAACCAGATGCGCTTGTGTTCAATCGCATCGTGACTTTGAAAGACTCCTGGTCGAAAGCGCAGAAGAAGTAAGTACTTCAAAGACCTAGATAATTCGAGATGCTGTCTAACCGACGGTTATTCAGCGCGCATTTTTTCTAACTTAGCCTGCTGCTGCTGGACTTTTGTTTCAACAAGCAAGCATATTGACGCGCTAAATGTTAGAACTTGAGACAGGGCCAATTAGCTTGAAATGAAGCATAGGGTCGCTTACAAGGATGAATCTCTTGCTGAATCATCGTGCGCATCAACAAAGTTCGAAGCCAAACGCAAAGCAAGTGCTCGTATCACTTCAGTTGCTTGCGGCGCTCACGTGCGGCTCCGCAGCGAATGCCGGAATACTCAGTGACGCTCTAAATCTTATTGATCCAAACAAGGCCGAACTCGCAGTAGCGCCGCTGCGCGCATTGGCGATTAAGAACGGTCACAGGGCGCCAATTCTCTCAGCGAAATCAAAAGAAATCATTCGACGGCTGCGTTTCAAAATAGCGCTAAAGAATTCCGAAGTAAACGAAATTAACGGTAAGCCGGTCATCACGGACAAAGACGTGAAGGAACTGGCACAAAGATATTTTCGCCTGGCTGAATGCTACGAGAATTTTAGAGACTACGAAAACGCAAAATTCAACGAGCTATACGGGATAAAACTCATGAAACAGACTCCTGATTGCGAACGGGAAACAGAAAATCACATTTACTCTTTAGCTTTGCTCGCAGACGCAAACAACGAGGAAGCCGATGCCGAGCGATTCTACAAGCAAGCGATAGCTTTTCCAATCGAACGCGAGACGTGGAGCTTTTATAGAGCAAGTCGATTTTACGAACTTGATGGCACGTGTTTTTGGCCGAGCCATCATCTCGCAGAACTCTACATCAGACAAGGCAGATTTTGGGATGCAGAGTGGCAATGCAGAGATGTAGAGCAAGATTTTTACGGGCGCAACAAAATATTCGCAGGAATTAAATTTCGCAGCGCTGAAGAATTTTACGATGTCACAAGTGATATGACCCGCTCAATATTTTCCAAGCAAAATTACCTGTGCACAGCAGCGCTGGCAACAATCTTGTATTCACTCGGATACAAATCTGCTCGCTCAATCTGGGAACGGAAGGAGCTTGCGGAGTTTATTCCAGCAGCAGGCTTGTAGACCAGATGACTTTCTCGCGCCATAATATACGCCGTGAAGCGATATTTACTGGACAACAAAAACATTGAAGCAGGAGCGAGATTCGCTGCGCTTGCTGAAATTTTCGATCCGGTTTCCTTTGCTCACTTCGACAAAGTTGGGGTCGAAGCCGGTTGGCATTGCTGGGAAGTCGGCGCTGGCGGAACTTCAGTAATTATGGAATTGGCTCGGCGTGTCGGCACTGACGGATATGTTTTTGCCACCGACATAGACACATCATGGATGACTCAAGAGTTACAGATGCCATCTACAGTCGACGTTTGCACACACGACATCGCGCTCGATGCTCAGCCTCAGCGACAATTCGATTTCATTCATGCCAGATTGGTTCTGGTGCACATACCGGAGCGCGAAAAAGCTCTAAAAAACATGCTGAATGCGTTAAAACCTGGCGGTTGGATTTTGATCGAAGACGCTGATCCAGCCCTCCAGCCACTCGCGTGCATCAACACACTTACAGACAAAGAACTGCTCGCGAATCGACTTAGAAACTCGTTCAGAGCACTAATGTCTAGTCGCGAGGTTGACCTAGAATTTGGAAGAAAGCTTCCAAACCTTTTGAACACTATGGGTATGGAAAATGTTTCCGCAGATGGCTTCTTCCCACTAGGCATGAGTGCTTGCAACATTCTAGAAATAGCAACAACTAAACTTATCGCGCCCAAATTGCTCGAAGCAAAACTCGCGACGCAGCAAGAAATCGATCAACACATCAAGAATGTATCGTCGGGCGAGTTAATCTTAACGACCGCACCAATGATTTCCGCATGGGGACAGAAACCGAGGCAGAGCATTTAGCAATTACCGAACACCGAGCGACAACCTTCACGAAGTCAAAAACGCGTAACAGGCTCTTAGACAGCTGGCATGATCACCTCACGCCAAACACACTTTCGTACCAAAACTTTGTTGGATCTTTAAACCAGTGCTGATTATCCTCAGTGAGTTGTTCCTTCAATCCAGACATTGGTATCGCATATCGATGTAACAACGCAATTAGGTCACGCAGCGAATGCTCTTCCATGTGCACTGCCGACAGATAAATCCGCAAGTTGCTGGGCGTTTCGCCTTCTATATCAACAACTCCATCAATATTTCGAAGCCAATCAAAGAAATTTCTTTCATCAGCTTTACTGAAAAACTTTCCCAGCGAAATGACGACACTAGAGGCGTGTTCACCCGCAGACATTGGACTAACTCCAATTGGTTCAAACCAAAAACTCAGACTTACATTCAGCGCACCCAACCTTTTACTCAACTCAGAGTTGATGTTGCACTCGTGCTTGAAGAGTCGCAATTCCAGATAGGCGTCCAGACCATCTTCATCCGCTGGGGTCAACTGCTCAATAACCCGTTCAAGCAAATCAATCCACCTCTCGATGAGCGGTTCAGCAGCTCCGTCTTCGCCACTGGAAAATGACCACAACGGCAGTTTCGCTGTTTGCTTCGGTTGCACACCGAGAATGGTGGAAATTTGTTTTACTGTAAGCGAACAGTTCGGAAGAACTAACCCAACTTCTGTATCTCGCATCGTTCTCGTTTTCCAGTACTCCAGAAATATTTTAAGTGACGCCACGAAATACATCATCCTAAACTGAGGTATAAGGTCTTTGCTTCGCTTGGGAGAAAACTATGGCCACGTCGGACCAAATTGTAGCTATTTATCATGCGGCGGAAGACCTTAAACGCGCAGGTAAACTCGATGAAGCATGTACAAAATATCGAGAAGGTTATGACATTTGCCTCGCAAATCAAGACCACGACTCTGAATCTCGCTCAAAGATTTTCGCAGCAAAATTAGCTGAATTACTTTATCGATTAGAGCGCCACGAAGAAAGTCTTCCATTTTTCGCAGCCAGCGGAATGACAGCACCCAAAATAGTCAATCTGAAAAGTTTTGGAGCTGGCATCAAAGTGTTGCGTAAGCTTGGATATCTCAGCGACTTAACTCCTGCAAAAACTAAAGAGATTTGCGAAGACCCAGAGGAAGACGGTGGTGCAATTCCAACGGCACTTATTGCTTATTATGATCACGGACTCGAAGGCGAAACGCAACCTCAATCGTCCAGGGTAACACCCGTCACGCCGCGCGCATTGAAGGATGGAGTTACGATGTACGATCATCGATTCGCTAACGATAGCGACGACGTAATCGCAGACTTTGCTGAACTCATTGGTGGAACGCCGTACTACAAAGCAATCCAACTTGAATTTTCGAACAGTCCTTTCGTAGTAATTGTCGAGAACGAGCAGGGACAGCAGGAAAATTGGGACATCGATGATATCTACGACATTGTCGCAAAATTCAATCAGAAACTCGAAAGCAACAAAGACGATCGCCGTTTCATATCTGTTGATACTTACGCAGACTTTTCGTTTTGGATGCTCGTAACGCTGGATGTCTTGAAAAAATTAGTGCGCTCAAAACCTGCTGTTTTCGGGTTCGAATCAATTCCGGGAATCGAAGACAAGAAGTGGACCGGAAAAAAGTAGACTAATTGCGAATCAACTATGAAACGAGATCAGCACTTCGGGTCACGCTTGCCCCCACTCCAAAGGTGACGGTAAATCGTAAAGGGCATACTCTAAATGCAGCACCCTGCGGTGCTCTGCAGATTCTGCTACCGATGAACTGTGCAACACCAGCGGCTTCATTGCGATCACATCGCCTGTTTTTGCCAAACCAATTTCGGGGTTGTTTTGATCGCGTAACCTCGCAATATCATCTTGATTCAGGATTCCAAATCGATGCGAACCCGTGATGAATTTAATCGGTCCATTCGACTCTCCGCAATCGTCCAGATGAAGGCGGAGCGCTACCATTGCCTCTAATACGGCTGTAGGTGGCTGACAATGAGGCACTCCGTTCTTGACGGACCATGAGCCAAAACCATCTAGCTCGACCTTTTCTCGCACAGGAATTGTCAAATCTTGATGCCACGTCACGTACCAATTCGACTCAGGCGTTTTGTCGAAAAATATTGCCCTCACTGGTAGTGGCGAACCAGCAAGCAACTGCGAAGCAATCTGGTGCATTACTCCATGACTTGCAAAATTTCTGACCTCATCAGAATCACTAAGAAGGTTTCGCAGACCAGCATTAGAAGCAAGCTTTCGTAGCGACTCGATTTCAGCTTTGAGATGCTCAATTTGCGCACCATCCACAACAGAATGAATTGTTGCCGATCCATCCAGGTCTAAAATATTCTTGAATAGCGCAAATTTATGAGTATCCATTACAAGATTCTCTTCGCTCACAACGCTACTCTACATTAAGGTAATGCGTCAGCGAAGTAATTCGAGTCACTTATGATGACGTTGAACGGGTTTACTTCGGTGCGCTACAGGATACAGAGGTTCCGGCTTGCTTGGCGGTTCATATGTTTCTATTGTACCGTCAGCGTTCCGTCGCACATGCACTCCGCCGATGTTTTTTGAGTAAGGGTGCGACTGAACCGTGTGCATAACTGGGGCATCACCCGAATCCACCGATTGCGGCGCAGAGCCAGAGTCGAATGTTTCAACTGTGCCGTCAGAATTCTTTCTTACAGTCACGCCACCATCAGAATAGGTGTGGGAACCGCTTCTAGGATGAGCACCCTTTGACTCCGCAGCAAGCTGAGTTGCCGACATCGAGATTGCGGAGATGACCATGATCATTGCACTCTTACAAACGATAAAATGCGCAGCACACCGAACACTCGAAATGAGTTGCATCGCAGGACCTCAAGATAGTAATTAAGAGGTCATATCAAAATTTTGTTACCAGGTTGCTACCTAAATTGAGAACCGCAGCTCACATGCTATCCTGCAAAGTCAAATTAGCTTGGAATAGTGATGGAACACATGATTCGAAAAAGTGCAGCGGTTTGGTTGATTTCAATTCTCTGTAGCTGCTGCGCTGGATCTGCGCAGAATCTGGACGGCACACCACAAGGAAGTGCTCCCGTTTACGAAAGCTCTGCTTCAGCTCAGTCGCAACCAAGTTTCAATAGTTTGCTGGATAGCGTTCGCGCTGCGAAGACCCCGAACGAGGCGAAACAAATTGCAGGCGACGCTCTAACAAAAATATCTGACGGCACGTTCCCCCAACAAGAATCGTGGAACATCTTAGCCGCAGTCAGAACAAAACATCCGCGATTGCTCATTACTGATGAAGACTTGAGCACCATCAGCGACACCATAAAGTCAGACAAAACTGCCGCCAGACTAAATGACGTACTAATCGCACGAGCGCAGGAGATGCTGCATTCTGAAGGTCCGCACTACTCAAAACATCCAGAAGAAGCGTTAACTCAAGCTCGTTTATCGCTCAAGCGAATCACTACTTTTGCGGCGTTGTATCGACTGTATCACGACAAACGATATTTCAACCAGGCAAGAGCTGACATGCTGAATTTAGCGAAATTTCCAGATTGGGGTCCGGCAAATTTCTTAGATGTAGCAGAAATGACCGCGTCGATGGGAATCGGTTACGACTGGCTCTTCGATCAATTGAGTGAGGAAGATCGAGCGATCATAAAAGAAGCGATAGTCTCGAAGGGACTAGATCCGGCACTCAAGCAGTACCACGGTGACGGATGGTGGCGCACAGCAAACAGCAACTGGAACTTCGTGTGCAACGGCGGACTTAGCGTGGGAGCGCTGGCGATTGCAGAAAGCGAGCCGGAACGCGCATCTAAAGTGATTGCATGCGCGCTAATTTCCACTCCGCTTGCACTTAAGTCGTTAGATCCTGATGGCGGCTGGTCCGAGGGTCCGATGTATTGGACATACGGAACTCGATACCTCTTTTACTTCTTAAGAAGCTTACAAACAGCGTTGAACAGCGATTTTGGACTTTCCAAAAGCCCGGGACTTTCCGAAACCGGATACTTCAGAATCTACACAGAATCTCCGATTGGAAAATGTTTCAACTTTGCAGACAGCGAGACGGAAATTGCGCGTGGTGCGCAGATGTTTTGGCTCAGTCGTGAGTTTAAACAACCAGTATTCGCAGGAGCAGAACTGCACATCTCAGAAATTTTCCCCGAGATGTTTCATCTTCTGTTTTACACAAAAACGCACGTCACTCCAGGCGAAGCGCAGCTACCACTGAACAAGGTATTCAAAGGCGTGAACGTCGCTTGCATGCGCAGCAGTTGGACCAATCCAAACGCTGCGTTCGTCGGCTTCAAGGGTGGTGATAACGGCTCCCACCATGCGCATCTAGACCTCGGAACTTTCGTCTTCGATGTCGGCGGTGTTCGATGGGCTGAAGATTTAGGACCAGATAGTTACGATTTGCCCGGCTACTTTGACAAAGAGCGATGGAATTACTATCGCACTAAAACCGAAGGTCACAATACGTTGACGGTCGATTCAAAGAATCAGAACATCTCCGCAAAATCGGCAATCATCAAATTCTCCGCGAATGAAATTGAGCCATTCGCAATTGCAGATCTTACCAATGCGTACAATGGAGCGTTCTCCACATACAAGCGTGGCATCAAACTGCTTGGCTCTAACAGCTTGCTTGTGCAAGATGAATTTGAAGCACCGAATATGATACCAACAGAGTGGCACATGCATACACTAGCGAAATTAGAAGTTCAACCAGACGGAAAGAGTGCGATTCTCACGCAAGAGCACAAAGGGCGTATCGTGAAGCTCTCGGCGGAGATTCTAACGCCATCTGATGCAACCTTTACTGCAAGTTCGGTAAAATTCTCACCACCCGAAAACAAGCAAGTTGGTGTGACAGATTTGAAGATTGCTCGAGAACTAACGAAACGGAAATCAAAAATCGCAGTAAGGCTTTCCTTGCGAAGTTTAGGAGCTTCCCAGATAATGCCTGAAAGACGCAATAAGTCAGCACAAGCGCAATTAGACACCTGGTGAAAACAAGTTTCAAATGCCAAAACGTAGCGACGACGATTTTGACTGGTTCCGCGGCGCGATGGGTGGAATGAACCTATCGCCGGAGCAGGCACTGAATCTTGAAAAACAAGTTGATGAAAATCCCGCAAACAAATCTGCGAGAGCAACACTTTTGGGGTATTACAGTTCGAGACCTAGAAAATTGGGGAGGGCTGCACGTGAGAAACAAGCACGCCACATTCTGTGGGTGCTCGAATTCGCACCTGCATGTGGTCTCGGAGTTACTCCAGCACTGTCAATTTCAAAAGCGGACAACCCCAAAGAGTACGATTTGGCAAAGCAAATCATTCTGATTCAATGTAAGAAGTACCGAAGAAGTGCCGCAGTTATATCAGATTTAGCACTCGCACTTCGCGACGAGAGTGCTCTATCAATTAATCTCCTGCGCGATGCGTATGCCATCGCACCAAAGAAAATGAAGTACGGAATAGCATTCTGGCTCGCAGCATTGCTCCACAGGCAAGGCTTGGAGACTGCGAATTCGCAAGATCTAAATGATGCAGTTGCCCTCATGCAAGAAATTTTCCGAGAAAAGAAAACTGGACTTTACGCATGCCGTTTAGCTCAATATGCACTGAATGGCAACCAATACAAGTTGGCACGGGAAACGGCAGAACAAATGCTACAGGACTATCCTGACGACAACCAATGCATTCACGAGGCCAATATCGTCCTTGGCTTGATTGCGCTAAACGCCGGTGAGATTGCGACAGCTAAAGACCGATTACTCATCGCCGGACGAGTCGGCAAAAGTCCGCGGCTTGTCTCGTACGGTCCAATAATGAATCTCGCGCAAAGATTTCTCGAACTTGGCGAGCGAAGCTTGGTGATTCAATATTTGACCGACTGCAAAGGATTCTGGGAAATGGGACCGGCGCTACTGCGCAAGTGGATCAATGAAATCGAATCCGGAGCCATGCCCGTTATGGAAGGCGATAGATTTAGCTAATCTCGCCAGCGATAGTGCAGACTGGTCGTTTTATTCTTCTTCAGCAGCTACGGCAACCTTGCCGTCACGTCCATGCTTAACGACGGAAGCCGCCACATCCGGTGCTATGGCATTAGCCAATTTATCGACGAATTTTACAGAGCCCTTGCCTGAGAGATGCACAGTGTCCAAGAAGTCGGCATCGGTGAAAGTATCTGTGTCAAACATATCAACAAATTGCGTGTCGTACTTCGCCGCTATTTTCTTTACGTCGTTTTTGTACATCGTGTAGAAATTTGGAATCATCGCATTCAAGTTATCTTTGCGCAGCGGCATGTTTACCAGAATTACATTCATGTTTTGCTGCTTTGCAAAACGCAGCATGTAATCCAGATAATAGAATTGCGCGTAATATGCGTTTGGTTTGAATGGTTGATAACAAAATTGATAGCAAGCAAGATTGTTCGTAACGCGCACGTTGTGCTCGTTGTCGGGAAAAACCGCGACGTAATCAGCGAAATCGAATTCTTCCTGTCGAATGTCCGGTGGAAGTTGCGGCATTGGAGTCTTTGGTTTTTCGACATAACGACTTAGCAACGGAATGGCATTCGTTCTGTAAGTTCTTTGTGCCACCGTATTCAGTTCATGCCGATATTTGCTTTGCGCAGAAAGAGTGTCGAAAACTGAAGAACATCGGTGCTCGAATCTTTCATCAGAATTGAGCAAACTGTGCAGCTCCAGCTCGCCTAGCACGCTAATACGTCTCATTAGCTCAAAAGGTTCGGTCGAACCGATCGTCCCTAACATGTTGTCGCAAAAATCACGAGGAGCAATCGTGTAGATCAGAGTTGCTGGCGCTTTCTCTTTCAGCAACCCGTTAACCATGACTGCAGCATCTGAAGCATGCAACCCAGATAACCCGAATGCGAAAGTATTAATAGGAGTGCCCGTTTGCTTGAACACTGCGTCTTCGAAGTGCTTAGACTTGTTGTGTTTGACGCTATTGATCTCGGTGTTCAGATATGTGGCTTCGCCTTCATTAACAACATGTTCCAGTAATGAAGAGCCAATCAGCACTACATCTGGTGCCGAGGCAAGTTCTTTGTATGCTTTGACTTGCCACCACGGCTTGCGATGGTTGAACGCGTCGAATTTATCAAAGCTGCCGTTCGTCATAGCGACTCTGACTAACAAATCAACGCACAGAAAAACCAGCAAGGATACGAAAGCCTTGCTGCGGATAGCTGACATTGCATTCATCGCAGTATTCAACACGGTTCCAAGACTCCACCGCAACAGTAACAGGAGCACTTGAGAATTGCCCGGAGGGAACCGACACTTATTTGCAGCCGAGTTCGAAAATATATACGGCTCATCAGTTTCCGGGCTTTTAAATCTTTTCTAAAACACGAATCACTTTGCAAGAAAGTCAATTAGGCGCCTGCGCCCGAAAGTTTGATGAAACCAAAGTCAAAGGTAAGCAAAGTCTCTGCAAACCGATTAGAAAGTTTGTTTGCGCTCATCACTGTGAAAATCCACATTGATACTGGCACTGAGAGCTGGCATCTTTAATGTAGCGGCTGTCTGTTCTTGACCAAATGTTATCATTTTGATAACATCAAAAGAGGGCGAATGGAAATCAGAAACGAAAGCGATTTACACTCATTTGCCAGGAAACACGCAGACTCGCGCAAGTCGATTTCCATCTGGCTTGAAGTTGTTAAATCAGCTTCGTGGCTCTCATTTGCTGACGTTCGTCACACGTTTAGGAGTGCTGATTACGTCAAAGATTTGTTGGTATTTGACGTCGGCGGCAACAAATACAGAATAGTATGTCTGATTGACTATCCGGCGCAGCGGCTCTACGTGATCGAAGTCTTTACCCACGCACAATATGACCGATGGAAAGTATGAATACCGCAAAAATTGATCCAACTTACTTGGATTTGATCGTCAAATTTCCGCTAGTGCCACTGCGACGAAAATCGGAGTTTGATGAAGCGATAAAGATCATGAAAGAGCTTGCTTATCGCCGCAGTACCTTAACCAGCGGAGAAGCTGACTATTTGTCGGTTCTGGGGGAACTAATTGCTCAATTCGAGAGAAAGCTACCGAAATTGGCAGAGGACATAACACCACAGGAAGCGCTTGTATTTCTGATGGAATCAAACAACTTGGCACAAGCCGACATTGTTGAATTTGTCGGACAAAAATCAAACCTCTCAGCATTTCTGAACGGTCATCGCGGATTAAGTAAGCGCTCAGCCTGTAGGCTTGCTGAATTTTTCAAAGTTTCACCAGCTTTGTTTTTGGCAAACGACTAAGCTACTTGTGTGTCGACGCGTTTTTCAAAGCATCAAGCTTCACCTTAGTTGCCGTATCAGATTTCAAACTCAACGCTTCCGTGTACTCAACAATCGCGCCTTTTATGTCATTGTGAGCGCGACACTGTTCCGCACATTCGATTCTCGCGCCAAAGGCTTTTGGATCTTTGCCCAGACTTTGTAGAAGCGAGTTCAAATTCGTGCGCGCTGCATCATTCGTCGGCTCCCAGTAAAGAGCCAGGTGCAGGAGTCGCATAGCCTCATCAGGAGCCGTTCCTGGAACGATAGCAAGATTGTTCGCAGCTACGGCAATATTCTTTCCTGCAAGATCTTGCTTGGGATTGATTTCTAATGCCGACTGCAACTTCTCGATGGCACCATTGAAATCACCGTTCATTGCCGCAATGGAACCGGCGTTCGTCAAACGTTCGCACATCACAGATGGTGGCAAGGGACGTCCATACTCGTCTTTGTCCGAGAGTGCTTTGTCAGATTTCAAATCAGCCGAATACAGCGCTAACACGGTGTTTATATCGCGGTCCGATAGACCTTGCTGAACGCCCAACGCTGGGTACATGATGTCACCTTCGGTCGGGCTGTGCCCTTCAAGACCGAGAGCGTGACCTATTTCGTGCAAACAAACGTTGTACAACATATTCTTTCCAATCGGACCTTCTTTAAACGGATCGACGGTGAGCAGCAAGATGTCAGCGCGCTCTAAACCATGTGCACCATACGACGTGTTCGCAAGTCCCGCTTCAGCTTTGAGCGCCGGGCTGTGCAAATCGCTGCTCCATGTCACCGTCATATCTGTACTATCAGGAGATGGCACCATAATGAATGCCACCGTACCACTCGTCGATTCTGACCATTCATCGAATGCCTGTCGAAGCGACTCTTCAAACTCAGGACGATATCCAGAGACATCGCTACCATCTTTGATGAACACTCTAATTTTGTCCGGCGACGACCAACGCATCATCGCATTGCGCGTCACTGCAGCGAGATAATTTCCGACTTGAGATTGTACTTTTCGATGTTTCTCTAAATTACTCTTAGCCGCATCTTGCAACACGCGTTGCAGCGTTTCATATTGCGGTACTCGCGAATCTCTAGGATTCAACGAAATGAATTTTTTGTACCACTGCACGGCATCTTTCGAGCGATGCATTGTTTGATAAATCTTGCCCATGAGCAATGCATCATCGGGATTGTCAATCCTAGTTTTCATTGCTTCTTTCAGCTCATCGACAGCGTAGTGATAGCGACCCAATTTGTACAGTGCCTCTGCGTGAAGAGCGCGAACGGCTGAATCGTCACCATGCGATTGCAAATATTTCGCGATCTGTTTTTCTGCATCATCTGCGCTACCGTCATTAAGTAGCTGGGTAAAGCGCGTCGCGTCGGAAGTTTGAGTATCACTCTTATCCTTCGCGAAAGACACATAGTTAGCTGATGCAGCGCAAAGAGCGCACAAACACAGAACGATTTTTGCCAGCCTCGAATTCACTACGCGCCCCTCACTCTGAACTTGTCATCCACATCAATACTGTCTAGACTAAAACAATTATGACTGAAGACACAACAGCTCTCTTCCGCCCAGTCGGACAAAAAGAACTCGACCTGATCGAGCAGTCCGACTACACTGCCTTTCCACCGCGGTTACCGATTCAACCGATTTTTTATCCAGTTCTTAATCAAGAGTATGCAACTCAAATTGCCAGGGACTGGAACACCAAAGACGAAGCATCAGGTTTTGTAGGATACGTGACTCGATTTCAAGTTAGAACTGATTACTTAGCGCAATACGACATTCAAATCGTAGGTGCAGCCGCTGTGCATCAGGAATACTGGATTCCAGCGGAACGGCTTGTTGAGTTTAACAACAACATCGTTGGAAAAATCGAAGTCATTGAACGTTTTGAACGCACCGAGTAATAGAAATCGATTCAACAATCAAAAAGTGACCGCCACTATCGTCGTCCTTTTGATGATTGCCTATGTTTGTTGCGCGAAGCGAGCGCGTTCCCTTTCGGTCTGCATGAAGAGGCAAACCGTTATCAAGTCTCGCATTGTCACAAACAATGCAGCTTTGAATTTTGAAACCGTTTTGAAAAACGCTTTCGAGATGATCTACACGGCAGAATGTGCACTCGATGCCGTTCACTCTTAGAGACCACGATTACACACTATGCAATGAGTTCCTACGATTGAATCTATCAGATAGGAATTCATACGTTCCCATCGTCGAATCTTTCATTATAGGTGTTGCGGCAGGGCTGTCTGCGATCGCACTCAGCTACGGAGTTAGCTGGCTCGGAACAATTCGGGTCCACCTCTCAAATATTTATTCACACGATTTTGTTCTACCGGTCTTTGGTTTTGTGGGCGGACTAGCGGCTGGTCTGCTCGTCGAAAAAGTGGCGCCGGAGGCGTCTGGTAGCGGAATTCCACAAGTGCGCGCTAGGCTTGACCGAGTCGTGATGCCGCTGGATTTACGAATCGCCCTGGTAAAACTGCTCGGCGGAACAATCGCTCTGGGTTCGGGATTTTTCCTTGGTCGAGAGGGTCCGACAGTTCAACTTGGCGCAGCACTGGCGATGCCATTATCGAAGTGGATGCCCACAACCGTCGCACACAAACGGCAACTCATGGCCGCAGGAGCAGGCGCAGGATTGACCGCCGCGTTCCATGCACCGCTGGCTGGAGTTACATTTGTGCTCGAAGAATTACTTAAGGAAATAAAGGCATCCACGATATTGATCGCAATCGTGTCCTGCTCCGCCGCAAGTCTGGTACTCGGATTCTTCGAACCTTCGCATGCGCATGTTGCCAGGAATCTTGCAACTGAAGCGTTTAAAATCGAACCAATCGACTATGCGTTTTACGTGCTGCTTGGTATCGTATCCGGTATCTGTAGTGCCATATTCAATTCTGGCATTTTCGGCGCACTAAACGCAAACCGCCTAATTCTGAGAATCCCGGTCACTCTGCGTGTTGCTCTTGCTGGCTTGATATCGGGAAGCATCATCTCAGTGATGCCAGCATCATTCCATGATTTTGCGGGAATGAGAGCAGCCATTGTTTCAGGAAACACCCAGATGGAAATCGTGCTGGTAGCACTTCTCGAATTCTACTTACTCACTCTCGTTGCATATGGTTCTGGTGCACCGGGAGGGCTATTTGCACCGTGCCTTGCACTGGGCTCTGCTATCGGCTACCTCACAGGCTCCTTTGAACATCTGGTACTCGGAACAGGCTCAACGACGGCATTTGCTCTCGTCGGTATGGGCGCGTTCTTTGCAGGAGTTGCACGGACTCCGTTGACGGCGTTAGTGATAACCTTCGAGCTGACATCCAATTTCACTCTCTTGACCCCGTTGATGATTTCGTGCGTCGTTGCCACCGCCATTGGTGAACTCGTGTCAAAAGGTGGGCTGTATGACAGACTAATGCTCTGGAATGGAATTCATTTGAAAGGTCCAGATAATTCGAACGTTCTTTCTGTGATTTCAGCCAGGGACATCATGCAAACCGGCGTCACTTGTTTCGAAAAGAAAGCTCTATTTAAGGACGTTTATCCAGTGTTGAGCACCGTCGCCCAGCCAGGTTTTCCGATTACACACAAAGGTAAGCTGGTGGGAATTATGACGCAAGCCGACTTAATCAGATTGAATCAAGTCACCGCTGGGGACGACACCACTCTCGGTGACATTATGAGCACGCAGCCAGTTGCAGTCAGCCCTTACGACAGCTTAGAAGATATTCTGTTTCTCTTCAGCAGACATAAATTTAAATGGTTGCCGGTCACCGCGCACGATAGAGTCGTTGGGATCATTTTTCAAAGCGACGTAGTAAAAAGCTTATTCGAGCAAGAGCAGTTAATGACGGAAGAGCAGCTAATGACGGAAGAGCAGCTTTTGACGGAAGAGCAGCTTTTCACAGCAGAACAGCCAGTGACAGACGAACAGCCAATGACGCAAGACCAGCCTGTGACGGAAGATCAGCTACGAGCCGCTAATTCGCCTTAATTTGCCGGCACTCCTATCAAATTGAAGTCTCGGATAATCTGCTGGCAGATGCCTATCGCGCTCGGCTAGGAATTTTTTTCCTCGCTCGAAAAAATCACTAGTGCGCTCGTGGTCTGGAAGACAAAACTCATTTTGCAGATACTTAGGAAGCGCGTTGAAAACAGCATTCGGATCAGACACCCAAACCCTCTGCGAGTGGGTAGGAAAATCATCCGAATCTCTGTAGTTCGTATTCAAACATACAAAGTCAACGTAGGCAACACTTCTGCTGTTGCCCTGGACCGCCGCGAGCTGATCCGAAAACACGATGTCCAGCGCTCTAGAACCACCGGTCCACCCTCCGAGTGCGATCACCTCCGGTGGTGGCGCCATAAACAACCGATAATTAGTAACGATGATTTGCGTTTCCTTAGCTCGCGCCTTTACTTTTTCTTTTCCGGTGTTGGATAAACGATGGTGTAATCCCAATCGCGAGCATGCTGACCGCTAAATGGTTGTAGCGAACCAAATGTTGGTGCATCCGAGCCTTTAACTGCGACCGGTGCTTTGACACCCTCAGTCACTTCGCCCAATACGTTACCGCCACCACCTTCCCCTCGGCTATAGATCGGGTTGATCGTAGCCATTGAGTACTGTTTTTTAAGAGTGTCGGCAGCAGTCGGGAAATCCTTGCTACCAGATTGATTCAAATGCTGGCTACCAGCCCAGAACACAACCTTATTATTAGGATCATCCTTCAGGATGTTGCCAACGTTTTCAGCCATCGCACCGTCACGGTCAACACTACCAAATGCTTTACCATGTGGGATATCAACAGCCTGAATCTTCAAACCATTTGCGCGAGCAGACTCCAAAATTTTCAAGCAATCCGGACTATTCCAATCGCCCGGAAGCACCGATGGGTCTAGCTTTCCAGTCTTCATGTATTCATCGAGAGCAGGTTGAATCGTGTTCGGTGCTTCGATAGCTAAGTGAGTTGCGCCTGCCTTCTTCAAATCAGCCATAGATTGTGCGAGGAAATCGCGCTGAGGGTTCGGCGATTCATGCGATTCTCCGAACGCGACCACACGATTGTCTTTCATTGCATCAGAAACGACTTTAGTTGGATCTTGGCCGGCTTTGTTTATTTCACCTCTAGCCTGGTCCGCGGTTTCTCTTGAAACGCCATATTTGCCCTCAAGCAACTGTTGCGTCTTATCGTCAACTTTGGATGAAACAAATTTGCCATCGCCAGACTTTTCTTGATCTGGAGTAAGCGATTCTGACCTGGTCTCAGCCTTTGGTCTTCCGACCTCACTCTTAGTGCCGTAAAGCTGTTCCATCGTTCCGCAATCAAGAGTCGTACAATTTTGCGCAAGTTGGCGACTTTCCATACTGGTAGTGCGCGATGCTGTTTCAGGTTGCGTCATGCGATAGGCTTGCAACGAATCTGTACCAGTTTCCCTGGTCGCAGTCTGCACACTTCTGTCGCCGCCTTCCATTTTAGACATTCGAGCACCTGGTAAATTTGAACTCCTGCATACTAGGTGGAAGATCTGGCAAAATTGTGGAAAACGGAACGAATTCAGAAGTAATACTATTTTTCCGGCCGGATGACGTTCTTGGTTTGACGGCGAACTCCGATCAAATTCTGATCCGTCGAGAGCCTAACATTGCGATTACATCGACAATCGTCGAAGGTGCCTGATGATGTCAGACTGGATCTGAATTTAAGTCCACTGCGAATCTCGAATAATTTTGCAAAAATTTTCTCTGACAAAATTTGATTCTTTATCGCTGATTACGTCAGCTTTTACGTTTCCGAAAGTCGTTTGCGGTTTTGCTTTTATGCCGTCGTAAAAGGCGCTGATAATTTCTTCTTTGAAATTTTTCGACCGTGGATACTCACTCACAATCATCGATTTTTCTTCAAGAGAAAATTGATCGTAACCAATGCCGAGCACATCCATTTCTACGCCGGCTGTGACTAAGGCGACAGTTGGAGCCATGTGTATGGGGATGCCCGGGGTCGTGTGCAATGCGATCGCCGTCCACACTTCGTAGATTTCTTTCTCAGTAATGCTGTGACTGTTCAAAAATTCACGAGCTGCGTTGGCACCATCGACTTCAAATCGTTCCGTTTTACTGCTGTATTTCGGCATCAATCCGAAATCATGAAACATCGCGCCTGCGTACAAAAGTTCGGGCTCGAATCGCAGCGCACGACGTTTGCCCGTGAGGGCACCAAATTCATACACGCGACTGGAGTGTTTGAAAAGCAGTGGTGTCAACTCCTCTTTCGCTAGCGTCGTTATTTCGCGCGCAAGCTTGCTATCGGGAATAAGCTTGGATGCTGTTTGAATTTCCACATCAATCACCTTCGTTAACCAACATCTCTATTCTAGGTAGATGTATGATGTCTTTAGTAGTCGTTTTACGACAATCCCGGACGTCAAGGTGACAACGACGGACATGGCAAAAAAAGAATCTCTGCAATCCGCTTTAATAGGCATTTTGGCGAGTGAAAACGTCCAACTTTTAGACGTCGCCGGACCCCTCGACGTTTTCTCGCAAGCCAACGAAGAACTCGGTAGGCGCTTTTACCAGATGCGCGTTATCGGAACGAGACCCGGAGTGATCAGGTCGTCAGCAGGAGCTAAGTTGGTGGCTGATTACACAATCCAAGACAAATCGAAAGAGTCGCTGGATACCATTCTTGTCGCGGGATCGATCGATGTTCTCGATCGCGCCGTGGACGACAACCTGGTGTCCTGGTTGCGCAACAAAACGAAACGAGCACGGCGATTTGGTTCGGTGTGTTCAGGGGCTTATCTGCTTGCGCAAGCTGGATTGCTGACGAACCGCAAAGTAACAACGCACTGGTCGATCGTTGAGCGCATGCGAGCAGATTTCCCCGATGTCACCATCGACGCTGATGCGATCCACGTGAACGACGGCGAACTGCGCACATCTGCCGGTGTCACAGCCGGACTCGACCTGGCGCTGTCTCTCGTCGAAGAAGATCTTGGCACTGATATTGCCAAAGAAGTTGCGAACAAACTGGTCATGTATTTCAAACGCGTGGGCGGGCAGATTCAATTTAGTTCTGCGGGTCGAGCGGAACTAGCGGGTCGATCGGCCATTCAAGACGTGCAACGATGGGTGGCGGCAAATCCCGCAGAAAATCACACTGTCGACGAACTTGCCCAGCGTTTGGGATTGAGCGCGCGACATTTTTCGCGACTCTTTAAACGGGAGGTCGGCATCACTCCCGCTGATTGGGTCGAGCTCACTCGAATTGAATCGGCGAAACGACTGCTGGAAAATGGTGAGGAACCAAAGATGGTGGCAGCAATGACAGGCTTTGCAGACGTCGATACTTTGCGTCGTCCCTTTATTCGGCTCGTTGGTGTGAGTCCAAGCGAGTATCGGAAAAGGCATCGCGTCTGAGGTAGTCGAGCGCAGTCAGAAGGGCTAAAGATTTGCGGCCGGTGGAGAGGCATAATAATCGGCGAGTCTTCGAGCAACATTTGCTGCGTTGATTTGTCCGTTCTGGCGAAACGCTTCTGCGCGCAATTTATAAATTCGCCCAAAGTATGGGTAGTACCGCAACGCACAAGTTGCATCATCGAGGGCACCGTTCAAATTTCCCAAAGCCAGCTTGGCTTCTCCGCGATAAAGGAACGCTCTGCCCTTGTCCAATCCTAACGCTAAGTCCTTGTCAGCGTTCTCGCTGGCTTCATTGTAGCGATGCAGCCGCAGAAGAATGCGTGCTTGCAATAAGTGTGCTCTCGATTTTTCTACAGCATTGTGCGCGAATGCCTGAGCTCTCTGAATTTCAGATAAAGCAACCTCGTACTCATTCAATTTGAGGTGACTAATAGCCGCCAACTCCAACGAAGCAAACGCACCTTCAGCCTCGCAAGTAATAGGCACCAAATTGCTGAGCGAATTTATGTCATTCATGACAAATAAACAAGTTGCCTTTAGCTCCAAAGCATTTCTATTCATTGGCTCCTTGCCCAGAATTTTCTCGATATATTTCAGTGCAGTTTGCACGTTTCCTTGCTCAAACAGAATTCTAGCTTTCAACGTTTCAGCTTGCACGTCATTTGGCGAGCTCGCTAAGGCGCGGTCGCAGTAGGTAGTTGCCATGGAATAGTTGTCGTTGTTTCTGTAGTAATTTGCTGTTACGCAAAGTGCCTGAGTATTCCACGGGAGTATGTTTGAAATCCACTCGAGGTGCTGACTTAGAACAATCGTAGTTGCAATAACGATGAAGTATGCTGGTCCCCACAAGAGCAAAAGCCGAATCGATTGGCGGGCAAGCCTGCTGGCATATCGTTTCCTGTCCGATACCAGGTCAAGGTCGACGGGACATACAGAGAAGGTAGTGCCTCCAAGCCCCTCAGCAACAGCCACCATTTGCCGACTCGCGGCATTCGCTTTATCCCACTCCCCTCGACGCTCGTAGTACTCCGTAAGGAATGCCCAAATCTTTTATGGGATCTGGACTTTGTGCATTTGCTAATCGCTGCTCAACGAGCCTGGCTGTCGTTTTAAATTCAAAATGTGTGTACACGCTGAACCCCATGGTCGAATTGCGGTGGTAAGTTCGTGAATCCATCTCCAACCTTCGCAAAATTCCATGGCACAGTTGTGGCACCACTTGTCCTTTTTAGTTTAACGACGCTCTATTCTTGGAGATAAATTCGAGGCTGCCTTAATAGATGATCGTTCGGGCTACAACGAAAAACGGCTCGCGAAGAATGTATTACGACACGAGGTGGTCCAAATTTGGCCCAAAGCAA
This sequence comes from Drouetiella sp., assembly GCA_036702965.1. GTDB lineage: Bacteria > Cyanobacteriota > Vampirovibrionia > Obscuribacterales > Obscuribacteraceae > PALSA-1081. Next base: position 801,504 of record DATNPZ010000013.1, read on the forward strand.
AACGAGCCCGCTCAACTCCAAATCTGGAAGTTAAACGGGCTCGCAAGGCGTAATAGACAAAGAAAAATGGTGGAGGCGGCGAGAATCGCACTCGCGTCCAAAGAAGCCGCGAAATAAGCATCTACAAGCTTAGTTTAGAATTTCCCCAGTCATCGTTGCCGATCCGCTGTGAAAGGCCTAAACAGCCATCCGGGTTTGCAATTATGTCTTAGACCAGGCTATCAATCGCTAATTTTGCCTGGTGGCAACCACCGTGGTTGACCCAATAAGTGCGGGTGGTCAAGCGCCTATCGAGTCCAGCTAACCTAAGGTTAAAGTTAGGCAGCCAACGCAACGCGTTGGGCTGGGAATTTTACGATGTTATTTGCATCTGTGTTTTGCTCTGTTTGTTAACGGGGACCTAAGCTACCCCGACTTGCAGCCTAAAACCCAACAACCCTGTCGAATCTAAACGCCCCCATGTAATGTGAGCAGGCTCTCTGTCTATGCGGTTTTCAGGGTTCAAAAACAGCCGCAGTTACGGCGTTTGTTTGGTTGATAATTTGATTATATCAAAGCCTACAACTCAGAAGACGGTGCAAACGACATCAAGTTCCGGGGCGGAACACCTTTCGCAATCGTAAGCCCTGTCCACATTCCCTTGGTTTGTTCGTCGCGTTTGACCCACTTTCCTTTGGTCAAAATCTTGTCGAACATCTCCATTTTTTCTTTTAGAATTCCCGCACAGATAACGAAACCGCCGGGCGCTAGAAGCTTCTCGTATTCAGGCAGAAGGGAAATAATATCTTCACAGGTGAGGTTGGAAAAGATAATGTCGAAATCTTTCCGTCCAGCAGCATCGGCGCTTCCAAAGACCAAATCGACACGATTCTCGACGTGGTTCAGCTCTAGATTCTTTGTCGCTACGTTGATTGCAACGGGGTCCGTATCGACGCCCACAATGACCGTTTTAGGACCAGTCAGCATAGCTGCAGCAATCGCCAGAATGCCACTACCTGTGCCGACATCCAAAATGCGTTGCGGATGCGGTTGCATTTCAAAAGCAGTCATACAGTATTGAGTGGTCGTGTGCAAACCCGTACCAAAAGCCATTCCAGGCTCCAACACGATGACTTTGCGCACACCGATTTCTTCAGGTGTAAGTTTTTCAACCGACCAGGGTGGTGCCACCAGGAATTGATTTCCCACGACGAAAGGCTCAAGCCCCTCTTTCCACTTAGCGAGCCAATCTTCCTCTTCGACAGACTTGTGGCGCAGCGATTTAAGCGAAGCGCCCAATCCGTATTCTTCCAGGTGAGTTTGAATGTTGAGGAGCATCTCTTCGGACAGCTCCAGCTCATCGAACGTAGCGCGCACAACAATATCGCCGTCAGGATCAACCTCGAGAATCTCGCATCCCGTCGAGCCGCATTGAATCATTAGCCAAGATGCGAGATCTTCGTTCTCCGGCGTGGTTTCAAATTCGACTGTAGCCCAGCGTTTCTTCAATTGCTGCACAGGTTCTGCGCGGTCCATTGGCGAATTCCTTATGTGGAATGGATGACGAACAGGCATTATGACCGATGCGCGCTTCGCTGTTAAGTGCCGCGAGCTGGCAATTACGAGCAATTAACAGAAAACGAAGATCGAGACGAAGTCAAGCAGCGCTTTTGGACGGAACTGGCGCTGCATACAGGGATTTCTCAGTGAATTGTTGGTGCAGTGAAGTTGCTTATAATGGGATATCTAAGTAACACGGTAAAGGTAGAATGGCTTCGCTAATAATCGCTATAGTGGTTTTGGTTGCGCTTGCACTGTATTTGGTGGCATCACCAAAGTTTGGCGAGCGAGCATACCACTACGCATTGTTTGCGCCGTGGAAATATCCAGTCGGCAAATATGACGGCGAGATTGGCTCCAGCGGCAAGTATGAAGATGTATATTTCAATGCAGTCGACGGCAAAAAATTACACGGATGGTTCTTTCCCGGTAGCAAACCGTACACTATTCTCGTACATCACGGAAAAACGGGAAACATCACCGATATCGAACAACTAAATCGACTGCTGCTTGAAACTGGCGCGTCCATCCTGGTTTACGACTATCGTGGATTCGGTCGAAGTGAAGGTTCGCCTTCGCTCAAAATAATTTGTGAGGATGGTGTCAGCGCATTTAAATATCTGACAAACGAACGAAAAATTCCTGCGAACCAAATCGTGGCATATGGAGAGTCGCTTGGTGGGCTGGTTGCATGCTATCAGGCAGAACACACGAAGATGGCTGGAATAATTCTGCAATCCGCGTTTTCGTCACTACGCATCATCAGTATTGAAAATCTCGGCGGACTTCGAATATTTCCCGATTTCTTGTTTCCATCAGTAGGGCGCAACTCTGAAATCATCGCACGGTGCGAGATTCCGACATTAATCATTCACGGCGCACTAGATGACGACATCGTAGTCGAACACTCCCATCGACTGCACGCGTCCGCGAGATTCGCAAAAGACCTGGTCATTCTGCAAAACACCTTGCACGACGAAATCGATAAATCTGATGCCGACACGTTTTTGCATGCAATCAATTCATTTTTAGATAGCCTCGACAAGACAAAACAAATTGCCAGTCAGCCTCGCGAGCTAAGCTAATGGCTCAACTGGAAGTGTCCTTTCACTACAAACAAGCGTCGCGAAATAAAGCGATTGCCATCGGTTTGTTGTGGATCGGCTTTGGTGCGATGCTGCTGCCGATCGTTGCGCAGTTAGTCGTGCAGACCACTCAAATCGTGCACATGCCGTTATTCTTCGGGTATTGCTTACAGTTAGGACTCGTTGTCGGTTCCGCCATCCTCTATACATATCTGCCTTTTCGCCTGGCGATGTCGTGCCTTCAAGGCAACACGATTTTGATCAACGAACACGGCATTGGAGTACCCGGTGGATTGCTCGGGAAAGCCTCATGGTTTGACTGGCCGCACCTCAAGCTAGCAAAGATTTCAAACAAGCAATTGGAACTGCACTTCAATAATCGAGTGGTGAACTTAGACACTGCGAAGATCGAAGAAACCAATCTCGAAAAAGTTCTGATGGCGATTGAGGTTTGGGGACACAAAACAACTATCGAAAATTCTCTGATCGACACGCGTGATGCTCTCCAGAACAAACGCATCGGAGTGGATAGTCAGTCATACACGCAACTGTGGGAAGAAGAATTGAACAGACGATTCAACTCCACTACTTTTGTACCACTAGAGCCGGGACAAAAATTAGCCTCGGGAAAATTGACGATCAAAAAGCAGTTGGCGTTTGGCGGATTCTCATCCGTTTACCTCGCACAAAACGACCTCGGTGTGGACGTTGTGGTGAAAGAATCTGTGATAAATGCAGACGACGCGAACAGCGAGAAAGCATCAGAATTTTTCAATCGAGAAGCGCTATATCTGGCTAAGCTTAATCACGGGCAAATTGCACAAGCACTCGATGCCTTTGTCGAAAACGGACGAAATTATCTAGTGCTCCAATACGTATCCGGTGAGACGCTACGAGAGTATGTACGTCGTCATGGACCAATCTCTGAAACGAGAGTGGGTCCGATAATAGTGCAGATGGCGAAAGTGCTCGATTACATGCATTCGCAAGATCCGCCGATTATCCATCGCGATTTCACACCGGACAACATGATTCTACGAGGCGATGACACGATCGTTGTTATAGATTTTGGAGCAGCAAACGAATTTATCGGCACCGCCACTGGTACCTTAATTGGAAAGCAGTGTTACATCCCGCCGGAACAAATCAGAGGCAAGAGCGAGCCGTCCACTGATTATTACGCATTAGGATGTACAGCGGCTTTCCTTTTAACGGGCAAAGATCCAGTCGCATTGGCGACCTGTCATCCACGCCAGATGAAAGCAGACATCTCCGAAAATATGGACCGCCTAGTCTCTGAGTTGACAGACTTGAATCCGAAAACACGTTTGCAAACAGCGGAAGAAGTTAGCTCTCGCTTAGCCGAAGCAACAAAACATCTCGGCGGTAAGACCTGATGTCGACGGAAGAAGCCGCTCAGATATTGCGCTGGGATGAGTACATCCGTTGGGATGACCTGGCGATTCACTTCAGGGAATTTGGCACCATCCAAACTCTATTGTGGAAAGACCTGGTGTCTATTAAGTTCATCCAAAACAAACCGGGAGCCACCTACCAAGATACGACACTCAGATTAGACACCTGGCTGCATAAGCATTTCGAAATTCCGCTCAAAGTTCTCGCATCGCAAAAGCAATTCGAAGACCTTGTGACGGCGGCTAAGACAAATTCAACAGCGACTGTATACGGCTTGGAAAAGCTGCCTCAGATGACTCAGAAGGACATAATCCAGCTTTGGTCAGACGGTAGTGGTGCAAATTACAAACAAAACAAAGCAATCTTGAGCGGCGTCATCATCTTGTTCGCGGCAGGCTGGATGGTGGCATTGACTATGGCAATGCACTCGGATGCTGCCCACCTTCTGCACGGCAACGCTTATATAATAATTCAACTGCTAAAACTGTTACCGCTGGCTTTTATCCCGATTTACGGACGACTGCTCCCGGTAAACAGATTTCGTTTGGGTGATTCAGAATTCACCGCAGAAGCCACCATCGGCACATCTAATGTGGTTAAGAAAAAAATCGCCTGGACCGCAATCGACAGAGTTGAGATATCAGGCGAGACCGAACAGCAACGCGGTTTGCATCGCTCGGTGAAGTTGATTTTGAAGAACGGATCTTCATATGCAATTCCACTGGAGATGATCGGTACTTCGGATAACTGGCATCGTATGTATAGCGCTCTGGCGGCACATCAGAACATCGCTCTCGGCACTGTGACTGCGGACTTGTTCGATAGAATCAACCCCGACCAGGACGATCCTGGCTATACGCAACTGTGGCTTGACTCGCTTCTCGCGCCAGCACGGCGAGAGCGATTGATACCATTGGCGGTGAATTCATCACTGCGGCAGGGCGAGTACATCCTCGACCACAAACTCGGCACAGGCGGTCAAGGCAGCGCATACTTAGCCAAGAACAAAGATGGGCAAAACGTCGTTTTGAAAGAGTACATACTGCCGGTTTATGTTGATGCAAAAGTGCGTAAGAAAGCGGTCTCCCAGTTCGAGAATGAGGCGAAAATTCTTGAACGACTGGATTCTCCACTGATTGTCAAATTGCTCGATTTCTTCATTGAAGATCACAGAGCGTACCTGGTGCTTGAAAATATCGAGGGTCATAACCTTCGCGAGATGGTCAGCTCAAGCGGGATCTTTAGCGAGACTCAAGCGATCGAATGTGCACTTTCAATGTCTGAGGCGCTCGAATATTTGCATGGACAAACACCTCCGATCATTCATCGCGACTTCTCACCTGAGAATGTCATGCTATGCGCGAACGGCAAAGTGAAAGTGATCGATTTTATGGTGGCACAACAAAACGAGGAGAGCATCACAGCCGCAGTTGTCGGCAAACGCGCTTACTTACCACCAGAACAGTTCCGCGGTGATGCAACAAGGCAGAGCGATATCTATGCGCTTGGTGGCATTCTATTTTTCTTGCTCACGGGAAAAGATCCAGAGCCACTGACTCCGTCGCACCCGATCCTATCCAATGACACCATATCTGGAGCGCTAGACGAACTGATTGCCAAAGCAACAGCATACGACACAGCCGAAAGAATCCGCGATGCATCGGACTTCAAATCGCAACTAGAAGCCATTCGGAGAGCTGAGTCCGACTCGGGTGATTAGTCGCGCAATCGTGCAGAAGAGCGAACACTGCGGATGTCCGTTCGATGTTGTCACGCAGACCGGCGTGATAACACTAATCGATGTAATCGCGCAAACGGCGTGAACGCTGCGTCCAGACTAATCAATGTAATCGCGCAGACGGCGTGAACGCTGCGGATGACGCAGTTTACGCAATGCCTTCGCTTCGATCTGGCGAATACGCTCTCTGGTTACGCCGAAGAGTTGTCCGACTTCTTCCAGCGTTCTTTGGCGTCCATCGTCCAATCCAAAGCGCAGACGGAGCACATCGCGCTCTCTGTGTCCCAAAGCAGCCATGACCTGAATGATGTCTTCGCGCAACAATTGATGCGTGATCGAAGTTGCAGGAGTTTCCGAATCCTGGTCCTCGATGAAGTCGCCCAGACGGCTGTCGTCTTCTTTTCCAACCGGCGTTTCGAGCGACACTGGCTCTTGCGCAACCTTCATGATGTCACGTAATTTCGTCACGGTAATTTCCATCGCGGTCGCGATTTCTTCTTCCGTTGGCTTGCGTCCATAGGTCTGCGACAACTGGCGTGTCACTTTTTTCACTTTGTTGATTGTCTCAACTACGTGCACCGGAATACGGATTGTTCGCGCCTGGTCAGCAATCGAACGAGTGATCGCCTGACGAATCCACCACGTAGCGTATGTGCTGAATTTGTATCCGCGCTGGTGGTCGAACTTTTCTGCAGCTCTGATCAATCCCAAGTTGCCTTCCTGAATCAAATCGAGGAAAGCCATACCGCGATTGGCATACTTCTTCGCAATCGAAACAACAAGTCGCAAGTTCGCGCGCACCAACTGGCGTTTAGCGATGGCACCTTCAGAACCGCCCTGCTCGATTTTTCTCGCGAGTTCAATCTCCTGGTCAGCTTTGAGCAAGGGAATCGAACCAATCTCTCGCAAATACAATCGAATCGGATCGTCGTCGCCAGCACCTTTTACGACGTCTTCGAGCTTGGTCGGCAGCTCTTCTTGCTCGTCGTCTTCAATGGCACCAGTGAAAATTTCTTCGGCATCTGGCTCGTCTTCTTCGTCAGACTTCGCCGCTTCCTTCGGCACCGCCTGTGATGCCCCCTTCTTTCCGCCTTTTTTGTTGTCGTCGACTTTAATCAACAGTTGCTTGAGGCGAATCACAACCGCCCCGGGAATTTCATCTTTGCCTTTGAGGTTCTCTACGGTCCGTCCAAATTCAGGGTCGTTGCTCCAGGTCGATTGGCACTTCGGGCACTCGCCCAAATGTTCGCAGACTGCTGAGGTCGATTCAGGCTCCTGTTCCTCCAGGAGTGAATTCAGCACTGGCACAACTTCGCTACACTTCATCGGTTCACCTCAAAACGAGAGCTTTTTCCATAAAACGAAAGCTACTTCTATTATTTTATTCCACTATTTTGATCGTTTTTTCACTGTGCGATGATACTCCCGAGAAACGGCAGGAAAAATTATGAGCGAAGGGGCGGAAATCGAGTTTGGGAGCGGGCTGGCTGGCATCTTAAACGGTGACGGAAAGCGTGGTCCGGTCATAATTTCGCACGGAGCCGGTCGGGGAATGGACGCGCCGATTTTGGAGACAACTGCTGTAAAGCTAGCAGAGTTAGGGTTTCGGGTGCTGCGCTTTAACTTCGCCTACATGGGACTTCGACCGGCGCCCTCGGCTGGCGGGAAAAAAGAGCAGCCGGAATTGGTCAGCGCCATCGAGTACATGAAGCAATTCGGGAAACCGATACTGGTCGGGAAGTCTTTCGGGGCAAGGGTTAGCACGTTTGTTGCTGCTGACCGAGACGACATTCGTGCACTTGTCTTCTATGGGCTGCCAATTGTGGGAATGGGCAAAAATCCCAAACCTCGTGACTGGTCTCATCTGGGAAAGATTAAAGCGCCGATTTTATTTATCACCGGAAAGAACGACAAACTTTGTCCGCTCGATAAATTGGTGGTCGAGCAAAAATATATCACTTCGCAATACGCATCACAGGTGGTGCCAGGCGATCATTCATTCAAGCCGAAGGGCGAAGATGAAGCCATTGCGCTGTGCATAGATTGGATCGATAAGCTTCCGAACTAGGCATCGAACCTATGTGTTCGATGCAGCCTATGTTGGAACGTCCCAACTGTTCGATGCAGCCTATGTGTTGGAACTTCGAACTGTTCGAAGGCATCGCTCTGTTGCTGGGCTAATTTGGGAACGACTAGCGCATAGACGCTTTAGTTGTTGTAGCCGCCGGTTTGGTGTGACTGAACAACGACGCATTCTTCGAGTGATTGAAGAATGAGCCCGGAACGTTCGCACCAGCTACATCTTCGTCAACCGTGAGACGCTTCAAATTGGGCGAGATATATTTCTGCTTCTTCTCATGCGTCAATTTCCACCAGTGGAATTCAGGTGCATTGCCCTTGAACGATGTCACTAATTTCCACGCATCTTTCGTGCGCGGGTCCATAGCCAAAACGTGTTGTTCATCGGTAACAAGCAAGACATTTTTGCTGTGGCGACTCATCTCCGGCAAATCCATCGCAACCGGCACTTGCTTGCCGTTGATTGTGATGTTGACGGTCGGGCTGAACGCCTGGTCTGAAGCGCCGACTACGACGGCTTTTCCGTTGACCTTAAACGCGCTGTACAGGCTCGGCGCAGTGTAATAGTTGCCGCCGAGTGCCGCAAATTCCAAACAAGTCATGTCGGCGAATGCCTTGAACACCGTGTTTTTGACATATGCGTCGCTTACATTAACCGCCGCAGCCTTTGGTAATTGATTCGCGCCGTTGAAGAAATCCTCGTCCTTCAGCGCATTCAAGTTCACACCACCAGCTAGTTGGGTGATTGAGCCCTGCAGCGGAATCGATTTATCGACCTTATCGGTCATGGCGGGCAAAGATTTCAGTTGCTCTGCAGGGGGAAGTTCATTTTCGGTCACTTCGCCAGTGAGAGGTTTCCGCTTGGAATTATCCATCTTGCCGACCATGGACAAAAGTCCGGACTGGTCGATGGATGCCTTCAGATAAGGCGACGACGGGTCAAATTTCTTGAACAGCTCAGCAGCCTCGGCATACAGCTTCGACGACTCGGCATTTTGCCGCAACATGCGGCGTGTCTGGGCTTCCGCGTATTTCGCCTGAGCCTGCAACCTTCCATTGCCGGCGGTGCCGAATCCATACGCGGCGACCTTGAACTGCTCAGCGGCTCCGTACAAATTGTTGACCGCAAGAGCTGACACGCCTTGCTTGTAGTACATGGAAGCCTGGTACTCGCGAACATTGGTGAACAGCGGCGCCGCGACTTCGGCGCTACCTTGCAGCATCTTCGAACTCTGAGCCTGGGTCGTATCCATCTGCGCCTTCTGCGGCTGCAACATGGCCATGTCGTTGCTCTCGACAGCAAAAGCCGTCGGCGCCATCGCGACCGAGAAGCTGATAATACCCAACAAAGCCGCGCGCAGAGCTGTCAATTCGCCGGACGATCTGAACATCATCTGAAAAACCCGAAGTTTCGGTGCTGAATCACTACTTTTATCATTCCCAACACAATTCCATTGTAATCAGAACACCGCATTAAATGGCGGATTTCAAGAGGTTTTACTCTTCGATTTGCTCAACAGCAAGCGACAGATTAAATGCGCCATTTCTCCTTGGCAAGAAGAGGTTCAGCGAACTTATCCAACCTCCGACTGCCTGAGCCCGCCTGAAGCCAAATCCAAATGTTAAATAAGAAAACCTGCCGAAGGTCGGAGTCGAACCGACACGCCTGTTAGGGCGGATGATTTTGAGTCAACTGCGTCTGCCATTTCGCCACTTCGGCGCAGGAATTTCATTCTACACTAAGAGATCGGAAGCACAACGGAAACACAGAAAAGTCAAACAAAATGAAAAGTTCAGTTACCCGCACCGAGCGGTGCTTGATTACAGGATTTGACGCGTTCGGGAAATATTCGGCAAACCCGAGTCAGCGCATTGCGGAGAGTTTGCCGGAAGAATTCAAGATTCCAAGGTCCAACGTCGCGGTGCAGATAGACACGCTCGTAGTGCCGACTTGTTGCAATGAGTCGTGGAAAAAAATATCGAAACAACTCTCAAAAGAAAAATATTCGTCACTGATTTTGGTTGGATTGTCGGGAGGAAGACCTCGCATCAGCCTCGAGCGATTCGCGCTTAACATCAGGGATTACGGAATCAAAGATAACAACGGTCATCAATACGACGGAACTTTGATTTATAAAGGTGAGCCGGACGCGCTGAAAACAGACCTTCCGTTAACTGACTTGCGGCGCCTCTTGCGGGGAAAAAAATTTCCAGTTGAAGTCTCGAATTTCGCTGGAAGTTTTATTTGCAACGAGGTTTTTTATCATGGACTTCACTATCAAAAACAGAATAAGGAACTGAAGTCGGTTCTGTTCGTACACGTTCCGCAGTTGAGAGATTATGCCAAAACACTTGTAGAGGCGAAGCATGAGAGCATGCGCGGGATGAAAACACCCGCAGCGAAGGACAAGCAGGCACTACAGGTGATGACAGATTGCGTGCAGGAAATTGCGTCATTTTGCAGCAAGATTGCAGCGAAATAGCTACTGAAGCAAACTGATCTCGTCGCGTTCAACTTTTTCCTCGAACGTCTCGTATGGCAGATTCGCTTGCTGCGCGAGTCCCATCGCGGTCCATTCCAGACGGCGCGATTCCAATGGTCTTAGGTGCTCGGTCAAAGCAACATACTGCTTCGCAGCGTCGATGTATCGCACACGATCGCACTTGAACTTGCTGATGCGGGCTCGCTCCATCGCCCGCTTGAACCATCTCGCGGCGAGTTTATCGTCGCCGTTAGCCTTGCAAAAATATCCCATTGCAGCACAAAGCTTGTAATAAGTTTCGGATTCCGGAACTGAATTTTTGATGACTTTGTATGCAGTCAACCCTCGATCGAACTTGCTCAATTGCATCAACGTTTCAAAGTCGGTGTAGGGACCGTGTCCGTTGAGAACGTTGGTGAAAAGAAGCGTTGCAATCAATTCTTTCTTGCCAATCTGATTACCCAATATCAATGCATCACGATTCGCCTCGGCAAAATTTGACGTCATCATCGCCAACTGAAGTTCGATGTAGCGAGCGTGATCGTCTTTAGGATTCTGCCGAACCAAGTTGTGCACAATCATGTCTGCTTCTTTTATTTGGTTATCGCAGATCAATGCATCCGCCAGATTCAAAGCGAGGTTTGTGTCCATCGCTCCAAATGCATGTTCTATTGCCAGCTCAGCACGAAGCATCGAAATCGCTTCTCGTGCTTTGCCGTGATCCATATCATTTTTTGCCATCAGCCTGAATATGACTTGATGATGACTTGCGATCAGAACAGGCAGAAGAAGCAGTGTCGCAAACTGGAGCGTTGCTCGCATTTGCTTGCGGCGAAAGCGCAGCGATTTACTGGTCGGCACTTTCTCAGGGTCCACCCAGTAAACGGAATCGCCCTCAGCAAGCGCCACGAGCGAACACGAGAGCGACTCCGCACGCTCCAATTCACCACGCTCGAGATAGTGATTGATCAAAAAACGAATATCAGTGAAGCCATCTTTGCATTTTCCGTGATTTAGACGCAGTCTGGTGCACGCGGCTTCGAATCCAGGCACGACGCGGCTCAAGAAGGTTATGAGCATCTGCAACACCTTCAATTACTAACTCAAGGATTAAAGCAAAACGCTTGGCTCGTCTCAATAGGGTTTTACCTACATTGAGATCAGCGGTATAAGCGTTTCGCTCTATTCATCTCACAACTAAGAACTACGAATCACAACTAAAAGCTATGAAATTGTCGGACCCTTTGGAGTTTCGCACCAATTTTTCGGCTGGCAATTCGAGCAAACATCTTTGCCGTGCTCGAAGTGTTTCGCGCAGCAAGTCCGGTTGCACTTCGAACAGCGCTGCGGCCCGAGTCCGGGTAGAGATGGCAAGCCTGTCAACAGCCCGCCGGTCGGTGTTCCGCAGACGGCACAGGTGTGGCTGATTGGGTCATTCGGCACTATCGGAGGTATGTTCATAAGTTGAGATACTCGCGCTGACGTACTAAGATCTTAACTCCGTTTAGCGATTAATGTGAGTTATGAAGAGCTACATTCTCAGTGTTGACCAGGGCACAACAAGCTGCCGCGCAATTGTGTTCGATAAAACCGGTAAGTCTCTCGGCGTGGGACAGCAGGAATTCAAACAATACTTCCCGCAACCGGGGTGGGTTGAGCATGACGCGGAAGAGATTCTTGCCGTACAAATTCAATGCATAAAAGATGCGATTAAAAACGCCGGAATCAAATCCGATGAAGTTGCATGCATAGGTATTACGAATCAGCGCGAGACGACTGTCGTTTGGAACAAGGCAACGGGAAAACCTGTTCACCACGCAATAGTTTGGCAATGTCGACGCACCCAAGAATTAGCAGAGAAATTGCGCGACGAATCTGACGAGTTCAGAGAAAAAACTGGATTGGTGCCGGACGCATATTTTTCTGGTCCGAAAATTCGATGGATTCTGGACAATGTCAAAGGCGCACGAGAAGCGGCTGAACAAGGGGACCTGCTGTTCGGAACCATTGACACATGGTTAATCTGGAATTTGACTAAGGACAAAAATCACTTTACCGAACCGAGTAATGCATCTCGCTCAATGTTATACAACATCAATAAGATGCAATGGGATGAAGAGTTGTTGAAGCGTTTGGAAATTCCAAAATCAATGATGCCGCAGGTGATACCATCCAACGGCAAGTTCGGCGAAACAGATGAGAAGCTGATTGGATTTTCAGCTCCTATTCTAGCCAATCTCGGAGACCAACAAGCCGCTTTATTTGGACAATGTTGCTTTGAGAAAGGCATGGGCAAATGCACCTATGGAACAGGAAGTTTTTTGCTCACAAACATCGGAGCCGAGGCAAAATTAGTGCCGGGATTACTCACAACAGTTGCGTGGATGCTGGAAGGTCAAAAACCTACATACGCATTTGAGGGTGCTATCTTCGTCGCAGGAGCGGCGATTCAGTGGTTGCGAGATGGTCTCGGCATCATCGAATCCAGCAGCGAGACACAAGCACTTGCAGAGTCACTGAATTCCAACGACGGAGTGTATTTTGTTCCAGCATTCGTTGGACTGGGATCGCCCTATTGGAATTCAGACGTTCGCGGGACAATAACCGGACTCACCAGGGGTAGTACCAAAGCACATCTGGCGAGAGCAGCACTAGAGTCGATGGCATTCCAAATCGCTGATGTAGCCAGGGGAATGGCAGAAAATAAGATCGAATTGAAAGAATTACGCGTGGACGGTGGCGTTACTCGAAATGACTTTATGGTGCAATTCCAAGCTGATTTGCTGAAGGTTCCTGTCGTGCGTTCCGCGCAACTGGAATCCACAGCCTGGGGGGTTGGTGCACTAGCGGCGATGACAGCAGGATTGGTCAACGGTTTCGATGAACTTTCCGCCGACTGGCAGCAGGACTCGAAAGTCATGCCAAAGAACGACCGCGATGCTGACTACAGTGGATGGCAATCCGCAGTTCGAGGGGCATTCGCCGCAGCCGGTGCGTAGCGGACAAATCCGAATTTGCCATTATACCAATTCTGGTATAAACTGAGAACATGGACGAGAAATCCAGGAAAAAATCGGAAAAGAAACTAACGCTTTGGTTTTCGGAAAAACTTCGAGATGAAGTCAGAAGCTGGCCTGTCGATGTGAAAGAAGACATCGGCGGACAACTGAACAAAGTCGAGTACGGAGGAGAACCTGATGATTTCAAACCTATGAAATCCATCGGGCTTGGTGTAAACGAAATTCGAGTTCGCGACGACGGCGATCAATACCGCCTAATCTATGTCGCCAAATTTGAAGAAGCAATCTACGTCTTGCATGTCATCACGAAGAAGAAAACGACAAAAACCTCACAAAGCGACATCGATATTGCACAAAAACGATATAACCAATTAGTTCAACTGAGAAAAAGCAATGAAAAAAAATGAGAAAGCCTTTGCAGTCGGTAGCGGAAATATCTTTGAAGACCTAGGTTTTTCAGAAGAAGAAAGCGCGGCTCTTACGCTGAAATCGAGTCTGTTCAACACCCTTCAAATGGCGCTTCGAGAATTGACCGGAACACAAGCAGAAGTTGCCGCGAAATTAGGAATTCCGCAGCCTAAAGTGTCAGACATTCTGAACGGCAAACAATCGGGCTTTTCGGTGGAAAGATTGGCAAGCTATTTGCTCAAACTCAATTACGACATCTGCGTTGATGCGCATCCGGCTCCAAACGGTGCACACGGCCGCGTTATCAACTCACGCGCAAGCTAACGAGTTTGCCCATCAAAACCAGACAAATAATGAGGCGCACCTTTCGATGCGCCTCTTAAATCTATGGTGATGTGAATTCTTAGTCCCAGGAGAGCGCGCCACCAGTCTGGTAGTCGATAACTCGTGTTTCGAAGAAGTTCTTTTCCTTTCTCAAGTCGAGCATTTCGCTCATCCAGGGGAACGGATTTTGCGCACCAGGATATTGCTCTGGCAAACCGATCTGATTCAGTCTGCGGTTGGCAATAAAGCGCAAGTAGTCGGCGAACATATTTTGGTTCAGTCCGAGCACGCCGCGCGGCATGGTGTCTTGAGCGTAGCGATACTCCAATTCAACAGCTTGTTTGATCAAAGTGATGATTTCTTGTTGGAAATCGGCGGTCCACAAGTGCGGATTTTCAGCTTTGATCTGGTTGATCAAGTCGATACCGAAGTTCAAGTGCATCGACTCATCGCGCAAGATGTATTGGAACTGCTCGGAAGCACCAGTCATCTTATTCTGACGACCGAAGCTCAACATCTGCACGAAGCCAACGTAGAAGAACAAGCCTTCCATGATTACGTAATAGCCAATCAAGTTGCGCAAGAAGCGGCGATCGGTTTCCGGCGTACCGGTGTTGAAATCAGGATTCGACAACTCTTGAGTGAACTGCAATTCGAACGCATCTTTATCATGAATCACTGGAACTTCGCGATACATGTTGAAGATTTCGCCTTCGTCCAATCCCAAACTTTCGATTACGTACTGATACGCATGTGTGTGCACAGCTTCTTCGAAAGCCTGACGCAACAAATACTGACGGCACTCAGGGTTTGTAATGTGACGGTAAATCGCCAGCACCAAATTGTTTGCTACCAATGAATCAGCAGTCGAGAAAAATCCGAGGTTACGTTTGATGATCAAGCGCTCGTCGTCGGTCAAACCGTTTGGATTTTTCCAGAGCGCGATGTCGCGGCTCATGTTGATTTCTTGCGGCATCCAGTGGTTTGCACAACCATCGAGATACTTCTGCCAAGCCCATTCATACTTGAATGGCACGAGCTGATTCAAATCAGCGCGGCAATTGATAATGCGCTTTTCGTCGACCTTGATGCGTCCCGCGTTGAAATTGATCTCTTCGACGCCGGTCACACCATTTCCTGCAACGCCTACACCTGCAACCGGAACACCTGGAACAGGAGTTGGTTGGCTAACTGTATTCGCTGCATTTCCAGAACTTGGTTCGAAAGATAGCATCTATGGGTGTCCTCGGTTTTTTGTTGTGTATGGAAAAGGAGAGGGCTGAATCGGATGGCGTTATGCGCTAGCTTCAGATCGATCGCGGAGTCCATGTCATCGGCAGAACTGCGCGTCGATTACAGAATGTGCGCTATTGGCAGGATTCGCACTCAGGGTCGGAGATCAAGCATGCTTTACCGACCATCGTTGCAGGCACTTCAGTCGTAGCTACTGGAACTGCTGCTGATACTGCATTCAGTGCGCCGCTCTTAATAGTTGATTTTTCGGCGGTAGTGGCACTGGTGGTGCGGAGGTAATACGTTGTCTTCAAACCTGATGTCCAGGCATTCTTGTACATTTCATCAAGCTTCTTGCCGCTTGGTTCAGACATATACAAGTTGAGAGATTGTGCCTGGTCGATCCACTTCTGTCTTCTTGAACCGGCTTTGATCAACCAGCTCGAGTCGACTTCGAATGCTGTCGCGTAGCGCTGTTTGACATCGGCTGGAATTCTTTCGATTGGCATGACACTGCCGTCGAAGTACTTCAAGTCGTGCACCATCACTTCGTCCCAGAGTCCGAGAGCTTTCAATTCGTCGACGAGGTAGCCGTTCAGTACGGTGAAGTCGCCGGAGAGATTTGATTTGACGAACAAGTTCTGGAAGATTGGCTCGATAGATTGGCTGACACCAACGATATTGGATATGGTGGCAGTTGGTGCAATCGCGAGACAGTTGCTGTTACGCATTCCCCATCTGGCGATGTGCTCACGAACTTCTGTCCAATCGAGCTTTCCGCCACGTTGTACGTTCACTGGAACTGAGCGTGACTGTTCGAGCAATTCGAGTGAATCGTGTGGAAGAATTCCACGGCTCCAGAGCGAGCCATCGTAGCTGGAGTATGCACCGCGCTCTTTAGCCAATTGGCTGCTGGCGAGAATTGCATAGAAGCTGATTGCTTCTTGTGAGTAGTCAGCGAAATCAACTGCTGCTTCGGAAGCGTAAGGAACTTTGAGGAGCAACAAGGCATCCTGGAAGCCCATCAAACCGAGGCCAACTGGGCGGTGTTGCAAGTTAGACTGACGTGCTTTTGGAACGCTGTAATAGTTGATATCTACAACGTTATCGAGCATGCGCATTGCAACGCGGCATGTATTTTTCAACTTCTCGAGGTCGAGTACGCCTTCTTTAATGTGAGCAACGAGGTTGACTGATCCGAGGTTACAAACTGCAGTTTCAGTGCTCGATGTGTTGAGAGTGATTTCTGTGCAAAGGTTCGAGCTGTGTACAACACCAACGTGTTGCTGTGGGCTGCGGAGGTTGCATGGATCCTTGAATGTGATCCAGGGGTGACCCGTTTCGAACAACATCGACAACATTTTGCGCCAGAGAGAGAGCGCCGGAACTTTCTTGTGCAGTTTCAACTTACCGGCAGCAGCTTTGGCTTCGTACTCTTCGTATTTAGCCTTGAATGCAGGTCCGAATAAGTTGTGCAGATCAGGAGTTTCGTCTGGGCTAAACAATGTCCACTCAGAATCGCTCAGCAAGCGCTCCATGAACAAATCTGGAATCCAGTTAGCGGTGTTCATGTCGTGGCAACGACGACGATCGTCACCGGTGTTTTTGCGCAACTCGAGGAATTCCTCGATGTCCATATGCCATGTTTCGAGGTAGCTGCAAACTGCGCCTTGACGCTTTCCACCTTGGTTTACTGCGACTGCAGTGTCGTTTACAACTTTAAGGAAAGGTACAACGCCCTGGCTCTTGCCGTTGGTGCCTTCGATGTGTGCACCTAGACCACGCACTGGTGTCCAGTCGTTTCCGAGTCCACCGCTGTATTTCGAGAGCAATGCGTTTTCTTTAATCGAATCGTAGATTCCGATCAAGTCATCGCTAACAGTTGTGAGGAAGCACGATGAGAGTTGCGGACGCTGTGTGCCTGAATTGAACAATGTTGGTGTCGACGAGACGAAATCGAAAGTCGAGAGCAAGTTGTAGAATTCGATGGCGCGGGCTTCGCGGTCAACTTCTTGAATTGCAAGACCCATCGCAACGCGCATCCAGAATGCTTGCGGCAATTCGATTCTGGTGCCATCGATGTGAATCAAGTAGCGATCGAACAGAGTTTGCAGACCGAGATATTGGAATTGCAAATCGCGATCAGGATTAATTGCAGCGCCGATTTTTTCCAGGTCGAACGATGCAAGACGGGCATCGATTCTGCCGGCAGCAACACCTTTGGATACATACTCAGCAAAATATGACGGATAAAGTGCGCGCATCTGTTCATGCGTTGTTGGCTTTCCGATAACTTCAAGACGAATCTGATCGAGAAGCAAACGAGCGGTTGCATACGCATAAGCAGGATCATGTTCGATCAACGCTCTTGCGCTGAGAATCGCTGACTTGAACACTTCGGCTTGAGGAACACCATGATAGAGACTGCTGATGGTGGCATCAAAAATCTTCGCCACTGAAACATGCTCACCAAGATTTGCACATGCTTCTTCGATAACCACTTTCAAACGTGGCACGTCGAGAGGAACGCGGCTGCCATCTGGATTTGTTACTTCGATAGCGAACTGCGACTGAGGTGCTGCGTCGACATGTCTTTCTTTAGCGCGAGCATCACGGTAGAGAACATAGCTGCGAGCGACTTCGTGTTCGCCGGTGCGCATGAGAGCCAATTCAACCTGGTCTTGAATGTGTTCGATGTGGAGAATGCCGCCCTCAGGCAATCTGCGTTCCAACACAGAGCAAACTTGCGATGTCAGTTTCTGCACAATGTCGCGAACTTTCGAACTGATTGCGCCACCACTTTCGCCTTCAACTGCAATGAAAGCTTTCGTCATCGCAACAGATATCTTCGCCGGGTCAAAGTCAACGACAGTGTTGTCGCGTCGGAGAACTTTGTATTCCACTGCGGCTTTCGTGCCTGCGTCAGGAATTGAATTGGCGGTTACTTGGCTCATTTATTGTTTGACTCCCACGTCTGCGATTGGAACTGAGGAAATAAAAATCCTCCTGGGCGCACCAGAAGGAACTATCATCTGCGGATAATCATCCGCTGGAATGACGTTGCCCTCTCTGCCTCGAAGAGGTTTGGCCGTTGTTGGCATTCAGGTGGGAAGCCTGGCTCATTCGACATCGATCGAATATACAGTTGCGGGACAGCGGTGGTCTTTCACCACACTTCCCCCACCAAATCTAACTTGCTCTGAGTTAGATTCCTGACGCTGCTGAATGCACAGCAAAGGATTTGTTTGTGTTGCACCTCCTATATAAGCTATCGGAACTACAACTTTTAGATTGCTCTCCTTGCGGATTGCATGAATGAACAATAGCGAAACACATCGAAACATGCAAGCGCGCATCAATTCCGAAAAGGCTAGTTGTGTCGTTGGTAAGGCGCATAAAGTCGCATCCTACGCCGATCATGATTAGTGGATAATGATCAAAATTCATCGGATGGGGCACCACGGATAGCACCATCAAATATATCGGTCATATCGGATAATTACGCAACTGGATCGCATATACATTCGCACAGTATCTAAGCAAAGCGCATATACGGCTCCGCGATGCATATACACTAGAACACCCGCGTGTAACAGTCAGCTATATCGCTCTGACAGCCACTCCCCAGCGCTGTGCATCAATATATCTTTTAGGGCGACGAAGCACATCTGCCACTGCGCGCACCGTGTGGCAATATCGGGCTAGTCACACTGCATTTAGCGGTATGTGGCACGACGATCACAGCATGTGGCACTACGACCGCATCAGCACTAATCCCCAGCGGAATAGGGGCTTGAGCCAGGAACAAACATCGGAACTTTATTTGTGAACGTATCCACATCTTTGATGATTGCCTGCGGGATCAGTTGCGGTGAGCGAGGCTTCATGTTAGGCATCTTTTTGATCGCGGTGCCGATCGCTAACAATTCAACGACGCCTCCACCGAAATCATAGACATATGTTTTGACGCCAACGACGTCGTCTGCGTCAACCGTCGCGGCATCCTCTGCGATCATCGCCAGTGCCCTCACACGCGCCTGATAGATCAAATATGTCAACTCTGTAATTTCGCCGCGCACAAAGCTCTTTAGCATCGCCTTAACGCCACCAGCGAAACCGAGCGAGAAGACCGAGACACCGAGCACCAATTTGATCGGGCAATATCCAGAATGGATAACATTCCACATCTCTTCATTAGTCAGGTCGGAAGTTATCGGTTGGTCAGTAAACATAGATGGCAATTGCGTATTATGCGACGCTGTTCCAGTCATCAGCATTTCTTGCATTCCGCTAATGGGTGTAATTACAGTATTGATACCGAGCACAGCATTGGCCCCTGCCGTCTTCGCTTCGGCTGTTATGCGCTCTAAAGCAAGGTGTCGTGTATGACTGAGCATGTTCGAATACTCAATCACCTCTCCGCTCTTCAAACTTCGAATCGCGCCTTTGATACCGCCCCCGATACCAATTGAATACGCGACATTGCCGAAAACAAATTGCACAGGCTCAAAACCGCAATCGAGTTGGCAATAAAGTTCCTGCCCGTTCGCCGACGTTGACCATAGATGGTCGGTATTAGGCGGATCTCCCGCTTCGCGATGGACAGTCGACCCGATTGATAAATACTCGATATTTGAATCGTGAAAAATCAGCTGGCTGGCGACGCCTGTTACACCGACGCCGATGTGGCGACGCGCTTCTTCAACCATTCGCATATACGCAAGCGAACGTCCCTCGCGAATGATTTCCGTAATTTCGTGGACTTCGCCCCCGCCTAGAGTTTTTAAACCAGACGCGATTCCACCAACGAACCCCAGTGCAAAAACGCTGTTGCCGATAACGAGGTTGCCGGGACCATATCCCTTCTCTTTCAAGCAGTAAAGTTCGTTTCCAGAAAGTCCGGTGATAATCGCCATGTCAAAACCTCACGAATTAACTCGCATCTATTTTCCCGGTTCCGAGGGAAATTAAATTCGCAGGATGTGCGACAAACAAAAACACCACCCAGATTGCTCTGCGGTGGTGTTTTTACTACTGCCTGACTGCCCCTTGCGATGTGGGCTCAGTATTTATGCACGCTTCAGTCAGTCCGTCACGTGTATCGAGCTACAAACTAACGTTTCTGGTCAGCGCCGACCTGTCGTTTCCGTTGCGCCCCTCGGCTCAAAGCGCTTATCAATTTCGTAAGCACTCACCGTTGATGTATCTAGAATAACCGATCCGGAATCATTTTGAAGTACCCCAGATAGTATTTAAGGATCTTTCTTAGACACGCGAAGAATAGCTTGCAGAGCCAATTAAAGAAGTAGAGACAATTTACAAGTACTCGGCCTAATCACGCAGTTTTGCTTTGCGAGATCGCATAGCGAGATCGATCCATTAAGATATACCCCTCTCGAGAAACGCGAGCAACGCACTATATACGGTGCCTCATGCTTCCGGAAATAGTCCTGGAAACCACACAGATGACAATCGTGCAGGAAAGGCGAGCCGCAAAGGAGCACGACTCGATTCGGAGACAACAATTCCATCCTTCATGAGAGCAGCCACGGTTCTTTTAGCTGTGGCATGACTAACGTCCAAAAGCGACGGCACCTCACCGCGAGGAAGTTCACCCAGACGAAAAATTGTATCAACCACAATTTGAGAGCGACTAGGCAAGCGCTGCTCCGCCACTTCGTTGCTAACCCAACCCAAAACGCGATGACGCAGAGTGTCGGGGCGAAGAAGCAATCGCATGAAGTGAACCTGATCCAAGCATGTCTCGAGAAAGAATGAAGTAAATCCGGCCAAGGCAGATTCACTCAAATTCCCCCGACCGTCTAGGTCGCCCTGGCGTGGCTGGTCGCAATTCATCAGATGGTCTTTATACTGTTGCTGCTTACGAGCAAGTCCCCGGGCAACTGACCAAATTCCTTTGGTGCCTAAGGCGTTCGACAGTGTTGCGTATGAGAGCAGCCGAGCAACTCGCCCATTCCCATCAAAGAATGGATGAATCCAAAGTAGCCTATGATGTGCAGCGGCGACGGCTGCTAACGATTGAGATCTGTTCAAATCGCCATAACTTGCTTCAAATCGATCCAAAAATCTCGGAACGGCACCAGGACTAATTGGTATAAGCTTGCCGATTTGAACATCGCGTGTTCTATACACACCAGGTTTGACTTCGACCGAATCACCGGACAGTGGGTCACGGACCACTAACAACTCAGCTGGTAATTTTTCGCAAAATCGGCGATGGATTTCAGCGATGGTCGCTCTAGAGACAATATTTGATTCAATACCGCCGTTATCGATCCATTCTTGGACCGCAATATGAGCTTCGGCCTCCAGCTGCAGATTTCTTTTGGCAGCATCGGAGCTGTAATCTTTTTTGAGCGCTCGCTCGATGTCGATGGGATGCGTGTAATGCCCTTCAATCAAATTGCTGTAATAGCAATTCATTGCTCTCATGAGAACACACAGTGCGTCATTGATTGATTGCGGAAGACTTGAATTCAAACTCGCGGATTCGGAAGCCAGTTCAAGAATCAGTTCACTGATGTTCGGATAGCGGTCGCCTGTGACAAACAGGGGCTCCATTTTAGAGATATTTTCACCGCGATCTTGCATCGTCGAGCCTTTGCGTGAGCTTTTTATTGAGCCATTTATCCTATTTGGCTTCGGGGTCCATAATCAAATTCTAGAGTCCTTTTGCCAGTATACATGATTTAATTAGCTCCGAATTTTGAGCCCCTATTTGAGCTTTTTATTGAGCAGTTTTCAGGGATGCTTAAGCGGAGAGAGGTCGAGCAGATTGCTATTCCAACATAAACAAACTCATGATGGTCGACAATAAAGGCGGCACCGTATGCGGTACCGCCTTTCCAAACAAAAACACCACCCAAATCGCTTTGCGGTGGTGTTTCAGCTATTGCCTGACTGCTCCCTTGCGTTGAGAGCTCAATATTTATGTAAGCTTCAGTCAGTCCGTCACTTACATCGAACACTTTACTAACGTTTCGGATCAGCGCTGATCTGTCGTTTCCGCAAATGCCCCTCGGCTCAAAGCGCTTATCAATTTCGTAAGCACTCACCGTTGATGTATCTAGAATAACCGATCTGGACCCATTTTGAAGTACCCCAGATAGTATTTAAGAAACTTTCTTGGACACGCGAAGAATAGCTCAAAGAGCCGCTCTCGAAAGCGAGACGAATTTTCAAGCTCTCGATCTAACGCCACACATTTGCTTTGAAAGATCGCATATCCAAATCGATCCATTTGCATAGCAGCGCGAATTTTTCGCAACAACTCGATGACGAATTTTGCCTCAAAAGATTGCATATCCAATCCATATTTTGCATGGCAGTGCGAAATCTTACGCAAACAAACCGACGACGAGATGACAGTGTCGATTCTTGAGCCCTCTAAAGATCCGTGTTGTTTTCGACAATTCTTTTCCAAACAGGAGCAGACCCCTCGGCTCCTGCACCAATTCTTTGGATTGCAGTTTCAATCTCAAGTCGCACTTCAAACTCAGGCTCGTTACCGACTGCCGCTTGCAGAAACGGCAGCGCGTTAGAAGTGCCAACCTCGGCAAGGAATCGAGCAGCCCGCCATCGCACCAGCTTGCTTTTGTCCTTGAGTGCTTCACACATCGACGGCTCGGCAAGCTGGCTACCCAGATCAGATAGGGCATCACCGGCGGTGCGCTTAACACCTACAGAAGGATCATGCAACAACACATGGCACAAAGGCGCGACAGCCTCGTCGCTTCCCGTGGCTCCAAGCGCTGCAGCCGCCATTCTTCTAACCTGGTGATGCGCATCGGCGAGGGCTGAAGTCAGATACGGCAGGGTCTGTTCGCTTACGCCCATTTCTTGAACAGCGCGCAGACGGACGCTCCAATCAACAGACTTGAGCGCATCGCCCCAAAGTTCTACTGGACCAGGCGACGTATCCACCGTTGCTTTGCCCGTGGCTTTATCTATCAGTCCTTGCAATGATTTGGAATCGATCACACCTATTATTTCTTCGGCAACTTCTTGAGCAACTTCCTGAACGGTTCCATAACGCACGCCGCCTTCCGCCCAATATCGCTCTTGCAAAAAATCAGCGTTAGTCAAGTCTCGAACTTTCATGGACGCTTCGTTGAAGCGCTCTCCAAGCGAAACGCGATGCTCTTCCGAATTGCTTGTAACTTTGACTTGAATCGGAATTCCCTTGAAAGTTTGTACGAAAACATTTACTTGACCATCATGCTCGGTATTCTGTCGCTGCGATTCAACCGCGGCTGAATCACCGCCACCCAGAGCGCGCGTCACGGAATCAAGAATAAGCTGCCAATCGCAAACTGGATTTCGGTTTATGGTGACAAAATCATTGCAGACGAAAATACTCTGCACACCATTTATTTCCAACAGCTTCAGCAACGATGAAGGGCAACCGTCAGTTTGTTTCGCCGAGTAAGTGTTCGCCTTTCCAGCGATTGGGTTGAGCAAGTTCAACTTCATGCTATTCGGATTGGGAGTCGTTTCAATCGATTTTATAGTCAAAGAATTAGACCGAGAAGTATTCACTTTATGCCAAACAAAAACACCACCCAAATCGCTTTGCGGTGGTGTTTTAGCTATTGTCTGACTGCTCTCTTGCGATGAGAGCTCAATATCTACGTAAGCTTCAGTCAGTCCGTCACTTACATCGAACACTTTACTAACGTTTCGGATCAGCGCTGATCTGTCGTTTCCGTAAATGCCCCTCGGCTCAAAGCGCTTATCTGTTTCGTAAGCACTCACCGTTGATGTATTTAGAATAACCGATCTGGAATCAATTTGAAGTACCCCAGAGTCTATTTAAGGATCTTTTTTGGACACTCGAAGAATAGCTGAACAAGCCATTCTTGGATCTAAGATAGATTTACAAGCGCTCGGCCTAATCAGCCATATTTGTTTTCCGAGATCGTATGAGGAAATCACTTGCTTGCATATACGCAGTAAAAAAGCGGCACCGCATGCGGTACCGCTTCTCCAAACAAAAACACCACCCAAATCGCTTTGCGGTGGTGTTTAAGCTATTGCCTGACTGCTCCCTTGCGATGAGAGCTCAATATTTACGTAAGCTTCAGTCAGTCCGTCACTTACATCGGACAATTTACTAACGTCTCTGGTCAGCGCTGACCTGTCGTTTCCGTAAAAGCCCCTCGGCTCAAAGCGCTTATCTATTTCGTAAGCACTCACCGTTGATGTATTTAGTTTATCGAGAATCGAATATTTTTCCACTACCCCAGAGACCTTTTAATGATCTATTTTTGCACCCTCTAGAATATACAACCCAAGCCAATCTCAGAGAGCAAGACTTATTTTCAAGCGCTTGATCAATTGAACTATCGATTCGATCGAAGATCGAATATTCCAAGTGAACCTATTGGATATATCAAATTCAATCCTAATTTATGTAATATTGAATGTGTGCGGAACCAATCGCCGCGACGATCTCAAGGTGTCCGGACAGAAATCAATGGCAGAAAATCAACTTGATAATCCGATTTGGACAGCGCTCACAACGAGGCATGTCGAAATATCGGAAGGAACCGAAATCGGCAAGCGATACTTGCCATCTTTCACAACTCTGGCTGGATTCGCTGAACAAAGCGATGCTGCGTATCACGCGCTTCACAGCGTAATGCAACCGAAACAACGGATCGGAGTTTTCTGGCTGGACAAATTGGTTGTTCCTTCCATTTTTGATTTGGCGGCGCAAGATCGAGTGACGCAGATGGTTTGCGCAGGTCTGAAAGAATGCAAAACTTTTCCGATGGAAGTTTTGACAACAGATGATGTACCAGAGATGAAAGCGCTTGTTCTTCTTACACAACCCGGACCGTTTGCAGAACGCACAATCGAGTTCGGCACTTTTCTCGGAATCAAAATCGACGGAAAGATCGCAGCGATGGCAGGACGCAGAATGAAATTACCCGGCTTCGATGAAGTCAGTGCTGTTTGCACGCATCCCGACCACCAGGGCAAAGGTTTCGCACGCGCGTTGGTGAACGCAGTCAGCCAACAGATCATCGACGAAGGAAGCACGCCTATGCTGCATGTCAGGTCAACGAATGAAGCCGCGATTCGCAGCTATCAATCAGTTGGATTTCAGATTCGGCAGGAATTCAATCTAGGTGTGTTGAAACCATCGGCACTCGTCAAAAGCTAACTGAGGAGCGGTCATACAACGCAGGGACAGGTGTACGAAATCTGGCAGCGGATAACAGATTAACGTCCGGACCAGCGCAAGGTTTTTGGCGAGACAGGCTAGAGCAAAGGGTTTCACAGATAGCAGCTCACGCTAACTTAGTCGAAACTGGCACGAGACAGTAAACAAATACTACTTAGGAACGCGATTAACGTTCAGGCTCCGGGTTTAGTTGAGAAACTAAGTGGAAGAGACCGCTATGGAAACCCGTTCAATGACTGCCAATCAAACAGAGTTGCGACCAAGCCAGGCGCAAGAGCAATTTGTCCGAGACCACCGAATTTGGGTCTATTACAGTTTGGTTGCCTTGAACTGTTATGTAATGTCTGCACTCGGTCCAGTCATGCCGTTCTTGCGCAGCGAACTCAATCTCAACTACCAACTAGCCGGTTTGCACTTTAGCTCATTTGCGTTTGGAACAGTCGCAGCGGGCTTAACCGGTGACTACATCCTCAGCCGACTCGGGCGCGTCAAAACCCTCTGGCTAGGCGTATGTGGCACCATACTCGGTGTTGTCTGTTTCATAGCCGGGCAACACTGCGCTGTCACCATATCTGGTGTCTTGCTGTGTGGTTTGTGCACTTGCTTGACTTATCAAACATTGGCGACAGTCATCTCCGATCACCTCGATCATCTGCGCACTTTCGCATTTGTTGAAGCTGAAGTCGCAGCCATGCTCGGGGCGTTCATTGCACCAATCGCCGTAAGCGGATTCGTTTCAGCGAAACTGGGATGGAGAGCATCGCTGGTCGCGCTGATTCTGTTGCTCGCGGTACTAATACCTTCACTGGGTAAATTCGGCACGGCGAGACAAGCGGCAGTATCAGAATCAAAGTCAGACGGCAAACTTCCAAAACTTTTTTGGAACTACGCGTTAGTAATTTTCTTGAGTGTTTGCGCCGAGTGGTCTGTCGCTTTCTGGAGCGCTGATTATCTGCACGAGATGCTCTACATAACGAAAGCCGCAGCCGCTGCGGTCGTTGGTGCGTTTTTTGCTGGAATGGTCGTAGGCAGAATGGGTGGCGCGCGTCTGGTCCGCAAATACGCACCATCAACGCTACTAGCGATATCGGGTGCCACAAGCTTCGTAGGATTTCTGATGTTCTGGCTCGGACATCTGGTTGTGATCAATGGTCTGGGACTATTTCTGACCGGACTTGGAATTGCGAATATGTACCCTTTATCATTTTCTGCGGCTGTTGCGGCGTCATCGAAACAAGCTTCAAAAGCAATCGCCAAAGTCAGTTTGGCGTGCGGAACGGCGTTATTGCTGGCGCCGATGGCACTTAGCCTGGTAGCGGACCACGCGGGACTCTTCACTGCATATTCGTTAATTGCAGTAGTGCTTGTTCTCTGCGCATTCTCTATCTTCTGGGCTAATCGCACTTCGAAATCGACGACAAATTCTTAAGCGCTAACACCATTCTTTGACTGTCATGCGAGCGACACAAGTTCTTTCGTATTGTGTTCATGTGAGCACGGAAGGGGCTCCGGGCTTACAAAAGTTGAAGAAAGGGGCGGGTGCCATCAAGAAATTGATGGCGCTCTCTTTTTTTGAGTTTGATTTCATCACCCATTCTGCCGATACCGCGAAGCACGAAAGCGTGTCAGAATGGCACAAACAAGCGCACCGGAGACCCGGTCGAAAAGCCTCTGAGTATGTAGGAATTGCCGAGTTCGCAAGCGTTACTTTGCAATTCAAATAATTCCTTTACATATAGGTTGTTAAATACGAAAAGCAATGTCCGAACCACAGCCAGAACTTAGAAGCCAACCGATGCAACTATTAATCGTCGACGACGATATCAAATACTGTCGTCTTATTTCAGAGTACCTAACGAAACACGATTTCGCGGTTTCATTTGTCCACGATGGAGCCAATGCGCTGCAGACGGTGGCTTCTAAGCCCTGGGATGCGATTATTCTCGACGTGATGTTGCCGGGAATGAGCGGCTATGAAATTTTGCGAAAGCTGCGCGAAATTTCGAACGTTCCGGTGCTGATGCTCACAGCCCTTAGCGATGAGACGGATCGCATTGTCGGTCTGGAGATCGGCGCCGATGATTATTTGCCGAAAAGTTTTTCGCCCCGTGAATTACTCGCCCGTATGCGCGCTGTGTTGAGACGAAGTATCAAAACGCAAACTGCAAGCGCGAATGAGATCGTAGTTGGATGTGTGACGATTGATTTGCTGACCAGAAAGGTGACCGTCGAAGGGCGCGCAGTTGTGCTCACTGCGGTCGAATTCGACCTGCTACTGGTGCTTGCACAAACTCCACATCGAATCAAATCGCGCGAACAAATATTGAATGAGATTCGAGACCGAACATACGACATCACCGATCGATCGATAGATGTACACATCTCTTCGCTGCGAAAGAAGATGGGCGACGACGCGAAAAATCCTCGCTTTATCAGAACAATCAGGTCGGCAGGCTATATGTTGGTTGACTCGACCCGTGGCTAGCATGCGCATCGCCCACTCGCTCTACATGCAGACGCTGGGCATGGTGCTGTTATATCTGGTAACGCTGTGCGCAATTCTATTCATCGGTTTCAACGCACAATTCGGAATTGGCTGGGAAGCTTTGCTGAAAAGTCCATTTGGCGATCGCGTTGATACCATCGCTGATGCCATTAGTTCAAACATGCGAACATCAGACCAATCGACTTGGAATGACACGCTCAAAAGTTTCGATAAAATCTACAATGCGGAATTTTACGTCTTCGATGTTCATGGAACGGAATTAGCGGGAAAGCCGCTGAAAATGCCAAAACCGTTGGAAGACCGAGTAGTTGAATTCCCACCACCAGGCATGCCGTTCGAGTCTCCAATCCATACTCGCACGGACTTCCCGCAACGCCCAATTTTGAAATTCGATCCCGAGAACGTTAGGTTCGACCCGGCTAATGACTCGAATCATCCACCTTTTGGACCCGGAGCAATGCCTCCGTTTGATTCAAATCATCCTCCGTTTGAACCTGGAAAAATGCCACCTTTCGATTCAAATCACCCTCCGTTTGAACCTGGCAAAATGCCTCCGTTCGATTCAAATCATCCTCCGTTTGAATCTGGAAAAATGCCTCCGTTCGATTCAAATCATCCTCCGTTTGAACCTGGCAAAATGCCACCGTTCGATTCAAATCATCCGCCGTTCGAGCCTGGCAAAATGCCAGAATTCCGAATGCATCACTTCGATGCACACGGAATGCATTTCGACGCCAAAACGAAAGAGTGGATCAATCACCATCCGCTCCCAATGCCGTTCTCACATGCCGAAGGTCGTTTTGTAGTGCATACGAAAGATCCCGATTCGTACTTTATCGGCACGAAAGTTATGCTCTTCGATCACACACATATGCGTCCGATGCCGAGCTTTGTCATTGCCGCAACCCCCGCAATCTGGCAAAGCAACTTGATTTTTGACTTCAGATTCTTACTCATAATTGCATCATCCATTGTTGTTCTCTCACTCGTTTTCTGGTGGCCATTCGTTTACCAGATCGCAAAATCAATTTCCGAACTAACATCAGTTACAGAAAAAATTGCCGAAGGAAATTTCGAAGCTCAAAGCCATATCAGCAGACAAGACGAGCTCGGACGCTTGAGCAAGTCTGTAAATGTAATGGCAAAGAAACTAAGCGAATACGTCTCTGCACAAAAGAGATTCCTTGCAGATATTTCGCACGAGTTGTACTCACCGCTCGCGCGGCTGACCATGGCTGTGGAACTTCTTGAAGATGCGAAGGAAGAAGACGAACCACGTCACTTCCAAGAGATTCAGGAAGAAATCGTTGAGATGCGCAATTTGATCAACGAGCTGCTCGCCTACTCGAAAGCTGGATTGGTGCAGGCTGACATGCAGTTGAAGGAAGTGGATCTGCAGCCCCTCGTAGAGGATGTTGTTAGAAAATTCTCGGATCAACCGGAGATAAAAGTACAACTGGCACCAAAATCAGTTGTTCAAGGCGATCCCTTGTTGCTTTCGAGATCGTTTTCGAACATCATCAGAAATAGCGTCAGATACGCTGGTGAGGCGGGTCCGATTACAATCACATCCACCGTGGATGGTGCCAACGTTATCGTCAATTTTCTCGACTGCGGACCAGGCGTTCCAGAAGAGACAATTCAATATCTCGGTCAGCCATTCTTCCGCCCTGAATTTAGTCGCAACAGAAGCGTTGGTGGATTCGGTCTGGGCTTGGCAATCGTCAAAAGTTGTATACAAGCGTGCAACGGCACCGTCAATCTTTTCAATCGCCCAGAGGGCGGTTTGAAAGTCTCTATCAAACTAAACGCTGTCGCTTAGACGAACGATTTGAAACTGTCCATTCTTGGACATCCACGCGGTCCTAAATCCGGTCGCCTAGCTTCCATTCGTTTTCGTCGCCGAAGATGGCGATGAACATTGCAATTGCGTAGGGAATAATCACAAACGCCCCAAGCAGAGCCACAACCGGAAAGAAACACAGTCGGAAGAACGCTGAAAACCTTCCAGTTTTCGCATCATTTTTTAGAATTCTAAAAACGTCGGAAATAGTCATGCATACATCAAAGCGCCGTTCTGTTAAACAACGATTTGGTTTTATCAAAAGTGTAAAGCCGACAGTTATCGGTCACGCAAATCCGGCGCCGAAATAATTTAATGAACGGCTTTGCGGGCGGTTTTGCATTTTTTGTCGCGGCGAAAATGACTAGCCGACCGCTTCTCGGCAAAAGTCACAAAACCCACACAAATTCAGCCTTTCACAACTTTCAAGCCTGGCTACTAGCGCATTTTATTAGCCAATAGTAAGGTAAGGATTGGTAGATAAATTCGAATCTTGGGCATCCCTAATAATAGGTGCAGAACTGCGCCTGTCTTTGGATGAGGTCGAAAAGTTGGCTGCAAGAAAATCCAAACGCGTTAGGTCGCAATTTGGATCTGCACTGAGCGAGTTTGGTCCAGCATTCTTTTTATTGCTGGTCTTTGGCTTACTGCCGCTCATCGACGCAGTTTTCGTCGGTATCGATTATGCGTCCGCTTATTACTTGAACGAGATGCAATTGCGCGAAGCGCAGAAATTGCCGAAATCACAGGCGACCGCCACCAACGGAATTGTTATATCGAATTGTGTTAACACCTGGAGAGGCGGACTTCTTGGTGGCACATGCGATACGGACAATTTACCTGTGACAACAGTGGAGTATTATCCAGTTCCGTGGCAACCTGTTGGTGGCAACCAGCAAGCAAACTTTTGGTTTGTATCAGTATCGACGCAAGTTTCATTCAGACCGTTTTTGAAGATCCCTTTTCTGAACGGTATTCCGGGGCTTGGAGCGCCTGTGCAATTCACAGTTGCCGGACGTAGACCGGTCGAAAACAACCGCTTCCTTAATGAGTAAGCAAACGTGAGCAGACGATTGACAAGAAAAGCAAGACGTAGAAAAGGAAGCGTGCTGGTCGAGGCACTGTGCGGACTGTTCATATTCATTCCGCTCGCTTTCGTAATCGCTGATATCGTCTGCATAACGACAGCAGCTCAAGCTAATGAGGAGTTTGCCGAACAACTCGCTCGACTATGTTCGACATTGCAAACCAAAGATAATGCGAATCAGGCTTGTCGAGACGTTATCCGTCAGTATCATCCCGCGCCGAATGTGAGCGATGTCACGTTAGTCAATTTGGAATTCGACGTAGGATTGAGGCGAGTATCCATAACAACATCTATGAATGTTGCGCTTCCCATTCCGATTCCCGGACACAATCAGGAGGTTGTGCAGGCCAACGTCACACAGCCAATTGTTTCTTTTCCAGCAATGCCGTAGGAGCAGTTTATGGTGCAAGCGAATCAACGCATTTTGAGAACGCGATCGAAGAAAGCTTCGACACTAGGATTGGTGGCAATGTGCGCGTTCCTCATAATCATAGCGCTGGCTGGTGCATTCCAGTTAATGGTGTATTTGGGCACATCGCAAGAATTGAAGAATTCTGTCGATGCAGCTTCATTGAACGTAGCGATGCGTGCAACTGACATCAAAGTTCCAGACCGACCAGAATTCGGATTTGATGATGTCGGCGATTGCACAGGTAAGCTCGGTCTCTCGAACATCAACCGCGTCTGGGCGAAAGCGTATTTGGTCGCAGCGAACGCCGACGAGATCAATAACCAGGGTCAATCAAACGGTTTCGTTGAGAAAAGCGTTGAAACTTCTTACGGCAATGCGATGACGTTGAACAACTCACTTGAGAGCGTCTTGCAGAATGGCGCGGCACAGGATGTTGCGTTCAATCAGATGACATCAGCGAAGCCTGCAAAATTGTTGAAAGCAAACGGCGATGTCACGTCGAATCACGACGATCAGTGGTCGACAGCTTGTCTCTACCGCGGTGAAGAATCGAATATCAAAATAGACCCAACGGCTCTGCCTCAGAACGCAACGCCAGCAACAATTAAGATGAACAACAATGTCTGGTTGCAGGGTTACAACGGCATGCAAGCGCACGGAAAGACTTTTTGCCTGACAACATTTCATTCAAATGAGGCACCACATCTGGTATCTCTTGCCACATTCGATCAATGGAAAAATTCACCGGTCAACGGTGCGCACGCGTTGCCAATTCCGAATACATTCAAACAAGCGGGTTCGATCAATGGGCAGGTGAGCCTGAATGCTTCAGCCGTTGCCGTTGCCAATCCAATGCTTTCTTATCACCTACAGTTCCCTCGCGCGTACGTGATGCTCGCTTTTCAAAACTCAGCCAATTGGTTTGTGCAAGGTGCTATGTACAAACACACCCTTTACAGTCCAAGCACAGGAAAAACATGGGTGGTCAAAAGCAAGCCCCTCGTGCCGCCTGCTAAGGGCATCTTGAACGGCTACGCGACGTTGGGCAACGAGTATAAAGGCGACGTTTACTCTGCGATCAACGCTCTACCTGGTGACCACAGTCAAGCAATCTCGAAACTTTTGCAACGTCTTAAAGAGATGCGTCCCAATTTCACACAAACCCAGCTAATCACACTGCTCAAAGGCATCCAGTATCCACCGAATGCATCAACGCTTTACGTGATGATCTATTGCGACGACAACTGCAGCACCGCAGTGCAAAGTAATTTGCCACCACCAAAATACTGCGAAATCTACACGGATGACCAGGGAAACACGCAGTACGTGAACCTTCCAAGTTTCATTCCATCGCGTCCGGATCTGCAGGCGGAAGGAAATGAAAAGATGCTCTTCAATGAAAATCCACTCGTAGATACACCGAACTACTGCTGGAGCAATATCATCGGACCCTATCCAACCGACAAACACTCCCTGACCGAATCAGGCGTAGTATCGTGGAAACCCGGCACTGGTTGGACTGGATGCCTCGGAATGATTCGGATCAGTCGTACCGCAAACATCAATTTCACCGGACTGCCGTAACCGTATTCGGTATCACTCGAATCACAAACTGACAGTTTGCACAAAACACTTCAACCAATTCGCGAAAAACAAGTTTCGTATTTAACCGACAGCAAAACTTTTCCATACAAAAAGTAAATTTCTCCATCTACCAAAAGCCTTTATCCATCGAAATCTCGTCGAGATTTTATAAATTGAATAAGCAGCACCAGACCAACGGGTTGATGACTATGACTAAATCTTCCATCAAATCAAGAAAGCAACCGGCGTTATACGCTCATCGAATCGTTTCCAATCGCGCACTGGCAGCGGTTCTTGCTTGCGGCATCTCAACATTGCCGTCATTCGCTGCAGCGAGCAATGACGAATCAGAAATGCAACAGGGAATGAGTAGCTACAAAGAGCACGCGTATCCAGAAGCACTCGGACACTTCGGTGCGGCTCTGCCTGCGGACTTCAATAATGCCAACTTGCACTATCACATGGCAAATTGTCTTGTGCACTTGCGACAGAAAGAATCTGCTATTCGCGAATACAGAATTGCCTATGCGCTTGAACCACATAGCAAAGTTGGACGGTACAGCAAACAGTGCTTGTACCTGTTCAATATCGACGCCGATGGTTTTTTGCCGTTCCCCGAAGCTCCCGCCAAGGTAGAGAAAGCGGACGAGAAGGAGAAGAAAGATTCAAAAGAATCGAAGAAAGACGCGCTCGCAAATGTGGCAAAATTTGTGTCCGAAGAGGATAAGACGAAACAGAATCTTCTCGATTTGATGCAGCAGAAAGCGCGCCCGGGTTCTGCAAAGCTACAGCAGATCGGTACGAACATCTTTGTACGCAACTACAAAGAGCCGGGCAAAGGCGAGTCGAAAACGCCAAACAATTCATCGCCTGGAGCGCCCGCCAAACCGACCTCTCGCTCGCTTTTTTACTTTTCTTCGGGGACTCTTTAAACTCTTAAGGCGAACTTCATTCCAGATTTACTCTCTTCCGATTTAATGGTACTTGAAACCGAATCGATGCCGGTCGAAACGAACCGGTGGAGGGAGTACCAAGAATGTTTTCCAAGAAATTCCTGTCGGCTAGCGCTTTATTGCTGGTGTGCGGCGTATCAACGATGCCGTCTCTGGCTAAGAGCAAAACGACGACCACAACTACGCATGTAGAGAGCGCTGAGCCAAAGTGCGAAAAGCCCGGTCCTGGCGAGCCACCACCTCCTCCCATCAGTGATGCGGAACTCGAACGCATCGCCGGATTGAAAACGAAAATGATGGAGACGACTGAAAGCAAGATGGGCGAACTACATTCGCTGCATCGACAACTCGAATTATTGATGACGAAATCGACTATCGATCGTGCGCAGGCGCTACAATTGCAAAGCCGTATCAACGCAATTCATGCGGATCTCGCGAACACGCGACTGAATTTTGAATTGGACATGATGGAAGGCATGCCTGCAGAAGCCAGAGAGAAAATGCGTAAGCATCGATTGATGGATGCCGCGTTCGGTCCTCCTGGGGGACACGGACCCGGTGCAGGTTTAGGCGGGCCCCCACCTCCTGGCTTCGGTCCGCCGCCTACGTGCCCGCCCCCAGGTTTCGGTCCGATGCCTCCATTTGGACTTCCGCCATTCGGCGGACCGATGAGGCATGGAATGGGACCGATTCCTGGTGGTGGACCTGGGGCTGCACCACCGCCGCCACCAGAGGCGAAACATCAGCCGCTCAACGGACCACTGCCGAAGGAAGTGATGACTTAGCCTTAGTTTTTTCCGAGATACCTAACCCTCAAGCAGCAGGGACACCGCCTACATCCGCAGGCGGTGTTTCTGTATGTGGCGAAGCTTGGGATAAGTTATTCAATTTGACAATGCGGAAATTTTTGGATGTGCGTACTTATTTGACCATGCACGGTCGAAGCTATTGTTTTATAGATTGCTTTAGTTGTTCAACAAGCATCGGCAAAACTTTTCCGCTTGGTCCTTCCAGAAGCACGTCAGCATCAGCCGTAAGCGGTGTTCGTTCAGGATTGCATTCTATTACTTTCGCACCATTTCGTTGTGCCATAAAAGGCAATGATGCAGCCGGTTGAACCAATCCCGATGTACCAACAACCAGAAATATTTCTGCGCTCTCGGCTGCGGCGAAAGACTGATCCAAATCTGAAGTCTTCAAAGCTTCGCCAAACCAAACGACATCGGGGCGAATGCAAGAACCACAGGAACATTCAGGCGGGTTTTCGAGGTCGAAAGCCACATTTTCTGCCGGATGATTACGCTCCAAGCATTTGTGTTTTGAGATATTTCCATGCATCTCGATAACTTTTACGGACCCAGCTCGCCGATGCAGTCCGTCTACGTTTTGCGTTATCAGTGTGAATTGCGGAAATAGTTTTTCCAAATCGACCAGTGCAAGGTGACCTGGATTTGGCACCACATCCGCCACCATCTTTCGTCGCCAGTCGTACCACTTCCAAACTAACGATGGATCGCGTCTAAAGCCCTCAACTGTCGCCAACTTTTCGGGTTCATAGTTAGCCCACAATCCAGTCTGTGCTTCGCGAAAGGTCGGGATGCCACTCTCTTTCGAGATGCCAGCGCCGGTCAAAACGGCAACAGACTTAACATCTTTCATTAGCGCGGACGCTTTCAGCAGGCTTTCTTCCAGGCTCACAATTTTTCCTTACCGCGAGCGATTGCGAAGATGCGCAGCCCAATCATCGCGAGTGACTGAATACAACAGCTCGTCGCGATATTTGCCCTTCATGAATTTGTGCCTGGCGAATTTTTGTTCGAGCGTCATGCCGATATTTCTCATCACTTTCTCTGACGCTACATTTAGTGAGTCACACGTAGCGAGCAATTTTTCCATGTGCAGTTGCTCGAAAGCGAAACGTGCTAAAGCCGCTGCAGCTTCGCTCGCATAGCCACTTCCCCAGTATTTGCGATTAATGACATATCCCAACGCTCCGACTTTATTTTCCCTGTCAATGATGGTGACACTAGATGCACCAACAAGGCGATTTTCCGCATCCGAAATGACGGCCATATCAAAAGTGGTGCGCGGAATCTCGAGTTGAAAGCCGAGCGATTCATTCAAGAAAACAGTAGTATCCTTCAGCGAGTTTGGACCCCAGTCAAGATACTTGGTGGTCTCCGCGTCCTGCGCGTACTCGTGCACAGCAGCGAGATCCGCGCTCGTGAATTCGCGCAGCGTGCACCGCGCGGTCTTAAGCGTAATCAACTCGTAAGTGTCCTTAGATGCGTCTGTCATCGTTTAGTAGCCGTTGAGTTCGTAGATTGTCGCATGCCAGGGGATTCAAAGTGAAGAACTCCCTAATTTGAATGTTGCAATTTGCTGCGCACAGAGCGGTTTAACAAAGGTTGCACAATCTTCCGATTCGATTTTGGATACACTGACTAGAAACACGACAATCTAACGGCATTCGTTCGGGAGGATACTTCGATGACACAGGTACAGATTCAGTCGAACACCAGCAAGAAATTTCAGCAAGAGGTCAAAGCTTCGGCTCACAATTTTGTTTCCGACGCGCCTGAGTCTGTTGGCGGATTAGCGACTGGTCCCGATCCACACGAGCTTTTGTTGGCATCGCTTGGCTCCTGCACAGCGATCACGCTCGAAATGTATGCACAGAAAAAGGGCTGGGAACTGAAGAGCGTTCACGTCAATTTGGACCACGATATGGTCGAAGACGCAGCTAACCCTGGCAAGAAAGTTTCCAAGATTACACGCGAGATCAAAGTGGAAGGAAACTTCGATTCCGAGCAGATGGAGAGCTTGAAAACTGCCGCTGACCGTTGCCCAATTCACAAATTGTTGAGCGGTTCGAACAAGATCGAGACTAACCTCAACTAGATGACAGCAGCAATTGACGTGCTCGACCTCGCGAAGGTCGAGCCACATCTGCGAACAAAAGAGATCGCGCGCGGTAAAAACGAATTGTGGGAAACCATCAATTCGACTAACACGCGCGCGATTGAACTTGCCACCGAGGATGGTGCGCATGGCACATTGATTCTGGGACGCCAACAGACCGCAGGACGTGGAAGACTCGGTAGACAGTGGGTCTCGCCGTCAGATTCTGGTATTTACTCGAGTTTCTTACTGCGACCTGAAAAGCAATCGGTCGGCAACTTGTCCACGATTACTATCGCAGTTGGCGTTGCAGTGGCAAAAGCAATTCGGAAAACGGTCGGCGTAGACATTGGTTTGAAGTGGGTGAACGATCTTGTTGTCGACGGTCGCAAACTTGGCGGTATCTTATGCGAGATGTCTTCAAAACCCACTGGCAATGCGCTGATCATTGGAATTGGAATTAACGTCAGGTTTGATGAGCATGACCTTCCTGATGATCTGAAAGATCGAATGATATGGCTCGAACGCGTCGCAGGTCAACCGGTTGATCCAAACATCGTGATTGCAGAGATTGCGAACCAGCTTGAGGAAGTGTACGAATCGCTTCTTGCTGGTAAATCCGCATCGATACTGGATGAATGGCGCGCTCGAACAATTACTCTTGGCAAAAAAGTAATTGCAACATCGGGCGAGAAGAGTATAGAAGGCATTGCGATTGATATCGCATCTAGTGGCGCTCTAATCATCGATACAGGAAGCGAACAAAAAGAATTGCACGCTGGCGAAATCACTATCCGAAACGCGGACGGAAGTTACTGCTAACGCGTCAGGTAGCTGACTGCGCACGACACGACACCTCAATGGCATTGAAAGGTCCAATGAAGTAGAATTTGCTGCAGTCTCTTCCCTTCATTACTTACCGATGACAATGCTATTAACCAAGCAAGACAAAGCGACTCTCCGCGCTACGATTTTTCGACACTTAGACGGAATCGCGACTGCGCCTACCGCCTACACGCTGCTTGAAAAGGGCGTTCTAGATTATCTGCTCGAACATAAGTCGGCAGATGTCACAGCGCTAGCGTCGCATTTTCGCGCGAACGAAGGCTATCTAAATGTCGCGCTGCGCATTCTGGCTTCGCAGGGGTGGCTGGACGCTGACGTCGACAACTCCAACAATCGAGTCAAATATTCAATCAATTCCAAGAGCGCCGTGGCGTTTGACCATTGTCGACTCTACAAAGATGTCGTCGCGCTACTCCGTCTTTCAGGGCAATTTCATCGGCGCAAATTTGAACGCGCTCCGTTCACGCTGCTCGAAAGTATTTTCAAGAAATATCGCGAAAACTACGGCATCGAATTCTCAACTGACGCCGACGTGAAGGCGATCCAACAACAAATTTTGACTCACATCGAAGGCATCGCTATCGGTCCGACTGTAGTTTCGCTCGGAATGGGTGGCATGTTCCATAAATACTTCATGGAAGCTTCATTCAAAGCAGAAGAATTCCACGAAGACGTTGAAAGTTTCAGCAAGATTCTGGACTTCTTCACGTTCCTGGGATGGTTCGAAAAGAAAGGACAAACCTATCGTTTCACAGAGAAGGGACTGTTCTTTGCGCGCAGAGCCAGCGCATACGGCGTGACTGTGTCGTACATTCCAACATTCCGAAATCTCGACGAACTTATTTTCGGCAACCCCGAAATTCTGACGAATACGAATCCTGAATTACCAGAGTTGCACGTCGACCGCGAAATGAATGTGTGGGGAAGCGGCGGCGCGCACATGAGTTATTTCAAGAAAGTAGACGAGATCATCATCGATCTGTTCAACGGACCTTTGGAAGAACAGCCAAAAGGAATCGTCGACATGGGATGCGGCAACGGTGCATTTTTGCAACACATATTCGAAGTCATATCGCAGCGCACCAAACGTGGTGAGATGCTGGAAGACTATCCACTATTTCTCGTCGGTGCGGACTTCAACGAAGTGGCACTGCGAGTCACTCGTGCGAATCTGACAAAAGCAGATATCTGGGCGAAAGTGACCTGGGGAAATATTGGGCGCCCAGATATTCTTGCTCGCGATTTGAACGAGAACTACGGCATTGCGCTCGAAGACTTGCTCAACGTGCGCACATTTTTGGATCACAACCGTCCTTGGGAAGATCCCGCGGAAC
Organism: Drouetiella sp.; assembly: GCA_036702965.1. Classification (GTDB taxonomy): domain Bacteria; phylum Cyanobacteriota; class Vampirovibrionia; order Obscuribacterales; family Obscuribacteraceae; genus PALSA-1081. The sequence goes on from DATNPZ010000013.1 coordinate 840,505, forward strand.
CGTTGTCTGGACGCACCAGCCAATCAACCGGTGCTTATGCATATCGAGGCAAACGCATGAGCAACAACGATGTCGAAGCAAGTTTGCTCGAACACTTCCGGCGCTGGGAGCCATTTGTACGCCGCTTTGGATTGTTAGTTATCGAGCTGCACACGATCGCGCCGAAGCTTTCGGCTAACAATCTGGGATTGACTTCTGCCACCGCATATGATGCCACCCACGGATTCTCGGATCAGTTCATCGTAGAAGTAGATGTGTTCAAACAGGTAGCTGCCGATGCTGGACTTTATCCAGATCCCGCACACTACCTCAAGTTTCCGCCATCTGACCTCGCGACGGTAAGTATCAACTTGTTGAAGGGCACTTCAGACGGAGCTAAGACGAATTGATGCAATCCAGCTTTAAAGAAATTGTTGACGAAATAATCACTCTGCATCACAGTCTACTGAGAAGAGAGTTGCCCAAAATCACGGAGCTTTTTGACTCAATGTCGAAAGAATGTCCAGATAAAAGCAGTCTGGAAGAACCGCAGCAACTTTTCAATAAAATCAGAAATAAGATTGAAGTTCACCTGAAGGACGAGGAATCTACGTTATTTCCGATCGGAATCGCCCTGGAAGCAAGCAAACCTGTGCCGCAAACCGACATGGATCTTCTTGCCCGCCTGGAAGAGATGGAAAAGGAACACGATGGATGCGGCAAGGCGTTAACCACTGTCACGCAGATGCTCGATGCTTTCCCACAAACCGAGCTTCGGAACCAGCTTTTAGAGACTATTGATATGGTGCAACAAGATTTGCAAGTTCATGTGGAAAAGGAAAATTCACAAGTGCATCCACGTTTCATCCAACTTCTCCAAACGCAAAAAGTTTGAATTGCACAAAGTTCGAATTGCATGAGGCTGATAGCGCTCAAGGCTTGAATCGAAATTGCAAAAGGTTCTAATTAAGGGCGCTTCGAATCAGACTCAACGTGCTACCACTTGGGACCTGAATACTTTAGTTGTGCAGCGACGGATTTTTTCCACTCATCGTAGTTCTTCACTCTTATTTGCGATGCATCCACTCCGGTAGTCTTGCGCAAAGTAACAGCCGAGGTTTGTGGCGAGTGGTGCGGTTCGAGCATGTCCACATTGGTGAGCTTGCCCGATAGAACGGAGGCTTTGAGTTTGCCCGAAAATTTATACAACTCTCGCGTCGCGACTTCTTTTCCCTGGTGTGTCGTGGTTCCGGTTGTGAGCTTGCTGTCGAATTTCAACATGCCGGCTTTCGGATCAAAGTCAATGTGATCGAGAATGCCGCATGGTTTCATATCAGCTAAACCATACTGAGATGTGAACACTCCGATCATCTTTCCGTCAGTCTTCCAGAGCGAAACCGTGTAACCGGTGGCGTGCTCATCTTCACCACCCACGGTGCGAACGACATTTGAAAATGTCCCAAGACTTTGAAAACTTTCAGCATTGGACGCTGCTTTCGCCGGATTCAAAAGAAGCGAAAACAGCACCAAAGCAAACATCAACCAAACGAAGACCGTCATCATGCGATAACTTCTTGGAGTGACTTCGATAAATCCGAATTTGATCGTGGTGCGGTTACACATCGCAGCCCTCGATAAATTTAGTAGGAGATCAAAGAGAACACATCAGCTTCTTTTGGCATCTTTTCCCGTCCACTCAAGAATGCGAGTTCAATGATGAAGCCAATACCGACTACTTCTGCACCAAGCACTTTGAGCAAAGTATACGCGGCACCAGCAGTGCCACCAGTTGCGAGCAAGTCGTCGATCAGAACGACGCGGTCGCCCTTTTCCACGGCGTCCGCATGAACTTCAATACAGTCGGTGCCGTACTCTAGCGCGTATTCAAGCTTCTGAACTTCGTATGGAAGTTTGCCTGGCTTGCGGATTGGCACAAAACCGACACCCAGGTTGTAGGCGATGATCGGTCCGAGGATGAATCCACGAGCCTCGATACCAGCGATGTATTTTGGATTCATTGAGCGGCATTTTTCAGTCAGCGCTTGAATCGCAAAAGTGAAAGCATCAACGTCTTTGAGAAGCGGAGTCAGGTCTTTGAAGATGATGCCCGGTTTTGGCCAATCTGGAATATCGCGAATCTTGCTTTTGATTCGTTCTTGGTTTTCCAGGCTAAGCGGAAGTGTTAACTGCGCCAATTTGCTCTTGTCCAATTGGGTACTCATTAGATTGCTCCATCTCGTCTTCATCGTCCGACTGGAGAAGCTCCAGAGCGTCCGCTTGGGAACCCAACCCGATGTGGTTAGGCACGAGGGCTAATTGTATCTCTTTCAAGGATGCGGACAAACACCAGTCTCTAAACTCTTTCGCAGCTTTTAGAGCGAGCTGCAGCTGTTTGAACTCTGGGAGCTCTTCGGCGCTGCCAGTCGCAGGTCCGAGCAGTTCCAGGCTGATGAAACCATCTTCGGAGAACCAGTCAATCAAATTTACTTTCTTCAAGATTGTCAGCCCAAGGGCTACTGACATCTTGGTGCTGGCTAAGACGGAAGCCAACTTCTCGCCTTCGACCTGTCCATCTTTCTTGCTGATGGCGAACTTAACCAGACCGAACAGCTTTTTCAAAAAGACGCTCGGTTCGTAAACATCATCTGATTCAGGTGTTCCGACTAGATAGACGTACGATGCACCAGTGGCGGCGAGCAATTCCTGAAAGACAACGTTGCTCGGTGGAGTCTGCCAGATAATCAAATGCTGTTTGCGTGCTGCGCTCATGCGGTCAACAAAGGCGAATCCGTTCTGCTTTTGACTCGACTCAGCGAATATGTTGACGTTGTCTCCAAGCTTCTCAACAGCCTTAGCGAGAATCTCAGCGGCTTTATCATGTCCACGCAAGTCCTTCCAAGAAACTTTGACTGTATTCGAAGAGAAGTCTCTTGTCGGCGCCAAGCCTTGATTTTGGAGTTCTGATTCAGGCGAATCTTCTGAACTCGTGGAGGAACTGCTAGTGGAAAGAGCAACACCATTGGTAGACAGCGCGGCACTATTTGGTGGGAGCGCTGGATTGTCTGGTGAAGAAGCGAGATTGCTCGAAGGAGGAGCAAAACTCACTTGCTGGGTATCTGCATGCCCTGAGAGCTGATCATGCGCCCTCACAGTGGAACCGGGCACCGTATTCGGTGCACCTGAACCAGGAGCGAAATTTTGTTGCCCCGTAGCGAGCGTTGTGCCTTTAGCTGATGTCGAATAAGCGGCGTTAGATGGTGATGCAACAGTGCGAGCTGGCGCTACTGTTACTGGTGGGGCGTAGACAACATTGTGTGTATCGCGCCAATCACTGAGAACCAATTGCAAGCGCTCACGATTGTTGTAGACGTTTATCTCAGGCGAGAACACTGCATCTACAATCTGTCGATCCGCCGGGACATTACCACGAGTGTTCCACATAACACACTCATAAGTGACATCATTCTGGGAATCTTCAAGCATGACTCTGTGATGTTTGCCTTCCTTCCCGAGCAACCTCGTTCCAGTGCAGGTCAAGCCCTTCATCATGATTGTCGGCTTTTTGTTCCACATTCCGAATGGAGCCAACTTGGTCAATTCTTTAGCCATCGCGTCAGTCACCGCAGATGGTTCCACTTCCAAATCGATTTTGATTGTGGCTTTGAGCGGCGTGTCGAGTAACATGCGATTGCAAGTGTCAGTTAGTCCGCGACACAGAGCTTCGGCTTTATCGGCTTTGACAGTGAATCCGGCAGCCATTTTGTGACCACCAAACTTTTCGAGCAGGTGTTCGTTGTCTTTCAAAACTGCGTACAGGTCGATTGCATCGATACTACGTGCAGAGCCTTTTACGTGCCCTTCGGATGGATCAAGCTCGCCGATGAAAACCGGGCGATGATACTTTTCGACGAGGCGCGAAGCTACGATGCCAACGACGCCATGATGCCAACCTTCATCGTAAATCGCAATGCACTTATCGCGCTCTAAGTCGAGACGAGTTTGAATCATCACTTCAGCTTTCGCGAAAATCTCTTCACATAACTCTTGCCTGCGCAAATTGTCTGACTGAAGTTGGCGAGCCAGTTGATCGGCAACTTGTTCGTCTTCTGTTGTGAGAAGTTCAACTGCTACTTTTGCATCTGCCAATCGACCGACTGCATTGATTCGAGGTGCCAAGCCAAAACCAACCAAGTCAGTATCTTCAGATTTTTTGACTTGGGAGAGAAGTGCTTGAATGCCAGGTCTTGCCGAGTTAACGAGAATCGGTAAGCCGATTTTGACGAGGTAACGGTTCTCACGAATCAGCGGCACGAGGTCCGCAATCATTCCGAGTGTTACATAGTCCAGAAGCAGCGGCACTTGTTCAGGCATGCCCCGATCAATCAGCAAGGCTTCGCAAACTTTGTAGGCTACGCCAACGCCAGGCAAATGGAATAGTGGATGTTCTTCTGTCAGTCTTTTCGGGTGCACTATGCCAACAGCAGGTGGCAGCATGTCAGGCATTGTGTGATGGTCGAGAACGAGTGTATCGACGCCCAACGATTTTGCAAATTGAATTTCTGCGAAGTTAGAAACACCGCAATCACAAGAGATTATCAGTTTAGTTCTGTGTTTGCTAGCAAGAATGCTGACCGCTTTCAAGTTCAAGCCGTAGCCTTCGCCCGCACGGTTTGGAATGTAGAAATCGACAGAAGCACCGAGTTTTCGCAATACCGTGAGGAGGACAGATGTTCCAGTTACTCCGTCAACGTCATAGTCACCATATACGGTGATTCGCTGCCCTTTGGCAATCGCCTCGGTAATTCGCATTACGGCTTTGTCGACGTCAGGCAAATCCATCGGATCGGTTGCCGTATAAATTTCGCTGTTCAGAAAGCTTTTGGCTTCTTCCGCTTTGTCGATACCGCGCACTTGCAGAATCTTTGCCAGAAGCTCAGAACCGTCGGCTGCCTCAATGAATTCGGGAAGCAGCTCTGCTGCCGGATGAATCTGCCAGAACTTGCCGAATGCCGACAAGCGCGAAGCTTCATCTCCCGCTGCAAAACTTGCAAAACCAGTTACGGATGTTGTCACTAATTCCCCCGACGACAGGATATATGTCCACAAGACATGCGAAACATCGAATCTATATCTACTCGCGCCACCAAATGCGATGCAAGCCAACAGACTAAGAATACTGCATCAACAAACGCTATTCCATGATGAAATTACCACCTAAGGACTACGAAGACCCGCATGATATATGCTTCGAACAGACACTAAGAGCATGGTCGCCATATAGATGATCTTAAAAATTATCCGAACCATTTTTCGATTCCGATTTATCTGAAGCTTGTTCAGCAAAGACATAAATGCTCACCTCGTACTACTCACATTTATGACTACGTTCGAATGAACGAAAAAGTTCAACGCGCGCCCAGAAAAATATCGCGACAACATATCCAGAGCAAATACCCCGTCAGGAGCGGCTGAGATGTTACGTTGCGCTCCTGACTGCCGAATTTTTTTGGAGAGTCGGATAAGATGAACAAAATTCCTCAATAAATAAGGATGCGCAATGCCCAGGATCAAACATTCGATATTCGCAGTTGCACTGCTCGCAATTCTCGCGACACCAGCTTTCGCGACGAAGGGCACAGAGATCGAAGCGCTGCTGACCAAAGCAAAGACCCAGAGCCCAGATGAAGCGGGAAAACTGGCGGCCCAGGTCCTGAAGCTTGATCCGAACAACGGGGACGCACATGCCATTCTCGCTGGAGAAAAATTTGTCAACGATGACCGCGATGGCTGCATCACTGAGGCAAAGCGTGCAATCGAACTGATGCCGACAATGTCCTTTTATAAAAAGCTCGCGTACAACTACATGTATCACGCATATATTCAAAAGAAGGACTACAAATCCGCAATTGATGCATGCCTCGAGTCCTACAAAATTGAGAAAACAATCGCAGTGACGAACGACCTGGCGAATCTCTACAACCAGGTTGGAGATAAGAAGAATGCGATGGAGTACGGGACGAAAGCAGCCGAACTGCGAAAAACAGGTGTGGAGAAGCTAAACAAGCAAGTCACTGAATTCCGAGACGCGCACGATGTGCATCACGTCGACAAGGCGCTTGAAGAAGCAAACAAGATGCTGGCAGCGAATCCCAAGAATGAAAGCGGGCTGGCTCTGCGCGCGCAATGCTACACCACGAAAAAGGAATGGAATAAAGCGCTGGAAGACTTGAATCAGGTGATTGCCGTCAATCCCTCACAGGGCTACTACTATGCGCATCGAGCGAAAGTGTACAAGGCACTCGGCGAAGGTGTAAAAGCTGACGAAGACAATCGACTGGCTAAAGCGCATGGATTCAATCCCGAGAAAGCAGTCAAGACATTGGCCGCTTTTGAGGAGAAAGCAAAAAGCACTAAGGGTAGTGGCAGCAAGAGCGTGGATAAGTAATTGATCCGCCAGAGCACGGATAAGTAATTGATCCGCAACAGCACGGATAAGTAATTGATCCGAAACAGCACGGACAAACACCGGCACAGCCATAGCTCGGACCATCGACTGCACGGCAAGAGAACAAACGAATATTTCACTGACGGTAATTGCAAGCAAATTCTGGCTCACTTGTTCAACGTCGGGTCTCTGTAATCAAATACCTTCTTGGGCTTTGGCGGCCAATTCCGCAAATCCCACTCGACAATCGTCGTGATTACTGGTGGCTTCGGCCACGGCAACGCCCATCCAATAACCCACAAGACTGGGAGCATAACCACGTGAATGCTGACCGCGACCCAAAACGCCTCAAACAGCGGCACGCTTTCGAGCAAGATCGTTTTTACGGTTTCGGACAAAGATTTGCTCAAAGGCGCCGCTACTTCATATCGAGTACAAGTGCTGATCACAGCACGGATGGAGTGGTACTATGTTTAACTAACATTCAGCATACACTTTGAATACCTGGCTTAGCTCTTCATTTCCAGGGATTGGTCGCAGTAAGTGATATTTGAAGCATCCAAAAATTTAGTGCCTGTGGCGCTGGTGACCTTGGTGTCGTGCGTCTTCGGATTTTCCGCCATCGCAGCGGATACCGAAGTTTACGGTCCAATCAATCTCTTCAAAACAATGAAAACCCCGTTCACAATGGGCGGGAAGGAAGATGACGGCGAAACCGATACAGCTAGTACCCTTGCGCCGATCACAGTTGGCAGTTCAAGCTCTGGAAGCCGCCATCTAAGCCTCTCTCAACGCCTTGTGCCGACCAGACTATATCTGCCCGGGAAGATGGTGCTTGGCAAGTCGCATGAATTCACGGTCAAAGCAAAGCCTGGCATGTGGGTGGCGATTGCAATGGCAGACAAAAATAGCGGCGCCAAACCGGTACTCGGACATCAAATCCACCTGGGGTCAGACCGCAAATTAGTCGCGCTCGGACAGATTCCAGATTCAGGCGTGGTCAATTTGGACATCGAAACGCCGATTCAAGGAGATTTGATCGGTCAGTGTCTCTACTTCGAAGCGGCACTCTGGTCCAAGCCTGACTTCAGCGACCTGGAATTCGCGTCGCCCGTGCGCTCGGAGAATGCCTCAGACAAAATGAATGAAAACGGCGTCGTCATCGCAGCCGAAGGCGATACGAAAAGGGGAATTAAAATCGTTCCGAACACCGCGCCGATTAGTCCGCTTATGCAAAGAGCGGGCAGCAGCTTAGGAAGCAACATCGGCAAACCAGACAAATAAGGAGACTAATTCACTAATGCGCGCTGTCCTACTGCCTCTTGATGATCGTCCAGTTACTTATGGTTATCCCCAAATGATCGCCAGGGTCGCCGGAGTAGAAGCATTGGTGCCGCCGCGTAGTCTTTTCGGTTCGCTCAACACAAGCGCCGATATCGAAGGTATTACCGAATGGATTCAGAACACAATCGCCAAAACTAATCCCGATGTGCTTCTGCTCTGCCTCGACACGCTGGCTTATGGTGGTTTGATCAATTCTAGACGTTCGCCCGATTCTCAAAAAAGCGTGATGGACCGCATCAATGTTTTGCAAAACTGGCAGAAAAAGCCATCCGGCAAGCTCCCAATTTATGTTCAATCAAGCATCATGCGCATTTCGGATAATTATGATGCGACGGAAGAGAAGCCGTATTGGGCGCGTTATGGACGCGAGATTTTCGCATGGTCGTCGCAGATGCATCGGCTTGCAAAAGGAGACAGTCTGGTTGCAGGAAGTTTAGCGGCTTCAGAAGCGCGCATTCCCGCTGAAATTCGTCAAGATTATCAACAGACGCGAGTCCGAAATTTCCAGGCAAATCAGAAGCTTGTCGAGATGGTGCAGCAGGGAATCATCACAAGATTGACATTCAGTCTCGATGATTCAGGTCAAACAGGTCTCAATGTTCTAGAAAAAGAACGACTCGCTACTATGGCGAACAACTCGAATTTGTCGAAGAAGATTGCTACTTACGCTGGTGCAGACGAAGTTCTCTGCGCAATGCTCGCACGCTGGCTGGTTGACTCCAAGCCTAATTCAAGAACTGGTCCGACAGCGCTCGTTCGCTACAGCACCGAGGATGGTGTGAATTGCTTGAGTCGATACGAGGGGCAAAATATCGGAGAAACAATCACAAGCCATCTGCAAGCATGCGGCATCGATGTGCAAAAGGAAGACGACCGTCCAAATCCTGTTGATTTCATGGTGATTGTTCACACCGGTGGCACCACTCAAGGCGACCACATACAACTGCCTGGACACTCGGACCTTCGTCGCATCGATACTTCACGCTCGATTCAACGTACACTCGAATTGATGGAGCAGTCACCGCACCCTTGTGTGCTATGCGATGTTGCATACGCAAATGGAGCAGATCCCGAGCTAGTGGAAGCACTTTTGCAACGTCCCGACTTGCTTGCGAAACTCTCTGCTTATTCAGGCTGGAACACCACCGGAAACAGCACCGGCTCGGCACTCGCTTTAGCCGTTGCGCAATGGTTCTCAGGCACCAAACTCGATACCAGCAACGCACTCAAAGCATGCCTCTATGTTCGGCTTGCAGATGATTGGGCATATCAGGCGAAGGTTCGCTCTACGCTGAATTCGGCGCCTTCTTATGAAGCGCTGCGCGATAACATGAAGCCGCACCTGGAGCGAATCAGTCAGGCTCTTAGCTATAAGCCAGACAGCTTGACTCTAGGCTTCCCCTGGAATCGGACTTTTGAAGTTGAAATCGGACTTCCAAGTGATTCGAACAGCGGCACGCTGTCTTTCGCCAAGTAACTCGTTGCACGCTGTAAGCACCGCTTTCATACGAGAGCACGCATTGCGAACTGAGAAGCGCGCTCGCACGCTAAGCAACGCACGCGTGCGCTAAGCAAAGTACGTATACGTTAAGCAACGCAAACGTACGCTAAACAACGCGGTCGCTAACGCTTAGTGTCCCCAGTTTTTCAAAAAAACGACAAACTCCGGGATTTGGCTTTTGGACAGAATTTTTGTTGACCCGGCGAAGAACTTGCGCATGCCCTCGGCAAATTCTGTTTCGCCTGAAAGTAAATCGTTTAACTGACCGAGCCACTGAATCTGCTCAATGCCGACAACTAGCTTGTTGAATTTTTCAACGGATTTTTGGTCGAAATCATCAACATCTGAATTCGCCATAAACTCCTTCGCAGCAGTGAAACGGTCTAAATCTGTCGCAACCGAGCTGTGCGCTAGTAACGGGAACCGCCGGAGAAAGCCAACCATATCCTCTTTTGTTTCGAACCAGCTGAAATTTCCAGCGCCACCACCTGCGGCACCAGGAGAATCGTCATAAGCAAAAAATCCCCACGAATAGGAAACGGGTTCTCTTTCAAAAGATTTCTCAAAAGCTTGCTCTAATTCAATTTGATTGGGCACAGAGTCCATTCGTTCCTCCAACAACACAAAATAGCTACACGTTTACATAAAACGCCCAACTATCGGCGTTTCCAATCGATTGGCAAAAGATTCGCTCTTTAATAGTTTCGTTCCAAGTGGGTTTCAATCCAAACTGTTGAAGAACTTGAACAACTTCTTTCGCCACAGCGATCCCATCTGCGTCTTCACCAGAAGGGGCTCCAAACGTCAGATGCAAACCTTCCCCATCAACGGCTCGCTCTAGGTCTTGATAGTGGTAGAAGCATCCCCCGCGCACATTCGTGAGTGAGAAGTTAGCGACGAACTCATGATACTCAGTCCACCCATCGCTCTGATCATAGCCGGCGTATTCTAAGCTTATAATTCCTGACTTGGTCAACTTCTCGAAAGCATCCGCCAACTTGTCGCACTCTGTTTGCGCGGGCCAGTTTTTCGCGGCTTCAGCTTTTGCAGCAAACTCGCTCAGGATGTATGGCTCGACATCAGCCTGACCCAAATCAAGCTCTTCTTCGGAGAACCCGCCCTCGTCAATGCCTTCGAGAACAGCTTCCAGTACATCATCGAAAGAAAAGAACCCCGACCAAACTCGTACATGGACGAGCTTCTTCAATTCGTCTGGCAGGTCGGATTCCGTCATATGAATTCCTCTAGATATATCCTGGGAATTATAAAGCACGAAAGACGAAACTTGTTCCGGGGCTCAGCGTGCGACTAACACCACATATGGTGCTCAGTTTTGACCACCATAGCTCAGAGGTCAATTACAGCAAAAGCGGACCTCGAAGAGATCCGCTTTCAAATTCATATCAGCTCGCCGACGAACAGCTAAGCGGTGAAGGGATTGACGACCATCTCGACTGCGCGAACAACCAGCGGCTGGACCGCATGATTCGCTTCGCATGGAAATACTTCCATGACTTCGCCGTCTTTGTAGATGGTGATGCAGCCACAGTTAGTGATTGCGGAAGTGATGCTTTGAGGCGGGGCAAAAGATTGCTGGGTCGCTGAAGGGTTACCGATCGCAGTACATAAAATACACATATTGATCAACTTCCTAGTTGTGCGGCAAGAACGTCACAGATGAATTGTATTTCGGAGCGGGAGCCCATGCATTGGAAAAAAACGTAAGAATTCAAGTTGTTCTGATAATAGTTCCGGCAAGAATTTGCGGCAAAAAAATCCGCAAGATATCGCCCTCCACTTGATTTCGGTCTATTTGAGATAACCTTCACTCTTTGCAATTCCAGTTCGCTGGCGCCCGATTTTCAACACAACCTTACGGTATTCCAATTCGAACACATCACAAACGGACACAAACCCCGAATTTTTCTCGAAAGCCTCAACAGCACTTGCTGACGGGTCCGCGTTATAATGCGTTTATCGGAAACTTGAGGCTTGACCTCCATAACTACGCGTCGCAATCCAGCCCTACCAATTTCAGCCCCTATGTCCCAGGCCAAAGTACTTTTGCTTGCGACGCTTATATCCATCGGCAATCTTGCGGTGGTACTACCGGCGAATGCATTGGATGCCTGGGAGCGTGTTGATAAAAAGGTCAAAACCGACGTCTACAAGCTGAATGTGGGTATCAAACTGCGCCTGAAAGACAATATGTGGGCACAATTATCTGATGCGTCTCCGAAGGGTCACTTCCCTGTTTACAGCGCAACCAAAGACGATCTCGGATTTCGGGTCATCTCTAACGGCACTTGCTTCGCATTGCACACGGCGAAAACCGACAAGGCATACTTCCTGACGAGCGGTCATGTGCTCACGACGAACGAACAGATCACCAAGGAGTGCGAGCGCTTTTTTGCAGCGATGAGACTTTATGCCGAGCAGCAAGATAAAGACAACACAGATGCGAAATACAAAGAGGTGATGCAGACGGTCAATCTCTCGTTGAAGGGAAAAGCACTAGTTGGCGCAGATCTGCAGACTTACCGCACCACCGTCGATGCAATTTGGGATACGTATGAATCGTATCTATCACTCAAGGCTGACCCAGGTCGGTTGATGTTCAACAAATATTTAAAACAAGCTGGCGTGGACGTTCAGTACGGATACTTCTTGCACCCGTCAGGACCAGCATCGCAGCAGCCGCTCGAGGCAAAAGTGTTCAAGATTGCAAAGTCTGACAAAGAGCCAGACCTCGCAGTGCTCACCGTATCTGGTGCCACGGTTTCTGGGCTCGACCTGGAAACACTTCCAGCATCCGAAGGGCAAGAAGTCCAGGTATTAGGCTTTCCAATCGCATCGGACGTAATCGACAAAGACGCTGATCGTCATTATTCACCAACCTTGAGCAATGGAAGAATCACGCGCATCACTCCAAATCAGTTGCAAATCGACGCACCAGTATCGAAAGGAAACAGCGGCGGTCCGGTAATCAGTGTTCGGGGCAAACTCCTCGGAGTAGTGGCTTTGCGCGCTATCATCGACGGCAAGGAAATGCCGAACTTTGTCGGCGCGGTTACGGCACCATCGATTCAAAGTTTTGCACCGGAATTATTCAAAACACGTTAGTGGATGCACAGCATTGAGGTTGATCAATGAAATTCAGTGGTGGAAAACTCTGGTTGGTCTGCGCGTTGCTGCTTTCTACAGCACATCCACTCTTAGCTGCAACACCGCACAGTTTTGAAATCAAAAATGCGTCCAAGTTTTTCGACATAAAAATTTTAGTAGAGTCGTGTGAAGACGGCTTCTGCAAAGGGAAAGCATCATTCTCGTTTTATACGAAAGACGCGAAGACTCCCTACCAGGTGATCAACTTGCCTGACACGCAAATCGACTTAACTGACGGAAAACCCAGCGTCAACGACACTTTGCTCTATGACAAGCAGAGCGCGATCAATATCGCTGATTTCAACTTTGATGGAATGGATGACGTTGCCATCTGCACTGGTGGCAACGGCTCATACGGAATGCCCTCATACAACGTCTATCTGTCATCGAAAGCGAAAGGAAAATTCGTCTACAGCAGAGACTTTAGCGAGCTAGGCACACATCTAGGAATGTTCCAGGTCAATAAAACAAAGAAGACATTGACCACATTCGACAAAAGTGGATGTTGCGAACACTACACTGATGAATACGACGTTGTAGCAAATCGTCCGCGCAAAATCATGTCTATCGAAGAAGATGCAACGATACCAGACGAAACCAAAGTCAAAGTAACGACAAAACGGCTCGTTAAGGGACACTGGAAGACGAAAGTCGTGTACGAAAAGCGGCAATCTTAGTATTAAGAAAGTGCGGCGAGGTTGTCAGCAATCCGCGATTCCAACTATATTGGGATTATGACACTTTCGACCCCTGAATCATGCACTTTTCTCTTCTCACCTACATCGTGGCTGCAACGCTGACAGCGTCGATAACTTGCGAGTACTTTTGTCGCAATCACGATAAATATCTGGCTCACCTGCGTCGCATAGGCACGAAGAAAGCTCGGTTGCACGGGTTTTTCGTACAAACTGTTGGCACGATTTCGTTCTACATCCTCCTCGATTTATTCATCGGGTCTTCCGATCTTCGAAGAAATGCATGTTTCATTCCGATTCTCATTTTCGGTTTGTACGAGCTCTGGCGGGTTTACAAAGTGCGCGCAGGGATACGACTGGAACAGAACGCATCATCGCCGAAGCAGATCAACGAATTGCAAACCTCGCCAAGCAATCGATGATAAGAAGCGAAGAGACAGACGCGCGAATTTTGGCGCTGCGAATCCAGCTTGAACGCGCACGCGAGCATCTGCGGAAAGACAAGAAGTAAAAGAGCATTTACGGAAAGAAAGGAAGTAAGCGAGCACAACAATTTTATGTCAATCAACTTCGTCACTTTATCTATGGCATTATCAGTTCCGGCACTGTTATTAACGGAGCTGATCCTGTTGGACGAACCGCAGCGCAAAGAGCTTTTTACGCGCATCAGTGCGCATCAGTGGCTGCTTATCCAAATAGTTGCTACCGTCGCATTCTACTCTTTGTTCGATTTTCTATTGCAGCGATATCCAATTAGCCAACCAATCATTTTAGTCAGCACAATCGCGCTCGGAATTTTCGCAGAGTGGCGTATATTGAAGAAGCGCCGACTCTGTAAAGTTCAAGTCGAGCAGTCCATTTCGAAGGCAGAAAAGAAAATTGCGCGCTACGCAAAGTTGCAGGAGCGCACTGATGAATCGGACACAAAAATTTTGAGCTACCGAATCAGGCTACAAAAAATTCGTGATCAATTCGGTATCGGGAAATAGAATCCAGTTACGAGAATCCGGTCACGAGAAAACAGTTAGTGTCCTTTGAAAATATCAAAGAATCCACCACCTGATTTTTTGGCTGGTGGTGGCGGCGTTGCTGGTTTGACCGGTGGCTTGGTGACTGAATCCAACGATTCGTCATCCATGCCGGCACCGGTATCATCGCCTTCGTCAAGCATCATCGCCATTTCGTCTTTGACTTTTTTGTAACCGGTTAGAGGTTCGAAATCAGATGTAGGTACTTCAGTTTTCTTTGCTTTGAAGCATTCGAAAACTTGGACAAGCTTGGTGCTGTTCTTAGCCATTTGGAAAACACGGAGCGGCGTACCAGAATCAACTGGAATGTCCAACATCGTTTTCATCATGCTGTTGAACTGTGGTGGTGCCTTGATATCTTTAGCAATCCAGGCATCAGCCATGGTTTCTTCGACATTCGTCTTGATATTTTTCCGTTTGACGATCACCTGATAGCATTTGAATCCCTGTATGACTTCACTTTTGCCTGTTGTGACCGGCTTCATTGTGACCGCTTTGTCACTGACCCGCTTTCCGCGCAGCAAGAATTTTGCCTTCCAATGGTCATAAGGCAAGTCGCAGTAATTCTTGTTGCTCTCGTTGTAGACAAGCGCGTTCCACTTCGGCGCTTTGATCAACATCACCAGTCCGAGTTTGTCGAACTTCACGCGCACAGCATTTTGAGTAATCGTATAAGACAAAGTCCCGGCGAAGTTACTGTTAACGCTCAAAACCCAGGCAGATACTTTGTCGCCGCTAGCTTTGGGCTCGGCTGGCGCCGCGGCGACTTTATCAGCGAACGTTGCAGGCGACGTCAACGTCGCCAACGCCATCAGGGAAAGTCCTAATTGGATCTTTTGCGCCAGAGTCGTTTTCATATCGTTCTCGCTCGCGTGAAAGTCACTGATTTTAAACTATAGCAGCTCGGCTAAATCACTGGCATCTTTGGCGGTTCAGTCGTGAATGACCAGGTCATTGAAACCTGCGTGGCGTCCGGCGTGCTCTGGCTCAGGCGAATGGCATCGCTGACGGTTAATACAGGCGTGGTCGTCAGCGGTTTAATTGTCAATTTAGGTTCGCTTTTAACAACGTTAGCAATCGCCTCGGAGCTGCCGTATGCTTGATCGACAAGCAACATTCCTTTGATTGGCTTTTCTTTGTTTGTTATGGCGACGAATTTAACACCATTCTGCTGTTTCAACTGGTAAGCAATCGCGCCAAGATGGCAGTTGCACTGCAAGTTATCCATCTGGAAATCTTCTTTGACCAGGTTTAGCTGGTAGGGTTTCTCTTGCTCGCCAGTCAGGGATTCACGCAATTTCCCAGCCAAATCGTTGCCGGACGCTTTCACTCGCGCCATCAAATATGGTACCAGCGCATCCGTCGAAGTCATGGATTTAACTTTGGCAAGATAGCCAAGCATCTCGTCCTTCTTGCCCTTTCGATCAGCAACACCAGCGAGTCCAAGAAGTGATTTTAAATCGCCAGGAAGAATCTTGTTAGCTGTTTTATAAGCAGCTTCAGCGTTGTCCAGCCAGGCATTTCGAGTGTTCGAGTCCAAGCCTGCGGTGCTAGCTTTCTGTTCGGAAATTTGACCGAGTTTGAAAAAGTCGTCAGCGTCCGCCACACCGGCATTGATTGCGGTATCAATTATGGTGCGCCCATATGATGGATCTTTGGCATCACATAACGAGTCCAAACAACAGGTATAGACATTCCCCTGCTTGATTTTTGCATTCAGCAAATCTGCTTTAACAGCATGAGCTTTATCCAGCTCGTTTGCGCGAACGAGCTCCACAAGGAGTGTTGCCCTTGCTTTTGTTTTCGTCTCGGGAGTGGTGGCAGCGGCAACGGCATGCTGCGCAGCGTCAGCAGCTTGTTTCGATTTTTTCAGGATGGAATAACCGTCGGCAAGGTGATACCACCAATCAAAATTTCCGTCAGTTTTAGTGCTCATTTGATCGAGCACGTTGATTGCTTCGGCAGAATTCGAAGTTCCGATTAACGCGTGCACTAGTCCAAGACGCGGAATCCAATCATTGGGCGCGGCTTTCATCGCTTTTTTAAAACCAGGAATAGCTGTCTCGAAATATCCCAATTGCTGATTCATAATCGCGAAATTCAAGTTGGTCAATTCTGAATCAGGCGACAGCCGCACAGCTTCTTTCGCTTGCTTCAAACCATTTTGCAATTTACCGCGTCGCCACTCAACAACTGATACCACCGCGTAAGGCAACCAATAGTCCGGCGCAGTCTTTATCGCCTGGTTTCCAAGATCAACCGCGGAATCACTTTTATCTTGATCTGCGAGCGCGATGACTTTTTTCATCGTCGCGTCAACTGCTGTGTTGTCTTTAGTCGGCGCGGCGTAACTTATTGACGACACACTCGACAACACCAGAAGTGCTGCGAAAGCCGCTGCAGTTTTGCGTCGAGCGGGTTTGGTAAACAGAGTCGGCATGCGTCTCAACAAAACAATCGGATCTCCTGACACAAATATATCAGCGACTGCGATTTTTAGTCCGTCCGAGGCTTATGCGGTCGCAATACTTGGGCATGTATAGTGGGTGCAGCGCCGCAGTGGTGGGGCGTCCGATAACTTTTGACGGATTGCGAAGATTATGGTGCAAAGCAGTGGATCGGAATCGGGACGGCAGAAACGGTCCGTGAACAGCGATGAAGTATCGTTTGATCCGCGCGACGGATTGGATGAAACGATCTTGGAATCACGCGGTGGATTGGATAAAACCATACACGAGTCACGCGGTGCTTTAGATAAAACCATTCACGAATCTCGCAGTGGTCTGGAAAAAACCGTGCATGAGTCACGCGGTGCTTTAGATAAAACCATTCACGAATCTCGCGGCGGACTAGATAAAACCATTCACGAATCCAGAAAAAATTTAGATAAAACGATGCTCGAATCCTCGAATGGATTGAGCAAAACGATTCTTGATGCAAATGCTTCTGACGAAAGAACAACACTGAATCCGAACCGGGCTCCTCTGGATCAAGGCGCGACCTCAGTCGATCCCGAGATGCGCAACGTTACGGAATTCAAACCGGACAAGTTAATTGGCACCATAATTGCCGACAGATACGAACTCCTCAGTCTCGCTGGACGAGGCGGAATGAGCGCAGTTTACAAAGCTCGCCACATCCTGACGCACAAAGTGGTGGCACTCAAACTCATGTTGCCGCATTTGTTGACGGACGACAACGCTGTTCGTCGATTCCAACAAGAAGCGCGCGCGGCGAGCAGATTGAATCATCCAAACGCAATCTCGACGCAAGACATGGGCTTGAACTCAGACGGCCAGCCTTTCTTGACGATGGAGTATCTGGATGGCAGGTCGCTTGCGGACGAAATCAGATTCAATAAGAAGATCAAACCCAAACGCTGCTTACACATATTCACGCAAGTATGCGCAGCACTCGCTCATGCACACGAAGAGAAGATTATCCATCGGGACTTGAAGCCGAGTAACGTTATGCTCATCGACCAGGACGAAGATTCTGACTTCGTTAAGGTTGTGGATTTTGGTATAGCAAAAATCATTTCTGACGGTGGTGCGGACTCGTTAAAGCTCACCACCACTGGTGACGTATTTGGAAGTCCACTGTACATGAGCCCCGAGCAATGCTTGGGCAACAAACTCGACATCCGGTCAGATGTCTATTCGATGGGTTGCCTCATGTTCGAATCGCTGACGGGTAGCGTTCCGCACGAAGGCAAGAATGTGCTTGAAACAATGTTCAAGCACACAAATCTAGCGGCGCCGACCTTGAGCAGCATTGACGCAGATCCAAGAACCATTTATGCACTCGATCAAATATTGCAAAAGTGCCTGGCGAAATTGCCGGAGCAGCGTTACCAAACAATGTTAGCTCTGAAAAAAGACTTGGAGAATGTCGCTCAAGCCGACAAGAAGGGTTTAAAGATCGCAGCGCAGATCGGTATGGGCGCTGCCGATAAGGGACGGCAGTTCGACAATCGACTAATTGCATTTTCATCGAAGAAGTTATTCTGGATCGGCGCGCCACTGCTGATGGTGCTATCGGTAGTCGTTTTAGGATTCGCGTACTACTGGATTTCAACTTCAGGCGATCCTGGTCCCAATGACAGAAATCTTGTACTGAATCGCGAAGTCTTCCGTTCAGAAAACATGGCTCGCCTCGCATCTAACATCGAGAAGCAAAGCAAGGATTCATCGGATTCGGTAATGAAAGAGAGCTTCGAAAAGTTGGGGCTCGAGAACGACAATCACCAACTTTATCTAGATATTTTCAGTCAGATGCTGCGCGCGAAAGAAAGTGATGTTCCGCAATCTTTCTACTACAAGATGATGCGTTCCGGATTTTACTTCACCAAGAATATGGACTACGAGCACGCGATTAAAGCGTTCAATCTAGCAATCGAAACGGCACAGCGGAACGGATTCACCAATCAAATCGATAACGCGCGTATGCACGCTGCTATGGCGAACTGCATGCTTTCTATGGGTAACGCCGAGAGCAAAGATGATGTAGCCAAAGAAAGCTCACAGATTAGCGCGCTGGAAAATGCGCGACTCGCATACAAAGAATTCGCAGATTCGAACCAGAGCAAAGACGCAACAGTCACCGCTCTTTTGGGAACGCTACTCGAATTATGTTCAGCACATCCAGAAAAATTCGAAGAAGGATACCAGTATTTGAATAACTTGATGTCTGTGCGTCAAGCGTCGCCCACGGTCGAAGGGCTGGCTTACGCTCAGGCTGCACAATTCGCGCATGCTGTTGCACTCAACGGTGGTGGCATAAAAATTCCTCTAATTCGGTTAGATTCTCAGTATCAAGTGCCTCGCAAACAATTTGTCGACCCATTCGAAGTAGAACAAGAGTGTTTGCAGAAATCGATCGATGCATGGGAAGAGTTGCTGAAGAATCATCCGCATCTGGCGAACTACAACGAAGGTGTTATTTACAACCGCATGGGGCTCCTCGCCGAGCAGCAGAAAGAGCTTTCAAAGGCGGAGGACTATTTCCTTTTGGCAATCAATCATCTGGCAGAAGCGAACAATGCGAAGGATGAATCGGCTGCAAAGGTGATGTTTAATCTCAGCGATGTGCAACTAGCGCAGCACCATTTGCTGGATTACTACAATACGCACACAGATGCGAAGCGGGTCTGGGATGGCACCTTCCATCTTGGCAAGCATAGCAATTCTGGCGTGTGATGATTCACATCTAACTGCCGCGGATGTTCTAAAATTGAGCGACTTCAGTCGGCGAAAAAACCGATTGATTGTCGTAACACATCAATTCTTAGGTGACTGATGAACTTCCATTCTCGTCGACGTTTTCAAGCATTTCCAATTGCGGTGAGCGTTGTTTTGCTTGCACCATTTTTAGCTGGATGCGGCGCCGACAAAGTGCCCGGAAGTGAAACCACTACTACAACGACGACGACGACAACCACTAGCACCGAGGGTGGTGCCCAACCCAAAAGTGTTCTGCCGATCGTAAACCCACCAAATCCTGGTCCATACAAAACAAAATTGATCGACGGAGCAGAGATGCGCATCGGACGCTATCCGGTCGGTGAATTCGGCGGCTCTTTGGTGCGCTCCATAGTCGGCGCCGATCCCAAGACATTCAACTACTGGGCTGCTGAAGATACGAGTTCATCGCTGTTAGCTTCGCATCTGTTCTCCGGACTTGTCACAGTCGACCCGTGGACTGGAGATGTGATACCAGACATGGCGGAAAGTTTTACTGTCGATCCAGATGGTGTCACTTACACGACCAAGCTGCGCAAAGGATTGAAGTGGTCCGATGGTAAGCCAATTACGTCTGCCGACGTTGCGTTCACCTGGAACAAAATCATCGCTGAGGGATACGGAAACGCATCGATGCGAGATGTTGTGAGTATCGACGGCAAAGTACCGACGGTAACCGCAGTAGATGAATTGACGAACAAGTTCGTGACGCCAAAACCATTCGCGCCATTTTTGAGACAGATTGGTACACCGATTGCGCCGCAGCATGTGATTGAGCCAATCTTGAAGAAGAAAGATGGACGTCAGGCATTCCAACAATTATGGAGCGCGAACATCGATCCCAAAACTCTTGTTACGAGTGGACCTTACACGCTGACTAGATTCGTTCCGTCGCAGCGCGTGGAGATGACCGCGACGAAAAACTATTACATGGCGAATTCAGACGGCAAACGTTTGCCATATCTGAAAAATTTGATGTTCTTGATTGTGCCGGACCCGAACACAAATCTTTTGAAGTTCGAAGGAAGCGAAATCGATTTGACGCCGGTTCGCCCGCGAGATACGCCGAAGCTTCTGACTGAGCGCGAAAAGATGAACTTCGATCTCTACAATCTCGGACCGTCGATTGGTGTCACGTTCCTGACCATGAATCTCAATCAGCGGGTTAACCCAACGACGAAAAAGCCTTATGTCGATCCCAAAAAATCGAAGTGGTTTAACGACACCAATTTCCGCCAAGCGATTAATCACATCATCAATCGCGATGAAATCGTCGCCAACTATTTCAAAGGAATCGGAGCGCCGTTGTTCACATCCGAACCAACAGCCAGTCCGTATCACAACAACAAATTGAAGCCTTTTAAACCAGACGCAAACTATGCGATGGACCTGTTAACAAAATCCGGATTCACCAAGAAGCCAGATGGATTCTTGTATGACCAGGACGGCAACAAAGTTGAATTCAACATGGTGACGGCTGCAGGCAGCACGTTCTACGACGCGATTTCCAACACCGCAAAAGAAGACATGAAGAAGTTAGGCATCACGATGAATTTCCAACCGATGGACTTCAACGTGCTGAACGACAAAATCGCATCTGGCGATTGGGAGTGTGCACTGCAAAGCTTGTCTGCAGGCGACGCTCTCGAGCCGAACGATGGTGCGAACGTCTGGAAATCTAGCGGTCGTATGCACATGTTCGACACGCGCAAAGCCGATGCCGACGGTAATACCCAAGTCACTGATGCTAGACCGTGGGAAAAGCGCCTGGATGAATTGTTCCGACAAGGTGCGCAGACCCTGGACAAAGACAAGCGTCATGAAATTTACGACGAGTACCAGCAAATTGTTTATGACGAAGCGCCGTTCATCTACATCGCCACGCCAATGAGCATTGTTGCAGCGAGAAAGACGTTGCAGAATTTCTGCCCGACCACTCTTTCGCAGTACACGGCTGGATTGCACAACCTGGAAGAAGTTTGGAAGAAAGACGACAAACAGTAATGCGTTCATCAAGCTTTAGCCTGTTAGCACTAGTTTTAGCTTTTGCTCCTTGTCTGGGATTGTTATCCGGATGTGGAAGCATCGACGCACACGTCGAGGCACCTGCCTTAGCCGAGAACAGCTCCACCATCGCTGCTGCACCTGTAGCCTCGACGAGTAAGACTGGAATTATTCCAACGCCCAAGACCGATTCCATGATGTCGCACGTTGCGAAGACACCGCAGCCGCCACCATTCAAATTGATTAGCGCATCACCCAAGTCAAAAGACAAAGTTATTCCTGCCACCGCCGGTGAAGCAGTCGAAGAGCTGTGGCAATCGCGCGGAGAGCTTGGTGAGTTTGGTGGCACGCTGTCTGTTGCTACATTCGGTCAAGGTCCAAAAACATTCAACAAATGGGCGGCTGCAGACGTCGAGAGCGACGGCATCGGGCAATTGATGTATGAAGAGCTGCTAGCGCCTGACCCGTGGACTGGAGAATACACACCGCGGCTAGCGAAAAGTTTCTCGGTCAGTCCCGACAAACGCGAAATCACATTCGTTCTGCGCAAAGGATTGAAGTGGTCCGATGGGCACCCGCTCACCGCAGATGATGTCGTCTTCACTTTCGACACTATCGTCCGCAAGGGATTCGGAAATTCGAGCGCGCGGGACATCCTTTCAGTGAATGGAAAATTTCCGGACGTGATCAAAGTCGATGATTTGACGGTCAAATTTCGCACGAGCGTTCCGTTCGCACCGATTCTAAACGGCTTGCGCACAGCTATTGCACCAAAGCATATTCTCGAGCCGTTGACGAAAAAGCCGATCGCGGAGTTCTACAAATTTTGGGACATCAATACTGATCCATCGACGCTGGTTGTTAGCGGACCGTTCAAAGTGACTCGCTATCTCGCTTCGCAGAGAGTGGAGATGACGCGCAACCCTAACTATTCAATGGTTGATAAAGCCGGTCGCAGACTGCCTTATCTAGAGAGATTCAAAGTTCTGATCGTTCCGGATCAAAACACCGAGATTTTGAAATTTCAGGGCAACGAAGTCGACTTCCTCGACATCCGCGCGGTGCGTGGCTCTGACGCAGCTCGCATGAAGAAAGGCGAGACATACGGCGACTACAAGATGTACAACCTCGGTCCCGACGACGGCACCATGTTCCTGATGTTCAATCAGAACAAGCGCAAGGATAAGAAAGGCAAATTCTACGTCGATCCAATTAAGCAAAAATGGTTCGGCAATCAAAGTTTCCGGATGGCTTGCAGCCACGCAATCAACAGAAAACGTATCATCAGCAACGTTTTGCGTGGAGTGGGGATGCCGCTGTACACCGCTGAATCACCCGCTTCCGTCTACTTCAACAAGAAACTCGAACCGTATCCACAAGACTTGAATATGGCGGCTGATTTGCTGCGTGAAGGTGGATTCCAGAAGAAGGGCGAGTGGCTTTACGACAAAGAAGGCAATCAGGTTCAGTTTACTTTGAACACGAACGCGGGCAACACGACACGTGATGCGGTCTGTGTGATGATCGTGAACGAGTTGAAGAAACTTGGTATCAAAGTCAATTACCAGCCGATTGATTTCAATATCTTGATCGACAAAGTCGAAACCAGCTTAGATTGGCAGGCAGTGGTGATGGGGCTGACAGGGGATAAGCTCGAGCCCTACAACGGTGCAAACATCTGGAAGACTGATGGACGACTGCACATGTTCAACCAGAGACTGCAAAATCCCGAAGGTAAGACGATTGTCACTGATGCTACTCCGTGGGAAAAATCGATCGATAAATGTTTTGACCAGGGTGCCACTACATTCGATGTCGCCGAACGTCATCAATTTTTTGACAAGTATCAGTCCATTGCGTATGAACAAGTTCCGTACATTTATCTATATTCAACGCTTGATTTAACAGCGATGAAAAACAAAGTCGGCAACTACATGCCGACACCGTTGGGCATCTACTACACGCCGAAAGGCAGCATGCACAACGTTGAGGAAATCTACATCAAGAAGGCGAAACACTAATGTCGGTGCCGGTGTACATTCTGAAGAGAATTCTGCAGTCGATTCCGCTGCTGATTATCATCTCGATCATGAGTTTTACTATGCTGAAACTCGCACCAATCGATCCACTGGCACAAATGCGCGCCAATCCCGCGATTTCATTGGCGGCGATCAAGAATGAAGAAAAGCGCCTTGGCTTGGATAAACCACCTGTGGTGCAGTACTTCATCTGGGTAAAAAACATCATGTGCGGAGACATGGGCATATCGACGACCGGTGCGTCGGTGTTCAATCAGCTCAAAGACCGCGCTGGAAACACGCTTAAACTGAGCTTTCTCAGTATTCTCTTCACGTGGTTAATCGCAATTCCGGCAGGTGTTGCTGCGGCGGTGGACCGGGGCAAATTTGTAGACAAAGCGTTCGGGATTCTGACGTCAGTCGGCATGTCGATGCCAACATTTTTGTTTGCGCTGCTTTTGCTCATGTTTGCCCTCGCTACAAGACTGCTTCCGATCGGTGGTTTGACGAGTCCCAATTACTACGAGCTGACGCCGCTTGAGCAGATGCTTGACGAAGGCAGGCACCTGATCATTCCAGTTATCGTGCTGACGTTCGTGTCGCTTGCGGGTATTCAGCGTCAGATGCGTGCGAACTTGCTCGATGTTTTGCGAGCAGAATACGTTCGCACCGCACGCGCCAAAGGGCTTCCCGAGCACAAGGTAATTTATCATCACGCGCTTCGCAATGCGGTCAATCCTCTAATTACGCTTCTGGGATTCGAATTTTCATCTCTCCTGAGCGGTGCGGCGCTGACCGAAACGGTTCTCGCTTACCCCGGATTAGGACGTCTGACGCTCGAAGGCGTGCTCACAAAAGATATGAATCTCGTTATGGCATCGCTGATGTTGGGCGCAGTCATGCTGATTCTCGGAAATTTACTTGCAGACGTTTTACTCAAATTCGTCGACCCTCGCATCACGTTGGATTAACATGGATTCCGCAGTAACCACGATTGCACTAGACCCAGAGATAACAAAGGCGCCGCCGCGGAAGTCGCCCTGGGACCGATTATGGGCTGACAAACTGGCTCGCTTCTCGCTGATTATTCTTGCAATTTTGTATTTCTGCGCAGCATTCGCAGACCCTCTAACTCCTTACAGCATGGGATTCAACGATGCTGAAGTGGCAAATGCGCCGCCAAGCACAATCCACTGGCACGACGTTCACGGCAACGTAGTCGGTCCATACGTTTTGCAGGTGGAGCGAACCTTCGACCCCGAAACATATCAGCAGAAATACACGGAAGTTCCAGGTCCAGGCTTTCCAATCAAATTCTTTGTCAAAGGAGAGCCCTACAGAGTATTCGGCATTATCCCCGGTGACATCCATTTGTTTGGTGTGGCTGATCCAGGGCGGCTTTTCTTAATTGGCTCTGACATCAATGGTAGAGACAATTTCTCAAGACTATTCTTCGGCGCACAAAAATCTTTGACGATTGGATTCTTAGGATTATTCATCGCCTTCCCCATCGGCATCATATACGGTGGCATCTCCGGATTTCTTGGCGGCACCGCTGACAATATCATGATGCGAATCGCTGAAGCGATTATGTCCATTCCAAGTTTCTATTTATTGATTGGTCTGGCAGCTATCCTTCCGCCCGAAATGAGCAGCTCGCAACGATTTGCGCTGATCACAGTAATCCTCTCCTTCATCGGCTGGGCTTCACTCGCCCGCGTAATCCGCGGCATGGTGCTGACAATTCGCGAGGAAGAATTCGTGCAAGTGGCTCGGGCTGCGGGTATGGCGGAGTTCCTCAACGTCGTCAAACACGTTCTACCGCAGACGGCATCGTTCATCATCGTTGCAGCAACGTTGCAGGTGCCTAGCTTTATCCTCTCAGAAAGCGGCTTGAGCTTCATTGGACTTGGTATTCAGCAGCCTGACGCGAGCTGGGGAAATATGTTAAAAGCTGCGCTCGACAATGCGAGCGAACTCGTAGAACAGCCCTGGTTGCTGGCTCCCGGGTTTCTGATCTTCATCACGATTCTCTGTTTTAATAACGTAGGAGACGTTCTACGCGACGTGCTCGACCCGAAAATGCAAGGACGGTAGAGCTTGGACTACGCTGTTATCTACTGGACGCTCACAATCGCCATCCTGGCCTGCGTTATCACGCTTACGGTTTACAACGCTCGAAATTGGATCGGCTCAAAACGGTACTTGTGTGAAGACTGCAAATACAACAATCCAGAGGATTGCCTGAAGCCGGAACGCCCAACTGCGCTTGATTGTACGGCTTACCGACCGAGCGGCTAACAAACTCCTTACATCCAATGTAGGAACTAGACTCAGGGATGAGCTGTCTACCTTATTGTCTGCCGAAGATATGAAAATTCGTTTGGGGGGATTATGTCAGGACTAACGATTTACGATAAGTACGCGAAAGAGGGCGACGCCGCTATCAGCGCCGGCAACTATCGCGAGGCAGAAGCTTGCTGGTACACGGCGATGAAGATCGCGGAATACTTCGGTGAGCACGATCCGCGTTTGACCGAAAGTATGGAAAAGCTTGCCGACGTTTACGATCATATGGATAAACATAGCGACGCATTGAAATTGAAGCAGAATGCTGGACGCATCAAGACTCGCATCACGGCGCAGAATTTGCCGCCGCAAGGTCCGATGAATTTTAACAGTGGTGTGCACGTTTAGGCACACCGTATATGGTGCCGCCTGTTACCACATCCATCAGTTTTGATAAAAAGACCGTTAACACTAACGATTTGTATTCGCATCTCGTCATATCTTAAAACGGCTTAGAAAATATCTTTTTACACGACTGCAGTCGGCGCGTCATCGAGCATGACCGCAAACGGGAAAGAAGACTGCAATAATTCTCGCTCGCCGAACCGCTGAGTTGCCAAGCAACCGTAGCAGGTAACACGCTATATCCCTACGCAAGTGAAAATATTGAATCACGGTTGATTTTTGCCCTAGCGTACAGTGTTCTGCATAAGAGAGCAACATCAAATCATTTTTTTCCAGATCGGAAAATCGGAAGAATTGACGCAAGACCCCGCAACCACTGTTGTTGCATGGAACTTTCCGTTTTCATTGCGCCCTTGGATTACCCAATCAAAAAAAATGCATATCAATATCGCAATTAATAACCGTCTCGGCTGCGAAAGAGTGCTAGAGTGTAGCTTCGCATACTACATTATTTAAATTTGTAGGCGCCGATATAAAGCTAATATTGCGAGGAACATTTTATGTATAGAGATGTTCAAGTAGCAAAAAAAAGCACTTGCTGTCTGAACAAGCGAAATCTGACAGTGCAATTCAATTTACGAAGGAGTATTTCCAACATGGTAAAGCCAAACTTTAAGACATTGCTTGCGTCCTTTGTCGTCTTAAGTGCTTGGTCGAGTTCCCTTGCAGCGCCTGCTCAACAGTCTTCTGCAGTTCAAACTCGATTGTTCACATGCGGTACGGGAAAAGCGCAATTTGTCAATGTACTTGTATCGAGAGATGGCATTCACAAAAACTTTCTGATGGTAGCTTCTCTCTCATCAACCGCTGGTCAAGGCTTGAGTGCCTCCCAGGCGGGACTGTACATTGATGGAATTTCCAGCGGAATCAATGTGCACTCAAGCATCTCTTACCGTGTAAAGCCTACTAACAATGCAGGTCTATCTGCTCTTAACTGCTCGCAAGGTCCTTTGTTGAGAGATGACGGAAGTGCCAGTTATGGTTCGTTCAAGGCTGTCAATTCTCCAGTTTCCCAGAGTACTGTCTCGGGTCCAGATTCATCAGGCTTTTATACAGTAACCTACACAGGCAACCCGCCGTTCTCAGGAATCGGACTCACTTTGAATAATCTAGGTCTGGTCGCAACCAATGGTGGAAGTTACCTGGTTACTGATTTTGCAATTGATGGTCAAATCATCCCTATTAACGTTCATTCTTCACAACTGTCATGCCCCTTTGGCGACGATCAAACTGGCATCACATTCAACGAATACTGCGGACCTTAAGCGAACTTAGAGCTACTGGAAACGGGGGGCACTATTGTGTCCTCCGTTTTTTATGTAAGCGGAAACAAGGCATTAAAACAGAAAAAAGAAAGCCAATCATCAAGATTGGCTTTCTCATTTTTGATTGAGTTAAGGAAGTGGTTAAGACTTAGTGCGAACCAACCGCAGCGCCGAGGTTAGGTATTCCAAATCCGAAACGCTTGGCAGCATAATTCGGTGGCTTAGTCGCAGTATTCACCATCAAGTTTAACACTTGAGCGTTCGTCAATCCAGGATTGCGAGACCAGATCGATGCAGCGATACTGCAAGCATATGGGCTCGAGAACGATGTTCCATCAGCGATTTCAACAGTGTTGGTCGCGGTGCTGGAGACGATGTTCTTTCCTGCTGCGGTGAACCAGAGTGGCGTTCCACGAGTAGAGAAGTTGGTGATCTTCTCGTTCGCGTTAATCGCCGAAATGACGATCAAATACTGAGTGCGTGGGCTGTTGTCTGTCTGTCCATCGTTACCGGCGGAATTGAAAATCAATCCACCCTGATTGTAGAAGTCGATGAAGGCTTGGAACGTTACAGGGTTAGCTGATTGGTTCGCAAATGTATTTGGCACATCACTGTTGATACTCATGTTAACGAGCTTGACGTGACGTCCTTCCAAATAGAACAGCGCATCGATGATGTCCTGGTCACTTGTGAATTCAGCACCGTTGAACACATTGACTGGAATGATGTACGCACGGTTTGCAGCAGCAGCACCGAACAAATTATTGTTTGTCGTCGCAGCCAAACAGGTTGATACGAACGTTCCGTGCTGAAATCCGTTGGTCGGATCAGAATTACCGGCACCACCTGTGATGGTGTTGTATCCAGTGTCGACACGCCCAACAAGATCATTATTTTCGACAACACCAGAGTCGATGACGCCGACACTAATACCTTTTCCGTCAGCCTTCAAGTTTAGACCAGCGGCGACGTTCATCTGCTGCAATCCATATTGCTGCGGATACAACGGATCGTTAATCGAAATATTTCGCTTTCTCAGAACATTCTGTTGAACGCCATCGAAGTGTTTCTTATCCTTCGAAATGGCGGACATCGCCTTTTGAACTTCATTAGGAGGAACTTGCACGACATAGCAGGTGAGACGACCATTGCTCATGGTTTTGATAATCGTGCCATCAGCGTTCTTCAGCGCGTCGTTGATTTCATCCTGGTCAGCGCCTTTATGAGGCATCACCAAAATGGTGTTTGCAGCTTTCTGCTGCGCATTAAGAGCTGGCGGTTGCGCGAAAGATGGACTCGCAGCGGACATCAGCAGGGACAGACCCAATGCTAGACGACCCCATGTGAATACCGATTGTTTTTTTGGACGCATTAAAACTAGCCTCGTGGTTGGGGCGAAGTAAGTGTTATCCGGAATGTCGAACTAAGATTTTTGAAATATTAGCACGACTCCATATACCCAGGTCATCAATTCCGAACGTTAATTAGCTACGAGAACCGCGTTTTAATTTAGGAGAATTGACTTTGTAAAATCGTGCCATCCTTATATGTGTGACGCTTTCGAGTTTCACTTTTTGCTGCTTATACGATACATTTTTCAATCGATTTCAGGCACCGTATATGACACCACTGTTAATACCCTTAAATGGTGCCGAATCTTTCTCCGAACTTTCTTCTGGTGCTCGCAGATATGTTCCAAATTCGACTTATAAATGTCGAAATCAAGATACACAGCGAACGGGATTTCAAGAGTTTCGAATTTGCGATTTAATCCAAGCCACTCTATTCAGTGCAAAAAATGTCGAACAAGTCAGTGTCGACGTTTCGTTGAAAACCGCACACCGAGACTTTTTATGTCGGCGATTAGTTACCGTTGGTAGACGACAACGAATATGGACAATTGCATATTTAATGCTAATATTCTTGATATCCAGTTAAAAGGTCCAAGACCGAGGGTAGCTTGAGGAACACGTCGCTAATTCCAATCAGATGGCTGATTACGCCGTTTGCGGCTATCGCGGCGTTCTACGCCTGCCAGGAACTTTTCTCGCTGGCTGTGGGTTTGATTAAACCGACTCTTTTCCCATCTCTAGTGTTCTGGACGGCGAGCGACTGGTGCGGCACGGCTTTCGCGATTTTGACGGCAGTCGAGATTGCACCGGCGAAGAAGTCAAAAGTCGCTGTTGTCTTCGCAGGACTGCTTTGTGCGTGGCATGCGATTCTTCTGTATGTAGCTCCGCGCCATCCGATAGCCCCGACATATTCGCACGAAACGATTGTGATTACTGCGCTCGGTGGGTTCCTCCTGGCGGGTTACCTTGTCTTCAGGGTGCGTAAGCATGAATCAGTCGATATCCGGGGCGACGAACTCGTACAGGTAATGATGCAGCAGATCGCTGAATCTCGCGCCATGATGGAAGCAGAGATGCCTTCGGACGTTCTGGATTTTCCCTTCGACCGAATGCCCGAAGTCGTTCCGATTGAAGATGACGATGATTCAGATTCACAACCTGAAAAGAAACCGGTCACGCGAGACATGTTGTTGCTTGAACGTGAGTTGCGCTACATCGGTTTAGAACGAACTGCTTACATTTCGGCAATCCGTTTTGCAATTGCGGTTGAGCGCGATGCTGCTTACTCAGATTGCCGCGGCGACTTTTTGTTGTTCCATCAAATCGTTTTAGATAGCTCGATGCGATTAAGCGTAATGCCTGACAGTGAGCCATTCTGGAAGCTGACAGCGAGCGAGTTTCGGCGTTACGAGAATTTGACTGAGACAGAGCGCAAAGAACTTTTGCATAAGACCGAGATGATCTTGCCGATTGAACGTGAGCCGGAAAGCGAAGTGAATGCGGAGAGCGGACCTGAGATTCTTTTGGAAACGGCTTTGATTGCCTAAATGGTTTTGACGAAATAACTATGCCGTTGAGATACTGCTGATCTAAGTCACCACTTCTGATACCACGCTCGTGTATAAAGCAAAAGTATTAAGTAAAACTCTAACGCCAATTCGCGAATAGAGGAATAGCGCAGCCTTTACTAACGTATACTGGAGCTATAGATCAAGTGAGCTTACAGCACCAGATGTCGCCATTAGCTGACAATGAAGTGCGCTTAACACGCGAGGAGCACGAGCAGTGCGCCACGAAACGTGTGACGTACAGCCGCACTGATTATTTAGAAACTGAGATCTGTCCTTCTCAAAAAAATCAAAATGTCATTTTAAACTGGCTAACATCCAGGTATTTTTTTCTATTCTTGATTAGCCTTGGCGCTCTGCTCAGAGTCTGCGTCCTTCCCAAAACGGGCACGGAAGACCATGGAGTTTTCATGCTCTGGAGTTATGTTGGCGCAACACATTCGGTTTCAGATATTTATCCAATAGTCGGTGCCAGCAAAGCTCCCTTGTGCCTACAAAGTTTCATCGACATTTGCACACTCAAAATACAGCCGATGGTGGCTAATCACAATAATATCGAGTGCTTCGTCGACTACCCGCCTTTGATTCCGTGGCTACTCGGCTTAGCCGGCAAAATATATTCTCTGTATTCGCCGACGCTTGAAAATTCAAAATTATTTGAAGCAATAGTAAAATTGCCAGAAATAATTAGCGAATGCTTAATTTGTTTTATCATATTCGAACACGTAAACAAGGCGAATGGTACGCGTATAGCGCGCTTAGCGAGCCTAAGCTATTGGCTAAATCCGGTAGTGATTCTCACTGGCCCATTTTACGCGTACCAGGACTCTCTCTGCATGCTCTGGATTGTGCTCGCAGTGTTAGCTGCGGTATACAAAAACTTTTCAAAATCCGCAATGTTTTGTGCCGTGGCATTTATGACCAAACCGCAAGCGGTAATAGTTTTTCCGGCACTATTCGCTGCGTCCGTTTTACTGAAAAACCACTCGAAGACATATCGACACATGCTTGCTTTCTTCGGTGTACTGTCCTGCTTTTTCATACCATTTTTGATGGATGGAACCTTAGTCAACCTATGCGCAAACAATTGGCGAAATGCCATTGAACCATTCCTATCAGGACAGTGTTGCAACCCCTGGTGGCTTATCAACTATGCTGATCAAATTCATGAATCACTGACTCGAACGTTTGACGTTTCATCAGCTTTGCGCGTGCAACCGACAATAGGAACGAACTCCCCTCTCAACTCTGACGGGAGTCTGGCGGTCGCCACAATTATTTCTATAGCGCTTTATTCGGTATGGATTACTTTCGTTCTCTATCGGTGGTGGCGCTACGTATCGACTCTTAATTCGCAAGACAAACGGGTTTGGTTGCTGCCTGAGTGTTGCGCCTTGTTGATGTTTGGTCAATGCATGATTTTGCTGCACGCCCATGAAAATCACGGGTATGGCGCGGCAGTTTTACTACTTGGAACTTGGACCCTTAATCAGAAGTTTATTGATTGGAAACTGTTGTTGATCGGCTGGTGTTGGTCAATTTTGGTATCTCTTAATCTTATTAACTTCTACGGTCTGGGTCCCTTACTAAGAAGCACTAACTTGCATAACTTACTCTGGCTGGATTTCTCAGTTGTCTTATCAATTGCAAATACGATCTTTGGCGTATATTGGATCAAAAGATGGATCCAAATCACTAGAATAACGCCGCATAAATTTAGAAGTAATGCTACAGCTTCAATAATGAGTTAGTCACGAAAATTCCAACAATCAGCGAAGGCGCGCATCACTAGTGCAGAGCACCATATTTAGTGCCTACAATTCTGACTGAGTTCTAGAAACTGTGATTAGTTGCATGCAGTTTTCCGTTGAGCCGCCCATTTGAAAAATTCTTTTCACCACCGTTCCCGGCTCGAAACCCAGCTAGACAAGTTGCGCAACCGTTATTGAATTTCTGCGTAACACTTTGCGTAAACCTAGCCCTTAGCGACCGCAACGCCTTATACTGTAAGTATCCGTGGATTCCCTCTCATGAACGACGTAGAGCTGAAAGCTCTTGAATTGAAACGCAAAGCCTGGGAAGTGCTGGACGGCAAAGCCGAAGCCGAAGAGCTGTTTCAGGAGTTGTATCGGCTCGAGCGCGGACCGAACGAATTTTTTGTCGCAGTTGCTCAGCAATTAGAAGAAGATAACGGGCGCTGGGCAGCGACGTCCGGTCTACCAAACGCTGAAATCAAGCGCGATGCCAGCAACTCGCGCATTGAGGAAATCAGCTTCCACGCGCTGGATGTCGTGGACGGCATTCCGATGGATGAACATCCGGGATGTGAGCCGCATGAATTACGCAGTGACGCTGAAGTCACAGTCCGCTTTTCAAAGCAAGACAATCACAAAGCGGAATTCCAACACGTTGGCATCTCGAAAAGCGCAGAAGAAGAGCTCTCGCGCGCTTCTTTCAGCGCTGGCACAGACCATCCAACCGTGATTGTGTGGCGCTCCGACTACGGCGATAGAGCATGGATTGAGCAGTTCGCAGATGATGTTAATAACACCAAGAAAACGGAGTGATGATGGGCGCTACAACGGTTCAAGAGATCTTCAAGCGCTACGACGTACGGGGAATTTATCCATCTGATTTGAACGAAGAACTGGCGTATCAAATTGGATTCGAATTCGTCAAATTGCTCAAGGCATCGACTGTTGCTCTTGGACGCGACATGCGTCTGAGCGGCGAAAAATTGTTCACTGCGCTAACTGCTGGTATCGCTGATAGTGGCGCCAAAGTTATCGATATCGGATTGGTATCAACGGATGCCCTATATTTCGCAGTAGGGAAATTTGGTTACGACGGTGGCATCATGCTCACGGCATCACATAATCCTGCCGAATATAACGGAATGAAATTCACCGGCAAAAACGCCGAGGCCTTATCGCTTGAAACTGGATTGGCGGAAATTAGAGACGCAATTTTGTTGGGACGGGCACCAAAATACAACTGCCAGGTAGCCGACGAGAGCAAAGTCGAGAAGAAAAATGTACTCGAAGATTTCGCGAAGCACTGCCTTTCATTCATAGATTTAAAAACAATCAAGCGATTTAAAATTGCAATCGATACGGGCAACGGAATGGGCGGCCAGATTGTTCCGCCAGTCTTCAAAAATCTTCCATGCGAAGTCATTCCAATGTATTTTGAACTCGATGGAAGTTTTCCAAATCATCCTGCGAATCCGCTCGAACCGGATAATATTCGAGACTTGCAAGAAACAGTAAAAGCTAACAAATGCGATTTGGGCGTTGCATTCGATGGCGATGCAGATCGTATGTTCATTCTAGATGAACGCGGAGAGCTGGTCAGCGGCGATATCGTAACGGCGCTGGTGGCAATCAATACACTAAAGCAATTCCCCAAACAGAAAATTCTCTACAACGTGGTGTGTAGTCAGACCGTCCCAGAAGTAATCATCGCCAATGGTGGCACTCCCCACCGCGCTCCGGTTGGACACTCACTGATCAAGCGAATCATGCGAGATGAAGACATCATATTTGGTGGAGAGCATAGCGGACATTTCTATTTCCGAGATAACTGGTACGCGGATTCAGGAATGATCGCGCTCCTACAATGTCTTCAAGTGTTCAGCGAGGCAGGCAGACCAGTCAGCCAAGTTATTGAGCCAATTGATACACGCTTCCGCTCCGGCGAAATCAATCGCAAGGTGGCGGACATTCCAGCCGCAATCGAGAGACTTGAACAGCACCACGCCGCCGCCGGTGCAGAACTGGATCACATGGATGGCGTAACCATCCGCTATCCAGACTGGTGGATGAACATTCGCAGCTCGAACACAGAGCCGCTACTGCGTATAAACATAGAGGCTAAAAGCGCAGCAGAAGTGCAGGCGAAGTTAGAGGCAGTGCTCGAGCTTCTACAGCGCAGCTAGTGAATCGCTCGAACGGATTGCGGGGACTAAGCGATTCTTCGAGGTCAGGCTATTCTTCGGGGTCCTTTGAAGAAACAGATCATGGCCGGTGCAAGGAAAAACACCATCCAGTGTCCAGAGAAGATTCGTAGTTGCTGATTTTCCATCTGCATTGAAGATACAGCCTGAGGATCAGCGGTTTTGTCGCGCTTCATCTGATTGGTAGTGATCATTCCAGTTGCGAAATTTACCGCTGCATAGACGAAGCATCCAATCAAAACTGCTTTCGCCAAGATAGGCATTCGCTGGAAAGCCTGTTTGAACGCGCGATTTGAATCTGCTTTTTTGGTGCGGAATTCCTTATTCAACAGGATGAACAAAGCAAAATTTGCGAGTGCCACAACGTGCAAAACCATGACGTATGGGTAATGCTCCATCACGTTCGTCTGCCCGAATGTAGCAACGTGCACCGCGAGGCTGACACCAAAACCGATAAATCCAATCAGACTGACAATATTCATGCGAGTTATATTCCCGTTTAGTGCTACGGAAAAACTCAGGGGCAAACTAGATGCTCAAGCAGTTAAAGCTACTTATTGTTGCTAGTGGGGGACACAATTTGGTCGCCCAACAGATACAATCGTTCTTTCCTAAAAACGGCACCGGTCAATTGTCGCCAATGTTAGAAGTCAGCGCAAACGATCAATTATCGACCACAAAGTGGCTTACCAAGCCGTGGATCGCAACATGGTCTTGTCTGCTCCTGCTACAAGCCATCCCAACGTGCGGCAAATGGTTCTTACTTTTGCGCAACGACACCAAACAAATCGCGCCACTATGTTTGGTTATCGGATTATTATTTTCGCCGTGCAGCTGGCGCGACAATAGCAAGCCCTGAGGCGCTGGAAGTAACGGCGTCTCACTAGACAGCCAAGCTAGAGGCGATCTAGGACTCGAAAAAATGTTTGTCCCTGACTTTTTGAGTCAGGGAAATGTCAGGCATGGGACCTATGTTGACATCGTGAACGCTGAACCGAAACAACTGGCGTCGATTTCAACAAGAGGTACAAATCAAATGAGCGGCATGAGAGAGATTGAAAGAATAACTACACGCTACGCAGAAACGATGAACGATCTTGATTTGGGAGGATTTCATGCAAGTTGCAAAAGTGAAGTTGATGATCTCATGAAACAAGAAAACGTTCTGCACAACCCTGCGAAGTTGAGACGACTCACTGATGATTTGACAGCAACAGGCGTTTTGCCTGAGCTTGCCTGGCGCGAGACTGAGCAACTCGATGCAAATA
Organism: Drouetiella sp.; assembly: GCA_036702965.1. Lineage (GTDB taxonomy): Bacteria > Cyanobacteriota > Vampirovibrionia > Obscuribacterales > Obscuribacteraceae > PALSA-1081. The sequence continues at coordinate 876,086 of DATNPZ010000013.1, forward strand.
ACGACGATAAAATTACTCGCGGCGAACTCGACCACATCATCAAGAACGAAGACAACTACGACCCACTGACTGTGCTAGCTGCCCAGTACGTGCGCGACAACATGTCCGAAATCAGTGCTCATGGCGAGATGCACAATTCACCTGATGACTATGTCACCGAAGATGAAGTCGGAAACAATTCGGATTTGAAAAAGAAAAACAGAGTTGCTGATCCCAAAAAGATGTTTGGCTCAAACTGGGACTTCGATCTGGAAAACAACGATGGTGACGCTGCAGCAGATGCTGCCGGTGAGCAAAAAGATGCAATGAACAATGCCATCGCTGGTAGTGCTGACGGAGCGGTTCGTGACGGTGCATATCAGGCTGGTCAACCGGCATATGACGGTCCAGATGATGCAGTCAAACACGACGAATATGGTGGGGACTGTAAAGATGCTGACAAACAGCGACACCGCGCTGGATTCACCGAACACGTTCACGGCAAAGGCACCGAAGGACACATGAATAACGAGTCAGACGGTGAAGGCGGCTACAACGCCGAATACAACGCAAATGGACAACGAGTGATGCGTCCAGACAGCGGCGACGGGGTTTGGCAGATTGCACAAAAAGTCTGCGGCGAAGGAGCCAGCCAAGACGATGTTTCAAGGGAGTGGGTGAAAATTTTAGCCGCTAACCATTTTAAGAAAAACCACAAGCTTGCCGAGAACGAGTCAGTAATTATCCCCGACCAGGATTACGAATAGTTTGCCCAAGAGTTGAATTCTGCTGCCGGTGTTATTACAGGGGAACAGCGTATGAATGTCGGCAGCAGGATTTAATTAAATGTTTTTCCGTACTAGAGAAAATCCATGAACGCAAATTGATCACTCTAGCGTTTAAAGCCCTTGAGTTCGGACTAAAATTTGTCGCAATGACCTGTAAGAGATGAAGCACCGTTCTGGTATTCCGGCACAGTTTACTGTAGATTATCCTGAACTCTTCACAACAGGCAGACAGTGACAGTTGCACTCCCACAGAACAAGTTGCAAGCCGAAGAATCGGTCCCAAGTAACTTTTCAAATAGACAATCGACGGTTAAGGAAAAGCCGAAAAGAATACTGGAGTTAGACATACTGCGAGGGATTGCCATATTGCTTGTGCTTTTCCACCACGCAGTAATTCCAGGGAGAGAGAGCGGCTTTCTCAAAATCCCATTAACTTTGCTCACGCGTTTAGGATGGACTGGAGTAGATCTATTCTTTGTACTCAGCGGATCTTTGATTGGCACACTATTGTTCAAGGAAATTAATAGAAGCGAGAAATTGAATTTCTCTCGCTTCTATACTCGACGAGCATTGCGGCTTTGGCCTGCTTACTACCTCATGGTCGGGTGCAGCTTCATTCTGAGTATGAGTCAGGGGCTAAGCATTGAGGCTGCGCAAAGTTTTTTACCAAACCTCGTTCACGTTCAAAACTATTTTCCGAATGCAATAACTGCATCGACTTGGAGCCTAGCCGTAGAAGAACATTTCTACCTGCTGTTGCCACTATTGGTAGTGGCAATAATCTCGTTAGAACGAAAAACGAATAAATCAGTCTATCCGGCAGTTGGGTTCGCTGTAATGGTTGCATGCTTGGTAGTAAGAAGCGCCACGACTCCTTCAGTATTTTCGGCTCTAACTTGCTATTTCCCCACGCACTAACGAATCGATTCGTTAGTCTTTGGCACCATGCTGGCGTATCTCTATGTCTTCAACAAGTCAATGTTCAGTGCCGTGACTAAACAGCGAAAAGCTTTGATTGCTGTCGGCATCGCATTGTTAGTTCCGTTCGCAATTTTCGAAAGAGCCGAACACTCCTATATATGGCATTACGGTTACACCCAGATTTATATCGGTTACGGATTAATATTGCTCGGCGCAGTGGCCATCACGCGCGAAGAATCAAAAGAAAATCTGGCGCAAAAATTCTTTGCGTGGGTTGGTCAAAACAGTTACGCGATCTTCCTATGGCAAGGTATCGCAGGAATGTTCGTCTGCTGGTTGATGTCCATGATTTCATTGCAAGCAATCTCGCCAGAACTAAATTGCGTAGTGTTCAACGGATTATTTCTGTCGTGCTCAATAGTTTTGGGGACAGTGCTTGGCACTTTAGTTGAAAAACCAATTATGAAAATTCGTGAGAAGTGGGCACCATCTAAATATCAGGTGAATTGAATTTTCAGAAGCGCCAACTTGAAAGGCACCGGTAGCGAAAGCGGATTCAACTTCACAGAGATCAATCAACAAGTTTGTGTCATCAAGAATTGTTTTTCCTGCTCAACAAACCGTTCCCATAATTACTTTTGTTTCTCAGAACTTGGAGCAAAAGCTCGCAGACCAATCGCATCACGTATGTTGCGTAAGAGCTTTTCTGCGCCAAATCCATTCAAATGTGCACCATCACTAAAGTCTGTGTTTTGGAATTCTGCGATTTCTGAACAATCGACGAAAGGAATACTTTCTGAGTCCGCCATTTCTCCCAACTGCTCCCGAAAGTTACTATAGAACCCGTTCGGCAGCAACTCCTGGTTATCGACCGACAGAGGCATGTTAATCAAAAGAATTTGAATGTGATGTTCTTTGCACAGAGCGATCAACATTTTTAGAAATCCAAAGCTTGCCGAAATTCGCTCGGGAACTAGCGATTGGTAATGCCGCGCGTATTCCTTTTGGCTTCTCTCCCATTTTTTTCGCGGATTTGTTTCGGAAAACGAATCCACCGCGGTAGTAAGGTCGGCATCTTTACGAAGGGAAATGCGTTGAAGGAGTTGTTCGAATCGAACTCTACTTTGTGTTTGAAGATTATTTTGTTGCGCATAGAAAAAGAAGAGGTGCCGGATCAGGTAGTCGATTTTTTCGTGATAGGTTGGAAGATATGACTGACTAACCCAAGGGAAATCGCTTATCCGCGACAACGCATAAAACTGGCTGCTATCGCTTGGTTTCAATGGACCAGTATCACTGAAATCCCGAGGAGTTACGCCTAGAACAATCCAGCCTGGCTTATATTTCTCCAGTAAAAATTTGTGCGCAAGGAAATAGCAATCTGCAATCATTGCAGCATCTGTTCCCATGTTGATAACAGCATTGTTTTTGCCATCAAAAAAACGAGCGTCTAACGACTTTATGTCGAAACCCCGAAAAAAGTAGTTGGAGTTAGTCTCCGGATATTGTTCCGCATCCAATAAGAAAAATGGCACAGCAATAACAGACGAGCCCAAAAGCACCAATTTGGGCGGTTCTTTTAAGTCTTCGAAAAATACCCGCATCCGATTTAGATGAGCAGCCTGTTTCTGAGATGAAGTCTCCAAATTCTGGTTCGCTTTATAAACATTGGAGTACAAAAGTCCGCAGAAGAAATTCAAAAAAATCACAACGACAGCAGCAGCAAAAATTCTAGAGCTATGAAAGGCTCTTTGAGCGTGAACATCTGGTTCTAACTGTTTGTGTTGCTTCAGGGCGATGGACATTTGGGCTTCTTTGTTGCGCTTTCGGAAAGAACCGACTATCGGCACCAACTTACTTGCTCGGTGTGCGATTCTTGTAACTATTTCCTCTGTAAACTTTGGAGTGTGGGCTCAATTGCCGCAAACGTTTTTTGCCCACCCACGGAATTGAGATGTGCACAATCCTCGTAGTCAGAATTTGTTAGCGAGAGGTTTGAAGTATCGACAAATTCCGCATGATTGCGCGCTGCAACAGATCCTAGAGTCGCTCGAAATTGTTCATAAAACCCACTCGGCAAAAGCGATAAGTTTGCTTTTGTTAGCGGCAAATTTACAACCAGAACTTTAAATCCGCGACTTCTGCAAAGTCCGATCGTCTCGCCCAAACGATCAAATTGATAAGCTTGGCGCGACAAACTTATACCTTGATATCGCCAAGCGTACTCGCGAACACTTCGAGCCCATGCAGACTCACTATTCGTTTTCTCGAAAGGCAGGATTTTCGCATAGACTGCGTTGCAGGCATCCGCAAACCGGCTCTGAATGCTATTCCGGATTTCGTAAAGTGGCAAAAATTTGCAACAAAAGCTCTCTACAGACTGTTGAACGTCTAAGTGCAAAATTGGGATCAAACTTACAACATCAAATATAGACACCAATCGTTTGAACGTCGTGCTGCGGGTGACGGGTGCTGCATCATTATCAAAAAAGTCTCTGGGGGTGACGCAAAAAACCACACACTTACCGGAGGACGCAACGGGCAAAATTTTGTGAACCAGTATTAGGCTGTCTGATGGCATCTGCAAGTTGTAAGCTAAAGAGGTTATGTGCAGAGCCTCTTGTTCCGACGGTTTTAGAGAGTTGAATAAGTGATTCGCAACAGATGAACCTACAATGATTGCAGAACTTTTCGGACCCGCGAGCGCAAACCGGTTTACGGCGAAACACAAGCCATCCTTGTCTGTCGACCGAAAATACAGATATCTTGCAGCCAAGTTTACGAAGCAGAAAATAAAAAGTGAGAGCAAAACCAGGTTGAGCGCTGGTCTGGCACCGCGTTGCGCACGAGGGCTGGAAGAAACCGATGTATCTGGCAATGAGTCGGCGACCTGCACGTGTCATTCCTTACTGCGTAAGCAAAAGGTTAGAATACAAGAGAAGACTTACTCGGTTCTGAGCGATGTCTCAGAAGTCAGCATTACTCGTTTTAGTTCCAGCAGGCTCACTCGAAAAAAAAGAACTTCATGACTCGAAAGCCCCGAACTTCATGACTCGAAAGCTCACACCTCGGTTAACTTGAATACAAGCAACGGAGCACTTTGGCTTATCGAGATGTTAAGTCGAAAGTTCCTGGTGTCGAATTCTAAAAGGTGAGTTCCGTCAAATGTACTGAGTTTAAACGAAGAACACTTAATGCAAGAAGCTTTACCACATTGAGGTAACTGCTTAACGCCTTTCGGCTTATCCTTAGTACAATTCAGTTCTAATGCTTGAGGCGAAAATCTCGTGAGCAAGAGTCTTTGTGGAGTTATTGGTGCAAAATCATCGGATCGTCCTCTGCCCAAGCGCCTACTATCCAAGTCTAGGCGGCGTTGAAGAAATATGTCGCAATCTTGCGAAGACCTTAGCAGCTTCGGGCAATCAAGTCGTCATTGCAGTCAATCGCCATCCCGAGGATTTACCAGCGTCCGAGCACTTGCATGGTGTGGACGTTAGGCGTTTTCCTTTTAAGTATCCCAACAGAAGTGTAAGCGGATTGCGAGAACTTCTCGCTATGCCGATTAATATTGCGAACTTTCTTCTCTTCGTTCAAAGCTATCAACCGGACATCATTCACGTCATTTGTCCTAGTTCAAATTCGCTTTATTGTTACGTTGCCAAAATACTTTTTGGAAAAAAGCTGCTTGTCACGTTACAAGGTGAGTTCTTTATGGATGCTGGCGATATCTACGGGAAGTCGGCGTTCGCTCGCTTCGGAGCACAGAAACTCCTTGAGGTCGCGGATGGTGTCACTGCTTGCTCCAACTATGTCCTGACAGATGCAAAAAATCGATTTGCATTCGAATCTCCCGTAGAGAAAGTAGTATTCAACGGTGTTGACCTGAACGAAAAGTCTGTTCCGATTCCGCTTGTCCTTCCGAAAAAGTTTGTTTTCGGGGTCGGCAGGCTAGTCGAAAACAAAGGGTTCGATGACCTGATCGCTGCATACGATAAGCTGCGCGCTGTCGTGCCAGACGTAGATTTAGTCATTGCTGGAGCGGGTCCTTACGCCGACAAGCTCAAAGAGCTTTGTGTCGACCGCAATCTAAACGATCGTGTCCATTTCGTTGGGCGCCAAGATCGGGCTTCCGTCTCAGATTTGTTTTCAAAGTGTCTATTTTTCGTCCTACCTTCCCATTTCGAGCCATTCGGCATAGTTTGCCTGGAATCAATGAGAGCTGGAAAAGCTGTGATAGCCTCCGATATAGGAGGTCCGCCAGAGTTTATTAAAAATAATGAGACGGGACTTTTGTTCGAACCACGCAGCATTGAGAGCCTATTTGAAAAAATGCTGGCGCTTTGTTCCGATGACAAACTGAGAGAAACTCTCGGAAAAAATGCGAAAGCAATGTCGAAAAATTTCGGATGGACTGAAATTAGCAAAAGTTATGAAGCCCTGTACGAGCAAATTTGACCGAGATGCAGAAGCGGCCAAGCACAATCGAGGCACCATTTTTAGTATCATCTCGGACCTTAGCGGAGTCGCTTTCAATGCTTTCTTCAAGAACACAATCGTCCGCGCCAATGATGTTCATTTTTTAAGCACATCTCGCCATTAGAACAGTTTTTGTTACCAAGCCCGGCACAGCGTCGTTGCGGGGAGACAGCCGTGTTATCCTACACGAGGTCTTGTCAATCACGAGCACTAGATTTGGTTATGAACGCAGTAGAAACTTACGAGGAGGTCGAGCTCCGCGCTTCAAGCGAGCTGTCAGCCTCAGAGATCGTACAGCGTTCAGATCAGGGTCTAAAAGTTCTGCTTGCTCGTCACGTGGTGACCAAGCTTTTAACGCTCGCAAGCAACATTGTGTTAGCGCGATTTCTATCGCCGAGCGATTTCGGAACCTTCGGAATCGCAGTTTTCACAGTTACTATGTTCAGCCTGCTCGCCGACGGAGGGCTGGGGGCTGCTCTTCTTCGTTTACAGAGAACCCCTACAGAAATTCAAAAGCACTCGCTTTTTTGGTCTCAGTGCGTTCTATCTCTATCGCAAATTCTTCTGGTGCAATTGCTTGCGGCTCCTGTCGCTCAGTTCTATAAACTTTCGCCTGATACAGTTCTAATAATTCGCGTGATTTCACTAGGCTCGGTTGTTTCAGTATTTCGCACATTACCGACCATTCTTTTAGAGCGCGAGTTTCGTTTTGCAGAGCAAGCGTCCGTCGAAGTTTGGGAATGTCTCACCTACAGCGTTCTCACGATACTACTGGCGATCAATCATTTTGGTGTGTGGAGTTTCGCTCTATCCTCAGTCATGTCTCAGACAGTGTCTGTCTTGTTACTCTTTAAAATCACGAGATACATACCGCGTTTTGGTTACAACTGGAGCGAAGCACGAGCATTACTAAAATTCGGAATGCAGTATCAGCTCGGTAACGTGTTCATATTTCTGAGGGACGCACTAAATCCGTGTTTGGTGGGTTTTATGCTAGGACCTGTTAGTGTCGGATTAATCAATTTCGCAACTCAAACTGGTGCTTATGCAAATCAACTCGTGGCTCCGTTTGCGAGACTCTACTTTCCTATTTTCTGTCGCGCGCAATCACAACCAGATCTAATTCAACGCGCATGCGAGACTGCCGTCCGATGGAATTTTGTAGTGGTTGCTGGGTTAACCTGCATTGCTTTGCCGCTACTTGATGTTTGGGTAATCCACGTGTTCGGCGAAAAATGGACTCCGGCTGTTCCAATACTTGCCTGCGTTCTGGTAGCTAACACTTTCGGAACACTAACTGGTCCAGTGATTGCATTGAGCAACGCCCTCAATCGCTCGGATTTGCCGATGAAGATATCGGCATTGACCACAATACTTTCGTGGGGACTTTTGATTTTTACAGTAAAACCTATGGGAATCGTGTGCTTTGGTCTCATTCAAATAGTGTCTCAATTGGTTCAACTATCCATCGTGAAAAAGTTGGAGCCTATTTGCAAAATTCGCGTTTGGCACTGCGTAAGTAGAACTGCAGCAGTCGGAGTTTTAAGCTCACTGATATTACTCATCTGCCGCAACACTCTTCATCTTAGTCAATGTAATATTCCAGCTTTAATTGTTGTCAGCGTTGTTTCGCTGTGTGTGTACTCGTTTGTGGTTAATGCCATATGGGGAGGAATATTCTGGCGGGAGCTTTCCGCTTTTGTTTGGAGGAAATATGGTGCAACAGATCACAGAGCTGCCATCTAGCCCACAAGATATTTCCAGAAAAAAAATTCTTCTTTGGGTTTACTCAGGTGCAGACGTCCAGGGTGGGCATCGAGTGCAAATCGAAAGGACTAATCAACACCTTCAAGAGTTAGGATGGGACAGTGATTTTGTATTTGGCAAGCATGCGGAAGTATCTGACTACGATTTGATTCACGGATATGCGCTACCACCAGATGTGGTGCTTGCGATAAAAAGCAAAGGTAAACCAGTCGCTCTGTCAACAATTCATTGGTCGGCCTTCTATGTTTACCCCGAATATAGAAAGCACCAACATTTTCTAAATTATCTTCGACGAATCAAACGTAGTCTGAAATCGACCTTTACTGGCGCCCCATCACATAAATTTCCTGAACACGTTCGACTACGCAAACTTGCATTCGAAGCGGCCGACGTATTGCTGCCAAATTCAGAAGCAGAGAAGCAGTCAATTATTTCTGAACTGGATGTGCATACTCCATCATATGTGGTTCCAAATGGCGCCGAAACTGAGATATTCGGAGTAGATGTGCCTTACAACCAAAGACAACCCAGCTTAATTTACGCGGGTAGATTTGAGCCGCACAAAAATCAGTTAGGTGCGATACGAGTAGCTAAAGCTGTCAACGTTCCGCTGACTCTGGTCGGCTCAATGCATCCGCATCACCAGGAATACTACAGACGATGCGAAATCGAAGCACAGAAAGCCAAGAACATTCGAATCGTCAAAAATTGCACACAGCAAGAACTGCGCAAGCTCTACAACCAAGCTACAGTTCACATTCTCCCTAGCTACTTCGAGACAACGGGCTTGGTTACAATTGAAGCGCTGCTGTGTGGTTGCAATGCTGTGTCCACAGGTCGTGGCTTCGCGTCCGATTATTTTGGCAACAGCATCGAGTACTGCGATCCCGAAGATTTCCAATCCATTGTTAGAGCGGTAAAAATAGCTCTATCTAAACCACCAGATATGAGCTTGATCGAAAAAATGCGTGAGCTATTCACGTGGAGAAGAGCCGGTGAAGTAACTGGTAGCGTCTATAACGTAGTGCTTCAGCAGACAGAGAGCCATCGCTCTGCAACTGGTTCAAGAACAAATTGATTGATTACAAAGAGGGAGAAGAGGGTGTCTAAAACTTGTGCGATCCTGCAATCAAATTACATTCCGTGGAAGGGATACTTTGATCTTATAAATTCGGTAGATGAATTCGTGATTTATGATTGCGTGCAATACACGACTAATGATTGGCGAAATCGAAACAAGATAAAAACACAAAATGGTCTTCAATGGCTGACCATCCCCATTTCCTCGTCATTTTCTCAAAAAGACAAAATATCTGAAGTCGTGACAAGCAACAATATTTGGCGCAAAAAACACTGGAACAGTCTCTGCACTAATTATGCGAAAGCACCTTACTTCAGCATGTATAAACCGCTCTTAAACAACTTGTACAACGAGTCTGAAGAATCTAGTTTGTCGAAAATCAATCGAGCTTTCATCGACGCAATCTGCAAAAGCTTGGAGATAAAAACTACTATTTCTGATTCATCCAAGTATGTAATCGAGGGTGATAAAAACCAAAGGCTTATAAACTTGTGCAAGCAAACTGGTGCGAACGTTTATCTGTCCGGTCCCGCCGCCAAATCATATTTGGACGAAAAGGAATTTGAGGCAAATGGAATAGCCGTGCGCTGGATGGACTACTCCGACTACCCAGACTACACGCAACTACATCCACCATTCGAGCATTACGTTTCAGTGCTCGATTTGCTCTTCAATGCGGGTCCAGACTCGTACAAATATATGAAGTCTAGTCATGCCTGCTAAGTGTTGGAGTGTCTTTTAAATGTCTGCAAATGGCGTTCACCTTTCTTCAGTGAGTGAAACAGACCTCGAGTTTATGCATCGGTCTAAAAACGATTTTGAGCTCGCTTTTTTGATGACCGCTCAGCCCTTACCTTCAAGCAGAGAACAAGTGCTGAAGTGGCTGCAATCAACGTTAGCGGACCGAAACCAAGTCTTGTTCGGAATCTATAACAATGCGGAGTTGCGTGGGGTGCTCCGCTTCATGTACATAGATTGGATTTCGGCGGTCGCAGAATTCGGCATCTACCTTGCCGACGAATCCCGCGGTCAAGGATTAGGTCGACATGCTCTTACACAGGCATTGGAACACGGCTTTCATCGTCTAAACTTCAATAAGATTTGGCTGCGCGTTGTAAGTTCGAATCACTCAGCGAGAGCGCTCTATAAATCAGTAGGATTTGTAGAGGAAGGCGTTTTGAAAAATCACTTTTTTGGCAACGGCACTCTGCATGATTTAGTGATCATGTCTATATTTCGGAAAGATTACGACCTGAAAGATTCTTTGGCTAAAACGAAAGCACAGCTCGAATGACCTGGTCTTGCTCCATTTGAGTCATGCTGTGGAAAAACGGTAAGCGTACTAAGCGGTCGCTGATTGATTCTGTGACGGGGCAGTCGCCGACGCGTCCACCTAACTTTTGCCCCATGTCGGAGAGATGCAGGGGCAGATAATGGTAGACAGCTTGAACTCTACACTTTTTCAGATGCTCGATAAATGCCTGTCGCATTTCCAGACTCGGCATCATCAAGTAGAACATATGATAGGGCTGGTCGCAATGCGTTGGCACCGCGGGCAGTACTATTCCGTGAGTCTTCGACCAATCTGAGAGAACTTCATAATATGAATCCCACAAAGATTTCCGTTTTTGCGTGACTAATTCGCTTTGCTCGAGCTGTGCACATAAGAAAGCAGCAAGCATGTCGGACGGCAGATAGCTTGACCCAAGGTCCACCCATGTATATTTGTCAACTTGCCCCCGGAAAAACCGGCTCCGGTTTGTTCCCTTTTCGCGGATAATCTCGGCTCTTTCAATCAGTGTCGGATCGTTTATCAATAATGCTCCACCCTCACCACACTGAAAGTTTTTCGTTTCGTGGAAGCTAAGAGTTGCTAGTGCGCCGAAAGTCCCGAGATTCTTTTGTTTGTAAGTTCCCAAAAATCCATGAGCATTGTCTTCGACAATAGCAAGCCCGTAATTTTTAGCAACTCTAGTTATCTCGTCCATCTCACAACCAACGCCGGCATAGTGCACAGGTACGATAGCTTTTGTTTTTTCGGTCACTAGTGCTTCGATTTTCGTCTCATCTATGTTCAACGTGTCAGTCCTGACATCGGCGAAAACTGGTTTTGCTCCACGTAATACGAAGGCGTTAACGGTGGACACAAAAGTGAAGGACGGAATGATAACCTCGTCACCTTCACGGATGTTCAGCAAGATGGCTGACATTTCTAAAGCATGGGTACACGATGTGGTTAGAAGAGCCTTTGCACTTCCAACCAATTGCTCCAAAAGACTATGACAACGCTTCGTGAAAGCACCGTCACCCGATAAGTGACCGCTTGCAAAAGACTGCGCAACCAATGCGCTTTCTTCACCAACGAGCGAAGGTCTGTTGAACGGAATATCGTAGACACTCTTACTTTGAGCCACAATGGTGCTACTTAAATTACTTGTAGATTTAGACGCCAACTCTTGTTCCTGCTACTAGTTTTGCAAAATCATCGGTGCTGACAGAGGCATCAAAATCCTCGGGGGCAAGATTTTTCAGCATGCCCTGCAGCTCCGCTTCTTCCTGAGTATCTTCAATTACAAAAGTGGGCTTGGCCATAGATTTCACGTACATTCGAGCGAGATACTCGCCAATGATACCCAGGGCAAAAAGCTGGGCACCAGAGAATACCAGAATTACTGACGCAATAAATGGAAATCCTGGAACGTCACAACCCTGAATAACATAACGTCCCAGAATGTATGCAAACAGAACGGCTCCAAGCATCAAACAAAAACATCCGTTAAAAGTGGCCAATCGGAGTGGAAGGGTACTGAATCCGGTTATGACATTTACGGAAATCTGGATTAGCTTCAGCAGCGAATAATTAGAAGCCCCAACCTGCCGCTCCCGATGTTCGACAGAGACGGCACCAAACTTCGAGGTCCCCCAAGTTAGAAGTGCGTCAATCGAGACGAAAGGCCCCTCGAACTTGGCAAAAGCATTTCTCAATGGAGTACGGAAGGCTCTGAACGCGCTTATATCGCGAGCTGTCGGAACGCCCATCGACTGTTGTATCGCCCACTTGGTCAATTTCGATGCCGAGTCTCGGAGGAATCCGTGCTGTTCTCGCGCGGGCGTCCCGTAGACGACGTCAAAGCCCTCACTCAACTTATCAAGCAACTTATAAATCTGAGACGGTGGATGCTGCAAGTCATCATCCATCGTGATTACGACGGGGTATTGAGCTGCACGTATACCGCATAACACTGCGTTGTGCTGCCCAAAATTTCGCATCAAGTTGATCGGTTTCACCCAGCTTCGTTCGCTGGCTAGAGCTGCCAAAGTCTCCTTCGTTTGGTCCTTGCTACCGTCATTGACGAGGATTACTTCGAACTCAGATGCGAGTTGTCGAAGTGGCGGCTCCAGCTCGGCTACAAGCTTTTTGAGCGTATTTTGGCTGTTATAGACAGGAATTACGACCGATATCTTCATGGATGGCTCCAAGGCACACTCGCATGTTAGTGGATGAAACAGGTTTGAAACTCTATTTAAAGGCAATCTAATCACATTATTTACAACCCCGTGAGCGACCTCAGTACAACCAACTCACAGCTCTTTCAAGTTCAGACGCCGCCACAGATTTTTCTCGCACTCAATTTGATCGAAAATGACCACGGCATCGCGACCAAAACAGGAGCATTAGCACCAGGGGTGGTGCAATGTGGAAGTTACAAAACCGATGCAATTAAAACCGAATGCCTATATCTGTGCACGGTGTGATAAGCTCGGTGCTCGCAAGTCGGTTATTTACAAAGTGCCGGTCAAATCTGACTGCGCGTTTTTTGGTCTGTTATCGAGGTCTTGAAATTTTGAGGAGCAATCAAAGCTACAGCTTCAAAGACAGAGACCTGGTTTTGTTCGTGTTTTCTACCGCAATGGTTGTAGTGCTGTACGCACTATCGTTCGCAGTTAAACCGATACCCATCAAGGCTATAGAAGCGGGTGTTCATCCGTATCTCGTTGAGTGGATGGGTTCCGCGTATCGATTCCCCGGGCAGCCAATTGGCTTATATGTAAACCTTTTGGTGCTAATTTTTTTCTTTATCCCCAAAATAAACTTGACCGAACGTGTTCTTCGGCTCTGCACCAATCGGTATTTGAAGTTCGCAACTGTGTTGACAGCGAGTGCTGTTCTGGTCTTCTCGCTGCTTGCACTTCGCTCTTACGGATTCACATGCATCGGATTGTCTTTCGTTTTCGCGCTCTGCTTTTTTTCTTCGCTGAAGTTTCCCAAAGCATCGCCCATAATCATTCTGTTTTGCACGCTGTTTTTTTTCGTAGGGCTAAACTACCCATCCCTACTCAAAACAGCAGACTTTACTCAATCTGGAATGTTGCTGGTCTATTCGCAAGGACACTACGCAATGATTGTCGGTCCGTCGGATCGAATCGCGAGTGGGCAAAAACTGTTCTCAGAAATTTACCCTGTATATGGGCCACTGTTCCCGTTTCTTCTAGGTTCTTTTGAAAAGCAGTTTTTGACATTTCTGTCATTCGGGCAGGAAATAAGGCTGATTCAAATATTCGAAGTATTGTTCGTAGTTTTGAGTTCCTATTTGTACTATGTGTACAACCGTCGCATTTCTATCAGCTGGGCTCTTTCAAGCTGTTTGATTGCAGCTTTGATGTTCGCCGGTAATGATGAAGAATACTTCGTAAACGTTTCGCCCTGGCGATTTGCAGCCTTTCCCTTAAGTCTCTTCGCGTTTCATTTAGTTCGCAAAGCTAAACCACATTGGCGATCTTTTGCCATGGGAATTGTGTCGCTGACAAGTGTCGCAGTAAATTTCGAAACCGGTGCTTGTATCAGCGTGGCACTGTTCCTAGCCTCGACTTCATACGAAAATAGAGCCCAATTGGTCAAGACTGTGGCGTCTTATGTGCTCGGTCTCGTTTTCGGTGTCGCGGGGTTCACTTTGCTCGTAGCCACCATAGACGGTTATTGTCTTGACTTTAAGGGTTATGCGCAAAATCTTATTCAAATACTGCAACTTTCCGCAACCGGTTACTTAGGCGGACCACGGTTGCTGCCTTCGCCACTGTTTGTTCTCGCATTCGGCGGACTTTGTTACACGTTATTGAAAACATCTAACGCCGATCTCGTATTCACGCTCAGATTTAGACGCGCTTTTAGCATCATGGGATTGCTCTGGTTCAGCTACTTTTTGAGCCGACCGCTTATGCCAGCGTATCTCACTGCGCACATTTTCCTGCTTGGATTTGTTTTGATTGATTTGGGCAGACAAGTTGAACTGCTTCTCAAAGAGAACAAAATCAAAACTCTTAGTTTTTTCGTTTGTTCCACTCTCTATTTTGCACTCGCGGTGCCAAAAGTAATCGATTTGAATTTAAAAGCATTCAAAAAGGTATCAAATATCCTGTATCAAGTTCCCACGCAAGGCGAAGAAATTTCCGGCGTTCTGGTTGGGCGAAGCGCTGCACAAAGTCTAAGAAGTCGGGCTGATTACCTGCTCAAATCATGGCGCAATGGCGCAGTGTTTCTGACAGCCGACTCAGTGTTGATTCCGAAGATGACCGGAATTTATCAAAAGAAAATTCCAGAGGATTTGTTTATGTCTCTTGCAACAGAAGACCGCAATAAAAATCTGTTGGAATATCTCAGAATCAATGCAACAACCGTACTGATAGACAAACCAAACCTGCATTCGGGCAATAAATATCACGAGTTGTCCTTCAACCAGCTTCGTGAGGAGCTTAAGCAAAATTTTGATTTGGTATCCGAAACATCAGATTGGCAGGTCTGGAAAAATCGCTCGCAAGGTTCTACTGTCCATTGAAAAAGAATGGCGTGACAGTAATGTCTACGCCATTCCTTTTCGCGATTTGTTTTTTGAACTACGTGTCAAAAAAACAAAACTACTGGCATGAATTACCACAGGTATCAGCGGCGGTGGCATCAATTCCAAGGATGCTACCGTTTATGGCAACAGCGTTTATATTTGCCATCACAGTGTTGCAATTATTTGTGTTTCCACCCTCGACAAACCACAAACAATTCAGCGTCGATCCAACTGGTATGCCGGTACCGCCAAGAGGGATGAAGTATGTGTTTCCGGTGACGATAAAGTTGTTACCGCCAATTGGAAGTGCGGTTGTTGAGGTGGTCCACTGGCTGAAGACGGGAAGACTCGAACCTGGAGGGGTGTATACGGCTACCGCTGTCAATCTATTCGCATTTCCCGACGGAACGTTGAACTGAATTGGTGCAGTGAGTGCCACGTTGATTCCGATGTTGCCACTCGCATCGTGCACAAATGCTTCCGCTTGTGACTGGTTTTGAGCCTCCAGATGAACAACTTGCTGTCTAATCCCGAGCACAGTAATGTTACGCGTATCCGCAGTGGATGCGCCAGAGGTGTCAGTTGGTCCGCAAACCGCTTTGTATTGACCGAACGTCAGCGGCGCACTTTGCGCATAGTTGGGTTGACAGCAAACGAAGTAGGCGGCGACTATCGATGCCAGAGAGATGTACTTGTTCATATATTGATCCTCCGAGAATGATGCAATCATTTAGCAAGAAAGTTAAACACTGTTGCCAATTTGAGTGACACTAAAATAAGACCGGCAGAGATACTAGTTTCTGTACGCGCGAACCATTAGTTGAAGCGAATCAAAGAACAATCGCTCAACCGGTCAAATATGCTTTCCACGAACACGTTGAAGTTTTTATTGCTTCCGCGTACTAATCAGTGTCGATTATGAGGAACATTTGAACAACCCCCCAAAGGATGTATTCTGCAAAACAGTAAAACGCAGACAAGATCACTCTTTCGACAAGCGCCAAAACTCTGACTCAGAGCCAGTCTACGCAACAACTCGATTCAGAAATTCAAGCGAAAATTGCGATAGTCAATGTAGACCATGATTAACAATCACAGAGGCCAACTCCAACTAATGTGTCGGCAATTCTGTGCAAAAAAAACTGAGAGTTTCTATCAAATTTTCGCAACTGGCACTAAATATGGTGCCATGTAACTCAAGACAGAACACGCACTATTGAAAAAAACTTCTGTGGTCTAAACAGATCAAATAGACCAAAAAGCAATCAAGCCCTTCTTCCGGTTCACCCACCGGACAAAAAAGGGCTTGCTCCATGGCTCTTTCGAGCTAGAGTTATACTGACAATGGTACTTCAACTAGGTCTATGTATTCTCGCTCCGCATGGTGAAACTTTCTCGGACCCGCAATGCGGAAACCCGCTTGAAAGAGGAGTTTCGAACCACTCGACCTGTGAACATCATAATCACGAAAAGTCGAAACGTCAAGAGGTGTCATAGGGTCCTTAGCTGGGAACCAATAGCTACCAAACTGCGGCTTCGTCCTCTTCATTTGATTGTGATGGATCAAAAGTTGTTGCCACTTTTGCAGTATTCGTGTTGCGACTACCTTGGCGTAAAACATCGATATCTTTGTGTATTACATCATTGACTACAAGCGCAGATTCCATTGGCATCATTTCCAATTGGGCAGCCATATTTTGCACATGTTTGGTTAGAGTCTTATTTAATCGGACTACTGCCAACCATCTGCAGGCAAATGATGGAGCAAGCAGACTATCCAGTGTTTCACCGCAATCTGGAGCATCGACGATAATCGCATCAAAATGCTTGCCTAACTCTGCAATTAGACGCTTCAGCCGCGGCTCTTTCAGGCAGCTTTCCTCTGATACACCGCCTGCAGGAATGATGGTCAAATTCTCTCGCACCGCTTGCATGTATTCGAATGGCTCAGCCGTAGGCTCGTCGATGTACTGTAGCAAACCAGGCGACGCGGAAATCGAGGCCAATCTGTGGATAGACGGCGTAACTGTGTCGCAATCGATTAGCAGAACCTTCGCACCATTTTCAGCAAGACAAACAGAGAGTGCATACGCCACTGTTGATTTACCATCGCCTCTGTCACCACTGGTGAGAACAATCGGCACGGCAGCTTTGCCGTCGGAGAACCAATCCTCCAGAGACAAACGCACTCTATCGACTGATGAAACAATTGCTTTAGCCGAATTTCTAGACTTATCAGTTGAGGGAATAAGTCCAGCAATACGAGCGGGAAATATCGCACTGAGTTTGCTAGCAGTTACCGTTTTTGGAAGAAGTAAGAATTGACCAACGGCAGCAGCAGCAGCGAGGATAAGTGAAACCATAGCACCTAACACAAATGTATTCGGTGTAGAGGTGTTACTGATGGTTGGATTATCGATGATCTGC
This sequence comes from Drouetiella sp., assembly GCA_036702965.1. GTDB lineage: Bacteria > Cyanobacteriota > Vampirovibrionia > Obscuribacterales > Obscuribacteraceae > PALSA-1081. Next base: position 893,362 of record DATNPZ010000013.1, read on the forward strand.
ATCGACCCCTGTGAGTTAAGACCGGCTGTCTCGCTCAATTTAATGCGCTGAAGTTCACGTTCGATGGACGTGAGGGATGTAGTTGCCAGATCATCAGCACGATGGATGTCGGCAAATTCCATCTCGCGAGCAGGAACTGAAGACAACTTAGAACGAATTTGACCAAGCGACGATGACAAAGACGAGATCTTCGCTTCTAACGAAGCTATGGTCGTACTAGATTCAGCCATCTCGCTGATCATGCGAGCTTGAGCACTTTCGCTGATGCCGCCCCCGAGCCCCTTAGAAGCACCATCAGCGCCACCACTGGAGGAACTGCTTAGGGAACTGCCACCCGAAATCGAAGAGTTTCCAACGACGACATTCTGTAGACCAGGTTTGCCAACGATTTGCATATACCGAGCATCAAGCCCTTTCTGAGCCTCTTCAAGTGAAGCCCTTAAACGCTTAACTTTCGGATGTTCGTCTTGGTATTTACTACGCAGCCCTATGAGGGCTACTTCAGTCTCTGCGATGTGAGATCGCAAACTGCGCATAATTTCGTCTTCAGCTAATTTTTGTACGGCTACAACACTCTCGGGACCAAACCCCAACTGTTTACGCGCGTACTCGAGCCGTCCCTTGACTGATGTTAGTTCGTGACGACTTTCCTCTAATGTTTTCTCCAGATCTTGCTTTTGCGCGTTCAACTGCGCTACGTCGGCTTGCAAGTCGATAAAGCTAGTAGAGTCTTGAAAAGTTTTGACTTTGTTTTTTACTTTCGAATACTGATCCTGCGCAACTTTTAGTTGTTGTTCCAACCGCTTTTTGCGCTCTAACAGCGGCTCAACGACCTGATTGTTATTCTCTTTAAAAAACGCATCAATAACTGACTGAAGGACAGCCAAAGTAGAATCCGAGTCCATTCCAGAATATGAAACTTCCAGAATGTCTGTGCTCTCCACTGGATGCGCTCGTACGCCACTCTGAATCGCACCTTCACTCGGACAATTTGCTCCAAGCTTGGACTGTAGATCTTCATATGTGAGTTTAGTCACAGCGTCGGAGTGAATGATTTCGCATGCGGTTCGAAGGGCATTTGGACCAGTCGTCAATGCTGAAGCCTGCTGCGACTCTGCAGTTGCGTCACCGTCCCTGCCCATGAAAAACAACTTTGCAGGAACCCATATGCGAGCACTGGCTGTGAATGTTGGCTTCTGCATTCGCGTTTGCAAAAACGTCAAAGTAAACCCAATCAAGATGATTGCGAGTGGCAGTGCAATCCGAGCTGGACGCGAAGTGACTAGCGCAATAACTTTTTGCTTCACAACAACCTCTAAAACTGACAGGTTCACGAAAGTACGAGTTGTCAGAGTATAGCGTGTCGTCGCGATAAAGATGACTAAAGTGCTCTAAGATTTCAAGACATGGCTCGCATCACGCACTCAGAACCCGTTTGCGCGTGTTTCAGCCACTTTGGGTTTTGTTAAGCTGCTGCGTTGATCGATGACATCGGTCAGAACAAACCACTCCGGTCTGTGAACTATTAGTTGAGGGTTATCACCACCTACCACAATCGTTGGAGTCGGTATGAGGCTAGGAGCATCTTCTACGTGAATCGCAATTTTCTCGCCATATTTACTGACGAGACGCGGAACATAGAGGTCCATGAATTCCTTGCATGAATGACAGTCCGAATCTTTGTAGATATAAATTGGAATCGACTTCGCTGCGCTTAGATCGAGATCATTGAAGTGAATTGCAGCTTTGATTCGTTTGTTTTCTTCTCCAACCTTAATTTTGTTATAGACAAAAGTGCTCGATACGACGGCTAGTGCGCCAACCGAAGCGCATGCCACTACGAATCTTGATTCCCGATTCATCGCAATCAGGCTTGCCAGCGCAACTGCCACGGCGCAGACGATGCACGGCACGCAGAGAAGATGGAGCGTCACAAGCTTGGCTATCAGAACAACGTGTACACCAGCAGCGAGGAATATTCCCGCTTGTACGTACTTATTTATGTTGAAGCGAACTACGGATGCAAGCACTGCAAGATAAAACAACAACCCAACTTTGTCTGCGCCAGGTATAAGGTGTTCACTCGCGTTCGAGCATTGGGCACATATTTTAGACAGAAACGGATAGGAAGCGGCGGATAGAGCCGCTATAGCGATTAACGCTAAAATCACATAGTGTCTATTTCGTGAACCAGTACTTTGCACAAAGTAATTCTCATTCTCTTGACGATCAAGCATAACACCGGACATTCTAAGATGGTCATTAGCGTTTGATCAGTAGGAACAAATGGTCACCTTCGACCAGATCTATATCCGAAATCTTGGTTTCTCTTTCAAGTTCCACAAATTGAAGAGGGTGGAAGAGCTGCCGCTTCAGGAGCAATTATTTTGCGCGGTTGTACGTCAAGCACCGGATGTAGTGGCGCTCTTAGAATCGACAAATATTGACTGCCTGCAGAAGCTACTCGACTTTTTAGAAAAAACCGGCTTTGGTGGACTGTTTCTGAACGCTCTCTTCGATCAATCGCTCGTGCCAAATTTTAATTCCGCGTGGAACAATCACGACAAGCAATTTACAGCAAAACTTTCCCACCTATCTGCAAGAGAAAGCGCTAATTCGACTCAATTCGAATCGAAATTTCGTGATGTTTTGCTCTATCTGAACCAGGAAGTTAATTCATTGATTTGGGTGAAAGGAGCGCATCTTGCGCGAACAATTTATCCAGACAAAAAATATCGCCAATTCGGCGATTTCGATGTAATCGTCAGGCGAAACAAAGTTGAGGCAGTGATAGAACTTTTGGAGGAGAAGGGATTCGTTGCAGCGCCGATCGCCGCCAATACAAATCAGTTCGGAGCCGGACCAACAAGGAGCGTTGCTGATCTTTTTCTCGCTCCAAATCATAATTGGATTCCATCATCGGCGGTGACAATGAAATTTGGCACGACCTATGATGTCGATATCAAACTTGGTCCACTAGATCGTGGCTTGCAAATATTGGAAATAGAACGATTCTTTGAAGATGCGGCAGTTTATCGCTGTTTAGAAGCTTCATACAAAGCACCGTCAAACGTGGATCATTTGATGATCATGATCAGAAATCTCGAAAAGGATCGTTTTCAAAATTGGAAATCTCTGATGGATGTACATTTGCTAGCTGGATCTCTTAATGCAAATGAGCTCGATTGGGAATTATTCGTGGCACGCTGCGCCAAGGAAGGAATTAAAACATCAGCATGGACCGGACTGAAGGTAGCGGAGAATCGATTCGGGTCCACAGTGCCATCGTTTGTGTTTAAGAGTCTCGCACCAAGATGGCCAAATCAATTTTCATTTATGGCTGCACCCGCTTACACTTGGAATTCTTGCGGAATACCAAGTCTCTTATTCAACGCCATCACTGCGGAAGATTGCCAACGAAAACTCGAAGTTCTCACAAAATCACTCTGCCCTTCTCGCGAATTTTTGACTGCGTACTTCAACATCCCTACGAAACTGTCAGGTTTGAGAACACTCTTTTACCTTTTTCTTTACTGGTACGTTCTTACCGTCCCGGCTGGCGTGACGCGACGCTCTATCGGGAAAAAGCTATGGCCCAATAAAAGTATGCTGAAACAGAGTCAATTTCGTTGACTGTTTAGTTCGCTTTGACTGTCTATTTCGAGAAAGTGGCTAGTTACGATTCAGTCGACTAGCAAACCGCTTTCATTCAGCTCAGAGATCAACAAGGTGACTTGCTCTTGGAGATTCTCGATCGCAGGAATTTCGTCTATCGCCTGGATTTCACGGACGATATCTTCTTCGCTGTTATTGCCGTCGAGAAACTCCCAAACAATGGAACCAAGCGGAGTCAACGTGTATGCCCAGGAAGAAGCTTGGTCGGATAACACCAAATGACCGTCTGGCAACAGGTTCATCTGAACTTCAGGATGCCGTTGAAATTTTTTCTTCGTCGGTTTGACAGGTTTCCATGCCACCATAGCCGGTGTACTCCTTTCTTCGCGTTTAGTCACTGCATTTGTTGACACAAGAGGAGCTTTTGTAATTTGCTCCCCAATGATTTCCCCGATTTTTGCAATTCGTTCTTCTAAAGAACCGTTAACGATGTGAAAGCATCTATCCGCAGGAAGATATCCCATAAATTTTTCAAGAGCACCTTCCTTTTTCACAAAATTAGAGTAGGGCAAAAGATGCCTCGTAAAATCCGAAGGTGTAATCGGGTCAGTTTTAAAGCCTTCATTTTTATCCAGCTCAAAAAGAAGTGCCGCATCATAAGGTGCCTGAACATTCTTACCGTAACTTGCCTCTCCAAGAGGAATCCATTCGCCGAAATACGGATCACCCAACTCGATGCCGAAAGTTCGTTGGAGTAGATCGATGGTGCCAGCCTTGAGAGAAAACGGAGAAGCAAAATTTACGATAGCGTCTGTATTTGGATCGATCAGCGTTATATCTTCGGATAACACTTTGAAATTGAAAGACAGAGCGAGAGCCATTGACGTCGTGCTTTTGCCTGAAGATGATTTACCTGCGATCAACAGCTTTTTCCCGCCAGGTGACACCAGAGAGGCCGCATCAAGCCATATATGAATGAAATGACGCTTCAACATGTGATTGAACAATTCGCGTAAATCAAAACTGCAACCCATGTTGCAGTCGTAAAAATTGCCGTCAACAGGCATTTCATCAACCATCGGAACACACTTCTGCAAATTTCGAGCAAAGTCATCGTTGCAGTGATTGACGTGGAAATAGTTCATGCCCAATTTAAAATAGGGTTTGTTTTTAACTTCAGAAGTCATGCAACACCTCATGTATGTCTCTGAAACTTGTGAATTCAGATGGGAGCGAAAATCCTTTCGGAGCGCAAATGAAACCAGTGGCACTATGGGTAGTGCGGGGAGCATCCGTGCCGGAGTCTCTTACATCGCTCAATTCAGTGCCTGGCAATGAGACGATGAGATCGGGTAACACGACTTCACGAGCTTCAAACGGAACTGGATTCCTGACAATTTTAACGAACCTGGTGAGCTGATGTAGCTGCTGCTCCATCAGTGCTGCGACTTTATTACATAAACTTTCTCGCTGCTCATCACCGTCTTTGGTGTTAACAAAAACACAGCCTGCAACAGGAGAAACAGCTCGTGAGGCAAGCAAGTTGATTGTCGCTTCGGAAGATCGCAAATTGAACGCTTCGATTCTGCTGCCTATAAGCTCTGAAGCTGACACACGCAGAGATGTTTGACGAGAATTCTTGTCGGGATTGTCGTACTGCAAAATATTAGCGCGTGCAAAAAAATCGTTCAGGTGAAATCTGAAAGAGCAGGGCATCTGTCCATGCGCACTCACTAAAAAAACACGGCAGCCTGTTTTCAACAAATCAGAAATTACTGAATCAATTTTGGAAAAAATAGCGCGAATGTTTGCAGAACAGGTCAAATCAGTTGAGCGCAACCAACCCAGCCCTAGCAAATGTGTAAGTTGATCGCTGATTGACAGACGCCAGATACAACGACTCCACTTTGATTCTTTCAACAATTTTGTGACAGCAGCGGTTCGAATTTCTTCGTTGTGAATTGCGGATACAGAACTGTACACCCTGTGTCCAGAAGCACGCCCGATGTCTAAATAGGGTCGAGGCTCATACTTTGATATCTCCTCATCAGAAAGTAACTGAGAAGGACTGACTTTGGTACGGGTGGGAAGAGAACCATCCGACAACCATGTCCGCTCAGGACGCGGCATGAGAAGCGGCATATTGACAACAAGACTCGGACTTTCTTCGGTTTCATTCCGAAAAAGTAAGTTATGCGCGAGCAAATCCTTCTCGCGCATAACTGAAAGTTTGTTTAGGTTACCATCGACGCGAGAGTATCCGTAGCACCCGGAGCTAAACCAGGGCTCTCCCGTCAATATTTCTGACCATATAGCTGGCGCGCTCGTCAAACCAGCATGTGATTCAAGCACGGCTGCTTGATGATTAAGCGAGTGCGCTAATGCCGGAAGCAACTCCAAGAGGTCTGGAATGTCATTTTCAGACAATCCATCAACTGAGAGCAGAAGGCTTCGCATTCCCTCTTAATTTTTGCAATCGAGCGCGTCTGTACCGCCGCCCGTGCCACCATTTACGGTGCCGTTGTCACCGCAGCAATTGAGAGTATCGCCACCTGCTACTAGCAACTGCGCTGTAAAGGTGGTGTTACCAGCTCCAAGGTTCGCATTGACGTCACTGCATGGAGCAGTTGTAAACGTGTCATTACTACCCGAAGAAGCTGTCGCTCCTTGAGGCGAGTTACAACCAGTTGCAGGTGGAGTGCAAGCAGCAACTGACTGCACTAAAAATTTGTCCAAAACCTTAGGTGCTACAGCTAGTCCGCCGGTGAGGGCAGCTCCCTTAACAACCTTGTTGAGAAAGACCTTTCTAGTAAGGTTTGGATCCGCAGCAATCGCGTCATTCGATTCCTGAGTCGGCGTTCTATCGTCCAACATGTTTACGCTCCGTTTCATTCAATAAAGATTACAAGTACTAAATTCACACTTCGACCGAATCTTACAAAAGAAAGAGGTGTGACACAAGTGCAAATTACTCATCGTTTGCAATTTGCATTACAAATTGAATGGTATATTCAAAACCATGAAAGACTTGATTGACATCGAAACGCTTGTGCGACAACATCCAAGGTCCGATGTCAACAAGCGCGCGGAAATAGCCGACAGCTTGCCTTTTTTTTTACGAGCCTGGTGGCTTCGAGATCGCAGCGAATACGCAGACTTGTATTTTGGCGAAGGATACTTTGCAACGATGCCAATGTGGTGCATGCACACAGATCCGTTCTGCGATGCAGGCAATTCTGATAGTTACCAGTTGTAATACCAGTTGTAAACCGGATGACCAGGGTCCTCATCTTATCTAGCACGCAAGATCTTCACGCGATGGAAGTGATGAAAAATCTTGACAGCCTTTCATGCCCTTACACGGTTCTTCGATTTGAAGAATTCAGGTCTGGATTTAAATTGCGCCACATCATTGGCGGTCAGCACAGAAAAACAGATCTTGAAATCGGCGAAAAAAAAGTTGATTTACAAGAGGTCAAATCAATTTGGCACAGACGTCCGGGCTTGTTCATCGTTCCTACAACTCCAGAACCTTACATAGGACAGATGATTGAACTGGAAACGCGAGATTCCATAAGTGGAATCCTCAACTCGCTTTCTTGCTTGTGGGTCAACAGACCTCTAAATGACACACAGACAATGCGCAAATTACTTCAGTTGGAGTACGCAAAACAAGTGGGCATGGAAGTGCCTTTGACTTTAGTGACGACTGATCCAGAGTCAGTAGAAAAATTTTTTGATGAATGTGATGGACAGGTTATCTATAAATTGATTGGAGAAACGACAGGACAATTTCTTCCTCGCTCAGAGATCATCGGTATACCAACTTTGCCACTGCGAAAGAGCGACTTGAAGCATTTAAAACAAGTTGCGCATGCACCACATCTTTTCCAGAAAATGATTGCAAAGGTTTTTGATGTCAGAGTTACTGTCATCGGAAAAAAATTATTTGGCTGCCGTATTCACTCACAATCTGGACGCGGAACCATAGACTGGAGAGGCGACTATTCAGTCGATATGCAACCAGTAGATATTTCAAATGTACTGCAAGAACAAATTTTCAGTTTGATGAAAAGATTTCGCTTGAATTACGCAGCATTCGATTTCTGTGAGCTTGCAGATGGACAAATGGTTTTTATCGAAGTCAACTCCGCTGGTCAATACATTTGGATGGAAGAACGAACCAAACAGCCTCTGTCTTTAGAGATGGCAAAGTTGCTTGCAGGCGAGAGTGAACCACTCTGCGCTCAAACAGACTAACTACTTTTCTTTGTTGATTAGACTGATGAATATTTTGACGAGACGTGGATCCCACTCTTTTCCTGCGCCATCCTGCAGTATCTTCACAGCCTCATTTTTAGTCAAGGCTTTACGGTATGGACGATCACTTGTCATGGATGTGTAGGCGTCTACGATCGCGATAATTCTCGAGCCCGGCGGAATATCGTTCTCTTTCATACCTTTGGGATAACCGCTGCCATCCCAATGTTCATGGAATGCTTCAATTATCTGACCCACTCTATGAAGCAATTTTGCAGGCTCTAACAGTTTCGCACCAATCATTGGTGCGCGCTTAACCATAGCCATTTCTTCTTCTGTTAGCGGACCAGGCTTTTGCAACACATCCTCAGGAATAGATATCTTGCCGAGATTGCTGAGCACCGCGGCAAGTGACACCACCTCAGCTTCCTCCTTTGAGAGATGCAGCGCTTGAGCAATCTTGCTCGCATAACCATACGCTTTCGGCGAGCGCTCTTCGCTGTATGCATCCTTTTTCTCAACAGCTTGCATGATCTGAGCAAACACGCCGAGAATGCCTTTCTCGGAGACCATCGCGAGGTCAACGATTCCATGATCTTGAGCTTTGATCACAGGCATACGCTCGATTTGCATCGGAGGTGCGTTGCCTTCGGCAATGCTTGGTATCAAATCTTCAGCTACAGAGCAGACTTGATTGCGTCCGCGATGCTTGGCGAGGAACAGAGCCTGGTCAGCTAGTTCAAACAGCTTTTCACGATCTTGAGCGTCGTACGGAAATGTTGCTAAGCCGATAGATGCAGTGACCGTGCCTATGTCTTCGTCAATCTCCCGCTCTCTGATAGCAGCGCAGATTCGCTCAGCAACCATACGCGCTGGCTGCAACTCGGTTTCAGGAAGAAGCACAACGAATTCCTCACCGCCGAATCTGCCGACAGTGTCTACATCTCGAACACTCTTCTTCGTTATGTTGGCGATGTGTTTAATTGCGGCGTCACCGGCATGGTGCCCGAGAGTGTCATTGATCTTTTTCAAGTAGTCCAAGTCAACGATGATGAACGAAAATGCATGCCCGAAACGTTGATACCGGTCGATTTCTTTTGCAAGTTGTTCTTGGAAATATCTCCTGTTGAACAATCCTGTCATCGGATCGGTAACGGCTTGCTGCTCTACTTGCCTGAACAGCTCAGCATGCGATACAACGACGGCAGTTCGGTCGGCAAGATCAGCGACCATCTTCATATCCTTTTCGCCAATTGGTCGCTGACGTTCACACGACACCATAGCTAGTGCCGCCTTATAGTTGCCGGCGTGGATCAAAGGCACCAGAGTAGCCGACTTGAATGTTGGGGGGACAACGATATCTTTGTAAGCAAGATTGTTTTTGATTTCGTGAGCGGTCAGAAAAATTGTTTGCCCTTCCGACAATTCTTGACGCATACACTGAAACAACTGTTCACCAAAATTCAGCTCTTCGACTTCATCACTGCCGTTGCGATCCCTGCTATCAAGCGGCACCTTCGGCGGTGTCAACGGACCGGCAGTCTTCGAGTGAACATACTGCTCGGTCTGCTGATCGAACAGAGACACAACGCAAGAGCCCAGATCGAAATATTCTTGAAGTGCACCAACCAGGGTTCCAGTAATTTGATCAACCTCTTTCAGTGACTGACGAATTTCATTCGAAACCTTATTGATCAAATCGGCTCTAGCCTGGTCAGCTCTAATTTGCTGAATCGCCTGGTCCGCGCGAATTACATTGGACAAGTGACCAGCGATCGTCAAACCCAATTCTCTATCTTGGGGTCTAAATTGTGGCTTGTTCGGCAACCTCTGCCAGATGCCAACGACACCGAGTCGCTCGCCTTCCGATACCAGCGGTAGTACCAGCGCCATGTCATGTCCGAAAAATGGATCACCTTTTCGAGTAAATTCAGCGTTGACTATTTTGCCACGGCCCGAATCGAACACCGCTACGAACGGATCATCTTTTGTAGATAACGAAACGGCCGTGTTATTGCCATCATGAATCTGAGGCACCAGCTCTTTTTCTTCCTGGTTGTACAGATAGATTTGCGAATGCGTGAAGCCCATGTGCTCTGCCACCAACACAACAGACTTAACGAGAGACTCCTGGCTTGTTTGCCCGCGTGATTCGCGGAACAAACTCGCGATCTCGTTGATCAACTTCATTTCTTTTGCGTCCATCTCAATCTTCGATTGGTCGAAAGATTGTTGAACAACTACGGAGAGCATCTCCGCGACGCACTGCAGAATTACAGCATCTTCGCGACTCCAATCCCTGATTTTTCCGCATTGTTGCAGCTCGAGAAAACCACTGAATATGCCTCTGGAGCGAAGTTGAACCATCAACCTGGCGCGCACATCGCCTAGCTCGATCAACGATGACAATGTTGGTGACATCTTATGTAGATTAGTATCCTGCGATGTATCAGGGATGCTGATAACGCCTGCTCCAGATTCATCTGGAAATCGAGACAAGAACTCAAGAACAATTGCAGTCGATTCCTGTGAACCAAGCTGATTGCCGGCAAAACAAGTATGACCACTCATAGCGAATTCGTTAGTAACTGCGAGTTGATCGCCGACGACCTGCCAGATCAAGCCTCGCTCAGCACCAACTACTGTTGTAAGAGTCTCGATCGCAAATTGCAGAATTGACGACAAATCGTTGGAATGACGAAGTTGTCCGATGATATCGCTGATGATCGATTGCGCAGCGACAGGAAAGACTGCAGCCCCGGTTCCATTAGCTCCATCAGCCGATGCAGACGCTGTAGACGTAACCAACGCCTCGCTGGCTTCTGGGTCATCAACCAATGGCTGCAGACGACGGTTTGACTCTCCGTCGCTCTCAATGTCGTCAATCTCAAATTCCTGAGAGGGAATCGTGGATGCGGTAACATTCGCGTCGATCCCCTGTAACAGCGAGAGAGCTTGTTGTATCGGAATGGGTGGAGCCTGAGGAATCCGAGGGGGCGAGATTGGCAGAAACTTCATGCCAGGGTCCAGCGCTATCGGTTGAATCTTTCCAGATTCAGAGAACAGGTTGGAGATATTTTGCTGAAAAGTCTCATCCTTACTCAAGTTTAGGTCTGTTGGCTGCAAGATCATGTTGCTTGCGATCGGAGCAGCCTTGATGATGGGCCAGGCGCTCCTGATTCGCTGCACATAAGGTGGTGCACTGCCGCAGGGTCCGAGATTCACCCGGGCATCTTCGAGTCGATTGCTTTCAGCGAGATTAACTTGCTGCCAAGTCGGTAAAAGAGAATTAAATGCCTGCCGCACGATCTGGGGGTCCATCGAACCGGCGCACTGGTATTTATTACCCTCTGGCGACTCTAAAGTCTGAACTCCGTAGACGATAAGGCAAAGTCCACGGCTTTCGATTAGAAAACACCAGTCTTCAGGCGTTTCTTCTTTGTCTTCCGAAAAAATCGCGACGCAAAAGGCGTCTTTCAACAACTCTCTAAATCTTGGGCCACTCGGAATGTAGCGAGCCGCCGTACTCTTGGACCAATAGACCATAACTGGAGCCAAACGCTCATCAACTGCGAGCTGCTCCACTGTACGGATAAACGGCAAAAAACTTGTATCAGGCAAAATGCTAAGCGGCAGCGCGCCTTGTCCAGCTTGCTGGACCAGCATCATCTGTAGTTGTGTTCGGCCTGGCTCCGCCATCAGCCACCTTAACCGCTACTAATCAAAGGTGTACAACCACCCTCGCCATAGGATAGATACCCGTACGCCCCGAGACCTAACCATTGTGACGGACACGAAAAATTCCTCGTTTATCAGACGTAACGGGACTTTATAGAAACCAAAGCAGGCAACGATTGTCATGCTAACATTTGGAAAATCGCACCCTTTCAGCATTTGCGACCACGAGAGCCAGCAATGACAAATGACAACTCCACTGCTAACGCCTCTCAGAGCGCGCTAAACGAGCTCTTGTCGTCAGAGACTTATCAGAGCAACCTTCAGTTTTGGAATAACGCGTGGAATGGCGTCAAATCGGCATACACTCAACTGCCAGACCTCGGATATTTACCATCGATACCCGAATGGCTGACAGAAAATCAGTACGGTAACATCCTCGACTTAGGTTGTGGCAGCGGTTGGCTTTCAATCTACCTGGCAAAGCGAGGCTTTAAGGTCACGGGAATCGACGTGGCGCCACATGCAATCGAACTTGCGCGAAATTGGGCTACTTCTGAAGGTTTAGCAATCACTTTCGACGTCGAGGACATCGCTGCAATGTCCTACACACCAAACCAATTTGACGCTGTAGTGGCGAATTCAATTTTTGAGCATTTCACCTACGACCTGGCTAAATGCACGTTAGAAAGACTACGCTCCATAATCAAGCCGCAGGGCGGATTTATCGGATGCTTCGATAAGGTTGGAACCGGTCCGGGCGATTACTTCAAACTCGACGACGGAAGTCAGATCTACACCGATAAGTTTAGGAAAGGCATGTTGTTACGCTTCTTTCCAGACGCAGAGCTTCAAACACTATTTTCTGATTGGAAGACTGTGGAAGTGAAAGAAGTAGATTCAGGAAGCAGACTCGTTACCGCTCGCGCTTAGCTTGGCACCGCAAACGGTGGCAAGACTAAGCACACTTTAACTCGGTCCACATCTGGTCATAGAAAAAAATCGTTGAGCCGATATCACCAAGCTCTTCGCAGCGAGCCATCACATTTGGTGGCGGGTACAAACTTTTGTCACTCGTCACATTGTCTGGTAGTAGCTTGTACGCAAGCTGATTTGGTGTCGCGTATCTCGTGTATGTGGCAGTAGCGGCAGCTACTTCTGGTTCAAGCATGAAGTTGATCCATCTGTACGCATTCTCAACGTGTGGTGCTCCATTGGGAATGCACATGTTGTCTAGCCATATAGACGTTCCGCTTTCAGGAATAATGTAACGTATGTCTTTGTTTTCTCGTTGTGCCTGGTATGCATCACCACTGTATGCCAGCGACAACCAACTGTCGCCCGACGCCAACTGTACTATTACTTGATCTGACGTGTAGCACATGGTGAGCGGCTTCTGCTTTATCAGGCGATCGACGGCTCCGCGGATCAGAGTCTTGTCGGCACAGTTGAACGAATGTCCGTCCAGCTTCAAAGCCATTCCAATTGTTTCTCTAGAATCGTCGAGCAAGGTCATACGATGAGAGTACTTTTGATTCCAAAAAATATCGGTGCTTTCTGGCCAATCATGCTGCTCGATTGCAGCTTGATTATAAGCAATCCCAGTTGTGCCCCATGTGTATGGCACTGAGTGTTCTAAATTTGGATCGAATTTTGGATTCAAAAATCTAGGCATGACATTTGAGAGATTACTGATTCTGGAGTGATCAAGAACCGAAAGTTTTCCAAGATTTTTTAGTTGCTTGATCATATAACTAGTCGGAATAATGATGTCGTAGGCGGTGGCACCCGCTTGCAATTTCGCAAGAAGCGCTTCATTCGATGCGAAAGTGTCATACACAACCTGAATGCCATATCGACGCTCAAACTCTGGAATTGTGTCGGGGTGCAAGTAGTCAGCCCAGCTATAAATATTCAGTTGTTTGTGACCCGGCTTGCTCTCTTTCGGCGAGCAGCCACCCATCAACAATGCGGCTCCAGCGCCTGCACCCGCACGCAATAAATCTCGTCTACTTATTGTGCGCCCAAACATTTTAACCGTGAAATTAGCAGCGATTTAGAGTGCACAGTGTAGCAAATGTGTGTTCAGCGAGCGACCATAGAATGCCTGAAACCGTTATTCCTGAGAGCTCGCAACAGATGTGCTTAGTAGGGTCGCGGGCTTTATTAAGTAATGGAACTGCCTGCCACAACCAACCGTCTTAGTCCCAGTTGAGGAGGACGAAAGATATGCAGCACAATAACGACCAAGAGTTCGAACCAGTCGGCGAAGGTAATCGAGAGCCGATGGCCGATGCTAAGCCGACAAAATCGAGCGGCAACAAGCGGGGCGAACGCGGATTTGCAGCGATGGATCCAGCCCAGCAGAAATCCATTGCAAGCAAAGGCGGTCAAGCAGTCAGTCAGAACCGTGAACATATGTCAAACATTGGCAGAAAAGGCGGCGAAGCTGTGAGCCAAAACCGTGAGCACATGTCAGCTATCGGGCGCAAAGGCGGCGAAGCTGGCGGAAAGCAAGCTAATCGCTAAGCTGTTTTGAAACCGAATTCGAAAGCCCGCAGAGATGCGGGCTTTTTTTGCGCTCGCTCGTGATACCAATTGCGGTGAAAGTTCATTGTTATGACCTTTGCAATTGAAACGAACCGCTTGTTATCTCAACGGCAGTTTGAGATACTTGGCTCTCGCTGGTGAGGTGCGAGTATTGCAAACTATAGAGAAACCGTTGGAAGCACAGGGCATACAGGTTTCTAAAAGCCCGCTCAAAAACAGATTTGCGAGATTGCTCAGAGTTAAACAGTGGGCAAAGAACGGTGTTGTTCTCACAGCCCTTCTCTTCTCGGGCAAATTTACTGATAGCAAATCGATAGTCATGGCAGGCGCAGCGACTCTCGCCTTTTGTGCTTTATCGAGTGCGACTTACATTTTGAACGATATCTCGGACATCGACGGCGACCGCCTTCATCCGAAAAAGCGCTTTCGTCCAATTCCATCAGGCGAAATATCAGTTAAATCCGCGTTATGCATTGCGGTTGTGTGTTCAGTCCTCGCTATTACGACTGCGTGTTTCATCGGCTTAAACTTTGGACTAACACTCCTAGCCTATGCACTCGTCAACTTGTATTACTCCACTAAGGGAAAACATCAAGCTCTCGTAGACATTTTCTGCATTGCATCTGGGTTTGTTCTAAGGGTAGTAGCAGGAGCAATAGCAATCAGTGTTGCTCCATCTTCATGGCTGCTCATCTGCACTTCGCTTGGAGCTCTCTACCTCGGAATTGAAAAGCGTCGACAGGAGTTACGAATGCCTCAAGCCGCTCTGCAGCGACCAGTGCTCGCGCAATATTCGAACCAAGCTCTCCTTAGAATGGAATCTTTGATTACACCGTCTTTGGTGGCATTTTATGGTTTCTACACCTTCCAAAATCATGGACAGTGGATGATGCTAACTGTTCCAGTTGTACTGTTCGGAATAATGCGTTATCAGCTCTTGTCGGAGTCTGGAGCGAACACGGAAGCGCCTGAGGAAGTACTCTGGACCGACAAATGGATTCAGCTTTGTATCGTTATCTTTGCTGTCATCAGCGCTACAGTTGTTTCACTGCACTTATAACGATGCCGCAAGTGTTTGCAGTCTAGGCGGTAACTTGAACTGGCTCGGGCTTGTCCGCTAACAAAAGGGCGCACATAGAGAGCAGCCAAAGCGCCAAACTCCAATAAAAGAAACCAAGCAGCCAAACGCCTGTATCCGGAAATGGCCAATGCATTGCCACCAAGTAGAGTGAAGCGGCACCAAGTGTGATGTAAGCACCACGAGAGCTATGTCGCGCCGGTATGAACAACAAGATCCACAAAACCCGCAGCGAAAAGATGAAGTACACAATGTGGCACGCCGGAAGCAGCAGCAAAATTGATTGAATCGTTAATGCATATTTGAGCGGTACCGCCTTCGTACTGACTGGTGTATTGCGAATCACAAAATAACTGATTCCAGCGATAGACGCGCATGCGATTGCGCATGCAAACCAATATGCTATGTCATTCAGTGGCAGCATTGGTTTTGAAAACGCTGTCTCGGAAAACAACATTCGAAAGAAGCCGAAAACAGACTGGCTGGGAAGAGCTTTGGTCACCTGCGTAACAACTTTCGTGGCAACGATTGAGAAATTTCCAACTTCGCTCCATCCTATAAACGCAAATTGAAGAGTCGTCACCCCTGCAAAAGTACAGATTGCAGCGAAACTAGCTCGCCACTTTCGCTGCAATAACAATAAGCAAGTCAGTCCGATAGCCCAATATTTAACGCAGGCGAGTAAACCGACGATAACACCGAAAGCTGTGAATTGAGAGCGCTTTTGACAAACCAACAAGCCACACAACAGAAACAGCATTAAGAAATTGACTTGTCCGACATCGAAATTGCAGACAGTTGGCCAGTAATGCATGCCCGTAATCAAGCAAATTGTGATGGGAACCGTACCAGACAATGCGTAGTCGCTAAAAATTGCGAATAACGCAATTGCTCCGAACAAGAATAAGACTTGAGAAACAAACCAGAGTTTGTATGCTGTGTCCATAGAGAACACAGCGAAAGGTCGGGCGATAATTCCAACTGTTGGGGTGTAGTCGTAACTAAATCGAGCAAAATGTAGATCATCCGCATTCGACCAAGTTTTCCAGTCATACAGAGGTTGACCATGGTTTAGTCTGTATCCGGCGTTGTAAAAAGTTTGAAAATCTTCATGGACTCGACCAGTGTTCGCACCGCGATACGCATTGCCAATCAACAGCCAGCTCACCATTGCAATCAGAAAAAATGATTGCCAATGTGAACGAAAAAATCTGTCAGAGATTGAGTGCGGTGTCAATTTTGCGAACGAATCTCCCTCAAAGTCAGTCGCATCCCGATTTCTACTGTTTGCGACCTCGACCGAAGAAATTTGCATTGCGAGCTCACGCATCAAATCGTCGAAGGAAAAACACGCTCTCGTATTCGCAGCATCGGTTGCTCAATCAATTTTGCTGCTATGACACCAAATATGATGGCGCCAACAATGTAGACGAACATTCCCAGAAAAAACTTGAACGGGTCCGGAATGAATTGCAGTAACCGGTACATCACAAAAGGTCCAACGAATTCAAAGTGCCAAAGATAGATTGAGTAGCTGTAAAGTCCAACAAAGCAAAGCAATTTGCACAAGTTGGAGCGCAAAAGGTTTCCTACCAAACCGACGCCCGGTTCAACTTGCAGGAGATATACCAAGCATAAAGCGTGCCCGAGGTAAGTCGCTACTACATTGACAGACCACATCATTGCGTTACTTTCGGGAGTGAATATACGAAGGCTAAGAAGAAGCATCCCAACGCAAACGATAGCCGTATTGTGCCTTTTGAGCGTCGCAAACCAGTTGGGTTGCATTTTGTAGAAGTAAGCTACTAACACTCCAAGAAAAAGAGCATCCATGCGCGAATGCGTAGTAAATTTCAGCCACGGGTTTAGCTGTCCGATATTCCAAGCCACAACAAACCGAAGTGCGATGCACGTCAGAATAATTCCGATCAAGATTTTCGGCATTGACTCGAAAGAGATGCGACGGATTTTCGCTCGACATAAAAACGCAAACAGCAGTGGAAGAATGAGATAGAAGTGTTCTTCTACAGCAAGACTCCAGCAATGACCCACGACATCAAACGGTCCGAGGTAATTTTGCAAATTGAATACAAGAGGCCACATCCGTGCTGTGGCGCTGCGAAGCGTATCTTCGTGGTGCCACAGGCGATGAACAAAAGCGACGGCGATGAATACATAATATCCAGGCCAAATCTTCATGCCACGGCGAATTAGAAAGTTTCCGATACGCAGATCTTTGGTCTTTAAAATTTCGGATAGAAGCAGACTGCCTACTAAAAAACCACTCAAGACAAAAAACAGATCTACTCCGGTTTGCCCAAAGACATGCAAAACTTCCGCGAACTGCTTCATCGCTCCAGATGGTGGTTGATAAACTTGGTGAGAGAGAAGCACAAGCAGAATCGCCACACCTCGAAGAAAATCGAGCTGAGGGAGTCTCTGAATTTTTTCACGCTTTAACGTCTCAGACGGAAGGCTAATATTTTTGGTCAGGTCGTTAGGGTCAGCGGCAGCAGTAGGCATTAATGTTTCCAAGCAGAGTCGCAATCCTAACAAAGAATTCTGTGCTCTTATATGAGTACTGCTTTATAGATGGAAAGCAACAGCACAGATTCCTTGCTCTTCCCGATCTCAAATCACATTTACATTAAGCTATTAACTTTACAACCTTGCCCGGTTCAGAACATCGTGCAAAAATCGGCTCGATGACCAAAACAATCGCACAAGTTCCTATCGTCAACGCGCAAGCATCTGCAAGCAGAAGTCTCTTCTCCTGGGCAGGGTTCGCGACATGCATCACTGTTGGTGCAGTCGTGTACGGCTTGCTCATATGGTTCCATGTTATAGCCCCTGTGCCATGGAGTGACGAGGGCGGTTACATCAACATGCTCAATGCGTTTCTCAAATCTGGTCAAATGGACTTGATGCATTGGTCTCAACCGACTTACTTAGGCGTTCTTCCATATGCTCTCCCTCTCCACATTCTAGGCAATGATCCAAGCTACGCGCTGTCAGGCGTGCTTGCGAGCATCACAACTTTTGTGGCACTTTCAATTCTAACGAGTCGCTCCGGAGACTACAGAGCCGCGACTTTACTCCCACTGACTTTGTTCGCATTTCCCGAATTTGTTCACACTGCTGTTACTGCAATGAGCGATCAGTATTTCCTGGCGTACCTGACTGCGTCGCTAATACTCTTGAGCGCAGACGGAAGAACAACATCAAAGTATCAAATGGTAGGACTCGCTGCATGCTTTGGTTTAGCAGCGCTCACGAGGGCCCACGCTCTTATTTTGCCTCTGTGTGCTCTGGTTGGATGCGGCTGGAACCAATCGAAATCGGAAAGAACGTCATTGATTGTTCTCTTCTGTGTTGTCCCTGTCACGTTTGTTCTTGCAACGATGCTCACCACCAACAGGATTCCATTAACAGAAATCACCTCGATACTACCAATCTTGCATGGAGAGTTGGCACTTTTTGACGTCAGGGCGATGATTTTAGCCATTTTTGACACTGCGTTTGCGTTGCTTCCGGCGTCAATGTGGTTGGCAAACAAACATAAACTCGGGAAACCAGACTTCATTGTGACAGCGGTGGCTTTTCTGCTGGCGCTCAATTCGTTTATAAAAGGACACGCGATAACATCGGTATGTGATCTGCCAAATGCGCTCACGCTGGTACTAATTCCAGTGGCGTGCGGATTGCTAACGAATGTTCTTCGCAACGGTCCGATTGATAATCGAATGTACCGCACGAGCTTGCTTTTCGCGGCAGGAACTATAGTCGTCATGCCGATCATGCCACATCCAATGTCTCGTCATGCCTTACCGGCGCTAGTAAGTATTCTCTTTGCGCTTGCAATCGGCCGCCCCAGAGCGCAATTTACGCGCAGCTTTTTTATCGCGGCTGCAGGTCTAAGCTTGATGATAGGAAACAATCTGATTTCGAATTACACGCAGCGGGTTTCTCTGCAAAAGGATTGGGACGCGAGCATAGATGGAGTGAAAAAGGGTATTCCCGCCTCCAAAATCTACGCGGGCTGGAACTGGTTTTGCTTCAATCAACTCAAACCCGGACAAATCGAAGATTACGATTACCAGAAAGAATATCTGAAGCAGAAGGAACTAGCACCGTATGTAGTGTCAAACGGCGTCCTGAAACCGAAAACAATTGGCAAAACTTCTTCGGACTAGACATGAAATCCCAAGTGCTCAGTAATACAGTTCTGAACAGCGCACCGAATATGGCGCGGACGAATGTGTTAGCTCCTTCGCCTGAAGACTGCGTTGAGCCAGTAAAAAATGATCTTCAACCGCCGACTAGATTCGCTTTCATAGATGGGTTGCGAGGAATTGCGGCGCTATCAGTCGTTTTTTTTCATTTGTATCTAATGACAAAACTAAATCATCCGGCGGCGCTGACAGCAATTCCCGATTTACTTTGTACTGTCGTTTCGCACGGAGACCGTGGTGTTCAAGTTTTCTTTACGCTGAGCGGTTTTGTTATCGCGCATAGCTTGAGAAAAATGACCACAAGAGGTGAGGCACTCATCTTTATGGTCAAACGCTTCCTTCGCCTCTGTCCAGCCTATTGGCTCGTTTTATGCGCAGTATTTTTTGGTGCTCAAGTTATGGGTCGTGCCGGTCTCAATACGACTTTGCACAAACTAACTCCAGGCGATCTACTCGCGAGCATGTTTTATTGTCAATACTTAGTTCACGCAAATCCAGTCTTAGGACCAGCCTGGACCCTCTGTATGGAAATGAGCTTTTACTTGTTCATGAGTGGATTGGCTATCCTCTGCGCTTTTTCAAAGAATTTGGCAACGCGAAAAGCGGTGACAACTGTAATACTGTTTGCCATAGCGATGTTGCAAATCCCTCACATCGCGACCACGGGATGGAGCCTGTTTGCAGCCGGATATCTTTGCTATACGAAAATAACTGATGGTAAATTCTCAAATTTATTCTTTGTTCTAGTTGCGTCTATCCTGGGTGTGGCAGTTGTTTTCTCGAATTTATCAGCGCTTGTCGGAGTTTTGACTGCAGTTTTGATCTATGCAACGCACCGTTGCGGCATGATGAACAAATTTTTGGCGCAACCAGTTTTTCAGTATTTGGGCACAATTTCGTATAGCCTCTATCTGGTTAACATGAACGTATGCGCGTTGACCACCAAGTTGGCAGACAAATTTGCACACCAAAACCCTGTTCTTAACTGTCTATGGTTTGGAGCAACGATCCTTCTCTGCATCGTTAGTGCGCATGTACTCTATAAATTCGTGGAAGGACCAAGCCACCGCTTTTCAAAACAATTTCTCCTCGGCCGCGAGCAGCGTATATGATGGAATTGGCTCCTCAGCTTTCAACGAGTTTGCCAAAAGCCCCACAGAGAGACCACCTGAAGGCTTCAAAGAAACTAAAAGTAAGCGCAGGTCTAATGGCTTGTGCCATATTTGCAACAATGAACATCGGATTGCTGTTCGTTTATCAAGTTCGAAATCTAATGAGCTCAGATGCGAAAAATCTAGCCTGCGCTACAGGTAGCTTTTCAGCTCTAACATGTTTGCATGATATGCCGCTCCTGATGTGGGCAATTCAAAACTCGTACGAGCGAATACTCGACTCAGGGCTTCACGAGATTATCCCGGGCTCGCCACCAGAGGTGGTATTACTGGGCTCGTCAATAATGCAATTACCGACATGGTTTGCAGATAAGGGCGACATTTTGCCGGACCAGGCTTACTATTACTTTCGCTCCGCCAGTCTCGAGAAGAAGTGTGCGACGAAGCGCGGCATTTTAAATCTCGCTTGTCCCTTGACATACGCCTCCGATGTAGCTCGTATCGTTGAAGATCGCCTATCTGGTACACGCAAACCGGACGTCATTGTGTACGGAATCGCACCACGCGATCTCTTCGACAACTCAGTTGGAGAGCCCAATAAGAGTCAGTTTTTCGCATATTTAGCAAAAAGATCTGACTACCTTGGAAATTCGGACTCGTACTTTTCTAACGTTTTTGATGGTGCCTACAACCTAATTTTGCAAGGTTTGTTCATTTACCAGAAACGCAATGAGCTTATTGAACTAGCAAAAATGACAGGTAAGGAAATTCTTCGGCGAAACAAGCCGGTCGAGCCTGCGCCCGTTACGATGGACATCAAACGAAATCTCGACGAATATCGAGCGCACTATGAAAACTTAAACGTTGATGCGCTAAACCGACAACTCAAATTTTTGGAAGCGCTTCTGGCGACCTGCGAACGTCGACAAATTAGAGTCATTCTCATCAGCATGCCATTGACCAACGAAAATAAAGCGCTCTTAGCTAAACAACTCTATCCAACTTTCAATCAAAAGTTATCCACTCTCGCCAACATATATCACCAGAAACTTTTTCAGCCTGAAGACAGAGATTTTGAAAGCGCAGATTTCATGGATAGTGTTCATTTGAACGCTCGTGGATCAAAAAAATTCATCGCCCAACTCGTTCCGCTCATACGCCACGAGCTCAGTTTGTCACATCAGCAGTGAGCATTGGTCGCAGAGAGAAGTTTGCAAGCGTCCTGTGGAAAAAACAGACACATGTCAGAGGTGTTTGAAATAACACCGTATGTGGTATCGGTAGATTGCACGCGTAAATCCACTCCCTTGCACAACTGGACATTGTAGTCACAGTTAGAGCCATTGTAGTTGCGATGCACTAAGCGAGCGCGAAAATGATTTAGGAGCAACACGTCCTCAGTGTTTTGTACGAGCTGAATGCGGCAAGGCTTGATAGTCAGTATGACTTTTGAACCGATCGGAAAATCATTTATTAGAGATGCCGACAAACATTCAAGTCCATCTCCAAAATTCACCAAACAGGCCCCGTCTGCGCTCCCAACGACCTCCGCTTCGATAATGTTTGTTTGACCAACAAATTTCGCCACAAACAAAGAGCTCGGTGATTCGAAAACAGCAAGTGGCGATCCCACCTGTTCCAGTCTTCCAGACTTAAACACTGCAATTCTTGAAGACAGAGCAAGCGCTTCAGTCTGATCATGCGTCACCATAATAAAGGTCATGGCTAATCGACGCTGCAGCTCAGAAAGTTCAACTTGCATCTCTTCTCGAATCTGAGGGTCGAGTGCCGACAACGGCTCATCGAGCAGCAAAACATCGGGGCTACTTACAACAGCTCTCGCCAGAGCAGCGCGTTGTTGTTGTCCACCCGAAAGCTGACTCGGCAAACGATCTTTTAGCCCTGTCAGGCGTACTAGTTCCAATGCTTCTGAAACTCGACTGCCAATCTCAAGGCGTTCGACCTTTTTGATATTTAACGGGAACGCAACATTTTCCGCCACCGTTAAATGCGGAAAGAGTGCGTAGTTTTGAAACACCATATTGACTGGACGCTTGTGTGGTGGCGTTCGAGTCACATCTTCACCACCTATGGTGACAGAACCTGTAGTGGGTTGCTCAAACCCAGCGATCATTCGAAGTAGAGTTGTCTTACCGCACCCAGATGGACCCAAAAAACTAAAAAATTCGCCAGCTTTGACGTCCAGATTGATCTCGCGGACTGCATCAGTATCGCCAAATCGCTTTGATACATTCTGGACGCACACAGCGCCTTTAGATTGAGAACCAGGCAATATGTTCGTCATAGGTTCTTATTTTGATTTCCCGCGGATACTGCTTCTCATGTCGCGAATCAGAAAAGCGATTTGTAAGTTCAGCAAGACTTCTTGCGAATCGATGTCGACTTTCAAAATATCCGCCATTTGCTCCAAGCGATACCGAAGCGTGTGGCGGTGAATAAATAGCGCGCGAGCAGCAGAATTCAAGTTTGCACCTTGCTCCAGGTAGACCCGAAGGCTGGGCACCAATTCGGATTCCCACTCGGTGTCATAGGATTCGAGAAGAGCCAAATTCTCTTCGTAGAAACGTTCCAATTCGGGATGATCGATCATCAGGTACAAAAGACGCTTGATGCCAAGATCACCGTAACCTACGACAAATTCAGCATCGTCCCCATTCATCATGGAACCGATGATTAACGCCTGCCGCGCTTCACGATACGCCTCTGGTAGATCAAGAATTGTGCTAACCATTCTGGCAGCACCCAGTTGTATTTTGATTTTTGAATTTTTGTCGGCTCGTCCTTTCAACTTATCGATTAAAACTTTCGCCTCGTCTTGCCAGCTTGTCAGATTTTTTTCTACATGCGGAACAATGAACACCCGCGTTCCTTCGATTTCGGTAGAGGCGAAGCCGTCTTCGAAAACCATTCGGTAAGCATCACCAACAGTGGCACTCGAATCAACCGCAAAGACTAGCAACCCATCGCACAAATCAAAACCGTAATGCCGTTCAAGGCGTTCCAGATCAGACGCCGAAAGTGGGCTTCCGAGCAATAAATCCTTCAGCAAACTCTGTTGCGTCACGGTAAACACAGAGCCGTCGCGGCGCCTTTGATTGAAATCAACCATCGTCGCTAAAGCTGCTGCTTGCAAATACTCTCCAAATGCCTCAACGTCATCGGTGGGTCGCACCATCACCGCGATGTATCCCACAACAGATTCACTCAAGATGATCGGTACCACTAATCGTCGCCCCAGCCTGATAGGCGGCATGATTAGCTTTTGATTGCTTTGCTTATCCCCACTTATCGAACGCTTTTTCAGCGACTTTGCACTCTCTTCCTGCAATGTTTTTTGCTGACTGGCAGGCGTCGCTCCCATATTTCTTGAAGAAAGCACTTTAAAATCCGCAGATTCAACCACTAATGGTCTGTTCAGGCTTGTGCTCACTGCCTCGATCAAGCCATCTAGACCCTCGTCCAAAAGTACTGTCAAAAAAGTAGAATGCAAGCGCGCCGTGCTTAACTTCAACTCCCGCAAGAATGCTAACCTTACGTCCTCTGATATTTGCACGGGATCACCGAACGCCGGGATGAGAATCAGCGGAACCTTTTCCTCTTTGCACAAATTTGCGATGCGCTTTATAGCAACTTCGTGGGCCCCAATCACAGGCGAACGGTTTGATACCACTCCTGATGCCACTGTTGCAGACGAGAAACTTTCTGAGTTAGCGTGCCGAATTAACACTAAACCTGCAGCGCCCTTAATCGAGGATGCATCAAGCCCGATTACTGACTCCAAAGGACAGACGATTAGACTTGCCGCTCGCGTTCGAGGCGATGGGCTGGATACTACCTGCATCACCTGGCGCTCAGTAAATTCTTCGCCAAAAAATATTTGCGCTTCGGAAAACGCCTCGGTGGAGAGGAGTTGTTTAACTGTAGGCTGGTGAAGCAATTGTGCGTCGAGCATATCCGTCTCGCCATCAACCACACCATTATCCGTTATATACGCAAAAAACTCGGCTTCGTTTTTTTTCGCAGCGGGCGAAATTCGCTCAATTTGGACTTGCGATACGAATTATGCAGTGATACCATCCGGCTTGGAAGCCCTAAATAGCTGATTTTTGTGCCCTTAAGGAGGAAACAAAATGAATCGAGCTGAGCTTATCAGCGAAATCGCGGAACTAACAGGACAATCCAAAACTGAAGTTGGAATGACACTCACAGGCATTCTTCACTCAGTCACAAGCGCCCTGAGCAAAGGTGACAAGGTCACCTTGGTTGGTTTTGGCACCTTCGAGCGACGCAACCGCCAGGCAAGAACTGGTCGCAATCCCCGCACATTGGCACCACTGAAAATTCCTTCAAGCCGTGTTCCAGCATTCCGTGCAGGACAAGAGTTGAAAGACGTTGTTGATGGTCGTCAAAAATTGAAGGGATACCAAGTTCCAGGCAAAAAAGCTGCCACCAAGAAGACCGCTAGCAAGGCATCTAAAGCGAAAAAACGCTAGAAATTAGCATCAATCAAAATGCGCAGAGGGCTCCGAAAGGAGCCCTTTATGCATACGTCCGATATATCACAGTTGATTAAAACTGAGCTCAGCAGCCAGTTTTTATCGAATCCCTCTTGAGGTTCTGAAGGGTTTGAGACAAAATTAATACCATCCTCACGCCACCGAATTCAGTTACCAGGTGGACGCGAATCAAATTACCCTGAACGTAACCCTAGCCTAGAAAGCAACCATGGACGAATACATCAAATCATTCAACAAAAGACTTATTGGAATCTTCGAAGCGAAAGCTGAAGAATTCACTAAGCATTCGCAAGAAAACCCTGCCACTGCTGGAGTGACTGCAGAGCTAGCAGGGATGTATTCAGACCTGGTCGAGGTTATGCGCAAGTAGTTCCAACCAAAATCTAGACAAAAGGGCATGGCGAACGCCATGCCCTTTTGTTTTCTGAGAATCGGCTCACATGAGGAAATTACGATAGACACACAGTGGCCAGTAGCTTAACCTGATATCACTTGATTTCCTTGTGAGATCTCGCCGCAGCCCGAACGATTTGGGTTTTGACAGGAGAGCGCCTGGTATGGAAGTTATTCTATTTTTCTTTGTAGGCATTGTTGCTTTCTCGATCCTGCTTGTAGTGGCCGAACCTCACAAGTACCTTCCGGAAGGCAAAGCTAAAATCAAGAAAGTAGGCTCATCTTACTGGGGCGTCTATGACGGAAGCGCAGTCAACTCGCCGACCGAACTGTGCACAATCGAAATCAAAAAAGCCACGCGCAAAGACAAAGTAGTGGCAGGCAGTCAAACTTATGCTGCGGGACGCGGCGTAAATATGTCAGGTCGCTAAGAGTAGCTTTACCATCGCATTCCATTCTCGCGAGAGTTGCTAGGATATTGCGATGAATAGAAATCTTGCTTTTATTGCAACCCTACTAATATCGTGTGCTGGAAATTCCGCCTTTGGCTGTCCTTGCGAAGGCATCAAAGTGCCGGATCCAGCACCGGAAACCAGTTACGAACTCGGGTTGAATTTCACTAAGACTGCGGAATACAGGAAGGAATTTATTGCGGCAACAAGTAGCGCAAAAAAATTCTGCCAGCAGTATAAGAAAGAACATCCGACTGAAACAAATCTCGCCATCATCTCGGACATAGACGAAACGATTCTGGACAATCGAGAGCATTTCCGCTCGCATCCAGAGAAGAATTGGGAATTATTCGACGAATGGGTGAAAGAGGCTAAGGCTCCTGTCTTAAAGCCTACATATGAGTTTTTGAATTGGGCACGGAAGAACGGATTCGTAATCTTCTTTATCACCGGAAGACCAGAAGAAGATCGGAAGGCAACTATTATCAACCTGGTCAGAGATGGCATAGACTACGATGGTTTGTATCTGCGACCTAAGCACGACGGGCCTCCCGCAGAAGAATTCAAAACCGCTGTGCGTCAAGACATTGAGAAGATGGGTTTCAAGATTGTCTGCAGCATCGGAGACCAATTCTCAGACCTTGCTGGTGGCAGTTCGCTCGATTGCGAAAAACTGCCGAACAAAATGTACTTCATCAAGTAAATATGACTAGCTCTCTCTGCCAACAAGTTCCAGTGCTAACGGCTGAAGAGGCAACAAAAGCTTTAGCGTCTATCAGATCATTGCAGCCGTTGTGGGACGAAGACCGGTATCGTCTAGGTGCCGGAATTTCTTACTACAAACCGCGTGCACTCTACTATGCGACCAGCAAACAGATGAATCCAATCATGCGCAAGCACTTTGATTGGCTGTACGACAGGCTTTTGCAAGCTCTTTCAAAGCACTACGATATGCCTGTAACTTTTCGCGATGACCTTGCCGTTCCTGGTTTCAACATCTATATCGGACAAAAAGAATTTTCAACACTGCAATACAATACGCACGTCGATTTGCAGTTTCTAGAATTGAATTGGGAACCTCGAGGATCAGCTAATTTCGAGAGCACTATGTCTTTTACGTTGCCCATAGCAGTTCCTGAAAATGGCACTGGATTGAACATATGGAATGTTCAGCACGGCGAAATTTCCCAAGATCAGCTCGAAGAGTCGAATCAGTTAGATGCATCGAGAGCTGAATATCAACAGTACGAAGTTGGCATTGCCACCATACACAATGGCAAGCATTACCATCAAATGTCAATTAGCTCAGACGCCAAACCATCAGATGCGCGAATCACTATGCAAGGGCACGGTTTAGTGCAATCTGGTTCGCTTGTAATTTACGGTTAGTACTTAATCGCAAAATGCGGCAGCATCATAACTCGTAAGTGGTGCGCTCTTGCCGGCCAACAACAATGCCACTTCTTCAGTCAAAGGCTGCTGCGTGCGCTCTTCGACCCAGAGATATTGCCCAGCCGAATTCACCTCGAGAAATACATAACGTCCCTCGTGGTCAAAGCAAAAATCGAAGGCTCCAAAGTTTAAACCTAGCAGTTTCAATACTTTCAGGCATTTATGCGCTACATCATCGGGCAGTTCATGTGTCAACATTGGAACTGAATAATCGTTACGCCAATCCAATTTGCCTGCTCCGACCTGGCTTTCAATATAGGTGGCGAAAGGTTTGGCACCAATTACGGTGACTCGAACATCTGCCTTTTTTTGCACTCGCTCCTGAAATAAATGCGGACCATGTCGCACTTGATCAAGGTGAATCAAATCAGCTTCCCGAAGAGGCAATGTGGGTACGCCATGAGGGAATTCGTATCGAGGCAGGGAGAAATTACTCTTTTCCGTGATCAATTTATAAATGACGTTTCCACTATGCTTTTCGAAAAAATCACAAGCGGTTTCCGGCGAGTTCGTCACTATCGTCTCAGGAACGAACATTCCGGCATTTTTTGCCACCTGCAACTGAAATAATTTCAAACTACAGTTTTTATCGCGTACCGGATGATTAACCCACAAACTAGGAATAGCATTGAGCATTCCCATCAGACCTTGCCTTGACTCTTGCAGCATCAGATCTGCAACCCACGGCTCGAAGAAAGACTTCGATTTCAAAGCTCCTGGACGCCGATACCAAATAGAATCAAAACATCGAAGTTCGATAGGTCCGTCAGCGAGTTGGAGTGCGAAATTGTTGTTGTCATTTGAAATAACAAACTCTAGATCGCAATCAGAAACAAACGGATCGAAATTCCAAAATCTTACTTCCACGCCAAGCGCACCGAGTTTTTGCTGAACTCTAGTTGCGTGAACATCTTCTTGAGACGAGAGAATTAGTACCTTGTGTGCCATCTTACTAGCACCACACTTGACGGGGATTGATCATAAATGTTGATCTACCGAGCCAACATCGCAAAGAGGATCGGAGTGCAACGACCAGAGTGCGGATGTTACACCTAACTCTTTCGGCCAGATTAAGCCTTCCGATTCCAAAAACTTACGCAGCCACCACGCCCTTAAAATGAACGGCAATTCATTCGCTTGCTTCTCTCGCAAACTTTCAATGCCTGTTCTTACATTCGAATCTTCTGAAGTCAAGATAAAGCCCCATGTGTCTTTTGAAGTTAGTCTAAACTACTCAGAATGAACGAGTGGGTAAAGAATCCATGACCGCAAGCCAAAAGAAGCGCTTAGTAGTTAGTCTCGATGGACTAAATCTAGAGCAGTTTGATCAGTTGAAATCGAGACTCCCGTTGCTAAGCGACTACCTGTCAAAAGGCCGCGTCGCACAGCTCGACTCTTCACCATTCGTGGATGCACAACCCATTTGGGCAGAAGTTCTCACTGGAGCGCCCTGGCACGAAAATGGGTGTGTCGGATTTTCTAAGCCAGGAAGAACTCTCAATGAGATGCAAGTTTTTAGCGAAAGAGACTTGCTCAAACCGATTCAGATGTTCGAAGACAATGACACCAAAATTGGTGGCGTCTCAAAAAATCGACCGTGGAATATCCTGATCAATATTCCGTTGCTCAGACCTAACGATGCAAGTCGTTTATGGCTGGGCGATGGCGGTCAACCCGTAGCGAAAAATGCTTCTTTACCTGGGTTAGAAGAGCTGATTTCAAAGTTAGGTAGTTACAATCCCCGCCCCTACGTTAGCATCGGTGAAGCGATGGCTGATTGGACCGATGCGACAAAACTTTTACTACAACTCGAGGACCAGCGACTCGGGTATGCGCTGGCTTTAACGCAAAACAGCGATTGGAAGTTTTTAGCTTATCGACTATCGATCTTCGACCAACTCAGTCATCTTTTGGAATTCGATTTTCTAAGCTCAAAAAGCGTCATAGAAAAGGAACTGGAAAAATTTCTAGGACGGCTTGATCGATCGTTGGCAACGTTATTTGAACAAGCAGAAGAGATCCTTCTCTTTTCAGGTTACTCACACATGTGCTGTTCCGCTCTATTAAGTATGAACGATGTTTTTGAGCAATCTCGATTGCTGCGCAGAGAATTAAAAGAGACTCAGAAAAACAATCGACTTGCAGCTCTAACTGCACTCGAAAAACAGCAAGATCCTCAAACACCACTCGGGCTAACCGAACATTTAGCCTTCCTGCCTAGACATACTCTTTGCGCATCACCTGTTAAAGGAGCCATATATCTCAACGTAAAACCTCATTTCGAGGACGGTGGCAGCGTAGATGACTCGATGAAACTCGATGAAGAAGATCGAATAGAAAAGTTTTTCCAAAGTTCAATCAACAAATATTTTCCGAAAGCAAAACTACTAAAGAATCCAAACTGCAATCAATTTGGTCCAAGTTTTGTTTTTATCGTTGAGGGCGTCGAACTCGTTGAAAGCAATGCAAAGGCGGTTAGTTTCGAAAATCTACCAGCCCTGACGCACGCCTCTAAAGGATTTGTATGGTCTCCCAAAGTCGATATAAATTCACGCGTCCTGAAACCAACAGATCTGATCGCACTTGCATAGCTGCTTTACATACAGCTCGATTATGCTTTGCATCTAATTCACTTGACGAAAGGATTTCGTACACTGAACTTATCGACTCAGATCAAAGTCTTAACGGATAAATCAATGAAACCCAAGCGAACTTCAGACGTAGAAACAAAAATGCTTCCCGATGGTCACGTGGTGATCTTCAGCAAAAACAGTGATTGGGCCCACACAATTACGCCGTTAGCGGCAATCGCGTGGGAGTTTTGCGATGGAGAGCATTCACTCGAGCAAATTGTCGAAAAAGTCGTTGAATATGCAGACGGCGAAAAACAGAATCTGCAACCAGCAATCACCGAGCTGCTCAATGATTTCGCGCAATCTGGTCTCGTCACAGACGCCGCCGCTTAACGAAACTGCACGGTGGAAACAAGGCGCTGATCATTGCTTGATGAAACTCAAACTTGTCATGCGTTTAATTTCCGTTCCCATTTGTTGCAGGATAAATGCACAGGTACTATAGTGAGACTGTTCAAAAACCTTCCTACCTGAAAGTGGACTTAAAACAATGCTTGACAAACCCGAAATGGACTCAGCCAAGACCGCATGTGATGCGACATTGAGCCGTAAAGAGTTCTTGACAAAACTAGTTCAGAGAGCCGCTGTAGCTGGATCATTGATCGCAGCTCCAAAGGTAATCGACAAATTCTTGGTGCCACCAGCGCAGGCTATCAACAGCACAACCACCGTGCATGATACCAGCACTCACAATGACAACACCCAGCACTTTAAAGACAGCCACGCTCCATTCCGTCCACCAAATACTCATGGCAATACCCACGGTAATACACATGGGAACGTACACGGTAGCAGCACCGACAGCACACAATCTGTCGACAGCTCGTCATCACAAAAAGATAGAAAGTTCGATCCAGATAGTGGTTGGTACTAAGCCGAATCAGTTCGCCTATTTCATTGTGCCGCCTAGTTTTGCGACACAGGTTTTTGAAAAGTGACGAAATCGTACCGGCTAGGCAACTATCGATTCCAAATTAAGAGCTCAGATAAAGCACTGAGTACTTCAATTGGATCTCTGTTCGAAGAATACTCAATCGATGTCGATAAGGACCCACTTTCACTTATCGACATCGATTTGCCTTTAAATATTGTTCCTGGTTGGGACGAGGTCGTGGCTGAAGCGAGCGGGCTTGAAATAGTTCGTCTCATAGTTCGGCGGGCACTAAATTATCATCACGATTTTTTCTGGTTGGACGCCGCGACACTTGTATCTCCAACGGGAAAATTAGTGTTGATTGCCGGACCCTCACACTCAGGCAAAAGCACTGCCGCTACAGCACTGGCGTTCGGACACGGCTGGAAACTGCTTGCAGAAGACGTATCGTTAGTAGACCCAAGCAATCACAGGCTTATTCCATTTTCATCACCATTGTCGCTACGAGAGGGCAGTCTAGAGCGTATCAAGAAAGCCACGGGAGTTCTGCCGGCACCTGTGGTTGGAGACGAGTGGATAGCCATGAAAAATCATTTGCATGCGAACACAATCGACTTCAAATTGGACCTCGCTATCGCTCTGGATGTGACCGATGGGCAACATGACGACATTTTGTCTACAACAGAAGTGACACCACTAAAATTGATGCACTCCCTACTCCCGCTTTGTAATGCCATTCACTTGAACAACGGCATTGAGCTACTGGAGCAGAGTCTCGCCAAAGCGACTTGCTACAAGGTTAGCGGTGGAAGTCTCAAAGAACGATTGCAATTCATAGCCGGTTGCACAGGCGAAAAATTATCTATTTAGGAATTCTTCTCAGAACATGCATGTAGCGCGTCCACAAGACTGGCTTGTAATCCTGTTTGTTATGGGAACGGCTTGCGCTTTGTATCTTTCAGCCGGGTTCATCCTCATCAGGCCATTTATTGCGCCGAAAAAAATCAGGCCGAAACTGGGTTTAATGGGTGCGCTTGTATTGGCAGCCACCGTATTCAGTTTCATGTGCATCGCCTATGCATTTTTCATAGAACCGTATCAACTTGATACGACTATTATTCCGCTCCAATTTCCAAATCTTAAACCAGACGTTCAGTTGCGTATTGTCCAAGTATCCGACACCCACTGCGATGAACAAGAGCGACTCGAAAGTAAAGTTGTCGCTGAAGTCAAAAGACTAAAACCTGACCTTATTTTGTTCTCTGGCGACGCGGCCAATTCGGATGGTGGCATTCCGACATTCAAAAGTTTTGCCAAACGCCTTTTGGCAATAGCACCGACGTACGCAGTGATGGGGGATTGGGATTTTGCAATTACTTCAGTCAATGTTTTCCAAACGAGTGGCATTCCAATATTGGCGGGCTATAAAGTACTCAATATTAAAGGTGAGGACATCTGTCTCGTTGGTGCTAATTCAGGCACATCCGTCATTGACGAATTAGAACGTGCACCAAAAAACCTACCAACGATCGCGATGTACCACAACCCTGATGGTGACAACATTCTGGAGGGAAAACCACTTCAAGCCAATCTATATTTATGTGGTCACACTCACGGTGGTCAAATAGCATTACCTTTTTACGGCGCGATGATTACGCAATCGGTTCAAGGGAAGAAATACGAATCTGGATTACATAAGTTGGACAGCATGTGGACCTATACAAGCAAAGGAATTGGCATGGAAGGTCACTTCCCAAGACTAAGATTTTTTGCACGACCGGAGTTGACGCTTTTTGAGATTTCAGGACCGCAAGCGAGCCATTAACCGATACGCTAATCAACTCCAAATTGTTTGTCAGACCAGATGAATCGCCCCACAGTGCGGCGGGTAAGACCACCGGGCAAAAATAATACAATCCAATGCACAGGCAGCGCGCAAAGATACAGCAGTAGGCCCGAGATAGAATTGCGCGAGTAATACCGTTTTAAAAACGCTTCGCTCGGAATTACTGAACTCCAAAGAATTCTTAGCTTGCGTCTCGAATCATCTGACATTTGTGCATTTGCAAGAAGCATCAAGAAACTGCTTGCATTCCAGTAAAACAGTGGCGTTACAGTGAACGTCAAAATTCGCCGAAGAAATCCAGAGTTTTTGGGCTCCAACTGAGAAATAATTCTCTCAACATTCTGCAGCTTGAGACGCTCGACGGCTAATGCAAGTCCTGCTGCACATGCGGTGCTTACGCCCTCGATTTGGCAGCGCCGCGCGAATTCGGACCACAAGTCCGGAGTTTCGTTTATCTTCTCGGCTATGAGCTTCACATCCAATAATTGCTTCCAACCAAGAAATCGATCTTTTTCGAGATGGGTCAACGTGATAAGTAATTGGTCGAGCAAATCAGGCGCACTAAAAGTGGTGCCCCGCCAGGGAATAGAGATCACATTTCTCATAAAGCGGTCAAGCTCAATCATCTTCAGCCCACGATCAAGCGGATTGACTTTGATGTCCACCAACGGCCAATGATTTCGCTGCATACCGCACACTGCGGACGGCACGAACTCAGGCGATGGCGCCAAAAATAAATCGGCTGGTGCACTTACGGGTCCGACACCGACCTGGTTGCAAAAACCGGTATCATCGGCGATGACACGAAAATCATTTAAGTAGAGAGTTTTGAAAAGGTCCTCAAAATAACGAGGCTCGACGAAACAGTCAAAATCACCAGATAATCGGTACTCCGGGCTCGAGTAATAAAGTCGACTGGTAACAATCCCTTTGAACCAAACAATTTGAGAGTTCAACTCTCGGGTCAATTGCAGGAATTCCAGAAACTTTTTTTCAAATTTTTGAAATTTGATCGCCTCGAGTCCAGATTGCCTAGTAAGCAGCGTCATTAAATCAACTCTGGTACCGTGGTGATCTATGCTCAGTGCACGAATTTTAGGTTCCAATTTAAGAAGATAGATCGTCTCTAATACAAAGCCAGTAAGCTCGTTTTCACTGACCAAATCCAGAAACAAATGTAGGACGTTTTCATCTGCGGTGTCTAAGATTTCCAACCCATCACGACTTCGAGACAGAAGAGCGCACATCATCTGTTCTGCGCCAGATAAATGCGCGCGCTCCGGTAGCGAGAAGATGTTTTGTGACTTCCCACCGTAACGCAGCTTATAGCGACTCAGCTCCATTAACATCCCAATTTGCTTAACACTTACGCTGCAATTTTGCAGACCAAGGAATGATCAGCCTACTTTAGTTTTCAGCCGCGCAGATTTAACGGCACTTATCCAATAAGTATTTAAATCCCGTGATGTCATGAAGTTGTCGGACCTAGTCACACTGTATACTCAGTTGCGAAGAGCACGTTTACTAAATCTCTCGGGAATCTCGCCCAAATGCCAACAGCAATTGAGTCCGTAACCAGACTCACCGAAAAGTTCGAGAACCGAACAACGCTGCGCGCAGTCAGCACGCTAACCACCGGTCGTGCTGCATCTTCAACACTTAAGAGAACCTTCGACATAACATTCTCGCTGTTCGGACTGATTGTGACCGGTCCAGTGCTTCTGATAGCCTGTCTCGCAATCGTGCTGGAATCGGCTGGTGGACCGCTGTTCATTCAACGCCGTGTCGGCCGCAACGGAAAAATATTCAACATCTACAAACTCAGATCAATGCGGGCAGCGTCTGCTTCTGAAGCATTTAAAACTGCGAAAGACGACGCTCGACTGACCCGTTCAGGTCTCTTAGTTAGATTGACGAACATCGACGAATTACCCCAACTGATCAATGTTTTGAAAGGGGACATGAGTCTTATTGGGCCAAGACCGCTCTCAGTTGATGAAACCGATTACATCAAGCTCGATTTGCAAGTGAGCCCGTCCTACTCTGGTTTTATTCCGCGCAGCAGACCTGGTCTAGTTGGCTTGGAGCAAGTAAATCGCACACGCGACCTTACCTACTATGAACGTTTTGAGTACAACCACAGTTATGAGTCGAACTGGTCACTCTTAATGGATGTTCAGATTTTCTGCAAATCTCTGCTTATGTGCAAACACGTGAGCATCGCAGGTGGTGCAGGGCTAGCGATATTGTTGCTAGTTAGCGCTCACGTCTTACACCTGATCGGCGTTTAGAATCGCAAACTACATCCCACCGCCTTTAGGCTGTGACCTTCGAGCGCAATTGCAGCAAGTAGGCGGTAGTGCCACATTCTGCATCGAAAATTCTGGCAAAAGTTCAAAGAGCTAAGTTAGAAGTTCAGAGTAAAGCGCTGAGACGGCTGATACGTGTTTTTTAAGAGTGAACATGCTTGTTGCACGCTGTCGTGCTTGCTGTCCCAGCTTGATTCGAAGTTTCGAATCAGAAAGCAGACTGTTAATTGCAGTTGACAGTGCTTCAACATCGTTTGGTGGAACAGTCATCCCAGTTTCATTGTGAAGGCTCACCCATGGAACGCCAGTGGGTAGGTTGGTGTTAATTACTGGACGACCGGACAGCATAGCTTCGACTTGAACCAGCCCGAAGCACTCGGTCGATAAGGTTGAAGGTAAGACAAACAAAGAACTTTTCTTGTACGCATTCGCAAGTTCTTGGTCTGATATTCTGCCTAAAAATTTGACGCGCTCAGAGATATTCAACTCGCTCGCGAGGGCTTCAAGTTCAGAGCGCAGCGGCCCCTCCCCAACAAGCAAAAGTTGTCCATTCACGTTCTTCATGGCACGAATGAGCACATCGACCCCCTTGTAATAAACAAGACGCCCGACATACAAGACCGTAGGCTCATCGCCGGTCTCACTAGCACCGGCAGCAGTGGCATCAGTCAAAAATAATTCTTCATTGATTCCCAACGGAATTACTCTGCACTTGTCCTTCCTCTTATACAAGACCGGTGTGTGCTCAATAAGCGCAGGAGCAGTCACAATGATCATGTCGAGCCGATCGAGAAAAGTTTCTAACAGAGGCTCAATAATCCGCTTAAACTTTGGATTCTTCACAAGATCGTGGTGCCATGTAGCAACATTCAATTTGGCTTTTGGTGCTGATATCAAATGCGATGCCATCGCTAGCGGAAAAGGAAGGTGATAGTGCGCGACATCACATTTGAGGTTGCCCAGCTCTAGCGGAAACGTAGCGGCGAGCGGTCGCCCCTGTATCTCCATGAGCCGCCCTACCGAGGTTACTGGAACCCCGTCTACTTGTTCTCGAGCAGTTTTGAGATTGTTGTGTGTACACAACACGCTGACAGCGTGGTCGGCTTTTAAGCCTGACACTAGATCTGCAACTGCCTTTTCCACTCCGCCATTCTCAGAATAGAAGGTAGAGATTTGAACAACAGAGCGCATGAAACCCACAATTGATTGATAGATAACCAGATTCCAAGAATACAACTTATAGCGGCTAATATTTGGCACTGTAAATAGAGTGTTTCATCAACGGCACAAGAAAAATCATTAAGTTGCCAATGTCTAGACCTGGTACCGTGCCGCTCTTCAAGTCTTTTGAACAAAGAAAATTACTTTGGTTAATCAATTCAAAAGTGCCAAACATTCAGCAAGGAGGGCTCTGTAGTATTCTTATTGACATTCCAGACAAAAGCCGGAGAACCACATGCGCGGACTGCTTCAACAGCTCACCACATTATCGATCGCAAGCTCCCTAGTGACTGCGACGTTCTCTCCAGTTTTTGCGGCAGCAGAAGGTGGATTAAAAGCACAAACGCCGTCCGCAGACGCCCGACAGATTGCCGCTTCCGATTTTCCAACAGCTCCGACTAAAGCAACAATAGCTCCGCGCACTTTTAAGCTTAACGCTGGGATCACGCAGGAGTATGTACTCGGACCTGGGGATGTCCTCTCCTTGACCGACCTCTCCTCAGATGATGATAAAGGCAGTACCAGTATCGCTCCCGTTCTGCCAGATGGGACGGCCGTAGTCAACTACGCTGGCGTTATCGAAGCAGCCGGCATGTCGCTGCGTCAAATGAACGAATTGGTCAATGAACGGGCGAAGAAGTGGTTCAAAAACCCTGAAATAGTCGTCAATCTACAAAGACAACGACCCAACCAAGTGTATTTGCTTGGTGAGGTTGTTCATCCAGGACTTTACACCCCGACAGGGAACAGCAATTCACCTAATGCGGGCGGCGGAGGGGATTCGAAGAGCGACGAAGTTTCAACAGCTTCATCAGTGACAGGAATTTTTACCGTATCGACTGCACTTGAACTTGCTGGCGGACTGAAGGAAACGGCTGATATTCGTCATCTTCATGTAACGCGACTCCATCCCAAACAAGTCATCGACGTTGATTTGTGGAAACTTATGCTTGATGGAGATGTATCCGAGGACTTGGTTCTTCAACCAGGCGACGTAATATACGTGCCTAAGGGTGGTGCCGAATTCAATACGAACGACTTCGGAAAAGTCGTTGCGAATGGACATAAGGTCAGAATCACTGGTGCAGTTAAAACTCCTGGTCTGATGGTCATGTCGGGTGACGATGACCTTCTCTCCGTAATTGCAAAAGCTGGCGGATTTACTGATACTGCCATAAAAGGTCACGTCTACTTGGCTAGAACCAACCGCGACGGAACAATTACAAGTGAAAAAGTCGATATGAGATTCGGAAAAGCAATGAAAAATCCCGAGTCTCAGGCTCGAGTAAAAGTGCGCAACGGCGATGTAATTGTTGTGAAAGACTCGATGACTAAACGGTCTGTCTACGCAATCGGCAGATACATTCCACAAATGGTCATGTCTGGCGCAATGCAAATGGTTCTGCTGAGAGCGGTCAACACCGGTGGAACAACTACGAAATAGTCGAATGCAAAAGAGATCGAATCGCGTAGTAAATTCACTTGCAGCGATGCTCTGCCTTTTAGTCTCGCAAAGCGCAAATGCAACTAGTGAATCGGAGTTGCAGCGCATAATACGCGACGGCAAAATTGAACAGCCGACACAGCTCGATCAAGTAAACGATTTTATTGGTCACAGCAAGGTGATTGGCAAGCCTTCCAAAAAGCTTGTTCATGTTGCCCAGGGACAAATCAATGCGAAGCTCATTACCCCGCTCAATTCTTCGTTCAATCATTCCGGAGATGATGTTAAGGCTGTTGTCGTTTCATCAAAATCAGAGAGCGGAAAACCTTGGTTGGCAGAAGGAACGATTCTCGAAGGTACGGTAGAAACAGCTCGTAAAGCCACATACGGACAAAGTGACGGCTCGCTGACAATTCGCTTTTACCGAGCCCGGCACGGCGACGATGTAATCGACCTGTTTGCAGCATCTGAAACCGATGACGGAACAATCAAACCAGGCGCTCCAAAGCCTCCGACGAAAAAGCAAAAAATCCGCGGCATTTTGATGACCGTTACAAAAATCGCGGTGCCGGCGGCGATTGGAACCGGCGGAATGTCGTTAGCTATAACAACAGGAGCAGGTGCTGCTATCGGTTTAGCCTTCTCAGAGAAAGGTCATCGTGTTTCAGGCACCGTTAGTGGTGCATGGGAAGGCGCAGGCTTAAATTTCTTAGACCCGATAGTTTGTAAAGGAGCGACGGTAGTGGTTCCGGCCGATACCCAAATACAACTTCAACTGTCTGAAGCTGTTGAGGCACCGGAAGTGAAGGCAGAAGAAAAAAAATCGACCTTCCGCACAGAAGATGAAGAATCAACTTCAATCGCCACAATTCAAACGCATGCGCAAATTTTAACGCCTGATACCATCGCTCAAAACGAAGCGAAGTCACAACAGGCTCTCGCACGGGTAAATAAGAAAATCGAGCAGAATGACCTTGCCGCTGCGCTTGTTGAATTACAGAAAGCCGAAGACGATAATCCAAACGATTCGAAGTTGCGCGACCTACACGATCAACTGCTCGGCATGATCTCTGGTAAAACAAAAACCTCGGCGCAAAATTAGTTTCGAGCTCGCCTGATTTCGAGTGCTCGATTATAAAAAGCGTACATCGAGTCCGCAACAATTTTCCAAGTGTAATATTTGTTGACTCTCTCAACACTTTTGGCAGCCAGGTTAGTTCTTAGCGTCACGTCTCCGATTACACTTTTCAGCGCCGCGGACAGCGCCTGTGAATCCTGTTCCGGTACGACAATTCCAGCGTCACCAAC
Organism: Drouetiella sp.; assembly: GCA_036702965.1. Classification (GTDB taxonomy): domain Bacteria; phylum Cyanobacteriota; class Vampirovibrionia; order Obscuribacterales; family Obscuribacteraceae; genus PALSA-1081. The sequence goes on from DATNPZ010000013.1 coordinate 932,354, forward strand.
TACTTCGGGTAGGCTTCCAGAATCAGACGATATGACGGGAACTCCGCACGCCATCGACTCAGTCACCGCTCGTCCAAATTGCTCTTTCCATGTTGGCGTACTGATGCTTGGCACAACCATCACATCACACATGTTGATAAATTTCGGCACGTCAGAGGCTGTAACTTCGCCGATCCAAACGATGCGATCTGCAATTCCAAGAGACTGTGCTTTGTCTTTAAGATTTTGCGTGTACTCTCCGTTTCCTACAATCAACATTTGCCAATGTTGTTCTGGCGGAATTGAAGTAAGCGCTTGAAATACGAAATCTAATCCTTTGCAATGCTCAAGCCGTCCAAAATAACCAATTACTGTCGAATGAGTTTGAAGACCGACTGAAGTTCTGTCTACGGATAGCGGTTTGAACAAATCCAGATCTACACCAAGGGGAATTACATCCGAGTTTGTCACAAATCCCTTCTGACGAAGCACATCGCGAACCCCATCACTGCACGGGTAAGCACCGTCGCAACTGTCATAGACGTATCGTTCCGTCCATTTAAAAGGCGGCGGATAGTTCTTCTTTATGTTTTGAGCAGAATAAAAAACAATCGAAGACTTCGGCAAATGGTGTTGAACGGCTTTTACGATCTCGAAACACGATACCGAATATGGTTCCTCGTGAATATCAACTATGTCGGGTTTAAAATCCAGAAGTTGTTTATTTATCGAGTTTAAACTGTAGAAAAATAGCGGAATGTTTCCCGTGCCGTAAGTTTTCGATTTGATTACAGGAAAAGGTTCATCGATTTTATTTTTATCCGAACCAAGATGATTCCAGTTGTCTGGAATGACCAGTCTCACTTGAACAGGGTGTCGTGCAACTAACTGCCGCTCGCGTTCGCGATAGGCAGTGACACCGCCGCTATGAGAAATCCGTAGAACCTTCAATTTCTAAATCCAGCATTAATACCGAACTATTTTAAAGCGATCGTGGATTCGTTCGCACGACTTAAACTGACAGAAAGCAATCGTTTTTGCTTTTGATCTAAGTAAAGTTTGACAAACAACGCCATACCAATAGCAGCCCATGTGCAGAGAGTAACGCCTCTACCAATCCAGAATGAATCTACCATTGCGTGAAAAAACCTACCGCAAATCACGCCCAAAGCAACAAGATTTATGAATGCAAGCGCAGTATTTTTTGGGATTCGTTTTGCGTTGTCTAGTGGCAACTTAACTGCGAAGAAGATGCTGATAAGCAACAGAATTGGACCCAGAATCGTCATTTGGAACCAGTCCAGCAGAAGCACGCAGGCACCATCTCCAAAGTATCTTCCATCTTTCAGCAAAAGCTGTCCCCAACCAACGGCAATAAACGGCTCTTTGGTTAGGACCGGCAATATATCTGTCCACAAGGTCATGCGGATTTCGTTTGTCGAGAACTTTTTGGTAGAGACGACGTGCTCTCGCGCTTCATGTGGCATAAATTTCCACATCAAACCAGCACTAACAACGATAGCCAAACCGAAATAGAGTATGCGCTTCATCTTTACGCCGGATGCAAACATCATAAAGAGTGTCGCAACAACCATGCACAACAATCCAGCTTTACCTTGTGAGGCGAAGCAACCAATGATCGCAAGCCCAAGAAAACCGATCATAAGTAAGCGTTTGTGCACGTTTTTGCTGGTCAACATCGCAGCGATAGCGATGGTGCCCATCACCGAGCACGAACCAGCAATGTGATTTTTGTGCATCCCAAACGCATAGGATGGAGTGGCAAAGTGGCTGTGCCGAGCGTCCCAAAAGGTCGCTACGGCGATAATCGAACAAAGTGGAAGGTAGGCTAGAATCGCCTTCTGAATGTCTTTCGGTTTCTGCGGAACAAGAGTGAACACAAGTGTCGGTAACCAAATGATGATTGTTCTTTGAACTACTTCCTTGACCCAATACATGGGCATATCGCAGTTCGGGAAAGTTGCCAGACCGAGAAGAAAGTAAGCGGCGCAGGCTATTACAACTGCGTGTTTAAGCACGATTGTTGGTACCAGACTTTTATTTTGAGTAGCTCGCTTGTTAATTATCCAAACGAGACCAACCAACATTGCAAACGAACTAATACACATCGTGCCGACAGGTGTAGGTACTCCCTGTGGAAAAACAGAGAGAGCAAAAGTGGCAATCAAAATTACCTGCGTCCAATTCCGCATAGTCGGCGGAATGTCGTAAACAAATTTTTTCACTAACTCGAGCATTTATTCGCTTCGCTGGTTCTGTTTAGCCCACAGTATATAGCTCGTTGCGCTCTTTAATGACAACCTTAGAAGGTTTATCACTAAATCTAGACAGACGTTTACTCTTCCGTGCAATCAACCATTGGTAGAATGCATCAAATGATAAAAGCAATTGAAGCCAACGAACTTTCTACTCCATCTCAGGCAAAAAATCTTCGTATCGCGCACATCCTGTCTGGATCTCAGGTTTGGGGCGTCGAAAATTATGTTCATAATTTGCTTCAATCGCCAAACGCTGAGTCAATCAAACCTTTGATCATTTGCACGAAAGAAAGCAGCATCTCGCAGAAATTCCGAGAGTCGAACTTTGAAGTGACCATCTTCCCAATAAACGGTTACTTCGACTTCGGAGCGATGAACAGACTTAAAAGTCTTTTGCTCAACGAAAAGATTCATTTAGTGCATCTGCATCTGGGCCTAGATTCATTTGTGGGTGCTTTCGCTGCCAAACTCGCCAATATCCCATCAATAATGTCCGTTCACTTTGACCATCCAAATTGGATTAAGTACTCGTTTTTGAAGCGGTCGATTTGGCGTCAACTGCAAATGCTGAAGAACAACTACATTGCCCACTTTTTACCAATAACAGAGAATGTCGGCCGCGAACTGTCGCTGCGAGAAGCAGTACCAATGGACAAGATAACGGTAGTTCATCCGGGAATTCCGTTGTTCGAAGTTGCTGAAACAACTGATTCTGAGATGCGCTTAAGCCTTGGGGCGTCGGATGAAGATGTGGTGATCATAGGAATTGGCCGGTTAGAAATCGAAAAGAACTTTTCCTGCGTGGTGGAATCGATTGCAGCACTCGACCAAAGTCTTCCAGTAAAAGTTTGGATAGTGGGTGACGGTTCGCAAAGAACCGCTTTAGAACAGCTCGTAATCGAGAAGAATCTGTCGCACAAGGTGCGCCTGCTCGGTTACAGAAGTGATATTGTGAAATTGCTAGCTTGTTCCGACATTTTTGTCCTCGCTTCAATTGCAGAACCGTTTGGTATGTCGGCAGTCGAGGCGATGATAGCGAAACTACCAGTGGTGGCGACGCAAGGCCCTGGGCTGGGAACAATTGTTAGCGATAAAGAAACAGGACTACTTGTACCGCCAGGAGACGCTACCGGACTTAGCCAGGCGTTAACCCTATTGGTGAAAGATTCCAGCCTGAGAAGCCGGTTTGCAGCGGCTGGAAGAGCTCGGGCGGAAAATCTATTTTCAAGCGACTTTATGGCAAGTAAAGTAGTGCAGATTTATCGAAAAGTAACCGAAAACTTTGTTTCAAAATAACAAGCATAGCCGCTGCTTTAGCCCGTTATAACCTGCCAAGAAGTGCTTTGAGCTAAACTAACTGCGGAATACTACGTTCAACGGACAGCTTGTGGACAAACCAGACAACCGAGTGAAAAGTTTGTTCATCGTCGCAGCAGTGCTATTTCTTGCTGCGAACAGCGCTGCCTCACTTTTGTTTTCCAAGTACAAGCAAGATCAAATCAGGGAGGATTTCGCGGCCGAGTCGATCAGACACTCTAGCCGTCGCCCTGATGTAGTTTTTGCTGGTTCGTCCACCGTTCTTTTGCCCATGTACCAACTTGATTTTGCTACCTATGGTCGTGTGCCATCGATCGAACAATACACGCGAATTCACTTCGTAGAAGACGCGCTCAAACAAGCATCTGGGCGTAATTTTCAGGTCAACAACATCTCATTTCTTGGATTTATGATCTCGGATGATTTGTTTGTGATCAAACAATACTTAAGCGGCGAGCATGCACCTAAAACATTGGTAATGATGGTCGCACCACGTGACTTTTGCGATTCGTTGTTCGAGTCACCGGCTGCCGGAATCGCGTTTAGAAAGATGTCTGACTGGTCCAATACACTGGATTTTTGCGGTACCTATTTGACCCAACCCACTGATTACATCGATTTCTTATTGGGAAAAACGGTCTTTACCTACGCGATGCGAGCCAAAATTCAAGAGAAATTGCATGATTATGTGGCACAAAAACAAGACGAGTCCCCTGTAAGCCAACTTTCTACAGTAGACATGAATTTAAGCGCTCAGGGTGTCAAAGAAAAATGGGCTAAAAGCGTCCGCGAATACACAACGCGCTATCGCAATATCTCTTTTGAGAAAATGCAAAAACAGTTCGTGTTCATGAATCGATTACTTACGACGTGCAAAGAACGAGACATTCACGTTGTTCTCGTTAACGCCCCTTTAACTGAGCGAAATTTAGAGATGCTTCCGGAAGGTTTGTACGAACAGTACAACACGAAGCTAGCGAGTGAAGCAAAACAATTTGATTGCAAGTTTATCGATTTGTCGCATGCGAAAAACTTTGGCGATCAAGATTTCTCAGACACAGTTCATTTAAACGAACTTGGAGCGAAGAAGGTTCTTGAGGCGGTTATTCCAGACGTGAACCAGTGTCTGAACGCTTCATCGAGTGCTAACACTGCTCAAACCGATGACAGCAAACCGATTCGTTCGGCATCGCTATCTTTGACACACTAAATCCAGTTACCAGCTTAAAACGGAGACAACGTCGTCAACGCGATTTTGCCACGTTTGATTCGCAGCCCACTTGATGCGCTGCTCTCCTTTCGTATCTTCTGATTCGATAGCCGTGCAGATAGCATGAGCGAATTGTGCAGCATCTGCTTCAACGAAAACTAGTTCCGGCAGGTCCCTGAATCCTGAACACGGCGTCGATACAATCGGCTTGCCTGTGGACATGTATTCGTATAGTTTTAGCGGATCCAAACTTTCGGTAAACGGTGACACCTTATGCGGTGTCATAAAGACATCGATACATTTCATGTAGGATGGCAAAAGCTTGTAATCGATAGGTCCCGAAAGAATGATATTTTTGTGCCGTTTCAACTTTTCGGTCTGCTCATCAGTTAAACAGTTCGGACCAATAAAAGCGAAGTTCACATCCGGTGCTATTCTCGCTATCTCTTCAATCAAGTCTAAATCCAGCCGCTCAGAGTGCAGTGTGCCCACATAACCCGCAATTTTTGAAAGGTTTTTGAACTCTTCAGGCTTGCGCAGAGGGCTCAGCGCATCAGGGCTATAACGATTAGCATCAACTCCATTTGCAATAAGATGAACCTTCCGATTACCAATCGCATTTTTCCGATAAAGCCATTCTGAACAAACGATTGTTTCGTCCACTGTATCAAGCAAGTATGCATCATCTGCGATAACAGCTTGTTTTACTCGAGGCGGTTGGTCAAACTGTGTCCAGTCGTCTGTGACATCGTAGACCGACTTACGCACAGTTCCGCGCGGCAGATAATTTCTCGCTTTCTGATCATTAATCCATAGATCAAAGACACTCCAACCAGCCTGGCGAAGCACAGACTCGAGCTGCCTTTGCATGAAGAAGTTGTTGATCTTTCTCCCAAGAACGTTCGGCAAAAGTTTTAGCGGTTTAAAAACCATTAGCCCAGGTGTTTCTGGATCGCGCGAGATTTTCAATGCGCGTGGATCAAACCTTGTTGGCTCGTGTGACAAATCATAGGGTGGCGAAACCCAAAGAATTTCCAGATTTCGGAAACGCCTGAGCAAATCTGCACAGATAAATTGATTTCTTCTCCAAACATGGTCCCAATCTTCTAAGGAAAAAAATAACAGCCGACGCTTATCGTCAATATCCAAAGTGTGATTTCTGAAGGACTCATTCTTCGACAACAATTTGTGTAGCGCCTCCAACCAAATGTTCGGGAGATCCTAACGCTCTTGCTTTAGGGTCGGTCAGAACTGGAAAGCCTGCAAGATTTGTGGCACCAGGAAGACGAATACTATAACTTCCATTTACTGCGCTGATGTTCTTCTTCTCTCCATGGCGGTCTATCAAAACGGCATTTTGATGTTTTGCTGGAATTTTGATGTCTACGGGTTTGTTTGTGTCGGTGAATGCAATGAAAATTGTCTTTCCGGCTGCGTTTTTCAACTCAAAAAGATTGTAACCAGTCTGCCAGGCACTTGGAGAGAATGGACTGTTGCCTTTGATAAAACCAACACCAGCGTTACCGTGCAGTTGTGCTACAAACTGCGCGTCGGCTAGTTCACGAGTCATCATTTTGTAAGTCTGAAGCGCTGGCTTCGCCTTTCCAAGCATTCCGTCGTATAGACCGAGCTCGTTTGAGTTGTCTAATTGAAAATGGAATTGAGATTGTATTTTTGCTTGTTTCGACCAGCAGAAGGTCTGTAGAAGATAATCGCAGTAATCATCAGGAGTTCCTCCGAACGGTCCGCCCTTGTCTCCAAATCCTGTTTCTGTAAACCAGATGGGCTTCGTCTGACCAAGATATTCAGTCATCAACTTATTCTGAATTTGAGCGTAATCGCTTAAGTCACTTGCTCTAGAGTAGGAATGTTGATTCATGACGTCGAAGTAAAAGTTGTTAGCTTTTGCCTGCGGGTCTTTTACGACAGTCTGTAAGTATTCTTCAAAAAAACTAGTGTGTGAGGGATCAAAAGTTGGCGGTTTAAGATGCCGTGAATACATGTAGCCTTCAATGTTCGCGTAACACAAGCCAGCAAACACGACAGTGCATCTGGGATCGGCTTTCTTCGCGGCTAAATAGCATGCGCGCTGGTACGGTACAAAGTCGTGTCCATTACCGGCAAAGAAGACGTGCCCGGGCAAGTCTGGTTCGTTCCAAGATTCCCAGCAATGCACCGAATCTTTATAGCGCGACACAGTTTCATAAACATAATTCCCGAAAAGATTTTCGGGAGAAGTGACGGGTGCATTTATTCCTCGTGGAGGCACTGCAATGTCATTTCCTGCATAACCTGACGCTGCAGCCCACTTTGCGCCGTAACCCAAGATTGGAAGAAAACTAATGCGTGGATATTTCTGCGCAGCTTGCCTTACTTTCTCCATGTGAGACCAATCCCATTTCTGAGGATCATCACCTGCATTCTTTCTAGTAATGTTGAAGCCAGCATCTACGCGACAGTGTGCCGTACCGGTATCTGCAAACTTCGGCAAGTATTCTGCAGAGTTGAATATATTATTGTTCGAACACATGCCAAAAAACGGCTCCGCACCAGATGCGGTGCAGACTGATGCCAGGCAAAAGGTACAAAGTAGAAAGAATAATCGTGAACAAAGTCCACTATTCAGAGAGCTTCGAAGATCCATAAGCTAATTCTATTTTTGCACCGCTTCGCTGCTTTGTTGCTCTGTGGCCTCGACAACGCTGGGCGATCGCTGCAAAGAATTTTTGCTTTTGTGCAGTTCAGCGACAGGTCCGAGGCTATCAGCCTGCCTTAAGAAGCGCTTAGCCTCTTCGTTCTTTCCCATTGCTTCAAGAAGATCAGCATAATTGCGCATGATAATCAGCATATCGCGATTGTTTGTGCCAGCGTCAGCCAATTGCAATGCTCTCGTATAGAGATCGCTGGCTTTCATATAGTCACCATGAGTAGCACAGAACAAAGCCAAATTGTTCAATCGCGTTGCGACGAGAACCTTGTTTTTTCCAAGCCTGTTTATATTTTTGATGTTTTTCTGAACGAGCTGATCAAAACCTGGTGTAGATTTTGCACGCAGGTCTTCCAACTGTTTATAAAGAGCATCGGATTCGCCTTTACGATTCTCGGTAGCGTAAAGCTTCGCAAGACGTTGCATGATTCTCGGTTGTGTCGCCGCCGCCGTTTCGGAGCGAAGTTCGGACAGCATTAAAGCTTGACGAAACATCTGCTCGGCTTCTTGGTTACGATTCTGCTCTTGCATCAAGAGACCCAAATCAGTGAGAACATCAACGGTCGTTATCGGTTTAGCCAGAGGGCTCTGCAATGGCGGTTTGTGACTACGAAATTTTTTGAAAAAATCATGCGAAGTGAGTGTATGGTCAGACTCGATTGACTCGGTCTTATCCCACTCTAAAGTTCCATCTGGCGGACGAAGAGTCGCCCAAATTTTGGGTCCAAGATTATCAAGCACTGTTCGATAATTCGTCTCTGCTTCTTTTGGCTTGTTCAGACGCTCGTCCACGCGTCCCAGATAGTAGTAAGTTATTAGTGAGTCATCGTATTTGCGTGCAGCGTTAACGGCTGAATTGAGGAGTTTTTCGCTCTCCACATAATTGCCCGCACCGTATGCACTTTCAGCGGAATTGAAATATGTACGCCAAAGGGCGTCTTGTGCTCCGCTGGCTGTGGCTGTGGTGATGGCTAAAACGGCACCGAAGATGGCGTAAAAGGATTTGCCGGCAAACTTATTATTCATTGAACGCAAGGTAGCTCTAAGGGTTCGGCTAGTATATCGCAAAAGCACTTGATGACCCTTTGAGCTCTATTAAGAGCCACACATCAATGTACCCAGCGACCAGAGAATCATGAAAGAATCAACTGTCACGGCGATGACAGAAATAATAAACTTTAGTCAATAGAGAAAGTAGTCAGCGTCGCGGCTGCAACACTAAGTTACTTTTTCGCGGACAAAACACGCTCGTAGACAGACTCTACATTTCTGGCAGTGTTTCCAATCGAAAAACAGTTGCGCACCTTTTGCTGTCCCCTGGCACCAATGTTTCGCGCATCATTGGGGGCAATCAGCAAGGACTCAATAGCTTGCGCAAGCCTTGTAGCGTCTTTAGGTGGCACGATGAGACCGTCTACTCCATTCTCAATAATTTCTGGCGCCGCACCGCCATCGGTGGCAACCACTGGTTTACCGGCGGCCATTCCTTCGATAATGACCTGTCCAAAAGGCTCTCCGATTGTCGATGCATGCACCACTACGTCGAGGTCTTGGAGAACATCAAAAATATCGGAGCGATAACCCAAAAACTTAACGGTATCAACCAGGTTATTTTTCGTGACCAAATCTCGTAATTCTTGTTCGTAGCTGTGCTCTTCAAACATCGAACTGCCGATGATTTCAAAGGAGGCATTTGGAAATCGTGATCGAAGCTGAGAAGCGGCTTCAATGAAAACGTGCTGTCCTTTCCACGGGCTTATCCGTCCAATGATTCCGATATGCACAGAATCTTGCGAAAACCAGTTGCGTTGAATGTTTGTAAAAGCAATTGGGCTAACACCATCGTGCACGACCGAGAACCGGTCAGCATCAGTAGTTTGAGGAAGCGTAATCCTTGTCGCTTGCGAAATTGTAATAACGTGATCAGGTAGAAAAGCGCTCAACCACCGAAAAAGTTTCACCACTTTTTTTGGCAGATAATCAACATCGATCCGGTCGCGAACATGCCAGATCACTGGAATTTTCGAAATTCGGCCAGCCAAAGCCCCGATGATGTCAGCTTTGAGCGAGTTCGTGTGAACAACATCAGCTCCCAATTTCTTGAACAGCGCGGCTAGCTGAAGGGTGTATCGAGCCACGCTTACAACTTTGGAAAATTGTCCAAGAGTTGAAAGTCCAAGAGTATCTTTTCTTGTTTTTAAAACGTCCGTCGAAAGATTGAGAATGTGAGTCTCGATGGAATCGCTCCTCAATCGATCTGCAAGCGGACCGTCGGCGCAAAGAATTACAACTGGCTCATACTGTGTGGTATCCAAAGCATGAATCAGATTGAGCATCGCGATCTCGCCGCCACTCATCACAGATGTGTGGTCGAAAAATACAACTCGACGTCTGCTCAGTGACTGAGTCGCAGGCGCTTTATTCTCGATGGGAACAGCTAACTTAGTCATGCTTCAGTTGATTCAGGTGCAGACACAAAGTCAGCACATTACTTACCGCGCTTCCTACCAACTACACATACGGTGCTTCCAAATCCAGGAAATAGTGCGAGAAATAATGCCAGAGGCAGTTTGAGTATCTGTTTCAAGTTAGTTGGTTTCCAGCTCGCGGACGTTGTTCCGTCCTCACTTCTCGAAGTCCAGAGATGAAAGCTTTTTACTTCACCAGTGACGATATCAAATCCACACTCGTTCAAAATTTCGCAGCACTCTGCAAGCGTATATTGCCAGACATGCCGCATATGAGGAGGGAAAGAGTCTCTCAAAAGTTTGAATTCTGTATCTGATGAACCGCCCATCAAGGCTTTCAACCGAAACCATGCGTAAGCACGGTTTGGTGTGGTCAGCACGATGTAGCCACCCGGTTTAACAAGGTGACTCACCTGCCTTACGCTTGCAAAAGGGTAGCGGTAAATATGCTCAAGAATTTCTGTGAACACGACTGCGTCGAGCGTAGGTGGAACTTGTGGTTCTGCAGGAACGGTTCGAGAATCTTCAACCTCTACGTCCCAATGATTGACCTTGATACCTTCGTTCCGCAGAACTTGCGCGAAACCTAGTTCGCCTGGTGACTCCCACATGTCTGCATCTGGATTGAAATCGTATGCGGTGACATCAAATCCTATTTTTTTCAACATGCGCGATATGTGACCCGGAGCAGCTCCTATGTCACCTACTTTTGCACCGGCTGGCAAAACTTTCTTTAGCTGTTCGCCTATCCAGCTATAGCGAGAAATCTGGATGTTGTAATAATTCAAGTCTTTGAGGCTGCTGCCAACCCAGTTGACCGCGTCTTCGACTGTCAGCTCGCTTCGAGTGCTTTCCTTAACCGCTTCCACAATCAACTCCTCACACCTCTTGAAAATTCAAGTATATCGTGACTGCATTGTCTAACCTGCTAGGGATTAAGAGACAAATCAGTAACTTTCTCTCACGTTGAAGGTTGAAAGTGTTCCAAAGTTCATGAACGCAAATGTTTCTTCTTTACGAAACAGAAGCAAGGCTTTTAAATCGTCAGACTATACTCATAGTTTTCATGGAATGCCTAAATGTCCGCTGTAAAACTAAGTATCTCAATTGTGCATCACCACGGGCTCTCTATGCTACGAGACTGCCTCCGCTCAATTTACACTAACGCTCCAAATTTTCCTTTTGAAGTCGTCGTGGTTGATAATGTCTCCACAGATGGTGCCGTTGCAATGATTGAATCAGAATTTCCTCAAGTCCATTTGAGGAAAAACAGCGAGAGACATGGATTCGGTCACAATCAAAACACAGCGATCGAAGCTTGCTCGGGCGAATACATTTTTATCTATAACGACGACACACTTGTGCATGGAACGGCTCTTTCCGAACTTTGCAATTTTCTCGACGAACATCAAGAGACTGGTCTAGTAGGTCCAAAGCTTCTGAATGCGGATGGGACGTTGCAAATGTCTTGCTACAAATTCCCATCACCCATTCGATGCATATGGGAAAACTTGCTTCTAACCGCGGCTTTTCCAAACAGTAAAATATTTGGAGACTATAGAAAATGGCTGCACGACTCGGTTCGAGACGTCGACTTCGTAATCGGGGCGGCAATGCTTGTTCGTCGCAAAGTTTTAGATGAAGTGGGATTGTTCGACGAGCTATTTTTTATGTATTCGGAAGAAACAGACCTGCAAATGCGTATCAAGAAAGCTGGTTGGAAAATTATGCTTGACCCAAACGCAGTGATTACTCATCTCGGAGGCGCAAGCAGCGAACAAGCCAAGGACAAGCAATTTGCAGAATTCCAGAAAAGTTCAGCAAAATTGACTAGAAAACATTATGGAATAGCAGGTTCAGTAACGCAGCGAATATTGATGGTCGTCGGGGCGCTGTTACGCATATCTCTCTGGAGCGTAATCTCGCTCATTAGTCCGTCGAAAAAAGAGCGCGCTCAACGAGAAATTGCTATTTGGAAGAGGTTGCTGAATTGGTGGCTAGGACTTGGTCCCAATGTAGGTCTTGCGCCAACGAGAAATTGAAGAGCAAATCACTGCACCACATTTGGTGCACATACAATCTGACAATTTTAATTTGCGAACCGGCAACGACAGTTCTAAATCACTTCACCAATCTCTGTACAGCCTTGAACTCATCTGTTCCTGACTCAACCAGCATCTCGAAAAGCGACATCTCCACTGACGAAATGTGAGCTCCAGAAGAAAGCATTTTTTCAATACCAATTTGTTTATTCTGCGATGTACGACTGGAAATTGCGTCTGTTATAAGATGTGGGGCGTAATTTATCTGCAATAAGTCATGAACAGTTTGATTGACACAAACATGAGCCTCAATTCCTGTGACCAAAACCGACCGCCTTTGAGTGCTCTCTAATCCCTTCACAAAATCGTCGGCCCGGCAACAGCTAAAGCAACTCTTTTCAAACAGTTGGTGGTCGCCCAAAACATTAGTTATTTCTGCCACAGTATGACCAAGACCTTTCGGATACTGCTCTGTGACAATGACCGGGACGCTCAATATCTTCGCTGCTTCCACCATGATGACGATGTTCTTTACCATCGCATCGAAGCCCTCAATGTGTTTACGAAAGCTCTCCTGCACGTCTACAACCAGCAATACCGAGTCATTGTTAGTGAGCAAATTGGCATGGCGCATAATGGAACAGGCTCCGATGTGGATGAATTCACCTAATCAGCGTTTACAGATGGTCTAATATACTTTACGAGCCGGGCTCCTCTAGAGCCCTGACCACAGAGGACTTAAGTTGCCACCGATTCTTGCCAACTATTATCTTACCTATAAGTGCAATTCTCGCTGTACTTACTGTGATATTCCGATTAAGCCGGAAAATATCAAGATCAAGGAAACGTCGCCAGAGATAATAATCGAGAATCTTGCCGCACTAAAGCGACTCGGTGTGAAGGTTGTTGACTTCACCGGCGGTGAGCCCCTTATCTACAAGCACTTCCCCCAGATTTTGCGTGCAGCAAAAGAAATGGGATTTTTTGTCAGCCTGGCGAACACTGGCACACTTTACAAACGCGTGGCACACGAAATCAAAGGCTTAGTCGATGATTTGAAATTCTCTCTTTCAACGACAGACCCGGACTTTTACAAAGCCGAACGCGGCATCAACGGTTTTGAGAAGGTAATCGAAAGCATCAAATTGGCAAAGTCGCTAGGAGAGCAACCTTCGATCATCGCCACCGCTACGCCTGAGTCAATAGGCGGAATGGAAAAGGTAATAAGACTGGCGCAAGATTTGGGTGTCGTAGTTTTACTCGGCCCTGTATTTGATTTCTGCGATAACGAGCTTTTGCACAAGAAAGGCATCGAAGAGATTCGGCGTTTGGCTAAGTTCGACAACGTATGTGTCAACTGGGCTTTTCTAGAGTTCTACTTAGATGGTGGCAACCAAATTACAAAACCGCGTTGCAGAGCGGTTTCAAGCGTCGTAGTCGTTTCACCAGACGATCATCTGCTTCTGCCGTGCTACCACATGCACGACGAGCGACTGAAAATCAAACATGAGAACGGTCGATCAAACCTCGACGAAATGTGGCACAGCCCTCCGGTTCAAGAAAAGAAGAAGAAAGAGGGTACATGGAGTTACTGTCAGGGTTGTACGATTTGGTGCTATTTCGAAACATCGTTCTTATGGCCGCCAGACAAATACTTCTTCCTCAACATGGTCAGCAAAGCAAGATGGGGCAAGGAAAAGGTCAAACAGCTTCTCGAGTCAAAGACTAAGCTGGACCTCACTCGACGAATTCCGGGCAGCAGCGAATTTGTGGCGGTTACAAATAATCCTGCGAAAGAAGCAAATACAACATCCGACCCTGCTGGAAGCACAGTGCCGGCGAGTCCGAACACAACACCAGTTGTTACGTCCACCGCTGATAACCGGTAAAAGCACTTTTCAGCATGGAACGAGTTGCAAAGACGAATTGAAACGGTAAAATTTCCGTTCCAAACTGTCTTTCCTACCGGAAGATGGTATAAGCTAGACGAATACACGGGGCGTTAGCGCAGTTGGTAGCGCGCTTCAATGGCATTGAAGAGGTCACGAGTTCGAATCTCGTACGCTCCAAAATTTTTCATCACATCATAGAGGGCACAATAGTGCAGTTCATCGTAGTCGGACGAGACGGTTCTGATACGGAAGCACTAAATCGCCGCATGGCTGCGCGGCAAGCTCACATCGAAGGTTTCGAGGACGGGCGCAAAAAAGGAACATTCCTCTATGCAGCGGCAATGCTCGATGATGAAGGCAAGATGATCGGCTCGACCGTAATTTGTGATTTCGAGTCTAGAGCAGAATTAGACGCGTGGTTGAAGAAAGAACCGTACATCGTGGGTGATGTTTGGAAGACCGTTGATATCACCCCTTGCAAGGTATTGCCGAGCTGCTTGGCTCCGGCATCTGTTTAATAGCCGTATTTAGTTTTTATGCAGGCACCGAACATACAGAAAGCGATTCCAGTAATCTTTCTAAGTGTCGGTGCACTTCTGCTGTTATTTCATGTCATCGTTAATGGTGGCACCTGGGTCAAATCTGCTTTTTTAAAAGTCGAGCATCCAATCACCTATCACTTTCCGCTCTACGATCAACTATTGCACGAGGTAGTGAAAGGTGATGCTGTTGATTACAAACAAGTAAAAGCGTTGCCGCTCCTGAACAAAGCAATTGACGAATTAGCCTCAGTCGCTCCCGATAAGCTGAACTCAGAAAAGGAGAACCTGTGCTACTGGTTGAACGCTTATAATATGTTGACGCTAAAGCTGCTTAGCGACAGATATCCAATCGATTCACCGAAGAAATTAGGAAATGCGAGAAGCTTTACCAAATTCACCATCGGCGGTGACACGCTGTCGGTCAGAGATATCATTGATCTAAAACTCAATCCATATTTCAAACGCAATCCAACTTTGACTTTTCTTGTGTGCGACGGCGCAAAAGGAGACCCTGCGCTATTGAATCATGCTCTTGTGCCGGAAACTGTAATTAAGGATGCGGATACATCGCTTACAAATTTTGTAAACAATCCGGCAAACTACAAGTGGGACGAAGTGCAAAACATCTTCTACATCTCACCTTATTTCCAACGGTATGATGATTACTTTGTGGCGTTCTACGAGTCGCCACACGCGCTGGCCGCTTCAAAAATGAACAAATCCATTCCAGTCGCTAATGTGACGCTACTCAAGACATTTCTGCGTGACTTCGATAGCCGTTTAAATGATGTAGACAAATCAACAGCCATGCCACCAAATACAACACCAAGTATCGATGACAAACATCAATCGACACCCTCGCATCGGTAACTATGGACGACACTGAATACACAAACATCGCGCAAAACGAGAGTAACCATTTCTACTATGTCTCAGTCCACGAGCTTGTCTTGGGCCTGATAGAACAGAACTTCAGATCGAATAAATCCCAATTACAAATTCTAGATGCCGGTTGCGGCACGGGCTCACTAGCAGAGAAAATGTGCAAGCTCGGTACGGTGCGCGCGGTGGACATGCACGATGAAGCACTCCGATATTCATCAAGCCGGGGTATCAACGTCACTAAAGCGTCCGTCGAATCACTACCTTTTCCAGATAAGGAATTTGATTTGGTTACGTCAATCGATGTGATTTATCACAAGTTCGTTAATGATGATGTTGCCGCACTAAAAGAATTCTTCCGCGTCCTTAAACCAGGCGGTGTACTGGTTCTTCGGGTCCCCGCTGATCCTCAACTTTTCTCTAGCCACGATGAAGTGGTGCAAACAGCTCGCCGCTACTTAAAGTCCGAACTAAAGTCAAAACTGAAGGCTGCGGGCTTCAAAATTCAGAGACTAACTTATTGCCAATCGCCGCTCTACATACCGGCATTGGTGAAGGCGAAGTTGGACAGGCGTAAAACAGATTCACATAGTTCGGCAATTGAAAACGAGTCAAATGTGCTCAACTCGACTATCAGATCAGTACTCGCTGTCGAAAATAAGTGCTTGCTGTCTGGATTGAATGCGCCGAGAGGCATAGGATTGATCACGGTGTCTAACAAACCGCGATAAATCTAGCCATCTACAAGTGCGCGCTCGACTTCACTACTTTGCGCACTTCATCGGGAGATGGCTTGGAGATAATGTTGTCGTGCCAGCCAATTTTTTCTGCAACGATGTAGGTTGGTCGTCCTCGAACTTCCTTCAGAACTTCAACGAGATAAACAGCCAAAATGCCAGTCACGCTGATCTGTAATCCAGTTGTTAAAACGATAAACATCGCAAGCGTAACTTGAAACCCAAATATGAGTGCAGGATAGACGCTGAAAATAATCAGTCCAGCCAGACCGCTTAAAACCAAGATGACACCCAAAATCGGAATGAAGTAGAGCGGTTGCATGTTGAATGAAACAAGCCCTTCAACTGCCAACTTGATAAGCTTGTCGACGGTGTAGCTGCTTTCACCAACGGTGCGTCCATAACGGTCGAACGGAATCACGATCTGCTTGAAACCAACAAATGGAACTAGTCCACGCAAAAACTTCGTTTTTTCAGGAGCGGCGCATATTGCATTCACGGCTCTGCGACTCAATAGCCTGAATTCGCCCGCATCTACAGGAATTTTGACCGAAGAATAACGTCCCAGTAGACGGTAATAAACGAACGCTAGAAATTGACGGAAAGCAGATTCTTTACGCGTTGCTTGTCGTGTGAAGACTACGTCGTATCCATCACGCCAGTACTGCAACATTGTCGGAATCATCTCAGGCGGGTCCTGCAGATCAGAATCCATGTTGACGGTGGCGCTTCCTTGCGCGTGGTCGAGACCAGCACAGATTGCGGCGAGTTCACCAAAGTTTCTTGACAGAACTACCAACCGGACATAGTCAAATTTGGTTGCGAGTTCCCGAAGTTTTTCGTTTGAACGCGTTTGGCTGCCGTCGTCCACAAATACGACTTCGTAAAAAACCAATAGGGGACTTAAAACTTGTTCTAAACGAGTTATAACAAGATCTAAATTCTGGGGCTCTTCGTTGTATACCGGAACGATTACGCTCAGCTCCGGTAATAACTTTTTGGTCGGCTCCATGCCCTTAAGTGTTCTCCAATCTGACAGTCGGTTGCCTGAGGGTTCAGCTCATCCAAACCCATCAATACGCTTCATATTAGTAGACTAGGTCCGACGATACCACTTGATTACAAGTATATTAGGGTGTATTCGAGTGGCAGAACGGTCGTAAGCATTTGCAGCACATGGCTTTTCGGCGTTCCACCAAGTGTTGATATTTGTTGCCTGAAACAAACATTCCAGTTGCTCGGTTAACTACATTCACTCTGGTCTTGTCGACCAAATTGTTTGACGAGCAGTCACGGATGTTTTTGATGTCATATTGGTAGAATTCATCTGCACCAGCGCCGCAGTGCTAACATCGTCATGAGCAGTTCATCTTCGGTCTGGTCGCCCAATAAAGAAGTAGGCAATGAAGTACTCACTCGTTATTCCGGTCTATCGGAATGAAGAAAACATCGATCCGCTCCTTGCGGCTTTGACCAAGATCAACGAAGAGTTGCATAAAGAGTTAGAGGTTGTATTTGTTGTCGATGGAAGTCCAGACAAATCTCAGTCGCGCTTAGAAGAGCTGTTGCCATCCCAGGGCTTTAAGGCACAAGTCTTAGCATCGTCTCGCAATTTTGGTGCCTTCAGCGCGATCCGGCTGGGACTGGAAGCGGCGCGCGGGGCGAAGATCGCGGTGATGGCCGCCGATTTGCAAGAGCCACCGGAGTTAGTAAGAGAATTTTTTGCAGCACTAGATTCAGGCGAATACGACCTTGTGTTCGGAGTTCGCGCATCAAGAGATGACCCATGGACATCGACATTGGCATCCAACATTTTCTGGTGGTGTTATCAAAAGGGAATCAATCCGGCGGTTCCGGTTGGCGGCGTCGACATGTTCGCAATGACTGCGGAATTTCGCGACCACATCATTGGAATGCGCGAAGCGAACAGCAGTTTGCTGGCTCTCCTCTTCTGGGTTGGTGGAAGACGAAAATTCGTGCCATACCACCGCCGCAAGCGAGAGATTGGTGTAAGCGCCTGGACATTCACAAAGAAGGTCACTTACCTGCTTGATAGCACCTTCGCTTTCACGGATCTTCCAGTGCGCCTGATGATGACATTTGGCGTGCTCGGGATCATTCTTGCAATTGTTCTCGCCGCAATTATTTTCACTGCAAGAATGAATGGAATTGCAGTGGTGCCTGGCTACGCAGGGACGATGCTGACGATTCTATTCTTCGGAGCTCTGAATCTTTTTGGATTAGGCGTCGTCGGAAATTACGCCTGGCGCGCTTACGAAAACACAAAAAATCGTCCGCTCAACATCATCGCGAATAGAAAATATTTTGATCAAGAATAAGATCGGAAATAGCAGCATCACCTTCGGGTTGGCACTGCTGACCGGTGTTCTTGTTGTTTCATGCAATTCATCGCGAGCAGATAAAGGCACAGAAACTTCTGAAGCTCCAACGACAGTTGCGCAAGTCGAACCAACAAGACAATTGCGCGAACTCCCTGTAAGACAAGCAATCAAGATAGTTCATCCAGACGCCCCCGTTCCGGCATCATCAACATTCATCGTTGGAGCAGTCGCACCTGGCGCTTCACTCACGTGCAATAACGAAGCTGTGCGAGTCAATTCACAGGGATTTTTTGCTCATGTTGTGCAGTTAAAACCTGGAGAAAATTCATTTCACTTAACTGAGAGCCCGAGCGGAATTCAGCAAGAAATCACTGTAAAACGCGAATTGCCACCACCACCAATTTCAGTCGATGAAATTAAAATCGATAGCGAACGTTTGCAACCACGCCACTCTCGCGCTGTGGCAGTTGGAGACGTAATTGAATTCAGCGCACATGCGACACCTGATTCGCAAATGACGGTGCAAATCGGGAAGAGAAAAATCAACCTGCATTCACCTGGTTCGTCGGTGCAAAGCGCATCCGCTTTAAAGCGCAAACGTTTTCCAAAGCACTTCGCTCACTCAAGCGTTAATCAGGGACTCGATGCAGCTTACGGCAAAGTTTATCAGCGAAGACCTGCGTCATCCGCGGATCTGTACGTTGGCTTTTACAAAGTTCAACCTGATGATTTATGGAAAGAAACCCTGGCGAAATTCAATTTGACGCACAAAGGCAAATCGAAATCCGTAAGTTGTCCGGCTAAATTCACCACGTTGAGGCAGCCCCTCATTGCCGAAACTATGCATGATGACACCATTGTGAGAGTCGGTCCAGACGCCGGCAGATCGACCCCATTAGACCGCGGAATCAGAATGTTCGTAGATGGTTGGCAGGGTGATCAAATACGCTGTCTATTTGCGCCAAGCCACCATTTCTGGATCAAACGGGATGATCTCAATTTCGATGCAGACTCGAACGAATCTGATCAGACACCAAATTCAGTGGCACGTACGATCAATGTAGCCACTGACGATTTCGGCACAAGCATCTCGATTCCGCTGACGCAAAAATTGCCGTATCAAATTGAACAGCACACAAAGCCAAACGAGCTAATCCTTCGAATTTTTGGAGTAACAGCAGACACCGATTGGATCACACCAGCGCTTGGTCCCGTGAATAGCCAGGTCGAACGAATTAGTTGCAAGCAATCCGCAGATGGAATTTACGAAGTGCATGTTCCAGTCAAAGGATCTCGGCAATGGGGCTTTTATGCTGATTACAGTGAAACCACTCTGGTTCTGCATGTTAAGAAGGCGCCGAAGGTCAGTGGCGATGCGAACAGCCTGCAAGGTCTATCCATCTGTGTTGATCCGGGACATGGTGGAAAAGAAACGGGCGCCATAGGCTGTTCAGGCATCAAAGAAGCAACCATAAATCTAGCAATTGGAATGAAGTTGAAAACGCTCTTGGAAAACGCCGGGGCCAAAGTGATCATGACGCGCGTTGATGATCGTGATGTTTCGCTGGACGAACGAGTCAGAATCGCGAAAGACGAACACGTAGACTTGCTCCTTTCGGTGCACAACAATTCTCTCCCAGACGGACGAGATCCGATAACGGAACACGGCACGTCATCGTACTGGTATCACCCGCAGTCGACGAACCTTTCGCATGCAGTCAACACGAGCATGGTTCACGACTTGAACACTCCTGACTTTGGGGCACGCTTTCAAAACCTCGCGCTCACGAGACCCAGTCGAATGCTTGCGATGTTGGCTGAAGTGGGATTTGTCATCAATCCCGACGAATACGCGATGTTGATTTCAGAAAGCGGACAACAGACAGCCGCGGAGGGCATCTGTAAGGGCATACTCGATTACATGCACCCGACACCACACAAACACTGATACGGTTAACATCACTCAAGCCGACACCACACAAACACCGATACGGTCAACATCACTCAAGCCGACACCACACAGACACTAAATACCGCTAAAATAGCGCGCATCGAACATTTCAAACCGCTTAAAACTCCACAAAAGGTAGCCATTCCGCAAATGAACAATCGCATCGTCGTTGATATCGGAAACACGCGAATCGCCTGCGGTGTTTTTGTTGACGACAAAATTGTTGACTTGTCTCATCATCTTTTGAGCAACACAGAAAAAGCTGCAGAGGATATTTCCACCGATGCACAGGCAATGAAGATTGACGAAATCGCTATCTGCTCTGTTGTGCCATCGGTCAGCCGCGCATTAGTGGAGGAACTCGGAAAACGAAAACAGTCCGTCTACGAAATCAACGAATCGTCGCAGAAAGTTATCAGCAACACGTACGATTCTTTGGGCGCCGACCGAATCGCAAACGTCGCTGGCGCTTACCAGAAATACTTATCAGACGCAGCAAACAAGCAGGCAGCGATTGTAATCGACTGCGGTACTGCAACGACACTAAGCGCGGTATCATCCTCCGGCAAATTCATGGGAGGTTTGATCACACTTGGATTAGGAAACACATTCCGGGCTCTGCACCAAGCAACAGAACAGCTCCCAGAAATTGAAGCCGCAACAGCAGGCAAACCGCCTTTGGCTCTAGCATCCGACACATCAAACGCAATTACTAGCGGATGTATCTATGCGCAAGTTGGCATCATCGAACAGTGGTTGAAGATCGCCAAGAAAGAACTGGGATCAAACACAACTGTCATCGCCACTGGTGGCTATATTTCGATCATCGCACCACTTACGGATGCGTTCGATTATGTCGATCAAGAGCTAACGTTGTACGGAATCAACTTTATAGCGCAGGCGGCAAAGGACCGAGCGGATCGAGTTTGAAAGCCTTTTCGAGTTGGTCACGATAATTCAAGTTTGTGAGCGCTTCGGTGGAATACATCTCGTCTTCCCAATAACTCGCTTCTCTTCCTTTGAGTTCTTCGAGTCGCTTCACTAAGTTCGCCGGCAAGTTGTCTTCTTGCATTCTGGTATCCGTTTCTAGTTTGTCATATAAAGCCTGCGACTTATTCGATCGTTTTGAGCCATCTGTTATTGATACAACCGTCATATAAATATATTACTTCCGTGCCAAACGACCATCTTGTCAGTACAGTGAAACCTTTCACTGGAGCCAGTTTAGAGCGTTCGGACGAAAGAGCAAGACTTGACTTCCTGTAAAATTGACATCGCTCTCTTAAGTAAATCGCAGAAAAGAAATTCTCAATATATACAAGTGTGCCTCGTATATGGTGGCAATATTCGGCGTAGCGTTATCAGACAAACAATCGGAAGAGGTGCATAACAAGCGTCAATTGCTGTACCGAAAGACTAGGAACTAGCAAACGGTGTTCCCAGCACAAAAATCCAGTAACCAATCAGCGTCGGATAAATATCGAGAATCGATATGCGTGGGTCAGCAAATCAATTTGATACTAAGTATGGTGCACTAGTTTCATCGGCGGTGCGCTCGACAAGAAACTCGCGCCAAATGGAGACGAACAAGCAGAGCCTATATATGTGCGTTGCTTAAGTGGAGCTTGTCTTAGCCAACCGCTTGGTCCAGCCTTCCTTGTTCTCCTGACGAGCACGTCCGACAGCTAATGCACCCGCAGGCACATCCTTGGTTGCGACCGTTCCAGCAGCAACAGAAGCGTCATCCCCCAACGAAATCGGAGCTACCAGCACCGAATTACTGCCAGTCGACGCGTTGTCACCAATCGTCGTCCGACTCTTTTTCTTCGTCGTGTGATTGTAGTTAGCAGTAATCGTCCCAGCGCCCAGATTCGCACCACTGCCTACGCTCGCATCACCGACGTACGACAAGTGAGAAACATTGGTTTTGTTTCCAATCTCACTCTTCTTAATTTCAACAAAGTTCCCAAGTCGCACATTGTCACCAATCTCGTTGCCGTCACGCAAATGAGAGAACGGTCCGACCTTACAATTGCGTCCAACAACTGAATTGTATACATGCGACTGAGCAACACTAGTGCCATCACCAATGGTGACCGGTCCCTTCATCGTTGTATGCGGACCAATCAAGCAATTTGAGCCAATCTCAACGGTCCCAGTCATAAAGCAACCAGGAAGCACCATTGAATCCTGTCCAATTGAAACTTCAGGTGCAATCCAAGTCGTCGCTGGATCAACGACCGTAACGCCACTCTCCAGAGCCAATCGCTGGATAGTCATATCGCGCAGCAATCGTGTAGCTTCAGCCAGCTCCAAACGCGAGTTAATGCCAGCAACTTCGCGCCAATCCGTCGTCTTGATTCCAGAAGTTTTGTGCTTGGCGTTGTAAGCCCATGCCACCATGTCAGTCAAATAGTATTCGTTTTGACGATTATCATTCTTCAACTCATACAATCCCGGCTTAACAGTCGGCCATTCGAAACAGTAAATCGCCGGATTGATTTCACGAATTTTTTTCTGCTCAGGCGAGGCATCCTTATCTTCGATAATCCCAGTTACGGCGCCATCAGCACTGCGCAAAATCCGCCCGTAGCTTTTCGCATCTTCAACATCAGTTGTGAGCAGCGTAACCACCGACTTGTGCTCAATATGTCCGTCAACAAGTGCTGCGAGCGTACTTCCCTGCAACAGCGGTGTGTCCGCAACCGAAACCAGCAACGTGCCCGTAAACCCTTCCAACGATGGAACAACTTGCTGCACCGCATGACCAGTTCCATGCTGCGGTTCTTGCAGGTGCACCGAATATGGTGTCTTGGGTGGATTCGCATCCAGAAAAGCCTTAACCTGATCGGCCTCATGCCCGATGACTACGTGCACATGGTCAATCCCCAGTTCATCAACTGCGTCCAGCACGCGCCCCAAAACGGTTTTTCCAAGAACATCGTGGAGAACTTTCGGCTTGGCAGACTTCATCCGCTTACCTTGCCCGGCGGCAAGCAGAACTGCACGTGTGTTTTTTCTTGTAGTCATGGCTTCTTTACTGATTATCCGAATTCGAATTAGCCAGAAAAGTGTCCCACATTACGGCGAAATTTCCACCCGATTCGTCGACGCTCGGACTGCCCCATCAGCTCGTGCCAGGACTGACGTTACAGGCGACGCGTCCCCCTTCGGGCTCACATCCACGGGAGAAACGAGCCTTTAGTAATCAAACGAAAATGTTTAAGGTCCTTAACGTGCGAACACACGCACCGCAAGTTTTATCTGAAGCCAGGCTTCTGAAATTCCAACAATGCGGAATGGAGCGGATATCGATACGGGAAAGTTCGAAGCATCGCAAACCGCAGACGAAAACATACAGTGTCTCTAACAGCGCTACCCGAGCACAGCAACTTGCGTAGCGCCCATTACTGGCTGCGAACAACATTGGAAATTGCGTTTCCGCTAAAGGCATTAGAACTGCAGCTAAGCATAGACTCGGGCCGACGAAATTTGGGAAATACCAAATTATTGACGCAATACTCGCAAATCCCAACGAAAAGGGTCGATAGCCAATCGCGAAATCATTTTGATATTTCAATCGCATCGCGAAATCATTTCGATGGTTCAATCGCATCGCGAAGTCATTTCGATGGTTCGATCAAATCGTGAAATCATCTCGATCGTTCAATCAAATCGAGAAATCGTTTGAAGGATCGCTCAAATCGCGAAATCCTAGCGAATTACTGACGAACTAATCGACCGGAAGTAAGCGTCTCGACCGAGATTAATCCAGTATCATGCAGCAACTGAACTTGCGCAAGGTTGAAAGTAATGATCGCATTCGCTTTGTTGACGAGTGCAGTAATAAAGTCGCGTTGCGCATTGATCACGTCGATGTTTGTACCGACACCATTAGCAAGTCGAACGCGCGACAACCGCAGTTCTTCAGTTGCAGAAACTACCGCCTTGTCAGCAACTTCGATCTGTCTTTCAGCGGTTTGGCTGTTCAAATAAGACTCACGAACCTGTTGCAAGATATTGATCAATGATTGGTTGGAGTTAAGCAAAGCGATTCGAGCGTTCTGGCGAGCCGCGTTGATCGCAGTCACCGAGCCCATTCCCAACGCAGGGAAGTTCCAGTCGATACGGTAACCGATCGAGTACGACTGTCTCATTTGTCGGCTCGAATAGCTTGGTCCGGTGTATTGTTCGCCGGCCGCGACAGTTGCTCCAGTCTGACCAGTTCCACTGGTCGTTGCGGCACCAACCTGAGTAAACGGCTTTGTATTCAATACGGGACCAGCAGCCGGTGCTGCAACAGGAACAGTCGTAAAACTACCAGGATTGAATTGATAGGTCTTACCGAAAGTGGCACCGTTACCGAGACTGTTGGCGTAGAACTGCAACTGCGGATACAACGGAGCAGCAGCAATTTGAATCTGTCTGCGTGCGGCGATGCGCAATTGTTCGTACTGCTTGAGTTCTGGTCTGTTTAAAATCGCAAGAGCAATCAGTCTATTGATGTCCATTGAAGGGTCGATCAAACGAACTTTCTTGACGGTCGATTCCACGGAAAGGAAGTTGACGGCTGAATTTACGTTCAACACAGTTGCTAGGTCGATCGAAGAGTTACGCAACGCGACTTCTTGAATCAGCAAGTTCTGTTCGTCACGAGCCAACTGCGTTTCAGACTGCAATACCTGAAATTTCGTACCAGTTCCAGCGCTTTCCAACTGTTGGTTCAACTGAACTTGCGCTTTCGATACATCGACCGCTTTCGTTTGAATCTGCAACAAAGCCTGGTTGTTGACAAGGTTGTAGTATCCGCGTGTCACAGCCAGCAACGTATCGTTGATCGTACCGGTGACCTGCGCTTTCGCAGCGCGGAAGTTATGCAACGAAGCCAAAGTCCCAAACAAAACAGCGCCACCCTGGAATCCAAAATATTGAAGACCAGCCTGCGCAGACACGTTCGGCGTATGGAACGTAGATGGAATCAAGCCGCCGATCAAAGTAGAGCCTTGAAGATACTGGTCTTGCCCGTTCAAAACA
Source organism: Drouetiella sp. (assembly GCA_036702965.1). GTDB lineage: Bacteria > Cyanobacteriota > Vampirovibrionia > Obscuribacterales > Obscuribacteraceae > PALSA-1081. Next base: position 957,736 of record DATNPZ010000013.1, read on the forward strand.
ATGTTCGGCAAAAATCCAGACGCAGAGCCGAGCAAATTCCATTTCTGCTGCTCTTTGTTGGCATACGAAATGCGGATTGCAAGGTTGTTTGACATCGCGTACTGAACCGCATCTTTCAGCGATATCGGCTCAGTGTAGTTAGCTTCTAATCGGATCGGAGGAAGTTTGGCGCCGAGCGGCATCAACTCACTTGCTTTCGGCAACTTCAATTCGATCGATTCGCCGAGCAAAAACTGTTGGTCGAACTCGCCATTGTCATTAGCGTCAGGTTGATTCGCTGGATTCAGCAGAATGTCTCGTTCAGCTTGACTTGGTCCGCGTCCGTTTGGAGCTGATTGACCGCCGATAACAACAGGAGATGCAACACCACCAGCGGGTGTACCAATCGGCATTTGTTGATTCGGAAAAGTTGATTGTTGTGGAAGAAGGCGCGGCGACTGCACTCCGGCGTTCCCGCCGAACGAGCCTATGTTTGATGCAGGCGCGCCTTGCAAAGTGCCGTTCGGACTAGTGGTGACGGAGCTGCTCTGGCTTACACCACTGGTGCCACCTGCACCACCGGCGTTCGTCCCGACTGTTCCGGCACCGCCAGGTTGCGGTTGCGCATACGCTGGCAGAGTCATGGACAGGCTTACAACTGCTGTAAGCAACTGACATCCGCGTTGCTGCAATTTTGTTTTATCGAATTTCCGCGCACGATTCGCAGAAGAATTACGCAATTTGTTTTGTAGTAAGGAGCGCTTCACAACTAGGTTTCCTGATACCTGGTTCCCAACTGAATACTACCCACCAGGTCGACCGTAAGTGTACATCAACGGTGCGCGTTTTTTGTAAAAGGCAAGGAATTGTAATGAGCGCCGAAACCAGCATTAACGGACGCACATGTGAGAAATAAAGTGCATCAAAACTGAATTTCGAAACGGCATCGTATATGGTGGCATATTCAATTCAAAATCTTGATTGACTGCATCGGAAATTGAAATCGAATTGCCACTGCGAGAACATCAGAATGAAAGTAGCGAAGGAAATCAGCACGCGGCAAGGAGAATGGAAAATAGCGAAAGAACGCAAGAACGTGCAAGGAAACATCTGCTAAATGGAAGCGCCTATTAGGAGCGTGCGTAGCTGGAACGATCGCAAGCAGGAAGGTCGTTAGTGTCCGAGCTTCTCTTTCAGGCGCAAGAACGGCATTTCCACAAGATAGTACGAACATGCAGCGAAGGCTATCGCCATGGCATAGTTGCAAACTTCCATAAACGACATGGATATAGTCATCGTATTACGGAAGACATATAGGGTCGTCACAGCGAACGCTAGTCCGTGCCACAGGTATAAGCTATAAGAAATCCTGCCGACCCAAGCCATCGGCGCAAGTCCCAAGAATTTGGCAACGAGCGAATTAGGTTTCACAGCCAACGAAACAAGCAACGCTGTTACACCAAGACAGAACAAGGGAAGTTTCACATTCCAGAGCATCAAGCGCTGCTCGAGATTGTGCACGGAACCAGGTACGGTCATGCCCCTCATAAACAGGAAGAGCACTATTAGTAGTGCTATCGAAACCCATTCACGCCCGAGAGTTTTTTTGAAGAAAGAGCGGATTTTGTCGTTCGACAGAGATATGGATGCTAGACAACCGAGCATGATTTCATCCATCTTCGTGTCGAAAGCGGCGCCCACACCTAGATAATGAGAGTACGCCAGTGGTCCGCTCGTCTGAAAATTCAAAAACAGCTTCCACAACCAGGCACCACATATGATGGCGGCAGTAACTTGCGGCAGATTATTCCGAAACGTCTTCATCAATGTCGGCCACACCAGATAGAATTTTTCTTCTACAGCCAGCGACCAAGCAATCTCAAGTCCGCTTCCAGCGATGTTGCCCCACGACAGGGCGACGTCATAATCGACCATGTACAGCGCAGCAACTCCAATCGCCGCCCAGATATTTTGACAATAATGCGCGCTCGTCAAAATCGTGATTGCGATAAACAGCACGTACACAGGAGTCAATCGCAAAGCGCGACGTAAGTAAAAATGTTTGAGCGAAATCGTGTTAGTTCGCGCTCTTTCCTTCAGCAAAATGCCAGTGATTAGAAATCCACTCAGAACGAAGAAGATATCGACGCCGAGCCATCCGCCGCGCTTGCAAACTATTGCACCAAGCGGTCCCCCGCTGTGAAAAGTAAGAACGGACAGAATCGCTAATGCACGCACACCATCCAGCGCCGCAACTCGGTCGTTTGATTTGGGACGTGTTGAAGCAGCGACGCTCGTTCGTGCATCAGCATGTGTTACACGAGAATCCGTCGTTGCCTCGTCATTTACTGCGGCACGAGAATCCGTCGTTGCCTCGTCGTTTACTGCGGCACGAAACTCCTTCGTTACATCAACACTTATCGCCGCTGAGGAATTCGGCTCGTCCGAATTCGGAGCCGCAATTTTTTCTGGAGTAAGCGTGTTTGATGAGTCCAAGTTTATGCGCTGGCGACATACATAAGGAATGCGTGATTATTGCATTCAATTACCTTGAAAACCTGCGATTCTTCTCATGCATCATTGATTCAATCTCGAGCAGCATTCGAGCCTGAGCACTGCAGTTATTACCCCAACAAAGAAAAAACCCGGCTCAGTGAGCCGGGTCTTGAATTGTCCGCAGTGTTGGTGCCGCCCCAACAGATTCTATCCCTAGATTCCCTCAATACTGGAGTGCCTGCGATGCACGCCGAACGCGTTTCGTTCGACAATATATTTGTACCCGAAACGTAGCGAATTGAGGCGCGCTTTAACAATTCGTTCAACATCTCAGCAATAAAGTTTACGAATACTGCCTTCTCAAGCGGGATTCCATATACTTTTCAGTCCGCACCGCATATGGAGCAGTCGTAACATTCGTTCACGTCTCGTTCACGCGCTATTTCTAGCATCTAAGTAGCGAATCTCTACTCAAAGGAAGTGCAACATGAAAGTAGCCATCACTGGCGCATCTGGGATGGTCGGGTCAGCGCTTCAAAAAAAGCTGAAAGCACAAGGTCACGATGCGGTCGCCTTCGTCCGCAGCAGTCCTAGCGGCGGACAATTTCTTTGGAACCCGGAGGCTGGAACCATCGACAAGGCTGGTTTCGCGGGCGTCGAAGGCGTCATCAATCTGGCAGGCGAAAACATCGCAGCAAAGCGTTGGTCGACTGAACAGAAGGAGAAAATTCGTAACAGCAGAGTCAAAGGAACAACGCTGCTCGCCAATACAATCGCAGGTCTCGACCAGAAACCGGAAGTACTTGTGAGCGCATCCGCCATCGGATACTACGGAGACCGAGGCGAGGAAACTCTGACTGAAAACAGTGCACCAGGAGAAGGTTTTCTCGCGGAAGTTTGCAAGGAATGGGAAGCAGCAGCGCAACCTGCGAAGGCAGCGGGAGTACGCGTAGTGCATCCTCGCCTCGGTGTTGTAGTCAGTCAGGAAGGTGGCGCGCTGCAAAAAATGCTCCCAGTTTTCAAACTAGGTGGCGGAGGGATTATTGGCGATGGAAAACAGTACATGAGCTGGATCACGCTTGACGACGTCGTCAACGCACTGATTTTTGCAGTGACCAATAAATCTTTGTCTGGTCCGGTAAACTTGGTAGCACCAAATTCGGTGCGCAACTCAGAATTTACGGAAGCTTTGGGACACGCGCTTCATCGTCCAGTTGTAATGCCGTTACCGGCTTTTGCGGCGAAGATGATCATGGGTGAGATGGCGGAAGAGTTATTGCTTGCTAGTGCAAAAGTGGAGCCGCTAGCACTGCAAGAACACAAATTCAGCTTTGAATATCCAAACCTCGAAGGAGCATTGCTCCACGCACTTGGCAAATAGAGTGTGGTTTTAAACAAGCTGCCAAACGGTATCAGCGATGATTCGCAGCAGTAGTCGATATCACACTCACGTTTACAGGGAAGCATCGATGGTTGATATTGACGAAGGAAAACTTGAGCGAAAGAGCGACCAGAGCGATCCTGCGCTCGAACCTTCGATCAGCCTTAGCCAGATTCAAAGTCATGTTCAACAGATGCCGGATCAGTTGCTCTTGCTTTATAGAGCAGTCGAGTCGACACGAAACGGAGTTGTGATCACAGATCCAAGCAAGCCAGATAATCCGATTATCTACTGCAACCCAGCGTTCGCCCAAATGACTGGTTTTCGCATCGATCAAATCATCGGCAGAAACTGCAGGTTTCTTCAACGTGATGACCGCGATCAACTCGCCATAAAAGAAATCAAAGAAGCGATCAGCGATCAACGTCCTGTCACCACGATTCTACGTAACTACAAAAAGAACGGACAAGTTTTCTGGAATGAACTGACAGTTTCACCAGTTTTCGACCAATCCGGCAAATTGATAAATTTCATCGGCGTTCAGAACGACGTGAGCGCTCGGAAAGAAGCCGAACGACGCGTGTCCGAATTCTATTCAGTAATTTCACACGAGCTCCGAACTCCACTAACTTCCATCAACGGCGCATTGCGCGCAATCGAAGATGGCTCAACCGGCAAAGTAAATGCTGGCGTTTTGAAGATGGTAAAAATCGCGCTAAGCAATTCAAATAGATTGATGCGTTTGATTGGCGACATCCTGGACCTGAAAAAAATCGAGTCCGGCAAATTCAAACTGATGCTTCAGAAAGTAGAGCCAGCCGCAGTTATTGAAACGGTCATCGACAACATAGCGCCGGTAGCGAAAGAAAACGGTGTTGTCTTGAAAAAGGAAATCAACACAAAACAATTGGTATTTGTAGATCCAGATCGCGTCGTCCAAATTCTCAACAACCTGGCGTCAAACGCAATCAAATTCTCGCCACCAGGCGGGGAAGTTATTCTCCGAGTCGAAAAGCCATCGCCCGATACAACCCGCTTTTCAGTAATCGACCACGGCTCTGGAATTCCAGAAGATCAGATGGAAAAACTGTTCGCAAGATTTCAGCAACTCGACTCATCTGACAAGCGCAAAAAGGAAGGCACCGGATTAGGTCTGTTCATAAGCAAATCCTTAGTCGAATTGCACGGCGGACACATCGGAGTCGAGAGCAAACCTGGTGTTGGTAGCACATTCTGGTTCGACATTTTTTGAGTCGGTAGCTATAATCTGGCGAAATCGCGGCAATTCGCGCGACGTTATCCTCCACTAGTGTTGAATAAATGACCGATGTTTTAATCGTAGGAGCTGGTCCCACTGGATTAGTGCTCGCGCTGGCTCTAACAAAGCAAGGCGTGTCCGTCAGAATAATCGACAAGGATGCTGGACCGGGCGAAACTTCGCGCGCGATGGCGGTTCAAGCCCGAACACTAGAGCTGTACCGCCAACTCGGATTAGCAGAGCGCTTGGTGCAAGATGGCTTCCTCGCTGGAGGCATGAATTTTTGGGCGAATGGTGAGCATAAAGCACGCATTCCAATTGACCAGGCTGGAACGGATTTAACGCCTTTTCCATTCGTCTTGATTTATCCGCAAGACAAGCATGAACGCGTTCTCGTAAATGAGTTGAGCCGCCACGATATTCATGTCGAACGTCACACTGAATTCGTCGCGTTCGAAGAGAAAGAGCGTCACGTGAGCGCAACGCTACGCTTACCGAATGGTCAAACAGAATCGGTTTCAGTGCGATATTTAGCGGGATGCGACGGCGCGAAGTCAACCTTGAGACAGCAACTTGGCGCAGGCTTCGAGGGCGGTACATACAGCCAAATTTTTTATGTGGCAGACGTTGTGGCGCTTGGCTTGGAGCCACCAGGTGAAGCTCATATCGCACTCGACACCGCAGATTTTGTAGCGATACTACCGTATGATGCGAAAGGTGGATGCCGCCTCATTGGCACCGTCAGCAGTGGCATTCATGATTCGACGGAACAATTGAAGTTCGAAGATATTAGCCACAAAGCCATCGAAGGTCTAAAGCTTCAGATCGAAAAAGTTAATTGGTTTTCGACATACAGGGTTCACCACAGAGTCACTGACAATTTTCGAGTGGGGCGGGTGTTTCTGGCTGGTGACGCCGCGCACGTGCACAGTCCCGCTGGTGGACAGGGAATGAACACTGGTATCGGTGACGCCTTTAATCTCGCGTGGAAACTCGCCGCTGTCCTCAAAGATCAATGCGCAGACCCCATCCTCGACAGCTATCAGCAAGAGCGCCAGACTTTCGCACACAAGCTCGTTGATACAACAGATCGCGTGTTCACTTTCATGACAGCCAAAGGCAATTTCGCGGATTTCATTCGAACCAAGATTGCGCCCAACATTGCGAGCATGGCGTATGGATTCGAAGACGTGCGTGAATTCATGTTCAAGATGGTGTCTCAAATTACGCTCAATTATCACGACAGCGTTTTAAGCGATGGACTTGCAGGCAAAATAAGAGGCGGTGATAGACTGCCATGGCTGAAATTTGCTGAGGGTGACAACTTCGACTCACTGAATCAGGCTGTATGGCAAATCCACGTTTATGGAGAACCCACTTCAGAACTGACGAACTGGTGCCGGAGCAAGAGTTTGCCCTTAATCAAATTTGCATGGGAACAGAGTTTCGAATCAGCAGGATTTTCGCAAAACGCTGCTTATCTTATTCGACCGGACACATATGTAGCGGTTGCGAACCAGGACGCTAACGTCGACAAATTCGAAAGCTATGTTAGACAGCTCGAATTGAAATTCGAATTATAAGTCGGAGTCGTCGACGATATGAACCGATAAATTTTCAGCAATATAAACTGAAGGATTTCTGAGCAAAAATGCGAATCAGGTCGACGACTCGCTTAGCTTGTAACCACGGTTGCGGACGTTCTTAATTAGCCCGCCTTCGCCATTTTCACCAATCGATTTACGCAACAACTTTATGTGAGTACGCACCGTATCTGGTGACGCAAGCGAATCGTCCATCCAAACTCTTTCCAAAATCGCTTCGGAACTAAATACTTGTTCTGGGTGCCGCATGAAGAATTCAAGCAAACTAAAAACCTTGGGACGAAGGTGGAGCTCAGTTTCGCCTTTAGTTACCTGGCAAGTCGCCGGGTCTAAAGTGATATCACCAGCGGTGAGCAACACGTTAGCCAGTGAATGAGGCCGTCGCAACAAAGCGCGAACTCTAGCTTGCAATTCTTCCGGATGAAACGGCTTCGTCAAATAATCGTCAGCGCCTGAATCCAGTCCCAAAGCCTTATCCATAACATCTGCTTTTGCAGTCAGCATCAGAACAGGCGCTTTGCCTTTGAACTCACGATAGGCTTTCAAAACATCGATGCCTGTAACTTCCGGCATCATCCAATCCAAAACTACTAAATCGTATTTGAACGAACGCAACAAATCGATTGCCAGCGCGCCACCGTTCGCTACTTGAATCGAATGCCCCTTGCTCGACAACGTCACGTTCAGCACGTGGGCAAGGTCTTTGTCATCCTCAACAACTAGTATTTTAGCCAATCAGCACTCTCTCAATTCTTCGGTTTTGACTCGTAGAAATAGACTTTGCAATCGTCTCGATGAGGGTGCTTTAGTTCGCCGATGCGCTTGAAGACTCGATTCAACTTCGCTCCCATCAGTTCATCTTCCATTTTAGGACCGACTATCTTTTTTGGATCTTCCCCGGAAAGCACCAGGAAGAAACGGTTCGATTTGTTTATTGTCGCCTTCTCGAAATAGTATGCATTGATACCATCTCGCTGCGGCCAACTGATGTACCAGGATTGCCCAGGAGACAATCCCTCCAACAAGTAAACAATAGCAGGGAAATCGTACAAACTGAGGATGTAATCGCCTTTCTGGAATCCGTGAGCGCGCAGAATCCGCTGCGCTTGTTCGTAAAAGGTGATGTCCTGTGCCTGTAGTTTCATTCCCTCAAGAGCAGGAATTTTTGACGTAGATTCAGTCTGGTCGGGAAGATAAATTGAATCGTCGCGGCAAAAAATGTACTGCTGAAAAAATTGTACGCTTGACAATATCAACAACGCAATTGGAACGCACGCAGCCGGGGTGACGGCCTTGTAACGCTGCGCACAGGCGAAACTTGCGAGGATTATCAGCAAGAACCAGGGTGCCGCATTGCTCATTGCGTGGGGTAAGAAGCTGCAATTTGTGCCGACAGCGGCAGCGAGCGGCAGCACGAACAGCGTCGCCAAACCGCTAAACAACTTGCGATTCTCCGGCTTTTTTATCGAAAGCGTAGTCAGGAAGAACACGAGAGATACGACAACAGCAATCGACTCTTTGCTGTACATCATTCCCGCTTCTTTGTAGACGATATATGCACCAACTAATAAGGCTACGCTGAAAGTTGAAGCAGAAAATGCAAACACGCTGTTCTTCTTATTCGTGTCTGCAACAGCGAGCGAATGACGGAATGCGAACAGAGCGCCGATGGCTACAAGAGCCTGCCACCAGTGTTTGCGCGCGAATGCAATCGATCCCGAAGTCATCGCTGTCGGACTGTGATCTGTCATTAATTCGTATTCGGTTGCTTCGGAAAATGCTTGCCACCATTCTAGGGGAGGTTGAATCCCAGCAAAGAAACTAATAGCACCACTAACGATACCAGCGAAGAACAGAAGGTAGTCAGCAAAAGCGAGTCGGTTCACGAACGCGACAGCCAGGAGCACTGGCACCAATGCGAATGCAGCGGTGAATTTCACGAATGCAGCAAGGGCAACGCAAAAACCTGCCGCCACAAGCGACGCGACTTTTATCCAGGATTTCGCCACACCCGCATCTTTAGCCCACAAGCCGAAGAACGTCAGCGCGGTGCTGGTCATGAGCAGTCCAGATGACAATCCGTTGTAGGAGATCGTTCGAGGGAAACAGCAGAAAACCATGCTACCGCCGAATATTGAAAACAAAATCGCGGCAGCAGTCTGAATGCGCCCCAGTTGCAACCAGCGATTTGACCAGAGCATGAATCCGGTCGACAGAAGCGCGGCTGAACCAAGTCGAACAATGATTTCGACATATCGGTAATGCAGAATTTCGCTAGCAACGAACTTCGGCAACTTCGAAAGCAACAAATGGAAAGACGAAAACGCCGTATAAAGCTGCGGATGTTGATATTGAATCAAGTAGAAAGATTCAACATCCGTGTCGAGCCCTCTGTTCAAGCCCCAGAACAGCACGGAAAGATTCGAGAGCAGCGCAATCGCAGTGGCAGCGAGCACAATTGACCACATGTAATTTCGAGCAACCCGATTTTGGGTAGCTGGCGCGGCTTTTGGAGTTTCGGCGACGGACTGCATTTTTCTTCCGAAATCGAGGAAGTCAATATATCAAAACACCGCCCTGCTGGCATTAGTGGCGGTTTAGAACTCCCGCACCTAATCGTTAAACGAAGAAAAGGCAACACTTCCTTTCGGCAGGTGGTGCGCGAAATTCGCCCGCTGCCATGTCTTGATCAAAGCTGAATACGGATCTGAATCAGACAGCAAAGGCGGAAGCTCCCGGTCGAACGAATATATCTGCTCGTTCACATCCTGCAACACATCTTGAAGCGTTGTGACTACTTTCGTGTCGACATGCGACAGCTCTCCCTCAATCGCGTCCAACATGGTCGCGACCAGTTTTACGAAAATCGCAGGATCACAGTGCACCTGTTGCATCAGATCTACAAAAGTATCAATCGCCGAAACTTCAGTGACGTCAAAACCGCGAGCCTTTTGCAAATTGTCGATACAGGCATCGTACTGTTCGAGCCGAGCTAAAGCCTGAGCGAACGCACTATCGAGCGCTGCAACATCCATCTGCAATTTGGAAGTGAAGCCTGCTGCAATTTTACGACCGACTTCATCCCCCGAAGACAAATGCATTGCGCCACCATCACTGGTGAAATATTTTTGCAGAGCATCAAAGTTCAACGGAAATGACAAATCGTTGTAGGTAAGCTCTTTCTGCAAATTAGGATGCATTAGTGAGGTGTGACCTCGGCTGCAAACAAACAACGCAAAGCGTGAATCGCATAGACCATGCAGGTTTTGAATGATTTTCAGTGCTTCGGTCGGAATTGTTACAACGCCGTCTCGCAACGTATTCGCGTAACAACTCAGTATTTTTTGCAACGCATTTGCGTCGGGTCCCAACGTCTCGCGCACAGCGTGCTCATGCACGACATTAGCAACTGACTTATCATCGGACAAGACATTAGCAACTGACTTCTCATCGGACACGACATCAGCAACTGACTTGTGAGCGGACACGACAGTGTCGATTGACCCATTTTCGTGTGAGGCAGTCACAACGGGCTCACCATCTCGTTGATGAAACTGAAGTGCATTTCCCAGCAGCGCTGAAATTGGAGATGCATCCGTCAATTCAGTTGAAAGTGCAACTTGAATCTCTGAGCAATTCCCACATTCGAATTTAAATCCATCCGCAGCGATCGTGTCGAACACTGAATTAGCAATGAACAGCGGAGGATTCACAAATGTCGTAGCGTCTAGCTGCCAATCAAATTGGGATGTATTGAAAGACTGCATTCTTGCCGGTTCAAAGAAAGCAAAATCTAGAACACCGAGTTCCACAAACGAATTGAGTTGAGAATTCTCTGCCCAAACGTCCGGTATTTCAGGAATGATATCGGTCATCACATACCGAAACTTAAATGCGGAGAGAACACCATTTTTTGAAATTTGAGAGAGAAAGCGTCGAAAGAATCGAAACGCGAAACAGCCCGATCCTGCGCCTAATTCAATGATATAAATCGGTTCCGACGCGTCAAGAGTAGATACCCATGACGCAAAAATGGAAACCAGCAAATCTGCAATCGTATCAACAACTGCAGACGCAGCAGCTCCGAAAGATGAACGCTCACGCCAGAACTCGATTCCATTCTCCACATAGAACTGGCGTTGCAATTCCCATACCATCGACTCAGACAGTCGCGTGAAATTCTCAAAGGTTTTCAAACGAAACAATCCTCGCCTGTGAGCGCAACGAAGTGCTCATACTGACGCATTGATCGACGCGTCGGCATTAGTCCAGATTTAAAAACACGCAGGAACCTTATCTGGCTTGCGCCAGTCTGACGAGCACGAGTAAGACTTGTCACATGACCAGGGAGAAGAACATTGAAAAAAGTTACTAGAATGCTCGCAATCGCGGCTCTGTATGCGACATTAGTGGCAGTTGCCTCACCATCATTCGCAGAAAGCGAAGCGACTTCTCAGGCCGCATCACAGTCCGGAACCGAAAACTCCAGCCACGCAGGCTCGGCGAACAGCACACATGCTGGAACACAGAGCAGCTCCATGGCGAAAACTTCAAACAGTTCTCAAGCCGGAACAGCAAACCACTCGCTTACAGGCTTACGAGGAAACAGTTCGCCGGCAATGAAGAAGGCGACCTCTGGCGGATTTTCTCGCGGTCCATTATCAGGACCACAACCCGGTGGACACTCACCTGCTGCGGGCGGACAATCGATGAACGGAGCTGGAACGAACCCACTGAACAACGGCGACGCCGGAAACGGCAATCGTTAGTGCGGGACGCGTTAAGACTCACTTACGATATGGATAATCAATCACCAGTCCCACCGGTGGGGCTGGTGGTCCGGCATGTCGACGCTCCCAATTTTTTCGAGCCGTCGCATCAATCTTTTGCAACAACGTCGTGCCGCTGATTTTTGGGTCAATTGCCGAACCGAGCAAACGCTGCTTGAAAGTTTCCACGACATGAGTACTTGGAATATCAGTCAACATCACATTCGCTTCGTAGTCTTCGCCAAACGAGCGCTTGTTTTGATTAGCAGATCCAATCGTCATTTGGTCATCAATCAAGCCAACTTTTGAATGAACATAAATCGGCTGGAAGTTATTCTTCGCGGTGTCAGAGTGAGTGACCATCGTCACAAACCGAACACCTCCATTTATTTTCTTGATGTTTCTGAACTTGATTTTGTAGTGAGCGCCGTTGCCTTCCAACTCGCATTTGGTGGCATGCTTACTTACAACAACTTTGCCCCACGGAGCCGAGCGTTTTATTTTACGACCGCTCATCAACTCGATTTCATCAGCGGTAGAAAGTCGCACCCGCATCACTTCGCGCAACGAGCCATCCACCTGGCTTTTTGGCTCCACAGTCTTAGTCGAACACAGAGTGAAAACGATGTTCGGTGCGGGGTCCTTCAAGCCACGATAATAAGCATCGATTAACTCATCTGCTATTTCATTATTGTCGAAGTACTGACTCTCCAGGTAAATGTAATTCTTCGCATTTCGGATTGCATTCACATACCAATCTTTGATGTCACCACCTTTGGTGCCAGGTCTTTGGAAGTTCGCGACAAGATGAGGATTATCGGCAGGTATTTGCTGAATCGGGAAAGTCTCGCCTGCACCGGGACCTTCTTTCGGTTTATTGGAGAGCGCCCATCGCTCTAAAAACTCATGCTGGAAATCAGCAATCACGGGACCTTTGAAGCGCATTGCAGTATCGTGCACCGGAGGCACTTTCAATCCCAGTTGGGCACGCCGCAACACATCGTGGTCGGGCCAATCGAAGTGGAAATTGTCGAAATTGTAATCCAAACAATAGCCAACTGACTCGCCACCATATCTAAAAAGAATAAATTTCTGGTGTGCAGAACTAAGAGGATGCGTCAGCAAAAGCGATTGACTAGCCAACTGGAATCGCGATTTCATGCTTTCTGGCCAGTCTTTCAGCGCCTGACCTTCTTTGAACGGAAGCCATCCAAGATTGACAATCAGCTTGGTTCCAGGCGGCATTGCCCAGAGCAAAACGTACACTTTCAGATTCGGATTTTTCTCGAGCGCACTTTTGATTTCTGATAGCAAAGTTCTATTCGTTTCAACGAGAAGAAAATCGTCTGACCATGACCACATACCGATCCAAATTTCTGCATCGGTATTTTTAGGATCTGCCGCGGCGCGGATATCGCTACGCAAGCGCTCGTTCGCATTGTAAACGTCGTTGAATGTCTCAACCACATGCGGTGCTCCAGTTCCACGAACGGTGACCGCAGTTGAAGAAGAGGAAGAGGAAGCGGAAGCACCAGCAGTTTCATGTTTTGCCGGACTTGCTGCAGACAACAAAGTTTTTTTAGCTGCCAAATTCGATTCTGCAAAAGCGGAAGTAGCAGACATTTGCAGCAATAAACTAGAGGAGAGAAACAGATTGAAAAATTTAGGATGCACTTTGATTCCGATTCGATTGTGTGGCGCTCCGAACGTAAGAGATAACGCAGAGCCTGAGTATTATAAGCGACAATGGACAATCAGCGCGCGCTTGCGAACTGACTTAGAATTCATCCAGCGACGCAGAATCATTCAGGAAGTAATGAGCATACCGAATCAAATGGTGCCGTAATGAGCGTACCAAATCAATTAGTGCCGTAATAAGCATCCAAATCAATCAGTGCCGTAATGAGCATACCACTCACGTGATGGCAGCTTCATGCGTTCAACCAATTGCTCCAACTGCGCATGTGCATCAGCCCGTGCCAGCTTGTGCCGATTCCCGTGCCCAGCTAGAACCCATTCAAAATCATAGTCCAACAGCCGTTCCATCGACGTTGTCTGCTCTTCCCACGAATACCAGCAGTGCCTGCGGAACGCTACCAATTCGGCGACATCGGGATCATAAGCAAGATGATCCCCAGTGAATAAATATTTGGATTTATACAAAAGCACCATGTGTCCGCGTGTATGACCGGGCACAGGAATGATCGTAAATTCATCGGAAAACTTCACGACATCGTTGTTCTCAATAACAATCTCAGAGCCTGGCTGCGAAGAAATTTCCGAGCGGTGAATAATTCGCTGCGCACCAAATTCAGTGGCATAGCGCGAAGCCTCGGCGACATCATCTTGATGTGTCAGAAACAAATATTTGATTCCACCTAATTTCTTGAACTGCTCGACCAGGTGCGGCAAATATTTGGGAGAATCGATCAACCAGTTCCCATCAGGATGTTGAACAAAAAAACTGTTCCCGCCATAGGATTTCGGCGAATTGAAACCGCAATAAAATACGTTCTCATCCAACTGCAACGGCAAATCTTGCATCACAGTTTTGGATTCATTTTTCGCCCTCGTTCCAATCGAACCAGTCGGGCAACAGAGCAGCGCGCGTGTCGCCGCACGCACAGCAGCAGCGCTCTCAGGTTGCGCGAACACATAGGAAAAGTCACCTTGATCCGCAAACGACTCCGGCGCAAGTTGCCGACAGGTGTCACAGTTGATGCAGGTCGTATCCACGAAAAAATCGCCCGAAGTGTTCTCTGGTACTGCCTTGTTGATGTCAGCCATAGGACCCTCCAGCGTCTGTCTTCAATATACCTCGAAACCGGGTATTATCTGGTTAGACTGAACAGCTTGCCGCATAAGCTACTCAGTAAATGGATTCCAGACACTGGCGTAAGCTACCTTTCAGTCCACGACAGTTCGACCGTCAGCAAAGAGCACTTGAATGGCTAAAACATACCATCGAATGAACCTTGCAATCGCACTTGTCGCGATTGTTTTTTCGTGCGCGACAATGGCAGAAGCATATCGCGCACCAGCCAGACCTGCAGCCCGTGGCGGCGGAGGAGCGGTTGTCTATCCGGAATTCAGAAGTTCATACGGCGCAATTCGATGGATCGCGGACCAGATGCCGGTCAAAGTATATATCGCGCCAGGTTTGACGCTCGACAACATCATGGACCCGAGCCTGGGCGCCCCAATGACGAACGTCGACGGACGAGATCGCTGGCCTGACCTCGTTGCGGATGTCGTCTCAAATCCCCAGACCATGCAGTCATTGCCAGTCGCACAGGGCTACGTTCCCGAGCATTATCAAGCTGCTTTGCAAGGCATAAATTCATGGAAAGCCTTTGAAAAGGAAGGTCTGTTTCGAATCCAGATGGTGGAAGACCCGTCCGAAGCCGATATCCACGTCTTCTGGACAAACCATTTCGTCAATAAACTCGGACTCGGACTGTTCGCAAACGACATCCGCGGCTACACTGCGAAACGCAGTTTTCCCTACAAAGCGATCATGTCCGGCAAACAAGCTCAATTCAAACCGGTTGTGACTCTGTTGCGCACCACCGAATCAAACGGCACGTCGATGCCACTGGGAAAAATGAAAGCATCTGCCGCACACGAATTCGGACACGCTCTCGGCATCGAAGGTCACAGCCCTTACGCGACGGACCTGATGAGCGTGTACTATGGAAGGGGAGCAATTTCTGGAAACGATGCCGCGACGATCAGATATCTGTATCATTTGACACCAGATTTGATACCGTAATCAAATGGATTTGACATGAACCGCCCGCGTAGATCATCGACTGCAAATTCCAATCAATTGCAAAAGTCACACGACCGCGTACGCATGCTGGTCATGAACATGGGTCTTGTGCTGTTCGTAATCATCGGCAGTTGGTTGTATTTAGGATGGATGCTGAGCGACGTCACAGGTGAGTATTCGGCTAACGATGATGCTCTTGGCGTAGTTCGTCTCTCACTGATCCGTCGTGCTACAAATATCAAAGGCGAATTGTCGTATGGCTCGGGCGCAATTCTCGAGATGACGACAAATAAATTGGAACCAGATCAAGAAGTGAATTTAAAATTCGAACTGCCTCAGAAGTGGGTCGATGAGGGACAAACGTATCGGGTCGTGAATTTCGCTACGACGATCAGTGATGGCACCGCATCTGGTGTAATCAAAGATGGCAAAAAAAGATACTCGGTTAAGTTGCAAAAAAATTCTCTCGCATCGATTTACCGACAAATTCAATCGCATCTTCCATTCGCGGGATAGCTCCTATCCATGCGGATGTTGAGTATAGACAACATAAAAATCGAGTAATTGAACCGCGCGTTTAACGTGCCTCTCAGACACGTTAGTTTTACGTCAATGCAGACTACTTTTGACTTAACTTATATACCGAGCAACAAATGTAAGATTAAGTATCTCGCGGACACAGCCGCGTTCACGCAATGTTCAGTTACTCGATCAATAATTGCTAGTGGAAACCTCTTACCTGGAAACGTACTAGTGAACACACCAAAAATTATGAAACGCATCGGTGAACGCGTCAGAGAAAAGCGACGTGCTCTCGGTCTTAGCGTGGAAGAAGTCGCTGCACGCAGCTTGACGAACAAAGATGTGATCAAAGAACTCGAATGGTCGATGATGTTAGACATCGACGTAAAAACCTTGCAGCACATCGCTTTCGCGATGAACTCGAGCCTTGGTGAACTCGTTCACGATTTTCCAATGTTAGATGTTGGACCTGGTCGATACAAGATCGTTCCCAACGAAATGTAGATTATAGTTCCGCACCGCAGTACAACGTTCTGTTCCGCATCGCAGTAAGACATCCTGTTCCGAAATCGCAGTGCAACATCCTGTCAGCATCGCAGTACAGCATTCTGTCAGCACCGCAGTGGAACATCCTGTACAGCACCGCAGTGCAACATTTGGCTGATTGAGTCTGCATCCGCAATTTGCTTCGGTCAGCCAATTTTTCGAAATCAATCCTGATTGCTCAGACTAAACAGTTGCTGTTTCAGCCAGCTCGACGTCGTGTTCAGGATGCACCGCATATGGTTTATGCACAACTTCCAAAATTGTCGCCGCTGGCGGACAAAATAGACGAAAGTTGGAACGAGGATCTGCACTCAATCCGCGAGATATATGGAATGTGGTTTTGCCTCGGTAGACTAAACCAGAAACTTCGGCACGAGACAACTCAGAGTCAGTAATCAGAGCGCCGACTCCTGGCACACGAATCTGCCCGCCGTGCGTGTGCCCGCCCACAGCTAAATCAACTCCGGCATCAACGAATTGATACAACTTCCTCGGCATGTGGAAAAGAGCGAGCTTCAAAAATCCATCGGGAGCTTCTGCAACAAGTCGATTCATTTCGGCAGACTCAATACCGGGATAATCAACTCCGACGATATGCACACCTTCGCTGTGTGTGCGCGATTCGTTCAGCAAAACATCGTAGCCACTGTTTCGCAAAGCTTTGATCATAGGCTGCACATCCCGATATTCCATCGGATGTCTCCACTTGCGATTAATGCGCCCTACAATCTTATTCCAGTATTTGTAGTTGTAATAGTCGTGATTTCCTAGAACAGCATACGCACCCAGTTTAGGTTGGCGAGAAAGAAGCGCTCCTGCATATTTCAATCCGGTGTAATTTTCGAACACATCGCCAGTCAGAACGATCAAGTCAAAATCGCCATCTGTGACTTCTTCCAAGAATCGCAGCTTGTGCGACTCGGGCTCCGCCAGGTGTGTGTCGGACAAATGCAAAATGCGAAAGATTTTTTTAGTCGCGTCTACATCGCCTGGATTTTTTCCAGCGCTTGCAGAATTCGGTCCGTCACCGCCGCCACCGTATGTGGTGATGCGCACAGTCTCTAATTTGTAGTTCCTCGCCTCTACACGACTGGCGTACATGTAAACGCCCAGACCGGTCAGCAAGAAAGAACCCGCAGCAATACCTAATGTCTTCTTATTCATGCACTCACTCGCGATTGGCACACCACTGAATCAGCTACAGGGCGAGTCCAACATTCATTCTAATGCAACAATTCTTCGATCCGCTTGGCGGCGACTCGATCGTTTTCTGTCTTCAGCCCAATGTCAGGCGCCGTGAGCATTTCGACGAGGTAACGAAATGGGAAGCCCAGTCCGACTAAAGCCAAAGCGAATACCGCATCGTAAGGAAGAGAAACCCAACTCAAGTTGCGAGCTTGTTCGAAAACCCACGGCAACCAATCAGGACGAACACCTTCGAGCATGGAGCAGACAAGCGCAGCGCCCATCAAATAGCCGAGTCCAATTGCGTGCACCGTGACTAATCCAGCAACAATCGCGCCGACCTGACGAATCGAGGTGCGCTTGTTACCTGTAATTTTTGCCACCACGAACGTAGCTGCCAAAATTCCCAGCAAGTAGCCAAATCCTGGCTGACTGTAATAATCCAATCCGCCACCTGACGCAAATGGATTCAATCCGAAGTACGGTCCAATCAAACCAACGATGATGAACAAACCAGCCGCAACAGTTGCAATCGGCCATCCGAGAATATATCCAAGGAATACAGCCACCGGTGCCTGCGGACTGTACAGACTCCAGCGCACCGCTTTCGTCGGCTGCGGTATGTCCGGAATATTTACATACTTAGTTATCTGCACCATCCACTTCTCGGGAATGGCGTCGATGGTCTGCTTCGCCTGAATGTGCGCCCATCTGTCGAGATTTTGCCCGGTCGCAGTCGGCAAATCCAACGCGAAAAACGAGCTGAAGAAAAACACCTGCAATCCGAGCAGAACCAGCACACCTTGCCCAACTACGGACTTGCGACGGGTGCGTGGAAGACGCGCAATTTTGTTGTCAGTTCTTCTGGGGACGACTAGCTGCAAGAGCGCGATTACCTTTGGCGGACTGGCCACACATATTGTGGATTGTTAAGGATCACAGGTCAAGTAGTCAGCACTCATCAGCGCCCTTGAAAGTTGAGCGAGAAGCAGTTTGATGAGCGGATTTTCGGCTTGATTGCGTCTCATCGTCGCCTTCTTCATAGTCATCATTAGAATTGATTTCAAAAAATTCAGATGGATCGAGATCTTTGAAATCACCTTTTTCTTTGAGCGAGGCAACACGCTCGATGAACATCTCGGCAAACTCAGGCAGCTCGATGTTCTCGGTCCAGAGAACAAGCGCGTCTTCGTCGTTGTCTTGATAGTAGTTTTTGCGCACGCCGAGACTTTTGAATCCGTACTTGTAATAAAGCTTCTGCGCAGAATCGTTGGACATGCGCACTTCAAGCGTCATCCAGCGCGCGCCGACCTTTCGCGCTTGCACGATGTCGTTGATCAATAACCGCTCACCGATATACTTTCGACGGTAATCTGGATGTACCGCAAGCGTCGTCACATGCGCTTCTTCTTCGCCATTCACAAGCCAGAAGCCTGAGTATCCGAGCAATTGTTTCGTCTCGCTGTCATACGCAGCGAAGTAATGACCGACGCTGCTGTTCAATTCGTTGACGAATGATTGGTGCGACCAGTGGTGACTGCCAAACGCTACCGGCTCGATTTCCATTACTTCATCGAGGTCGGATAGATTCAGATGTCGTACTTCAACTGCCATTTTTTGCTGCGATGCTGGTCGGGTACCTGGATTTATAGCCATTTGATCAACTTTTCGCTTCTGCACTCGGAGCTGGTTTCTTCAATGTGATTGAAGGATTGCGCAAGTACAAAGGCGCCACCGGCTGGTAGGGATAAGCCTGCAAAATGGATTCGCGTAAAGATGAATCTTCAGTCGAACCCGACTCCGCCGCATCCGATTGCTTGCCACCGTTGCTGGCGGTCGTTTCGGACAATTTTAAAGATATCCTATTCCCGACCAATTGAGCCTGTCTCGTAGCAATATTTTCAAGTATTGGTAACGGTTTGAAGGTTGGAGCCGTAGAGCCAGACCCCGCGGATAACTTTTCGCGTTCGGCTTCCAGCTCTGTGAGCGCCTTTTCATCGAGACACCAGGTTGCATAGGCGCCGATTGTCTCCTGCAACTGCGCTGTCGAAATCGCTGTTGGTTCGACGGAGATTTCGAATGAGCCGCTTTTCTCGTCATAGGAATCGAATCCTGCGACGAAATATCGACCCCGCCCCGACGCAAGCACGATCGCTGATGGCAACGTGCAGATGGTGGCATAACACTCGAACAGATTCACCGGCACAAGTCCAACATGCAATCCCTGCGCCATGCTGCGCCCAGTAACGACGCCCGTGCGCACACCAGTGAAACTGCCGGGACCCTGACCGATCACCACGCAATCGATGTCGGATTTTTTCCAGCCGACGTCAGCCAGCAGCGATACCACCGAAGGCATCAGAGCCGCAACAGCTTCCTGTCGAGTCTGCGCATCTTTCTCGGCGACGACCATTTCATTCTGCGCGATTCCATTCTCTACTAACGAGAGATGAATTGCCTCAGTGCTGGTGTCGAATGAGAGAAAACGCACGCTTAGCCGACAGGCTTCTGCTCCGAAGATGACTCTTGATCGACCTTTCCGAGATTCTTCAAAGTGTCTTCAACGGTTGGCAAACCTGCAGTGACTGCATTGCTGTCACCAGAGGCGGTGCTGTCGGATCCATTCTTGCCATTTTCGGAATCTTTGGAACCGTTGCTTTCACCATCCTTGGTGCCATTGCTTTCACTGGTTTTAGTACCAGTAGATTCACCAGTTTTGGCGGCGCTTCCATTGGGAGCCCCGCTATCGGGAGAGTCTGGCTTCTTTGCCCCGCTTCCAGCATCTGGTCTTGGCGGAGGAACCATCGGTGCAGACAATGTGATGTGCACATTACCTGGCTCTGGTTCTTCTTCTCGATACTCTTCGGATGCGCGAATTGCTGCTTCCATTCCATCTGCCTGCGCATTGAGATGAGCAAGGAATTCTTCCGGAAGCATCTCTTCGAAATTCGGTTCTTGCGGCATCGGTTGAGCGCGGAACAGAAGCTGAATAGACTCTTCTTGAATGCTGCGCAAGAGCTGGTTGAACATATCGAACGCTTCGCGCTTGTACTCTTGCAACGGATCGCGCTGACCGTATCCACGCAAGTGAATACCTTCGCGCAAGATGTCGATGTTGTGCAGGTAATCGATCCACTTACCGTCGATTGTACGCAAGAGAATTTGCCGTTCGAGTTCGCGCATCGTCTCGGTGCCGATGTGCTGTTCACGCACTTCGTACGCCATCTTGATCGCTTCCCAGAGTTTTTCGCGCAGATCGTCGTATGACAGACCTTCGAGCTCTTCAGGTTTGATGTCTTCCAACATCGGCACGTCGCTCGTCAACTTCGACATAACTTCAGAAACTGCATTTTCTTCCCAGGTTTCAGGTTGACCTTCAGGATTGACGTATGTGCCGAGCACGATATCGAGATGCTCTTCAAGCATTTCGAGCATGTTGTTCTTCAAGTCAGCACGTTCGAGAATTCGTCGACGCTCGCGATAAATCACTTCACGCTGAGTATTCAGAACGTCGTCATATTGCAGAACGTGTTTACGCATATCGAAGTGATGCGCTTCCACTTTCTTTTGTGCATTCTCGATAGACTTAGACACCATGCCGGATTCGATTGGCATCTCTTCGTCGGCTTTGATGAAATCCATCAGTTTGGAAATCTTCTCACCGCCGAAAATACGCATCAACGTATCTTCGAGTGAGAGGAAGAATCTCGTCGTTCCAGGGTCGCCTTGACGTGCAGCACGACCTCTGAGCTGGTTGTCGATACGTCTCGCTTCGTGGCGTTCTGTACCGATGATGTGCAAACCACCAAGCTTACGCACTTCTTCCTGGTCAGCCGTAATCTCTTCCTTGATCTTCTTAGTTAGCTCTTTGAGCTGAGCCTCGAACTCTTCGCCTTCGGGCTCGACTTTGTCTCGAATCAGTCTTTCGCGAGCCATGTACTCGGCGTTACCGCCGAGCAGAATGTCTGTACCACGACCTGCCATGTTGGTGGCAACAGTGATGGCACCTTTTCTTCCGGCTTGCGCCACGATCATCGCTTCTTTTTCGTGGTGCTTCGCGTTCAATACGTTGTGGTTAAGCCCTTTCTTGATCGCTTGCACAACCTTCGCAGTTTTGAGAATGGACCAGCATCTTTCGACGAATTCTTCTTTCTTCGCAAATTCAGTTTCGACTTTCTTGCAAATCTCTTCCAGCTTCGCGGTATCGATGGCACCAGGTCTTTCAAAAACTTTGAGCAGTTCTTGAATCGTTGGACCTTCCAAATTATTGCGCTTGATCAGATCGACAGCTTTGTTCATCTTGTTCACAAGATACTGCTGCATCACAACTGGCTTGCCGAGCAGCTCATCGAGCAATTCGGATTTGTCGATGCTCGTCGTACCTACGAGAACTGGACGTCCCAGTTCGTGCATTTCGACGATTTCTTCAGTGACAGAAAGGTATTTCTGCTGTTCTGTTTTATAGATAACGTCAGCATTGTCAATTCTGATGTTGGCTCGGTTCGTTGGAATCGAAACAACGTCAAGGTTGTAGATCTTGCTGAATTCAGCCGCTTCCGTCATAGCCGTACCGGTCATACCGGAGAGCTTCGGATACAAACGGAACAAGTTCTGATATGTGATCGACGCGTATGTGAGAGTTTCTTCCTGAATCGGAACTTGCTCTTTCGCTTCGATCGCCTGGTGAAGACCGTCGCTCCAACGACGACCAACCATCATACGACCGGTGAATTCATCAACGATTGTGATTTCCGGTTTACCTTGCTCGTCTGCGCGAATAACGTAATCGGTGTCGATCTTGTACAACTCTTTTGCACGCAACGCTTGCACCAGATGGTGCGCGAAGTTGTAGTGAACATCGAACAGGTCTGGAACGCTGATGATCTTCTCAGCATTGATGATGCCTCGCTCAGTGAGCAGGACGTTCTTACCTTTTTCATCAACCCAGTAGTCGCAATCTTCGTCTTCTTTGTCTTTCCCTTTATGCAACATCGGCGCAACCTGAGCCATCTTCAGGTAAATCTCCTGGAACGACTCGGTTGGGAATCCTGAGATAATCAACGGTGTTCTTGCTTCGTCGATCAAGATGTTGTCGACTTCGTCAACAATCGAGAAATAGTACGGACGCTGCACCAGCTCATCGAGCGAAGTGCGCATGTTGTCTCGCAAGTAGTCGAAACCAAATTCATGGTTAGTACCATATGAGATATCAGCGCGATAAGCGTCATATTTTTCTTGCTCTGGCTGATGCGAATAGATCAAACCAGTAGACAAGCCCAACCACTTATAAAGTTGTCCCATCCACTCAGAGTCACGACGAGCGAGGTAGTCGTTAACTGTGACGACGTGAACACCGCGTCCTGAAAGACCGTTCAGATAAGCTGGCAGCGTTGCAACGAGAGTCTTACCTTCACCTGTACGCATTTCTGCGATCTTATTGAAGTGAAGCGCAGCGCCTCCCATAAATTGCACGTCGAAGTGACGCATGCCGAGCACGCGCTTGCCGGCTTCGCGACAAACAGCGAAAGCTTCCGGCATAATTTTCTCGAGAATCATCGCGAGCTGCCGATCGTGCGTCGTGCGCACTTGACCAGGCATCTTCGGCACATCGTCGGCAATCAACTTCTGAAGCGGCACTTCCTTCAAAGCATTGTCGATTTTGTTTTTGAATTCAGCGGTTTTGCCGCGCAATTCATCATCCGACAATTTCTCGATGGATGGCTCGAATGCGTTGGCTTGCTCGACATAGCCTCGCAAATATTTGACACGCTTCTCTTGCGTGTCGCCGAGCAATCCCTTTAGCCATCCCCGTGCGCGGTCTTCCCATTCTGACATTTAGTTGCTTTCTCCAACGGCCACTTGCTTTACTTCGGCGCCGAATACCGATCTGGTGAGCTGTCTCATGTCGGCGAATTCATCGCTCAGACTATCCTCGGATAACCAAAAACAGCTCTCTAGACAGCCTTTCATTCTACCACGCCACCCTTTGACAACTCGACGGGGAGCCACTTGGCGAGCCTACTGGTGGACCTTGGCGAAACCGGGATTTCGACGCGCACAACCAAATCCGGCGCTGGAGCCGTTTTCAAAGTTCAATTTACATATCATCATCTTTCAAATCCTTCACCACGTCGTGTAAACAACCCACGTAACGGTCGTAAATTAAATTGGCAGGTTCTTGATATGATCAGTCCCGTGAGCGATTCGGGGCGCGTCCAAATTCTGTCGGACGCCGCCATCTACAGAGAATATTTAGATTGTCCGCCGAAATTCCAATTACAGAAGAGTCCCAACAACTGACAGCCCTGTCAGGATTGTCGCTGGCTGAGCTGGAAAAATTCGTCATCGATCTGGGACAGCCGAAGTTTCGTGCCAAACAGATTCACACATGGATTTACGCGAAAGGCGCTAAGTCTTTCGACGAGATGACAGACCTCGGCGCGGCATTCCGCGAGAAATTGAAGACTGTCGCAAAGATCGAGTTGCTTGAGATCGCTCACTTGCAAGTTAGTCGCGACGGCACAAGAAAATACCTTTTCAAATTGCCAGATGGAAAAATTGTTGAATCGGTTCTCATGTCATTCAACGATCGCGATACGCTCAGCGCCTGTGTTTCCAGCCAAGTCGGTTGTGCTGTTGGATGCACATTCTGCGCAACCGGGTATCTCGGTTTCAAACGCAATTTGACGGCACAAGAAATCATCGATCAGATCATGTCGATTCAGCGCGAGTCCGGCAAGCGCGTCGCAAACATTGTCTACATGGGGCAAGGAGAACCTTTGCTCAACACAGAAAATGTAATCAAATCAATTCACGGAATGATCAATTCAGTTGGAATTGGTGCACGACACATCACAGTTTCAACATCGGGAATTATTCCGGGCATCGACAGATTACGAAAAGAAGATCTGCCGATCTGCCTCGCGCTCTCACTTCACGCGCCGGATACGAAGACCCGCGAAGAAATCGTGCCGATTACAAAGACATATCAACTCGGTCCATTGATTGAAGCAGTGAAAGATTATGCGGACTCAACTCGCCGTCGCGTCACCATCGAGTACGTCATGCTCGCGGGGGTAACGGATAAGCCGGAACAGGCAAAAGCGCTTGCAGACATGGTTAAAGACGTGCACTGCATGATCAACTTGATTCCGTTCAATCCCACCGCGAACAATGCCGGCGAAATTTTGTACGAACGTCCATCGCGCGAAGCGCAATTGCGTTTTAAGCAATTGGCAGAGCGGACCGGCAAGACAGTCACCATCCGTCTCGAGCGCGGAACAGACATTGACGCCGCATGCGGTCAGTTGCACAACAAATTTTTGCAGAAACAATCTTGAGTTGATAAAGAAAGGGGAATCATCGTGCTCAAAGCTGGAATTGTAGGTCTTCCAAATGTTGGTAAATCAACGCTGTTCAATGCGCTGACAGGCACGTATTCAGCCGAAAGTGCGAACTATCCTTTCTGCACAATCGACCCGAACGTCGGCATCGTAAAAGTTGCAGACCAACGTCTCGACCAACTCACAACGATGGTCAAACCGCAGCAAGTAATTCCGGCAGCATTCGAATTCGTCGACATCGCCGGGCTCGTAAGAGGCGCAAGCAAAGGCGAAGGACTGGGCAATCAATTTCTCGCGCACATCAGAGAAGTAGATGCGATCGTTCACGTTGTTCGATGCTTCGAAGATGAAAATGTCGTTCACGTTGATGGTGCTGTTGATCCGATTCGAGATCTCGAAACCATTCACATCGAGCTTGCCATGGCGGATTCGACTTCAATCGAGAAACGCCTGGAGCGCTTAGCGAAGCAGAAAAAACACGGTGACAAACGCTCGGCACTGGAGCATGACTTGCTCTCAAAATTGCTTCCTGCGATTCAGTCTGTTGAACCACTTCCATTGAATCAACTCACTGACGAAGAGCAAGAAATTCTTCCACAAATGCAATTGCTCTCCACAAAACCTTTGATCTATGTCGCTAACGTTGCCGAGTCGGATCTCGCGAATGTCGAAGGTAACAAGTACGCGACACGATTGAAAGAGCACGCTGCTTCTGAGAATAGAAAAGTAGCAATCATCTCCGCGGCAATCGAAGCTGAACTAGCGACACTGAGCCCAGAAGATCGCAAGGATTATCTAGACAGCCTCGGCGTCGGCGACTCCGGCGTGAACGATTTGATCAGACTGGCATTCGATCAATTGGGATTGAAGACATACTTCACCGCTGGCGAAAAAGAAGTGCGCGCTTGGCCGTTCGAATCCGGCATGACCGCACCACAATGTGCTGGGATCATTCACACCGACTTCGAACGCGGATTCATTCGCGCAGAAATTATCGGCTACGACGATTACGTCACAGCTGGCTCTGAAAAGGTAGCGAAAGAAAAAGGCACCATGCGCTTAGAAGGTAAGGAATACCGCATGGCAGACGGCGACGTCGTTCACTTCCGTTTCAACGTTTAGTTGAGCAAGCACTAAATTGAGCAAGCACTAAATTGAGCAAGCACGTAAATTGAGCAGCGCAAATCGAGCATTTAGATGAAGCCGAGTTAGGACCGTGGAATTTTGATTCGTTCGTCGCTAATCTAATCCACTTAGATGGCGAAGTTATCTCCAAGTTCCTTCTGCAGATCCGCAGACTGTTCCTTTATAGACGCGCGAAGTTGTCGCCTGAATCGTGATGACTTCTGTTCCACTAGCCACTTTCCGTGATTAACAATAGTCGCGAGATGCTCTTTCAGTTTCTCGATGGTATCAATTTCGCTTTGCGCCCATTCTTTTGCTCGACCTGAAGTTTCACTACGCCAGCTGTCGAACGAGGCGCGAGGAGACAATCCGTTGCGCGATGGATTGATGTAGAGGTTTTTAAACTCCGGGTTGCCAGCCCATGTGAAAGTTTGCGACATTTCCGGACGCATCCATACAAACCAGGCATCCGCAATTCTCGCAGCGACAATGCCTGCCGCGGTAGAACTCAGTTCTCGCAACTCTGGCATATCAGAAACGATGGACGGCGTCACGAACGAATCCGAATTGCGACTGTCTAAAAACTGTCGGATCTTTTCCAAGGAATGCGGACTCGGACAATTGCCACCAGCGACGAAATCAACACCGCGACTCATGTACGCGAAACTTTCGCACGGTACCAACCGTTGCAGAGCAACTTTGTTGTCGCGAGATATTTCTAGCAGACTCGTATTTAAGTCACGAGCATGCACGGCAACTTCATCCAGAAAGGACTTCAATTTGTGTGTAGCCCGAATTACGGCAGTCACATTTACCGTGGACACGCGAGCCGAAATCAGTTTCGCGGTCAAACTTAGAATTGATCGATGCTCTGCGGATAACAACTTCGGTGATAAATGGTGACACGCAATCAATCCCCAGAGTTTTCCATCACAGACAATTGAAATTGTCATGCTAGCCTTGACGCCCATCATCTGCAAATACTCTATGTGGATAGGTGATGCGGCTCTCAGCGAACTCTTCGTCAAGTCGACTTGAACGCTGTTATCAATTTTCTCCAGACGGATCGGCACCGCATCCACATCTGGAATGACACGAATCCAATTGCGCAAAAACAGTTCACGCGCGGGTTCCGGTATATCTGATGCGGGGAAATGATGATTGTAGAAGGAGTGGCTACAGTTCTGAGACAGCGACTCGGCAATCACCTGCCCGTGCCAATCGGAAGAAAACCGGTAAACCATGACGCGATCGAAATGCGTTATTACCCTTAGGTTCTCACACACGTACGCAAGATACTCTTCGATCGTATGATTGCGCTCTTGCTGAAACTTTAGTGTGGGAATTGTCTGCTCAGAGAACTCGGTAGACGCCGCTTCGATTTCGTAAACCAGCTTGCTTCCGCTTTTGTGTCCGGAGCAAACAGTCCATTTTTTGAATGCATCTGACTTGACCAGAATCGGCACAGTGGGCTCAGAACGAGATTTGATCAATGACGTCAGTGCTTTGTCTATCGATGAAAACACTGCAGAAAATTGTTTTCCCAGGGCGAAGCTGGCTGGTTTAGGTAATTCAGAACTGAAAGCAGCTTGTTCAATGCGCCCATCTTCACCAACAATAATCATCGAACCAAATGTTTGGATACTATCAACAAACTGAACTGGCTCTTTATCACAATCATTCAGGCTTCCCAAGTCATTCCTCGCCAATTTTTACCGGTTGCTCATATTGAACGCTCAAGTTTTTATCGAGATTAGCCTGTTCGAGTTGAGCGTTAGCCAACTCGGTCTCTGCATCGCCGACTGAGCTATCCAAAACGTTTAGCACTTCGTGCAACTTATTTTGTTGGGAAAGCATCTTGTCTGAAGTTGGGAGATTATCGTCTGGCATTGCTAAACTCCTGAGCTTGCTCTGAGGATGTGCTGAGCTATAACTTTGTTCCCACATTTGGCGGTTCTTAGTGTTCCACCAATGTTCAAATGACGCAGATAAAATATTAACTGGAAATGGTTTTGGTCCGAATATAGCGATGGAAGCTGACACTCTCAATCAGATACGCACAGAATCAAAGTTGCGAATTTTAATTGCCGACACCCCGGAGGCGCAGCCCGTGATAGAGTCAGCGATCGGTGACCTGCACGACCTGACTTTCACGTCAACCTTCGAAGGCGCGGTCGCTAGACTGACCGAGTCGACCATTCCCGGTAACAAATCATTTGATTTGATCATCGCGGGAGTTCATTTCGATGACTCGAGTATGCTCAAGTTACTAACTCATGTTCGCTCGGTTCGCGAACTCGAGCACCATTCATTTTTACCTATAAAAGCTCTCGCGATGCTGGATGTCGGTGACAACCTTATAAAAGCAGCCGTACAAGCAATGGACGGTTGCCCCCTGGTCAAGTTAGTTGGAGCCACCAAGCTCGAAATACGAAGAAGACTTGAAGAAGCCATTGAAAGATGCACCAGCCGCCAGAATGCGTAGATATGGCACACCGTATCTGGTACCAACAAAACTGATAGTCAGGCTGCGACTATAGTTCCACACGCGACGCATTTAGTCGCACCGTTTAGTTTACTAGCGCAAAATTTGCACAGGTCGGCATCCGAAACGGTTTCGTTCTGCGGAATTTCAAGAGTCTTCCAACTGCCTGTGATCGAACCGACTGCGCAACTATCCATGAAGTCAGCTTCCTGGTAGCGATGCATTTCGCGTAGAAGCTTCGCGTAATTTTGCAGCACTTTCACGGTATGAGGGTCGGATGCGCCCAGTCCCTTTGTGCGGATCGACAAGGAGCGCTTGTAATGCGGTTCTGCCTCATTCAGCAATCCACCAAGATGATATGTACAAGCGAGGTTCAATTGGATGGTGGCAACTTCCTGACTTTCTTCACCGAATCCAGACTCATAACACTTCAAGCATTCACTGGCAAGAACAGCAGCTTCTTCAAAATCTTTAGTAAGGAAATACACCTTTGCTAGTTCGTTCTGCACGTGCCCGACGGCAAGATGCAGATGTCCCAGTTGTTTCGACTTGATGCTAAGCGATTCACGTAAAGGTTCAATCGCGCGCTCTGGCTTTTTGTCCCGTGTGTAAAGCGATGCAAGCCGCTCAAGTGCTGCACATAAAACCTTCAAATCAGTTTTCTCGGCACCGCGCAAGAGCGCAATCGCCCGCAGCCAATTCGTTTCCGCTGTTGCGGTGTCGCCAACCGACTCTGCCTTTAAGGCATCATCTTTAGCCTGTATCCAGGATGTCGTATTCATAGTAAACGCCAGAAGCCAAACCAGGGAGCAAAATCCGACGGGGCGGATATCGCTAGTATGCCACAAGCAGACGAGACCCGCTAGTTGCTGAAAATCCCAACCTGGCCAGCCTCCACGGAACCGGAATCAGAGTCGTGGATCGACTGGCTCGCTTTCGAGAGCGAGAACGCCAAAGACGCATTCATGGACTCGATATAAAGGTTCGTGCCGGACAAATCTTTCAAGGGCTTCAACGCCGAGCGCGAATTCTCGTCCCGCTAGCGAGCGCTTCGCCGCTAATCCCCGCGAGCGCAGCCTTTCCAAATATTCGGGATGGTCATACTCGGGACCATAGATGATACGCAGATATTCGGAACCTCGACACTTCAGCGCTGGTTGCACGGTGCCGCGAGACACAGTTGCGATAAAATCTAGAGGCTTAATCACCATGCCTTCGCCACCACTCGCGGTGAGCGCAGTCCACCAATCGATTGCAGCGGAGACAGATTCAGGCACCGTCAAATCGACAACGCGATGATTAGTCTTTATGATGAGACCACCGCTGTTATCGGCAATCTTCGCCAGCTGCTGCATATGCCATAAATGATTCTGATTGATGTGAACACTTTTTTCAGAAGCCATCAAATGGAATGGTGCCAACTTGTAGTCAGACAAACTTGAGACGGACCAGCAATAGCGTTGATAAGCTTGAACGTACTTGTTGACAGACTCACGTCTCCGATCGATTTTAGATTGCAATTGCGACACATCCAATCCACGAGACTGCGCCTGGGCAAACAATTCAGATGCTGTGCCGAGCGAAGTCTGCGCCGCCGCGCCAACAGCCGCATATTGGTCGCGAATCAATTCCTGAGCCTTCGCGGACCATGGCATCAGCTCGCAATCAAGCACGAACCAATCACTTGAAAATTCATTCCACAAATCCGCTTTGGATATGGCAGCACGCACTTCGTCGATGAATTCGCGCTCCAACTCGTCATCGGTAAAAAATTTTCTACCAGTGCGCGTGTAGCAAACTCCTGCACCTTCATTGCGGATATTGAATCGCTTTTCAATCGAGTGTTCATCTTTTCCGACAACAACAACAGCACGCGACCCCATGTGCTTCTCTTCGCACACGACCTGAGCTACGCCTTGATTGAGGAAATAATTGAAAGCCTCAGTTGGATGCTCCAACAATCCAGGGCGTTGGCTAGTCTCGCTCGGTGACATCGTCGGCGGTAAGTACACGAGCCACTTCGGATTGACCGCAAATCGACTCATAATTTCCAGAGCCGCGATTGCGTTCTCTTCGCGAATCATGACGTTACGACCGAGGCGAGTTTGCACCACACGTTTGCCCACTACGTCATCCACATCGAGCACATCAGCGTCGCTATCAGCCCGGTCGGCAACCTCTAAATCAGATGACGCAGGCAAGAATGGTTTGACAGAGTCGTAATAAATCTTGCGTGCTGGAACAGAAACCAACTCACGCTCGGGATATCTCAGTGCCGTCAGCTTGCCACCAAATACGCAACCAGTGTCAATACAAATAGTGCGATTGATCCACTCTGGTTCGAGCACCGGAGTGTGCCCGTAAACAACCATCGCCTCACCGCGATAATCATTCGCCCATTGATAGCGCACCGACAAACCATATTCGTCAGTCTCTCCGGTCGTCTCTCCGAAAAGCGCGAAGTCACGAACTTTAGCCGAACCGCGCCCCTGGAATTTCTCCTTCATTCCAGCATGTGCCACCACTAATTTGCCTTCGTCGAAAACGTAATGACTGATCATCGAATCTATCCAAGCAACAACAGATTTCTTGAACTGTTCTGATTCTGAACTGAATTGTTCGAGCGATTCAGCTAATCCATGCGTTATTCGAACATCCTTACCTTGCAGCTTACGCATCAGTTTGACGTCGTGATTACCTGGGACGCAAAAGCCAACTTTGGATCGCACCATGCTCATTGCCAGGCGTAACACATCAGGGGTTTTGGGTCCACGGTCGACCAGGTCGCCAACAAAGATAGCCCGTCGTCCATGCGGTGCACTAACGTTAAATCCGAACTCAGAATCTTCCGCGCGCTCGACTATGTATCCAAGATCGCGAATAAGTTCTTCGAGCTCATCAAAACATCCGTGCACGTCACCAATGATGTCGAACGGACCGGATTCATGCTTGAGGTTATTCCATAATTTCTGGCGCTCAACTACGACGTTCTCAATGTCATCAGGCGACTCGAGGACATAGATATAGCGGAAGCCCTCGCGCTTCAGTTGCTTGATAGAGCGGCGAAGTTGCTGGCGCTGCCGAGGTATCACGTGAGGTCCAAAGTTTCGATCAGTGCGAGAGGAGTTACGCTCGACACATAATTTCTCTGGAACATCTAGCACGATTGCGGCGCTCAGACAGTGATGCTTTTTTGCTAATTCAAGAATTGGTTTTCGCGCGTCATCTTGCACATTCGTTGCATCGATGACGGTTAGTTTCGCAGCATCCAGGCGCTTTCCAGCAATGTAATAAAGCACATCGAAAGCGTCGTTTGTCGCAGCTTGATTATTTTCATCATCTGATACCAACGCGCGACAAAAGTCTGACGAAATAACTTCAGTCTCTTTAAAGTGTTTACGCGCGAATGTAGATTTCCCTGAACCGGATACACCGATTAAGGCAACTACACAGAATTCGGGCAGCACAATTTTCATCTGGAGAATATCCCCATCTGCGTTGGAGCACCTAAATCCGGGTCCAAATCTCCGACCGGAAGAAAGCGCACGCTGTAACCATATGTGATGGCAATGCGCCCGCACCAGGTCTCGAACTGTTCGCGTGTCCATTCGAATCGATGGTCTTTGTGCCGCAATTGCCCCGCAGGCAAAGTCTCAAACTTGGCATTGTATTCAACGTTCGGAGTAGTTATAACCACGTGAGATGGCTTCGCAAATTTGAATACAACTTTTTCCAGCGCGGCCAGGCGCGGTTCGTCCAGATGCTCGATCACCTCGATTAAAGTAGCTGCATCGTAATGCGCGATTCTGCTATCCCGATAAGTCAACGAACCCTGGATAAGTTGAATTCGCGCACGTTTCATTTCAGGCATGCGGTCGAGATAGAGTCGATCATGCGCAATTTCGAGTGCACGATGTGACACATCCATACCAGTGATTTGAGTGAACTCTTTCTCCTCCAGTAGAGCCTTCAACAGTTTGCCACCACCGCAACCCAAATCGACCACGCGCGACGCGTTGCATTGCTTAAGCACCGAGACCACGGTGCCAATGCGCCTTTCGTTCAAGCTGATTTTCTCTTCCAGCTTTTCTTCTTCCAGAGTGTGCTTTTCGCTTGCATGTTCTTCTTGCTCAATCTCTTCATCGTTTGATAAACGCTCAAATGTTTTTCGCACCAGGCTATGACGATGTTTCAAATATTTTTTTGTAATGTCATTCTTTCTTGGATGTTTGTTTAACCATCCCTCGCCGTGTCGAAGCAGCTTCTCCACTTCTTCTTCGCCTACATAGTAGTGCTTGTCATTATCGAGCACCGGCATGAGCACGTACAAATGACCAAGCAACTCTTTCAATTTGCAAGTTTTGCGCAGCGTCAGTTCGAAATAACGACTACGCCCCCACTCGATGAATTTCTGGTCGAGCATCGGTTGCGAAACTTCAACGTCATAGCCGAGCGGCTCGAATAACTCACGGAGATAACTCTCACCAGCCCTGCATGGAATCACGGAAACCCGCGCCACAAGTGGTATTTCCGTTTCAGCCAATTCGGGCCTTTCTTTGCTCGTGCCATTCATTGCAGACCGAAATAGTTGTGCAATTGCAACACTTAAAAAAGATGATGCAACGTATGGGCGATCGTTTACATATTGCTCGACGCCACCTTCACTTCGACTATCTTTCTTTCCGCGAACCAACGAGACAGGGTCAACATCCAGCATGACAGCAACAGTGCACAGCGCAACGCTCGCTTCCGGATAGAAAACATGCGCCTGACCAAATGACAGATCAAACGATTGCACTTGGCTTGGATTTTTGTGCAGCAAGAATCCCAAATCGGTTGCGGGTTCCTGCGTGGTGCTGATGGTCAACAACATGAATTTGCTCCGACAATCTGGCTATCATACTGCCTGATCGTTCAAACGTGCACTGATTAGACAAATCAGTTGCGCATTAATCGGCATCAACAATCTGGAGTCAGCACGAATACATGTCTTCACCTCAAACTATGGAGGTGGACAACCTTGAGTGCATGGAAATGCTTGACCAAAACAAAAATCGATTGGAAATTTTTTGTCGATTACTAACGCTGTGATTTGCGACGAATAAATTGTGCAAGTACTCGAGTCACCCGCTTGAGTAAATTTGAGTGTTGCAATCTCCACACCACTCGGAATACCAGTCACACCGTTTCCATCAACCGGAATGATCCATTGATACTTATTAGGTCCAGCTTGCAAGGGATAGTAAGGACCGGACGGTTGCATAGGCAGCATCGAATTTGGAGGCGCGAATTGAATATTCGTCAGAGTCGTGCTGCCCGATGGCAAATATCCGACATTTACAGACCAGTACGGACCAGCTTGAACGTTCAAGAACGAAATTTGCTTGTAGAAAAGAAGTGGATGTTGGGTCTGGCGGTTTTTATCAAGTGCAGTGCTTCCCGTAGCACTCTTCGACGCGATCAAGCGCGCAACCGGTATTTGGTCGTGATTATAAGGAATCGAAGTCAGTTCAGCTTTAGCAATGCCACCGCTACCACACGAGGTTTCGTAGGCTAAACAATAAGTTGGACCTTTGTCATCAGAAGGCGGCGGCTGATGCGATGATGGGCGCGCGGAGCCATTGCCCGTAACCACAGGCGAGGTTTTTTGATTTTTTGCGTGCGCAGATGATGTCGGCGCCAACAAAACTAAGGACGCTAAAAGCAACGCAATTCTCATTCAAGACCTCTATTGGAGACCAGATTCTAGCACAGCGATTCTCACCTCACACAAGCGAGGAACAAGCGTTGCTAAGGTGCGTCCACGGTTTACTAATTAAACCCACTCATTCGCCTGGCGTTATTCAAATGAAAACCAATATACAAGCAGTTATTTTCGATGTTGACGGCACACTCGTCGACTCTGTTCACCAGCATGCGCAGGCTTGGCAAGACGCATTTGATCGATTCGGAAAATGTCTTGATTTTGAGACAGTGCGAAATCAAATTGGAAAAGGCGGCGATCAAATTCTTCCAACCTTTTTGAGCAAAAGCGAGATTCAATCTTTTGGCGATGAGTTAAAAGAATATCGAGGTAAACACTTCAAGGAAGTCTATTTACACAAGATCAAACCGTTCGCTAAAGTGCGCGACTTATTCGAGCATATAATTGACACTGGAAAAAGAACAGCGGTTGGCTCATCTGCTCATTCAGATGAACTAGATCATTACCTGGAACTTTGCGGAGTGGCTGATCTCGTTGACGTCAAGACATGCGCAGATGATGCAGACCGAAGTAAACCTCATCCAGATATTTTTGAGGCAGCGCTTTCTAAGCTTGGAGAAACACCGTCTCGAACAATGGTCGTCGGCGACTCTCCTTATGATGCGGAAGCAGCGCTAAAAATAAATTTGAAAGCGATAGGCTTCCTGTCCGGAGGTTTCGACCGAGAATGGCTTGAGAAGTCTGGATTTTGCGCAATCTTTGCCAATCCTTCCGATTTACTCCAGCGCTACAGCGAGTCACCACTGGCAGACTGATATGCCGCGGAGCGTTATCATCGTCGCGCGGCTACAAAATCTTCAGCAAATTCTCGGTACTAACAACACAACGTGTGAATTGCGTCAAAGAATGTCCTGAAAAAAAGGAGCTGATTTCTCAGCTCCTTTTTCGCGATTGATCGCAAGTGGTTACATTGATACCACTGAGTATTTTCCGGCGAGTTGTTTATCGCCTTGCTTTGATTCCTTCAAAATATCGTTGGAGACTTTGTCGAATTCTCGATACATCATCTTCACTTGGCGGGCACTGGAAGTGGTGCGCTCGGCACATCCAACTGGACAAGGCATTGCTGCAACAGTCTGTACTTCTGCAAGCAATCCACTAGCCTGCGAGTCACTCAGCTTACCCTGAGCTTTGAGAGTGTAGATTCGTGCAATCAAATCATCGCGACGATTAATGAGATCATTCGGCAAGTACACACGCATGCTGTTAATGGTAGCGCCAGTGGTGACATACAATGTCGGGTTCGCATTCAGCGTTGTTGAAACTGCATTTTGAGTACCATCTATGTTGGTCACAATCACGTTTGGACCGGCGCCGATAGTTGCATCTTTCACATAAGTTACTGTTTTCGATGTCGCAACTACCTCGTGCCCACTGTTTCGTGAGAACACTCTGAAAGGCATCATTATTGCTTTGCCGGCATATTTCGCCGGGGCGACAACGTAGCCCGTTGTGGTGCTGAAAAATGTGCTGTCTTCAGCTTGAGATGGAAGTACCAGTGCACTCGCGCCAAACAGTGCCAACATCGCCGCGCCAATTGTTGATTTCTTATTCATTATTGCCTTTGTAATTTGCTCAGTGTTTCAGTTTAAACAGCTTCCAATTCGTAGTACGAAAGTCTGCAACCGATCTATTGGATATTGGTTCGACGTTCGATGTTCCCATTTTCAAAAACCGATCACAAAATTTTTGTGTTTCCCGTTCGCCCAATAAATGAATCACTAGTCAGGTTGACTTCAGATGCGAGGAGATTACACCTCACTGTTTCGCACCAGCGTCATTTTCGCCCTTGTCAAAATGCTCAGCGTCTTTGGCTTCGCTAGCGGCTTTGTCTAAAACCTTATCGGCTTTCTTGTGCTCATCTGCATCAGATGTTCCTTTGTTTTTGACTGCCGCAGCTTTAACAATTGCGTCACTTGTGATCTCTTTTTTGCTTATGCCATCGTGCTTATCTTGGTTTGTCATACAATTTGTCCTTTCAAAAGAATTTGTCATGCGCCGTCAGAGCTGCCTACCATCCAGTGCCGCCAGGACCTTCATCACTTCCTGGTTCCTCGGTGCCTTTTGGACCGCTAGTCGAAGGCGTTCGCTTCTCTGACCTTTCAAGCTCAAGCTCCTCCGAGGGAACCGGCTTTTTCGCTGGCGAATTCGACGTTATTTCGTTTTTTCCTACCGGCCCTCGCTTTGAGGGGTTTAAAAATTCATCGGTTGACCCTTCAGCCGGTTGCTTTTCATCAGCCATACAGCTCTCCCTTATTTACTCCAAAGCCAAGACCAATCAAATGACCAAAGGTTCCTCCCGAAATACAGTCCTATCACCGTTTGACAAATTAAAATCAGTGACGGGCATCGGTGACTGAGCGGTTTAGAAGCTGTGTCCTTTATAATATTCATTCGCTAAATCACAGCGCAGTTCACAGACGGTGCTAAGTTCCCTCGAAATGACACCAAATTTGGTGCAAGGTAAATAGAAATGTCGAACTCCACTTATGAACTTCATGCGTCGCCGGCTACAGACGTCGAAAGCTGCGCTCAAGAGCAAATCCACATACCAGGTTCTGTGCAGAGTTTCGGATCACTTCTCGTTTTTGATTACAACCACTGCGTCACGCGAGTCAGCCAAAACATAAACCAAATTGTTGGCGTGCCGGCTGAAACGCTCTTAGGATTGCACGCGAAAGAGCTTTTACATGTTCAGCATCAGGAGCGAATTCGAAAAGCATTCGACTCGAAACAGAATTTGATAAGAATCACTTTCGCAAATGGAGCCGAACATTACGCTCTGTGCCAATATCTCGGCGATGAATTTTACCTGGATATTTTGCACGAGCCCAAAAATCTGGACCCCGTCACCGCTACTCAACGCTTTGTTGCCGCGCTGTCTGCAGCAACAACTCCGGCACAATGTGCACAAGCGATTACAGACGAAGTTAGAGCACTGACAAATTTTGACCGAGTCAAATTATACAAATTCGACGCATCATGGAATGGTGAAGTCATCGCGGAGTCACGCGCAGATGGAGTGCCGTCATATCTTGGTTTGCACTTCCCAGAGTCAGACATTCCGGTTCAGGCACGTGAACTCTACATACGAAATCGTGTTCGTGTTATTGGAAGTGTTAACGACCCTCAATCGCAAATCGTTCAGAAAACCTCACTGCCACCGCTAGATTTGAGTTTTTCTTTCATCCGCAGCGTGTCACCGATACATTTACAGTATTTACGAAACATGGACGTCATGGCATCGCTATCAATATCAATCTTTCAAAATAACAAGTTTTGGGGACTAATTGCTTGCCACAACAGAACACCACGCACGTTCGATACCGGCGACGAGTCTTTTTTTAAAACAGTGTCGTTGCTTGCTTCATCAAGAATGACCGCAGTGAGAATGCTTAAAGACACATCGGAATCCAAGGATTCACTTGCAATGCAGCGCAGTTTAGTGCCAATGCTCACCAAAGATGACCCCAAGCTTCTACTCTCTTCGGATGCCGGTTTTGATCGAGTGATACCGTCAAACGGCTTTGCGCTTGTTTTAGGAGAAGCAACTCACTGCCAGGGTGTAGTTCCTGAAAAGAGCGCGCTTGTAAGTCTGGTTGAATGGCTGGAACGCGGAGCGGAGACGACATTTTCTTGCGAAGATTTGCCGGCCAGATTTGGAGCCACCATCGGACAGAATACTTGTGGTTTGCTTGCCGCAAAAATTCCGCAACAAGAGCGAAGTTGGTTGATGTGGTTTAGAGTTGAAAGCCCGAAAGAAGTAAGCTGGGCAGGCGACCCTTACAAACCAACTGAAAGCACCGAGTATGGTACCAGACTGTATCCTCGAACTTCATTTGCAATCTGGAACGAAACTCAGAGAGGTCGTTCACAGGAGTGGCGGCAGAGCGAAATTCAGACATCTGAAGAGTTAGCAAACCTACTAGTCGGTTCAAAGCTGGTAGCAATGGCACCTGACTGAAATCGGAGAAGTGCTACTCGCTGGCATGCGATACGAAGTGGAATCGGCGGACCGCATTATGCGGAACGCTTCGTCCAACTTTGCTTAACTCGTTCCACGGCTTTGAATGAGACAACGGAATTTTGGTCACCGATTAACAGGCGCTGAATGTCTTCTGGGCAATTTGGGTTTTTGATGAGGGCTAGTCTAACCCTGTCAGATGCATCAAACGCTAAGACACGCAGACCTGGTTCAGGTGTGTTCTCGTTTTCAGCAATGTAGGTCCTCACATCATCATCTGGATGGGTGACAATTTTGGCTAGGACTTTTCTGATCTGTCGAGCATGGGGATCGAGCAGCATCGGGCGGTCGTTTACCATGTGACTTTGCTCTCCTACTGTGGTGTTAGCATTTGCAGATAAGAATGAGTCGGCTGCGCTGACGGAATGCGCGACCGGCGCATACATCAGATTGATACGTTGCTGCAGACTCGGCGCGACAGACGGCTGGTATCGGCCATGAACCCAAGATGACTGAGCTCGTTTAATGTTAGCTTGCCCCACCCCAGCAAATTGGCGACTGATTGATCCTTTCCGCGTGAGGTTTTGAATTGAGGTGATCTTCATTTCCGGTAATTGATACTGACCGATATCACCTTGTTTGCCGCGAGCTCTACCTTGACCGACAATTTCTAATACCTTGTTGAACAAGCCACTGAACATCGTACCCCTCCTTTCCCCAAACCATCCCCACTGAGCGACTCAGGCACCACATAGGGTGCACACTCTAAAGCTCGGAAGAAGACTGTACTTCAGCAACGATGCAAAGTAATCCAGCTATATCGGTATACCTACAATATTGTCGAAGGGTATGAGCAACAAAATGGGCACCGCGAGAAGCGTTGCCCATTTTGTTGTTTTATAGAGATGTGTCTACTTCAGAGCAGACAAATCACTCATCTATTTGTGTCCGTGCTCTTCAGCGTGAGCTTTGCTCGCTTCGTTGGAGTGGTGTTCGGCGTGCGCCTGATGTCCTTTAGCTGTATTAGCATGGTGAGAGGCTTTCTCGTGGTTTCCTTCTTCATGATGCTTAGCTGCATGCTCATGATGCTCGGAAGCTTTTTTATGGTGCTCAGATGCCTTTTTGTGATGTTCAGACGCTTTCTTACTCATTATCAAATTCCTTTTTTTGTATGATGTTGATCTTGTTGAAAGTATACTGAGTTGAGTCTTTGATCAAGCGGACAACAATCGAATTTAATGGTGATCTGATGACGCTTACCATTTGCTCGTAGTAACTGAAAGTCTACAATCGAAACTTGCACATATTGAGAACATCAATAAATGTTGTTCACCAGTGTCCGCTACCGCACATAGGTAACAAGCGCAACGAACTTCGGCTCGCATTAAAGCAAAAACTCAGACACGAACCGGCGTGTCTGAGTTCAAATTTTGTTCGCTGCGATTTATTTCTTCACGGACTTCTGGTCGATCGTGTGCACATCAGTTGCATTGACGGACTTGAAACAATCTTCCGCCAATTTCACTTGATCCTTATCTACGCATTGCACAGCAACCAAAAAATTGCCATCACGAATTTTGCCTTCGTACATTTTGGCTTCGTATTCTGGAATTCCCATTCCAATAAGTGCACCACCGATGCCACCAACAGCGGCTCCCACGGCGGCTCCACTCAATGCAGCCATGATCGGACCGGCTGCGATCAACGGACCAACACCTGGAATCGCGAGGGCGCCCACGCCGGCTGCGAGTCCAAGAGCACCGCCGAGGAGACCACCTGTGCTAGCTCCTGCAGTTGCTCCCTCAGGAGCTTTTGTTGAATTATCGTGTGCAAAATCTTTTCCTGCACCTTTGTCTGGAAACAAGACGGAAACTTCATCGACAGCAAATCCGCTGTTAACGAGACTATCTGCAAGACTTTCTGCTTCAACTCTAGTGTGTACAATACCGGCCACTGAATGCATTTTATTTCTCCTGTGTTAATAAGTGTCGAGAATAGAAGAGCCTATTTGCTCTTCGCGGTTACCGTTAGCAAGTTCTTTACTGAGGTGACGCAATCACAGCTTTTGACGACACTCTCTACAGTATTTTTTTCGTCGGCGCTATCGACTGGTCCACGCAAAGTGCATACGCCTTTCGAATACAAAATTTTGACATTTTTAGCGTTCATTGATAGTCCATCTTTCGCTACTATGGCTTTGCGAATCGCAGCGAGTGACTCAACATCGCTCTTTTTGTTGTCTTGCTTTTCAGCAGTGACTGCTTCTTTTCTTGTGGAGTTTTTGTTCTGCGCAGTGTTGTCTGCGTCTGGTGCTTTTGCCATCGCAGTGGAACTCAACATGAGGCTGGTAAGGAACGAAGCTGTTAAAACTAGTCTCAATTTTCTTCTCCGCTAATATAAATGTATTCGTTAATGACGTTTCAATAGACGCCACCACAACAAAGACAATTGGACCACCTGCGGTCCATTAATTCAAGCAAGGTTCTATGCGTTTTGCAGCCGATAAACCACGAGAAGCACGTGTAGACTTTGATACTGCAACCAATTTGCGCATTTCAGAAAGGACAGATTAATTCTGAATTTCCACCCGCCATCGTGTCGGAAATTGAATGTAGACTTTCAGATACAATGTCTCTGCGCATCAATTGAGTTCTTCAAATCTCTCCGTCAACAACTTTATAACGTCCTCGACAAAACGAGCTGCGACTCCTCCATCCATGACTCGATGATCGAAGTTCAAAACAAGAGACATTTGAGGTCTAGTCACAATCTTTTCGCCATCAACGAACGGGCGTTTCTCCA
The DNA here is from genome assembly GCA_036702965.1 of Drouetiella sp. Classification (GTDB taxonomy): domain Bacteria; phylum Cyanobacteriota; class Vampirovibrionia; order Obscuribacterales; family Obscuribacteraceae; genus PALSA-1081. The sequence goes on from DATNPZ010000013.1 coordinate 998,731, forward strand.
CTTCTCCGATGCAAAACATCGAGGTCACTACGCAAGGGGAGATGATATTTCGGCAGCCAAATTTACCCATTGAACTCAGTCCGAACGTGGCTCCCATGTACTTCAATCTTACAGAGGGGAAGCGCAGACCAATGAAAATTACGACTTGCCGAATCAGCTCCGGAAAATTTCCAAATCGATACTGCATAGCGAGGTTGGGAAGATGCTCGACGGGGGTATGTCCAAGGGCAAATAATTCCTCGCTTATCTGAGTTAAGGACTTAGTGTCAAGATCGCGAATTTCGCCAAAGAAAAGTACCGGCTCACCATCGATTTCACGCTCGACCGTAAGTTGTCCACAGACTTTATTCAATTGCACAAGCGAACCGTTGGGCAACATCTGCGTGCGCGTAGCGGGATGGTTTAACTGCGCCTTCGCAATCGCTTTTAGTAGATAAGCAGTGACAGTCACATTGCGATCATTCTGCTTGAATCCCGCTCGACTTTCCTCCACTTTTGACATATCAACATCGTAAAACAACGTTGCGGGAACAGAGGCGCGTCCGATTTTCACAATCATATCAAGCAAGTTTTTTCGAAGCGGATTAAAGCTAACGAACTCAAATTCTTTTTCAGATCTTGATGGAGACATCATCAGTGACCTTTTTTCGGATCCAAAACAAACTTGATGCAGCCACCCTCTTTCTTCGCAAACCGTTCGTAAGCGGACGGAACCTCATCGAGCGAAATCCGATTCGTGATCACAAAACGAGGGTCTATCTTTCCATCTACAATCAATTTTAAAAGCGGATCAAGGTACGTTTGCACATGAGTTTGCCCCATTGCAAACGACAAACCCTTTCCAAATGCCATTCCCAACGGAAAGTTATCGAGAATCCCGACGTAGACACCTGGAATGGAGATAACGCCACCATTGCGACAGACTTGAATTGCTTGTCTCAACGCATGAGAACGATCAGTTTCCAACTTCACCGCTTGCAAAACCTTATCTACTTTTGCATCAAGTGTTGAACCATGCGCTTCCATTCCAACAGCGTCGATGCAAGCATCCGGACCATAACCATCCGTCTGCTCCTTGAGTACTTCCAATACATCGAGTTTCTCGTAATTGATTGGAATTGCGCCGCTCTTCTGAGCCAGGTCGAGTCGCTCCTGAAAGCGGTCGATCGCAAAAACTTTTTCTGCACCAAGCAACAACGCACTCTTGATTGCAAACTGACCGACAGGTCCGCAGCCCCATACAGCAACCACTTGACCCGGCTGAATCTTGCAATTATCCGCGGCCATGTAACCCGTCGGAAAGATGTCCGACAAAAAGAGCGCATGTTCTTCACTGATTCCATCAGGTAGAACACACGCGCCTACATCTGCAAAAGGCACGCGAACGTATTCAGCTTGACCGCCCGGAAAACCGCCGTACAAGTGCGAATAGCCAAACAAACCAGCGGTTGGATAGCCAGCCACTTTGGATTGTTTTTCACCGTTCGGGTTACTTTTCACACACAGAGAAAATTTTTGATTCTTACACATCACACACTGCCCACAAGATATTGTGAACGGTACTACTATGCGGTCTCCTACCTTGACGCGTTTGACGTCCGCACCGACTTCAACAACACGTCCAGCGAATTCGTGACCAAGCACATCACCTCGCTCCATGGTCGGCACGTAACCGTGGAATAAGTGCAGATCAGAACCGCAGATCGCGGATGATGTGACTTCGATAACTACATCCGTAGATTGTTCAATTCTTGGATCAGGAACGTCACTGATTTCGACTCTGTTTGTGCCTTGCCATGTCAATGCTCTCAAAATCACTCCTTAGCGAAACCAGAACAGTCGCGCTTGTTACTAATGCGGCAAAAGGGTGACAACATGATTTGTGATTAGTTCCCATCACTTCGAAAATTCGCGCATCATTTCGAAACTTCGTCTGGTTTGAAGTGTCACCAAAAATTTCTGAACCTCGAAAATGCTGTTACACGCAATGCGAACTGTCTTGGTTCCAAACCACCATCCTAAAAGCTGAAGCATTCGTGTTATATATTCCGTTGCTGCTCGATCAGCTTTTCTAAAAATGACGTGGTGAAAATGAAATTCGAGACCTTTAGAACCGCCCTTCCGCTCCTGTTAACAATAATTATGAGCAATGCTTCCTTTGCTGCTGAAATCGTCCCTTCTGCCATTCCAAAAGCTGCCGGAACTGATGAACAATTCTGTCCAGCAGGTTGGAAAATTGAGAGTAAGTTGACCGCCGACTTGCAGGGTGTTGGTGCAAAAGATCAAATAATCGAATTGATCACCCAAAAGTCCTCCAAGAATTCAAACGGAGCGAACACCAACTACCGTGCGTTGGTGGTGGCATTCGCGAAAGATGGAAAGTTAGAGCTGGCAGACTACGCTACGAAGTTTTTGCTCAATACAATGCAAGGCGGTCAGCTTGGAGCAAACGTCGCGATATCGAGAGAAAAAAACGGATTCAGCGTCGACCAGAGTGGTGGCGGTGGCAACGATAGCTGGGAGTACAACCTGTCATTCAAATTCGACAAAACGAAAAATCAATTCGTAGTAACGAAAGCAGTCGTTACGAAATCGACCGACCGCGTTAGCAACAACAACACAGAAACCAGCTACGACTATGAGCGCGGACTCGAGACAGTGACGGTAACTGTCGACGATAAAGAGAAAAAGACAACCAAGAAATTCGCACCGAAATCAATCACTTTGCGAGAACTTGATGCAGAAAAATTGCCCGCATTGTTCAAAGGCTGATTAAACGGATTGAACAAACGCCGCCCTCGTTTGAAGGCGGCGCTTTCACTTCCTGAATAAGAAACTAGTAACTGCGGGCGACTTAGCCCGCACAGACCAGTGCAATGCCTGGCTTACTTTTTGCAATCACATGATCCAGATGTTGAACACGAGCAGCATGAGCAGCAGCAATTGCAGTTACTGCATTTGGAACAATCTTTCGAACTACAGTTTTTGCAATTTGAATCACAACACGCGTTTGCCATACATTCCCCCTTTGCCTTCGCAATCCGTTCCTTATACATTCATCGTACCCCCGGGAATGATGGCGCGCAAATAAAATCTAATCGCCCGAAACCTTTATCACAAGCAGGTCTCCGGTGATCAAAATGGAATCCGTTTCCATTTTAGAATGATTCGAGCCCTCACTGTCGCAGCGCACACTCCATACGCAGTATCACTCGCGAACGGATTACAGTTGTCAAAAGCCGCCGATATACCGCGTGAACGTGAATTTTTACCTATATCGGGTTGGAACAAACTTATTTGAGTCGAGTCTTCAATGGCACAGCGCAGTTCTGAATTGAGGAAAAACAAAATGATTTATACATTGATCTCATTGCTAGTTCTATTTTGGTTGGTTGGTCTCGTAGCTCACGTCGGTGGCGGCTTTATCCACGGCTTGCTGGTGCTCGCATTGATCGTTTTCGTATTCGATCTGTTGACCGGACGTCGAACCACAATATAGTTCGAAATTACGCGAATAAGTTTATGAGGGCTGGCGCTTCTGCGACCAGCTCTCTTTATTTTGAGTGACTGGCTAAGGTCTCACTCATCAAAGACGCCCTTCATAAGCACCACTCTACAGGGAACCCGGCCAGTGAAGGTGGGGTCTGGATCTTATCCTGATAAACAGAGGTGTTTTTGTGTTAAACAAGAGAGTTTTTTCCGCAGCCTCAGGCGTTTATAGCGCCGTGTCACTGGCTCGGATGGCAGTCAAATTGTTACGTCGCATTTCATTCAAAGAGAAAGTCGTAGTGATCACCGGAGGGTCGCGTGGTTTAGGGTTAGCGTTAGCTCGACAGTTGGCGACCGAGGGTGCTCAGCTTGCATTGGTCGCTCGGGATGAAGATGAGCTGATTGAAGCGCGCGCCGAGCTATGCGAAATCACTAAAGTCGAATATTTTGTCTGCGACGTCACTTCGGAAACAGAAGTCAATGCAACGGTCAAAAACATTGTTGCTAAATTCAATACCGTAGACATCCTGATAAACGACGCAGGAATTATTCAGACCGGACCTCTCGAATCCATGACGGTCGAAGATTTTGAACGCGCCATGAACACCCACTTTTACGCACCGTTATACGCATCACTGGCGGTTCTGCCCATCATGAAAGCGAAACGTTTTGGCCGCATCGTCAACATATCTTCCATCGGTGGACTCGTTAGTGTTCCGCATCTGCTGCCCTACTCGACGAGCAAATTCGCGTTAGCAGGATTTTCGCAAGGATTGCGCAACGAAGTGATGAAAGATGGTATTTGTGTAACCACTGTATGCCCTGGAATGATGCGTACAGGCAGCCACGTCAACGCTGAATTCAAAGGCAAAAACAAGCTCGAATACGCATGGTTTAGCACAATGAATGCACTGCCGCTGATATCAACGGCGGCTGAGTGCGCGGCAAAAGATATTCTCAACGGAGTTCGCGAGGGACAAGCGGAGGTCATTCTTACTCTCCCTGCTCAGTTGGCATCAAGATTAAGCGCGCTATTCCCTGAGGAGACAGCAGATGTTCTCTCGCTGGTGAATGTGTTTCTTCCGGGACCAAATGGCAGCGGAAAAAGGGCGAAGAAAGGCAAGGACAGCCAGAGCGACTTGTCGCCAAATGTTTTTACAAAACCAAGCGATGAAGCATCGTACAAAAACAACGAACTTGTAGCTGACACTTAAACAAGTGATTAATCCAGCTCAATTCCTTCGAGTTTCAAGTTTTTGAATTGATTTTGCAATTCAGCGGCCTGATTGTCGATCGAAGTACGAATCAATTTCAAGTAAGCATGTGCATCCGCGCGATGGACATGCTTCGTTTTTTCGAGGCTTTCAACGAGCGATTTCTTCAAACGCTCCGCAGCAGTCACTTCATACTGCTCCCAGGAAGTTGAAGTACCTCGAACATTTTCTTTCCACGAGTTGAAAGAACTGCGAGGACTGAGTTGGTTAGAGTGGTCATTCAAATACAGCGGTTTATTGGGATCCCCAGCCCAAAGCAGCGATTTAACCACTTCCTGGCGGTTCCATATGAACCAATTTCCAGCAACTTTGAATCCAAGTATTCCAGCAGCCACCAAATTCAAGCTGCTTAATTCGGGATACAAATTCTCGATTGAATCCGTATAAACCAACTCTTGATTTGATTCATCAAGAACTTTTACCAACAGACTCAGTTCCTCTGGTGCAGGTGCGTGTCCCTCGGTCACAATCGTCCAATCTTGAGACACGAAACTGAAGCCATCTGCTCTGAGGAATTGATAAAGGCTGCGCTTGTTGTCGCGAATAGATTCCATCAAATCGCCGACAGTCAATTGCTTTCCTAACTCGGTTGTAACCGCTGCAATCTTGTCGGTAGCAGCGATGGTGGCAGAGACCGACAACGTTGTTATCCGGGAAGAAACAACTTTAGCGAGCAAAGAACAGACCGCACGTTGTTCTGCAATCAAGTATTTCGGCGTAAAGTGGTGGCAGGCAATCAAGCCCCAGAGTTTGCCATCACAAATTAATGACATCGTCAGTGATGCTGCAACATCCATGTTACGCAAATACTGCATGTGAATATTCGAAGCTGCACGCAACACACTCTTACTCAAATCAAGTTGTGTATTGGCTTTTCCTTCGATTCGAACAGGCTTCGCATCCACATCGGGAATCATGCGCACCCACATTTGAGTGAACAGTTGACGCGCCGGAGCGGGAATGTCCGATGCAGGAAAATGGTGCCCGTAGAATGAATAGCCCGTCGATTTTAGCGATTCAGCTACAACTTCGCCGTGCCAATCCAAACCAAATTTGTAAATCATGACACGGTCGTAACCGGTTACGTTGCGCATGTTTTCAGCAATGTACGAAAGATACGATTCGAGCGAATCACGTCTGTCACTCATGAACTTCAGTGAGGCGATATCAATCTGTTCCGGTGGAACAAACTCCAGTTCAATAATTGTCAACTCAGATTGTCTGTGCGCGATGCAAGACAACCATTTTTTTGTATGCGCTGTTCGAATTAGAAGCGGGCTTGTGGGCTCACTTCGATTTGCAACAGCAGCAAATACCCGATCCGCGTCCAACAGATACGAGTCAATCTTTTTGCCTAGCAGTTCGGAGACGGTCCAGTCGAATCCGTCACTCACTGCGGCATATCGAACTTTGTGATCTTTGTCTACGGCAACCAAGGTTCCGAACGGCTGAATAGACTCGATGAACTGAATCTGCTCCTTGTCGCAATCCGTTGTATCCACAGGCATGTTCATCATTTGTTCACCTGACCCATCTAAAATCAGAACTATTTTTTCGCCACTCACAGTCTACATCAGGGCACCACTTCACTCAAACTTTGACACTCAAATCCGGACTTTCGATGCACAGAGGCACAGAGTGAAACTTTGCAGGCGCAGGCGTTCGCTTTTCAACTCTCTGCCGGGTCGCTATATTAAGGATAAAAACGATAAGACAAGATTTTGTGTCATATTTCGTCGACAATGATTGGCGGCGGGGTAGGCAATTGGCGACCGTGGTTACTCAGCTACAAATGCAGGAAAGTTACACAGCAGTGGGCTAACCAATCGTGTACGCTCTACATGAATTGCAACAATATTGATATGACATCCAGCGCAACACAAAAAACATTAAGAGGGCTCATCGGCGTCGCCGCCCTCTTTGTGCTGACTATTGCCACCATGGCGTTCATGGCTTCGCGCTTGTATACAGCCAATGCATCGACTCTTCGAACCTACCAAACTATCCGCGAGCTGCAAGACACTTTGTCTGCTTTGCAAGACGTTGAAACAGGCAACCGCGGCTACTGCCTCACTGGTAAGACAGAATTTCTCGCCCCTTATGAATCGGGTAAAAGGAGCGCCCCAGAGCATTTAGCGAAGCTCAAGAACCTCTTAGGAGAGCAATCGGAAGATGGTCCCTCATTTGAAAAACTTGCCAGGCTCGCGCAAGACAAAATCGACTTTTCAGCCGACGTGATAAAGCGCACAACTGCAGACCGATCCGCTGGTGTAGATATTGTCATGCAGGGGCGCGGCAAAAAAATCATGGACGATTTCCGCGCAGAAGTTAAGTCTGTTGCCGATCGTAAAACGGCTGTACTCGATATTAAGCTGGCGGAAGTGCACACAACACAACAGTGGGTATGGGCAGTTATTAGTAGCCTATCAGTGACAGCAGCGCTGGCTCTAATTTATGTCTTCCGCATCGGACAAAACGCGCTAAACGACGAAAGAGAGCGTGTGCGCTTGCTAAACGACGAGATGGAGCAGCGCAAAAAAACCGAGAGAGCGTTGAAGGAAGCTACGATCAGGCTATCAAGTTCGAACACAGATCTACAACAATTTGCGTACGTTGCCTCACACGATCTGCAAGAGCCACTGCGCGCAGTCAGCGGATTCGTGCAACTTTTAGCAGCGAAAAATAAAGACCACTTTGACGAAGAATCACTCACTTGGGTGAGGCATGCAGTCGAAGGGTCACAACGAATGAGAACGTTGATCAATGACCTCCTATCCTACGCCAGGATTGAGTCTCGGGGAAAAGAGTTTGTCACGGTTGACCTGAATGAGGTCGTGAAAAAAGTTGAGCACGACTTGTCAGTAGTCATCGAAGAAACGCATACTAGTATCAGTGCGGAAAAGTTGCCGACCGTAATGGGAGATCCTACTCAAATGGCTCAACTTTTCCAAAATCTGATTTCCAACGGCATCAAATTCCACGGTGAGTCCAGCCCCGTTATCACTATAAACAGCACGATGAAAGATCGAGACTACATAATTTCAGTGAAAGACAATGGGCGCGGATTTGACATGGAGCATGCCGAGCGGATATTTGTTATATTCCAGCGTCTGCAGGGGCGAACTGAAGCAGCGGGAACGGGCATCGGTTTAGCTGTCTGTAAGAAGATTGTAGAAAGGCACCACGGACGCATTTGGGTCGAATCAAAGGTTGGAGAAGGAACAACCTTTTTCTTCTCAGTGCCGATACCTGATAGTGGAGAAAAATCATGATGGCAACCAAACCAGTTCGCATATTAATGGCCGAAGACAGCCCAACAGACGCAGAATTGGCTCGACAGGCTTTTAAAAACGGAAAGCTTTTGAACGAGTTGACAATCGTTCAAGACGGCGTAGAAGCGCTTGCTTACGTTCGCAAGGAAGGGCAATACGCTGATGTTCAAACACCAGATGTGATACTTCTCGATTTGAACATGCCGAAAAAAGATGGTCGCCAGGTATTGGCAGAATTGAAACAAGATTCGCGCTTGAAGCGCATTCCGGTTGTAATTTTGACGACATCAGAAGACGAGGAAGACGTTCTGAAATCGTATGAATTACAGGCTAGCTGTTACGTGACTAAGCCGATCGATTTCGAGAAATTTCTCGAGGTCGCTAAACGTATCAAAGAGTTTTTCTTCCACGTAGTGACCCTTCCTCCTAATTCATAGTTACGACTGGAGTATTGTGCCTAAAACAATTAGCATCCTGTTGATCGAAGACAGCCCAACCGACGCTTTACTGATGCGACACCACTTACAGAGCGTTCAAGAATATGATTTTTCAATCGAAGAAGCCCCGTCACTGACGGCTGCTTCTTCGCGAGCGGACGATGGCAATTTCGACGCAGTGATACTAGATTTGGGGCTACCGGAATCGACCGGACTGAAGACATTTCAGAAAGCAAAACAAGTTTTTTCTGATAAACCTATTGTCGTCGTCACAGGAGACAATGATCGCCAGACACTCGCAGCAACAATGGAAGCTGGAGCCGATAACTATTTGATCAAAGATGCCCTGGAAGGAAATCGAATTGCTATTGCGGTGCTATCAGCAATTCGAAATCGACAGCACTAAGTCTGATACCAAACACTTAGCGGATACACTTCGACATTCGCACATAAACAGCAAAGTCTGACATCAGACATCTAGCGCATCACTTCGACATTTGCACACAAACAGCAAAGTCTGACACCAGACACTTAGCGGATATACTTCGACTTGCGCACATAAACAGCAAAGTCTGATACCAGACACACCATCAATCCAATTCAAAGTAAAAAAATCCGCCCGATAGAGCGGATTTTTCATTATGAACGAGGTGGAAGTTCAGGCACAATCTTTGAAATACTTTGTCATTGAAATTTGCACTTTGTCGCGTGCACGAGAGATGCGAGATTTCACAGTTCCCTTTTCAGACTTAGTCAGAACGGCAATCTCTTCATAAGAGAGTCCATGCATCTCGCGCAGAATCATTGCCGTGCGAAATTGCTCAGGAAGTTTGGCAAGCGCACCTTCAATCTCAGACATGAGCTCTGCGCGCTGCATGACGTCTTCTGGCATGCAAGACTTGTCCTGCACGTCGCGGCTCGCCATCTCTTCACCGCTATCGGTGCAGATTGGTTCGTCTAAAGAAATAACACGCAACGCGGGCTTCTTTCTCAAGCTATCGTAGAAAATATTCGTAGCTATTTGACGGAGCCAAGAGCGAAAGCTAGCTGGGTTGCGCAGTGTTCCAATCGAACGCCACATACGGATCAGTACCTCTTGCTCGAAGTCACAGCGATCGTTGCTGTCCGGCGCTAACTGGTACAAATGCGCGCGGATTGCGTTCTGGTGACGTCTAACAAGTTGGTTGAATGCCTGCTGGTTCTTCTGCTGCGCAAGGACAACCAAGTCACTGTCGGAGAGCTGCTCGATAGGGTTGGGCTCATTCACGAGTGTGAGTTTTGGTTGATCTTCTTTATGGTTGTACATGACGTCTCCAGTGAATTGCATGCGATTTCTCTGCATCGCTTCTGTAGTCTTTTATACTACAAGAATTCAAATGTCAGCAATCTGGTAAACCCCTACGGCATATATGATTACCCCGCTTGTTATTTACGAGAACTTACACCGGTTGGCGTCTTCAGCGCGAACGCACCGATCAGAGCGCGCTTCAGACAACAAAATGAAGAGATCCAAACAACAAGTGAAGACGTTCAAACTGTAAATGAAAAGCTTTAAGCATCAAATGAAGAGCCTTAAGCATTAAATGAAGAGCTACACCTTGTTCAAGCAAGCGACAAAGCGAAAAACCTCCTATTGGGAGGTTCTTCGTTTCGCTTTGGTGCAATTTGATGAGTTAGAACGGATAGGTCTGATTGCCTTGAGCAATCAATCCTTGTGACGCACTGTTGTTCACCGTGATGTTATTGACGAGAATGGTGCCCTGTTGTAAAAACGTTACGCCGATGTGCGAAACACGCCCTTGTATGTTCAATTGATTTGCGTTGAAGGTCACTGTCGTTAAACCAATTCCATTTGTTGGCGTGACCAAAGTTCCGGCTGTCACAGGTAAGTAGCGAGTCTTGACCCCGGTTCCGGTGTTAGTTTGGTCATCTATAGCAAGCACAGGAGCGAAGGCTGTCGAAGACGTTATCTGATTATTCGTACCGTTGGTTGAAGACAAGGCACCGTACTGGAACGATATAGACGTGATGGTGGAATTTTCTGCTCCCTGAAACGCAGCACCAGTGCTACCGTACAGCGGATTTTGTGTTGGCGTCAAATTAGTCAAAACCAACACAGGAGTTGTTCCAGTTCCAAAGTTTTGGTTCAACGAGTTGAGCGTTGTTCCGTTGTTGGCAGAGTTTTGTCCGACACTGCTCAACCCCACGCTGTTATTAGCGGAGTTGAATCCGACTGAACTGGCTCCGCTGACATTGCTCGTTACTGTGCCGGTGCTACTGAGGCCACCGTTGCTATTTGCAGAGTTGAAACCGACTGAAGTTGAGCCACTTGCAACGTTTCCGCTGTAGATACCGGTGCTGCTTAGACCACCGCTGTTGTTGGCTGAATTAAAGCCAACAGAACTGGAGCTACTGGCACCACCCGTGACGTTGGATGCACCAGTGTTCAAGTTGGTGGTTGTTCCCAGGGTGTTGCTCGAAAAGTTAGTCGATTGAGTCAAGTTGTTACCAACGGCAGTACCACCCGCAATACTAGTAGAAGCAAAGCCGCGATTGGTTACAGCATTACTAGCAAAGCCGAGTCCACCTTGCCGCACGCCGAGCCCTCCCTGAGGGGCCGAACCTGCATTATTGCCTGACAACGTTGCAGTCGGTCCTGACGCTCCCAAACTGGAGTTGCTCACATTCACTATCGAAGCAGAAAACAACGTTTGCGAACCGACCTGGAACGGAGCAGTAACGAACGAGGCTGTACCAGCGGCACCTGTGTTTGAAGAGCGTGTCGCAACGGCATGGGCAGCGTTACTTGACACAAACAGGCTTATCGAGGCAGCAACCAGAACAGATAATTTGCGCATGAGATCCTCCATCCACACTCACCATATGCGGTGCAGAAGCTAATTAGTTCAACAAAATAAACAGTGAGAGCGAACGGAGTTAACGGCAAATTTCTTTGCCTTTTCTCCTTTTCACAGAGCCCTTGACGGAGGATGTTGCTAGCAGTTCCAACGAATCAGACAGGAAGTTCCAGAGATTTTAGATTGCTCTTAAAACAGCGAAGTCGCTGTTTACCAATGCTTAGCGGGCAAGCGTTTTCAAAGTCTCCACCCGTGGCACATAACAGTGATACCTCTACTGTCTAATAGACACTTTTGTAATGTAAACAGCATCGCGCAACATATCGAAACATCTTCGCTAAAGTGATATCACTAACTCCAAGTTTAGAAAATGCCTTCAACTGTCAATCCCGAACATATAGAGCGTAACGGTCTAAATCAATACGAAATTCTCGGTGTCATTGCACGTGGTGGCATGGGAATCGTCTACAAAGCGCGCAGCTTAGCTCTGGGAAACGAAGTAGCCATCAAGATGCTCGAAACAACAAGCGTGCTTGACCAGAGGCGGATTGATAGATTTCATCGCGAAGCAAAAATACTTTCTCAGTTAGACCATCCAAGCATTGTTCGGCTTTTGAATTTCGGCTTCAGCCAGAGCGAGCAACCATATATGGTGCTCGAATATATCGATGGTCCAACCCTACCAGAATATCTAGCGTGGAATCGCCGCCCTGAATTACAAGAGTTCAGGTCGATCTTCATGGATATTGCTAACGCACTGGCTTACGCACACCGATATGGGGTGCTGCATCGAGACCTTAAACCGAGCAACATCATGCTCAAACAGCAAGACGACGGACGATACATTCCCAAAATCATCGACTTCGGTATTTCTAAAATATTGGGCGATGACGATGGAGCTTTGACCAGAACCGGCGAGGTGATAGGAACGGTCGCATACATGAGTCCCGAGCAAATTGGCGGTGGGCAAGTCGACGAGCGAAGCGACATCTATTCATTAGGGTGTGTATTTTTCGAAGCACTCACTGGAGTGCCACCGTATAATGCCGATACTCAAGTCGATTTGATCTTTCAACAACTCAACGCACCCACCCCAACGCTGGAAAGTAAGTGCAAAAAGACCTTTGCGCCTGAGCTAAATGAGCTAGTGATCAAGGCATTAGATAAAGACCCCGCGAAACGCTTTGCATCGATGGAAGAGTTCGCAGAAAAACTTTCCGAAGTCCGCCTGAGACCTCGAACTAAGTTGGAAAAGACCCTTACCGTAAAATTTTTCCTGATCATTGCTAGCGTGCTTCTGCTGTTCATCATTGCAAATGTTCTCTTACTTGGGCTGCTACAAATACGAGCTGAGGAGAATAATCGGAACGCTGAGGTTCATTACGAATCCGCGCGAATACAAAAAAATCAGCAAGCGTTCCTCGGCGCAGATTCCATGGACCCGAACGAAATAGCAGCAAACCTGATACGTCGCAGTCATGACGAGAAGTCATTCAATTTACGTGACGAAGTTAACGATGCAGTGCTGAAAAACTTCGCTTACGATAACTTCCCGAACATTTGGGAGTTGCAACTTGAAAACGCTAGTGTGAAAGGTCCAGGGCTAGCATACGTAGTCCGACTTCCGATTCAGCGGTTGTATATCGAAAGGTCTGCCATCACCGATAGAGGCATGATGGAAATTGGACGAATGCGAAACCTACGCTACTTGAATTTGGACAGTTGCGCTATAACAGCCAAGGGTTTTTCTTACATTGCTAATTGTCCAGTTGCAGATCTCTCTGCGAATGCAATTCACTTAACAGATGAGGGCTTGAAATACATCAGCGAGATCAAAACGCTGACGGACCTGGCGTTACAAGACAATCCCGAATTGACGGACGTAGGTGTGGCAAGCCTGATCAATCTTAAAAACCTCAACACTATCAGTTTCAGGCGAGCGATAATCACAACGCCTATGCTCGAGAAACTAACCGAAATAGTCAGCCTCAGGCGACTTTATCTGTTCGACACACACACAACGGACGAGCAGATCAAATTGTTAGTAAAGCATCCAAATTGGACCGAACTGATATTGGAAAGCCAGACAGAGCTGACTAGCGGGTGCTTCAGATACCTCGCCACGCTAAAGCATTTGAACAAACTGGAGCTAAAATATACCAAAAATCTGAGGGATCAGGATTTCAAATACTTGGCACCATTGAAGGGAATTATTGAATTCGGGATACAAAGCACGAACGCTGGCGATGGCGCAGTGCCGTTCATCAACAACATTGAACCTACCATGCTGTGCATTCAAGGTTCAAAGATAACGGACAAAGGATTGCTGCAGTTGGCTCAGAATCAAAGATTGAAACGGGTGGAGGTTGTCGGAGATAAGACACCGACTCCTGGTATCACATTCGATGGCGTCAAAAAGTTTATCAAACTGCGCCCTGATGTTGACATTCGCTACGCAGATGAAAACCACAACATAGAGTCAGTAGAAGTGCTTAAAACTAAAGCGCTAAATAATTGAATGTGTTATGCAGCGACAGGTCCGAGCAGCAGCGAGCTAGGAAGCGGCGAAGTTATGCAGCAGAAAGTTTCTTGCCGTCAGCGGACGCCACCGCTGGTGGAGGCGTTTGCTCTACCACCGGCTTTACGCTAACAAGGCGCTGAATTTCGCTCGCTACAGCATCGACTGCAACTTGCAACGAGGCGGCTCTTGAGTTTGCCCAGAAGTAAACGTCGAGTGACAATCCGACCGATGTTTGATACACAACCGGCGCGGGCTCTTGCTGAACAAGTTCCGAATTTTTCAAAATGTCCAGGATCTGCTTACGTAGTTCATCACAAGTTTTACCAGCGGGAACGGCAACGCTCATCTTCACACGGCGTTCATTGAATCCAGTCAACACGACGATCGGACTCGACAGCATTGAACCATTCGGCACAACCACCAACTCACCATCAATGGTTCTGATGCGGGTCGAGCGGATGTCGATATCTTGAACTGTTCCTTCAAATCCATTTGTACGAATTTCATCGCCGATACGGAAAGGCTTCTGCCATAGCAACAAAATTCCGGCGAAGAAATTTTCCAGGATGTCTTTGAATGCAAAACCGACTGCGACTGAAGTGATACCAAGGCCAGCCACCAGATTGCCAGGACTGAAGCTCGGGAAGACGATCGTGGCCGCGACGAGCACACCAAGCAAGTTGACGAAGAAGATCACCATGGTGCCAAATGCATGACACAAAGTGTCGTCTAGCTTCGTGCGCCTGCTCAAATCAAGCACGATACGCTTCGACGCACGCGCACTGAATACGAAGATAGTCAAAGTGACCAGCGCGACGAGGATGTTTGGTAATCTTGCGAAAAACCCGTCAAACATGTGTGTCATGCTCGATAGGGCGAGTGCTAATGCTCGATCCATTGTGCCTCCGTTATCCAGACTCATCTGTTGATTGTTAGCCGGTTATGGAGAGAGTGACGCGCCGGTTTTAGTTCCCAGAGCACGATTAGCAAGTTCACATAAACCCTGAAAAGCCCTGGGTTGAAGCAAAAGCCGTGTCCAAATCTAAAGCGTTCGCAAGTCAAGACCGTGGTCTTCGCCGTGATCCAGCCGCGTTATTAAACGTTCCGTGTGCTCCTGCTCATATCTCGGAACATTGCAACGCTCCTCAGCAGCCAGAAGCTTACGCAATATTTGCAAAGCGAAGGGTTTGTTTGTTTTCCAGAAATGCTTGAGCGTGTATCCCGTGATGAAGCTTGATAGCGTTACACCACTGGTTGGGACATCCGGCGGTCTAGAACAGGTCATCATGATGTTGTATCCGGTGTTCATATCAGTTCTAAGTGCCAAATCAAGATAACGCAGCGCGACATTCTCTTGATTGTTCTCTGCGTAATAGCAGAACAACAGATAGCATTGTCGCGACGCCTCCAATGAATCTGCGCCGTGAACCTCACTCATTTTCGCGAGAGCGGACTTCAGCAGAGACTCTGCTTCGCTGGAATGTTTTGACTGTGTCAGTTGACCGATATAACCAGGCGAAAGTGGTCCCGATGCGTAAAAGTCTTTCTGATAAGTGTCAATTGCTAATTTTGCCCATTTGATACTTTCAGAATAATCCTTCAGCTTTTCAATGGCGGATGACGATAAAGCTACATAACATCTATATTTTTCCACTGCAGTTTTTGCGGCGGATAGTTCCTCCAAGTTGAGGTCGTAAAAATGTGAATCCTGAGCTGGCACTTCAGAATCCGCAGCGTAGGAATACTTGAAATATTCGGGTGTACCTTTTTCTGACAAACGCGCAGCTCGTTGAAGCAAGGCAAGCCGCTCTTCGGGAGTTTGTTTCGGGTTGGGTAGACCCCGTAGACTCTCTGCCAGGTCGTAGCAAATCTTGGCGATCAAATTGTTATCTGGTGGTTGAGCCTTTTCCGCAAGTGCCAGCGCTGCTCTGAACCTTGGAATTTGATCTTCGTAATCCTTATCCGTTAATTGGCTATACGCACTGTGCTTTTGGACGCCTTTATGCGCAGCCGCAAAAGTCAGGTCGTGAGTGGATTCCGCGCACTTAGCGATAAACATGTGTTCGGCAGTGGTTAGAAATGCATCCGAAACAAGATTCTTTTTAATAACGTTCAAAGCGCGTTCGGTTTGCCCATCTTGCTGTAGCAGTGACGCAAGTGCCAATGCGGTCTCGCACTCTCCGTAATTGTGATCGTTTGTCGCGACCTTTGGCGCTGGCTTTCGCGCCAAGGTCAGCTCGAGCACATGCTCAGCCTGAGCGCGTTTCCCGTACTTTGAAAGGGCGAAAGCTAATTCGACACTCGTTCGCCTGAACCAAAATTCCGAACCAGCGTCTGGCACTACTGGCAGTGCCATAGCCTGCTTGAAGTAAACATCAGCCTGTTCGAAATCCTCCTCCATAGCCTTTGAGCATGCGATGTCTAACAGCAAAAGTGCCTTTCTATTTTCGTATCCTTTTGCCGCAGTCATGTCCGTCTTATTTGCCAAGGCATAGAAGAAATCCGCACGGCCCAAGTCTCCCGAGTAGTATGCGAGAACTCCGAGCTGGCGAAGCAACTCACCCGAAGGGCAATCTGATTGCGCGAAGCCGCGCAACTTCGAAATTCCTGCGTCGAAATTCTTACTCTGTTTCTGCCCAGCGATATAAAGTGATTCAGCGGCTAGTTCCATTTTGGCAGAATTTGGATTAGATAAACTCGACCCCGAAGCCGACTGAAGATTACTTTCTAGCTCAGACAACACCCACGAAGCCAAATCGAAGCTTCCCTGGTCGGTTAACATCACTGCGAAATTGAAGAGAACAACTTGCAAGTCAATAGAACTGTAGAATGGCGGCGATGCGTTGTACCGCTCTTTCAGTTTCACAAAAAGTTTGGGCAGCAACAACTTCGCACTCTCATTGTCACGACGATTAATTGCATTCCAGCAATCGATAACTTGTGAATAATCTAGGATTGCTGGAAGTCCGATTTGTTGGCTTGTAAATTTATCGCTGATGGATGCAGCTTTATTCTTATCGTGTGCCCGTTGATAAACGTAGAGCTGCCAGTAACGTGGCCCCCAGTTTTTCCCAATTACTGACTCACTATATTTGGTGGCAATTTCGACAGCGGCAGCCGGATTATTTGGCAGTTCAAGCAACGCAACTTTGCCAAATACATCAGGTTCTAAAGAATTCCAGGATCTTCTATTCGCTACCGCAATCTCAAGCAAGCGTTTTGCTTGATCGACCTTTCCAATGCTGCACAGAAAATCTACATCCATGCCTTCACGCAAATTGATTGGAGTTTGCCACGCCGACGACGCTTTGAAGATATCAAAGCAGTTCTGCAAATACATATCGCCTTGATCGAACCTTCCCATTCGGTAGTTCATCATTGCGCCGTTGTAAGAAGCGATGCATAAATCAGCAGGCTCGGGTGTGCCGAACTCATTTGCTCGACGCAACATTAGTTCGGACGTCGAGCGAACCTGCCAGTAAGACCCGAGCGTCGCATAGTTGCCTATCGATGGGTCTCGACGGTCAGCAGACCACGACAAGTGGAGAGGTTGGCTGTCAGCCGCATAGGATGGTAGCGAGATAGTCATCGACACCATCAAAAGAGATGTTGCCGTAACTAAACAAGTCAGAGTTTTCAAGGCACGCATTGAACCAGATTAACATGGAATACAATTCAAGTCGCAGCTAGAAAAAATTTGTCGTATTTGAGCGGAGTTAGTGCATAGCCATTTTAGTTTTTGGCTCACGATTCCAAACGCGCAGATTCTTGCACATCGCTATAAAAGTAGAAGGATCGCCCGCGCTCTTCAGCATTACGACTCCTTCTTCCTTCGAAGTTGGAACATCTGCGGCAGCAAACAGTGGCGCAGCAGTTGAGTTCAACGCGATGAATTTGCAATGAGCGTATGCGTCTGAAATCCAGTCTTTGGCAGTGGATTCTGAGGCAAGGTCAGTTGCACCAGCCTTGGACATCAACACAGCCACCGCATCGAATAACACAGACGGTCCCCCGTTGACACGATGATCGGCCTTAATGAAGCTGCCATCACTGGCGGTGACTCCCGTAGCATTCGGAGCCACGACCTCAACAGTTGCGCCAGCGGCTTTTGCTGCGGAACGCAAAGCATTGACCTGTCCCGCGTCGATACCATTCGAGACGAGAATACCGAGCTTGCGTCCCTTGAAATTCTTGGGTCCGTTTTTGGCGATGCTCAACTCAGGCGACACCGGAAGGTCCATACGCGTTGGTTTCGCGGCAGTCATTGGAGCTGGCATGTTACGTAAACCAAGACCTTTTGCGACGCGCTCCGCCAATCCTTTATCAATGTTTTCGAGGTGCGAAACCATTCTTTCGCGAATCGCCGCTTTTTCGACCTTTGATAGTTCGAAAGTAAGCGCATCGCTTATATGTCGCTGCTCTGTCGGCGTTTGACTTATATAGAACTGTCTTGCCTGACTGTAATGGTCGGCGAATGTCTCGGATGTTTTGCGTACTTTCTCACCAGACTCCATCGCGGGATAGGACTTGAATCCAATCGCCGGATTCTCGCGTGGACCGCCCCAGGAATTTGGCTCATAGTTCACTCGGCTCTTTGGATTAGCCATCGTCATATGACCATCCTGTTGGAAGTTCATGAAAGGGCACTTTGGCGCGTTAATCGGTAACTGCGTGAAATTAGGAGAACCAAGCCGTTTCAGTTGAGTGTCGAGGTAAGAGAAGTTGCGAATTTGCAGTAGGGGATCATTGGTGAAGTCAACACCTGGCACCACATTTGATGTGCAGAACGCTACTTGTTCAGTTTCAGCAAACTCATTATCAACATTTTTATCCAACACCATCTTGCCGACTTTCTGCACCGGAACAATCTCTTCAGGCACGAGTTTTGTCGGGTCGGTCAGGTCGAAATCCAACTTCTTGGCGGTATCTTCATCAATTAGTTGCATCCCCAATTCCCACTGAGGAAAGTCACCTGACTCGATCGCTTTTCGCAAATCGCGGCGATGGTAGTCTGGATCCGCACCGTTGATTTTTACAGCTTCGTTCCACATCACCGACTGCAAACCTTGCATTGGCTTCCAATGAAATTTGACGAAGGTGCTCTTGCCCTCGGCGTTCACAAGACGGAACGTATGCACTCCAAAACCTTCCATGAAGCGGAATGAACGTGGAATAGTACGATCAGACATGATCCACATCACCATGTTCATCGACTCAGGGCTAAGTGAAATAAAGTCCCAGAAGTTGTCGTGCGCTGTTGCCGCTTGAGGCCAGCCACGGTCTGGCTCAGGCTTGACGGCGTGCACAAGGTCAGGAAACTTCATACCGTCTTGAATGAAAAACACAGGAATATTGTTGCCAACCAAATCCCAATTCCCTTGCTTCGTGTAAAACTTGACGGCGAATCCGCGCACATCGCGAGCCAGATCGGGCGACCCCAGAGAGCCACCTACTGTTGAAAATCGAACGAACACTGGAACTTTTTCGCCCGGACGCTGAAATAAATCTGCTTTCGTCACATCTGAAAGCGACTTGTAGGGCTCAAAGTAGCCATGTGCACCATAGCCTCGGGCGTGAACAACACGTTCAGGAATTCGCTCGTGATCGAAGTGGAAGATTTTTTCGCGCATCACGAAATCTTCCAACAATGCGGGACCGTTGGGACCGACCTTTAGATGGTTCTGGTCATTAGAGATAGGAACTCCGAGTTGTGTTGTCATCGTTGGCAAAGTATCACCGGAGGTTTGATGAGTCTCATCGGCATTGCCTCTCTCAGTGGGTGCATCACCCATCACTCTGGTGCCTTTGTCACTGGTGGCATCTACTGCAGTACCGTCAGCGATACCAGGCAAGTGACAGACCAAACTGAGTGTTGACGCAGTGCATAGAGCTGCGAAAAAATTCTGCGAATAGCGATTAAACATTTTCATCTCCCCGATTTCTCTTTTTGCGCGGCAGCAGCTAATCTGCGCGGATGATACCGTCCCCCGGCGTTCTTCAACGGCGGTTCGGCGATCAAGCAATTTCCATGACAAACGTAGACTATAATGCACGTTCTCGCATGTCAACCATGCAAGCGCATGTGTCGGATAGTAGACATTGCAAACAACATATTCGCGTAGTTAGTAAAGCAAACAAAGCGTGTCCAACCAGTGAACACGCTCGATTGAAAGGCGACTAACTCCGCAGCTTGTCTGCATTAAGAACCAGTCGAAGCAAACGAGTTTTCGTTGCCCAACTCTTTTGTGGTGTCACATGCCATGTGCCCACAACCACAACGTAAATCATCTTCCGATGATTCGGTATCTTTGCAAAAATCTCCGCAACACTCTCCCTCTTGAACCTGGCACTTACAAGCAGGATGCGCACATCCTTTTGGTATAACTACTGACATACTCAACCTCACAAATCTATTCTTCTCTATCGTCTACACGAAGCAAGTACACTTCAAATGGATGGAATAGCTCTAAGCCACATCATCATCTATCTGTGTGGGACGCAGCACCATGTCCTCGCTGTCGTCGGCTCCGCCTTCCGGGGACTGACTAACATGTAGAGGTTGCGTTTCAGGAAATAATCCATCGTCACTGCGATCATCGAATTCGTTCTCTTCATCCTCGAGTCCTTCAGACCACTGATCGTCGGCTTTGTTTGCGACGAATGGTGTTTCAAGATTGCCGAGTCTCTCTTCCTCATCGTCGAAGTAGTTGCGTCTATCGTTCTCCGGTGTTTCCGTTTTGAAAGCGCCTGGAGGCTCATCACGATTCGGCTCAATTGACTGTCCTTCTATCTGAGCGAGGGTTCCTGGCAACGGAATTCCGCTGATGTCGTTCGCTTTTCCCTTTCCCTGACTGCGCTTCATAGTGCCTCCTATTCGATTTATCCGATGAAGTTTGGACGAGAAAAGATAAGTGTGGTTCCGAACGAGCGACAACAGCGATGAAGGATCCGAGAGTCAAGTGGCGAAATCATATCGAATGTTACGTGCGGAGCTAAAAGTCAGAAAGAGTTATGGCGAAACTGCTTGAGCGCTAAAGACATACGCACCGGGCGAACAGGGAATTCTCTCTGTTCAGTATCACTCTGCACACAAAGTCTTATCAAAGATAAATGAGCAGGGGCATTGCGCATATCCAACAGTATGATATAGTCTACAGTGGCAAAAGTGTAGTTCCTCTAGCCAAACAGTGGTTTTAGCGATTAACCATTGAGCAAATGCAACACAGAGAGCGATTCTGTGTTGCATTTTCTTTTATCAGCGTCACACCAATCATGGTGTCATCGCTAAAAGCGGCAAGTAATCGTCTGCAGATTATGAGCATCAGCGCCTGAACATGAATTGTAGACTTGGATGAACGTTCGCAAGAAAAAGAAAAGCAACGTTCGCGATGAACATTGCCTTCAGAGTCTTTGTGAGTGTTTCGCGCTTTCTACGAATCACTTCGCCTTGGATAATGATCGAATTCATAATTCATTCTGCGTTTGTCTTCAACGAGGTCAATCAATTGTTGAACGGGATCTATCTGCTTCACCAGCGTTCGACGCAACGCTAACGAATCAGCGTAAGTCACCGCGGAGGTGAAATTCTTGAACTCGATCTGCTCTTTGTCAAAACGAACCACCCAATCTAACGGAGCTTGTTCATCCATTTTTGATTTCCTCGGCTACCGGACTAACGTACTAAACCAGACAGCACTACATACAATAATTGTAGACTATTGTGTACCAAACGGTTGCAAAAGTTCCGCAAAACCGCAAGTTTAATCTGAACAACAGCGTTAGGAACTTTAGTGGCACCATACCGTCCGATCCTCGGCGACTGATATCAACGTTTCGGTCGCGAAATCTGAAGGGAGATGACGATGAAGAAGAAAGAAGTCCGAAAGATGATCGAAAAGGAAATGGAAAAGTTTGTCGAAAATGAGGACAGCATGAGCAGGGCTGGCAAACAGAACGACAAAAATATGGACATGGACAACGATGAATCTCGGATGGATAACAAACGCGATTCACGCCCAATGTTTGATGGTCGCGCGGGTGCATAATTAGGCGTTGCTCAACAAGCCCCTGGATCAAATGGAGTTGCAAAATGCAGCTCCATTTTTTCATTGGCGTTTCAAACGAATCGCGACCCAAGCAGTGCTGCATGAGTCGCGAGTTTATGTGACACCAAATTGAGTGACCAACAATTACATGGATTTTGTAATCGGGCTATTTTGAGCGCTTCTTCGACGAAGGCTTTCCACCAGCTTTCAGATTCGATTTGGATTTGGTCGTCGGCTTGGCCCCTCGTCCTGAAGTTTGCGCTTTTGAAGCGACAGCTTTTGTGCGTGACGCTGCTTTGGATTTGCTAGCGGTTTTCGCTTTTGTTGTTGCCACCGATCTTGCTTTCACTCCAGTTTTCGATTTCGTGGCGGGTTTCGTGGTTGCTCTCGATTTGGTTCCAGCTTTTGCTTTCGTTCCAGCTTTCGATTTCGCTCCAGCTTTCGCTTTCGTTCCAGCTTTCGATTTCGCTCCGGCTTTTGTCTTAGCCCCGGCTCTTGTCTTCGCTCCCGCTTTCACCTTGGTTCCAGGTTTCGTCTTCGCGCCGGATTTCGTCTTTGTCCCTGTTCTTCCAGTGGTTCCAGATTTCGCCTTCGCACCGGTCCGTGAGGTGACAGACTTCGCAGACTTCTTCTTCGATTTGATTGATTCGTAAGCCTCTTCCAAATCAGTTTTGATCTCACCGGCCTGTTGACCCAATTCAGCAAAATCCAAGTCTGCGGACTTGAGTTTCTCGAGCATCTCCTTCTCTTCTCTCTTGATTTGCTGTTTAGCAAGCTCATGAAGAATGTTCATCTTACCGGTGAAATATTCATCGGAAGGCTTCATTGTGGAGAGCACATCCAATATCATTCCTGAGACATAGTTGCTCGCTTCAGCTTCGTAAACTAGCTCCTGAGCCTCTTCTTTATCTTCTTCATCGGCACTCTCTGGAAGCAGCGGATAGAAAATCTCTTCCACTAGCTGAGAGTGAATCAAAAGGGATTTTCTGATGTGGTCGAATAATTGCTGCTTTTCTGCATCCTCGTCACTCTGACTGAATTGATAGAAAAGTTCGGACAGGGCGCTGTTGTCGTCGTGCAGTAGTTGAACAATATCTGCCGTTGGTGGCGGCGGTGGTGCCTCTACTTTCACTTCTGCTTCTTCTAATTCAAGAGCGTTCTGCGGCTCTTTGTTCTGATCGAATTCGTCACGATCGTTTTCCTTTTCCATATTATTCATACAAGTTCTCCAAACGTCATGTCAGGGCTAAGCAGTTTTCTTATGCTGAGTGCTTTTCACAGGGAATGCATCCTCAGGAAGCGGTTTAGCGGCAAGCTGCATTTTTCGTTGCATGAATTTCTCACCCAGCTCGTCTAAGTCTTGTTTTGAATTCTTGAGCTTTTCAAAAATGTCCTCTTCCTCTTCAGCAACGTGATGTTTCACCAGCTCGCACAGAACAGTGACTTTAGCATCGTAGTGGTCGTCAGTTGGTTCCATGCCACGCAGTTCGGCTAGCAAGAACTTCACTACATGATGCTCTGTGTCAGCCTCATCCATCATGTCTTCTACTTCTTCTTTCCCGTCGCGCACAGCAGGATAGACAATTTCTTCTTCAGCCTTTGCATGCAAACCAAGTTCCAGTGCAATCTGCTCGACGATTTGTTTTTTCTCTTCGTTATCCTCTGACTTCGAGAATTTGAAAAACATGTCATCGACTTTTGTGTGCTCGCGATGCAATATATCCAGGATGCTTGATTCTCCTGCTAAATCGCCAGGTAACTGCTTTTCCTTTGCGTCCTTCATTTCTATGGCTCCTTTCAATTCAAAAAAATTTGTGAGTTACAGACTGGACCTCAAGCCATCTCGATAGGTTCCTTTCATGCAAGCAAAAATCCAGTTTCAGAAAAATTATTTTGGTAGCTTATTCGACACAATGTATCCATGCCGATTTCAGCGAGCAGGCATACGACAGCAGCAAAGCGAGGTCACCAAATATTTTAGTCATGTGTACGTTTGCTGACACAAAAATGAGGCGCCACCTTACGGGTGACGCCTCACAATCTCGAGACTTGTTCGATTATGCGTTGACTGAAAGCTCGCTGATTCGCTTCTCTAAGAACTGCTCCAACTCAACGAGTGCATCGCTGAAACCCTTGATACCCTCATCGAGTTTTTCTTTCGCCATTTTATCGGCGTCATGCATTTTGTCGAAGACTTCCTTCGTCATGTCGATTTTCTCGATGGTCGATTTAGCTGCATTCGCTGGATCGAGTTTGCGTTCGAGCTTACCTTCTGTTGAATCGAGTTCGCCAAGCAATTTTGGTGAGATGGTCAGCAAATCGCATCCAGCGAGTTCGATAATCTCGCCGGTATTTCTAAAACTCGCGCCCATAACGACGGTCTTGTAGCCAAACTTCTTGAAGTAGTTGTAGATCTTGGTGACTGACTTGACACCAGGATCTTCAGCACCGACGTAATCCTTTCCTTCGCTCTTCTTGTACCAGTCGAGAATGCGACCTACGAATGGCGAGATCAGTGTCACATGAGCTTCAGCACAAGCAATGGCCTGATGCATTCCAAACAACAGTGTCAGATTGCAGTGAATACCTTCCTTCTCCAACTGCTCGGCAGCCTTGATGCCTTCCCAGGTCGATGCAATTTTGATCAAGATTCGCTCACGAGAGAATCCATCCTTCTCATACAATGCGATGATCTCACGAGCTTGTTCGACAGTTGCTTGAGTGTTGTATGACAGACGTGCATCAACTTCAGTTGAAACACGACCTTCAACTATGCCCAAAATTTTCTTGCCGAACGCAACGGCTAAACGTTTGAATGCAAGATTCGCGATCTCTTTATTGGAAGCTTTTCCAGCCAATTCTCTTTTCGCATCTTTCAAAACATCATCGACGATCGATGAGTAAGCAGGCATGTTTGCCGCAGCCAAAATAAGAGACGGATTTGTTGTGCTGTCTTGCGGCTTGAATTTTTTGATGGAATCAAAGTCACCAGTATCAGCGACAACGACTGTCATCGCGCGCAATTGTTCAAGTAATGTACTCATGTTGCTCCTTTCCAAGCCACAAACCGTATACGGTAATGCTACAACGAATCGCCAGTAAGCGAATGAAACGCGCTGGGGTTGTGGCGATAAAGCTTTACGAGCCGCCCGGATGCCGTCCACGCATAACGCCACAGAGCAAGTATTTAAAGGCGCACCGAGTTATCAAACAAAATGTTTTTCGCCCTGACAAATATGTCAGGCATATGCCAGGCACGACTCTTATCGTGACAACATCAGCCACAGATTCTAGGAGAAAACGAAAATGTCACACGCAGGCGATAGAGATGCACTCGGCTCAATCCACCACCTAGCTGATTACAGAGAAAGTTCAGACCAAAATTGGCAGACGAACAAGAAACTCTGGCTTGAAACCAACGAAGCGCTTAGAGGCGTTCAAAGCTCGGCGCAAATGGAATACATTACTAAGCAGTGCGAAGACAACGGCGTTCTTCCCAGACTTTTCCTGGATATCGCGACAAGTGGAGCCGGAAATCCGATCGACAAAAATCATGATGGAACAGTAACAAAAGCTGAACTAGAAAACTCAAAAGAGCATGGAGATGCAACTACAAGATTCGTCTCTGAATACGCACTCAACCACTTCGATGAGATGGACACTAACCACGACGGTAAGCTGTCGACTCAAGAAATGGTCAAGTACAAAATGGATCATTCGAAACCGGAACAGTGTGCGAATCCCAGTGATACAGCTCCATACGGTGAAAACGGCTCTGAGAAAGATTTACAGAGACAGATCTTGGACCCGCACTCAACTCCGCAAGAAAAGATCAAAGCAATAGAAGAGCTGACCGAAAAATATCCAGATGCCCCCATAATGATGAAAGGCGCAGACGGTCAAATGCACAAATACGAAGCACAAGTGACTACATTGAAGAACGGTGCGAAGTTAGTTCACCTTTACGATGAACACGGCAAAATTGTTCTTCGTGGTGTAGACAGGAACGGAACAGTCGAGAAAGAGGCTGGCGCCAACTATCAAGGCACCAAGTATTCTGCCGAACATTCAGACAATTTGACTGCAGATGAGAAGTATTGACAGGGTAATGCCATTACTCGTAGTGGCATGGAAGAAGTCGACTTGTAAGGGCTAGCCCACTTGTTAAGATTCACAGGCAAATCATAAGCTCGGCACAAGCCGAGCTTTTTGATTTACTCAGGCATACCACTAGTAAGGTTTCTGTGTATTGATTCTGACCATGCGCAGCCGAGCAGCCAATTGCTCAGTGCACTAACAATATCTTTCTTATTCACCTGCAACCTTGAGACTTTATCTGCGTCCAGTCACCCAGTAAAACACAAAATCGAGGTTCATCATATGCAGAGCGCACAACACACAGCAGACAAACTCAATGGATTACTCAAAGGAGAGATTTCTGCCGTCGAGACTTACCGTCAAGCCTTAGAGAAGGTCCAAGATCCAAGCATCGTGACAGAGCTACAGTGCGCGCATTCATGCCACTCCGCACGGGTAGCAGACATCACTCGTAAAGTCCAGGAATTCGGTGGCACACCAGCAGAAGGTTCTGGCGCATGGGGTGCATTTGCAAAAATGATGGAAGGTGGGGCGAAGATGTTCGGTGAAAAGGCCTGCATCGCAGTTCTCGAAGAAGGCGAAGATAAGGGGCTCTCCGATTATCAAAAGTTGCTTGAAGACTCAGATCCAGCAGTACAAGCAGCAGCTCAAATGTTAATCGCAAAACAAGAAGGCACGCACGACAAAATGAGTGCGTTGAAAAAACGTCTAGCAAACTAACAGTTATTCTTCAACGGAAATCAAAATGGGAAGCGACTTGCGGTCGCTTCCTTTTTTATGACCAATAATCGCACTGCGGTTATTGCGTGCACAGATCGAAGTAACTACGTGCAACTTCAACCGTTTAGTTTTTGCTCACTTCAGTCGCTACAATCAAATTATCGGGGAAAAATTGCCGCCGATAATCCGTGATCGAACGGTAGCAATTGCAACTGATACTCTCCAAGCCAGTGCGATTTAAAATTGTAATTTTTCCGCGAACATAAGTTATCAACCCAGCATCTTGCAAGCCACCAGCGGCGATATTGACGCCAGTACGGCTGACACCAAGCATTATTGCAAGCGTCTCCTGCGTTAAATAGAATTGACTGCCCCCAACGCGATCATTTGAAAGCAACAACCACCGAGCACACCGCTGCTGGATCGTATGAGCTGAATTGCACGCCAGGTTGCGAGCCATCTGATGAAGAACTATCGCCGTATGCTGACTGCAAAGGCTGCGAAATTCCGGATGCGCATCCAATAATTCTTCGAAAACCGCTGTTTTGAGCATGCGCGCCGTGCCTTCTATTTGACAAAAAACCGTTTCGGGCCAGAATTTTGTACGAAGAAACGCTGGCAAACCGATGAAACCATCGCGACCGATGGTAGCCGCCTCAATCAACTTATTCTGATCGATCGGCGTAACGATTGACGCAACACATGTCTCAGGGAAATATACAGTCTCAACTTCCTTGTTTGGTTCGACTAGCGAATCACGAAAAGAAAAATGTACTTCTTCGGTTCTCTGCAAGACCTTTTCGCGGACAGTTGGATTGAGCTGATTGAGCAGAAGGTTTTTAGTCATCTAGTTTCTTTTAAAAGATCGGGCACGTGTCAAGTCTACTATAGTCGACGCACAACGATCGCACAATGGTGAATACAAGATAGCATCTTGAAGGACAAAAATCGTGAACAGCAACGGCATTAACCTTATCGGGCTTTGCGGCTGCGGACTGAAAATACAAGAGCAATTAATAATGGTGCGGCAAAACTGGTATCACTTGTGAATGCGGGGTTGGCTTTTTAAGCGCATCTTCATCACTTCGTGCAAATTATCTGACGCGCTCATCGAACGCCTATCCCTCTCAGATTAACGACCGCGGAAGCCCCCTGCTATGTCGTTTAGCGGACATAAAGGCGCTACAAAAGTTTCAAGCATGAATTCTGAACTATAATGTCTAAAGATCTGTCTTGCCGAGCAGACGACCAGCGGTCAAGTTACTAATCGATATCAGCCCAGTGTCGTGCAGCAACTGCACCTGCGCAATGTTGTAGTTGATAATTGCTTGCGCTTTGTCAACTCGAGCTTGAGTCAGGTCTCGTTGGGCTGTAATGATATCGAGATTTATACCCAAGCCGCTCGTCTTGCGCAATTGCGCCAAACGCAGTTCTTCTGTTGCCGAAACGACTTCGTCGGTTGTCTCCGTTATATTCCGCTCTTTATCGAGTACTTGCAGGTACGCGTTGCGAACCTGACTACACACGGTTTGCAACTCTTTCTGCGACTGCAATGCGGCCTGACGAGCATCCCACTTCGCCTTAACCATCTGCATCGAGTCAACTGTGCCGAGTCCCCTCAATCGCCAGTTGGCACTAACTGAGAAAACACCCAGCGCATTGACGTTCGATGGAGGTCCGATACCGTAGGCCTGACCACTGAGAACAACACTCGGCTGTAAATCTGCACCTGCTACGATTATTGCTTTCTTCGCTGCGCGTCGGAGTTGTTCGTATTGTTTCAGTTCGGGACGATGGTCTATTGCCATTTGAAGCACTTGCCCGACACTCAGTTTTGGATCAACCAACCGAATTTTTTCAACAACACGGGTCTCAGGTGTGAGATCTTCCCCAAGATTGACGTTCAGCGAATCAGATAGCGTGATAGCGGCAGAACGCCTGTTGATTTGCTGGTCTACGAGCGCTTGTCTATCTCTCGATAGTTGAGTTTTTGACTGTAAAACTTCCAATTTGGTCGCAAGTCCAGCCTTGTTTCTAGCTTGATTGCGACGATATTGTTCTTCGGAAGTTTTGACTGCATCCACGCGAATTTGGAGAACAGTTTCTGCAAGCACGAGATTGTAATAATTTTGCGATATCGCTAACAACGTGTCGCTGAGAGTTGCGCGTTCACCGTGAGTGCGCGCGCGATAGTTGTTTCTCGCTCTCAACGCACCAAACAAAACGCTGCCACCACGATAAGCATAGAATTCCGCACCAGCGTGCATCACTTCGAACGGACGGTTGACGGTAACGGTGGTATCACGACCGCTCGTTTTTATCGTGCTGGCTGTTGTGGAGAACGCACTGCTGCTGGTCGCAGCGGCAGCCGTAGCTCCAGTGCCTGAGCCAAAAGCACTGGCGATGTTGAATGGTAGACCGATGTGTCCGTGAGCGAAGTATTCGCTAAACCCGGCTGTTGGGTCCGGCAAAAATTTGCCGAGCGATGAGTAGTAATCGAATTTACTCGACTTGGTTTGAGCGAGAGAAATTGCCAGGTCCAGATTTCGTTCAAGACCCACATCAAGTGCGTTCTTGAGGGAAATCGTAGAACTTCGCTTAGCATCCAGAGTGAAGGGGTTCAGATATTCGTTAACCGAAATCAGCGATTCCAACTTCGGTACATTTACTGGAATAGTATCGGATGCGATGCCACTCGGATTTCCATTCAGGCTTCCAGAAGTTACAGACGAAGTTGGATCTACATTCAAAATCGCGGGATCGTCCTGGCTTGTCGCACCAGTTTCAGCGGACGAAGGTTGCGAGCGCTTCATCGTCTTCAGGTCAGCACGATGCTCGAGAAAATCGGATTCCGAACTTCGTGCCGCCGGACCAGATGGTGGCAGAACCTGAGTCGTTCTCTTGCTTTTTGTCGTCGTTTTCGTCGAAGTAGTATTTCCAAGCGCGTCAGCCGACTTGCTTTCCGTTACCGACTTGCTTTCCGTTGTTACAGCTTGAGCGGCGTTACTAGTTGGCAACGCCGGACGAAGTTGAGCATCATCGCTCAACGCCGGCTGACATGCCAAGTAGCATGAGCCCGCTGTCGCCAGCAAAGAATTACGCCAGCCGTAGGGTTTCCTCATCATATGACAATCATACCAATCGGTATGATGATGTTCAAGATAGCGGTCCAATGCCGTTAACATCGCTTTTAACATCAGTCCAATTGCTTCCTGAACTTGGTCGCGCTAAAGGTCATCAGTACCACCGCAAATAGCACCAATGTTGCTAAATCTCGCCAAATAACATCGAGTCCGACACCCTTGAGCAAGATATTGCGAACGCACTGAATGTAGTATCGCAACGGATTTAAATACGTGAGATAGCGAAAGAAATCCGGCATACTTTCTATCGGCGACAAAGCGCCAGACAACTGAATCAGCGGCAGATTGAAGAAGAATGAGGTAAGAATCGCTTGTCGCTGGTTTTTCGAAATCGTTGCAAGAATAATTCCGATTGAGATAACAACAAAGATGTAGACATTAGAGGCAAGCATGTAAGTGAAGAAATTGCCTCTAAATGGCACATCGAACACTAACCGCCCCAAACTTACGGCAATAAGAACTGACCCATTCAGCATCACCAACAGAGGAACGATTTTTGCAACCAGGATTTCCCAAGACTCTGCCGGCGTCATCAACAATTGCTCGAGCGTGCCCGAGTCTTTCTCCTTAACCAGCGTAACGGAAGACACGAGTGTGCCTGTGAGCGTTAACACCAATCCCAGTACGCCTGGAATGAAAAACCATGATGAAACCAAACCGGGATTGTAAATATAGCTGACATCAGGTTTCACCGGCAGTGGTGGCGTGTGCCCTATCAACTGCCCATAAGTCAAAATCATTTGAGACGAATACACAGAAGCGATACCGGCAGTATTTGCATCCACAGCATCTAACAGCAGTTGCACTCCAGACGGGCGGGACTGACTGATCCGCCGATCGAAATCGGGCGGAATGACCAATCCCGCATCCAACTGACCGTGCTCGATTGCCTCGTATAAGGAATGAAGATCGTCAGCAATTTTATTGATTTTGAAAACTCTGTTTTCGACAATTGCTGAAATCAGCTCACGACTTTTATACGTCTTAGCTTCGTCAACAACTCCAATGCGCAGGTACTGCACGTCAGGGTTGAGAGCCGCGCCATACAAACAGATTTGCACGATTGGAGGAAACATCAGAAGGAACAACTGCTGCTTATCACGCAGAATTTGCTTAGTCTCTTTTACGATCAGCGCTCGCAAGCGCTCACCGAAAATTCTGCTAATGATAGACTCGAAGAAATTCATACTTTTAGCTGCATCTTGCTCAGATTCTTTCTGGCTATGTTGAAGAAAAATAGCGCGCCAGCAGCCAGGATCAAAGGTAAATACCAATCGTAGATCCAGCTCGCACCGCGCACGAAGGAATCACGAGATAGCTGCACGAACCATCTAGTGGGAACCATGACCGTCACGTATGAAAGCGGAAAAATGATGTTGCGAATGGGATATAGATAGCCAGACAGCAAGAGCGCTGTGGTGAATCCCCCGGTGGCTACAGCTTGAACCGCAGCACTCTGCGTGTTTGTGCGCGTGCCAATCATTGTGCCGAAAGAAACCGAGCTGAGAATGAACAGCAAGCATCCAAGAATGTATGGCGTGGGGTCGCCGACAAAACCGATGTCGAAACAAATCATCGCAATGATGATGAGGAACGCAGCCTCCAGAACGCCAACGATCAGATAAGCGAGAATCTTTCCACCGATAAATTCAACCGCGGTGATGCTCGATGCATACACTTGCAGAATGGTGCCCGACTCTTTCTCACGCACCATCGCCAGTGCCGCTAGCAACGAGGGGTAGATCCACAAACACACGCCCAGAGCTCCGGGAACGACATACAGACTTTCTTTGCGACCGGGATTGAACCACAGCCGAATGTCAGTTTCGATCGGAGGCGTGCCCGTGTTCAATCTGTTCGCTTGAACGAAAGCGTTCGTGGTGCCAATAATGCTGTTTTTGATAACGCGTGCATTATTCACGTCAGTCGCGTCGACGAACACTTCGATATGCGCCTGGTGCCCCGCTGACAGTTCGCGTGAGAATTCAGGCGGAATAATTACGGCAGCTTTAGCGATGCCTCTGTCCATTGCAGACTCCATTGGATGGTCGCCAGTCCACGGATGCGCATCAAACTGATCGTTGTTATAAATCCTATCGACTAAATCTGCGGAGAGTGTGCCTTTATCAAAGTTCTGTACGACCAGATAAATATTTTTGATTTCCAGTCTCACGCCAAATCCGAACAACATCAAACTCAGTAATGGCAACAAGAACGCAAGTGCTACCGTAAGTTTGTCTCTGACAAACTGTTTGATTTCCTTTTTTGCTTGAGCGAGCACTTTCTTCATTTGCTGCTCTTCCCGCTCGCGCGTTGAACGATGCCGATGAATGCGTCTTCAAGCGAGAAACCGATGTCGCGATGGCGAACCACGTTGATTCCCGCCGATTGTAGTTGGTTCAAAATTTGTGGCAATTCGGTATTGGGATCGTCGAGCGCCACATGCAGAGCGTCAGCAAAAATTGCAACTTTCCATGCCTCCACGTGCTCGCGAATCACACGCGCTGCTTCTTGCGTGTTGCTCGTTACGATTTCGTAGAGCTTGCCCGGCTGCTCCTGTTTGATTTGCGTAGGCGACCCTTGCGCAACAATCTCACCTGCCACCATAAAGGCAAGATTCTGACAGTGTTCAGCCTCCTCCAGGAAGTGCGTGGTTACAAGAACTGCGGTGCCATTACGAGCGAATTGACGAATGTAGCGCCACAACTGCCGCCGTGCGAGCGGATCTACGCCAGAGGTCGGTTCGTCCAGAAACAAAATCTCTGGTTGATGCATGACGGATGCCGCGAATGATAGACGTTGTTTCCATCCCCCCGGAAGCGACTTGGTCAGCAACTTCTCTTGTCCCTTCAAACCGCAGCTCGAAAGCGCCCAATCGATTTTTTCTGCGCGTTCGTTCAATGGAACTTCATAAACGCCGCAATAGAAGTCGAGATTTTCTTTCACACTCAGATCGTCATAGAGCGTGAACTTTTGACTCATATATCCAATACGTTTGCGCAATGCAGAACTGCGCAAATCGCTTTTGGCACCAGCCAGAACCATTTCGCCGTTGCTTGGCGTGAGCAGTCCGCAAAGCATTTTAATGGTTGTTGTTTTGCCGGCACCGTTGGCACCAAGCAACCCAAAAATCTCGCCGTATCCAACTTTCAGAGTGACAGATTTGACTGCCTGAAAATCTCCGAAGTGGATAGCAATGTTGTTTGCTCCGATTGCGACTTTGCCTTTTTCTGCGCCGCTGTCTCGACGTTCGCGAAATTTGAATTGCGCATCTTGCGATGCTCCTGGCGTGCGTAGCGTGCTGACGAAAACGTTCTCGAGACTGGGTTCAGATACGTTGATCTGCGGCTGGCTATCACCGAGCTGTGCAGAAAGATTCGTGACGAATTGAGTTCCCTGTTGCGCATCGCTGGTCAACACATCGAGACGATCGCCATACTCTTGCACGTCGGCGACGAGGTCAGATTTGTTTTCTTGTTTTCCAAGCGCCGACTCGAGTGCGGCAATCTTATTCGAGTGCACTTCCAATCTGCTCATATGCAAATTCGATATCAACTCACGCGGAGTGCCCATCTGCTTAATCGCACCCTCATTGATGAGCGCGACGCGATTACATCTTTCAGCTTCGTCCAAATACGGAGTCGCAACCGCTGTTGTTACTCCTTCAGCTGCAACTTCGGCAAGAACGTCCCAGAATTCTCTTCGCGAAACTGGATCAACACCTGTTGTCGGTTCATCCAGAAGTAAAATTTCAGGAGCAGAAACAAGCGCGCAGCAAAGCGCGAGTTTTTGTTTCATTCCGCCTGAAAGCTTACCGGCAAGCCGGTCTCTGAATTTGTACAGATCCATCAAATCCAGATATCTCTTGCTTCTTTCTTCAAACTGCTCTTGCGATACTTCTCGAACACCAGCGCTATAGATCAAATTTTCTTCGATGCTTAAATCCAGGTGCAAAGAAAATTGCTGCGTCAAATATCCAATTTTCTTACGCGCCAGGCGCGGTGTTTCACCAAGAACGCTGATATCACCAGAGGTGGCATCCATGACGCCACCGAGGACGTGGAAGGTGCTCGTCTTGCCGGCACCATCGGGTCCTATCAATCCGAAAATTTCACCGCGCTGAATTGAGAACGTTAGTCCTTTTACTGCCTCGAAATCACCATATTTTTTTGTGAGATCTTTGACTTCAATGACTACGGAAGTTGAACGATCGCTAGCTGGTAGGACAGCGCTGGTCAACTGTGAGTCGCTCCCGAACTTGGACTGATATCGATATCGGCGTCCGCAGGCATTCCTGGTTTCGCATAATTATCTGGGTTATAAATCATGATTTTGATTCCGAAAACTTGCTTGACGCGGTCATCTCGGAAGTAGATATTTTCAGGAGTAAAACTTGCTTTGGGGTCGATTTCGATTATTTTTCCGCGCACTTCTTTCTTTGGTGCTGAATCGTAGTAGATCGAACACTCCTGATTGATACGCACTTTACCGATCTCGCTATCAGGCACATAGCCGCGCAAGAAAATTGTTTTCAGATCGATCAATGAAATCACCGTTTGCCCTGCGGCGACGACAGCGCCTGGTTCTACGGTGCGCGCAGTGACGATGCCGTGAATCGGCGAACGGATGTTCAGGTAATCGATATTAGATTGAATTTCATCGATCGACGCTTGAGCATTGTGTACTTCCAATTTTGCTCTTGCAACTGCTGCTTCATTCTGTGCAACAGATTTGGTGTTCGCAACCTGTTGACTGAATCGAATTGGTGGATTCAACGCATTCGATTTAGCCTGAGTCAAAGCGGCTTGAGCAGCGGAAACTTGCTTCGCCGCAGATGCAACTGCTGCAGCGCGCGCTTTCACCGTTGCCAACGCGGACTTATAAGTGCTATGCGCCTGGTCAGCTTCGTCTTGAGTGACGGCACCTTCAACAACAAGCTCGTCATAACGCTTGATTCGAATTTTCGCGAGTTCGAAATCCGCCTTCGATTCGGCTTCTTGCGCAACCGCTTGAGCGTACGTTGCTTGCTGCGAAGCGACTTGAGCAGCGGCCTGGCTGATACGTCCTTGCGCGTCTTCCTTCGCTTGCGCGACATTCAATTTAGATTGTTGAACTTGTTCTTTCGCTTGTTCAAGCTGCGCTTCTGCTTCGAGGATGGCTTCATTAGCCTGTGACCAGCGAGCTTTCGCGCCACGCAATTGCGCTTGAATGTCTTCGTCAGTCAGCGTTACAAGCATCTGCCCCTTTTGAACTTCTTCGCCTTCTCGATTCGAAATTGTTTGCACGCGTCCCGCAATTTTTGCGCCGACGTTTACTTCATAGCCTTCCAGCCTTCCGCTGATGCGCAACCAACCTGGCTTGCCTTCAGGCTTATGACGATTCAAGAAGAAAATTACGAGCCCGCCGATGACGAGCAAAATCACAGCGATGCGAATGATCTTTGCAAAATTCTTTGGCTTTTGCTGAGCATCACCTTTAGCTTTACCAGGACCAGCTCTTTTGTCAGATGGTTTCTCGGCAGTGGCGACGCCGCCCCCGGACGAACTTTGCAGCGCATTAGCCTTATTGGATTGCACTTGTGAGCGGTCGGATTGAGCACTCTGATTCTGTTGTTGATACTGTGAGCCCGACTGACTTGCTTGCGCAGACTGATTTGCTTGTTGCGCAGGCTGACTTGCCTGTTGCGCAGGCTGATTTGCCTGTTGCGCAGGCTGTTTTGCCTGTTGCGCAGGCTGATTTGCCTGTTGCGCAGGCTGATTTGCCTGTTGCGCCGGATGATTTCCTTGTTGCGGGGGTTGATTTGCCTGCTGAACAGCCTGGTTTGCTTGCTGCACGGCTTGACTGGCCTGCTGAATCGCTTGCTTAGCCTGCTCTAAAGCCTGGCCGGACGGATTCTGCGGCTGACTGGACTGATTCTGCTGTCCACCAGCAGGCGATTGTCCGCCGCCTTGACCCGCAGAGCTTGATTCGTCGTTGGTTCCCATGCAAACTTCCTGAAGTTGAGGTATCATCTTACCATACCGATCGGTATGATCAGAATCCTATATGAAGAAATCGACAAAAGCCCCAGAAGCACCGATCGCTAAAGCACGGCGAGAGATCAAAAAGTTTTGGAACGAGGAAGATGACGCAGATCTTTCCGAAACTTCCAGGCGCAAGCGAAAACAAATCCTGGAAGCAGCGTTGGAATCGTTCCTTGAATTAGGATACGAAGGCGCAAGCATGAACCTCGTCGCCGATCGCGCGGGTGTGATCAAGCAAACCATATATAGTCATTTTCAAGACAAGCAAACTTTATTCCAAGCAGTGATCGCATCTCTGACGACTGAGTACGTGCAAACTGCAATCGAAAATCCCGACGTTGCAGGCAAGCCACTACCCGTAGTGCTCAGGAAATTAGCCGAAACGATATTTTCACGCCACGAAGATCCAAGACACACAAAATTTGTGCGAACAATGATCGGTGAAGCAGGTCGTTTTCCAGAATTAGCGAAGATGTTCACTGAGACAACGGTGCGACCAACCAGCGCGCTAATCACTGAATTGCTAACAAGTGATACCGATTACAAGTTCAACGATCCCGAAGCATTTGCAAAAGTATTTCTCGGGTCTGTGATCAATCACTGCATGCAACAACACATACTGTTAGGCAAAGAGTTGCAGCCATTCGACGCAATGCGCATCGTCGACGAATTAGTTGCACTTGTCGAGATGCATAAAGTCAAATGATCGCGATCATCATTTAGGTGTTGGAATAAACAACTTACCGTCTTGCGCTACGACGCTGCCGTGACCCGGTCCACGAAACGGAATAATCTTCAGGCGTTCCATCGCGCTTCCATCTTTCATAAACGCCGGCAAGATCGTTTCAAGCACCGGTGACTTCAGCGGACCCGGCATCAATGTAACTTCAGCCTTATCCATATTTATTCCAGCGGATTCCAAAGCTTCGGCAACAGCTTTGAAGTGCACCATGTTGTCTGCATGACCGAGGAATTGTGTGGTGCCGTCGGTGCAATAAATTGCCGCGCAAGTCGCGACATTATCTGTTTTGAGCGCTGTAGAAAGCGGTCCCGCGGCAAACTGTGTCGATTCGCCCTGGTGCACCAACTGCGCAGGAGTGAGCAATTTGCCTTCAGGCAGAGAGCCGAACTTTGTCAACGCATCGGGATTGCAATCCGCTGCTGATGCCGCGGCAATGGCAGGAGCTTACGACCTGGACTTGAGTGGTGGCACTGGGGTGACAACACCGACATCGGCTGCCGCTCAAACTTTTGCTTCGACTGCAAACCTGGACGCAATGTCCATGTGCGCGACAAACATTGTCGACGGTAAACCACTTAGCTCTTCTGAAGTTGCACTCTATCCATGTCAATTCGGCAATCCAGCGGGCACCGTTTCGTCTGGTTATGACCCGTCATATTTTATGACTGTGACTTGCTCTAAAAAGATCACGAACATCATGGCTTGCTTGTTCGGTCACTTCCAAGACACAGTTACTGCAACCGCTGTCGCTGGTCCAATCGGCAGCCCGGCGGCTCCAACGTCAGCTACATTGCCGTTCCCGTTCGCAATCTACCAACCTAACAACGCAGTTGGTACGCACGCATGGTTACAGCAAGCTGGCTTGCAAACTCTCGATGTAGGGATTCTTCCGCTGTTGACTAACTCGAGCACATCGCAATTTGTTTCGGGACCAACCGGACTACTTGGTGGTGCACTCGCTGTAGTTGGTGCCGGCGGCAATGGTGCTCCGACTGTCGAAATGATGAAGTACTTTGACCCAAGCCAGACAACCTCCGTCGCTCCACCGCACATGTCAGTTGGTCAAACCTTGATGCTCCTCAATCCAGGACTTACTGGTT
Source organism: Drouetiella sp. (assembly GCA_036702965.1). Classification (GTDB taxonomy): domain Bacteria; phylum Cyanobacteriota; class Vampirovibrionia; order Obscuribacterales; family Obscuribacteraceae; genus PALSA-1081. Next base: position 1,036,453 of record DATNPZ010000013.1, read on the forward strand.
TAAATTTGAGCCTCTTCCCAGATGGACCGTTGACTGTCGAAAACTACTTCCAAAGCGGAACGATGTCACCAGGATTTCTCGGACTTCTCAGCCCTGCACCGAGTTATGTTCCATCTCTCGCACCGTTCCTTGCGAACAAAACATTCATCGTTCCTGTAGTGAGCAGTCCTAATGTGAGCATTCTCGCAATGCCGCTGGGAAGTATTTTGAAAGGTGGCGTCGGCGCCCAGATCACCGGTTTCGCTGCTGTGAAGTTCACAAACTCGAATGCGCAAGTCGGAACGGGTTTGAGCGCTCTCGGTATCGTTGTTCTTCCTCCGAACTTTGTCGTGAACGGCACAACGGCATCAACGACCGGAACCAACACCGTTCCAATCAACATCGGTCTGGTTCAGTAACTCGGTTCGGTCAGCAACGCACAGATTCGGCACAGTGACTAAAGCGCCTGGGAGATAAACTTCCCAGGCGCTTTAGGTTCTGATCTCATGTACAAGGATGCCTGACGAAACCTTCAAAAACCTTTCGCGGCAGTGGTTCATTTCTTCAGAATCCTTTCACTCGCTTGCTTTTCAACTACCTTTGAGTTTTCAAAATCCTTTCATTCGCTGGCTTTTGGGCAACGTCAAGAGAAAGAATTTTGTCAGTCTTCCCTGTGTAAAGGCTTCGTCAGGTATCATCACTAAGTCGCAGTTGGAGCAGCGATTTGGGAATCGATACACTCATCGGAATGACATGCATCACCGCCGCCGTTTTCGCGTCGATCGGCGGACTTTTGTTTATGCGCCGCTGGCTGCAAACTCATTTTCTCAAATCACATCACGATGTAACCGACCCTCTGTCGCAAGTTGTCGGAATGATGTTTGCGATTTTGATTGGATTCATGGTGAGCAATTCCATGAATAGATTCCAAACTGCTCGATCGACGGTGCAGCAAGAAGCGGCTTCTTTAGCTAACATTTTCAATGTAGCCGGAACTTTAGAAGAACAAGAAAAACGCAAAATTCGCAAATTATGCATTCGCTATGCAGACCAGATCGTGCATGAAGAGTGGCCCTTGCTTAGTGCAAAGAATGTCAGCGTAAGCACCATCCGCACCTATCGCACGCTGTGGGACACAGCCGTTGAATATAAACCGACCACGCAAACGGATAGCAATGCGCACCAAAGTTTGCTGGGTTCATTGACAAAAATGAGCGATGCGCGTCGATTGCGAATCGAGGCATTGCACAATGGACTGCCGGTTGCGCTCTGGTATATTTTGCTGCTTGGTGGTTTGGCGACGATCGTATTCACTTATTTTTTCGGCGCGCAGAACACACGCTTGCAAGTCGTCATGACGGCGATGGTTACTTTTGTTATTAGCTTGAATATTTTTCTGCTTTACACGTTCGACGATCCATTCGAGGGCGACGTAATGGTTAGCCCAACTGCGTTTCAGACGGACTTGATGATGTTCCAATCGCAATGGCACGTTAACGATGAGGGCGAAGAGATTCCTCAACCAGATGATATATCCACTAATAAAGAAAAGCTTGTCCCTGCTGAATCGAACGCAGCTAACAGCAAACTACCGCCGCAAAATTGATATGAAAAATAAGACAATGCAAGCAATGCTATTGAAGCAGCAGAATAGCGAGCTGGAATTCGAAGAGTTGCAAATTCCCGCGCTCAAATCTGATGAAGTTTTGATAGCCGTGGAATGCTGCGGTGTTTGCCGAACTGATTTGCATGTTCACGATGGAGATCTAAAGCATCCCAAATTGCCGCTCGTGCTCGGACACGAAGTGGTTGGTCGCATTGTTGCGGCACCGGCGAACTCGAACTTAGCGACGAATCAACGAGTTGGGGTTGCATGGCTGGCGAACACATGCGGGGTTTGCAAATTTTGCACATCCAACAGAGAGAATCTTTGCGACGCTCCGAACTTTACAGGCTACACCGTCAATGGTGGCTACGCGACAAACATCGTCGCTCACAAAGACTTTTGCTATCCGCTACCAAATGATGCAAATCCAGAAGAAATTGCGCCGTTGCTCTGTGCGGGATTGATTGGTTGGCGCACGCTTAAAATGGCAGGCGACGCTAAACGAATCGGAATCTACGGATTCGGTGCCGCGGCGCATATCATCGTGCAAGTTGCTGTTTATCAAGGACGAGATGTCTATGCTTTCACGAAACCTGGCGACAAATCCACTCAAGAATTCGCGAGGAATCTCGGCGCAGTCTGGGCGGGCGGAAGTGATGAATTGCCACCAGAGAAATTGGATGCGGCGCTGATATTTGCACCTGCAGGCGAATTAATTCCGCTTGCACTGAAGGCGTCAGACAAAGGCGCGACCATAGTTAGCGGTGGCATTCACATGAGCGACATTCCGGCATTTCCGTATTCGATTCTTTGGGAAGAAAGATCCATCAAGTCAGTCGCGAACTTGACGAGGGAAGACGCGAAAGAATTCTTCGACATCGCTTTCAAGATTCCAATCAAAACCAACGTGCACGTCTACGATTTGAAAAATGCAAATCAAGCACTTGCAGATTTGAGAAACGGAGCTTTCAATGGTGCCGCGGTTTTGAAAGTCGCCTCGGGCGCGTACAGATAAACTGGCTCGACTACATAAAGAATGACAGCGATACATGTGCGGAAAGATAAATGATGCCGCTGTTGGAAGTCGCCTCAGACGCTTATAGATAAACTGCCTCAACTGCACCCAGAATGGCGACGACACAAGAGAGCGAAAGATAAATCTTGAACAGCATTGGTCCCATAGATTTATCAGTGTTAGAAAGACAGGTATCAACAAGCGCACCGACCAAATAGGCCAAGTTGAGCAGAATGGCAGATAGCATCACAGCAAGTGCGAAGATGAACCTTAGATCGCCATCGTCATAACCGTTGCTATGCAGCAGACAGATTCCCGAAAAACACCTAGCGTACAGACTGTCACTCAACGTGAAAATAAAAAACGACACTAGAGCGGTTGATAGCAAAGCTAAATTGTAGACATATTGCCTTTGCACCCACCAGGTCCAGATCGCTCGCGCAGTGATATCACCGGTGAGTGGCTGAAAAAGCCAGCTTTCGCTGGATGAAATTCTAACCGGTGACTTTTCGACTTCTGGCAGATGCATACTGCGGGTTCTAACATAATCGAAAAGTACACGCTCGACGATTGCCGCAACAGCCACTATTCAACGGTGTTTGCGCTATTGTGAATCGAATTGGTTAGTTGCTCTTTACACATCCACTATCCGACATTGTTCGCGCTATTGTGAATCGTATTGGTTAGTTGCTCTTTACCATCCACTATCCGACATTGTTCGCGCTATCGTGAAACGGATTAGTTGGTGGCTCTCTGTTCTACTTTTAAAAGTCGCAACAGCGGTTCCATCGTAAGCCCGGGAACGAGAAGCGTGAAAAGCACAACGCCGAAAGCAGTGTTTATAATTGCATCGCGTTCCGCAAAATTTAGCGGCAAGCTCAATGCAAGTGCCATCACTAACGCCCCCCGCAAGCCTCCCCAAAACATCAGGTGCCTCCACTTCATGGGAATCGGAAGGGCTTTCGTGGAGACGAACGGACAAATTCCATAAACAACTAACAGTCTCGCAGCGAACACAGCCAACACGCCAAGTCCAATCAGAGAGCCATATTTCAACATAACTGGCACTTGCACTTCGAGACCGATTAAAAGGAACAGAAGCGAATTGACGAAGAACGCGGCATACTCCCAGAATGAATTAACCGCAAATCTCGTTGACTCGGACATCCCGGAGCGACTTCCGAAGTTTCCGACTACGATTCCAGCGACAACCACCGCTATGATGGATGAAACATGCAAGTACCCCGCCACGAGATAGGAACCGTATGCGGTGACCATTGTTAATGTGATTTCCAGCAGGTGATCGTCAATAGCTTTGGTCAATCTGGACGTGACGAACCCGACAAGCAAACCGATCAAACCGCCACCAATTACTACCATTGCAAAGTCTTTCACGGCACCTAGCGGTGAAACGGCTGCACCCGAGATCGCCGAAGCAAGCATCAACTGGAATAGCACCACGGCAGTTCCGTCGTTAAACAAACTTTCGCCCTCGAGAATCATCGTCAATCGTTTATCGATTCCGAGTTGTCGAAACAGCGCGATTACCGAAACCGGGTCCGTCGCGGAAATCATTGCACCGAAGAGCAACGCCGAAGCTAAACTGACTCCGCCCGCCCAAAGCATGATGCCCGCAACGGCGAACATACAAAGAATCACGCCAACTGTTGCCAACGCTGTGATCGCAAGCCATTCGCCTTTGAGGGTTTGCAGATCCAAATTCCAGGATGCCTCGAATAACAACGCCGGCAAAAATATGAGCAATACTAGTTTGGTGTCATATGCACTGGCGGCAGAACATGTGTCATGCCGATTAGGAGACCAGCAATCACCAACGCTACGGCATATGGAATTCGAATCCATTTTGTAACCAACGCAGTCGCAGATGCCACTAGCAGAAGTGCAAGCAGAGTCTGCACTACTACTGTCGGACTATTAATTTCTGTCAAATTCACTTTTTCAAATTCTTTGATGCTGGCGTTTTCGATTCAGCAGTTTTTTTCGCACCGGGCGTTTTAAATTCTGCGGCTTTTGTCGTGCTGCGCGTTTTTGATTCTGCAGCTTTCGTCGCGGTGGGCGTTTCCGATTCAGCAGTCTTCTTCGCACCGGGCTTTTTCGTAACTTTCGGAGCAGTTGCTGTTGAATCTTCATCAGCTTTGCGCAAGAGCAACCAGTTACTCTGACGTGCCGTTAGCGATCGGTCTTTGCCGATTTTGACAATTTTGCTATCAGGTGATGGACGATACCAACCTTCGTCCCAGGCGCCCATGTCGCAATAGAGTGCTTCTTTCGCACCAATCTCAACGAGGTCAGAATTGAAGGTTGCGAAGTCGATTGCCTTATCGCTCTCGATCACGCCGAAAGATTTATCGAATTGGCAAATTGCTCTGCGCTGGAACTTCGTCTTATCCTTGAAAGTAGCGGCTCTTCCTTCATGAACGAGTAAAAATTGTTGGAACAGCGAGGCTCGTTTCTTCTGAACGTCTTTCAATAAAACACTCGTTAATTTGAGTCCTTTGTCCGTCGGAAAGAATTTGCAGTCGCCCCTGTCAATTACGACGGCACCGCCAAGATTCTTGTTCACTACGGATGCGCTGGCAGGCTCACCGTTACTGATACAAATTCCATCGACACGATTAGACGGGGTTGTGAACGCTGCTGGGATGCAAAACAGAATGTTGGACTTCTTAGTTGCGGGTCGAGAAGTCACAAAATCGAATTTCAAGTTTCCTTGAGGATAAAGTGAATAAGTGACACCACTGCTCGTAGTGATTTCGCGCGGTGTCAGATCCTCCTCATACGCAAACGCAGGACAAAGCGTAGCGCTTGCTATGGTCAAAATTGCGAGAATTGATTTGCAGTGAAAGAATCTCATTGAACTTTCCGAAACATCGAATATCGCACATTATGACTCAGTTCCTTCGTCAGCAACAGTGCTCAAGATAGTTTCTTGATGTGAGCCCCCAGAGATAAGACATACATATAATGGACTCTAAAGGACGCCCGCAAAACTCCTAAAACTTGCTGGCCTATCGTAGAGCTTTTGTCACAGGCATCATCGAAATCCTCAAGGTAAGAATAAAATTCCTCGTTCATTTTGTCGGGGTGGCGACATCATCGCCTGACAAAGTCTAGAATAAATTTAGAGCGGACCTTCACTGAAATATGCCATACAAGAGATTAGCTCGAAAAATAGTTTTAGTTGCGCTCATTTCGGTGAGCATCGGCTTGTCGGGAAATAGCGGCGTATGGGCTGAAGAGCCCAAGCCCGCAACCACTGCGGCGCCCACAACGAGTGATACTACAGGCACGAACTTGCAAGAGTTGATGCCACAGATGGACTCAACTACGCCGACTCAACCTTCGATTGATAGCGCAGGTGAAAACAGCTCGCAGAACACACCCGCGAGTGGAAGCAATTTTCACAAGTTAAGTGTGAGCAAACAAGCAAGCCAATTAGATACAGAGCGAATGGGCGCAGACTTGGCAGCGCCGGCGCAATCAGATTCGTTCTCACTTATGAACGCATTGTTTGGCAATCGTGGCAAGGAATTGGCGAAACTCTACGCGGAGCGTGATACCGGATATGGTGTCTGCGGATTCATCATGAGCGTGCCTCTGGTGCGACGCGGATTCGTCACCGTGATGCGCTGTTTTCCAAGTATGCCTGCAGCCCAAGCCCAACTGCAGCCAGGAGATTTGATCATCGCAGTCGATGGACGCGACACCAGAGACATGCCATCTCATGAAGTGTGGGACTACTTCACCGGAATGCCCGGCACTGAAGTCAACCTGGAGATGCGCCGGGGTCGGCAACCTTTTAATGTGACACTAAAAAGAATGGATATCGGGCGGATTCCTGATTTCGCGACACGTGCACGATTTTTGTCTCTCTATCAGCACAACGGCATGAGCAAATTTGTGCAAAGATAGCGATACCCTTGAAAGGGGAACGAAAGGAAACTACTCTAAGTCTCCGAATTCGGACAATTGTCTAGAGATCAATCGGTAGCCACATGGTTTTCAAGAGAATATCCTTAACAGCTCTTTGCGCATGCAGCGTGGTTTTCGGCTTCGCCCCAAACGCTTACGCCACTGATTCCAAAGAAGAAATCGTCGAAGCATTAAAGGGTACGGAATTGCCCTCAGGCTCGATGGACGGGCTTGATGACAAAGCTTTGAGCGAAGTCGCTTTGTTGACTAAGACTTTAGAGGCGAAACGCGACAGTTACGCGCGGGCTCTCGAACTGTACATCGAACGCATCGGTGCAGGTAAAGACGTCGATTCAGCGCTGATTGAGTACGAACGTGCTGAAATTTCACTCGGTGCAGAGTGGAAAAACACACGCAAAGTTCTTGACATTATCAAAAAACAGGAACACCTCGCGCATGAGTGGAAACGGCACCGCAGCCTGCATCCACAACACGCGATGATCGAGCATCATCCTTCCCATCCAAACGAAGGACAACAATCGTCCGAGCATAACGGCTCAAACCCAGTCATACAGCCGCAAGAACATCACTCGATGAATCCTATCGCGCAGCCCAGCAAAACTCAGGCTGACGCAGCTCCCGTCGAGCCGCTCTACTAACTTTCCAACCGACATTTGAAAAACTAGTTAACTCAGCCGCCCTTAACGCCGAATGGATGGAGCTTTGCAGACTCCACATATTCATCACATTGAAACGTTACTATTGATTTGTCGACGATTCTTTTTGCTAGAGGGCTGCTTTTATGGGCGAGCAATCAGAGATCACCACGGGGCAGATGAATACTGGAACGCTGGCGGGATACCGCAAGCAGCATCCAATTGGCATTTCGTTCCGACAATTTTTTTCCGCAATCGGCACTTCATCGCAAAAGATGCTTTCGGGATTGATTCCGCCAAAACAAGCGCGTGCAATCAGCTTCTTCGCAACAGCACTTCTGATGGCAGTTATCACACTTGCGTGCTGCCGCGAAATCAACTTGTACTGTTTCCGCTCGGTTGCGCGCAGCGAAAATGCAGCGCTCATGTTCAAGAACACAACGAGCAATAATCATGCGCCGCTGAGAAAAGCAGACAAATTGATGCTCTCGCAAACGCACTCGATGATTTGATTTGAAGCACCATATTCAATACCAGCGCAGTTGTGGCATTTTAGTCTTCAACTGCGCTGCTTAGTACTCTTGCAAATAATTGAGAATGGACTCGTCAGCAAATCGTAAAAACAGCTACCAATAAGCTGTTCCGAGATTGAGAATCATTCTCACGCGCGCGCACCACTTCGTAGAAATTGGCACTTTTCCCTCCACATTTCCATCCAAGCAGCTAGAATGGTTGAGGGTTAATTGAGGAGCAATGTCATGGCTTATACGATCGTTTCAGATATCTGCGAAGGAGTTGGCGACTGCGTGCCAGTTTGTCCAGTAGAGTGCATCCACTGGGTAGACGGCAAACAAAACGCCAAAGGTACTAAGTACCCTTACATCGATGATGCAACTTGCATTGACTGCGGTGCATGTTTGTCAGCTTGCCCTGTTGAAGGCGCAATCTTGGATGAGTGGAAGCCTGAACTGCAGAAGCCTTAGTTTCGGCTCGCTGCACAGTCAACACTGATAAACACATTGCAGATTCAGAGCAACTGCTCGGAATAACATTAACCGCCTGGCTGGCGATTCATTAGAGGCTGCTGATAATTCATGCGCCGCTGTGGAATTCGATAGCCAGGCTTTTCTTTGGCACTTATTTTGTATACATTTTCGTCTCTAAAATAAGAGGCTGGACAGAACATCTCTCTTCACTCATAAATGTGCCTCTATTTTCTAGATTCGGGGTATTTAGATAACAGGACTGTTTGCCACCCGATTATTGGAAGGCGAGAGATATCTTTTCATTAGACAGGCTTGCAAACAGTCCTACTTACTCATCGCACAAGCTATCAAGATTCGTCGATTCCAAGGTTTGACGCGTGCTTTCGCTTTGTCCACGAAACATATGCGCGATTAAAGAGACAAGTTTGTTCTAAAAAAGATTTGTCTGATCTGAGTGCAGTGCGCATCTGACAAATTCAGAAAGTCATGCGGAGAAGCTGATGAATTGTCATGCTCCGCTAGTGGCTAACAAGCTGAACATTGACTGTCACTGAGCGCGAATGACAAGGTGAAAATCATTCGCAAGTTATTCATATTTGTAAACGATGCAGAAATTCGCCTGCTGCGAATGACTTTCAATAAGTCATTTGCGAGTCATTTGCGCGACTCTAGCTATCTCTGGTGAGACATTTCACGCGGCTTCAGTGTGTCTTCTGAAAGGGGAAAGAACTCGTACTTCTTCGCATCATTTAAATGAACATGACCCCAAGGCACTTCGTATTCATGGTCGAACACGATTAGCCAGTTTTCTTTGTCGGCATCTGCGAGCCACTTAGTTTTTTGATCGCAGGATGCGAGGGGGAAGTGGTCATATCCCATCACCCAGGGCGGCATCACATGGCTTTTCGTCGGAATCAAATCGGCGAAGAAAGCGCCTTTCTGTCCTTGCGATTCGAAATACACAATCTGGTGATGCGAAGTGTGCCCGCCAGTCAGCTTCGCCCAAACTCCAGGTACGACTTCAGTATCGCCTTCCATGAATACGATCTTGCCGGCAGCGTTCAAAGGCTCGTAATCGTCGGCACGATAACTCGCGCGCGCACGCGGATTGGCGTTGTGTGCGAATTCCCACTCGCCTTTCTGCACATAATATTTCGCGTTTGGAAATGTGGGAACGAGTTTTCCGTTCTCTAATCTCGTCGCTCCACCAGCGTGATCAAAATGCAAATGCGAAATGATCACCGCATCGATCTCTTCGTTTTTGATTCCCAACGGTTTCAACATTTCCGCTGGTTCGACAAGCGATTTCAGTTCGTATCGCTCACGTTCTTTGTCGCTCCATCGGTCGCCCATGCCGGTTTCGACGAGCACCTTTTTAGCGCCGGTGTCGATAAGAAGCAAATTGCACATCATCAGAACGCGATTCATTTCATCGGCGGGAGTGACTTTGTTCCACAACGTTTTCGGCACAACGCCGAACATGGCGCCGCCATCTAATTTGAATGTGCATTCCCGAACGATGGAAATTTCAAAGTCACCGAATTTCATTGTCAGATTTCTCCTTGAGACGACGATCGACACTACTAGAAGCTGCACGACCGATTCGAGATTTGATCATATCAACTATCTCCAACCACAAACGATAGCTCAGACCGTCACAACGAACAGATGGAAACTCGAGCGACCCGAACGCATCAAGATTTATCCTTGTATGAGTGGAGACAGGAACCGCGGGACGATATTTGCTTCAAAGCAATAGTAATGCAAGTCGCATTACATTCTTGAGGACATCTATATGAAGAAGTTGATTGTTGCGCTTGCTCTCGTAGGTTCGGCTATTACTCCGGTCGTAGCGGCTGAATCCACCAAGCCTGCAGACGCGGAATTCGCCAAAAAAGTAGCTGTGGACGGAATGACAGAAGTGAAGCTTGGCGAGATGGCGGAGAAGAAAGGCACATCGGAAAAGGTTAAAGAATTTGCGCACCACATGGTCAAAGACCACGGACAAGCTAATGAAGAGTTGAAATCAGTCGCGACCCGGTGTGGAGTCAAGCTGCCTGGCACACTCGATGGTGAGCATCAAGCCGTGTACGACAAACTGAACAAACTCAGCGGTACAAATTTCGACAAGCAGTATCTCGAGGAAATGGTGAGCGCTCACAAAAAAGCAGTTGCCGCGCTTGAGGGTGAGTGCAAAACTGGAGAAGGACCAATCAAAGACTGGGCAAGCAAAACGCTTCCGACGATTAAAGAGCACCTGAGTGAAGCGGAGGCGGACTGTAAAAGCACGAAGAGTTAAATCTCAGACTTTTGCCACTTAAGCCAATTAAAGCGCCTCTCGGTTTGCCGTGGGGCGTTTGACTTTTAAATTGCCAATTTTGGATTAAAGCCCTTGCCAAGTCGTTGCGTGAAGTGATATTCTATTAACTGGACGGACGCGTCCGTCCGGTAATTACGAATCAAGGCAAAAGCAACCACCATGAGCAAATCAGCAACACGAGGAAGACCCAAAAAGGACGCCAGCAGTCTGGAACTGCGAAACGACCAGATCCTCGCCGCAGCCTGCCAGATGTTTGCCGCCAGGGGTTATGCCGGTACAGACGTCGAAGAGCTAGCTGCAGAGCTTGGAATCGGCAAGGGCACGATCTATCGAGCTTTCAATTCCAAACAAGAATTGTTCTTCGCCGCTGTGAATCGCGCACTCGAGTTGATGATGGCTTTCATCAAAACTGAAGCAGATGCCGAAAACGCCGAAGGTGTGGCTCGAATTCAAGCTGGTGTAAAAGCTTTCCTCCGATTTTTCGACCAGAATCCCGAAGTGATCGAGCTATTCATTCAGGAACGCGCAGCATTCGCAAATCAGAAGAGCAGCACATTTTGGGATCACAGCAAGCGCCACTCGTCTCGATGGCAAGCCTTCTTCCAAGAGCTGATGGATCTCGGTTACGTGCGAAAGCTCGACGCCAGGTGGCTTGCTGAAACTCTGAACCAACTGCTTTACGGACAGCTCTTTCTACACCGCATGGAAAACGACCAGGCAAGTTTGGAAAGCCGCAGTCAAAACATTCTTACTTTATTTTTCACAGGTATCTTAACCAGCAAAGGCTTAGAAGCCACTGCATTTGGTGCCGACAAAGGAGACCAACTATCATGAGAAACAGTGCATTAATTGAATCAGTTACGGATACAAAAGTATCCGGGGCGAATCTGCACGCAGTCGATGGCGAAGCAAGCAAAGCAGCAATTACGATTGTTGACCGCGCTTCCGAAGCTAATGCTCAATCAGATTTGCCCACAAAACAAAAGGGCAAACGTTCCAACAAAAAGATGATTATCGGTGTCGCCGCAAGCATCTTACTGCTCGCCGGTAGCATTGGTGGCGCAGCAAGTTTGAACTACATGTCAACGCATGAAGGCACAGACGACGCTTACGTTGATGGCAACATCACACAGATAAGCAGCCGCGTTAACGGTAACGTATCCAAAGTTTTAGTAGACGACAACCAGTACGTCAAAGCAGGGCAAGTGCTCGTCAGCCTCGACCCGCGCGATTACGACGTGAAAGTCGAGCAGGCAAAAGCAGCTCTGGAAAAGGCTCAACGACAGGCGCAAGCGGACACGGCTGATGTGGTTGTCTCGAATACAACCGCTGGTGCACAATCCGATACCGCTGCCAGTGACATCAGCCGCGCTAATGCCACCATTGCCGCAGCCAAGTCGATGGTGACAAACGCGCAGGCAGCGCTCGGAATGGAAAAGGCAAAACTAGCCAGCATGCAAGTGCAAGAGAACGAATTCAAACTGGACATGGATCGTTACGCCAACTTATCGGCTCAGGGTGCTGTTTCCAAACAGCAATACGACCAGGCGAGAACACAGTACGAAGTTCAAGCCGCCCAGGTTGCAGCAGAAAATCAAGCGATACAACAAGCGACTGCAAACGTCGGAAAAACAAGCGCTGATTTGCAACAAGCGTTCAGCGATTTAAGCAAGACAAAAGCAACGATCAAAAACGCTCAAGCAGCGCAGCAAACCACTAACGTGAAGTCTTACCTCAGTGATGTATCAAAGGCAACAGTGGATCAAGCGAAAGCGGATTTGCAAAACGCACTCTTGCAACGCTCATACTGCGACATCGTTGCACCAGTTTCTGGACGCGTCGGCAAGAAGTCAGTTCACTCGGGCGAACAAATCCAGCTTGGACAGGGGCTCTTCACAATCATTCCTGACGACACATGGTTGACAGCTAATTTTAAAGAAACACAAATTGGAAACATGCGACCAGGACAAAAGGTTGAAATCTCAGTGGATGCGTTCCCCGGAACGAAATTCATCGGACGCATCGACAGTCTCGCACCCGCATCCGGTGCCAAGTTCGCTCTGCTACCAGCAGACAATGCAACCGGCAACTTCACGAAAGTCGTGCAACGAGTTCCAGTCAAAATCGTTTTCGACCAGAACTCGGTTGCAAATCTGAAGCAGCTAATCACACCAGGACTTTCTGCTGAAGTGACTGTGGACCTGGCAAAGAGCTAAGGACGACCATCATGGACACACTAACTAAAACAGTATCTGAGGAAAAACCCCCCAATCCATCCTGGCTTAAGTGGGTGATTGCGATAACGGTTTCATTCGCCGCAATTCTAGAAGTAGTCGATTCGAGTATCGTCAACGTCGCGCTCCCAGACATGCAAGGCAATCTCGGTGCAACACTCAGCGAAGTGGGTTGGGTCATCACCGGATATGGTATCGCCACGGCAATCATGATTCCGCTCACCGCATGGCTTGGTGACTTCTTCGGCAGAAAGAGATATTTTCTATTCTCATTAGTCGGATTCACTATCTCGTCTGTGCTTTGCGGATTCGCAAACAGCCTGCCGCTACTAGTTGCGGGACGCATACTACAGGGATTGTGCGGGGGCGGTTTGATTGCCAAAGCACAAGCGATTCTCTTCGAGACATTTCCGAAAGAAGAACAAGGTATGGCTCAAGCGCTATTTGGGATCGGTGTAATCGTCGGTCCCGTTATCGGTCCCACTCTTGGTGGATATTTGACAGACACGTTGGGATGGCGCTGGATTTTCTTTATCAACATTCCATTCGGAATTCTTGCGACGATGATGGCAGCGATATTTCTTCCAAATCAAAATGAACGCAAAATTTCAAAAATAGATTACATCGGAATCGGTCTGCTGGTGCTCTTCATCTCCGCACTACAAACAGTGATGGAACAAGGTCAACAGGAAGATTGGTTCTCATCGAAGATGATCGTGACGTTGACCGCAATCGGAGTAGTCGGTGCAATTCTCTTCATCGTGCACGAGCTGCGCACTAAGCTACCTGCGGTAAACCTGCGCGTGTTGAAATATCGCGCGTTGAGTGGTGGCAGTCTTTACTCCCTGACGTTGGGGATGGGACTTTATGGTGCCACTTTCGCAGTCCCAATCTTCTGCCAAAACATTCTGCACTACACAGCGATGCAAACTGGAATGTTGATGCTCCCATCAGCGATAGCATCTGGTCTGATGATGCCTGTGATTGGAAAACTCTCCGGTAAAGTCGATCCCCGTCTGATGATCGGATTTGGTGCTGTCGGTAGTGCGGTCTCGATGTTCATCATGGCGTCGATGAACCCTAACACCAGTGCCGATACCATGTTCTGGCCGCTCTTGCTTCGCGGTGGCGCCAGCGTATTCATGTTCATGTCACTAAGTATGGCTTCAGTTGGCTCCTTACCAAAGGAGTTGATTCCAGACGGCAGCGGGATTTATAACCTTGCCCGCCAACTGGGAGGCAGTTTAGGCATCGCAATCATCACATTGATTCTGGACCAACGCGAAAGCTTTCACCGCGCAATGCTCGTCGCAAACTTCAGCGACTACAACCCGATCTTCCGAGACAGACTTGCTGGTGCTACCAATACGCTGCTTGCAAAAGGTGGTGACTATGTGATGGCCCACAATCAGGCACTGGCAAACATGGATGCGTTGCTCAACACGCAATCATCAATCATGTCATTCGCCGACATCTTCACATTCGTTGGATGTGCTTTCTTGCTCAGTCTTCCGTTGTTACTGCTCTTGAAGAACACAGCAAAGGATACGAGCAGCGAAGCTCTGGCTGCACACTAAAGATTGTCTTTGATATACGTTCGTTCGTAATCTACTTGCTTGCGCTCGGCATTATTTCGAGCTAGAGGTTCAGCCAGATCGCAGTCTCTCAAAGCCTTCTGTTTCTGCTTCGTACGCTCGAAGACAAGCGAACGATTGTATGGATAATCGAATCGTTTGGGATCAAGTTCCATCGCCTTCGTGAAGCACTGCAACGCGCTGTCGTATTTTTCTTGTTCGAGATACAAGCAGCCTTTGTTGTTGTAAGCGAGCGCATACTTGGGGTCGAGCGCAATTGCCTGGCTGAAATCCGACAGCGCTTTTGTGTTATCACCAAGCGCCTGGTAATTTCGTCCTCTGTTCATCCACCCGTTGGGAAAGGTTGGATTGATGCGAATAATCTCGTCGTAAATCGGCATCGCTGCTTTTGCATTCTTATCGTCATTGCCCGCTCTGCTGTTAGCAAGTCCAAGCAAGATGCTCACACCCGCAGGATTTTCGCCCCAGCCCTCTTTGTAGCCACTGAGGATCATGTCGTTGCTTCCCAACGTTACGCCGAGTTGTGCCTTCGCCCAACCGAATACTTGCTGTTGATTCCAGTGCAAATTGTTGGTGAGAAAGCTCGCTGCTAGAAAGAATTGCAAGCCGAGTGCAAAGCAAATGCTGACTCCTAAAACAGTCAAAAGTTTCTTGCGGCGCGTTTTGTCCCCAGGTCCAGCTTCTCGATGACGCTTCCAGGGAGTAAACGCATTGGGATCGTAATTGCTTCTGGGTGAGGCGGGAGTGACATTCAAGTACTCGTTCGCTCGACCGACGTTGGAGGATGTTTCTTTACGCTCGAAAAGTTCTGGCGATTTGCCTGCAGGCGGCTCGTCAAATGGTTTGAATTTGTTCGCTCCATTCCGATTGTTCTTATCGTCGCGCTGCGCAGAACGGTCTAAGTCGTTCCGCCATGGGTTGTTTTGATCTCCGCTCACTTAAGCTCCACGTCGAAACGCAAGACGATGATAACTTATTCCACTTTATTCGCTTATCGGCGCAACTCGCGAATATTTTTCAAAAGCTAAGATTTGCTATTTCGTTTTAGCGTTTTCAGAAGACGAGTTCGCGATTTCGTCTCAGCAATCTTATGAAGACAAGTTCGTTATTTCGTGCCAACGTTTTTATCTTTCGTCGCCGCTTCTTCGTAAGCTTGCAGCCCGATCTTGTAGCGCTGTTGGAGATCTTTCTCAATTTTGTAATGAGCATCATCTACAGGTGGATGCAGCGGATCGTGAACGAGCTGCGACACTTTATCCAAATAGGATTTTGCTTCCTTGAAATTCCGTTTCTCGATATTCACATTTGTTAGCCCCTCAAAAGCAGAGAGGGTAAATATATGCTCTGGTAAATCCTTGTTCGCCTGTAGCGTGAGCAAGAAATACTTTTCTGCGGTCGAAAGATATTTGTTTCGTTGACCAGCAGGGCTCGATGCATCGCTAAAATTAATAGCCAGGTCGAGCCAGTGGGCGCCGACATAGTAATACGCTTGACCTATCGTCGCTTTAGGCAACTGGGGTATCAGTTTGAGTATCGCGTTGTAATACGAGTCTGTGTCAGCCGGGTCATCAAGCGCTTGTATTGCGCGCAGAAAAGGCTCAGTCGTTTCGATCACCTTTATGCGCACTTTTGAATCTGCATTTGCCGAAGGGGCTAAACAATCCCAAATTGCTTGATACATTCGGCACGCTTTTGCGTGAAGAGATCGTCTCCTCACGGCATTGAGTGGATTCCCGTCTTCATCCACGTTATGACTTACGCGTTGTTCAAGCTCTGTCGCGTTCTTCGCAATTGTGCCGATAAGCTGCAGGCGGCGATTAAGAACTTCCTCCTCGAGCAAACCGGAGTCATCGAGTTTTGCTCTAATCGGTATCAGTTGATTAACGTAACTAAGTTCAGAGATCGGGTTGAAACGATTACGCTCACACTCGATCAGTCGTTCCAAAATTGCAGCGACTCGAACTGGAGTCGCAATTTTTGCACTGGATTTATCGGCGAGCGCTTTGGCTTGCACTGCGAGCTCAAAAGCTTGCTGGTAATCCTTTGCGGCAAAAGTTGCGTCTGACCGAGTCATTAAACCGGCAATCTGCTCCGAAGTTTCATTCTCCAATCGTTCAGCCTTATGTGCCGAATCGTAAGCCTGATATTGCGTAAAACCGAAGGCAAGACCCGCACAGAGAGTGATACCACACAACACAGAAATCACAGTTACTTTGACCTTGGACTTTTTGTCTGACGACATGGAGCGCACAGAATGGCTCGCATCGTAAACCTTTTGAGCCGCTTTTTGTGCGGTTTTCGCATTCTGGAAGCGATCGAGTTCAGACACAATCTCAGATGCTTCACGGTATCGGTCGCGCGGTTCGACTTCAAGACACTTAAATATTATCCGCTCGAGTGCCGCGGGGGCTTTGATGCCATGTTCTGCAAAAGTCTTTGGTCGCTCGTTCAACTTTTTAAACATGGTACTGAATACGGTATCGCCCGTATGCGGCGGCTCGCCGACAATAGTTTGATACATGACAGCGCCGAGAGAATATATGTCGGAGCGCGCGTCAACCTGCGCGCCCTTCAGTTGTTCGGGGCTCATATAGAGAGGCGTGCCAAAAATTTCGCCAGTCTGAGTCAAGTTGTTATTCATTGCAACATCGACTTTCGCGATTCCGAAGTCGAAAATTTTTGCAGTTTCATTTCCAAATTCATCACAACTAAAAATGATGTTGCTCGGCTTAAGGTCGCGGTGCACGATATATGACGAGTGTGCGCGTGCGACCCCGGATGCAACCTGCTTGAACATCGGCAGTGCATCTTCAAAGTCTAAACGTCCACGGAATTTCAATCGCGAATCAAGGGTGTCGCCATGTACGTATTCCATGACGATGTATGGCGTTCCATCCAGCATCCCAAAATCGTAGGTCTGCACAACGTTTGGATGTTCCAGAGCGCACGCAGCTTGCGCCTCTCGTTGGAATCGCTGCATTATTAAATCGTCGGCGCCTGCTAACAGAACTTTGATTGCGACAACTTTTCTGGTAAAGCGATTGCGAGCCTTGTAAACGATGCCCATTCCGCCCTGACCGAGCGTTTCTAAAATTTCGAACTGTTCCGGCAGCGATACAGATTCAGCGACCACTTTCGATTTTTCGTTATCTGACAAGAAAGAACATCCTGAAATGCCGCTGATTTAGGATCTTGAGTTCAAAGATTTCATACCACAATCGGTCGATTATTGACCATATTTAGACACAAATGATCTCCATAATCTAAAGTTGACGAAAACGCTCGACAGAGGGAATGTATAGCCTATCCAGTTCGTTCTTAGAACATGTCACAACCCGATTCTAATAATCCAGAAAACTCAATCGAAGCAAACGATTTCGGATTTTCCGACACCGAATTCACTCGCGGACAGTTACTTGACGGGCGGTACAAAGTGCTGTCTTTGCTCGGTCGAGGCGGCATGGGCATCGTCTACCGAGTCGAGCAGATTTTTCTCGGACAGCAGCTTGCATTAAAAACAATCGAAAAGCGGCATTTGAGTGACACACTGATTCGTCGGTTCAAAACTGAGGCGAAAGCAGCGTTTGCTGTTGCACATCCAAACATCGTTGGATTGTACGACTTCGGTATTCTCGACGATGAAACGCCGTACATCGCGATGGAGCTGGTCGAAGGCGAAACACTCGCTGAGCGAATCAAGCGAGGAGTATTAACAGTTGAAGAAGCTATTCCGATTTTTGTGCAAATTTGTTTTGGTCTAGCGCATGCACATTCTTGTGGAATCATTCATCGCGACATCAAGCCAAGCAACATCATGCTTCTTGCCAATGCGCCAGAAGGCATCGAGGGTGGTGTCAAAATTTTGGATTTCGGTGTAGCAAAAATTACGCAGCAAGATGATGGCGAAGTGCAAGCCCTGACTCGTGCTGGAGAGATATTTGGCAGTCCGCTATATGTCAGTCCAGAGCAATGCTCCGGAAGCAAAGTCGATTACCGCGCGGATATCTATTCTCTGGGCTGCGTATTTTTCGAGGCTCTGACAGGCACGCCACCATTCATCGGTGAAAACGCACTGGCAACGATGGTGTTGCATCAGACAGCACCTATACCCAAACTGAGAGAAGCTTCGCTGGGTAGAAAATTCCCTCAACAGATGGAAGATCTGGTGCGGAGGATGTTAGCCAAAGATCCAGGTCAACGTATTCAAAACCTGGGCGAAGCGGCGATGATTCTCGGTGCCATCAAAAACAGCGACACCTCACAGATGACTGCTATTCAGCAAACTCAGCCACAGTCAACGTCGCCCAGGGGTCCAACCGTTACCATTGCACGAGATAACTTCATTTTCCTCAATGCAGCAATCGCGATCTCTTCGGTCGTGCTCACCACGATGTTAGTGTTGCTGTTCGATGAACCAACCAAACAAGTGGCACCGGAAGCTGGTCATGTTATGGGATATGCGGAGTCATCGAACGTTGCCGATGCGTATGTTTTCCGAAGCGGTATCAATAAGAAATTGCGAGATTTCGACACTGCTGGTGCCGATGATACTGCGCTCTCCGCATTTGAAGGATATCAGGATCTGCAAGTATTCATCAACAAATCCGGAGGCATCACTGATGAGGGACTAGCATATCTAACTAGTTCAAAGGTTCTCGTTTTAAAACTGATTGAATGTTCTGTTCATAACGTAGACAACCTGTGTAAATTGACATATGTACATCAATTAGACTTGCAGCATAATCCGTTGAAGCCGGGCGCGGTAGGAGAGATTGCAACCGCACTCAAGCAGTTGCAGTCACTAAACCTGATAAATGTGGATGCGAGCGAAGCTGACTTGAAGAGTCTTTCGAAATCACATTCATTGATTAATCTTGAACTCACGCCCGGCAAATATAGCGATTCATTTTTGAAAGAGCTTCACGAGAAACTCCCGCAATGTGGAATTCATGCTGGACGGACCACCGTTTCAAAATACCAGCAGATGATGGACGAAGCAGGCACTGGCGATCAAATTGAAGTCACTCAACGAATGCTTAACCTCGCGTCGAAAACAGATCCCCTGTGCACTTTTGTAGGGATTTGCCACTTACGTTTAGCGAAGCTGTTCGAGGAAAAGAATAATTTGACTGCCGCTGAAGCTCAAGCGAAACACGCATACGAGGTTTTTGACAAGAGCGGAGATATCAAAAATCAAGTTGAGCCGCTCATTCTGGTTGCAAAATATGAAGCTGCAAAAAAGAAAAATTCTGATGCCGCAGAAAAAATTTCGGAAGCGTTGGATATAACTGTTGCTACCATGGACGGTACCAACGCAGAGATAATGCCAACATTTCAAAAGCTGATAACCGGCGCCGCTGAAATTCATGACTATGACTTGTTGTTGAAAATCTGCGAAAAAGCTGTGGAAATAAATCAACTGATTGTCGCGAAGAAAGAAATCGCCAGGCTATCACGCGACAAGAACATTGCGCTTTATGCACAAATCGCAGGTTCGATTTATGTTTCAAAACACGAGCCTGATAAGGCAAAGGTTTACTTCCGCTACTACTACGACGCCGCTGAAAGTCTCAAGGAACGAAATCCGAAAGATTTTTGCAGCGCTGAGATACAGCTTGGTACGCTTCTCGATGAAGAACCAGACTTGCAGCTTCGCATGCTCATGAGCGCAGTCGAGCAGCTCGATGTGCTTGGATTGCAACTACCGCAAGACCACGATTTGCAAATTCATTACCTCGACGCGTGCACTACACTTGCCGGCAAGTTTGCCGCTAAGAACGAGTCTGCGAAGTCGATTGCATACATGCGCAAAGCGTTAGATCGACTTCCGCAAACAGACGCTTCGATTATTGCTGCGCGCAAAAAAATTTACGCAGAGACTTTCGTCAACTTGCTGAAGCAAGCAGGCCGAACATCAGAAGCCACAGCCGAAGCCCAAAAATATGGACTGAAATAGCATGACATCGCAAGATAAAATCAGTTCAAATGCGAAATTCAGTCCGGGAAAAATTCTCGATGGACGATACCTCGTCTTGGAAGTTCTTGGACAGGGCGGAATGGGCACGGTCTACAAAGTCGAACAAGTATTTCTCGGATCGTCGCTCGCGCTGAAAATAATTAGTGATACCGCGCTTAGTGACGTGAACGTCCGTAGATTCCAAGCTGAAGCGCGCGCATCGGCAGCACTAAAGCATCCAAACATCGTAGCAATGCATGACTTTGGAGTGCTCGAAAATCAGACACCGTTCTTAGCGATGGAATTCGTGCAGGGTGAAACGCTCGAAGCTTTGCTAAAAACTCGCGTGCTTATGCTTGACGACACCATCGATATGTTCATGCAAATTTGTGCCGGACTTGCTCATGCTCATGAACGAGGAATCGTTCATCGAGATATCAAACCCAGCAACATCATGATTCTGGATCAACTTCCGCTTAATACCGAGGGTAGTGTCAAAATTCTTGATTTTGGCATCGCCAAGCTGATGCAACATGAAGGCGGCGAAATTCAAGCCCTGACAAAAACTGGGGAGATTTTTGGAAGTCCGCTCTATATGAGCCCAGAGCAATGCTCGGGTGAGCTTGTAGACTCTCGCTCTGACATTTACTCACTTGGGTGTGTTCTGTTTGAAGCACTTACAGGCGCGGCGCCATTCATAGGTGAAAATGCACTCGCCACAATGATGTTACATCAAAGCTCTCCGACACCTCTCCTCAGAGAGGCTTCGCTTGGTGCGGAGTTTCCGAATGAGTTACAGCAAATCATCCAGACCATGCTCGCGAAAGAGCCGACACAGCGGTACCAGAAGCTAACTGAAGCGATGGAAGATTTGGCGGCGATAAAGCGCGGTCAAACGCCTAATCGCAGTGTGGCGATTAGCAAGTTAAACATTGCGCGACCTGTGAGTTCGAAGCAGCTTACATTCGGTCGAGGTGCATACTGGGGAATACTCTCTGCGAATGCTGTAACTAGCTGTCTGTTGACTGCGATGATCACTCACTTTGGCTTCACACAGAACTCAGGCACAACCGTGCCGCAGGTTTCCACCCTCGTGACTTCTTCATCGCCGCAATATTCTCCTATCGTGCAGGAGAAGAACGAGAATTTGTTGAACGAAATCGCAGCCGGCAAAGCCACATTCAAAATTCGTTACGACTTCAACGACGCTCAACTTTCAGCGTTCAAGGGTTACAAAGGCGCTCAGATTCTGGACATAGCAAACGCAGATGTTACCGACACTGGATTGAAATTTCTTTCGGACTCGAACTTGCTAAATCTGACCGTGCGAGGCTGCGCAATCAAAACTATTAACAGCGTCGCTAATTTCCACTACCTGCAAAGCATAAATTTGAAAGACACTCAAGTCGATGACCGCGCTGTGCCAGTGCTGCTATCTTTGAAAAATCTCTATATTGTCGACCTTTCAAAAACGATGATCTCAAATGACGGGTTGAGGAAGTTAACCGAATCAGATTCAATCAGAAATTTGGTTTTGCCGCGCGAAGAATATCCTCGAGAGTTTATAGAAGAACTGCAGAAGAAAATGCCTGTTTGCAGCATCAACGAGAAGAAGAGTTATTTGGACACTTTAGTAGCAAAGAAAAAAATCTCAGAACCATCTGCGGTGCTTGCAGAGAAAATCGCCCTGATGGAGAAACTTTACCCCTCACGAAATTGCATGGGTGAAGAGAAGGCGCGGCTGGCTGAGAAGAAACTGACTCAGGAAAAAATCCACGAAGCCAAAGTGTTATCAGATGAAGCGATAAATTCAATCGAAAGAGCTCAAGTCGAAAATTGGCTTCATCTAGCGCTTTCAATACGTGCACGAGTTGCATCGAAAGAAAATGATTTCGCAAAATACGATGAGCTGATGACTCGCGCCGCAAAATCGGCGTGGATGACGTTGCATCATGACCGACCAGAAGCGCCGCAGATGTTTTTCGTTTGTTCTAGCAGTTCCCCGGACGAAAAGTATCTGTCCCATTCACTTGCTATTGCCGAAAAGGGATATGAAATCTGCGAAAAATTTCCAGAAGCTGGTAAAAGTTTTTTTGAACCTTTTCTTTCAAGAATCACCTGGTACTGTTTCACTCTGAAAGAATTTGAACGCGCAAAAGAATATTCGCAGAAGCTTTTAGATTTGACGAAAAAAATGAATGGAGAACAATCGATTGAATACGCAAATGCACTGATTTTTACAGGACGCTGCTCGCAGAGTCGCGCTGAAAAAGTCAAATATTTCACTCCAGGGAATTTGATCATTGAACAGAACGGTTACCCAGACAAACTGTTCGCGCTCCAGAATCTTTGCGACGCGAGCAAAGAGCTGGTGCAAAAATTCGACGAAGAACAAAATACGCAGGAATCGATCAAATGGGCGCGAACTGCTCTTGCAGCAGCAAAAAATATCAAAGATGATTCTATGAAGCGCACCAGCGATTGCGCAAAAATTCTTGCCACACGTCTGAAAAGAGGTGGTCTCGAAGCCGAAGCTAAAAGTTTGGCAAAACAGTATCAACTCCCCTACGATTCGCTACACTGAACTTGGGCATCAATGGAAACCATGCTAGAGACCGATTGACCATGACGAGAGATCCTTGAGTACACCAGACGATATAAATCGCGGTAATCCCAACGATGCGGCTGGCGCTAGATTCAACCAGACGGCCGCTGAGTCGAATCTTCAACCTTACGATTTTCAAAAAGACAGCATCATTGCCGGCAAGTACCGCATCATCTCTGTTCTCGGAAGAGGCGGAATGGGCGTTGTTTACCGCGTCGAACAAGCGTTTGTCGGAAAACATCTTGCGCTTAAAACCATCAAGAAGAGTGAGATTTCCCCATCGACGCTCAAGCGGTTTGAGGCTGAGGCGAAGGCAACTTTTTCGGTCAGCCATCCGAGCATCATTGCAGTTAAAGACTACGGTCTAATTGACAATCAAATTCCCTTCATGGCGATGGAATTGCTTGAAGGCGAAACGCTCTCGGATTTTTTAAAGCACAGAACGCTCTCTGTTCCAGAAGCTGTAGACATCTTTGTTCAGGTCTGTTTTGGATTGGCTCACGCTCACGACAACGGAGTCATTCACCGAGACATAAAGCCGAGCAATTTGATGCTTACAAATAAGTTTTCTTGGGACACCGAGGGTAGTGTCAAGATAATGGACTTCGGTATAGCGAAACTGACTCAGCACGACGGCGGTGAAATTCAAGCATTGACCCGTACCGGGGAGATCTTCGGCAGCCCTTACTACATGAGTCCAGAACAATGCTCTGGTGAAAAGATCGACAACCGCACCGATGTATATTCACTTGGCTGCGTGCTGTTTGAATCGCTTACGGGACGGGCTCCGTTTGCTGGTGATACCGCATTGAACACCATGATGATGCACCAGAATGATCCGGTGCCGACGTTAAAAGAGGCTTCGGGAGGCAAGGAATTTCCAGAGGCGATTGAAAGCGTCGTGAAAAAGATGCTTTCAAAACATCCAGGGAATCGCTATCCGAACCTGGGAGAAACGGCACACGATCTCGCGGCAATAAAACGCGAAGATTACGACTCGGTGAGCGCTTACAGGCGCGATAAGTCCAAAGAATCGGACGCAAAGACCAACCGAGTTGTAATCAAGAAAACTTCATACGCATACTTGCTATTTGCTGTCGCTGTAGTAAGCGGTCTGACCACAGCAATAGTAATGTGGGACGTCTGGCAACGACAGCCGGTGCTACCGCAGAAGCCGGTGAAGAAACTTTCTTTGCAGACCTTGGAGAACGAAGTCAAAGACCTTCCGCAATTAGAAGAACAGCGAAAGCCGCACAATCTGTTTGCTAAAGGTATCAGTCAGGGCGCCGTGAGATTTTTAAATCGTGACGATGCTGACGACAATGCTCTCGCTGACTTTAAGGGATACAAAGATGTTCAAGATTTAGATGTTTCAGAAACGCTAGTAACCGACAAAGGTTTTGCCAATCTGCTCGGTTCTAAATTGTTGAAACTGAATTTACAAGAGTGCGAGAAGGTCACGTCGGTTGACAATATTTCACAACTAAGTTATTTGCAGGATTTAAATCTTTCCGGCACCAACATCACTGAAGACGATCTACCGAAACTAGCTCGCATGACGATGCTGCACAAATTGAATCTCGTGCAATGCAAGTTGAATCCAACGAAATTGTTTGCACTGACAAAGTCGCATTCGCTAAACGAGATCGTGCTGCCGAATAACCCGTCATTGCCGGCGGAAATTCTCGATGAGTTCGCACAGAAGATGCCATCGTGCACTTTCACCTTCTACAGCGACGGCCCATCGGGTTCGCAAATTGTCTCAAAACAGAAGGGGTTGTCGCGAGTCGAAACAATGAAACGCGAATACGAGATTTTGAGAAAAGCTGATCCTAAAAATGATATGTGTAGCGATTACATCGAATCAATTGCAATTCTCACTTACCAGAATGCTGCATTTGATAAGAAGTCGAAACCGGCTCAACAAGAGTTGCTCACTCAACTTCGAAAGGGAATTTCAATTGTTGACGAGAATCAGAGTTATGCAAAGGAAGGCGAGCAACTCCTTGCAGTAGCGGAATCAGAACGCAAGTGCAATGAAACTACCCAAGCTATCGAAGACGCCAAAAAAGCCGTCAAATTATGCACTGACACTGCTATGCACTGCGATCAAAAAATGCTGGAGGACCTGGAACTCGCATCAAATGTCATCCTTTACTGTGGGGACGCAAAGGGGGCGATCCCGCCGAAAGAGTTAGCGGTTCAGCTAGACACAAAGTTTGCAATCGACAAACGCCCTGATGCTCATGAGGGCAGAGTGCAAGGACTCGCCTCTCTGTACTACCAATCCGGCGAAATCGCAAAAGCCTTTCCTCTCTACACAGATGTCCACAACTTCTTCGAGCAAAATCGTGCCGCGTATCCGGACCAATACGCTAGGTCGCTGATCGAATTGGCGTACGTCACGCCTAAAGGCAAGGCGCGCGATCAGCTTTTCGAGGACGGATTCAGAGAAATCGAATCACGAAAATTTCCTGAGCCTTATAACTTGCGCGAACACTATTGCGATGCGTGCGTCGTGCTAGCCAGAGAAAAGAACAAAGAAGGCAAGCGTGATGAGGCTTTGGCTTACCTAAAGCGTGGTCAAAAATCTGCAAACTTAATTACCAACGACAATTTCCTACGAAGAAAATTTTTTGCGGACCTGGTCGAGAAACAAATCCACGGGCAAGAAATCTGATGGATGAACTATATCAACGCGATCATGTTCTAGATAACAAATACCGCATCATCTCCGTACTAGGGAAAGGCGGAATGGGTGTTGTTTAT
The DNA here is from genome assembly GCA_036702965.1 of Drouetiella sp. Classification (GTDB taxonomy): domain Bacteria; phylum Cyanobacteriota; class Vampirovibrionia; order Obscuribacterales; family Obscuribacteraceae; genus PALSA-1081. Next base: position 1,062,107 of record DATNPZ010000013.1, read on the forward strand.
CGCGTTGAAGACGTGCACTTGCATCGTGAGCTGGCGCTTAAGACCGTTGACCGCAGAGGTATCGACGCCGCTTCGATTCGCCGATTTCAGGCGGAGGCGCGTGCTGCGTATTCGATGAATCATCCGAACATTGTTTCTGTTAACGACTTCGGGATCTTCAGTGACGGCACTCCTTACCTCGCGATGCAGATAGTCGAGGGAAAAACCATATCGGATATTTTGAAGAACAGAATCTTCAACGAAAACGAAGCGATTCCGATCTTTTTGCAGGTATGCAGTGGATTGCGGCATGCGCACGAAAGTGGAGTTGTTCATCGTGACATAAAATCAAGCAACATTATGCTCTTAAATGACCGCCAGACGGGCACCGATGGTAGTGTCAAAATTCTCGATTTCGGAATTGCAAAACTGACGCAACATGATGGCGGCGAAGTGCAAGCACTTACAAGAACTGGTGAAATTTTCGGCAGTCCACTCTACATGAGCCCAGAGCAATGCTCAGGCACGGGCATCGATCATCGCACGGATGTCTATTCGCTCGGCTGCGTGCTTTTCGAGTCACTGACTGGCACGCCACCATTTGTCGGTGATAATGCACTCTCGACGATGCTGATGCACCAGACGCAGGAAGTGCCGTCGTTGAGAGAAGCTTCCCTCGGAAAATCTTTTAGCGAGGGAATGGAGCAAATCGTCCAGCGTATGTTGGCGAAAAATTCTGATAAAAGATATCAGACAATTAGTGAAGTTCAAAAAGATTTACTGGCTCTAACGGGAGTGAAGGATTCATCGACGACAAGACAAAACTTCACGCAGAACCAAACGAGTAAGGCAGTACTCGATAAATCTTTCATATCGCTCAGTAGAACCGCATTTGGTGCCTCAATTCTAATAGTTGCAGCCACTATTTCATTGCTAACAGCGAGTGCAATTACACTCTATTCGGCAACAAAGCAGTTAAAACCAACCGTTGAATACAAGGCGGTTCCAGAACAAAGAAACGTACCACCAAGCCAGGCATGGTTTGGACAGGGGATAAGAGACAAAATAGTCAGATTTAAAATGACGTACTTAGCTGATGCACAGAGCCTCGATGACTTAACAAAATACCCCGATGTTCAATCTTTAGACTTAGAGAGCGTTCTAATTTCGCCAAAAACTCTGGCGGCAGTGGGGAAATGGCATCTTTTATTTCTTACTCTGAAAAACTGCGAAATCAACAATGTTGAACCATTGTTGAAAATTGACACGCTGCAAGACTTATCTGTACAAGAAGCGACCGTAACTAAGCGCGATCTGCAAAACATAGCGAAGATGCGTTGTCTTCACAACATAAATTTGTGGCATTGCAAAATGCCCGCCGACCAGATGAAAGAGCTTTTCAATTCAACATCACTTAAAACTATTAGCCTACCATTGGACGAACAAGGCGAGCCATACTCAAAGCAAATAGTGCAAGACCTCGAAAGACGTATGCCTCACTGCTCATTTTTCCAGCACGGAACTCCAGCCCAAAAACCGCTTGTGGAGCGAGAAGCGGAGTCAATTGGTGACCCAATCGCCAGACTGAAGAAACAAATTGAGTTATCTAGAAAACTGAGCAACAAACTCAGTAAGACTGCTGACTATGAGCGTGAACTTGGAAGACAACTCATTACGACCGCAAAAGAAGAGGCGCTGCAGCACCGTGAAGAAGCAGTTAGGATCTGCAGACAGAATCATGACGATGCAGATCTCGTTGTCGCTCTCGTTCAAGCTGGCGACTTAGCTCGAGATTTGCACGATGTCAAAAAATCCGACCAATACCGACTGGAAGCGTTCGATTTAGCTAAGCGTAACTATTACTGGGACGAAGCAGGAATAATAGTGCTGGGAGGGCAGGTGATGGAAACCACATTCAAAACCGACTCGAAGAAATTTTTTGAAACTGCTGATTTCGTGATCGATCTGGGAAGAAGATTTCCCTCAGTAGCTACAAGCGCAGTGGCGCAGATTATGGACACCGCTGGCTTGCACTGCCTCATCCATGGAGACAACGCAAAGGCTTCCAAATATTTCGATGAAGAGTGCGAATTCATGAAGCCGTTCGCAGATAAATCAGTTTTATTCCATCAAATTTATGCGCACGCACTTGCGTCGAGATCTCGAACTCCCAGAATTCAGCAGAAAGAATACTTGCTAGCTGCAATCGAAGAAACGGAACGCATGCAACTTCCGGAGGAAGCAGGTCTTTTAGAACAATACAATGACAGTTGTCACCTTTTGAGCAACATCTATGCTGCCGAGGAACACAACGTAGCTAAAGCGCTGGAGTACGATCAAAAGGCAATGAACGCGGTAGTAAAAATGCGAGCTAAACCGCAACTTCATCCAGACTCCAAAATTCGCGAACGTGATTCGTCGAACGAGCTGTACGTGCGCTTACAGCAAGCTGGTAAAATCGACGAAGCCGCACAAATCAAAGAGAAATACGGTTCACTCTGGGTGAAAAAATAATACATCGGAGGATGGCGTTTGTTTGGATTTGGAAAACCAAAACTCAAAGACGAGTTAGATAAGCTTTCAAAAATCTTCGATGAGGATATGCTCGAAATCTCGCGGGCTCGATCCAAAATGTACGCGCGGGTGAGTTACTGGGAAAATCTATTCGACGGCGAAAACTACGACGTTGACACGAACAAGGCTTACTTCAAGGGACTCATGAACGGCGATGCAGTGTCGTTTGGTCCACTTCAAGTTGTTGGTACGTATTTCAAAGACAGCTTCATGTGGAGTTGGAATAACGAATCAATTCCAGCAGCGTCATCGCAGCAATTGAAAGAAATTGTCGATTCGTTACCTGACTTGAAGAAACTTGCCAACTTCGACAAGTTTCAATGCGAAAAGAACTTCGCTGAGAGAATGAGTCAGTGGTTAGCTGTGAAAAGTGGATGGCTTGGGGCATTTGAATCACCATACAATCAGGCGATGGTGTTCATGATTTTGAAATTAACTTGTTTCGAGGGGCACTCTGTCGAACCAAACGACAACATGTGGTGCTCACTTTGCGGGCGGTTGAACACACAAGTGGCAAAACTTCTTGCGGCGGCTCCAACGTGCGCGATCTGCAATGAATGTATTCAGCAATTTCACGACATCAAAACTGAGAGCAGCAGCTTAGCGGGCGATTCGAAAGCGCAATTCATGGACATTGCAACAATGCCACCATGCCTTGTTTGCGGCGATCGTACCGAGCGCATTTTCACTGACTATGGATCACTCTGCCATCCATGTTTAGATGAGTGCATAAAGCTTATCGCTTAGCGTTTTGTGTTGCGTCTGCAACGTTTGGTGTTGCTGCGGTTTTAGCAGTCACCAAACTTGGTGCTGGATGCAACACCCTCACATTCGAACCGAAGTGTGTGGCGATGTATGACGAGAGTAGCGGCTCTTCATGCCATCTGCCATCTTTGGACCAATTGTTATACAGCACGAGTTGTCCACGATCCAACCCGACAATTCCGATGTGCTGATCTTCGCCACCATTGTTGCCATAGATCACGTCGCCAGGTTGAGCAGTATTTGTTCCTTCTGACTCCGTCCATCCGTTACTGCAAAGCTGCCCAGCAAGCTCCAGCACACCTGCACTTTGTGCGTAGTTGATACCGGCATCCTGCAATACCTTCGAAACCGATGCAGCGCATCCTTCGTTCCCGCCATCGCAGGCACCAGCCCATTTCGTGTCAGCCCACAACTGGCGCCCGAGATATTGTGCGGACAGATCAGATAATTCCATATCGCCCTGGCTCCGCCCATCCCAAGCATCACCACCGGGATCGGATATCGCACTAACATCGCCGGATCCACCGCCTGTGGTGCACCCACCGCCGCCGCTGTTAACGCTGCCGTTACCGTCACCGCCGTCGCCAGCACCATCTGAGCCACCACCGCCTCCAGATGGTCCTGAGCCAGAGCCGTTGAAGTCGCCACTCGGCGGGGTCTGTTCCATAGGTGGAGGCTGCCCCGATGACGTTTCCCCGGTATTCAGATTCTTCAAATCAAATCCATTTGGATCATTTGGATTTGGTTCGATGATTTCAAAATACGGAAGCAAATGCTGCTTATGCAGATCCTGATTCAGTTGCAGCAAGTCCTTTTGAAACGCATCGCCCGTCTCACTTTGCTTTAACTGCATCAACTCTTTAAACACAGATTGCATATCAACAGGATTCAATTTTAAATCTTTGAAAATCGCCGATTCAACATCAGCAAAGTTAGGTTGTTCCGCACTTCCTGGTGGCATATTTTCTAATCCAATCAATGACAAACACGCGCCCACTCGCACGAAGACTAACGCTCAGAGCGGCTAATGTTCATCGGGTTACAAGACAAGCTTCAACAACTCGAATTATATGGATCTATACAGCCAGAGCAATACCCAAATTATTTACAAACCACCGGAAGATTTATCAACCAACTCGATTTGCAGACACTACCAGAACTTGTGTTTCGTCTTTCCAACAAATTCAAAGTACAAGTACCCAGCAAGAAAGACTCCTAATGCAAAGAGCAGCCAGCCAAGCTGAAGGCTTTTTGGCTGAAAACTGAAAAGCACCGAATGTTTCCCAGCCTCCAAGTGGACGGCTCGCATGAAACCATTCGCTGTAAAAATCTGTGACTTAACACCATCGACGGTGACTTCCCATCCAGGAAAGTTTTGATCGGATAGTACTAAATAACCGGATTCAGCAGTATCTGTAGTTATTGACACATGCTCGGTATCGATATCCTGCAAAGTTTTAACTTCATTTACTTGAGCCTCAGCGGACTGCTGAAAGCTGGTATCGCTTGCTTTGAGTTCAATGAATGGAAACCGCACCAAATCAGGTACGGTCACTGCTTGATTTAAAAGCGCATCTAGGACTTCATTATGAGAACCAGTAGCATTGTACTTAGTCACAAAGAAGCATCTTGGGTGAGGCTTCAGAACTTTGTAAAGCCGAACATTCATTGATGGGCTTTCAAAGAACACGGAAAAAAGTGAAGGGTCAAGCAGCGGCACCGGCATAGCCGTTCCGGGCGTAATATTTCGATTAAGTTGTGTCACTACGTACTCAGTGGATGTTACAGAACAAAATCGGCTCAGCGGTAAATCGCTGACGGACCCCCCTTCAGGTCGCACCGATTGACTCGAATTTAAGTAAGCGTGCAGCAAGAGATAATAGTAGTCCCCCTTCATAGCGCCTTCAAATCCATACGAAGACGGGACAGAGAAATCCACATTGGAGTTTGGCTTTAATATTTGCCTGTTGTATTGAAACAAAGCTGCGTCACGCCACTTCTCAATTGCCAGTTTAGGCAGAGTTTGTCGCTCCAAACACAAATTTAAAACTCGGGTATTCGATTGCCTAAGAGCCGCGCCTATTTGCTCTTCAACGACTGATGGACAAGAAAAGAAATCTTGCTCGGCACCGCTACGTTCATAGGTAAATGCATTCCAAAGGCAGCTAAACAGCACGAGTGGAATGATAAATACTGAAATACGCTCTTTCGCTACACGGCGATAATGACAAAAAAGCAACGCGATTGACAGCAAAATGGCAGAGACAGAAGCTAGAAAACCCGATTGTGCAATTCTTTGCTGCGCAATAATAAAATTGCTTGAGCCTGGGTGGGCATGAACGGCAAAACTGCCACACTCGCGCTAGTGAAATAAATCAAAAGCAAAGATGCAATCAGACTTATGCATGTGGTCAATGCACCCCAACGAATCGCACGTTCGTTTTCCAACGCGGCAACTCCGTACGCAGCCGTGATTGACAACGCCCAGGTTACTAAGAAAAATAACTTTATTGGTATTCGGACAAAGTTCAAGCCTGGAACTACTGATATTACCCACGATACTAGCGTCAGATTTTTTCCCAAGCCGAAGGCCAATCCAAGGACTAGAACCGCAATAGTAAACGCCCGATATTTCCATTTTGCGAATGCTCCTATGCACGCGAGCACGAGCGAGACCGGACCAACGTAAGCACATGACATGAATGGAGGAAAGTTGTTTTCCAATACCAACGACCGGAACGGTGTTCCGATTGCCCGGAGATTACCAAGACCTTGTCCCCAAAAGATCGAAACCACGTCATACCAATTCGCGCTGAACATAAAGACTTCTTCGCCAAGCATTCCTGTAGCACGACGAGATTGACTGAGCCATTCCGCAGTGGGGAAGATAGCTGGTGCAGAAAACAAGAAAGCTAAAAGAAACGACCGGATTTGCCAGGATAGTACATAAGCAAAAGAATTCTCTTTGTCTCGAAATGACAAAACATAGGCAACAATTACTGCAAGAGACGGAACAAAAACTTCTGGACGACCAGAGAGCACAAGCATGGCAAGGGAAAAGCTGCTCAGTAAGCACCACTTATAGTTTTCGAAATCTTTCACAGATTGAAAATTTGACAGGGTGAACATACATAAAGGCAACCAAGCTGCTCCAGCAACCAAACTATAATTCGCTGTGAGCGAGAACATGTATCCAGACATGGAATATATAACACCGCCTGTAGTGGCGGAGTATTTTTCTAGTCCCCATCTTTTCAATAGCAGAAACATCGACACAGCAGCTAAGACTTGATGAAAAATCATTGCTAGCGCTAGTCCCTGATTGAAGGGAAGCACAACGAGAAGATAATCCGGAGGGTAAAATAAACTCGGGAATGGGACCGCTAGTTCAGACATGCCACAGTACAACAGCGGATTCCACAGCGGGAAGTGCCCACCGGTAAGCTCTTTATGCCGAAACGTGCAAGTTGGTTCTAAACCGAATGTTGTATCGGTATAGAAGAATGACTGCTGACCGGATAAAAACGGGAAGTAAAAAAGAATCAGCGCAATGATAATTGCAGCACCTGCTATAAATTCAAATCGACTGAAACTCTTTGCAGTCGACTGAACAGATAACACACTTCATTCCTCTTCGAGCTTTCTGATTTTCGTTTGCCTAACGGGCAACGCTGCGACCGGTTAAGCGATAGATTTGATTCAACGCTTGCTGCTTAACACTCGTAGTAGGAGCCTTTTTAGCAACCTCAAGCCACAGCGTGACCTCTTTGTTCGATGCGAAGTTCTTAGTTTTCTGGTCTTTAGCAGCAGAGAAAATCCCGTCCCAGGTGAACGCCTCTTTGACGATTGAGGGAATGTTAGCCTCGAGTATTCTAGCTTGCCCCTCTAGCCATGGTGGTGCTCCGGGCATACGCGCAGCCCCCTTGTAAAAACTGGCTGCCTTCCGAGTATCATGCGCATAAATGAATGAGTTAGCACCAGCAGCAAACTGCAAAGTCCATTCTTTCGGATTGCGTTCTATACCTTTTTCCAAAACTTTCTCGGCTAAATCTGGTTCTTTTAGTTCACCACCGAGCAGCAGGGCTGCAATGTAGTATGCAGATACGAAATTCGGATCGAGGTCCGTTACGACTTTGATGTAGTCTAAAGTTTTTGAGTAATTATCTTTTGTTCTTTCAACTGACTCACCAAAATATTGAATGAACGAAAGCCAGTAACAGTCTGCAACTACTGTATCAAATCCACCACATCCTAATTTGAGAACCTTGCTATCAAAACTGGGATTTTGAGGGTTGGCTACCGCATTATTTTCGAAAGAGAAATGCGAGCGAGTGATAAATATCACAAGCCCGCATACAAAAGCGACTACGCCCTTGAACACGAAGAAATCGGTCGAATTATTGATTAGACAGCACAAGCGTTGTGCCCGCAGCGCTACCACCTAACGGCTTGCCATTTTTTCCAAATCCGACAATTCCATAGGTCGTTGGAGGAGTTGCAACTAAGAACGTCACTGAACCTGCAGACCCGGTCAATGCACCAGGAGTAGTTCGCAGAGTTTGAGGTGTTCCGCTCAGCGCTCCCGCTGTTGGAAATTCGGAGGTGTTGGTGAAAGGATTGATGTAGCCAGATGCTGGTGCTGTTGAGCCATCACTACCGCCACCCGGAAAGTAACTCTCATACCCAACAGCGACTGCCGATGGATACGTGCCACCGTTATCAGTGGCATAGGCTTCAGCTGCGATCTGACATGTACGCATATTCGCTTTCACAGACGCTTCGCGAGCTTTGTCTTGCGCGCCGATAAAGTTCGGTAGCGCGATCGCGGCCAAGATGCCGATGATAATGACTACGACTAGAAGCTCGATCAGCGTGAAGCCTCTCGCGCTTCGTAGCGCCTTTTTACTAACTCGCATTTCTTTCCCTCTCTTACAGTCCCCAGGATGATTGTAGCGGGTTCATCTGCATACATAATGATGTTTACCCGGATTTTGCAGACGCCTTAGATTTGCCACCAGTTCTTTACGTCGACGCCTGCTTAACTATATCTAAGATTGCCCAAGCCGTATGCGCTAGTAACGTCCCCCGAGCGAGCGATTCGAAAATCGGCTAAACGCCAATAACGACCGGCTATACGCGAATTCGTGTAAACCAGAAAAGTTCACCTAAAAGTCGCAAAAGCGAAATACAATGTCAGTATGAAGACAGCAAAGGTTGCGGCTGGCGCGCTCGATTGGGCGCATCCCCTCGTGCGAGACTGGTTTCTGGCTAAGTTCGGTTCTGCAACCGAGCCCCAGGAGCAGGGTTGGCCGCATATTCTCGCCGGTCGCACGACACTAATTTCTGCACCGACCGGCTCCGGTAAAACGCTTGCGGCTTTCCTCGCATGTATCGATCGACTGGTGCGGCTGGCTGTTGCCAATGAGTTGGGCGACAAGACCTCGGTGGTCTACATCTCGCCACTGAAGGCGTTGAGCAACGATATCCAAAAGAATTTAGACACTCCTCTTGCAGAAATTCGCGAGCTGGCTGAATCTCGCGGCATCGAAATGGCTGAGATTCGCACCGCAGTGCGCACCGGAGACACGCTCATGAAAGAGCGGCAAGCCATGCTGCGCAAGCATCCGCACATTCTGGTGACGACGCCCGAGTCACTCTACATCCTCTTAACCGCTGGAAAAAGTCGAGAACTGCTCGCCAATGTCGAGACTGTAATCGTCGATGAAATTCACGCTGTTGCCGATGATAAACGCGGTTCACATTTGTCGATTTCGTTGGAACGTCTCGACAAAGTGACTTATAAAAAGCCGAATCGCGTCGGATTATCAGCCACGCAAAATCCAATCGAATTAGTTGCACACTTTTTGACGGGTGCGCAGGGCGTTGACCCGATCGTTGTGAACGTCGGTCATCGCCGGACAATGGACCTCGCTATCGAGCTTCCGACACAACCGATTCAGCCGATTGCGTCGCAAGAATTTTCCGCGGAAACTTTCGACCGCCTCGCAGAACTCGTAAATCAGCATCGATCCACAATCGTTTTTGTGAATACGCGAAAGCAGGCAGAGCGAATAGCCATGCATCTTGCGTCGCGCATCGGCGAAGAAGAAGTTGCGTGCCACCACGGAAGTTTGTCCAGACAGATTCGACTCGCCGCCGAAACGCGTTTGAAAAACGGCGAGATCAAAGTTCTTGTAGCGACAGCATCGCTCGAGCTGGGAATTGACGTAGGATTCGTCGACCTGGTCTGCCAAATCAATGGAACGAAAGCGATTGCAACAGCGTTGCAGCGCGTCGGAAGAGCTGGACACTGGCGCGGTGCCATTCCCAAGGGAAGATTTTTTCCGTACACGCGCGATGAGTTAATCGAAACAGCTGCTCTGATTCGCGCGATTAAGCACAATGACTTAGACAAGTTGGAAATACCAGAAAATTGTCTGGATATCCTCGCGCAGCAAATCGTTGCGATGGCTGCGGTTGAAGAATTGAACGAAGAGCAACTGTTCCAGGATATTCGAAAAGCTTATCCATATAGAAACTTGCCGAGAGAAAAATTTGACGAAGTCATTCAGATGTTGTCAGACGGAATTTCTGCTCGCAGAGGACGATATGGCGCTTATCTTATGCGCGATCAGGTCAATGACAAATTGAGCGCGCGCCGCGGTGCAAGATTAGCCGCCATTACCAGTGGTGGCGCAATTCCCGAGAGCGCATTGTATGGAGTCGTCGCTGAGCCAGATGGTGTCAATGTCGGCACACTTGACGAACACTTCGCGATCGATAGTCACCGTGGCGACGTATTCATGTTGGGAACAACTTCCTGGCGCATTCGCCGCATCGATAACGTTGCTGGAAAAGTTTATGTAGAAGATGCGCACGGAGCATCGCCATCGGTGCCATTCTGGTTCGGAGAAGCACCTGCACGAACAAGTGAATTGTCGTATCACGTATCTGAACTTCGGCGCCACATCGATGAGTTGACTAAAACTGTGCCCGTGGAATATGGTGCACACTCCAAACGAACCGAGGAAATTCAAAAGGCAATCGACTGGATAACTGAAGAATGCGGGCTACCAGAGTCTGGTGCAGAACAGTTGATCGAGTACATCGTGCAAGGTCGTGCAATTCTTGGCGCAGTTCCAACAATCAAACAAGTTGTAGCTGAAAGATTCTTTGATGAAGGTGGCGGAATGCAGTTGATCCTGCACACGCCATTTGGAGGTCGAATCAATCGAGCATGGGGATTGGCGCTCCGCAAAAAATTCTGTCGCAACTTCAATCTCGAGTTGCAAGCAGCCGCCACCGAAGACGGTATCAGCATCGCACTGGCAGAGCAGCACAGCTTCCCGCTCGGAGACGTATTTTATTACCTCTCGCCGGACAATATTCAGCACACGCTCGAACAAGCGGCGCTTCAGGGACCGATATTCCAGACACGCTGGAGATGGGATGCCATGCGCTCCCTTGCACTTCTGCGATTCATGGGCGGGAAAAAGGTTCCACCATATTTGCAACGGCTTAAATCAGACGACTTGCTCTCTGCAGTTTTCCCCGGCGCCGCAGCATGTCAGGACAATACACCAGGCGACGTCGAGATACCGAATCATCCTCTGATCGAAGAAGTTATGAAGGATGTTTTGTACGAAGCGATGGACCTGGATGGATTGAAAAAGATCATCAATGACATCCGCTCCGGCGAGATCACATGTCTCGCAATTGACACACCGACGCCTTCTCAATTTGCTGCGGAAATCATCAATGCTAATGTCTACGCGTTCTTAGATGATGCAGGCATCGAAGAACGTCGCACGAGAGCTGTCGAGATGCGCCGAGTACTGCCGAACGCTGCAGGCGAACTTGGAAAACTTGAACCAGCTGCGATTGAAAAAACAATCGAACAAGCATGGCCGGATATCCGCAATGCTGATGAATTGCACGATCTGCTCAAATCTGTCATCGCAATTCCAGAACAAAGTCCGAGTTTGCATATGCAACCGGCACAGACCTGGGGCGAGTTCTTCGAAGGGTTGCAGACTACGCGCAGAGCCACACGGCTAACAGTAAACGACGCTAAATTCTGGGTTTGCACCGAACGACTGGAATCAGCGAAACTAATTTGGCCGGATGCAAAAATTGAGAATGCAGTTCCTGAGTTTGGTACAGCGCCGCCCGATAGACAAATAGCGATATCAAATACGGTGCGGGGCTGGATGCAAATAGTTGGACCGATTATGGTCGATGACGTTGCCGCCATGCTCCAATTGACTCCGCGCGACGTTGAAATTTCATTCCTACAATTAGAGTCTGAAGGCGGAATTCTTCGCGGGCAGTTCAGCGGTCGAGTGCAACTCTCGAACGTCGTAAAAGGAATTGCGTCTCTTGAAGTTTCGCAGTACGAGTGGTGCGAGCGCCGACTTCTGGCGAAGATTCATAAACTCACAATCGCGGGATTGCGACAGCGAGTCGAACCAGTCACCGCTGGCACATATGTGCGCTGGCTCGCAACGTGGCAGCACATCGCTCCTGGCACACAGCTTGCCGGAGAGCGCGGATTGCTCGAAGTCATCCGACAGTTGCAAGGGTTTGAAATTCCTGCCAACGCGTGGGAGAAAGAAGTTCTTGCGAGACGGGTGCGTAATTACAGCTCGGATATGCTCGATAAGTTGTGCATGAAGGGCGCCGTTGGCTGGGGGCGCTTGAGCATGCATCCAGCACTCACGGTCAATGACGCACCACCACCGGTGCCACCATATTCGAAAAAAGCAGCACATCTCCGTCAGAATGCTGGCGCGCAAGTGAACAGCTCGATACTCCCCAACGCACCTCTAAAGATCCAATCCGTCGAGGAGGAAGCGCAAGAGGCGCAGCGCCAGGAACAACTCAACCTGGAATCAACAAACTCACGAGACGAGAGGAGCGAGCAGACAGAGGAACAAACTAGTCAGCCAATTCCAATTTCGCGAGGAATAGAACGCAGAAACTCGAAAGGTGGGTGGACCAACTTCAAGCGCTCACTTTCTGACGACACGACAAAAGCTGGCGAGGTCGTCACAATGATGCCAGGCGCAATCAAAAGAATTATTCCAACGAGCGTCGCGCCGATTACATTTTTCGTTCGCGACGATTCCGATTGGATGTCGACACTGCCAAAATCCGCAGTCAATGCGGATCTTTCGGGTCTAAGTTATGCAGCACAGACGGTGCATGACTTTTTGAAACAGCGCGGTGCCAGTTTCTTCGCTGACATTTCGCGGGGAACAGGACTGCTAAAAGCGCAGGTTGAAACCGGACTTTGGGAATTAGTAACCGGAGGCTTGGTCACCGCTGACGGATTCGACAACCTTCGATCGCTCATCGACCCAAAACGACGCAGCGGACCACGAGCGAAGCGATTCCGCGATAACTACGGGCGCTGGACGCTGATACATCCAGAACACGGAATTGAAAAGGTAAAAGGGCTCGAAGCGATGTGCAAAGTTTTGCTTCGTCGTTATGGAGTTGTTTTCCGCGATGTTTGCAGGCGCGAAGCAAATCTACCGCCCTGGCGTGATTTGTTGTCAGTTTTCCGCCACATGGAAGATCGCGGTGAAGTGCGAGGCGGACGCTTCGTAAATGGATTCATCGGTGAGCAATTTGCTTTGCCTGAAGCAGCCGACTCACTGCGCGCGTCGAAAAACAAACAGACGGAGCAAACAATCTCAGCGTCGGCTGCCGATCCCCTGAACATGATCGGCACGATTCTCCCGGGAGAAAAGGTCGCATCAGTTTCAAAGAAAAGCGTCGAACTTACCTGTTAAGAGCGAAAAACGTGCCTATTAAGCGAAACACGCTGCTAACAAAAAACGTGCCGCTCGTCTTGAGCAACACGTTTTCAATACTTTGTCGAAAGGCTTACGACTTGAGTCAGGCGGGTTGCCGCTCAGACTGTCCTCGGATACTTACGTTTATACGGTAGCCAACTCGCGCTCAGAAGCATGGTGACGGTCATGAGCAGCTTTGCGAGGGCGGTTCAGATGATCCATGAAACGGCGATGTGCCAATGTGTCGATCTGGTTTTGTGAAGTCTTTTCTGGAACCGAGAGAACAAATTCGTCTGGTTTCTGTGTTTTTGGTTTGTGGGCAAATTTTCCAACTAGATAAAGGTAGCCGCCGCGTGTTGCATAAACGTAATGGGTCATGTTGCCTGCCTTTCTGACTTACTTTCGGGAATTGATGTAGTCAGTTTCATAATAGCGTGAACGCAGAAAGATTGCTGGTCTGAGCTGCGAGCCGCACATACTGTACACCATGTCATGGTAGGTGCGATCTGCTATTTCAAGAGGAATAATAACAATGTCTGAAGCTTTGACTTAGCAATGTCAAGACGCGCTTTTCATGCGCTTCTCGGCGGTCAAGAGTTTATTTAGTTTCCTTCAGGATTGTGTCGATATCGTCACCGACTTGCACGGTCACAGTGCTTTCTATATCTCCGACGGATGCATTTACGATGTCGCCGATCCCGCCGAGGTCCGTCACAACTTGCTCAGCGTCATCGGGGTTGCCGCGCTGTGCGATCACTCTCGTGCGCTTGAAAGGTCCAATCTTCGCCTTCAGATTTTTCACCACGACGTTGTAACCCTTTGGCGAGAGAATCTTAGCAACCTTGAAACCCACACCAGGTGTGGAACTCGCATTTTCGATAGTGATACGCATTTCGTTACGTAGCGAGCCAACAAAATTTGCTCCCATCAAACGATTCGTAATATTTCGTATTTCCATGTCGCTCGACGACCAACCATTTCCGCTGAAATTGCCGGGAAGCATCATCATCATCTGATTCTTTTTCGGCACCGCGCGAGCGAACGTCGCCATCGACATCATCTGCGAAACACTCATATCCGTCGAAACATATTGACTAGCGATTTCCATCAAGCGCGGAAGATGGCTCCAAGACTGCGGTTCCAACGCCTTCGCCATAACGGCGCGAATGAAAAGTTGTTGTCGCTGCACGCGACCGATGTCACCTAGCGCATCGTGCCGAAAACGAACGAATCCCATCGCCTGGTTACCGGTCAGAGTGTGCGGTCCCGGCTCGAGATCGATTTTGAGCTTCGCAGTCCAATCCATGTATTTCATTTTTTGCGGCACATCGACTGTGATTCCGCCGAGCTCGTTTACGAGGTCGACGAGCCCGTGCACGTTGAGCACGACGTAGTGATCAACGGGAATTCCAAGGAAATTGCTGACAGTTTGAGCGGCAAGAGTCGGACCGCCAAGGGCGTTCGCAGCGTTGATTTTTTGCTTGCCATTACCCGGAATTTGCGCCTCAGTGTCGCGAGGAATGGACAGAATTGCCATCGCATTGCGCACTGGGTCAAGACGGCAAACCATGATTGTGTCGGACCGACCGGTGAATGCAGCCTGATCGATTTTCTTGTTTTGATGCGCACCTTGCTCGGTGTAAACGACGTCGGTCCCGAGCAGAAGCACGGTCGTCGGCTGCGACAAACTGCCCAATCGCAGTGGCGCCGGAATCATCGTCGGTTTGTAGTAAAGCGTCAGTATGTATCCAATCACCGCGCCAACTATGGCGCAAACGATGATGGTGTATGACCAACTTATTGGTCGCAAATTTCAAAACCTTTCAGAGACAAGGGACATTATAGTCGAGCAAAACTAAACCGGCTCGTTGTCCCTTGCTCCGAAGGTGGATTTGCCCGCAGGTAATGCGCAGGCGTCTACCCTTGACGTTCTAGAATGATCTCGGATCTTAAACAACGCGGATTAGCGATGCCAGTGACGGCGATGACGACGACGTGAGCGCCGATGTCTGCTGGTGGTTCTTGCGTTAAACATTCCGTGACTTTGACCAATGGAAACAGGCTCAGAATCATTGGTTTGGAAAGCTTCCGGAACCGCAGCAAATGCTGAAGCACTCGAGATGAGGGTGAGCGCAACAGCTACTGCGAATTTTTGAATAATCAATGTGTACGACCTCCGATGTTCGATGAATATACTGTCTCAGACTTACCCCCTTTTTCCTTCGAAACAACGTCAGCGAGCGGGTGTAAGCCACTGCTGAGCCTCACAGGCGTAGGCGTCGGCAACCTGGTCAGAGATGGACGAATGCAGATTCGGGCTCAATGCTTGACGAACAATCGATAACCGTTTAACGTCACTTTCCATTAGCGAACAGCGGCGTATATGCCCTTGGATACCATGATTCCAAAACTGCATAAGACAAACAAAATCCTCGCCGTAAATTTCGGTGGCATCGGCGATGAAGTGCTGTTCCTACCCACTTTGAAAACGATGCGCAAAGCTTATCCGAAGGCGCACATCACGCTGCTGCTCGAGCCGCGCTCGCAATCTATTAAACAGATTACGGATCTAGTGGATGACATCGCGTTGTTTGACATCAAAAAACGTCCGCTCTTTCTTGGCGATCTCGCGCAATTGATACGGCTGATGCAGGACGGCGATTACGAGATGATTCTTTCGTCGGGAAGTTCAAAGATGGTTTCGATCTTGCTCTTCTTAGCAGGTGCGCACTGGCGCATTGGATACGACTCGGGTCCGCTTTCTCACTTGCTTTTGACGCATCCGCGCAAATTGAATTACAACCAATATGCGTCGGACATGTATCACGATCTCGCATCATTTATGGAGCAGCCAGAAAACGGCTTCACCGCAGCGAATGCTCCAAAATCTGAGATAGACGGGCAGCGCGGCACCATTCCAGAAATTACAATTCCATCAGATAGCATGTCACGCATGGAAGATTTTCTCAGCAACGCAGGCACCAAATCTGGTGCGAAGTTAGTCCTGCTACATCCAGGAACCAGTAGATTAGCTGTCGAAAAAGGAATTATCAAAACCTGGGAAATCGACGACTGGATTGCACTGATTGAAAAACTCGATGCAAATTCAGAGCTGCAGCCTGTCCTTGCAGGTGGTCCAGATGACGTAGAAATCATCAAAGAGATTCAGTCGAAACTTCCAAAAAATTCAAAGTTAGTTTCCGCTGTTGGAAAAACCAAAAGTCTTGCAGATCTAGCCGCGCTCACTAAATTGTGCGACATTCTGGTGTGCGTTGACTCCGCCCCCATGCACATCGCTGTCGGAGCGAGGAAGCCCGTGGTGGCGATGTTTGGTCCGACGGACGAAGCAAAGTTGTTGCCAAAACACCCACACTTCATTGCCATGAGATCTCCGAAGAACCCCAAACCAAGCATGGATGTGAAAGGGGTTTTGCTCGCTCCTGAAGATGTGTACAAAGAAACCGTGAATCTCGCAAAGACGCTCTAACCGTGATTTGAGACTGCACCGGGGCATCGATTTGACCTACCCGCCAGGAATAATTCTGCACGAACGGTACGAGGTACTCTCGCACTTAGATGCGGGCGGAATGGGCATTATCTACAAAGTTCGCCATATTCATCTAGCAAAAGAATATGCTCTTAAAACGCTAAAGACCTCCGATGCGTCCAGCACTGCGTTGAGGAGATTTCAGCAGGAAGCGAAAGTTCTCGCGAAATTCGAACACCCTAACATCGTTGCGGTGGCGGACTTCGGCGTGCTCGAAGACGGCATGCCGTTCCTGGTGATGGAACTTTTGCAAGGTCAAACACTAGACGAATACGTAAAAACAAAGGGCGCGTTACCTCTAAATCAGGCGCTTCCGATTTTTGTACAACTTTGCGATGGGCTAGCCTACGCGCACGAGAAGGGTGTCATTCATCGAGACATAAAACCGAGCAACGTGATGCTACTCAAATCCGACAAACCAACGGATGAAGCGCGAGTCAAGTTACTCGATTTCGGCATTGTGAAATTCAACGTCGGTGAAACTGACTCTGTTCAATCAATCACTAAAACAGGAGAGATCTTCGGCAGCCCGCTGTACATGAGCCCCGAGCAGTGCATGGGCGAACCGCTGGATCGGCGATCGGATATCTATTCACTCGGCTGTTTGTTCTTCGAGTGCTTGACTGGATCGCCGCCGTTTACAAGCGACAATTCGCTTTCCACAATGATGAAGCACCGCAACGAATTGCCACCAAGCCTGAAGTCAGCTTCATTGGGTCAAGAATTTCCGGAGCAAATTGAATTTGTTATTGGCAAAATGCTTGCAAAAGAGCCTGAACAGCGATTTAGCACGCTTACGGAAGTTGCAGAGCAGCTTCAAAGCACGCAAGTCAGTCACGTTAGCAATAACAAGAGATTGGCACCGCCAGCAGTATCTAAAGCAACGACAAAAAAATATTCCGCTGCTCTTGTAGTCAGCGTAAGTGTCGCTCTTGTAGTATGCGCAATCGGCGGAGTGTTTTTATTGAAACCAGGGCTTACAGGCGCGCCTCAAAGTGAAGATCAGAAACCTGCTCCAGCGCCTGTTGTCAAAATGAATCAGAAAGAATTCGAATCGTCTGTCAAAGGTGGTTTGAACAAAACAGAATCAGAAAAGAAAGATGACCAACTGCAAATACAAGAAAAAATAAGTCAGCTCGAGAGCACACGCATCGAATTCAACGACAAAACCTTCACCGCATATGAAATCAGTCTGATTGCGCGCAGCCCCGTAAAAGGTTTGTCTCTGTTGTCTTGTCAATTGCAAAATCCAGATATGAGCCAACTGACCAACCTGACCGAACTAAGACTGGCGCGAACCGAAATCACACAAGAAGATCTCAAAGATATTTGCACTCTACATAAACTGATCAGTTTAGCGATCTGGGCATCCGACTCGCAGGTAAAAGACTTATCGCCTCTGACGAAATTGACCAAATTGCAAAGGCTTGACCTGAGCCATTCACAAGTCAGCGACGAAGTCGTAAAAAAGGTGGCGCCCTTTCCGTACCTGACGAATTTGTACATCAATGACTGCCCGCGAATTACTGATGCTTCTTTAAAGAGCCTGGAAAAGTCGACGTTGTCGAGAATTTCACTAGCGCAAACGGCAATTACAGATGATGGATTGGCTTCTTTAGCAAAAATGACGCGCTTGAACCGTGTCGACATCGAAAGTACATCTGTCACCGCAGGCGGTGTCAGCAATTTGTGCTTACACAGTCAAAGTCCACGATTAAAAGTAGTGGCAATAGATGAGTGTCCCAAAATCAGTTCCCTGGACACGAGAAAGCTTGCGACACAATTTCCCTTGATCTCTTTCACGAAGGAGGAAGCGAAGAAAAAATTTCAAGGCGCAACGAACAGCGAAAGTCCAGAAGATGAAGACTCTGGTACAACAGAGACCAGTCGTCCGCCGACTGAAGCGGAGCTGGGAGTTCTGCGCTCAAGGCTCGCGGAGCAGAATAAGCCCGAACTTCAATTAAACGGTCACAAAATAAGTACAGATGTTTTAGAGATACTATCGCGCAAACCTTTGACTGCATTGACATTCTTCTCTTGCCGGCTATTTCATCCCGACTTTTCACTCTTACCGAAAACGCTGACTGAACTCAACTTCATACGGACCCTTGTTTCACAAGAACAATTTGAAGCGATTTGCAAACTCGAAAGATTGGAGAAGATCTGTTTCTCTTCAGCAGGAAATCTGATCGGGAATTTTTCTTCGCTTAGGAAATTGGACAAGTTGAAATCGATCGATTTGAGTCGATCACAAATTCAAGACGACCAAATACAGCAGATTGCAAGATTGCCGCATCTCGAAACTCTCTTTCTGAACGGATGCGAAAACCTTACTGATGAAGGTTTAGCTCCGCTGCCTGATTCAAATATTCACAGACTTGAATTAGCTGACACGAAAATTTCTGACAAGGGACTTGCCATTCTTGCAAAAATAAAAACACTTAGCGAGCTGAATCTCGAGAAAACGTTTATCACCGCAGATGGTATCAATCAACTTTGCCGAAATTCCCAAATCCATCATCTGACACGAGTTACGATACAAAACTGCGCCAACGTAAGTCCGAAAGAACTGTTGCTGCTGCGAAAGCATTTTCCAAACGTTCGTTTTTAGTTCAGCTCAAAGTAACTCTGCCAATTGCAGGTTCTCAGTTACCGCCAAGATTCAATTCCCAGCCGCAAGCCCCCTGCTTCAAGGGAAGTCTACTGTTTGCTAGCCGATTCGAGCCGCTCTTTGCGCGCTGCTTCTGCAAGATACTGAGTGCCGGTTTGCTTGGTGCTGATGTTCGGAATCGAAAGTCCGAGGAAGCTATCTGGCACTTCGCCGTCGACGAGCCCTTCGCCTTCTTCACCGATTACCGACATCAACGCTTCAACCATTTTGGGATCAAATTGCGTTCCGGATTTTTCGCGCAACTCTTTCACCGCGCGGTGATGTCCAATCGCTTTGCGATATGGACGGTCAGTCGTCATCGCGTCGTACGCATCAGCGACAAGAATGATACGCGAACCGAGTGGAATGTCTTCGCCCTTAAGTCCGCTCGGATATCCAGAGCCATCGAGAAATTCATGGTGGTGCAGAACGTATTCGCGAGTGCGCATCAAGCCGCTCATTTCACCGATGATGTGAGCGCTTTTGACTGGATGCTCCGCCATGATCTTCTGCTCTTCATCAGTCAACTTTGCCGGCTTCCACAAAATTGATTCAGGCACACCAATCTTACCGATGTCATGCAAAACGCCCGCCAACTCAACGTCTTTCAACAAATCAGGCGCAAGCCCAAGTGCTCGACCAATCGAAACAGCGAAACGACTGACTCGCACACTGTGCCCAGACGTGTAATCGCACTTCGCATCGAGCGCATCCGCCAACGCGCGAATCGCGCCTGTGGACAGCTCTTCCAACGCACCAAACGCAGCTTTGAGCTCTGCGATCAGACGAATATTGTTCTCTTTCAGTTCATAAGTCTCTAGCGCACGTTTGACTGTAATGCGCAGTTCATCAGCATCCCAGGGTTTTGGAATGTATTTGTAGACATGTCCAGCGTTGATTGCATCGATCAGCGCCTGAACATCGGTATAGCCGGTAATCAAAATCTTGATCGCGTCAGGGCGAATCTCAATCGACTTCTCGAGCAACTGTACGCCCGTCATCTGCGGCATGCGCTGGTCGGTGATGATCAAGCTGACATCATTTTCGTGCAGCGCTTTCAGCCCTTGCTCGCCGCTCTCACACATGATCGTGTCATGGTCTTGCCCCAAGACACGGTTCAGAAGCCGCACATTCGCAATTTCATCATCAACGAGGAGGATTTTATGTCGCCGAGTCATCAATGATCTCCGTGGACAGTTGCCAACCGTTCGCAACTTTCTTTAGTCTGGGTCATAAGCCGATTCCTGTACAGACCTGACGAGGTCGGAAGCTCGGGCGTAAATTGGGATTTCCACCCGAAAAGTAGTGCCCACGTCGAGCGTAGAATCGCAGAAGATGTGCCCGCCATGCCGTTCCATGATTGAATGGCAAATGGACAAACCCAATCCCGTGCCTTGACCAACCGGTTTGGTGGTGAAGAAAGGTTCGAAGATTTTACTCTGAACCTCGGGTTTAATGCCAGACCCATTGTCAGAAATCGACGCCACAACTTTGTTGTTCTCGACTTCGGTGCGGATTTTGACCAGCGGTTCGGGGCGGTTATTCAGCGCCTGGGCGGCGTTTGAGAGAAGGTTCATCCAAACTTGATTGAGCTGCCCAGGGTAGCAAAGCACAGGCGGAATGCTCGCAAACTCTGTCTCGACGGGGATTTTGTCGCGCCCGTAAAATTCAGAGAGAATTTTTAGGGTAGATTCGATACCTTCCTGGATGGAAGCTTCTTTCAACTCCGCCTCGTCCAGTCGGCTGAAGCTACGCAGGTTGCGAATGATGTGGCGGATGCGGTCGGCGCCCTCATTCAGATCGGCAAGGATGTTGTCGAGGTCGGTGACGAGAAAGTCGTATTTGAGGGACTTTTTCAAGCGCTCGAACTCTTCCTTTTGCTCGGAGTCGATTTGATCGACAGTGCCGATGATTTTGATCAAGTCGTCGAAATACTCGCGCAGATAGGGAAGATTGCCATGCACGAAGTTGATTGGATTGTTCAGTTCATGCGCGATGCCGGCAACAAGACGCCCTAACGACGCCATTTTCTCCTGGTGAATGAGCTGAGACTGCACGGTGCGCAGTTCGGAATTCTTTGCGTCGAGATTCAAATTCTTTTGCAGGAGGTCTTTGTTTTTGCGGGAAAGCTGGTCTACGAGCTCGCCGTGTTCGATTGCAACTACAACTTGTCCGGCTACAGATTTGATCAAATCGAGCTCTGATGCCGTCCATTCGCGCTTACTGTCACGTTCTCCGATAAGCAAGACACCTTTGGATTCATCGGCATACATCATCGGTTGAATGATCAAGGAGCTGAAACTGAGTTTTTCCACTTCAGCTTTGATCGGCTTGAACGTCTCATCCTTAGCGGGATCTTTGAAAACAAATACTTTGAGGAGATTGTTCGAGCCGTCTCGTTCATAAGTCGATTTGTGTTCGAGCACGAATGCGCAAACTGTCGCATTGAAGATTCCACGCCCATCTCCGTTGTCTGCTTTCAGGGATGAACTGATAGATTCGCAAACCAGAGGCGGTTCGTCTGGATAAGAACTGTGGCACACAATCGCGCAAGACGTGACTTGCAACGCCTTGCCAAGCTCGTCTACGGCAGTCTCGAAGATTTGATTGAGATCGAGTGTGCTTCGCAATGCGGAGTTGATCGAGTTGATCAAAACCTCGCGAGCTGCTTGAGCTTGCATCTCGTTGACGAGTTGTTCGTTCGCGTGAAGCTGGTCTCTCAGCCGATTTGCACCTTGTTCTGCCAACCCCGACATGTACTCGCAAAACCGTCCCCAGATGAACGCAACGCTTACAAGCAACGCCGAGCGTCCAAGAATTCTGCGCCACAATTGCTGCGAGTATGCAGCCGCCAGTCCGCCAGCCTTGTCAGGTTCGACAAGATAAGGAAGCAGACTTGCATTTTCAGCGAGAAGCAAGCCGACGTACGAAAGTGAGACGAACAGCGCCGTGCGTGTGATGCCCTCGCGTCCAAACGTGTAGCTGGATAAAAGGATTGGCAGCAAGTACAAAACGTACAAGTCAGACTCTACGCCGCGTGTGTAATGCACGAGTCCAGTCAAAGCTAAAATGTCCGAACCGACGAGCACCGCATTTAGTGCTGTTATCTGGGAATCTTTGACGAGCCAACGCAGTTTAATGGCTAGCAGTCCGATTCCAGCGTAAATCAATACACTGATGATAATTACTGCGATTGCTTGATAATCGAAATCTGTGCGTGTGTATAAGTTAATTCCGACAGACAGAATCATGCCGACTGCGGCAAACGCAAGACGGAAATACAGAAGCTTTTCGGTCTTCAGGTAGAGGTCGGAAACCTGCTCCATGACCGCGATTTCACTGGACATGGTTACATGTACTCCGAAGCACGTTTAAATACTTCGGCAGCCTCACCGAATCGTCCCAGTGCTTTCAGAGTCGCGCCCCATGCGTCGTAAACATCAGCGTCATACGGATCAATTTCCGCAGCCTTGGCATATTTTTCCAGTGCTAGTTCATGCAGACCGAGCAGTGATAAGCTTTTGCCCCATGAGTAGTAGAGCGGAGCGTCGCCATCGTATATGCCGGATGCCACTCGAAAAGCTTCGTCGGCTTCGACGAAACGTCCCTGCGCAAGATAGATTTGACCGATTAAAACCAGAGCAGGTCCGTTATTCGGATCAACCTGCATCATACTTTCCAGAAGTTGCAACGCCTCTGTCACTTGGTTCTGTGCGCGCAGCGCTTTGGCGAGACTGAGCTTCGCATCTGCATCATTTGGTGCCATTTCCAAAATTTTCAAAGAGCGCGCCATGACTGGCTCGAACTGCGAGGCTTTGAGTAGCGTTTCGATAATTTCTTTTTCCGGCTGCAATATTTTAGCGTCACGCGATATCGCTTCTCGATATTCAAGGAGCGCAGCATCAGCGCGTCCAACAGCTTCCAAACTTTTAGCAAGATGCAAATGACCCAGCGCGTAGTCGCGGTTCAAGGCGAGACACTGAGTGAATTTATCGATTGCTTCAGGGTGGCGGTTTGCCAGTGCCAAACAGGTTCCCAGCCCATCCAACGCCATGAAGTTGGTCGAATTCTGGAAGATCGCTTTTTCAAAATTATCCTGAGCTGCTGCGGCATTGCCGAGCGCAAGATTCGTGTATCCAAGCCAGAAGTCGAGGTCGGAACTCTTCAGACCTTTGTTCTGCAACTGCAATAATCTGTCGAGCGCTTCGCTGTACCGTCCGATCATCAGGAATGTAATCGCACTGTTCAAGGCAATTTCAGGCTGATTCGGATTTTGCTGCAAAGCCCGTTCAAACGACTCCGCAGCCATCTCGAATTCTTGCAACGAAGAGCGCACGAGTCCAAGGTTCATGTGTGCGCTAGTAAACTGCGGGTCCACATCGACTGCATACATCAGCTTTTCCGCAGCTTCATCCAGGCGATTGGCCTTGTGCAAATTCACGCCCCAGTCGTTGTATGTGACCGCGCGCTCTTTCGCAGACAGCACGCGAGTCGTCACGCCGACGGCGTCCTGGTAATGTTTGATCGCTTCTTCGACCTGTCCCAATTGCACCAGAGCCGACGCCCAGTTGCGCTGAACGACGGCGAGCGAAGGGTCGACACTCCACGCTTTTGCGAAGCATTGGACAGCATCCTCGTACTTGCCCATTGCCGCGAGCGTGACGCCAAGCCCGTTGTAGCCTTCTCCGAGGGTGGGAGCAACTGCACATGCCTTCTGAAAATAATTCACTGCTTCGACGAACTGTTGCTGGTTAAAACAGGCAACTGCAGCCTGATAGTACGCGGATGACATTTGAGGATTCAGCTTGATCGCCTGATTGAACTGACCGACAGCGCCGCTCAATTTTCCCATCGCAGCCAGCGCCAAACCCCAATGCAGATGACCGACAGCGAAGTTTTGCTTGCCCTCGCAAGCTTCACGAAATTCCGGCATCGCCTCTTGTGGGCGATTATCTTTTAACAGCGCCAATCCAAGGTGGTAGTGCGCCTCGGGATTGTTCGGCAGTAGCGACAGCGAGGTTTTCAGGTGCATTTCGGCGTCGGAAAAACGCCCCATGTTGTAGCAAAGCACGCCAAGCTCATACTCGATCTGCGGGTCGTTCGGCTGCTGCTGAGCGTAGCGCGACAAAGTCGTGTAAGCCTCGTCCCATCTCTGTTGAGAGATGAGGTTATTAACCAGGCTCATTACGTTTGCTGACATCTGCTAAATGATACCGAATCCGCGAATGCGTGCTGTGGTGGGTCAAATCCGGGTGCGCTTGGAATCCCGATAAACCCACTGTCTTAGGATAACTGCAAAATCGCCGATTGCACCCACAAATGAAGCGCATTTTTGCGCGTTCTCGCGAGGATCTGACGCAATTTCCAAGAGGATGTCATAATCGGTACGTGGTTTCGGAGGCGGGAGTTTGAAAAAACAGCGGCTTGCGATGGTTATAACTTTTCTTGTTGCTGTCATTCTAATTGCGGCAGGGCAAGTCGTTTGCGCAGATGCGGCGCGACTTTATGAGTTGACTAAAACCGACGCAGACGTGGGCTCGACCCAAAATTCGAATACGAACCCGTGGGATTCGATGCACCATTCTTACGCTTCCAAGCATCACCAAAAGCACGCGGACAGAACGCACGAGGGCGAGAAGTGGACGAAGCTCAAACATAGCTTCGACTCGACCAAGTGAATAATGCGAGTTCACCTACTCAAATTTATTTCGAATAATTCGCCGCGTACTTAGCTTTAGCGCCAGGCGTAAAGGAAGCCGAGTGTAGCCACACATAGAACGAGCTGTGCTGCCCAGAACATGACGACAACTTGCCATTCTGCAACGCCTTTTTCTCCGAGCACCGCTTCGTAGTGGTGATGTAAAGGCGCCATCCGGAATATCCGTTTGCCTTCGCCGGGCAATTTGTGAGTCAGCTTGTAGATCGCCAACTTCAATGGACTCATCGGCGTTTCTGGCTTAAACGGTTTGGTCAACTTGTAGTAAGAAACCTGTGCCATCACAGATAGTGCTTCGGCGTTGTAAATCAAAGTCAGCGGAATAAACCAGATCAAGATACCACCAGCGATACATAGCGCCGCCATGATACCGCCGATGAACAAACTTCCCGTATCCCCCATGAATACGGCAGCGGGATTGCGATTCCAGAGCAAAAATCCGAGCACCGCACCAGCCATGATGGCGGACATAACTGCATAGTTGATCTGACCGGTCGCAAGAAATATCAGCGCCATAGTCGCGAATGCAAGAGAGCTAGTTCCCGCCGACAATCCATCCATTCCATCATGCAAATTGACCGCGTTAGAAGTAGCTGCGGTGAGGAATGCGCCGAAAATCAAATAGAAGGGCAACCCGACATGGTGCCCTTTGACAAACACCGTAGCTGGTGCCGTAACTTCATGCGACGGAAAGTATAAAGTCGATCCAGTTTGGTACAAAAGTCCGCCCAATATCAATCCGGCGACTGTCTCGATTCCAAGCCGAATCTTGCCAGGAACGCCTCGATTAGCCTTTTGCATGACCTTAGCCATGTCATCAAACAAACCGACGATTCCGCAAATCAATCCCCAAAGAAAGACGAGCGCGACGTGCAAATCGACTGACTTTATATCGACTGCCATCCAGATAAGCATCGTTATCAGACTGGAAAGAATAATGCACACGCCACCAGAAGTCGGCGTTTTCGCTTTATGCGCGTGGCTTTTCGGACCTTCTTCGCGCAGGTATTGCTGGATTTGAAACTTCTTCAGCCAACCGATATATGGATAAAGCAATACAGCAGATATCGCCAGTGATACCAATGCCAAACCCATCAAATGCGGAGGCTCAGTGTATCCCGGCAGATAATTCAAGGTGCGCCCAATCGAGACGGAAATCCGTCCCTATCTTAATCGAAAGAAGTCGAAATGACTTAGTCGAGATAGAAATTGGTGACGATCTTACGATGATCTTTTGCGTAACTTACAGACTCTAACAATGTGTGGCTCGTGTGATAGAGGAAGCATATTGTTTGCTGCGCGCGATCGATAATTTCGTGGTTGCAAATCTTGGAGGCATCAGCCAACGTCATTGTGCGGCGTTCTGGATATTCAGTGATGTTCTTGATACCGATCAAGAGATCCTGAACTTCGCTTGGCTGCTGACCGAGTGTCTGCGGAAGAATAACTTCGAGGCGATCGGGATTCGCGCGTTGCGCTCCACGAATCACTGCCATGTTGCAACCGTTAGCACCACCACTGGTGACTACCTGATTGCCTGAGAGCACGAGTGCATAACTGAGCATCTCTACTAACTGTTGGTGCGTCAAAGGCAGGTTGCGAGTTCCGATTATCGCCACTCGCCGTGGACCTGATTGTTGAATCAGAAGAAGCTCTGAAGCTAACTCATCAACTGTGGGGATTGTCGCGGCGCTTGGTTCTAATGGCATATATGTTTGTACCAGTCCTGGATTACCGTGCTAAGATTTTATTTGATAGTCCGCCCCTAGATTACCTGTCTTGGCGGCTCTTGCGCAATCTGACGTCTTCGCTGTTTACAAGTTTTAATCAACAGCTAGGCTGTTCTTGTCACACAATTAAGTCGGACTGCATGTCTCACTAAGTTTGAAGAGCTCACGCAATTTTTTTTCAAATTTCGCGCGAAGACAGGCTTAGGAAGGATTCACGGTCGGAATCATAGCATGATTCCGGCTGCGGCATGTCATGAGCAGACAACTGGCGGCTATCGGCAAGGGGACACATCAAATATATGAGTACAGGCGTCGTGAGTAATTCGAACTCGGTCAATCCTGCAGACTCCGGACTGCTGGCTAATTTGAACCCACAGCAGGCAGAGGCGGTCTCGTTGAAATGGGGACCAGCTCTGGTTATCGCAGGGGCAGGCAGCGGCAAGACGACCGTGTTGACCCGCCGAATCGCTTATCTCATCTCGGTTTTGAATCAAGACCCTGAAAGTATCCTCGCTGTAACCTTCACCAATAAAGCGGCTGGGGAAATGAAAGCCCGCGTCGAGAAAGTCGTGGGAACGGACCAGGCGCGTCGAATCACGATCGGCACATTCCACAGCGTTTGCGCCCGTATCTTGCGTCGCGAAATCGATGAATACACCAGCCCCGAAGGACATAAGTGGAATAACAACTTCGTCATTTACGACGAAACCGACACAGTCAATATCTGTAAGGGTGTCATCAAGAAGATGAACCTTGACGAAAAAGTCTTCGTGCCGAAAGCAACGCGCTACGAAATTTCCGGATTGAAAAATGATGGAATCAGCGCCACCAAATTTGCGACCGCAGCGCGCACATACAAAGAGCAGCGGATATCAGAGATATACACCGCATATCAAGGCGAACTTGCGCGAAACAATGCGCTCGACTTCGATGATTTGATTCTGCTTTTCACTGAGTTGATGAAGACGAGTCCGACGGCATTGAACCGCTTGCGCCAGCGCTTCCGTCACATTCTCGTGGATGAATTCCAAGATACGAACAAATCACAAGCTGACCTGGTCGAAATGATCACAGGTCCGACTTCGCATCAAAAAATCGACGAGAAAAATAATTGGGACGAACGCACATTGATGGTCGTGGGCGACGTCGACCAATCTATTTATTCGTGGCGTAAAGCCGATTTCAAAATCTTGCTCGGATTCCAAAACGATTACAAGATGGCGACGATGATCAAACTGGAAGAAAACTACCGCTCGACATCAACGATTCTGGAAGTTGCGAATAGCATTATTGAAAACAACACAGAGCGCTTGGAAAAAGTTCTGCGCTGCAACAAAGGCAAAGGTGCGAAGGCACAATGCTACGAAGCGCAAGACGAAATCGATGAAGCGCACTACGTTGTTCAAGAGCTGAAGAAACTCAAATCAGGCGGCAAGCAACTGAAAGAGTGCGTGATTTTGTATCGCACGAATGCTCAGTCCCGCGCGATAGAAGAAGTTCTGGTGCGCAGCGGCATGCCGTACGTGCTTGTGGGTTCGACTCGATTCTACGAGCGTCAAGAAATCAAAGACGTGATCGCGTATTTGAAACTTGTATACAACTCAAAAGATGGACAAGCTTTCAACCGCGCAATCAATACACCGAAGCGCGGTATCGGTAAAACAACGATTGAGAAAGTCGAGCAGTTCGCAAGCCAGCATGGAATCAGCATGGTGGAAGCTTGTGAGTCGGCATTGCAGATTCGAGAGCTGTCGCCAAAAGCGCAGCAAGGTCTTGTTGAATTCGCCGGGCTCGTTCGTCGTTGGCAAAATGCAGCGGCGGTAGGATCTGTATCCGAGCTTTTGATGCTGATTTTGAAAGACATCAAATTCCTCGAGAAATTGGAAGAAGATGCGTTGAGTTCGAAGGACGAACTTGCACTCGGCAGAATCGAAAACATTCAGGAATTCGTCAACGTCGCGAAAGAATTCGAAGACGTAGCCGACGAGCCAGATTTGGATTCATTCTTGACACGCATTTCGTTGGTCAGCGATCTTGATGCAGTCAAAATGGATGAAGACACAATCAAATTGATGACACTGCACGGTGCGAAAGGTCTCGAATTCGATGTCGTGTTCTTGATGGGATTGGAAGAAGGATTATTCCCGCACATTCGCTCGCTCGATTCACCAACACAAATGGAAGAAGAGCGTCGCTTGATGTATGTAGGTGTGACCCGCGCGGCAGAGATGTTGTACATGACGCTCGCACGCAAGCGAATGTTGATGCAACGCGGTGCCGGAGCCAGCTTCAGCTCGACATACACGGTCGCGAGTCGCTTCTTGAAAGAGATCACTCCGGGATTGGTGACTGGATATTATCCAGGTGCAAACGATCCAACCGACTACTCCAAACAAGGAGAGTTCGGTCGCCACGGCAACTACGCCAATGGCGGTGGTGGTGGCGGAAGCTACGGCGGAGGCGGCGGTTATCAACGCGAATCTTATGACCGAAATGGTGGCGGCTACAATCGCGGCGGCGGCGGATACGACGACGATTCTCGTGGTGGCGGCTACCGCAATCGCGATTCCGGCTACGATGGCGGCGGATCAAAATACGGCGACAACGATTACAGCACCCGCAGCGGTGGTGGTAGCGGTGGCGGATATCGCCCAACCAACTACGGTGGCGGCGGTTCAGGAAGTTCAAACAATCGTAGCGGCGGCGGAAGTGGTGGCTCCACTGGTGGCTATCGTCCAACCAACTATGGCAACACAGGCAACTCTAACTACGGAAATCGTGGTGGCGGCAGCGGTGGCTATGGCGGCAGCAGTTCATCTAATCGAGGCGGCGGTTCAAGCAGCGGAAACCGACCAGCAGAGCGACCTCGCGCGATGCGTCCGGGTGAATCGCAAGGAGATCCACGTTTCGCGTCAAGCAACAACCCACGCGAGCGCGATGCGATGCGACCACCCGGTCCAGCAGAAGCATCGTTTGAAAAACTCGCAGTCGGCGATTCAGTTCAACACGTAAAATTCGGCACCGGCAAAGTCGTCCAGATCATCGGCGACGCTGGCAAAGAGCTGTACAACGTAGAATTCGAAGGCGGAGCCGGCAAGCGCTTGCTCGATCCTAAGTTCGCGAAGCTGATCAAGCTGTAGGATTTCTAAAACCGTAACAAGTAGAAAGAGCGCTGCCGTTGGCGCTCTTTCTACTTGTCAGTCTTAAACGTTTGCATTATGATGGTATTACCTTAGGTAATACGCAAGTAAGCTCGCAAACGAAGGAGCAAACCGAATGACTCTAACCGTTAAACTAGCCGAGCAAGAGCAGCTTCGGCTCGAAGCGATAGCTACAGCCCTGAAGGCGAATCAGAGTGATGCCATACGAATCATAATCAACGAAAAATTTGACTCGCTTCAGGCAAGTAAAACTATCGTGGAACGGCGTGGGGGACATCCCCAACACCTGTTAAATGGCTCGGCTGATACTAGCGAACGAGCCAATAGAAAAGCAACTATAGCGAAAAAATTGCAAGCAAAAGCCGCAAAAAGAGCGCGCTAGATGCAAGAAGCTCTAATAGACGCGGGTCCCCTCGTCGCATATTACGATAAGGGCGACAAATGGCATTTGACTGCTCAAAGTTTCCTTGAATCCTATACCGGACGATTGATAACAACTGAGCCGGTGGCGACCGAGGTTAACTGGCATCTTGCAAGAGATTGGCGAGTTCAAAACGAATTTCTACGAGATTTAGCAACAGGAATTTTTGAAGTCTCAGCACTAGAACCTACTGACTTCAATCACATCGCAGAGTTGAACGAAAAATACAAGGACTTGCCCGGAGACTTTGCAGATTTGTCGGTAGTCGCTTTATCCAAGCGCTTACAAATTTTGCAAATCGTCAGCTTAGATGCGGACTTCGATGTATACAGGGCTTACGGGAACAAAAAGTACGTTCAACTGTTTCCAAAGTATAAGCACGGAGCGAAGTAGCACTCTTGTGGTGATGTTTGATTTCACCAATTTGAGTTCTGACCGGAGTAATATGAGGCATGGCAGAATCTAGTAAACAATACATCGCACTCACAAAACGTTTTCCTCTGCTGCCGATCTGCGATGAAGAGATGCTTGATGCTGCATCAGAAGTCTTTAGCGAATTAGTGCTGAAAGCGGACCAACGGACGCGCGACGAAAGTGATTATCTTAGCGTGCTCGAAAAACTCATAACTGAGTTTGAGACGTCCATCCAGGGCAAGCAAGTTTCTTTGACTCCGCAACGCGCACTTGAGTCACTGATGGAAGACAACAAGTTAACGCAATCAGAATTGGCGAGAAGATTGGACGCACCGCAGTCGGTGATATCCGAATTTTTGGCTGGGAAACGAGGTTTGAGCAAAACACTCCTCGTTAAACTCGCTGATTATTTCAAAGTGTCACCCGAATTATTTTTGTCTGCGGAAAATCAAAACTAATTAGCGATATGCCTGACTGGTCATACAACACAATATTCCAACCAGCGCTTTTCAAGCTTCCCGCCGCCACCGCACGCGATACCGTCTTTGGAATGCTCTCCGGTGTTGCTGCGCTGCCGTTTGGTCGACAGATTTTTCAATACATGGGTCACGAAGCGCCTGAACCAGTAATTGAGTGCAACCTGAACGGACTACAGTTTCCGACCCCGATAAGTTGCGGCGCGGGGTTTAAACTGCCAGGCAAAATGTTGAGAGTATTCGACACCTTCACCTTTGGCATGATTGAACTTGGTCCCGTTACTCGCTCAGCAACCGTTCCAAATGATATTTTGCAGCGACAGTCGAACGAACTTTCGATCATCGACAAAGACGGACCGGATGCAATCGGGTTAGATTTATTCATCCAATCGCTTCCACAAAAGTCGCCGGCGGTTCCCGTTTTCATTCGAATAGCATTTAGTGAATACACCAAGGTTGCTGATGCAAAAACGCAGGTAGCAGACATCGTTTCAGCACTACCGACGTGGGTGAATGGCGTTACTCTCGATACACGGTGGATCGAGCAATTCGTTGAAGATTTGCAGACCGAGCAAATTTCGTTTCTGCAAGAAACGCGAGAAATACTTGCCCAGCGCAATCTGAAGTCGTTACTGCTGATCACACCCGACTTATCATCAAACGGACTAACCACGCTAGTTAGCGCCGCAATAAAGGCAACCTTTGATGGCATCACTCTCGGTGGCGGCGTCAGACGAGATAATGTTCGACATTACGGTGCAAGCACAAAAAATCAAAGCATAACTGTCCTGAAACAAATACGCGAAATTGCTCCCGATATTTTCGTCATTGCCAGCGGTGGCATTATCGAACCAGCAGATGCGGTCGACTATTTCAAAGCCGGAGCAAGCATGGTCCAGCTCTACAGCGGTCTTGTATATTCAGGTCCGGGAATGCCCAAACGCATCGAAGAGCTATGCTGTCACATGCTGGACGTAACCCCGGATGCATTTCCGCGCCTAAAAAAACGAGCGCGATCTGCTGCACTTCAAAACCTTCCGGCCAGCTATTCTTCTCCCTACACATTCAAGTCAGTCTTAAAGGCTGGCGGTTGGCTCGGATTCGCGTGCATGGGTGCGGGGCTCCTCATCACCTGTTCCAGCGCAATCACAGTTGGACTGACGTCCGTAATCTTGCCTTACGACGAGCATTTTCTAGGCATTACCCGCGATACCATGCAACACTTCAATAGCAATCTGCTTCCATTTATGTCGCATGACCGAGTGACTTATGCCGGATCGTCAGTTTCCTGCGGATTGTTATTTCTAGCTCTTTCTGCGTTTGGCTCGCGCATTGGCGAACGCTGGGCTTATCAAGCTTGTTTGTATGCATCAAGTTTCGGAGTGTTCAGCTTTCTTCTCTTTCTCGGATTCCATTATTTAGATCCGCTGCACATGTTTGTCACGATGCTGCTGTTGCCGTTCTGGGCATGGGGCGCATTCGCCAAACCGAAATTTACTTCAATGCGCAGCTCAAACACGCACAACACCGAAGCGTGGCGGAACTCGCTATTTGGTCAACTGCTGTTTGTGGAGATCGGCATTGGCTTGTTTTTGGCTGGATGCACCATTTGCTACGTCGGCACGCACACAGTTTTTGTCGCAGAAGATTTGATGTTCATGCACACTACAGCAAATGAACTTCTAAGTCACAACGCCCATTTGCTTCCCGCAATCGCGCACGACCGAGCAGGATTCGGAGCCACGCTAGTTACGGCTGGCATAGCGGTTCTCGGCACAGCAGTGCAAGGATTTCGCCAGGGCGAAGGTTGGGTATGGTGGATGCTATTCATTGGCGGATTACCGGGCTTTGCCTTCACACTCGGCATACATATGCATATCGGTTACACAAGTTTTGTCCACTTACTTCCCGC
Source organism: Drouetiella sp. (assembly GCA_036702965.1). Lineage (GTDB taxonomy): Bacteria > Cyanobacteriota > Vampirovibrionia > Obscuribacterales > Obscuribacteraceae > PALSA-1081. Next base: position 1,095,252 of record DATNPZ010000013.1, read on the forward strand.
GTACATCGCATCAGCAATGTTCGTCAGTGGATTGGCGTTATCGTACAAATATCTCTGCGTCGAACCCGGAGTCTAAAGCAAAAGAGTGATTCATTTCGATTTTCAACTGGAACCGGCGGATGCAGAAGTCACCAAAGACATCGGCTCCTGGACATACGAAATTTTCATGCTCAACGTTGACGCGCGAATTGAAATTTCCTCAGAAGCTGGTGTTTGGAAATTTTCGGTCCCAGTAATGAATTTCGTGAACACGTTAATGGTTGCTGCTAACAATCTGTCGGATAGTCACAAATCTGTCGAATTCAGAGACTGGGATAATCCCTTCGATTTCCTGTTCGTTTACGACAACGGGAAGGTTGTTGCTGAACACCGAGAAGAATTGAAATTCAGCGCACCAATTAACGAATTCCGTGATGCTGCACTACAGTTGGCTCCGCGCGTTAAACAAGAGCTTGAAACAACCTACCCTGCATTGCTCAACAATGCAGCTTTCCAAAAATTCTTTTGAATCAGAAGGCGTTTTGTCCGAATTTAGTAGAACCAAGTGCCCGGTTCAAGCCACCTTTGAAGCAAGATGATTCCGAGTAAACAAGCTATTGAGGCAGCAGTTGAAAAAAAGAACGTATCGACGATTCTCAGTGATGCCTTCTGAAGATTGAGCAAACATCCAGTTAGAGCGGCCGCGCTGTAGAGTTGATAGATCATCCCGAGGTGCCGTTTGAGGAACAAGCATCCCAGCATTTCCCACGCAAGTAGGGATTGCGGCGGTTCGGGCTGCGGATACAACTCGCTTCCAGGTTTCAATATATCTAAAACCACGTTTGAGCCCGAGCTGACAAAGAAATTGAAAGCCGCATTCGCTTGAAATAAAGGGTCGTTTGCCTGCAAAACGAAATAAATGACGAGGCACAAAGTTGCGCTAAATATGCCGATGCCCGCCCCAACCGATGCCCGTAAAACTTTCTGCTCAGCAATGCAATACGGCAAGCGCACTTCGGCACGGCTATGCAACATTTATCGAAATTCTCCGGCTGCTATGGATAAGTCCAACTATTTGGGGGACCCCTTGAATGCCTAATTCCATTCAATCATGCGGAACAATCTGCCGCTTGCCAGAAGGGCTCGCCGGGCTTATGCAAGATTTGACAATTCTGTTACACATTAGACCATTCGGTCTAGACCAATCGGTCTAGTCGATCTAGGATCTCATTCCGGCTAAAATATCCACCTAAAAATCTCCGAAAAAACCTTCGCTAACAATTAGAACGACACCATATATGGTGCTCAACTAAAGGAGTCGCCTGCATGAAATTTCCACACCTATTAGCGCCCTACGAGTTAGCTGATCTCCAGTTGCAAAATCGCGTGGTCCTCGCACCACTGACACGAGGACGAGCGAGTGCAGCGCGCGTTCCAAACAAGCTGATGGAAAAGTACTATTTGCAGCGCGCTGAAGCAGGACTTCTCATTACCGAAGCAACTTCTATTTCCGAGCAGGGTATCGGATGGATAGACAACCCTGGCATTTACAATGAACAGCAAACTCAGGGATGGAAATCGATCGTAGATGCTCTGCACGCGCAGAATTCTAGAGTCTATGTGCAACTGTGGCACTGCGGACGTTCATCACACAGCAGTTTCAGAAAAGATGAGTCGCTCGGAGTTGCACCATCCGCATTGAAAATTGATAACGGCGAGCCGGTCCATGCACCGGTAGGCAAAGTGCCGTTTGAAGTCCCACGTGCTCTTGAAATTGATGAAATCCCGCAGGTAGTCGAACAGTACAGAGCTGCTGCTCAACGCGCAAAAGAAGCCGGTTTCGACGGAGTTGAGATACATTCAGCAAACGGATATCTGATTGATCAATTCTTGCAAACAAAGACAAATAAGCGCACTGATAAATATGGTGGCACTGTTGAAAACAGATCTCGATTCCTGAAAGAAATCGTCGAAGCTGTCAGCACCGTACTTCCAACAAATCGAATCGGTGTGAGGATCTCACCTAATGGTGCTTACAACGACATGGGCAGCGTCGACAATCCAGAAACTTTCCGCTACGTTGCAGAGATGCTGAACAAGCTTGATGTTGGATACTTGCACGTCGTAGACGGACTCGCATTCGGCTTCCACGGACTGACAGAGCCAATGACACTCGCGGATTTCCGACCGCTATTCAAAAACACCTTAATGGCAAACTGCGGATACACAGCAGAATCTGCTGACGAAACTATCGGAAAAAACCTTGCAGATTTGGTGGCATTTGGAAGACCATTCATCAGCAATCCAGATCTCGTGAGTCGTTTTGCAAATGGATGGAAGCTCGCAGATCCAGCACCGGTTGAACTCTGGTCTGCCCCGACCGAGAAGGGTTACACCGACTTCCCAACCTATGAAGAATCAGTTGCAACCGCAACAAAATAGTAATCACAAAATACTTTGGAGAAACAGTATGCCTGTTGAAACAAAAACAATCGATGTGTTGGACGGATTGAACTGGCGCTATGCCACCAAAAAATTTGACGCGACAAAGAAGATTCCAGCATCAGCTTGGGAAAAAGTCGAAGCAGGTTTGAGGCTGTCACCATCAAGCTTTGGACTTCAACCCTACAGATTCGTAGTAATTACCGACCCAAAAATCAAAGAACAACTCGTTCCAATCTCATACGAACAACGCCAAGTCGCAGACTGCTCGCATCTCGTTGTGTTGTGCAGACTCGACGTTCTCACCGAAGAACACGTCAATCATCTCGTCGATGTGGCATCGAAAACACGCAACACACCACCAGAAGCAATGCAGCCTATAAAAGAGCGCATGATCGGCTACATCAATCGTTTATCGAAAGAAGAATTGGAAAACTGGATGGCGAAGCAAGCATATATCGCGCTCGGCAACTTGATGACAGTTGCATCCAGTTTGCAAATCGACAATTGTCCAATGGAAGGCATTAGCCAGGCAGACTACGACCGCGTTCTAGACCTACCAAGCAAAGGGTGCCGAAGCCTTGTCGCCTGCGCACTCGGTTACAGGGCAGAGGACGACAAGTATCAAAATCTCGCCAAAGTGCGATTCCCCGCAAGCGAACTGTTCATCCACATAAACTAATCGGCGGTCCCCATAATTAAACGCTCCAAACAAAATGAGGTTTGGAGCAACGCTTTTGCGCCCAAGTGGTTCAATAGAGGCATATCCACTAAGCGCAAGTTCAAAAACATGACTGAAGAAAACGAACCAGACGCCCTCAAGTCAATGAACTACTGGACTGATCACAGCGGCAAGCTATATGAGGGCTGGGCGAGTTATTCGAAAGAAATGAGTCCTAGTGTGGGGTTCTATGAATGCACTGGAGAATATTTTCAAAAGATTTGGCAGGAGTACGGCTTCACCGGACCGGACCAAAGATACGAAATTAGAAAAGAGCTTCGCAACGGCGAATGGACAGAGGCAACTGTGCGTGAAGGTGACTGGGGCGAACCATCAGACTAATGCACCATATTTAGTGCCCTCTTAAAACATAAAAATTCGACGATGACAAAATACGACAGCCTGCACGGTCGCCAAATCGTTCTGTCGAGATCGCGGCGAAGTAGCAAGAACGCACAAGTGCTCTAAGCACTGATTACAAGCTTTGCTTCGCCTTTAGGCAACTAAAGCCAGGCTTTTATTTAATTGAGCCAATCCACGAATTCTGCACTAGGATCACCTACTTTACATAGATAGTGGGATAAACTTTGTTGCCCCGGCGATCGCTGCCAAGCGCTGCGATGCCAGGACCAGTCAACAGCTACGGATTTGCGCAGCTCGAATGCTTGATAACGCACTGAAAAATAGCATCGAATTCTTTTATAGAAAGAGTTGGCTTAGCGTTCTCTTGATTTTCGCAATTGTAGGTGCTGGTTTGTGGGCACATTCGGTGCTGGATACCGAAGCCTATCCAGAGTTTTCGCCCCCGACAGTCCGTGTCATCACACTGCTGCCCGGCAAGGGCGCAGAAGAAGTCGAGCGCCTGATCACGATTCCTCTAGAAAAGGAATTGAATGCAATTCCTGGTGAAGTAAATCTCAGATCGATTTCTATTCTGGGATTGTCTGTAGTCAGTGTTATTTTCAACGACACCACGAATCAGCTACAGAATCGCCAGCAAGTTTTAGAACGCATCTCGCAAGCTGACATTCCATCAGATGCACAACCATCACTTGACCCAGATTCAGGCGCAATCGGTGAAATTTATCGCTACACCCTGGAGTCTGATTACTTCTCGCCAATGAGCCGCAAATCAATCGAAGATTGGCAGTTGGAAAGAGCCTTCAAACAAATCCCAGGAGTTATCGACGTAGTCAGTTTTGGTGGACCGACCAAAACATTCCAGGTACAAATCGATCCTAACAAGCTGGTTTCGTATGGATTGTCTGTAACACAAGTTTTTCAAGCGATTCAAAATTCCAATGCCACCACAGGCGGTAACTACATCGAAAACAACGGTCGCGCCTATGTGGTTCGCGGCATGGCCCTTCTTAGAGGATTGGATGACATCAAGAAAGTCGTCATCAGTAGCACTCAAGACGGAACGCCGATTCGAATAAAAGACATTGCAACCGTCGACATTGGACCAGGCGTGCGGCTGGGACAATTCGGAAAAAATGACGACGACGATGCAATCATGGGCATCGTACTGATGCGTCGAGGTGCAAACGCATCCAAAGTTGTGGAGCGTCTGTATAACAAACTGCCAGAAATTCGAGCATCATTGCCGAATGGCATTCGATTAGAGAAGCTCTACGACCGACAGGAACTCGTAAACCACACTCTCGAGACAGTGTTTCACAACGTCGGCGAGGGCGTTGCACTGGTGGTTGTCGTCCTGATTCTATTCTTGTTCGATGTCGGCAGCGGATTGATTGCATCAATTGCGATACCACTATCGCTTTGCTTCGCATTTTTGCTCTTGAACACATTCCACATCGCTGCGAACTTGCTCAGCCTCGGTGCAATCGACTTCGGCATCATCGTTGATGGCGCCGTCGTGATGGTCGAAAACGCATTTGCAAGATTGAGCTGCGCTACTGAATCGGAAGCAACAGTCGAATCGCGCCGAGAGTGCGTATTGGAATGCGCTAAACAGGTTGGAGCACCAATTCTATTTTCAACCACGATCATCATGTGTTGCTTCCTTCCGATTTTCAGCTTTGAAGGCGTTGCAGGAAAGCTTTTCCGTCCGCTCGTTTTCACTATGAACTTCAACCTCATAGGCGCAATTTTCTGCGCACTGTTCATCATTCCAAGTCTGATCAAACTGCTTTTGACACGCCGAAAGTTATCGCACAAAGAAAGCCCAATCATTCGAGTGGCTCATTGGATTTACAAGCCTATCCTCAAGTTCTCGCTGCGTGCGCCGTGGCTGATCATGGGCGGAGCCGTACTCAGTCTCGCACTCACCGCTGTTTTAGCGGGCAATCTGGGATCAGAATTTTTGCCCCCGCTCGATGAAGGAAACATCTGGTTGCGCGCCACAGTGCTACCAACATCGGTGTCATTGGAAGAATCAGTTAAGACCGCTCGAAAATTGCGCGAGATTGTGCGCAAGTTTCCTGAAGTGCGCAACGTCACAAGCCAGACAGGCTGCCCAGATGATGGAACCGACCCCAATCTATTTAGTAACATCGAACTTCTCGTTGACCTGAAGCCGTTTGCAGAATGGCGCCCGCAATTCCATGAAAACAAACAAGAATTGATTGCAGCGATGAGCAAAGAAATATCGGTCGTACCTAATTGTCTTTTCTCATTCTCTCAATACATTCAGGACAACGTTGATGAAGCAGTCGCTGGGGCAAAGGGCACACTCGCAGTCAAAATCTATGGACCCGACGTCGATGTGCTGCAGAGACTGGGCGACCAAATTGCTGGTATCGCACAGAAAGTTCCAGGATTGGTCGACGTTTCAAACAGCCAGCAGCTCGGTCAACCGCAATATCAAGTGAGCATCGATAGAGACCAGGCGAGTCGATATGGTGTCAACGCCTCCGACATCCAATCGCTAGTTGAAACCGCAATCGGCGGAAAAGTGGCAAGTCGATTAATCGACGGGGAGCGCCGTTACCCAGTATTGGTGCGATTCCAGAAAGAGTATCGGAACACGCAGCAAGCACTGGATAATGTTCTGATCAATCCGCCTGGACCAATTACATCGGTGCCACTATCACAGATGGCATCCATCAAATATGGTTACGGTGCGGCTTTCATCACCCGTGAAGCAAACTCTCGCGTCATGTTCGTAAAGATGAACGTGCGCGGGCGCGACCTCGGATCGGCAGTGCGAGATGCTCAAGCGCGCATCGCGCAACAGGTAAAGATGCCCGAGGGATATCACGTTATCTGGGCGGGTCAGTACGAGTTTCAACAAGAAGCAAATCAACGGTTGATGTACATCGTTCCATGCACATTGCTGATGATATTTTTGCTTCTGTTGGCAGCATTCAAGTCATGGAAAAACGCAGCGCTCATTCTCGCGGCAGTGCCTCTGGCAGGGCTTGGCGGGGTGTGCGCGTTGCTTTTGAGCGGAACATATTTCAGCATTTCTGCTGCCGTTGGATTCATTGCCCTCTCCGGAGTCGCAGTACAAAATGGAGTAATTTTGATCAGTTACATAAACCAGTTGCGAACAACCGATGGATTAGATGTTAGGGAAGCCGCTTACAAAGGCGCTCTAGACCGAATGAGACCAGTGCTGATGACGGCAACGGTCGCCATTCTCGGATTGATTCCCGCCGCAACTTCCAACGGAATCGGAGCACAAAGTCAGAAACCATTCGCAATCGCCATCATCGGCGGATTGCTCTCTGCAACAGCGTTAACCCTCGTTGTTTTACCAGCGATGTACACATTGATCCATAAAGAGAAGCGCAAAGCCGATCCACAAACGCCAGCGCTTGAAACAACACTGGCATCGCTGGCGGTGCTTGCTCTCGCATCACTGACGTTGAGCGGTTGCAATCCGGCGCACCCAAGTCAGGCGAGTTTGTTACGCGCTGCACACGTAAACACAGCAGCCACACCAAACACAATCAAGGTCGATCATGCACCTAATAATGCAGTTGAAGTCGAACTGACTCCCGCGCAAATTCAAGATGTCGGGCTCCAGACAGCACTGGCACATCAGGGCACTGTAGATAAGACAATCGATTCGCCTGGGCGCGTCGGACCAAATGCGGAGCAATCAGTTTTAGTATCGACACCATCGGCCGGGCGCGCTACTGAAGTTGATGTTCGCCTTGGCGACTATGTCAAAGCTGGTCAAATCATGACCGAAATCAAATCTGATGCTATCGGACAAATACAATCAGATTTGTTGCAGAACACGTTGCAAGAAGTTGCGGATATCAAACAACAGGAAGTGCAACTCAAACTCTCCCGCATCACATTCGACCGCGAATCAAAACTGTTCGCGGATCAAGTTTCAGCGAAAGCCGATATGCAAGCGGCAGAGAATCAGTTAGAAAAAGACACCGCGAATTTAGCTGCACTGAAAGCAAAAATGGACGCCACCCTGCGCGTTGCACAAGAGCGTCTGACCCTCCTGGGCGCTCCGCCTGACTCCGCGCGCAAAGTGCTTTCGCAGAAAAAAATCGATCCATATGTAATCATCCGTGCTCCAAGATCTGGGCTTGTGATCGAACGAACAATCAATCCCGGTGAAATGAATGACGGCACAAAGCAACTGTTTACCATTGCTGATTTGTCTGAGGTTTGGCTGTTCGCGGATATTTTTGAAAAAGACATTGAACTCGTGAAAAAGGGACAGGAAGCTGATGTTGCAATCGATAGCATTCCCGGCAAGACCTTCGATGCGAAAATCATCTGGGTTGGGGATGCGATCAATCCAACCACTCGGACCCTTCCAGTTAGAGCAAACGTCGAGAACAAAGATTCATTGCTCAAGCCTGGCATGTTCGCTCGCATGAAAGTTTCGATCGGACACCTTCCAGCAACGCTTGTCCCGCGCACTGCCGTCATTCAAAAAGGCGATAAAGAACTCGTGTTCGTGCAAGTTGGAGACGGAAAATTCCGTCAGAGAGAGATAACTACAGGAGCTGAAGATCCGAAGAACGTCGAGATTCTTAGTGGATTGAATAGCGGCGAGCGAGTCGTCTCTGCAGGTGCCACCGAACTTTTGGGAGCGGCGATGAAAAACGCGGAGGCTGGTTCCGCTGATTAGAGTTGCGCTATCGATTGGCTTGCTGCTTGCGCCTCTGATGGTGGCGCAATTGTGCTGGGCGGCACCAAAAATTCAGAGCCAATCACCAGCACAACAAATACAGAATCAGTCTTCGACGCAACTAGATCAGTCACAAGCTCTGATTCAAAATCCGGCGACTATACAGTCACAGTCCGCACCAACAACTGGAGCGCAGTCCACACCAACTACTCAATCACAATCCACACCAACTACTCAATCACAGTCCGCACCAACGACTCAATTACAGTTTGCACCAACCACTCAACTACAGTCCGCACCAACGATTCAACCACAGTCCGCCGCAACGCCTTCATTACAGCAGCTTCAACCAGCTCAAGCAATTCAACTTCGCCCAGCTATAACTAATTCCAGTCGATCATCTTCCAACAATGCGACGACCAGTGCGACACCGAATACGGTGCCAACGGATGGCTCAACCACGTCGCCGAAAGAGCCGACCAAGCTAGAAACATTCTTTCAGCTAACGGGCGGTCAACGCAATCCGGATACTTCTGATAGCCCAAGCAGTACCGAAAAGAAGAAAGCAGGAGCGGATTCGGCAGCACTATCCACGCCCGATGCAGCGCACAATAAATCGACTGCAAATTTTCTCTGGCATGTTCTCGACAACATTGGGGTGCCTATCTCCAAGGGAAACCATGACCCGAGCATGGATCCTCGCATCAAGGAGAAGATGTCGATACCTCCATATAAAAACACTGCGAGTTTGAACTCGAATTCTGCGACGCAAGAAAATCCCTTTATGCCGCCTGGTCAAGGCGCTCCGACCACTACTCATAAGATTCCGGAAAGCGAACTGCAAGGGGTCGACCCGATTCTGCAAAAAGATGAGAGTTCAAAATAAGCTACTTACATCGACCTGTTTAACGCTCTGCCAATGTCTGTTCGCTGGAGCTGGATTCAACGCGGCGATTGCTGCGGACACGAATCTGATAAACGGCGCACAGTATGGGACTGGTTCCACGTCAGGCACCGGCTCCAGTCCAGGCGCTGCTCCTAATCCCGGCACTAGCTCCTATCCCGGCACTAGCTCCTATCCCGGCACTGGTTCCTATCCAGGCACTGGCTCCAATCCAGGCGCTGCCACCAGTGACCAAGGTGGCGCATCTTCTTCTTCGACAGATTTTTCGCCAGCCTTGATTAATCCAGAAGACGATTTGCCGGAGGTCAAACCCACTCGCACATTCAGCTTAAAAAGCTCGTTCGATCAAGCACTGAAAAGCAACAGAGAAGCGATCGCATCACAATACAACATTCCCATGGCACGTGCGGGAGTCATCACCGCTGGTGCCATTCCGAATCCGCGATTCTCATTCATGTACGGCTTTGGACCAGCGTTTCGCTACATTCTTGCAGGAAATCCGCAACAGTTCGGATGGCAGCAGCAAATTCAAACAGCCGGAAAACGCACGAAGCAAATCAATCTCGCTCAAGCGAATTTGACGCTCGCAGAACTTCAGTATCAGGCAAGTTTGTTTGGCGTTTACAATCGAGTCAGGCGTTCATACGCAGAACAAGCCGCTGCCGAAGCGTATTTAGAACTGGTGCAAGCGCAGAAAAAAGTAGGAATGGAACTTTTGCACGTAGCTCAAAAGCGCTACGAAGCAGGGAAAGCGGCGCGCTCCGAAGTGTTACAAGCAGAACTCGGAGTGCTTCAATACGCCACTCAACTAAATCAAGCGAACTTACGTTTGCAACAAGCCAGTGCTGCACTCGGTTTGCTTGTCGGAGAAACGCCGCAGAAATTGGAAGTCATTGATGTGGATGACAACGGAATTTTCCGACTCTCCACAGAATCAACTGACCTTGTACCATCGCCATCCAAGCCTATGCCAAACTTGGAAGTAATCATGTCACTTCCGTTCGAGCAGCGCCCAGACCTGAAAGTGGCTGTACAACAGGCATTTGCTGACCGGAGGGCGTTGACTCTTGCACGGTCGCAAAGAATACCGGATGTATTTATTGATTCAGGATATCAATTTACAACGTTGGCAAAACACCAGCCATACAATTTGTTCAATGGAAACGTGCCGAATTCTCCTGGGAATTATCTGAACGTCAACGCTGAACTGCCTATCTTTTATCAGCATCAGGGCGAAACAGATCAAGCAAAAGCCGCATGGCTTCAGGACTACGACCAGATCGAGCAACTCAAATCTCAAATCGCGAAAGATACAGTAGTCGCGTTTGAGTCTATCTGCGTCGCGCGCGCAAACATCTTGAAATTCCAAAAGGAATTATTACCGGCAGCAGCACAAGTGGCTCGGCTCGGGCGACTGAGCTATCAGAGCGGCAAATCGGACTTAGCAAGCGCCATTCTCGCAAAACAACAGTATCAGCAAGTTCTGTCATCGTACTTCAATTCGGTTGTGGACTACCAAAACGGTTGGGCAGATTTAGAAAAGGCTGTAGGAGCTCCGCTACAGCTATGAGCAGAAGTGTCAGGCGCCGTAATTTGGTGGCGTCACTGAAAATCCGTCAGCGTACCGGGATTCTGGTCGCTCTTGCGACTTTGTTCTCGAACGCAAATCCAGCATTAACAGCGACAGAGCGCTCGCAGCCAGTCAACATTCAACCTAACACTGCAATTGGAACTTCGAATTACGCTGCGGGAGCAAACACGAATAGCACTGCGACAGCAAACACAAGCTACTCTGCGACAGCGAACACAAACAGCACCGCGACAGCAAACACAAACAGCACCGCAACAGCAAACACAAACAACACGGCGGCAGCGAACACAGACAGCACCGCGACAGCAAACACAAATAAAACTGCAACAGGAACGCCGACCAACACCGCATCCAATACCAATAACGAAAAGCACCTCACAGTTGATGTCGATGCCGTCAGGCGTTCGCTAGACTTGCAAACATGCTTCAGGCAAGCCAATACCAAAAATCTCGAGATTATTTCCGCGCAGTCGAGCATGACTGTCGCACAAGCGAACATCGTAATCGCTAAAGCAATTCCAAATCCGACTTACAGCATGACTTACGGATTCGGTCCGGCATGGCGATTCATAGTCGCAGGTAACAATCAACAAGTTGGTTGGACAGAAGAGATTCTTGTCGCCGGACGACGAACCAAAAGAATCAACGTAGCAAAAGCCAATCAGGTACAACAAGCATTTCAGCTCGAAGCCGTACGATTCAATGTGCACAATCGTGTCAGACGCGCATACACTGAGCTTGCGGCAGCGGCTGCGTACGCGGAACTGATCGACTCGCAGAGTGACATAGCTCAGCAACTTCTGGACATTTCAACTAAAAGATTCGATGCAGGAAAAGCACCTGGCTCCGAAGTCGTGCAAGCAAGGCTTGCCGTTATGCAGTTTCAACCACAGCGCAATCAAGCACGCGGTCGACTCATTCAAGACTCCGCAAATCTCGCCCAACTGCTCGGCGAAACGCCACGAAGAATAGAGCTGATCGATGCACAGCGAACCGGTTTATTCAAACTTTCTGCCACCGCCGACAGTATTACTCCTGATGCCAGCTTGCGCCTACCAGAACTGTCACAGTTAGTTCCTGCAGCCTGGCGTCAACGCCTTGACTTGAAGGTAGCACTGCAACAAGCTTACACGAATAAGCAAGCGCTGGTGCTGGCTAAGACCGCGCGCATTCCCGATCCTGTAATTGGTTTTGACTACATGTGGACCAACTACAAAAAATACCAACTAAATTATTTCAATCCCACAGGTATCATCGCGGACATTCCCCAGAACAAAGTGCCAATGCAGCCAGGCTACCTGGTTAGTATTTCCGAAGAGATGCCGATTTTCAATCAGTATCGAGGACCGATCAAACAAGCTGCGGCAAAATTAGATCAACAAGAAAAGCAAAATGAATTGCTTCAATCTCAAATTGCGGCAAATATTGTCACTTCTTACACCGCGCTCGCAGCCGCAAGAAACAACATATTCAAATACCAAAAGAATCTACTGCCCGCGGCGGCAAATGTGTCACGCCTGACACGACGCGGATATGAGTTGGGCAAAACAGAGTTGGCAACTGCTATTTTGGCGCAGCAGAATTATCAACAATTGCGCGCATCATACTTCGATGCGGTTGTAGCATATCAGAACGCTTGGGCTGACATGGAGCAGGCGGTGGGAGTTCCACTGGCGCCGTGACAAATTTACGCGACCTGATCTTACGCAACATGTTGGCGAGCGGTTCTTCGCTCCTGGTATTAGCACTCGGCAGCACGAACGCGTCTGCGGCGGACAAGCAACAGTTGAACGCGCAGATAGATGAGTCGGTGATTGCGCGCGTCCCGCCCACGCGCACACTGAGCCTGGAAAAATGCTTGCTTTCCGCGGATCAATACAATCGCGAGATTCTATCAGCGCGATGGAATGTGATCACAGCACAAGCTGCAATTAAAATTGCAAGCGCGATACCTAATCCACAACCTTACATTCAAACAGGTTTCGCCAATTCATTCCGCTTTCTATTCACAGGGCAAACATCCCAATACGGACTGACTGAGGACATTCAGACCGCCGGTAAACGAACAAAGAAAATCGAAGTAGCGAAAGCGAATTACAAACTGGCAGAGATTCAGCTCGACGCGCTACGCTTTGATGTGCACAATCGCGTGCGCAGAGCGTATGCCGAATTAGCTGCATCGGAAGCATATGATGACTTAATCGAATCGCAGCGAGCTGTCGGCGAAAGACTGTTGACCATTGCGCAAAAACGATTCGATGCAGGCAAAGCAGCGAAAGCCGAAGTGCTGCAAGCGAACTTGAATGTTTTGCAATACGATACCCAACGCAATAGCGCACAGGGTAGGTTGCAACGGGCTTCGGCGTCGTTGTCGCTGATAACCGGCGAACGGCCATCGCGTGTGGAAGTTCTCGATGTCGATGACAATGGATTATTTAAATTATCAACGGACAAATCCACAATTGTTCCGCCTTACATGCAATCACTACCGGCGGTATCAGATTTAATCGGATTGGCGTTGACCGAACGCATTGATTTGAAAGCCGCGCAGCAACAAGTCTACGCAAATCAGCGAGCTTTGACCCTGTCAAAGGCGATGCGCATTCCAGATGTTGTTTTGGGTGGCGGCGGCACCTTCTCAACTTTCGCAAAGAACCAACCATCGGGACTATCGCCAGCAGGAAACTGGCTTGGCACCGGGGCTTATTTCACGCTTAGCATGGAGCAACCATTCTTCTATCAGCATCAAGGAGAAGTGCAACAAGCAGCCGCAACGGTCCGAGTTTCGCAAGCGCAACTTTCGTTGCTCAAATCGCAAGTGACAACCGCAACGATATTTGCGTATTCTGAACTATCAGTGGCGAGAGCAAACGTATTTGAGTATCAACAGAATCTTCTGCCGACAGCAGCTCAGGTCGCGAAAATTGCCCGTCGGGGTTACGAAGTAGGTGCGACAGATTTAGCAACTGCCATCGTCGCGCAGCAGCAATATCAACAAACACTCTCAAGCTATTTCGACACCGTAGTGAACTATCAAAACGCATGGGCAGACGTAGAGCAAGCTGTCGGCGTGCCTGTGCATCTGTAGCCAATCTAAACAATCCAGACTAAGCGATGGCGTGAACCTAAAGACTTGTCGCAACTTCGTGTTTGCAAGAATTCAAGAAGCGGTTTGACAGCTTATAATCGGCGCAATTATTCCGCCACGAATTCAAGTGCGCGGCGTGGCGAAGTCGAGCAATCGACGAGCTGATGGTAAGTCTAAGTTTTCAGGGAGTAGCAAAGTGGCTGAAGAACGCACATTCGTTGCAATCAAACCAGACGGTGTTGAAAGAGGTTTGATCGGAGAAATTCTCGGACGTTTTGAACGTCGTGGTTTGAAGTTGGTTGGTTTGAAATTGATGCAAGTCACCAACGCAAAAGCTGAAGAGCATTATGGTGAGCACAAAGGCAAACCGTTCTTCGACGGTTTGGTCAAGTTCATCACTTCAGGACCAATCGTTGCGATGGTTTGGGAAGGCAAAAATTCAATCGCTATCGCTCGTCAGGTAATCGGTGCAACCAATCCTAAAGATGCTGCACCTGGCACCATCCGTGGTGACCTCGCTGTAGATATCGGTCGCAACGCTGTTCACGGTTCAGACGGACCTGCAAGCGCAGAGCGCGAAATCGGCATCTTCTTCAGCAAACAAGAGTTGTTGGAAGATTGGCAACGCACAATCCACAAATGGATTGTTGAATAACTAACAAGTTGAAATTTACCGAAGAAGAAGTGCCTCTGGCACTTCTTTTTTGTTACCGAAAAGCCGGTTGGCGCCTTGCTGCAGACTGCCCTAAAAAAATCCCGGTCAATACAAAAGATACAAACAAACCGACAATAACTTGGTAATAGTGTCGAAGAAAAATGCATCCCAACATTTCCCAACCAAGCTGCGAGTCGCGATTCATCGACAAGTCTGGACACTTTTCGACGATTGTGTTCAAGATGTTGTTAGATCTGTTGAGCGCTTCCGGTGTACTGTTTCCATAAACATAGAAATACATTGAGGTTGTAGTTCGGAATTGTCCATCGCTAACCGCAACACAGAACAGCGCGACAGAGCAGAGAACAGCGATTGAACATCCAATCGCTGCTCCTAGAAAAATTTGTTTGAGCCTAAGTTTCATCGAAAAGCTCCACCTGTATACAGTTTCAGGCGACTCGCTAACAGCGTCAAATTAATTTGACGCTGCCCGCACTGGCATGCAAATTGCGTAATTAGAGCGCTGCGCGAATTCCGTAACGCAGCATTCTGCGTAATCCGCGCTGAGCGCCGCGCCCCATCATGCCAGCATTCTGCATGTTGTTGTTCTGCGCCATCGCTTGTGGGTTGCCCATCATCGGCTCTTTCTTCGCCAACGCCTTATCGACTTGACCGTTCGCATCGCGAGCGTCTTCGTGCTTGTCGTATTTCTGGCGACCGTAATCGACGTAATGTGCGACATCGAATTGCGTGTAGCGCTCGAAAGGACGTTGCGCCATGCGGATATGCATCAATTGGTCAGTTGTTTGGAATGCTTCAAACGGTACTTTAGCGCCTTTGATATTTGCTTGCGCAGCCAATTGCGGATTCAAAATTGCATCCGAATTGTACAAACGATGCTTCGCTTCGTACTTAGCATCGAATCCCTGCAACTTACTTCTGTTGCGGGTTGCAAGCGAATGATTTGCAGCGTGAGCCATGTGCATTTGTCGGAACATCTGGTCTTTCTGCTGGCGACTCAAATTTGGATTCAACCAAACTTGATTTAAGTCGTTCGCTAATCCCATCTCCGACACAAGATCTTTAGAGTTCCAATATCCCTGCAAACACGTAAGAACAGTGCCATCTGCCGACAGCATGAACATTTGGATATTATGCGGTCCGGCACCATTGGTGGTGTTAACCGCTTGCCCATCAACTTCGTGCCGACCGGAAATTCCGCAGTACGGCTCGTTTGTAATGTCTTGCGTTCCGCAGACAAAATATTCTTTTAGCGCCGAGAAGGCTGGGTCCTGCGAGAGCGACACGGCTCTCAAGCTATTGCCGGCGCTTCACGTCGCGCCGCTTAAGTTGCCCAGCATGTGCATCCAGAAGACCATCTTGCCTTGCTGGCGCGCCATGTACTCGGCTTGAGGCAAATTGGTATGCCATTGGATCTCGGAAGTGAGCATCTGTACGTTGTGTTCGGTCACGTCACCCGTGCATACGCGGGGGCCAGCAAATGATGGCGCAGACGTGGCGAGACACAAAGCAGCTACAAGGGCGGACCAATACTTCATGACGGGTGCTCGCTAACTACTGTCAACTCCCATTAACTCACAAAAAGTCTTCAAAGGCTAGTCAAATTCACAAAAACTGCACTTCTCGACTCGAAACGCCCGCAGACCGCATAAAATGTAGAACTTATGCAGACAAAAGCCTTTGAAATAAAGGAAGTCAAAAAGCTCGACTTCAACAAAATCATCGACCTCTGGTCGCTCGCTTTTAACATCGAAGACGCTGACCCAACGGTCGGCACACGCCACGCCCGAGATAGCATTATCGCCCTCTGCGAGCGTGGAATGGACTACATCGTCGGCGCATACGACGGTGACTATCTCGCGTCAGCCGCAGCCGTCATAGAATTTCCAATGCATTTTGGCGGTGAGTGGATCACTTGCGGGGGGTTGGCTGGCGTTGCGACGCATCCGCAGTATCGCCGACAGGGCTTGGTGAAGATGCTCGTCACCGATTGTCTGAGATCTATGAATAAGCGAGAAATCCCGATTTCGGCACTCTGGCCGTTTGAATACGAATTCTACGCGCCGATGGGCTATGCCACTACAAATCGGCGACTGAAAGTCGATTTACTGACGAAGACGCTCGCGCACGTCAAAGGCAATTCCCGAAATTACAAAGCAGTGGAGCTGGGTGAGCAGCACGAAGCGAAAGCCGCGCACAAGAGATGGATTGGCAATTACAACTTGAGCATGGAACGCAGCGCATTCAGATGGATGCACATGCTCTTCCCACCCGGCTCACGACGCCGTCTTTACGTGCACAGAGACGGCTATATGATCTGGAACTTGAGCGCATCGTTCGAAAAAATTCTACAAATCCAAGAGTGGTGCTATTTAACAGAAGAGGCATTCCGAGACGGTATAGCCTTACTGGCGCAGTTAGATTCGCAATACGATCACGCTGTATATTTCGCGGCTGAAACGGAAACGCTGTACAAAGTTGTAGGACCGAGCAAGTCGCAGAACGTTCAATCCATGCCAGGAATGATGACGCGCGTCGTCAATGTAGATGCCTTCATGAATACGATCAAGGCACCGAATACGGTATCAATTCGCGATCCACTGGGTATCTCTGGCGCAGTTGAATCGGGTGAAGGTCATCCCGGTGAGCTGATACAGCACGTTACCGGATTCTGGAGCGAACCACAGGCGGGATTGCCGCTAGACCTCTATAAGAAAGCTGCTGCCTTGCCAGCATACTCTGCCGAGATGTACTAAACGCGGATTAACGCGCAATGTTCGCTCTCTGAGCCGCAGCAAAAACCTGAACGGCATCAAGGTCCGTGAGACAGGCGACGGTGTTGAACTTACACGTCTTTGAATAACATGGTTGACATTCCAGGCTCAAGTTCACGGTTTCGCACTGCGGACCATAAGGTCCATTGCGTCGTGCGGGCGTACTGCCGAACACACCGACAACTTTAGGCACGCCGGTCGCCGCGGCGAGGTGCAAGGGTCCGGTATCGCCGCCGATGACCAGAGCGCTTCGCCGGAACAGATCAATCAATTCTAGAAGTGTCGTCTCTCCGGTCAAGTTGCGCACAATAGAGTCGGGTCTTGCGGCTTTGATACCAGAAGCGATGACCGCATTCGACTTCGTCTCGCTGGGTCCCCCGACAAGCACCAGCTCGCATCCATATTGATCGGAGAGCTGCTGCCCGAGCTCAATCCATTTGGATTCGGGCCAGATTTTGGTGACCCAGGTAGTACCCGGAATCAATACTATATAAATAGGATTGCTCGAACTTGACCCCAGATTTGGTACTGATGGCGTATTTGGTGTTGATGCCGCGCTTGATACCAGACATTTTTCCGATTTTAGTAGCGCAGAAATCTTGACATCGACCTCAGGCTGGAGTATTGGCAGCGGGAACTCGACAGGCAAATCTGGTGCCTCGAGACTCAAAAGCTTGAGAGCAAACTTCGCGACACTTAAATTCAACTCAACTACAGGCACGTCATGACCGAAGTAGTTGCCGACATTGAGTCTGTGAGTCAGGAACCTGTCAGCAAATTCTCTGGTGTCATCAAAGCCTGCCACCACTTTGGCACCACTGGCGCGGGCAAGCAAACTGGATTTGAGCAATCCCTGTAATTCCAAAACAGCATCGTATCTGGCATCACGCAAATTCTGAAAAAATTGTTGCGCTTCACCGAAGTTTTTCAACCAGGCGCCGGGCTGCCCAGCTTCTTTAAACCAGCGCTTGCCACCGAAGACGATGACTTCATCAATCGCTGGATTGTTTGTCACCAGGCCAGCCGAAGGCTTTTCAATCAACCAGGTCACGGTGCATCCAGGCACCGCTTTTTTGAGATAGGCAGGCACAGGCAGGGCGTGAATCACGTCCCCTATGGCGCTTAGCTTGACTATCAGGAATTTCAAAGTCCCTCTCGACGGGGCGACTGCCCGCGAAATTGGTCTGGTTCGACCTGGTGCGCGCCCTATTCTAAACCAGTCCATGACAAGGGTGGGCGGATTTGACCGCAAACGCTTCATATCGGCTGCAAGCTAATCCGCGGCACAAGCGCGATGGCTCGTGCCTGGGGAAAGCACCGAAGCTGTCCACGAGTCCATGACACCGCCGATGACCCTGTCCACCAAAGGCACCAGTTGCTGCCCCGCGAATCCATGACACCGCCGATGACCCTGTCCACTAAAAGGCACCACTTTCGTCCCATGAAATCGAAGTGAAGTCCTCCGAATCTAGGGTCAAGGCAAAACTGAGACGCTACCCAGGGCGAATTTCTCGACCTGGTCGGGAATTTCCGGACCAGAATCAGGGCGAGTGTCCGATTTTATCGTCGATTAAAAGGCACCACATATGCCCCTACGGATGGTTAGGCACCATATTTAGTAACACTCTGTAATTTTTAATCATCGGTGATACCAGCCATTAAAAGTGGTGCCGCACCAGCAGTGGAGCCACTTTCCCGAAAAGTCGCGCCCGCCTTGTTTAGCAATGCCACCAAATTGGTATATGCTTTGCATGACCACCAGATAGATCTTTTGATACAATTGCATTGCCACCTGTGATGGTGGTAGGTGGCATACCAAAAACCGGTCGCTCAAATTTTAAGTCCTCGGGCGACTCGCCAGGGCCAGTCATGGTCCTTGCACGTACTCGCTCGTAAATTTTTCGAGCACTACTATCCCCAAACGTCCAAAGGAGAGAGACATGACAGGAACACGTAAGCCTGGTAAGGCGAAAGCAAAAACCGCAGCAAAATCGGCTCGCCCAGCCAAAGCTACGCACAAAAAAGTAAGTTTGGCTCGCAAAGTCGCTCCACGTAAGAGCGCCGCCAAACACACAACCAAAGCAAAAGCACCATCATCCATGAAGGGTGATATCGACTACACCAAGTTCAGCGGCAAGTTCACAGTACGTTTGCCAAAGAGCTTGCACCAAGCACTCGTTGACCGTGCAGAAAAAGAAGGCGTTAGCCTCAACCTGTTCGTAACCAATGCTCTTTCACGCACCGTCGCTGTTTCTGGTGGCAAGAAGAGATAAGGCTATCCTCGGATAAGTCATGCAGCTTCCTGCACAGACTATCTTCGGATAATCGAACTCGTTTCGATTCTAAAACCAGCGCCGCATCAGGTAGTAACTGACCGCGCAGGAAAACAAAGCAATTCAAAGGGGGAGGTTCGGTTGAACCTCCTTTTTTGCATCTGCATCCATATAAGTGATTGAGCACGAAACATCTGTTGACTAGAAGAAATTTTTAATACGCCAAAAATGTGCCCGGGCTAATTCGCGAAGCATGCACTTGACGGGCGATTCGGACCGTTAACGCTTTCTCACCAAAATCCACTCCGCAACCTTATTTCAAGTACCTGTTAGAGACGTTGCCGGACCAGTTAGACTCTGCTGGTCTCATAGGTGAATCCTTACCAGGTATCAAATCTGCATGACAAATATTCCTCTGCTGAATCTGAAAGAACAATACAAACAGATCGGAACTGAAATCGAGCAAGCGGTGCTTGATGTGCTGCGCAGTGGCAGCTACATCCTCGGTCAAAATGGTGCCAAACTCGAACAAGAAGTTGCTGCGATAAGCGGATGCAAATACGGCATCGGTGTAGCAAACGGAACCGACGCACTCGTTCTGGCGCTCTGGGCGCTCGATATCGGACCAGGCGACGAAGTAATCACTTCTCCATTCACATTCGCGGCGACGGTGGAAGCTATCACTCTCCGCGGTGCCACCCCAGTTTTCGTCGATGCAGATGAAACGACGTTTAACATCGACACACGTCAAATCCAAGCTGCCATCACGCCTCGCACTAAAGCAATCATGCCGGTGCACTTGTACGGATTGCCTGCCGACATGGACGCAATCATGGAATTGGCAGAGCGCTACAAACTCAAAATCATCGAAGACAACGCACAGGGAATCGGCGCCATGTACAAAGGCAAGCCGACTGGCTCTTTCGGCGATGTCGCTTGCACTAGCTTCTACCCAACGAAAAACCTTGGTGCCGCCGGTGATGCCGGAATGCTCGTCACCAACAGCGCTGAAACAGCAGAACGTTTAAAGTGTTTGCGTGCACACGGTTCGAAACAGCGCTACTACCACGAAGAATTGGGCGTCAACAGCCGTCTCGACGAAATTCAAGCAGCAGTCTTGCTGACAAAAATCCCACATCTCAAGAAGTGGAACGATGGTCGCCAGACAGTTGCAGACATGTACGAATCCGCATTCAACGGTGTTCAAGGAGTGGTGGCACCGCGCATCGCAATGGCGGGAGCCCCATCATCAGTGGCTCGACAGATGTTGACTCACGTTTGGCATCAGTACACGGTGCGCGTTCTCTCTGATGAGAAGGCAAGTGCCGCCAATCGCGACCACATGGTGAAACAGTTGGCAGAGCGCGGAATTGGCTCTATGTGCTATTATCCAGTGCCTCTGCACTTGCAACAGGCGTTTGCATACCTCGGATACAAAGCTGGAGACTTCCCAGTAGCTGAGAAATTGGCTAACGAAGTAGTCTCACTACCGATGTATCCAGAGCTGACAAACGACCAGGTTCAGACCATCGTTGCAACCATAAGAGACGTAGTCGCCGAACGCGGTGCATCATTCGTGCCAACCGCAGGCGCAACTCCTGTTTTTACTGGCTAAAATGATTCAATCCGTCGATATTAGCGCCTCCGCCTCAATCAGTCCGCAAGCTAAGATCGGCAACAACGTTACGGTCGGACCGTTCGTTATCATCAGTGCTGGTAGCGTAATTGGTGACAACGTCGTCATCGAACCAAGCACCATCATTTACGAAAACGTCCACATCGGAAACAATACGCGCATCGGCGCGCAGTGCATTCTCGGTGAGCGTTTAGGTGGCTATCAAAAATCTGTTGATTACCTAAATCCGACACTAATAATCGGACCAGATAGCATCATTAGATCAGGTGCCATCTTGTATGCAGGATCGAAGATGGGTCGCGGGTTCCAAACCGGCAACCGCTGCGTCATCAGAGAGTCCAGCATTTTCGGTGACAATTGCAGTTTCGGAACGCTTTCTCAATCTGATGGAATGATTCAAGTCGGCGATAACTGTCGTTTCCACAACAATGTGTTCATCGCAACTCATACGACTGTAGAAGATAATGTGCACTTCTATCCGATGTCCTGTACCGTTGATAGTTTGCATCCACCATGTCAGATCGGGCGTGAGG
Organism: Drouetiella sp.; assembly: GCA_036702965.1. Lineage (GTDB taxonomy): Bacteria > Cyanobacteriota > Vampirovibrionia > Obscuribacterales > Obscuribacteraceae > PALSA-1081. Next base: position 1,116,937 of record DATNPZ010000013.1, read on the forward strand.
GACCAACAGTCGGAGCTGGAACAATTATCGGTGCGAAGGTATTGTTACTGCCGCGAGTGAAAATCGGTAAGCGCTGTGTCATCGCTGGAGCATCGGTTGTAACGCATGACGTGCCAGAGGGAATGGTCGTCGCCGGCGCACCTGCCAAAGTGTTGAAGAAGCGCGAAGAAGTGCGTTGTCATTTAGAAGATCGCCCAGCTTACGAAGTGGCATTGGAATCAGCTAAAGAGTCAAAATAGGAATGAGCACCGTATTTAGTGGCGGGGCAAACTCGACGGCGGAAGAGCCGAAGGGTTTACTGGGTAAGTTCTTCAAAACCGAAAAGCAAGCCACAATCGCCGGTTTGGCTGTCATCGCCTTACTGGCGATAATTGCTTACTCGTCAGTTTTATTCAATTGGTTTGCCGGAGATGACTTTGTACATCTGGCATGGCTGAAAGATGCTGTCAAAAATCCCGAACTGATCGTTCGCAATTTCCACAGCTCATGGCTTGATGGAACGACGACTAAGTTCTACAGACCGCTGATTTCAGTCTTCATGGTGACTGATTATTTGATCTGCGGACCAAATGGAATCTCGTTCCATATAACCAATCTGCTCTTCTTACTAACATCATCTACTCTTCTGTTTTTTATCGTTCGCGATATCCACTCCACCACCACAGACCGGCAAAGCTTCTGGTTTCCACTCATGGCGGCGGGGCTTTTCGCACTCTATCCGCTGCATCCCGAAGCAGTTGCTTGGATTACTGGACGCGTAGACGATATCGTCACAACTTTCGTTCTGGCTAGCTTCTGGTGTTACATACGATGGCGTTCGAACAAAGGCGGCGGGCTTGTTTTGTCTTTGCTGTTCCTGGTTTTGGGACTGACCTCGAAAGAAATGGCGATCACTCTGCCAGCAGTATTTTTGCTCTACGAATTGGTGATCAAATTCCAGTGGAAAATATTTCCTGGAGTCAAAGACATCGTCGAAATGGTCAAACCTACAATCCCGTTCTGGCTTTTGCTGGTCGCGTACTTCGGTGTCAGGTATTGGGCACTCGGCACTTTTGTTGGTGGTTACGACGACAACCTCACATTCATTTCAAACCCGAAAGAATTTATCGCCGGTTGGTTGCACGGGCTGAAGATGCTCTTCGTGCCTGTCAATCGCACCTTGATGGGCGATCACAATGCCTTCACCATCGGTTGGGAAATCACACTGGGAAGCATGTTCGTCCTGGGAGTGGTCAATGCTCTGCGTAATCTTGGATTGGCACGATGCGCGGCATTCTTCATCATCTGGACTGCGTTCTGCCTCGCGCCGGTCTACAAAATTTTTGCTATAGCCGACGATATGCAGGGCAGTCGATTAGCATTTTTGGCAACTGTTCCAATCTGCTGCGGACTCGCTCTTGCCTTCGCCGATAGTGGCATGAATAACAAATGGTTGACCTACTTCAAACGACTTTTGTTCGTCGCAGCATGGGTATTCGCCACTGCGATCCTCAGCTTCAACAACGGACCCTGGGCGCAAGCAGGCAATCAGGCGAATGCAATACGCAAAGGTCTCGCGGAACTATATTCAACCCTGCCTGGCGATCCTCAAGTCATGTTAGTTGGCTTACCCGACGAAATTCACGGCGCATACGTCAGTCGAAACGCAGTTGCAGGAATGACGATGAAGCCGCAGTTCCCTCGAACAGTGCAAAACTGCTTGATGGTGAACAGATTCGAGCCGATTCTTCCGGTTGGTTTTCTGAAAAACTCCATTGCCACACATCGCGACAAAATCACAATCGCCCGTTGGAACAGTGAAAAGCTGAAATTCGACACCGTGCCAATTCCAAAACCTGAAGACATCGCCGGCAACGGCAATCAGACATGGAAAGGCAAAGAGCTTGCCGCTATCGCATACGGCAAGGGTGAGACGAAGCTAATAGATGACCCCAGCGGTAGTATCACGGTTCAGGGCAGCACAGCTCGCACCAGACCAACATTGGTTTTGAAACCGAAAAACTTACCGTCTTTCAACACCGACTTTTTACAAGTGAACGTGAAGTCGATTCAAGTCAACGGAAATCCCAAACACACCGGCGCAGACCTGATTTACAGCAACGACTTATTACCAGACACTGATTACCATAACCGTGTTCATACGACGATGGAATTACAGCGTCGCGAAGATTTCCATAATCCGCCACCAGCTCCAGGCGAAATCTATAACAAGGCACAGCAAATTCTTTTCCCACTTAGAGCGTGGCCAGATTTCGCACTTGGCGGACAGGTGCATGAGTTCGAAATCCTTTTCCCTGAAGGCTCTACAGTCACCATCGAATCAGTGGAAATCATTCCAGCTAAGCAGTTGATGCCGGTGATCGACTTTGCAAAATCCGACTTCATGGGCACAAAAGGATTCCTCCATCTCGGCAAAGATACACCAGAGTTCAAGGTGTCATTCGATGCTTCCGGCGTAAAAAATGCAGCCGGAATTCAATTCGAAATCACGCGAGCGAACCTTTTGTTTGAAGATCAAAACACCGCAGAGCCAAGCAGGGTAACCAATCCAGAGATGACGCAAATCTCGAATCAACCCAAAGGCGAACTCACATTAGAACGAAAAAACTTCAGAGCGCTCGGTTTATATGAGGGAAGGGCCTGGGCGATAGACACAAATGGTAATAGAATAGGCATAGCAGGAGACCACATCGTTATCGCGGTAGACTCTTAGGCACCCTTTAGGTAATTTGTGATACCACAAGAAAAACTCCAGGCAAGTCTGATCGGGCAGCGGCTGCTCGAATCGGGGCTTTTATCCGAAGAAAAACTGACCGAAGCACTTCAATTGCAAACTGAAACTGGACTTTTACTCGGCGAGATTTGCCTACTAAAAGGTTGGTTGCCGTATGCAGAATTGAAAGAGTGCTTGCCGCCAATGCGCAGCAGACTCGGCGAGCGACTGATGGGTCTGGGTTACATCGATATGGATCAACTCTGGCTGGCTATTCTGGAACAGCGTCACTGCGGTGAACGACTGGGTGAAATTTTGGTTCGACGCGGATGGGTCGATCGCGCTGTGATCGAATCCGTTGTTGCGAATAAGCGCACTAAACCGGCTAGACAGAAAACTCGTCCGAGACCGCCCAAATTGATAGTGCGCGCCAGTTCAACTAAGCACTAGCTTGCGGAACGAAACCAGACCGAGCTGAACCAAGCTGAAGCTGCGGAACGAAATCAGGCGAGCTGACAAAGGGCTTTCTCCATCCCACGCAATGCCGTGGTAAATGTTTTGGTAACAAGTATCCCGTACCTTATCCTCAAGTAATTTTTGAGGATAGTGAATGTCATCAAGAACAAGCGGGGAGCGCGACAACACCTCGCATGCTCAACATTCCATTGATTCAACTTCGCTGGCTAGTGCCTCCACGAATGAACCTTTCAGCGACAAGCTCCTGCGAGAAGCGAACTTGGTTTGGCAGGGCACAGTATCCGGGCTGAGCGACAGCGCCACAGATGTTGTGCAGCATCCATACGTAGCTGCGGCGAAAGTCGCCACCGGCGCGGCGATGAGCCTCGGCATCGGAGCGCTCAACTCAGCATTTGGACCCTCATCTCTTGTTCTGAAAACGATCGGAACGGCAGCACTCGGCAATGTGATCTACGAAATTGGAAGCAAAGGAATGGACGTAGCCTCTAGTTTTGGCGACTGCTGGCGTTCTGGAGCGAATTTTGAAAACGACAAAAAACAGGTAGGAGGTGCAGTCGGTTCGCTAGCAATGGATACAGCCTTGATGGCGGCTGGTTCGTTAGCCGGTGGTGGCTGGAGAATCTACTCCGATGCAGCTCGCTCAGCTCGATTCAGTGACGTGCCCTCGTACGACATGAACACGGTTCGCCAGCTCAACGATGCAATGGCTGAAAACATAGACAAAGCTCGATGGTCAACAGTTCTAGCATTCGAGACACTTCCGAACGGAAAACTTGGAGGACACGGCTCTGGTTTCATTTTCGACGAATCCGGTCTTGTAGCCACAGCTTCGCATGTGGTTGAAGGCAAATCGCAATTGAAAATCGGTGTCATGGGACGAAATTTATACGATGCCAAAGTTGTAGGGTACGCGCCAGAGCACGATTGCGCCATTTTGAAACTGACACCTGAAACCCCTGGCGAAACTTTTCCTGTCGCAAAAATCGCGTCGGAGAATTCACTCGCTTCAGGCAAAGTAGCTGCCGTAGGATATCCAGGGATAGGAATTGACTACAGAGCGTCCGTTGGGAAAGTGCTTCGCCGCTTCAATGGAAAAGAGCTTGTATCACAGGGCGACAACATCACAGTGAAGAGAAATGATGGCACCTTCAATGGTGGCAATGCATCAGCGAAGGTCGAACCAGGAATGTCTGGTGGCCCCGTATACAATGAGGCAAATGAAGTCGTCGGTATCACCAGCGCAATGGATGAACAGAACGGGAATCTTCAGTACGCGAGCATCCAACATTTGCATGATTTATGGAAAACTTTGAAACAGTCAGAAAAATCGGCATAGAATTTTAATCACTTCTAACACTTGCTCGCTCATCCATGGAAAGATTTCGATAGAATCTCAACATGGGCAATAACGAGCAGAACAGCGGACCTCAAATTGGCGGGCAGACCTCGGCAGGATTTCCTTCGCCGGCTGACGATCACCTGCAACTTCCGCTTGATTTGAATTTGCTGCTAATCAAAAATCATCCGGCTACATTTTTTCTGCGCGTCAAAGGTGATGCAATGCTCAAAAGTGGCATCCACGATGGAGACATCTTGATCGTGGATCGTTCGGTGACTGCTGCGAACGGAAAAACGGTAGTCGCGGCGGTAGACGGGGAACTTGTCGTGAGGCGTTTTCTCAAGTTTCAGGGTGAAGTCAAACTCGTTGCAGATGACGAAGCGCTCGATCCGATTGATTTACGCAATAACGAGTCAGTAGAAATATGGGGCGTAGCAACATCAGTCGTGCACCATTTATAGTGGCGCCAAATGTTTCAAATTCAAATCAAATTCAAATCGACGACAATGACCAAAACCAGCAAGAGCGCTAAATAATGGAACAATTTGCTCTCGTCGATTGCAACAACTTCTACGCATCATGTGAGCGCGTGTTCAATCCAAAATTGCAAAACAAGCCCGTAGTCATTCTCTCGAACAACGATGGGTGTGTCGTTGCGCGCTCGAACGAAGCGAAAGAACTTGGAATCAAAATGGGGATTCCATATTTCAAGATCAAACCGCTCGTAAAACAGCACGGAGTCAATGTTTTATCATCCAACTATCCTCTTTATGGGGATATGTCGGCACGCGTTATGAGAGTGATCGGAGAGTTTGCGCCGACGCAAGAAGTCTATTCTATAGACGAAAGTTTTCTGCACATGACTGGAATGCGTGATCTCGATGAGGTTGGTCGAGAAATAAGAACGCGCGTCAAACAATGGCTTGGATTGCCAGTCTGCGTTGGCATCGCACCGTCAAAAACATTGGCAAAGTTGTGCAACGCGACTGCGAAATCGTACAGCAAGTTGGATGGGGTGCTCGACTACAACTCGTTGTCGAATGACAGACAATCCCGACTGCTTCAAACATTCGATGTAGGTGACGTTTGGGGCATCGGTCGCAAACTGACAGAGAAATTGAATTTGCTCGGTGTAAAAACAGCATACGACTTGAGAGAACGCGATCCTGAAGAGATGAGTCGGCGCTTTAGCGTGGTGATGAAACGCACCATAACGGAGCTTCGGGGCATAAGTTGCATCGATATGGAAAATATCGAGGAAGCGCGTAAACAGATTTTGTCGTCACGCTCTTTCGGAAAAGCCGTTACCGAATTGTATGAACTAGAAGAAGCAGTAACGATGTACACGAGTCGCGCAGCAGAGAAATTGCGCGGCGATGGCTCGCTTGCGACAGAGGTGAATGTGATGGTGCGAACCAGTCCATACATCACTGAATCTTATACGGATAGTGCCACCGTCAGAGTGCCGAATCCAACAGACAACACGATGACGCTGATCAAATGCGCTCTGGAAGCACTTCATCGCATCTACAAAGAAGGCGTGGTTTATCAAAAGGCTGGCGTCACGCTCTCCAATTTAATTCCCAAAGAGGGAATGCAGTTATCGTTGTTCCGCTCCGAAGTCGAAGATACAAAGTCTGAGCGAATGATGAACGTGCTCGACGAAACCAATCAGAAATACGGTCGCGGTGCGCTTTTCATAGCAGGCGAGGGCGTGAGCAAAGCGTGGAAAATCAAAGCCGAATTTAAAACCCCGTCCTATACAACTAGTTGGGACGACCTGGCAATCGCTCACGCAATATGAAGCATGTTCAAGATCAAAAACACTTCCTTGACAAAATTTCTTCATTTCGATAATCTTGGAAATATGAAAACGAACGACGCGGTCAGGGCTTTAGGCGCTCTGGCTCAAGATACGCGGCTGGACATCTTTAAACTGCTAGTACGGAAAGGCACCAAGGGAATGGCTGCCGGAGATTTGAGCGCCCACTTCGAAATTCCTCCTGCCACCATGTCATTTCATTTGAAGGAGCTGAGTAACGCAGGACTAATTGCGTCTCGCCGAGAAAGTCGTTCGATCATTTACGCGGCAAACTATGAAGGAATGCAAGATTTGATGGCATTCCTGCTCGAGAATTGCTGCACAGATAACGGAGGAAAATGTTGATGAAGCGGTTACATGTGCACGTAGCTGTGCAAGATTTAGCGCAGTCTGCGAAATTCTATTCCAACTTATTTGGCTCTGAGCCCACAGTCCTGAAAGAAGATTACGCGAAGTGGATGCTCGAAGATCCGCGGGTCAACTTTGCAATATCTGCTCGCGGCCGTGAAGCGGGGCTCGATCACCTGGGCATTCAGGTTGAAAACTCCGATGAGCTGAAAGAAGTTTCGACACGATTGAAATCAGCGGACATGCAAGTTTTAGATGAAGGAGCAACGACCTGCTGTTATGCACAGTCAGAAAAGGCTTGGGTAGTCGATCCGCAAGGCATCGCATGGGAAACATTCTTAACCACTGGTAGTGCCACTGTCTATGGCAACGACAACGATGTAAGCACCGCAGAAATTCCGATGGCAAAAAACTCAGCATGCTGCGCTCCATCCGTAGATTTCGTACAGGTTGAGTTAAAGCGCAAATGAAAGTTATATTTGCATGCATCCACAATGCAGGACGCTCACAAATGGCGGCTGCGTTCTTCAACCGTTACGCGGACGATCGCCTGGCCAGCGCCATCTCGGCTGGAACCGAACCCGCAGACCGAGTGCATGATTGTGTGATCAAAGCAATGAGTGACGTTGGCATCAATCTTGGCGGATCATTGCCGCAGCTTCTTACATCCGATCTAATTCATGAGACTGACTTACTGATCACAATGGGATGCGGCGAGTCCTGTCCCGTAGCGCCCGGCATCAGGCGTGAAGACTGGCCCTTAGCCGATCCCAAAGGGAAGCGAGACAGCGAAGTCTGCGAGATCAGAGATGAGATTAAGACCCGCGTCCTGCGGCTGTTGCACGAATTGAATGTTCTAGATAAAAGCATCTCGATTCGATAGACAAAGAAGCGGACACCGATTTATTCATAGTCCGCTCGGACTGCAGTTACCGTTCTTCTCGCTACTTACTGGTCGTATATCTCTGTGCGATTTTAGAACCGCATTTTATTTAAGTTGTTGATAAACGATGATGTCGCCATCAACCAAACCGCGTCCCTGTATGAACTTCAGAGAATGACGCTCCTCTCCTTCAATGTTGATTACGTAGACCTGCGTGCCTTCATCAAATATTTTCCAATTACCAGTTGCACCGGATGTGGTGACAATCTTGCCATCTACCGTAAACTTGCAATCGCCGAGCAGCTTGGTGTATCCAGACATTTGTTTGTAGACACCAACGATTGGCGCCACGTTACTGGCTGGACCAAACGCCACGGCACCGCTTGCTTCAATCTCATAGTTGCCTCCGACACGCACTAATGCGTTGGTTGGAGGATTTACGCTGAGTACTACTTTGGTAGGAGTTTTCAATTCGCCGGTAAATGTCGTATCTACGGGCTCGCCTTGCGACGTCAGCACCTTGCTCGTATGCCAGGTGTTCGCCATGTCGGAAATCGTAAAAGTGACAGAGGTTCTGGGTGCGGTTCCGAGTACGCCCATTGCGGTGAAAGAAACATGCACCTTATTAGTGCCTGGCTGCGCGGTGTAAGTCCAGTACTGACTGCCCACCAGTGCATCCACAAGACCACGGTTGATGCCTGCCTTCATCGGCGTCGGTGCATCAGCTTTCAAAGACTGCGCCTGCACGCCCAGAGTGCTGCACGCGAAGAGCATGGCAACAACCAACGGCTGCGCCGCACGTCGCGCATTCTGCAGAAAACTAACCGCTCCTTTATCACTGGTCATCATACATCGCCTCGAATATACGTCAGATATACAGAATCTCTTTCAACGCCAATTTTGCTCTAATGCACAATCTACCGCGCCCTTCGGCAAATTAGGCGATGTTGACAATCGACCACCAATTAATGAGCGGAATCACATCTCTACATTTAATAAAACCGAAATCGCGAGCCCGTTTGCACTCAGCCGTTTCACCATCGCTCGGTATCCCTCCGCGAGGTGCAACTAACCAGTTGAGGTCCCGTCGAACCGCACATAGAGAGACCAAGTGGAAGGGTTTTAATATGGACTTCGATGCAGACCAAAAGGCAATCACTGAATTAACGACTATGGCTAGCGCATATGTCGATCGTGGACAGCTTGAGAAAGCAGCGGAATTACTGAATCTCGCGCAGAAGATTTCGAAAAGACTTTATCGCAACAACATTGTAGAAATCACTCGCTGGCAAAAATTCGGAGCGAACGCCAAAAAGGACGCCCGCGCTTAAGCGTCTGAGTTAGTAGCGACACGCATTCATCTCAAAGGATGTTCCAGAGAATCTGGAGCACTAGGTGACCACATGACTAAATACGATGACTTACAACGAAGACTCGATGAAGCACGTCGAGTGCGCGAAGAAGCACGCAAGAATCTCGAGAACGCGGACGAACTGGTCAATCGTTTAAACGAAAAGTTCAAACTTTTGAAAATAAAGAAAAATCCAGTTGATGGCGACGGAAAGGTCGAATAACTTCAATTCGTCTTTGGATTTTTCAAAAGTACGCGCGTGTTGTTCAACCGACGCGTAACCAAATTTTTGTCGAAATAAGCGAGCAGTGCCATCGCGTACTTCCGGCTCGTACCCATTGTTTCGCGAAAATCCGATGGTGAGATTTCCTTCTTTGCTGCAAAAATTTTCGCGAGAGCTTCGTGACATTTTGCAAGCGAAGCCGTCGAGCTTGCAAATTCGAAATCTACGATTTGCGCGCAGTTTTCTTTTGCAAGTTGCTGCAAGATTGCAGTGACGTTTTTTGACTGGGCATTTATTCGCTTGCTGATCTCGTCGATTTCCAAGCAGATGTTCTCGTCCAAAATCTTCAAAATCTCCTTCGCCTGGGCTTCTTGCTGCGGCGAGAGTATCGAACGCGAGTGAACGGTGAGAATGATTTTGTCACCGGTGCGAGTTACACGACCAGCATCCGATAGTTCTTTCACCAGGGACTGAAAAACTTGCCGGTCCATCGAACCGGAAATTTTCATTCGCACTGACTCCAGGGAATGTTCAAGAGGATATACATCACCGTCACCAGACGACACCACAGAGCCGCTCGGAGTCAAGATTTTAACGATGCGCTCTTTCATTTCTTGCGCGCGCTTCGATGAGTAAACAAAATCATTTGTTTTCACAGCCGATGCATCTGCAATCGCAGCATCAATACTTTTATCTCGAAATTCATAAGGAACAAACGCGCTGAATGCCTCTGCCTTAACTGCCGGTTGAGACATGTTGTCGAGGATGAAATCGATTGCCTGGACGTAATCTTGAGCGATTAACAGTGATACAAAGGGCACGAGTTTATTGCGGGTCAACCAGCGTGGTCTTGCAGTCGTCAAAATGACACCACCCGTAATGCCTTCATCACCATAGCGAACAACAAATCGATCGCCGGGTTGTGCAACAACGGGGTCAGTCAAGACTATCTGCGCAATCAGATCAGACTGCTGCGCGTGCGCGTCTTTTTCGCCTTCCAATTTTTGGCACCATCGCAACTGTCCCGCGCATTCAGCCGTACCGTGATAAAGACGAATATGCTGATCTTTCAAATCCGACTCTTTGACGCGCTCACTGAGCACACCAATTTGTTCGATGCGAACAATCAAAGTTGTAACGACTGGGGCACCCCAACTCGTGACCACTTGCCCGCGCTCCAGGGCTTTGTTCTCTTTCAACGACAGATTGACGGCCAGACGCTGCCCAGCATCAGCCTCTTGCAACTGTCGCTTGAATGTCTCCAGTCCTCGAATTCGACCAGAGATGTCACCAGGTTGAATAGAGATCGTGTCTCCGACTTTCAACTTTCCTGATACTAAAGTTCCTGTGACTACAACTCCATAGCCGGACTTGCTGAAGACTCGATCTATCGGTAACGCAGCTCCACCGGTGTTTTTCGGACGTTCAAGAAGCTGGGCGACACATTGCAACTCTGATTTGAGTTCATCGAACCCTTTATTCTCAGTGTTCGAAATTCGCACGACGCCCATGCACTCGATACCGTATCTTTCCAACAAACTTCGCGCCAATGAATCGACTTCAGATTGCCGCTCATCGGGCGCCATGTCGATCTTCGTCAATGCAACTAACGCCTTGCGAACGCCTAGCAAACTGAGAATTTTGACGTGCGATATCGTTTGCGGCATCGGTCCTTCATCAGCCGCCACCACCAATAGTGCCATTTGAATTCCGCCGACGCCTGCCAACATATTCTTCAAGAATTTGCCATGACCGGGCACATCGATGAAGCCAATGACAAGCTGTGTGCCATCCGATTCTTGAGGGAAATTAAGATGTGCAAAGCCGATATCAGTCGTCATCTGACGCTGCTTTTCTTCCTTCAAACGGTCGGGATCGATTCCAGTCAAGGCGCGCAACAGGCTAGTCTTGCCGTGATCCACATGACCGGCAGTTGCAAATGTAAAGTAAAGCGGCTTCGACTCTGTCACGATATCCAGTAAATATGCGCCCTGTGAGAGTTCCTAAAGGTGCCAGCGACGCGGCGGCGGTAAAATCGCTCTGTCGCGACAATCGTAATATAGGTGATACCTGTGCTGCACCAATTAATTGACCCAATTTTGGAAATGATCAAAAACGGGGTCCAATCATGGGGATATTTGGGCGTTGTCTTGATGATGGCGATCGAATCAGCCAACATCCCGTTGCCCAGTGAAGCAATCATGCCAACTGCCGGACTTCTTGTGCAGCAAGGCAAAATGAACATTCACCTGGCTGCGCTCGCCGGAGCCGTCGGTTGTGTAATCGGTTCAATCCCATCGTATTTTCTTGGAATGTGGGGCGGAAGACCGTTTTTGCAAAAGTACGGGAAGTGGTTCCTTCTCAAAAATAAAGATCTCGAATTGGCAGACAAATGGGTCGACAAGTACGGTGATGCCACATTCTTCGTCGCCAGAATGCTCCCTGTAGTTCGCACATTCATCTCGTTTCCAGCAGGTGTTCTCAAGGCGCACTTCCTGATGTTCACAGTGTTCACGTTCATCGGTTCGCTGGTCTGGTGCTATTTCCTCACCTGGGTCGGCATCAAGTTTGGCGAAAACATGGAAGTTTTCCGCGACCTCTGGCACAAATTCGACCTCGCGATCGTTCTCTTCTGCGGCGCTGGATTTGCTTTCTACCTGTATCACCATTTGAAACCAGAGAAAGCTGAGCCACAGCAGGACGCCTAACGCAATCGCTGTTCTCTAGCCGTACGCCTCACGCCATTTGCGCTTTTGCTCTTTGTATGCGGGTACGGCTTCTGCTTTTTTCCAGGCTTTGAAAAATATCGAGGCACTTTCGGCTTTCTCTGGGTCGCCTGTGCCTTTCTCATTTAGCGCGTAGTCGTGCTCTTTGTCGTACTTCTTGCCGCCTTTGTAATTCGTGTATCGTCGTGCTCTCGTGAATCCCATCTGCAGAAATTTGCGCGCCATGTCGGCGCCTACGAAGTCATTCTGCTCCAGATAATCCTCGAACAGTTGATAGATTTCGCGACTACTTTTCCGCGCTATTTGCGGAGATTTGAAGCGCCAATGTGGAACGATTTCGGATTTGTATGGCTCACAGATCAGCACGCCCTGCTCGCCCTTTCCAACTCGATACTGTTCGGGGTGCTTGCGATAATCGACACCAGGCTTCCAGGCATAGCTGGAGCTATCAAAGTTTAAGTAGGATGGTTTTCTCGCGCCTTTAGTCATGCAGTCCAAGACTAACTCAGCGCGCAAAAGTTGCAGCGGAGTTGTACTTGCGGAAGATTATTTCTCATAGCCGCACATACGCAGCCCTTCTCTCCCGGGTAAATCCCATTGTTTCGGAAATTCGCTTGAGCAAATATGACAATCCGATTTCTGCAAGAGGTGAATCGATGTCGACAAAACGCACGAGAGAGCCCAAAGATTCCGAAATTGTCCGTCCCGATCAGAAGGGGAAAACAGCTTTGAAAAACGTATGCTTTATCGATTCGATACCTGGTGAGGACGATGCAGATGGGCTCGTCATCTTGATCGACGGCTCGCTGCGGAAATACATCAAATGCGACGGCATAAATGCTCTCTTGTTCGATGAGATGGACCGCCAGTCATTGGCGAAAACTTTTGCTACTTTTGCGGACACATGCGAAACGACTATTCAAATCATGGTGCGCGCAAGAGCGCTTCCGGTAGACGATTTTCTATCTTCCTATCAGGCAAAAGCGCAAACTCAAAACGAATATTTGAATTGGTACGCAGATTACACAGACAAGTGGTTTCGCAGAGTGCAGGATGTGCACTTCATTCCGCAGCGCGAGTTCTATGTAGTTGTCACCTATCAACCACCCAAACAAAATGATGAGACAAACAAATCTTTTTCAGAACGCGATCAGCAACGCGCGCAACAAGCCATAGACAGGCTGACAAAGACTGCGTTCGACCAATTGAGAGCGTCGAGCCTGCGACCAAAAATTCTCAGCAAAAAAGAAGTTCGCAATCTGATTTATTCGGAACTGAATCCAATGCTTGCGAGAAAGGAGCCTGAAGCACCGCCTGCAGTGGCGGGCGTTTCAGAAGCATCGATTCTCGCAGCATCGGGATTGAAGGTGTCAGAGGAAAATATCTGGCTCGATGGTCGATATATCGCCACACAGACTCTGAAGCAAATCCCGAACACCACCTGGATGGGATGGTTAGTCGATCTGCTGACGCTATCTGTGGAATACACGATGAGCATCTTTATCCATCCCATAAATTCGAACGAACAGAAAGCGGATCGATTGTTCGATATTAGTTTATACATCTCGACTCTCGCAGAAAATCCGGTGCGATTAGCACAACAAACTGCTGAAATCAGGCGGGTTTTCAACTCGCGCGGTGCGACGCTCGATCGTGAACAACTTTCTCAATTGACTTCATGGCAATCGACTCTTTCAGTTGCTGTCGACAAACGCGGTGCTGTGCATCGAGTTTCTTCCAAAACATTAGGAACGTTCTGGCCATTCTTCACTGCATCATGCGGAACACCAGACGGTATGCCGTTTGGATTCGCACTTGCATCGAGAGAGCCAGTGCCTTTGAATCCATTTTTTCGGGGTTTAGGAAAAGACACCAACAACATGTTGATCGTCGGCGGCGCCGGTGCTGGAAAGTCCTTCGCCGTATCGCTGATGTTCCTCCGCCTATTGCCGATGGGTACGCGCTTTATCGCCGTCGACAAGACTGTGGACAAGAACAGCGGATACAGATTTATTACTGAGATTTTGGGACCGGAAGTTTCCTCGTATGTGGACCTCGGGCAGTCACCAGGTGAGACGATAAACCCATTCGATTTAAGTAGCGAAGACACCCATGGGGAGCCATCTTCAGAGAAGATTGCCTTTTTGCTTACGCTTTTCGAGCTGATGTTGACGCCAGATGATCAGAAAGCGATGTCGTTGCAAGAAAAGGCACTGTTGGAAAAGATGATTCGTATTTCGTATTCAGATGCGAAAAAACGAGGCACAGTGCCGACCTTGAGTGATTTATTCGAAGTGACGGCGCGAGCAGCAACCGATGAACATGAGCCTCACTTACGGAATGTATTGGGTTCCGTAGCAAGAAATTTATCGCTGTTGACGAAGAAAAACGGCGGAATTCTTGCGCAATTTCTCGATGGCAAAACGACATTCGATGCCGAAAAACTGTTCATAGTTTTTGATACTCGAGAACTCGACGAGCCCCGCCTCGAACGAGTTGCTCAATTTGTTGCAACCGAATTCATCCGCAGACAAGCTGCTAATTACAAAGCGCGCCAGATCAAATTTGCTACGGTAATCGACCAAGCTGATACCTGGATGAGCACCGCAACCGGCGCTCAGTTGCTCGATAAACTGTCACGCCAATCGCGTCACTACGGCATGACGTTGATATGCATCGCTCAACAAATAGGGGATTTCTTCAAACAAGCCGAAGTTGCAAGCTCAGTCGTCAAGAATTCGCATGTCAAACTTTTGTTGAGGCAAGATCCTAGCGAGCTGAACACGCTCAAAGAGACGCTCCAACTTAGTGACTCAGAGCTGGCAGCCGTCGAAAAATTCACAAGAGACGAGGAGAAACGTCGAGACAGCCAGTGTCTACTCATGGTTGGAAACATCCACGGCACAATACGACTTGTGCCAAGCCCCATGGACTATTGGATTTGCACCTCCGAAGCGAATGAAGATATTCCCAAGCGGTTGGACAAATTCAAAGAAATAAAGAGGGAGAATCCGAATCTGAACAACACGGATGCAGCCCGAAGAACGGTCTATTACCTGGGTATTGGGCACGAAGGGCTTTGAGAAACCGCCTGACAAGTCCGCAGGAGCACAAAAAAACGGCTCCCCGAAAGGAGCCGTTTCAAATAGTGGTGCCGAGAGCCAGGATTGAACTGGCGACACGAGGATTTTCAGTCCTCTGCTCTACCGACTGAGCTACCTCGGCGTAAGCTCGCGGCGCTTTCGCACCAGACGGAGACTCAATATACCACACCGGAAACGCTGAAAACTTCCATGTTAAGAACGACTGTGCTCCTTGCATCAGCCAATTTAATGAGCCACAGAAGGTCCATCAGGCTTGGGTGGCGGCTTCACGAACAGAGTCAAAAACACGGCGAAAAATGCCATGCAGCTAAGAGTTACAAAGCAATCCATGAATGACAGTGTTTGCGCCTGCTGATTGACAGCCCGGTCAAGCATTCCCACAGCCAGATTTCCCGCGTCGGCGACGCTGTATCCAAATTGAGATAGCTGATGCTGGTAATCGTGAAGGCGCTCGGTCACATCAATCGCCCCCGGATTTAAATGCTCAGCCAATGTAGACCGGTGAAATGTGGTGCGCCGCTCGAGCAGCGTGGTGACGAAAGCGATGCCAAAGCTTCCGCCCTGATTGCGGAAAAGATTAGTCAAGCTGGATGCTTTGTTGTTCTTATCCTTCGGCAGAAACGAATAGGCGACCTGACTCATTGGCACGAATAAGCACGCTAAACCCAAGCCCTGTAGGGCACGAGCAAGAGCATATGAATTGTAATCAACAGTTAGATCGAATCGTCCATAGTTCAACATGCTGATACCGAGGATAGTGAATCCGGCAAACAGATATTTTTTCGCAGTCACTTTCGCAACAGTTTTCACCACCAGTGGTGCCAATGCAACAATTACCAGTGCACCGGGACCAAGCACGAGTCCGGCATCCGTAGCACTGTACCCGTAAAGTGATTCGAGCAGTTGAGGCAGAAGCAATGTGCTGCTGAACAACACAAATCCAAAAGTGAAATAGAAGAAGTTGGCTAAGGCAAAATTGCGATCTTTGAGTAATTGCAATTCGACGACAGGATTTTTGTGTTTCAATTCCCAGAAAATTGCAGTGCCAATACACACGCACGCAATGCCCAGCAGCCACGCGATGAAGTCACTCTGAAGCCAGTCCAATCGCTGTCCACGGTCGAGCACAACCTCAAGGCAACCAAATCCGGTGGCGATGAGAATGATGCCCGGAAAATCGATTTTCAGTCCGACAGATTTTTTCCGCTCTTCGTTGAACTCTGGGCTGTCTTTTACCAAACGCGATGAGAGTATCAGCGACAGCAAACCGATAGGAATGTTGATCAGAAAAACCCATCGCCATGAAAAACTGTCTGTGATAAATCCTCCGAGCGGCGGACCAATCGCCGGAGCCGTAACGATCGCCATACTGTACAAACCGAAAGCGGCAGCCCGTTTTGCAGGTGGAAAAGTGTCAACAAGAATGGCTTGTTCCACAGGAGCAAGACCGCCACCACCAATTCCCTGCACTACGCGAAAGAATATCAGCGACTCCATATTTGGTGCCAGTCCGCAGCACAAAGATGCGATTGTGAATAGTCCGACGCAAAGCATGTAATAATTTTTCCGACCGAGCAGCAAGCTTAACCAGGCGCTTAATGGCAACACAACTGCGTTCGAGACGAGATAGCTTGTTAGCACCCAGGTCACTTCGTCATTACTGGCTCCGAGTGAGCCAGCGATATGCGGAAGAGCTACGTTTGCAATGCTCGTATCCAGCAACTCCATGAACGTGGCTAGCGTTACAGTCAGCGCGATGAACCATGGATTTATTGGCTTGGAATCGCTCATGGTTACTTGACTTTTACGGTTGCAATAACGGAAAGTCCAGGCACAAGCTTTTTGCGGATTTCATTCAAAGACCCTTTGAATAAAATTTTGACTGGAACACGTTGAACGATCTTTGTGAAATTTCCCGTCGCGTTGTCTGGTGGCAATAAAGTGAACTGTGCACCTGATCCGGGCGAAAAACTCTCTACTACGCCGTCGAACTTTCGCCCAGGCAAAATATCAACCTTAATCTCTACGGGTTGACCAACTTCCATTTTTTCCAATTGATTCTCTTTGTAATTAGCCACCACCCATAGTTCATCCTCAGTGAGAGTAAACAGCCTTGCTCCAATATCGACGCGTTGTCCGAGTTCAACATTCTTTCGTCCAACCCGACCTGAAACGGGCGCGTAGATTTTGCAGTAGGACTGCTTCAGCAGCGCGTCTGCGAGCTTGGTTTGAGCTTCTTTAATCGCTGCTTGAGAGACATCGTTTTGAAGTTTGCTAACGTCTACTTCTATCGAGCGCGAATCTGCAGTGCGTTCCAGTCCAGTCGATTGAACCCGTTTGGACTTGGCGATATTTAGTTGATGAGTCGTCTGCTCGATGAACATCTTCTTCTGGTCGATCGCACGCTTTGCCGCATCCACAGCGGAACGCGCGACATCATAATCTCGTCTGGAGGAGTCGCGTTCACTCGTTGTAATTACACCTTCAGATTCGAGTTTTTCATAACGTGAGTAATCTTGACTTGCACGCAGAAGCTCCGCTTGCTTTTGCCTGAGCACGTCTTTCTGTTCAGCCATCGCGTAACGTGCTTGCTCTATTGCAGCCATCGATTGTTCGATTAGCGCGTCATTGCCAGTTGAATCGCCCCTGGCATTGAGGCGCGCAGCTTGAGCGGACTTCGCAGCTAAATCTATGTTGCGCGCCGACACGATTGATTCACTTTGCACTCGCGATAGTTCAGCCCGCGCTCGATCAACTTGCCGGTCGAAGTCTCTCGAATCCAATTCGATCAGAAGCTGCCCAGCCTTCACATGCTGATTGTCATCGATATGGATACGCTCGACGTTGGCTTCGACACGCGAACTGATTGGATCGATATGAGCTGTGATGTAGGCGTCATCAGTCTCCTGAAAGGTTGAGAAATAGTTGTACGCAATCACTCCGACAATTGCTGCAACTGCCAAACCAACGCAGATTAGCACCAATTTTTTGACTGGGATTTTCCTCGGCGCCTTCACTGGTTCAGCAGAATTCTGACTCGACGCGGCATTTGCAGAATGAGCAGAAGTCGCAGATTGAGCAGAGTCCGAGGATTGAGCAGAGTCGGCGGATTGAGCAGAGGTCGCGGATTGCTCAGATTTTTCACTCACATTCGTCATCGATTCACTCGGTTTACTGTTTCGTCTTTGTGTAAGCATTATTCGTCACGTCCTGTTAGCAGTCGAGAACTCGCCTAATTCCGCATGGATGCTGGAAGTCCAGTCGTCAGGCTTTTTACGGAGCAGAGCCCGATTGCGTGCACCAAATCTACTTGCGCAATGTTGTACTTAATTGTCGAAGTTGCCTGATTGATTTGAGCCTGAGTCAAATCGCGCTGTGCCGTTAGCACGTCAAGTTGCGTGCCGATTCCAGATTCATGTCGCTTCTTTGCAGACCGCAATTCCTCAACGGCAGAATCTACTTGTGCAGCGGTTTCGACGATTGTTTGTTCGGCTAGAGAACTTTTGAGAAAACTGGATCGAACATCTTTGATCACAGCGATCATCTCTTTCTTTAGTTCAATTTCTGCATTGCGAGCCTCTAATCTAGCGGCTTTCATTCGGCTGTAATCCACCGTGCCCAAACCACCGAGCTGCCAGTTGACGCTTACCGCTCCGAGGAACAGCGCCTCGACATTGCTGCCGGTTCGACCTGTCGGCAATACATTTGCGCTGGCTTGCACGGTTGGTTGAAGTGGCGCAGCAGCAACGACCACAGCGGCTTTAGCGGCTTTCTGCAACTCGGAATACTGCTTCAGCTCAGGTCGATTCGAAATGGACATCCGCACTAATTCATTCACTGGCACTGCTTCGTTGACTAACTTAGCTGGGACAACGAACGGCACCGTTGTGCGCAAATCCGTTGACTGATCGAAGTTGATCAAACTCGTTAATTCGAGAGCCGCTTGCCGTCGATTTACTTCCTGCTCTAACAGCGCTTCTCGGTCGAGCGACAACTGCGTGCGAGCCTGCAAGTACTCGAGGTTTGTCGAAAGTCCGTGCTTGAAACGCTCCCCGGTAAATCGAACTTGTTCTTCAGATGTATCTACTGCACGAATGCGAATCTGCAAAAGCGCTTCAGCGAGAAGAAGATCGTAATAGCGATTACTAGCGTCTCGCAAAACATCGGAATAAGTCGCAAAATTTCCAGACCGCGAAGCATTCATCTCGTGCTTAGCTTGCTTGGCGCCAAAGACTACACTACCACCACGATACAGCCAGTACCGCCCTCCGGCATTTGCTATTGAAAATGGAAAACTCAAATTCAAAATTCGTGATTGTCCACCCACTCGATTTGAACCAAACAATTGATTTTGCGTATACGGTAGACCCAATTGCCCATAAACCAAAAGCTGCGAGTATCCGGCATTGATGTCGGGCAGGAAATTTCCTTTTGCAGACCGATAGAGAAAATGCTTTCGGGACGCCTCATTGCGCGTAAAATTCAAGTCGAGATTGTGCTCCAGAGCGATGTTCAGAACATCATGCAACTCAACAGGTTGCACGTAACTTGCATCGAGCGTGAGCGGACTCAAATTTCTTTGAACTGAAATCAAAGCTTGCAACGCCGGAGTTTTTACATTCAACTCTCGCGCATGGCTCAATTCGTCATCAGAAGTGATACCGCTTTTCGAATTGCTTGTGATTTGCTTTGAGCGTTCTTGAATGCTCGGCATGAGCCGACCTTCGGCAGGCCCAGAAACGACTTCACGCGGAAGAAGCGTGCTGTCCACTAGACCTGCGCCTGGAATGAGTGCGCGTTGAATTCTGGCAGCATCCGTTCTGTAATCAACCTCAGATGAGGCGGCGGATGCATCGCCCGAAAAGCTAGAGCAGAGCAAGACACCGCCAAGCGCAGCATTGAACAGTTGCCATACTTTCGAAAATTTGAATACTGAGTCAGGCATAGAATTCGACGTCGTTAACTGCAAGGTGCGCACCATATTCGGCATCACAGAGAATTAAGTTGTAACTGGGCTTCGGCTCTGCGTATTGTTTTATTTCGTGGTCTGCAAAACAGGGAATTGGAAATAATTCGTTCTGAGAGCTTCATCGATGGAAAGCTGAGGCTCGCCCACAAACTGCTCGAACAGGTCGTTCGTAGGAAGCGCTGTCTTCAGATAGGCACCAACAGAAGAAATATGCTTAGCCATAGCAGCGTCTATTCGAAGTTCGGATTGACTACGATCGACCAAATGTTTTTCCCATTCCGCGGCGGATATTGTTTCGTGTTTCAATTTTTTGCCAACATATCGTCCGATTTTGTCGAGCACTTCAGCGTGAGTAAAATGCTCTGACCCAGTGGGATACGAGATTTTGGTGTCGCGGAATTTTTGAGGGTGAATGAGCGCCGCTGTAACTAATTTCGCAGCGTCCACGCCAGCAATCCAGTTGAGAGCAACATCTTCAAACGAGTTGCGGATGATGCCATCGCCCTCGATGTCACCGCCGTGGAGCAGCTCCAAATTTTCGAAAAACAATGCTGCGACTCGCAGAATCAGACACTCGAAACCAGCATTGTCGAACAACTCATCAGCGAGCCATTGCGCGCGACCAAGTGGACTTGGACTATCGGGATTCGCTGGTGCCATAGACATGACGACCAAATTCTTCACTTCGTTTGCGCGGGCTGCCGACACAAAATTTGCTGCTGCATCAACAATTCCCGCGCCGACGGGATAAGTGAAGTATGCGCTTTCGACGTCCTTCAACGCAGACAACAACGTGCGCCGATCGTGTAAGTCTCCAACAACGACCTCAGCGCCCAGATCACGCAGAGCTTGAGCGCGTTGATCATCGCTACGTGCAAGCGCCCGAACTTTATAGTTTCTATCCAGCAGTGCCTGCACGACGTACTTACCAGTGCCGCCGTGGCGCCCTGTAGCGCCGGTGATAAGAATTGGTCTTTCATTCGCCATGAACTTGCCCTCTTTCTCGATAGTGTATATACACTATCCCGGAATTACTGAACCTGTCAACCTTGCAAAAAGATGATTGTTGCGAAATTTTGCATGAGTTGCACGAACAATGCAGCGATAATAGAGTGATGCTGGAAGAGAATGAACTTATCGCGCTCATAAAATCGACATTTGGGTTCGGCATATTGCCGAGACCAGAAATCGTCATTAGCGATTCTTGCGAACATGGTTGCTTTGAAGATGCAGCGAACACCTTCCCCAAAACGCGCGAAGAAGCTTCCATCGAAGATCTCGAACATTGCGCTGTGCATGCGCTCTTCTTAAATGAAGAAGCGTTTCGCTACTTATTTCCAGCATTTATGATCGCAGGACTAAATCAGTCAAAAGGAAAAGAGTCTGCAGAGCTCACCAGCTTTTGCATAACAGGTAATGTGAAAGATATCGAAAAACGTTTCACTTCATTTTCTGTGGCTGAACGCAGTGCCATCTATGAGTATTTGCAAGTGATTACAGAAAACAACATGCACATGACGGCAAAGGATGTCGCTCGCAAACTGAAGTTCTGGAAAGATTTTTGCGAGTTCCCAAGCTAAAGATCTGGAAAAAATTTTGCGGGCTCGCAAGCTCATGTTCAGAAAAGATTTTTGCGAGCTTGCAAGCTAATGTTCTGAAAGGATTTTTGCGAGCTCACATGAGTCAGTCATCTTCCTGCGTTTCTTAAATGTCGAAGTGATTGCAGCACTGCTACAGGCTCGATTTCTTCAGACAGATTCTCACGCACAGAAGCTTGCACTGCAAGCCAACTTGGCATAGCCTCATTCAAAACTTCGTCGCCTTTCTTAGTCAGCACGTATTTGACTGCACGCCCTTTTGTACTCGAATTCTCAACCAGACCGCGTTCTGTTATTCGCTTCAAACTGCGCACCAGCGTGCTTCTTTCGAAAGCCATACGTTCGGCTAGTTCCGTCATTGAACTATCAACACCTTGCTTGATTGCAACGAGTAGAGAAAATTCTGTAATTTCCAAGTCGTGTGGTGCGAGCGCAGCATTGTACTGGCGCGTGAGCACGCGTGCCGTCATGCGCGATTGCAGACAGAAGCAATTGCGACCGATTTCAGATAGCTTGTCTGGAAAATTATTTGCCATTGTCCGTGCTAGTCGGAAGAACTCACTCTCAGTGTATATACACTAACAGGATTTGCGCAAGACTTTCGCGAAAAATTTTTTGGCGCTGCATTTTAAATCATGAAATACGCGCGCACCGTATTCAGTACCAGAGGATTTGCTATACATCCAATCCGATTGGATTCGTTTCAATCCGCTTGGACCTGATTCAATCCGACTGGATTGGATTCGATTCGATTGGGTTCGATTCAATCAGATTGGACCCGATTCAATTCGACTGGATTGGGTTGGATTGGATTCGATTTCGGTTGTCTTGGATTCGATTCAATCCGATTGGACTCGAGCCGATTCGATCCGTTTGAATTCGATTCGATTGGATTTGACAAAGCCTACGGCAAGCCACTCGGGGGTGCTGGATGGATGTTGATTCCAACGATACGCAATCCGCCACTTTCCTGTTTGACAAGGAAATCCGCTGCAAGCTGCTGCGTTGCTGGACTTGTACCTGCGGATTGCATGACCAAAGACCCGTTCATTCCGACAACAATACTTCCATCAGGATTCAAGAATTGCGCTTGGACTGAAGCTGGCTGGAAAGCTGCCGTAACTTTTCCGGTCACAACGGCTTGCTCGATGTCAGGAGTCCAGTATCCAGTGCGAAAAGCTTCCACTGTGTTCGGAGTCATCCAATCGAAAGCTTCTTTATGGCTCGCTTGAGCGGTTTGTATGCCGTAGTCCATAGACTTGCTTAGCCACCAGCTCACAAATTGAGTCGCCAGCTGAGGCGTTAGACCGCCATTAACCGCCGGCGTTGCGGCAGCAGGACTACCGGCACCCTGAGGTTGCTGAGGGGTGGCAAGCGGCGCCTGACCAGCGGTCTGAGGCATCTGAGCGCCCGGAGGCAACGGCTGCGCAGGTTCGCCCTTCTTTGTGTCTTCACCCGTGAACGCCACTCCCACGAAAATCGTCAGCAACCCGACGATAATCAAACCGACAAGAATCTTGTCTTTCATGAATCGCTGCATGAGTGAACTGCGCGACGTATCGGGGCGACTCATCGCAGGCGAAGGACCTGGATTTGGGGTTCCAGAGGAATTCATTGGCTCGTTGTCTAGGCTACTCACTGACATCCTCTGATTGTGAGCGAAAATCTCGAAAAATCAACTATATACATAGTGATCCTCCCACGAATGGGACAGAATTTGTACTCCTGCAACCGAACCCGCTACAATCTGGTAGCGAATTCGCGCCCAGAGTCCGGTCTAACCACGAGAAACATCGATGCCTGAAGACGAAGAAGAAGAGAAACGTTTGAAAGAAGCGCCATCAACTTCGGAGAACCAAGACGAAGACGCCGATGATATGCCCGTCGCAATGGACCCTTTCAACACTGGTTCGCGGAAATTTGTGGCGTATACGGTCAAATTACCGGCGGAGCAGCTCGCCGCGCTGCAGTCGATCTGGCTGGAGCTGAAAAAATTGTACGGGTCGAATTCGCCGGATAAAAGCGGCATGATTCAGCAAGCCACCGCAGATTGGCTCAAGCGCTGGGACGGTCCCGAACGCAAACAGCTTTTGCAAGACTTGTTGGAAATCCGACAGGATACACGCCGTCGGCAGTACCGCAAATCTCCGTAGATGTTTGACCGAAATTTGCATCAGGCATCGAAGCGCGGAAAAAATTCAGAGTCTTCGTCTTTGAACAATTCCGCAGGCAATCGCACTTTACGGCGCGAGCTATAACCGACATCAGTTCCGCACGCGTAACAGTAATTCGCTTTTTCTGGCAGAAATGTGTTGCACTCCAGGCACAGCTTCATGAACGGAAGAACTCTGTTTGGTTGAGCCTCACCGCACCAACAGCAAAATTTGTCTGTTGCGCGCAAAGTTTCCCAACAGGAAGGACACTGCGGAGGTTGCTGTTCAGTGCGCTCCATCGTTGGATGTGCACCACCATTGGTGTCAGCCTGAATTGAGTTAACTTCGGTTTCGGAATTGACATTATCCACTGAGTTCGCCAAACCAGTCATTGGCTCTGGAACAGACGAGATCGAGTCGGCACCCGTATTTGGTTCTGCAGTAATCGAATTCGGAGCAACAGTAATCGAATTCGGAGCAACAGCAACCGAATTCGGATCAGCGTTCACATTCGGACCTACGGTGTCCGCAATCGTTTCTGCAACTGCCGAATTGCGTTCCACAGCAACAACCTTCGGCTCCGCGGTAACAGCCTTGGACTGCGCCATCGAGACGTTCACATTTGCGCGTTCGAGATCCGATCGCGACTTGCCGCATTTGCGGCAGAACTTCGCATCCACTCTATTCGAAACGTGACAGTCTGGACAGAAGAACATAAGCACCGGCAGTTTGACAATTTTAAGTCTAACGTAAATTGTCAATACTGGAACTAAGTAGTGAAAATCAATGGGTTAGAGATTTTTCGCTTCATGCGTTCTTAACTGAATAAGTGCTATCTAGTGTGGCTGATCCCAGAGTAGTAACGCTACTCGACAAATAACCTACTGAAAAGGAAACCCGATGCCAACCAGATTTCGATTGCAATCAGTTGCCGCAGTTCTTGCAGCGTCGATCAGTTTAGCAACCGCCGCACATGCTGCGGATTCGCAAGTCTTCTTCGCGAAACCATATTTGCAACTCGGAAATCATCCCAAAGCAGCGGCGAAGGAGACAGAAGAAATTGTCTGGCTCAGCACAGCGAAAAAACAGTGGGCAGTTGACGTCAAGGAGCATGACAGCAAGGATTGGGCGCAATGCAAATCCGATATAAAACATCATCCGCTGAAAGATGCAAACGTCGCCGACCTTGAAATTTTCTCCTGCGAATTAACGGGACTGACGCCAGGAAAGCAGTTCGACTATCGCGTTCGAGCAGACAAAGAGAACGTTTTCAGCGCAACAGCTACTGCAAGAAAGACAGCCGATCAACCGATCAAAATCGCAATCTTCGGAGATTGTGGTGCTGGAACTAAAGCTCAATTGAAAATCGCATACCAGTCATATAAATACGACCCCGACATGCTCATTATTCCTGGCGACATTATCTACAACTTGGGGTTGTTTTCCGAATACGCTAAGCGCATGTTCCCCGTATACAACGCAGACGTCGCTGACGAAAAGACCGGAGTGCCCCTCATGCGCTCGCGGCTGACCGTGCCGGTCTTAGGCAATCACGATATTGCCTGCAACCTCAAGAAACTGGGCACCAACTTAGATACATATCCCGATGCGCTCGCTTACTTTACGGTCTGGTCACAACCTCATAATGGACCAGATACTAAATATGGTGGCAACAATACTCCGGGCATCATTGGAACAGAAGCGCATAAAGACAATTTTTTGAAATCTGCTGGCGACAACTACCCGAACATGGCTAACTATTCGTTCGACTACGGAAACACTCACTGGACCGTGCTGGACGGAAATTTCTACATGGATTGGACAAATCCAAAATTACGCGAATGGGTCAAATCCGACCTCGCTAATGCAAAAAATGCGACATGGAAATTCGTGACATTCCATCAACCGGGATTCAGCGAAGACATTGAACACAATTTGGAACAGCGCATGCGACTTCTTTGCGATATCTTTCAAGAAGAAGGAGTCGATGTTGTCTGGGCAGGTCATGTGCACAACTACCAGCGCTCCTTTCCGTTGAAATTCCAAGTTGAAACTAAAGACGGAAAACCAGTTGTGCAGCCATCAGGAGCCGTCCCTGGCACATTTAAATTCGATAAAGAGTACGACGGTAAAACCAAAACAAAACCGAACGGAATTCTCTACATCGTGACTGGCGCAGGCGGTCAGGAACTTTATGCCGAGCGCGCCGTGCCGAAAGAAGGCGACTTCATGTGCAAGTTTAACGGCTCAGTCCATTCGTTCACTCGGTGTGATATCAATGGTGGTGTCATGAACGTTGAACAGCTCGACGAAAACGGGAAAATCATCGACGCGTTCAAAGTTACGAAGAAGTAGTGCTTACGTCGCGCTCACGAGATTCGGATGTCACTATGGTAAGTTAATGCCGTAGTTTCAAGGATGAATAATATGTGGCAAGATGCTCAGTATTACACGCTTTTCATGGCATTCATGATTCTTGGCGGCGGCGTAATGGGCTTCGTCAAAGCTAAGAGCAAAGCGTCGCTCATCTCTGGCATCGTCTTTGGAGTCTTGCTCGGAACCGACTTCGCCTTTGGTTTGTCCCAGCAAGTGAGAGCGTCGTTGACAGTTGCCTTCATTCTCTACCTGATACTGGACATTGTTTTCGTTATCCGCCTGGTGAAAACGAAGAAGTTCATGCCCGCTGGCATGATTTTGATCCTCTGCGTCATTGGTCAAATCTGGTCTGGACTCGCAGTTACGCAAGTTCCTGGCTAACTCGAATATTCAATGGACGTGAGTTCGATGACGGTCTCAACCCTCAAGATGCGCGTCAGATTTTTCAGCAAGCTCCGCACTTGGCTTGTTTGGATTTTTTTATCACCGCAACTAATTCCGTAAGCGAATCGCAAACCAAATCAGCTCCAGCAGCCTGCAGCTCCTCTGCTCGGTGTGTTGTGGTTACACCGATGACGTGCATCCCTGCTGCTTTGCCTGCCCGCACTCCTGCGGCGGCATCTTCAACTACGACACATTGGCTCGGCTCTATACCAATTTCACTCGCCGCGCGCAAATAGCCTTCGGGATGCGGTTTTCCATTCACCACATCGTCAGCGCAGACGAAATATTTAGGGTTAGGCACTTTCGTAAATTGAATACGATGAGAGGCTATTTTGTTAGAACCAGAAGTGACGATCGCCCAAGGTATCTCTTTCAACTCTTCAAGCAAAGCGTGTACATCGGGCAGAGCAACTAAACCTTCTACCAGCTCACATTCGAGCTTCTCAAGGAACGCAGCCTCTTCAGCGGCATTGAGATGCGGTGTAAGAATCTTCAACGAATCGATTGCACGCTGGCCGTGCGCTTTGTGAATGATCTCATCCGCAGGTAGATTGTGTTTCTTGCACCAGGTGCGCCAGGCTGTGTCGATAGCGATACGCGAATCAATTAACGTTCCATCGAGATCGAAAAGCCATGCCTTGATGTCAGCGACCCAATTCAAATTGTCAGATTTCATAACGGACTCCTGCGGTTGCGTCCCTAATGTACAGATCGATCTGCAATGTCGTAAAGCGATTGCAGCTGGATGTAAACATGAAAGTCTTGCGACCAAAATTCAACAAGTGAACCGATCCAAATCAGCTAAAGATCAGCTACAGATCGGATGCTTGCTCAACTTGAACATCTTCGACCTTTCGCGCACGTCTTTTGAATGCCAGTGCATACACCGCCGGTAATACCAGAAGCGTCAGCAGCGTGGAACTGCACAGTCCACCGATGACTACGGTGGCGAGCGGCTTTTGCACTTCGGCACCCGCTCCTTGTGAAACTGCCATCGGCAAGAAACCCAGCGATGCAACCATCGCCGTCATTAGAACCGGACGCAAACGGCTTTCAACACCTGCATGCAGAGCAGCTTCCACATCGAGCCCATCTGCAATCAATCGATTTACGGCTGATATCAATACAAGTCCATTGAGCACTGCGACCCCGAATAAAGCAACGAAACCAATCGTTGCAGGCACACTCAAGTACATACCTCGCACCCAGAGGGCGCAAATGCCGCCGATCAGTGCGAATGGAACATTGAGCAGAACGATCGATGCTTCTTTGATCGAGCCGAAAGTAGCCGTGAGCAAAACGAAGATGATCAAGATAGAAATCGGAACCACATAGGAAAGCCGCTTCATGGCTCGTTCTTGATTCTCGAACTGCCCGCCCCAGGTCATGTAGTATCCGGGTTTGAGTTTCACTTCTTTATCCAGTTTCTTTTGACACTCGGCGACGAACGAACCGACGTCGCGCCCGCGAACGTTGCATTGAACTACGATTCGACGCTGTCCAAATTCACGATTGACCAGCTCCATTCCCTGTTCCATGCGAACTTCAGCAACCTGACTGAGCGGAATACGCTGACCGTTGGATGCTTCAATCAAGAGATCCCCGACATTCGCAGGCTCGAGATTGCTTCCTTTTGGAAGCTTCACGCGCAAATCAAACCGCCTTCTTCCCTGCAAAACTTCAGAGACAGGAGTTCCAATAATCGCAGTCTCGGCAATCTGCCGAATTTCATCGACGTTGATTCCGTATCTCGCGAGCTTGTTCCGGTCGGGCACGATGAGGATTTGAGCAGAGCCAGAAACTCGTTCTATCTGAAGGTCAGTCACGCCCGGAACGGTGCCCACGATACCTTGAACAGACTGCGCAACACTCTGCAGGTAATCCATATCCTCGCCAAAAATCTTGACTGCGACATCAGCGCGAACACCAGAAACCAGCTCATCGACGCGCATTGCGATCGGTTGAGTGAAGTTGAATTGGGCTCCAGCAATTTGATTTTCAAGCTCCTTGCGTACTTTTTCGATCAATTCCGTCTTGGTCACACCCGTCTTCCATTCGTTTCTCGGCTTCAAAGTGACGAAAACGTCAGATGCGTAAACGCCCATTGGGTCGGTAGCGAGGTCAGGTCGACCTGTTCGAGAAACGACTGTTTTGACTTCAGGGAATTGCTTTATAAGTGCTTCAACATGAGTTGAAACTTCGATTGCACCTTGCAAGGAAATACTTGGTACATTCTTCACTTCGATGAGGAAATCGCCTTCGTCAAGCTTTGGAACGAACTCTGTACCCAGGAATGGAACCGATCCCAAAGCCGCGACAAGACACGCACAAGCGATAAAAATAGTCAGAATTCGATGCTTTAGAACTTGATTGAACACCATCATATATGGTGGCGTGACAAGCTTCAGGATAATGCTCTCACGCTCTACTAGCTTGTTCGGCAAAAGAAGGCTACAGAGCACAGGCACAAGGATGAGGGAGATCAACAGAGAGCCAAGTAAAGCGGAACACACCGTGATGACCATCGGCGCGAACATCTTGTATTCCATTCCTTCCAAACAAAGAACTGGAAGATAAACCACGGCGATGATCAAAATCCCAAAAAGAATTGGGCGACAAACCTGCCGTACCGAAAGCTGAATGACCTCGTTCTTACTGGCGTTTCCGGCATGGCTCATGTTGCGCATGATGTTTTCGACCATAACGATCGAACCATCCACAATCATGCCGAAATCAACCGCGCCAAGACTCATGATGTTGGCTGTGACACCAAGCGTTCGCATTCCGATGAATGAAAATGTCATCGACAAAGGTATAGCCAGAGCCACAATTGCAGCGGCTCGAAAATTTCCAACCATGAGGAGTAGAACAGCGACAACTAAAAATCCGCCTTCAAGCAAGTTGCTGCGAACTGTATCGATGGTCTGCTCGACCAGTCCAGATTGATCGTAGAACGGACGCAGCGAGATGCCCTCAGGAAGGGTCTTTTGAATCTCCAGAATCTTATCCTTGACCCGCTCGATGACAGCGCGACTATTCTCACCTTTCAACATCATTACGAGTCCGACGACCGCTTCGCCCTCTCCGTCTTTCGTCGATGCACCTTGTCGCAACGCGGCGCCGTGCCCTATGGTCGCGACATTGCGCAACAGGACCGGAACTCCTTGCGTGCGCTTGACGATGATGTTTTCAATGTTCTCGATATTATTGACGCGACCGATACCGCGAACTACAAACTGTTCCTTTTCATGATCGATAATGCCCGCGCCAAAGTTTTGATTGTTGAGTCGAATCGCAGAGAACACGTCCTGCATCGTCAATCCATACTGCTGCAATCGCGTCGGTTCGATGGTAACGATGTATTCGTCAGTAAATCCGCCCCAGGTGTTGACTTCGGCAACTCCCGGCACCGTTCTCAATTGGTATTTGATGTCCCAATCGTGCAGAGTCTTTAGGTCCGTCAGAGATTTGTTAGCACCGGATACGGTGTACTGAAAAATTTCTCCCATAGCCGTACTGATCGGACCGAGCTGGGCTATGCAATCCTGCGGGATGCGTGCCTTCGCGGTCTGCAACCGCTCGAATACGATTTGCCTGGCGAAGTAAGTGTCCACATTGTCTTTGAAGACAACTGTGACCACAGATAATCCATACTTAGACATCGAACGAATTTGAACAATATTCGGCAGTCCGTTCATAACGGATTCGATCGGAATGGTTACCTGCTGCTCGACTTCAAGCACGCCCATCGCCGGTGCTTCGGTCAAAATCTGTACTTGATTGTTAGCCAGATCGGGGAATGCATCGATCGGCAAATTCATCAGAGCATAAATTCCAGCGGCAAAGAACGCACCGAAAATCAGACAGACTGCTACTCTAAATCTTGTCAGTCGTGCGAAAAATTCTTCCATCTATGCGTCACTCAGCCTGCGGAAAAGTGCTTTTCAGCATCTCGGCCTTGAGCGTCAGTGCCCCTGAAGTGACAACCCGCTCACCCACAGTCAATCCCGACTTGACGAGATAACCGTCTAGAACGCGCTGACCAAGTTCAATTTTTCTGCGCAAGTATTTTCCATTGCCACGATCGATGAAGACAAAGCTCTCATTGTTGAACTGTTGCAGAGCACCATCCGGTACATAAGCGCTTCTCGACACATTGTTGTTAGTGAGGATTTCTGCCTGTCCGAACATACCGGGTTTTAAAAGAGAACCGGGATTAGTGAGAACGGCGCGAGCGATGAAAGTTTTGTTGTCGACTGCTTGTGGTTGAATGTAACCTACCTTGCCTCGAATAGCCCGTCCTTGCAGGCTATCACTATGAAATATCACCTGCTGCCCAATCTGAACTTTGCTGATATCTTTGTCAAAAACATTTATGTCCAACCAGACAGTGGAGAGATCCGCCACTACATATAGTGGCTTAGTGGTATCCACAACGTCACCAAGGGTGATCGATTTTTCAATAATCACTCCGGCTTTGGGAGACAGCAACGGGCTTGCTGACGGCACCTTGCGGATATCGGCAATCTCGCTCATCTTCACGCCGTATTGCTTGAGCAGTTCTTTTGTTTCTGCGGCAATATGAATCGTGTGCTCTTTCAATCCTTCCAGCTCGATGACAATCATCTCTTTTGCATTCTGCGCTGCGAGCACGTCTTTCATAGGCGCGATGCCGTCTTTATTCAATTCGGTAACACGGTCCAATGTCTTCTGCGCCAACGACAACTTAGCTTTCGCTTGCGCTTGCTCGACTTCGTTCTGGTGCATCTGGTGCACGAAGTCGGCTGCAATTTTAGTCACTTCAGGGTTTTGAACGAGTGCTAGAGTCTGACCAGCCTTAATGTAATCACCGAGATTGGCTTTATCAGCAATAACTCGCCCGGTCACCAGACAGCTGATATGGAAAACATTCGGTTCAGCCGCTTTAATTTCGCCTGTTGCCTTTATCGCTGAGGTACCAGGCTCTGCAATGATTGGAGACGATTTGATTCCAGAGAGTTCAGAAGCTTTCGCAGTCAAGGAGACTGAGTTCGGCTCCGTGTTCACAGGCTTCGTCGAAGCTAACGGCACAGCCACTTCAGACGATTGTGCATGGCGTTCACAGCCATAAAGTGAGATGGCTGAGAGCATGAGCAGCGATGTGAGAAGTGATATTCGAAACATATAACCGAGGCTTTGGGCGCAAGTGGCGCGCAAATCTATTATCCCTCAATTATGCGAAATCTTTTTAAAGCACGCCTATAGTGCTTCACGAGCGAATTTGAAAATGGAAACTATTTTGCTTTAGTCAGCTTCAAAAGACGCTCCCGACCTGCTTGCAGGGTCGACATCTGCCTACTGAAACAGAAACGTACATAATTCTGTCCGGTTCCTGTACCAGGTCTGAAGAAGCTTGTGCCAGGCACGACAGCGACGCCGATGTTTTCCACCAGATGTTTGGTGAAAGCAACATCGTTCTCGTATCCAAACGAGCTGATGTCGCAGAAAACATAATATGCACCTTGTGGATTGTAATAGGGAATTCCAATCATCTCGAGGGTATCGAGCATGTACTGACGGCTCTCGCTGTACTCAGTGTCGAGTCCCTTGTAGTACTCATCAGGCATTTGCAGCGCAGTTACACCAGCTCGTTGAAGTGGTGCCGGCGAACCTACAGTAAGAAAATCGTGCACTTTGCGAATCGGCAACGTCAGCTCTTTGCTTGCAATCGCCCAGCCGACGCGCCATCCAGTGACGCTATAAGTTTTCGAAAGACTATTGATCGTAACAGTCAAATCTTCCATTCCAGGGAACGAAGCAATCGAATGGTGCTTGTGACCATCATAGAGAATATGTTCGTAGATCTCGTCTGTGATCGCCAGCACGCCCCACTTCTGACACAACTTCGCGATCGATTCCATTTCCTCTTTCGTGAAAACTTTGCCGGTCGGATTGTGCGGTGTGTTCAAAATAATTGCGCGAGTTTTATCGTTGAACGCTTTCTCAAGCTCAGTCAGATTGAATTCCCAGTTGGGCGGATGCATTGAAACGTATCGAGGTGTGGCACCAGATAAGATGGCATCTGGTCCATAATTCTCGTAGAACGGTTCAAAAACAATGACTTCTTCGGCGGGATCGACAAGAGCCAGCATCGCAGCAACCATCGCTTCAGTAGCGCCACAAGTGACCGTGATGTTCGCATCGGGATCGACATTCATCGCTGAATATTTTTTGACCTTTTCAGCGATCGCCTGACGCAGTAGCGGATCTCCCCACGTGACAGCGTACTGGTTGACGTTGTTGTTCAAAGCATCAGCGCCAGCCACTTTCAGCTCGGGCGGACAAGCAAAATCTGGCAAGCCCTGCGCGAGATTTACGGCTTTATGTTTCGCAGCCAAACGCGACATTTCGCGAATGACCGACTCTTGGAATTGACTCGCTTTAGCAGATGCGATTTTCAAGGCTTGAGGATGCATTAAACGGCTCCTGTTGGAACTAAGCCGCTAAGTTTAGCGCACTGGACGCAAATCAGTGTTAACCACCACCCGCGCGCAATCCACAACAATCGAAACGAGATAAGCACCTGGTTACTGACTGTCCGAACGGAACTAAATCGAGCCGAGAAATTCAATCACTGTTTTGAGGGACTGCGCCGCATGGTCATCGGGATCGAGTCGGACTGCTTTATCGACACAACTCTGCGCTTCACGAATCTCAAGAACCGCAGCTCTAGCGCGTCCCAGATGAAGCCAGGCGTTGAGATAATCGCCGTTCAAATCTAACGCTTGCGACAACACGACTTTTGCACTGGCAATTTTCCCTTGCTGAATGTAGACAGCGCCAAGGTTTCCGTACGGCCACTCAAAATCGGGATAGTTTTTTATCAGCTCTTCGAATATGTTTTTAGCAGCGTCCAATTCACCACGCACAAGCAACGTGTGTCCCCAAATGTTCTTCTTCACTGCATGATGGGGCACAGGATGTCGCGGAATCTTTGTGCGCAGATAACGTAACGCCTTTGGACCAACATCCACAGGATCTTTCTCGTTTGCCATTAAAAGCGCATCGCGAGCCTGTTCCGTCCATCCCATCGCCTTATACTGATTGGCAATCCGAAAATATTCGTCTGCAGATTGTCCCTCTGGAACATCACGCGTCGGCAGCCCGAGCAAAGGTAAGAGAATTTCCTCTGCAGCCTGATTGATAGCGTTTGTAGCCTGCTCGGTCCAAACCTTGAACGTGTTTTGCAGCTCATTTTTAACTTCAGAAATCGGTTCGAACTCATTGAGCGCTTCATCAGCAGCGTTGGCAGCTTCCTGCATCGCTTCAAAAGCCGTGCGCATGACCTCGTTCGCCTGATCGCCGATTTCCATCGTGGTCTCGACGATGCCCAGCATCATGCCGACTTTTTTATACTCTTCGTCGCTCATCCCCTCGATTTGATGCCGTTTCATGGGATTTCCGCCTTCCATCGCTTTCTTGGCGGCAGTAACCATCTGCTTTTTCCAATTCATAAGCAGGTACTGAATACTTAATTTCAAGTATTCGTCAGCAGTTAATCCTGATGGCACTTCTCTGGCGGGGACCATTGTTTTGTCCTAAGCGTTACCGCAACAAAGTTATTTGGAATGATAACATTACCGGCTCCGCAATGCGCGTTTAGTGAGTGAATCAATGACCCTTGAACTACCGATACTACAGCAGCACACACAACAAATTTCAGTCGTAGAGTGGGCAGTAGGGCACCGCGCCAAATCTGCAAATCAAATCAGCTCCCTAACTTCCGTCGTTAAATCAACGCCGAGCGGATTTCTCGTCGCCGTAATCGACGCGACTCAAGACGGAAAAGACGGAAATTCCGCAGCACGCGCGGCAGCAGAGATTTTTGAAGGTTACACTCATCATTCTCTAGTAGATTTGTTCAACCGCGCCGACCGCTGCGCCAAAGAGACAGGCGGTTGTTCGATTAGCGCGGCGATCTTCAACACCTCGTACCATACGGTGACCTGGTTTGGAGTCGGAAACGTGCAGGGATACTTGCATCACAAGAATCCAGAATCAAACCCACGTTATCGCTGGCTGAAACTGTCACAGGGATTTGTCGGAGATAATCGATTTTCCATTCGGGAGAACACCCATCCGGTGCGCATGAACGACGTGCTGGTGCTGGCAACATCGGGAATTCGTTCAGATTTCGCGGGTGCCCTGCCAATCGAAGGGAAACCGCGCGTTGTCGCTGACACGCTTCTACAACAATTTGCTCGCGAAGATGACGATGCTCTGATGCTCGTGACTCGCTATGTCGGCGGCAGCTACACCTAGTCAGCGCTGTAATGTCGTGCCGGGAAAGTAATAGCGCAAGATCTGGTCGTAAGTCTTGCCTTGCTTCGCCATACCGGCAGCGCCCCACTGACACATGCCGACTCCGTGGCCGGCTCCGGTTGATTCGACTTCGACGTTATCGCCTTTCGCACGAAGCTTGAAGCGCAGCCCGGGAGCTTTGTCCCAGCCAAATTTTTGTCCCAGTTTCATCCAAAACTGGTAACCGGATTCATCGATACGTTTGCCGTTTTTATGCAGAGTGAGAGCGACCGGGCGGTCAGCGCAATCAGTCTGATCAACAGTGGGAAGATCGCCAAACTCCTTTTCGAAATTTTTTCGCGGAATAAGTTTTACGATTGGCTTCCAAAACATAGAAGCAGCGCAGTATTTACACGGAACACAATGCAAGTAAGGCATGTTACTCGCACCCGAGCCAAAAACCCTAGCACCATCACTGGTGCCACCGGCACAGGTCGAGTGGTAAAAAATTTGAATCGGTTGCTGCTTGTAGGTGAGCCACTGCCCCCACACTTCTGTGACAGCTTGTTTCGTGAGCGGGCTGCAATAGTCCATTCCGAAATATGATTCTTCCTGAGTCGAATCACCGACCACTTCATTCGGACGCGACTTGTAGACGCGTGTCATAGTCAAAACAGCTTGAGCCTTCGCACTTTCCAGAGGGTAACCAGAAAAGCCTTCACTCCCAACAACGCTTTGCACGTAATCGAAAGTTGGTATCACATTCGTGACGCGCAAGATTTTTTCGTCGCGTGCAACCCTTACCACGCCTCCATATTTGCGTGTCTGACTGGTGCTGTACTGCATTCTGATTCCATTGGTCGAATCAAGAATAAACAGTTGCGAATCAACTGAATAAGCATGCGTTTTACCAACATTGCGAAGATGAATGATGCCACCATCAGCTTCGAAAATATACTTTCCCGAAGGCACATGAATGTCGGGACGAGCAATGTGAAATGGACCTTCGACACTCAAACGACTGGCTGGAGCGTGCGACTCGAACAAGTTGACTGTCACGCGCGAAGGCATCGCCGCCTCCGCTGGAGCCACAGATAAGAGTGTTGCGAGCGCTATGAGAACAATCCACACAATGCGCCGAAGTTTATACGACAACTAATGAGTTAGCAACAATCAAATCTTGGATGCGAATCGGTTCGGCAAATTAGACGCCAAGAAGCTGGACAGAATTCAGTGTTTAGTGCCTGGATTCCGCGTTCAAAAACTCGAGCGGATTTACGGCTTTAAGCTGAGCCCGCGGGTCACAGCCCTCATGTCCGCACACACAGCTTATAGGTACATCGACATTTTCATTTTCCACGACTTCGCAGCTATCGCTGCAGTAAATCAATCCATTAGCTGGCAGGCATGAACATCCAGGGTGACTACATTTTGCAAGTGCCATAGCGCAATCCTCGTATAGATATGCTGAAGAAGCGCAAGATTCATTCTTTGTTCCATTTTTATTTCATACAAGTTCAGCGGCAACAGCGAGCAACGCGTAGGAATCTAACATCCACTTTTGACACTTTTAACCGGCACTTTGCATGGGGAGAAAAGCTTCGTAATCTCCCCAATAATAAGCAGCGGCTTATATTGACATCGAGTCTAAAATTTGGCACTTTGATTGACGAGAACACTTCTTGCCGTTCCCCTATATCGATTTTTCGGAGTTTCGTATGAAAATCTCTTGGCTCATATCTGCCGCAGTTGTTGCAATGGCGACCATTTCATTGCCTGCCGCACACGCAGATAACAGCACCATACCCACATGGATGTTTTCATCGAGAGACCATCTGCTTCAAGATCGCCAGGAATTGCTAGAAGATCGCACGGAGTGCACGCTCCGTCTGACGAAACTAGAAGGTGTTCGCCGCCAATGCGACACTATGCTGAACGATTCTACAATCACTAAGCCGCAGCACGACGCACTTATCAGTTGGCGAACAGACGCATCTGATCACATCAACGCATTGCGCAGTTGGAAAGATGAAATTGACAGCGACTTGATGGACAACGACAACGCGCTGCGATATTTAGAGGACAAAATGAAACGCTGGGCTTGCATCAAATAACAATTCAATGCAGTCAGGGAAACGCATCAGGGCCAGGTCGTTCCGTACAAAAACTTGTGCGCTTGCGGAACTGCAGCTTCCTGACTGGTGCCAGCCGTTGAATTGAGGACGAAGACATTTTTGGGATTATCAATTGGAAAGTATCCAATGATCCACGAAGTGAATTTAGTTCCGCGCGGAACTGTGCCGGTTTTTGCAGCAGTATGCAACCGATGTTCTGGGTCCAACTGAATTGCCGTTCCTTCACTACACGCCAGTTGCATTCCTTGCTGCAGCCGGTGCCAGGTGCCCTCAGACAATTCAATTTTGAAACGTTCACCTGGTTCCACATCATCTGCGCTGTGAAAAAACGGCGCATCGCCCTTGGTGGCAACCAGAGCTGCGATACGCATCAACTGCAATGAGTTCGGACTGAGATCTTCAGCCAATCCCAGAACATATTTGTACGAAGGATGTACAGGCTTTTCAGGGAATGCGCCTTTGCCCCGACGCGCACATGGCTGATCAAGACCAAAGCGCTTCGCATACTGCAAGAACATCGCAGAAGATAACTTCTCCGCTGCCTGCACGAAATAGACATTGCACGACTTAGCGATCGCATGTGTCAGGTTGACGCGTCCATGCGCGTGCAAACAATTGAATGTTTCATCATGCATGGTGATGTGACCAGAGCATTCATAAATATGATTAGGATTGATCAGTCCTTCTTCATGCATCGCCGCTGCGGCAATGAGCTTCATCACAGACCCTGGTAAACCACCGCCGAGATTCAAACCTGTTGGAAATCCGACGTTCCCATTTTTCAAATCGCCCCAGATAAACACCGGCGCGCTCGGTGGTATCACTTTGCCTTTCGCCGAAGTCTTCGCCTCGGCTTCAGCAGAATCTTCGATCATGGCGCGCAGTCCAAAAATGGACTTTAAAAATTTGCGGCGCCCTATATTATTGTCTGATTCGCGGTTGTCGGTAGTCATGTGAAGCCTGAGTTTCGGGTGAATCCTTCGAAATCATGAATGGCTGCCCGTTTAACAACCCCTTCACAGTGATTTGACGATATTGCAACACCCTTATCTCACCAGTTTAATGGTTCATCCAGATAATAGTTGCAAAGGGAAACACAGTTCTTCAAACTTCGTTGGAGATTGACGTGCGGTTTTTATCGGCACTTCTCGGCTTATGCGTACTGTTGGCAGTCAACTGTCAGACAGCATTTGCGTTGGCGAGTACGAAAGAAAACGCCCAGTCGAAAATCAAGCTGCAACAAGTTGATTCTTTGCCCGATGTCGTGCGCCAAACGCTCGCTCTACATTTCGGTGAGCTGTCTGATTACAAAAACATCGACGAGCTTGCCCGCTCTTTTGTAGTACCGAAAAAATACAGAAGGCCAGCCGGTCTTTTCGTGACCCTAAGTCACAAAGGAAAAACGCGCGCGTGTTGGGGTTCACTCGACTCTCACTATCCTAATCTCATGGCTGCCACCGTATATACCACTGAGGCAGCGTTGAGAAAGGAGTATCGATTCAAGCAAATCAACTCTGTCGAATGGCAATTTTTAAAACCACAGGTATCTGTCATTCGAGGTGTTGAGCCGATTACTTCAATAGCAGGTCAAAATGCACTCGCTTATGGATTGATGGTCAGACAAGGCAACAAAGCTGCCGTTGTTCTGCCAGGAGAAGCGAGTGACGCCTACTATCAATTAATGATATGCAAAGTCAAAGCCGGAATTCCGTCCAAGCAGCGTTGCCAAATCTACAGGATTAAAGCAGATGTATTCAAATAACAGCTCGTTTCGTGGCACCACAGGTAATGTCATGGTTTCGTGGCAATTCATCATTCTGCAGGTCCTGATGCTGCTGGGAGTTGCGGTGCTGCTCGACAAACCAACGGGATCTTTGACAGGCAAAATTGCGCTGCAGCAAGGGAAATTCGGGCTCTATTCATACGACTTGAGCAAAGACAAAGCGTATGCAATCGCGATTGGACCGCGCGGCACGCAATCTGATGAGCGCGGTGTCTGGGTCAAACCTGATGGCAGCTTTCGCTTCGATCGCTTACCTGTTGGTGAGTATCAGTTGAAAGTACGCGCACCAGGTTTCGGAAACGAGTACGTAGATAACCTGCTTGTGACTGATTCACAACTGACAACGATGAAAGCACCGGTCAAGATGGCTTTGCTTCAACCAAGCCTATCCATCGGTTCGAACGTTCGGTGCTATACAACGAAGGAGTTTCCAAGCCTCTGGATAAATGGCGTTGGGCTCAAACACACTCACGTAAAGATCTATAAGACTGACATTCTCGAGCTGACAAAGACGGATGAATATTACACGCTCGGCACAGATTTTCGTCTGACGTACAACAAGCCAGAAGTCGCACAAAATCCATTCATCAAAGCAAAACCGACTCTCGAATTCGACAAACAACTCGCATCGAATTCTGATGATTCATCGTATACGCAGTGCAAAGCTGATCACACATTGCCTCCTGGCGACTATGTAATTCAGGCAACTGGTGATGCGACAAACGGCTCACCATCAATAACTGATTACAGTTGGTTCGCCGTAACGAACCTCGGCATGATCATCAAGCGCGCACCAAATGAAACTGTCGTACGCGCGATTGACCTAACTACGCTCAAGCCAATCAGCGGAGCGGTGATCAAATGCGGAGAAGATTTATCCGTAGAAAAAGAAGGCAAAACTGGTGCTGATGGTTTCGTGCACATTCCAATGCAGCAACCTGCAAGTGACGTCACGAATGGAATGCTCGACGTGATAGGCAGTTACGGTCCGTACCACGCGTTCGGTGACATTAGCTGGTATTCGAACGGGAACGAACACTACAAAACTTACACCTATACAGATCGTCCAGTCTACCGCCTTGGACAGACAGTTTTCTTCAAGGGTCTATCCCGCGAGAAAACCATCTGGGGATACAAAAATCCTGGTGCCAACATCAAAGTGGATATGGAAGTAAAAGATCCTGACGGAAACAGTTTCCAAACAGGAACTCTGACAACCAATGCCAACGGTGGCTTCCACGGTGTCATTCAATTAGCGAAAGACGCAAAAACCGGCGGATACAGCATCAACTTGACCTATCCTGATGGAACGAACGCATACGAATATTTCGAAATCGCTCAATATCGCAAACCTGAATATCAGGTGGAAGTAACTCCAGTAATACCGCAAATAGTGGCAGGACAAGTCGGCAAGATGAAAGTTCATGCCAGCTACTACTTCGGTGGTGCGGTGGCGAATGCACACGTGAAATATTCCATCTATAGTTCGCCGAACTACTCGGGTCGCTGGCACCTGATGAAGCGCCCTGAATATTTTGATTTCTTCAACGATTGGGATGGCGAAGAATCTGCCATGTCATTCGGTGGCGACCTGCTCAAAGAAGGCACAGCCAACCTGGATGCCAACGGTGACGCACTCGTCGATGTGCCGACGACTGCAGAACAGATCGACGTATCCAAACCTTATGACTACAGCTACCTCGACAAGAATTACAAAGTCGATGTTGAGGTCACCGACATCAGCCGATTGACCGTTGTTGGCAGCGGCAACATGATTGCCACCGCCGGTGATTTCGCGTTGTTCGTCGAAACTGGCTCTTACGTTACGAAGGCTGGCGACAACGTCCCGACGAAAGTACAAGCTGTCGACTACAAGGGAAATCCTGTTGCAAATCAGGAAGTGACTTTGCAGATGGTGCACTGGCCCTGGGACTCGAACAAACGAGCCTATGCGCCTCGACAGGTACTGCTCGAGCAGAAAGCTACAACAAATAGCAACGGTCAAATCGAAATCAATCTGCCTACCAAAACAGATTGGCCGACAGATACTGTTTATCTTTCCGCGACAGCAACTGACAAAGAAAAGCATCTTGTATTTGACGACACCAATCTCTGGCTTGCAAACTACTCCCTACCTTACATGCGCAACGGCACCGATGCAGAAGGCGAAGTAATGTCCATCAAAATGGACAAGAAAGTCTATAAAGTTGGTGAAACTGCGAAGGTAATGATCACGGGACCAGTTTCTGGCGCAGACAACGCCGAAGCGATTGTCTCGATCGAAGGTCCTCGTATCTACAACGTGCGCGGCATCAAGATGGGTGCAACCGCTCAATTAGTGGAAGTGCCGATCAAGGAAGAGTACGCTCCGAACGTGTACGTGAACGTTTCGCTTGTCGACAAGAACCACAAGTTCTATACGCAAGAAAAGGTGCTCCAAGTTTCACCGGAAAACAATTTCTTGCAGATCGCAATCAACAGCGACAAGCAGAAATACAAACCTGGCGACACAGTCAAGTACACGATCGCGGTCAAGCATCAGGATGGAAAACCTGCTGCACACACTGACCTGTCGCTCGGCGTTGTGGACGAAAGCATCTATGCCATTCGCCCTGAAACAGCAGAAGACATCAGAAAGTTCTTCTACGTGCGTCGCGATAATGACATTCAAACAGTTTGCTCGTTCCCAGAAGAATATTCTGGCGGACCGGATAAAGCCGAGCCGAAGATGCGCAAAGACTTCAAAGACACAGCAGCCTGGATACCGGATATCACTACGGACGATAAAGGTATTGCGACCGCTAATGTGAAGTTGCCGGACAATCTGACTACATGGCGTGCCACCGTGCGCGGTATCGACATGAAGACATGCGTCGGAGCAGCGACACAGAAAATCGTTTCAACGCAAGACTTGATTCTTCGCCTCGCGCTGCCGAGATTCTTCAGCCAGGGTGACGATGGACAGGTTGCGGCGATCGTTCACAACTATTCAGACAAACAGCAGACGGTCAATTTGACCATGTCGATGTCTGGGCAGTTCCAAACGAAGACACCGATGACGCAGAAGCTGGTAATCGATCCAGAGAAAGCGCAACGCTTCATCTGGCCGGTTCACATCACTGGCTCAGGCACAGGAGTTCTGCAATGCAAAGCAATCGGTTCGACCGCGAGCGATGCGATGGAGACAAAACTGCCGATCAGACCGTTGGGAATTTTGACCTTCTCATCCAAGTCTGGTGTCGTTACAGATGCAAGTAAAACGATTGAAATTCTAGTCGGTCTCAGCGGCGACGCAGAGCGCTCGACAGCGAAGTATGACGTCAGTATCGCCAGCTCGACGATGGGACCAGTACTCGGTAATTTCGGTTCGTTGATCCAATATCCATATGGATGTACAGAACAAACAATGAGCAAACTCGTGCCATCGATCGTGGCGAAAGAGTTGCAAATTCGTTTGCACCAACCAGTCAAGAAAGCTGATGCAGACTTGTTCGAAATCGCGTACAAAGCATCCATGATGAAGCTCTCCGACTATCACCATAACGATGGTGGCTGGGGCTGGTGGAAAGACGATCAGAGCAACACATATTTGACCGCGCTCGTTGTCGACGGTTTACGCATGCTTCAGGAAGTAGGCTACAAGCCGAATCCGCAGTTGATCGAAACCGGACGCAAATGGCTCAAGACAAATACTGATTTGCTCGCGAAGCAACTGAGCGATCCAAAACTTGTGATGGATGACTGGCTCGCCCGCGAATCCAGAGTCGATCTGGCTCGCATGGTGTACACGTCGAGCTTCTGGAAAGAGCCGATATCAGCGGTTGTAAAAGCGTACTCAGTGAAACAGATCAACCACTGCACGCCGGAAGCACTCGCGTATTACACTCTCGCGTTCCATAATTCCAAAGATGACGTTACAGCGAAATTGTTCTACGACCGTTTGATTCAAATGGCTAACAAGTCAGATGAATTCATGAACTGGGAGCACAATTACACCCTGTACAAAAAACTGGGATTGAAGGTGGACGAAGATTACACCTATCGATTCACCAGCGTCGAATCAACGGCACTTGGGTTGAAAGCAGTTCTTTCAATGGAACCGAAAAACTTCGACCGCATCGAAGCGATCAAGAAGTGGATCATGCTACAGCGCACCAAAGACGGTTGGGACAACACGAAGACAACTTCCGAAGTGTTTATGGTGTTGTTGCAAGACGAATTGCAATCGCGTGAGATGCTCGGAAAAGGCAACTTCAAATCGCGCATCGCGTTGGACCAAAAATCTTTGCTCGACTTTGTTTCCAACGAAGACGATCTGTATGCAAGTCAAGCAACAGTCCACGTTCCAATTCCAGATTCGAAAGCGACTCTGACGATTTCGAAAGATGGACCAGGAAGAATGTACTGGAACAGCTTGATCACATACTTCAGAAAGATGGTTCCAGGCGATCAAACCAACTACAAAGGTTTGCCGCAGGGTCTGAAGATGACTCGCAAGTTCTACCACATCGTTCCAGTCGCCACTACCAGCGATGGCAGTGTTCACTTCAAGACTGAAGAGATCAAGGATGGAATGATCAAGGCTGGCGAAACAGTGATGATGAAGACAATAGTCGAATCGCCGATTTCGCTTCCATACATCATGGTAGATGCAGCGTTGCCGAGCGGTGCTGAAGTAGTCGACGACAGCGACAAAGACGGCGCTACCGACACATCGACAAGCGATGACAAAGCAACGATGGAAGGTGATTGGGGTTCGAACTGGTGGTCACACCAGGACATTCTCGACGACCGCATCGTCTACTTCGGCACGCAGCTTCCACAGGGCAAATCTGAATTCCACACAATGTTGCGCATGGAGTTGCCAGGCAACATCAATGTCAATCCAATCAGCCTTGAAGGGATGTACACCAACGCAGTTCGTGGCTACTCTGCCCTCGACCTGTTGCACATCAACGAATAGGGAGTCGATTCGTGGAAGATTCTGAACCTCAAATCGAATCTAAATCGGAGTGGCTCTCATATGCCATTGCTGGAACCTTGCTTGCCGTTGCTGCAGCGACATTCTGGTTCACCAGACCGTTCGCTGATGTGGTGGCAAGCAAGGGCGTGGAGATTGGCGACCTTTCGAAAGCGCAGCGAATGAACATAACGCTCGCCGCCAAGTATCTCGATGGAGCAACAATCAAACCGGGCGAAGAATTCTCCTTCAACAAACTGGTTGGTCCACGCACCGAACAACGCGGTTATCTAAATGCACCGTCTTATGTCGGACCAGACACGCCGCTCACTATGGGTGGTGGCATTTGCTTGCTATCGTCTTGTGTCTATCAGTTAGCCCTCGAATCCGGCATGTCGGTAGACAAACGCACTCCCCACCTGCGCACGATCAAAACAGTGCCGCCGGGTCTGGATGCGACGGTGTGGTACGGACAGTCTGACTTGACGTTCAAGAATGATACGAAGTCGCCAATTCAGCTTCATGCTTTCGATACGGGGCGTGAAT
The DNA here is from genome assembly GCA_036702965.1 of Drouetiella sp. Classification (GTDB taxonomy): domain Bacteria; phylum Cyanobacteriota; class Vampirovibrionia; order Obscuribacterales; family Obscuribacteraceae; genus PALSA-1081. The sequence goes on from DATNPZ010000013.1 coordinate 1,161,167, forward strand.
TGAAAATAGAGATGCTTGGTACTCATTCTGACATTCACACTTGCACACTTCATCTATTTCAAGTCAGGAATGACCGTGAGCATGTTCGTGTGCGTGTCGTGCGCTCGGGCTTGGGACGTGACCAGGTCATTTCGGACGACTTGTACGGAATTCCAAAGAGCTGACGATAACCCCGACAGGATGACCCAAGACAACGGCACAACCCATCGAAATTCCCGAGACAGAGAAACGCCTTTAACGGCGTTGCGTAAGCAAAATCAAGACCGTACAATTTTCGCCATGAGGATCAACTGGCGGACTACAGAACTACTAACAGTGCTCGCGATTGCGTTCAGTGCGTCGTTGACTGCGTGCACCCAGCAAAAGACTGCCGACACCAACACAACAGAAACTACAACGACAACTGCTACGACAGGAGCAGCAACTGCCACGGCAGGAACGGCAGGAACAACAGCCACGACAGGAACAGCAACGACAACTGCCGCCACAGATACGACAACTGCCGCCACAGATACGACAACTGCCGCGACAACAACGACCGCTACGACAACGGCAACCGAGGATGAAGAGAGCGGCGAGGCACTTGCTACACATCCTCTCGACCCATTAACCGCAGGCGAAATCTCCGAAACAAGAAAGTTGCTTGTACAAGCTGGAAATTTTTCAGGAGAAGATCGCTTTGCCTCGATGTCGCTCCTCGAGCCAGACAAAGCGGCGGCTTGGAATTTCAAGCCAGGACAACTGCTTGAGAGAAAGTCATTCTCGGTAATTTACAAGATCAAATCCAATCAAACATTCGAAGCAGTTGTAAACCTCGCAAGCAATAAAGTTGAATCGTTCAAAAAAGCGAATGGACAGACGCAGGTTGCAGAAGATGTCACTATCGCGCGCAAAGCGGTAAGAGCCGATGAAGCCTGGCAGGCTGCTATGCGCAAACGCGGCATTCGAGATTTGAACGAAGTGTACATTTCTGTCTGGACTCCGGGATATTTAAATGCAACAAGCAAAGAAAATCCAAAGAGAATATTGAAAGCGATATTTTTCAATCGAGCCAAAATTCCCAACGCATTTTTCAGACCGATCGAAGGAGTGGTTGCAGACGTTGACGTAGTCGCAGGCAAAGTAGTAAAGCTTTCGGATACTAAGCAAGTACCGCTCCCGGCAGCGCTGCAAGCGAGCGTACCCACCGAACTTCAAGCACCAAATTCAGTACCAGCTATTCCGGCGTCGTACAAGATCAATGGAAATGAAGTGCAGTGGAAAAACTGGCGCTTTAGATACGGCTTAAACTCGCGAGAGGGACTGGTACTATATACGGTGTCGTATAATGACCACGGCAAGCTGCGCCCAATCCTTTACAGAGGTTCGCTCTCTGAGCTCTGCGTGCCTTATGGAGACCCAGATCCAAATTGGTCTTTCCGCGATGCCTTCGATGTCGGGCACTATGGCTTGGGTGCAAGCACAACATCGTTCGCAGCGATGGTTGACGCGCCCTCCAATGCAAAATTGCTGACCTCCGTGATTGCAGATCCATTAGGCGGACCACAAAAACTAGTGAACGCGATCGCTATTTTCGAGCGCGACGGCGGCATCTTGTGGAAACACTTCGACCACCCAAATCGGCACAATCTCTCGGTTCGAGGAACGGATCTGGTCGTCTCTTCCATTTCCACACTGGGTAACTACGACTATTGCTTCAGTTGGATTTTCCATGAAGACGGTTCGCTAGAAGTCGAAACCGGCATGACAGGCGTGATGTTGGCAAAAGGAATTGCATCCAACGCTGCCAGCAAGCATGGGCACCTGGTGCAGGACAAAGTCGAAGCTGTACATCATCAGCATTTCTTCTGCTACAGACTCGATCTTGATGTTGATGGCAGCGGCGATAACAGCGTAGTCGAAACAAATGCCATGTCGATCGCTCAGGGCAAAGACAACCCTTACGGAAACGCCTTTTGCATGCAAGAGACCAGGCTGGCCACAGAGCAGCAAGCGAAAAGGCTTTTGAACCCCGCGTCATCGCGCAGGTGGAAAGTAATCAACGAGAAAAGCAAAAACGCGCTTGGTGGACAAACCGGATATATGTTGATTCCGGGTGAGAATTCCACTGCTTATGCCAGCAATTCATCTTATGTCCGTCAACGTGCAGGATTTTTAGATGCTCAGGTCTGGGCGACTCCTTATACTGCAGCGCAGAAGTTTGCCGCAGGAGATTATCCGTTCCAAGCGCCGCCTGGCCAGGGGCTTGCATCCTGGGTGAAAGAGAACCGACGCATCGAGGATAAGGATGTAGTGCTGTGGTACGTGCAGGGCATCACGCATACTCCACGACCCGAAGAGTGGCCGATAATGCCCGTCCATCGAGCGTCGTTCAAGCTCATTCCAAACGGCTTTTTTGCGAAAAATCCGGCTTTAGACTACAGTCCATAAATCCGAAAACGCCTGTTACGGCTCGATTTGCGATAGCGCAGTAACCGATAGACAACAAAAACGAGCCAGGCAGAGGCGTTGACAGCTTCACTGATGGGGTTATAGGATAAAATTAACTTCGCTTAAGATTTATAGCGAGCAAGCGGCGGGCTTACTATGCAAAAAAGAAAGCACAAATCGGGGCGGCACCTAACCCAATATAAGGTGCGTAATCAGGCGGGCAATATGCTCGTTCTAATTCTGGCAGTGACCCTGGGTCTTCTCCTCACAATCCTGTTCTTTGGGTTGAATTACACCAGACTTCTGGGCGGCAATGCGGAGCAGAAGAAAGCGATTGAAGCTGCGGCGCTCGCAGCGGCATCCGACCTGGGCAACATCGTTATAGACACGCCTGAGATGGGCTATGTCTCGTTATCTGACCAGGCACCGATCGGCAAGACCACTCAAGCCGGCGACCAATACTATTTGCCAGTGCGCGGAATCAACACCGTCATCGGCACTTGCCGCTTGGACGCTATCATCGCTGACAAATTGCCGAACTCCGGCGCAATGACACAGCTTGCTGCTAACGATTTCACCGCAGCGAAATCAGTACTGACGCAGCTCAATAGCGCGCTGAGCAATGCTTGCGCAGGTGGTGGCGTTCAGTACACCGACCGCGACGGCAACAAAGTCGATGTCGCTGGTGACGCGATTGCAGCGTATCAACAGAACGCTTACAGAATGTCGGGAAGCGCTACTTATGTCCCGAACTCTCTCAAACTCACCATGGGTTCCCTCAACACTCCTAGTGACACTAACGTTCCGATTCCTCAGCCAACAAGCGTAGAAAATCTGAGCGCGAGCTATGTCACTAACGGCAACTACAAGTCATTTATCAACGTCCCATACAACGGTGTCAACTATGTATTTGGTGGCGTCGGTAATACCATCAGACTTGTCGACTCGAAAAACTTCGTCACCAATCTCGCTTCAGTCGATTATCAAGTTCCGACAATCGTCAAAGCAGAATGCGACGAGTTGCTGAAGACCGAGCAGAATCCTTCCGGCAACACAATTCATGCTGCCGCTTGTGCACAGCCAAGCAGCACGTTCGACCCTCGTCCAGCTCCTGGCGCGGTCGCCATCGAGTTTCCAGACGGTCAAGTTCCTGAGTTCACAAAGCCTGGCGATTTGCTCACCAAGTTGAATCAAGGCACCACGGTGCAAACAGCGACTGGTGGCGACTACCCGACCAGCCCAACCTCGAGTCTCGCTCCTGGAGATGGCGCGGGTGGTCCATGGCCAAGCATCGGTGGCGGTTCTCCGACGACTGGTGCTGGATGGCAGATTACCTTATATGACTGGATTCGCCGTGCTGGTGCGCGTGCAAATATCAGTTCGATCATCGCGATGAACTCGACCAGTTTCGGTACACCACCACCAGACGTAGCCTGGTTCGCTGAAACAACTACTTCGAAATCGGGTTTGATCAACGTTTCAGCATTGTACGGAAATCAAAAAATTCCAATGGGAGTATCGCACACATACAAGTTCGATACTAACGGCAACGTCCAATACAAGAAACAAGAAATACTGCCGTATCCATTTGAAGCAACAAGTGAAAATCAGCTCTACACACAAACTAAAGGAAAGGCAAACGGAGCCTTTGTTAGCTCAACTCCATTGATTTCATTCAACTCGCAAAAAATACAAATGCCAAAAGGCATTCGAGGCAGAGTTGGTAGTCAATCCGGTTCAATTAAAGCGCAAGTATATTTCCAACCCTGGTACGACATGTACGTGCGCGACAACGCCAGAGTGTTGGGCAAGCAAAAGGGTGGTAACCACGGCGGCGAGCCGATGGATGACTCCCTTGTAGCGAGCTCGTACGGCACAGAAAAAGGTAAATTCACGACTCGCATCGGCACCGACTATGGTGCAGGCGGAGCAGGTGCAGGATGCTGCGACTCAGGTGGTTGCGGTGGTCCTCCATGCGGCGGTCCTCCATCGGGTAGCCCTCCACTCGATGGAACCGGAATGGGTTCACCTCCACTGCTTTCAGCAGAATCTGACTTTGGTGACGCTCCGTCTAACAGACCTTTCAGCTATCCACCACCTTACGTTCAATTTGCTCAAGGACCGACCGCTGGTGCAGTCAGAAATACCTACCAGAAGACTGGTATGGCTGGCAGTATCAGATTCAGAAGACAAGTTCAATTCGACGGAAACCTTGCTGCTATTACTGGTACCAATTCTGATGGCACGAGCCAATACGGAAACTTCACGAGCCTCTCAGATATTGGTTACATAGGAGCACGCATCAAGGGAAGTGGAATCGCTACATATAGCGTCAGCGACGGCAGCGGGTCGACCGGCTACTATCCTGACCTGGATGTAACCGACGACTTCAAGGACAAATAAGAACCTCGAAAGGGTTTAGTTCGAAACGCACAACACACTCGAACATTACACAAGTCTCGCTGGTTTTCCACGGCGGGGCTTGGTAGTTTTTACAGGACCGAAGAATCGGCAGCCGGAGTAGCGCAGCCGGAGTGAAGCAGTGAAGCAGAGACGTCCGTAGTGAAGCAGCGGCAGCCAGAGTAAAGAAGCGGAGCCGCTGGGTTAAAGAAGCGGCATTATCGCTGCAATTTGCTTGAGGTGGCTGCGGATTCCAGCGGGATAATCCACGAGGCAGGAGCCATTGTTTGTTCAGTCGCCGCGAGATCGACGTGCCGCTCGATCAGATCTTGCGTTGGTCGTCCGTTCAAAGACACTCTTGCCTGCGCCCGAACAGCGGGTCGCGAACCCATTTGCGACTGCACATCTGTGGCGACATAATGCGCATACTGAAGAATCATATCTGGTATCACTCGCAAATCATCCATTTGCCTTTGATCCAAATTCGTTTCAGGATGCACTTCGCCAGAGATATTTCTGTACTGATCCACAAATATCATCTTGAATCCCATCGAACGTTTGTCGCGCAGCATCATGCGCCATGCAAACCGCTGTCCCTGCTCTGTCCAACTGGGATCGCCAGGATAAAGAAAATGGCGCAGCGGAAACAGAAGTTGGAAAGCAGCGTAAGCCCCGATGCTGGCAAATATTATTCGCTTTGTTTTCGGAAGTTGCGTCGCATCAGAAGCAGGAGATGCATCGGACGACGAAGACTCGGCTTTCTTGAATCGAGCGATATACTTCTCGGGCCAATGCGCAGGAGCAAACAATCCAATCGATGCAACCATGAGAAACGGAAAGACATCAATTGGAAACAGGATAAGGTTCATCGCATTGAATAGAAGCGCGAGAATCGCACCCACTTTGAACGTTTTCTTGTAGCAGAGCAAAAACGGCAACGATAAATCAACGATGATGCCACCGTATGTGATGAGCATCAAAAACCAATGCTCCTTAAAAATCCCGCCAAGTAGCGGTCCCCACATTGGGTCCGCAACCCGTTGCGCGAGCCAGCTTGACTGAGGATTCCCATGCAGCCAATCACCGTTGAATTTAGCTAAACCGCTGAAAAGGTAAATGATCACGAACTGAAAACGCAGTAGCAGCAAATTCCAACGATGTACGAATGGAGAGAGCTTTCCTGCCCTATTATCGACTGACAGCCAATTATTTCCGCCGATGAAAACAAACAAGAACGACAAAAGACAGATCAAGTAGAGATGATTTTGATACAGCGATTTTTCAGACAGAAAGATGTAGCTGTAAGAGAGGAAAAAGAGCGCTGATGCAATTCGATATTTAAAACCAATACCAATGAAGACGGCGCAAACAGCAACGAGAGCGAGGTGAACATGCAAGCCCACGCCTGTTTCCGGGACAATTCCATCGAGAAACGGAAAGTGCACCGTTGATTGCAGCGTGTCGATCCAATGTCCGTGATAGTATTCAATCACTAGGGCGATCGCGACGAGCGCGAAGCAGATGCGAAACACCGCCAGTGATGAACCGCTAATGGGTTGTTCGAGATAATCGATAAACTTCTTGAACAAATTACTAAATGAATTCAAAGCCTAGACAATCAAATTATTGCAGAATGGTGGCGCTCTCACTAGCAATTTTCACTTGCTTCGGTTGTTCCAAAACTCCAGTCGAACGCAAGACAGTATCTCCTGACGACATAATCGTGGACAAAAAGGAATTATCAATCGAACGCGGAGGCTTTGTAGAGCGTAGAAACAGAATTTCCAATCATGCGATAACCGAGTGGATGTTCCACTGCTATCCCAGTTTCACGTTCGAAAAAGAAGTCAGCGCCGGCTATCCGCGAACAAAAGTCTCGATTACGATTTCAAAAATCAAGTTGACGATTTCGTGTCCGGTTGCAATGCGAACCGGCGGAAACTCGAGCCAGAATCTGATCGAGCATGAAGAAGGACATTTCTCCCTGGTCAAGCGCGTTTACGAACGTGCAGATGAAGAAGCGCGCGCAGCGTGCCAGAAACTTATCGGAGAAAAATTTCAAGGCGAAGGCGAGAGCGAAGACGATGCAATCAACGCAGCAACCGACAAAGCATCGCGGCGACTTTGCGCGCTATACACGGCAAGAACCGTTGCATTCGCGAATGAGCTATCAGAGAATTTCGATCAAATAACGGAACACGGTGCAAGCCAAAAGCCAGTGCCACAGGCACTGGCTGAGACATGGGCGAAATTCAAGAAAGCGCATCCAGAAGACGCAACTCTGGCACCTTAAGCTATTGAACGTTGGCGCGCTTCAACTCTTTTTGAATGAAATCGGGACCAAGGTCGTCGCCTTGCTTGTTGAATGCGGTTTGCGCAAGCTTGAAATCAGCTACCGCTTTATCCTTCTGTTTCAAAGCCAGCTTCAACCGACCGCGATTGACGAGGCAGCGGCCATAGCCAGGGTCTAGCTTTACCGCTTCATCAAACTGTCGCATTGCTTCGTCGAACTTTTTCTGGTCGAAATAGATCATGCCGAGGTTGTTATAACTCTCTGGAAACTTCGGATCTACTTTTTCCGCTTCTTTCAAATCAGCAATTGCACCAGCGGTATCGCCTGTCACAGATTTGTCGTTACCTCGGTTGCTGAAAGCCATCGCAAATTTCGGATTCAGCTTGATGGCGTGGTTGTAGTCATCAATCGCTTTCTTCGGGTCCTTCAAACCGCTGTTGATTTTTCCGCGATTGAACCAGAACGTAGCGTTCTTCGGGCTAAGCACAAGCAGTTTATCGAAGATTTTCAAAGCACCCTTGCTGTCTCCCATCATCTGCAAAAGACCCGCTTTGTCATTTAGCGCATCGACATTGTTCGGTTCTTTAACAAGCGCTTTGTCTAAAAGAACGTTTGCTTCTTTCAAGTTTCCACCCTGGATTTTTGAAATAGCCTCGTTCACCAGGTCATTCGCGGGTGAAGCAAAAGCCGCTGCACCTGAAAGTGCGCAGGGAAGAAGTAACACAAAAAGTTTTCTGTACATAAGTCACCTAAAACTGAAGGGAAATTTGAGAAAAAGAATCGTGTTCGGTTAGCTGCCAGATGCTGGCTGCGTCGTCACACTGTTTGATTCAGGGGTCTTAGGTTTGTTGGACATGAAGTGATTGACGATGCCGACAAGAATGACAAGGCCGGCAAAGACTCCGATTGCAATCAGCCGCTCTTGTGTTGTTGCGCCTTCACCTTTTTCCAAAAGTTCGTAGGAGAGAATCGCGGCGCACGACATCACGCCTGGGAGCAGAATCAGATTTTCGCTCGCTTCTACAACGCGATTGTGAATTGCTTTGCCCAGCACAGTCATTAGCACGCTTGCCACTGAAGCGGCGATGAGTAGTCCTGCAGTTGGCTCTGGATGTACGAAGTAATTGGAGCCGAATGGCAAAACTGTCGCACCACCTAACAGCAATATGAGCAACATGCGTTTGTCTTTTGAGTCACGAATGAACAAACTCAAAACGACAACAGCAAGGAAACCAGCATAAAGAGCAGCACTTGTATAGCTATGGGTGAGGTTCACGCCAGTTACGTTTGGATTGTACTGAGCGACGAAAGTTTGAGCCATAGCCTTCATCACCCAATACGCACCGGCAACGAGGGCGGTACCAGGTGTAGTGGCTACAAGCATTGAAGCAGCGAGCACCAACACACCAAGCATTCCAAACAAACGGCTAGCAGCCAGAGTCAAGATGCCAATGTAAATCAGTTGCTTCAGACCCTTGATGGCAAATTCTTCTTTGGAATTATCGATTGTTTCCAGAATATAAGAGAAGAGGAAACCTGTACCTGCCACTGCTGCAAGCTGAACCATCATGCCTGTCGCACCAACAACTTTGGTGATGATGCAAAGCATAGTCAGTCCACTCGTCGCCGTCAGCATAATGCGCTTCAGGTACACTGGGTCGCCCTTTGCGAGCAACGGTCTTTGTACCCAGCGAGTGAAAAATGATGTAGCCAGGGTGCCAAGAACTATCGCGTCCGCAATGCCACCATCAACGGTGGCGCCACCAACACTAGTCCAGTAGACGGTGCCTAGCCAGATAAGGCTGGGCATCAGGTCTTCAAGGGTTGAATTTTCGGGCTGAAGCAAATTGTCGGCTAGCTTCCAGACAAGCAGTCCAGCCGTCATTGCAACCAATGCGGCGTTCGACTCCGCAGGCATTAAGTGCGTCACGCCAACAAACATCATCAAAAGTAGAATCGAACGCTCAAACGGCAAGAAGTTTAAACGCGAGAGAATAAAGGGAACCAGCATCGCGGGCAGGAAGTACATCACCGCACTGGCGACAGTCAGCGATGCGAGCTGTGCAGCTCCAAATAAAGCGAGAAAAGGAAGAAGCACTAAACCAGCGGATTTCAGAGCAAGAGGCATTTGCTTAGCTGAAAGTTGTTGCCACTCTTTTCCTCTGACGAAAAACCAACCGAACACGATTGCCGCAGTTGCATAAAACAGGATCAAGATATTGTTCGACAGCGCTGTCATGTGATCCTTTACTCCGTATAGATGTAGCGTGTTAGACTGAGACTGTGTTTCCAAAGGCTGGCATGATGAGATTCGCCTACCCGTTGCTCTTTATTCTACTGGTAATTCTCTCAGCGGGAACCTGGATCTCATCGCTTGTATACGCCGATCCGAAAGACGAAGCGATCGCATTTTTAACAGATATAAAATCTGGCAATCTTGCGAAGTCAGTAAAACATTTCGGCGGAAACGCTTGCCGTTGCCCGGCTAAAGGCGGTTGGGGTTCTTATCTCATTTATCAATCAGGTCAAGAACCAAATCTTGCGTTTATGACCGGTCATGATTTTGAGATCGGCAAAGCAAACACGAAACATCTCGAAAACGCGGCGCAATATTTCGTTCCGTGGGAGCGACCTGAAGATAACGTAGTCGATGTGCCGATCTCCTTCAATGCATCGAAGTACATGCCAGTATTTCTGCCGCTTCCAATGGCATACGGGAAAAAGATGACGGAAGCCGAGTTCGATAAGTTTTTACATGATCCTGACAATGATGCATGGAAAGGTTTTACGCTCAGATTTCGATCGAGCATAAAGCCTGGAAGCATTGCCCCACCGGCAGAACCGATGCCTGCAGAAGCGATGACCGAGTTCGAAGCGTTGCAAAAGGAAGATCCAAATAAAACGAAAAAAACTGTTGATGAATCGACAGATGATGCAATTAAGAAGGCTCTCGGCTCCACGGCTACAGACTATTTACACCCACAGGAAGCAGGGGTGGTAGTGCGCGAAGATGGTTCTGAAATTCCCCCTGCCGAAATTGAAGCGAAGCTTCCTCGGCTGAAAAACGCAACACTGCGAATGCATGTTGTGCGCAGAGGTCAGATCAAAGATTGGACAATCTACCACTTCGGATTGATGGACCCAGTTCTCGTTGAGAATGGCAAAGACATCGTACTGAAACACGATCGCCGCCCCGAGTAAAGTCAATCTTCTAATAGTCTAGATGCGAGGTCAATTTCGCAGCTTTCTCACGGTCCAAGCGCGCATCGTTGCCGGCATTCATCTTTTCGTGGACCGAAGCACGCACTTCGTAGCCCTCTTTGAGCCAGGGATCTTTAGAAAGCGCAGAATTCGCGTCATCCATTGCACCTTTAAGATCGCCGTCATTGAGACGGATAGTTGCCCGGTTCACGTATACGATCGGAGGCACCTCTGGTGGTGCAAAAGCTTTCGCTATGTGTTTGGATGCAGCAGCGTTATCCTTCAAATGATTGAGCACCATAGCCAAGTACGAGCGAGTGGTGGCGGAGAATGGATTTAACTCTAGTGACTTTTTTAAATCGTTAAATGCAGCGCGCCATTGACCTAGTTGGATGTAACATACAGCACGCTCTCGATAGCCAGGTGGGTATTCTTCAAGGCTCGTAGACATATTGAATTCCTGAATTGCCTTATCGAACTGACCAGCCGTCCTGTAGAATTCACCGGCGAATCTGTGAGCGCGAGCAGGAAACGTTTCCATCGCGACGCCCTTCTTCATGGCTTGCTCTGCTTCGTTGAACTTGCCGATTGAGAGATAGTAATGCGCAAGTTCGTGCCACTCAACACCTCTGGTACGCGGATCGTGCGTCGCAGCCGACAACTCACGCTCTGCCGTTGAAAAATCCTGTTTGAACGTGGCAATAAGACCCGCAATTCCTCTATACATCGGCTCATCATCGTAATGAATCGCGTTCTGAATAGTTGACTGCGCCTCGTCAAATCGCCCTAGCTTGAGCAAGGCAGTAGCGCGCTGATAATCGTAGTAACCGTTGCGCGTAAGGGAATCTGCATGCTTCCACTCTTTTGCTGCGGCTGGAAATTGCTCCGTAGCAGAAGCGATCCACCCCAGCGTTTCGTAAGTTTTCGAGGCGTTAGGAGCAAGGGATGCCAGCTTCTTCGCGTCTGCACCAGCGTTCTGGTATTGCGCCACCATTACGTAGAGAGCGGCTCGTTGAGCAAGCGCATCGACCGCCATGGGGTTCGAATCAATTACATGTGTATAGTCATCGATTGCGTTCATTCGCTCGTCGCGCATACTATGCAGTTGAGCGCGGTCCATATAAAGGTTCAAATCATCTGGCGATTGCTCAATCAAACTTGTCCACTGAGCGAGAGTTTTCCCTCGATAGGTGTCCGGTATGAGAGGTCGACCCGATTCAATAAGATTTGGTGACTGGTGCTGGTTAGCCATCAATCCAAAACCCAGAGCACCTGCCAACAAGATGCAACATACTCCACCAATCAAAAGCAGCTTTTGCTTCTGCTTTCGTTTTGGAACGTGCGCCTTGATGGGGCGTCCATCGAGTACTCGTTCGAGATCGACGTGCAACTCCGCCGCATTTGAATAGCGATCGGAGCGATGCTTTTCCAAACATCGCATAACAACTTGTTTCATGCCAGCGCTTATGCCTGCCCCTACTGGTAGTGGCGGTGGTTTCTCATTCAAATGACTGAGGATAATCTTCACCGGATTATCCGCAGCGAAAGGAGGCTTTCCAGTAAGCATTTCGTACATGATGCATCCGAAAGAATAAATGTCGGAGCGCGCATCAATCTCCTCACCTATGCACTGTTCGGGACTCATGTAGAGCGGCGTGCCCAGGAGATCTCCGGTTTGAGTCAACTTCGTTTTATCGACATTTTCTTGATTGCTGATTTTTGCGATACCGAAGTCAACAATTTTGACGATGTCGATATCACCAGCAGTTTTCGTTAGAAGTATGTTGCTAGGCTTAAGGTCACGATGGACTATGGACTTTTGCTGTGCGTGGACCAGTGCATCAGCGATTTGCAGGAAGATGGTCAGCGCGCGATTTGAAGATAAGAATGTTTCGTCGCGCAGCAATTGGTCGAGGCTGATGCCTTCGACATAGTCCATGATCAAAAACGGAGCACCGTCAGTAGTATTACCAACATCGTAGACAGATACAATGTTACCGTGAGCTAACGTGCGCGCAGCTTGTGCCTCATGCTCCAATCTCTTCGCCAAAGTCTTTTGGTCGGCAAGATAAGGCGAAATCATCTTCAATGCATAAACTAACTGAGTTGACCGATCCAAAACTTTGTAGACTTCGCCCATCCCTCCAGATCCAATATGAGCAAGGACTTCGTATCGATCGCCGATCAAGTGTCCAACAGGCAAAAAATCCGATGCCGGTGGTGATGCGGATGTTGTTGTATTCGATGCGGGTGTTGTCGAATCCGATGCCGGTGTTGCCGGATTCGATGCCGGTGTTGTCGAATGCGATACCGATGTTGCCGAATTCGATGCCGGTGTTGTTGAATCCGATGCTGAATTTGAGTTTGTCGCGGAAACGCTGTCGATGGTGCTGGATTTATCCGAAGTGGGCGGAGAAGCGACTGTACAGTCACAGTTTTGCTGTCCAGAAATCAATGTCTTAAGCGTGCGCGAAGTGCTCGATACCGGCTTTCCGCACCGCTCGCATTTTTCCACCAACTTCGCTTCCGACTTCAATTTTTCTTGCATGTTTACTGACGCAATAACGACTATATGGTTATGCCCATCAGCAAATAAGTTAAAAGCTAGAGTCTATCTTCTTCCACAGCCTTATTGAACGCTTGAGGTTCAGCCAACAATCCAACGCGTTCATAGGTTTTCCACGTTTCATCCCAACGCATCACAATGTAACTTGTTTTGGAGTACTTAGTCGCCAGCCTGGTTACTTTAGCTCGCCCTTTCGGCACGAACACAAATGCGTCGAGACCAGCGCATTTCTGACACAACGCTTCCGTTTCATCCTTCGCTACATTCTCGAGTTTAACCACATCACCGCGCTCGAGTTTTTTATCGCAATTGTGACAACGAGAAGCGCGCGACAATGCGTAGACAAGGTTCTTCTTCTTGGTCTTACCTTCTTCGTCCGCCATGATAGAACTCCGACGGATTAATGCACCAGTTGATCGCGACCAGCAATCGAAGATTTTGCACCATCAGTGATGGCAGTACGCAATTGACTGTTAGTGGCAATCGTAATATCAACTGCGTCCAGAAACTTCTTACCACCGTGACCGTTCATGTGGGCGGTGTCACGAAAATCGCTTATATCAAATTGTCCAGACTGAGTATTGAGATCCAGGAAAGTGCAGCCATTTTCAGCCGACAGCTTTTTAGCGATGGTCATGTATTTGTCGTACAAACCCGGTGGCATGATTGCCATGTTCGCAGGCATCAAAGGCATGTTCGTTACTACAACCTCGATGTTGCGCTCTTTGAGAAGCTTCAGAGTCTTTTCCAGGAACGCACATTCGGCATCGAACAATTCGTGCTTATCGCCGCGAAATCGAGAACGATACTCACTAGTGTTGTCTTCGAAAAGCGTTACTTTCCGCGGCTCCATCATAAATTCGCCTTCTTCGGCAATTGCTTTCAGCTTCGCAGCGAGAGTTTTGTTACGCTCAGCATCCGTGACTGGATTGACAGCAACCTTCGTGCTTTGTACTGGAGCAATTAGCTTTTTGACCTGTTCGTCGGCAATTGCTTGCATCTGAAGGCGCTTGCCCCACAAGACGAAATTGTGACCCCAGAGATAATCTGCGCGCTGCCAGAGCTGCGGCATAGCAATCTCTACGATGTCAGACGTGTCCATGAACTGGCTGAAGTAGCGGTAGGGATGCGACGTAGCAGGGTATTGAACATGATGTTCGATAAAGTCGCGAAGCGTGATCCCAAGAACCGCGACTCTAGGCTTGCGCTCGCCATCGAGAAGATAACGCGCAACCATGTAATCGTCGGAAATCATCCCGCCTGGCAATCCAAGATTTATGCAAGACATGTTGTTCTTGCCAGTCAATTCATGCAACCGGTCTTCCATGTAGATGCTGTGGTCATGGTGAACACAGTCGAATGGCTTATTGATGTAATCAGCATCGAGCATTGGCGTGGGAATCATTACCAGCGAAGATCCCAGCAGCACCACATCTGGTGCTTTTGGTGCGGACAGATAAGATTGAGTACGCCACCATTCCCATGAATGTGGCGACGGCAAACGACCTGGGTCGATCTTTCCGAACGGATTAGTAATCAGCAACGCCACATCGACCAGCAACACGAAGACAGCCGCCCAGATAAATCTGGAGCGCAAAAGTGTCGACGAAGTCTGAGTTGCCTGAGCTGGGTTCATTTCTCGCACATGCCAAGAGAGAACATATTACGTTAAATCAGTGTCCAAACGCCATGCGCGCCCGCCGCGGGAGATAAACTATTTAAAAGAACGTCTGGCGTCTCGTCAGCGTCGAACGCGCCATCAAATGAATTTCCTCCAATCTTCACTCTACATAACCATTTCGCGACAAAAAATCGCATTTGTAGTGAAATCAACGCACAGCTTTTAGGAATCAATATGTTTTTGTTTTACGTGCCATCTACGAACCCTTACCTGTTTCTGGTTCTCGGCACCCTAGCGCTCATCTTTGTGGCGCTCAGAAAATATCGAAACAACGCTTATTCGTACACGATTGCCTGCTTCGCATACGGTGCCATCGCAGTAGGACTAGCCTTCGCGTTGCGAGGCGACAGCTTCGACTTCATCAGATTGCTTTCGCTCGGTGCGTTCCCGTGCGGATTTTTGCTGTTTGCAATGTTCGCACTTGTTGCTTATCCGCGTTTCAAAATACTTACCGGCTTCTTTTCATTCATGTGTGTGCTCATCGCAGCTATTGGTGTCGATGCATTTTTGATCGAACCAAAATCATTGCAGATAGATCACTACAAAATCGAATCGGCAAAGATCAAGCGCCCGACACGCATTGCTGTGCTGACGGACCTTCAGACGGATCATGTTGGCGACTATGAGAAGCAAGCACTCGAAAGAATGTTAGCGGAGAAACCAGACATAATTTTGATGCCTGGTGACTATGTTCAATCAAATGGAATGCGGGGACACGTCACTTGGGAGAAAGAAAAAATCGCTCTCAACAACTTGTTCAAAGAAGTAAAACTGCAAGCACCACTGGGAGTGTACGCAGTTTGTGGAAACTGCGAAGACGACTACTGGCCGAAGATCTTCGATGGCACAGGCGTTAAAACTTTTCCTGTAAGTAAAACAATAGACTGCGGCGATTTTGTTGTGACAGAGCTGACGCTGTCAGATTCATTCGACTCGGATTATAAGTTGCCACACAGCGACAAATACCACATCGCAGTCGGACACGGTCCAGACTTCGCTTTAGGCAATGCAGATGCGGATTTGCTAGCCTGTGGTCACACGCATGGCGGACAAGTCGTGGTTCCGTTCTATGGTCCACCTATGACCTTGTGTCGAGCACCAAAAGAATGGGCACGCGGATGCGTCAAAGAAATTCATCCAGGCACCTGGTTGATTTTGTCCCGAGGCGTGGGGATGGAGCGTCATTTTGCACCAAGAATGAGATTCTTATGTAAGCCGCAGATTGTGATCGCTGACGTAAATCCAGTTTCGAAATAAGCAAGACGCTTGCGAAAATCCAAAATATCGGCACATATTCGTATGAGATTGACACGCAAACTCCGTAGCCGAGCCAGCAGAAAATAAGCAGTGTCATGAGAGTTGCTAGACTGCGAACCCAAAAATCGATCAGACTCCAAACGAGAAATTTCACCCACCATCCCAATGTGTGGAGAAAATTTGATTTACTCCGCTGAATCTTCGATCGCTTCTTACGATTCGAACTCACTTTTACACGCTTCATCGAATCGCTAGACCCGCAACCAAATCGAAATGACATTCAGTCTTTCAATTTACAGGTTTGAATTCGATATTTACCGGCAAAAACACTAGTCCTGCACTGGTGTTAAAGCTTCTTTTGGCTTAAGAAAGTCTCGCTTCGGTCGAAGTAGAAGGTACAAAGTGAAAAATGCAGGCAGCAATAGAAGCACCGCATATGACACCAGATCAAGAGAATAGCAAGGCAGTCCATGCTCCATTAACGATGGAATTTTCCTGTAAACAAATCCCAAATAACCGGCGAGAAAATATGCGAGTATATTTCGCTTGGCAAAATAAATGGCGAAGAACCAGTACAGAACGGGACTCAAGAAACCTGTAGCAGTCTGCACATACAAGTCCGGCAGATATCTCTCACTGCTATTTATGATCAAACTCTGAGCCAGCGCAAATACAAAAAATGCCCAGGGTTTTCGGAAGAATTTTGCGTAAATCCCTGCCACGATAGCAATTAGGAAAACTTCGTTCAGACCTTTGAAGACTCCATTGATACCGCAATCCAGAGCACCAGAAAAGACATTGGCGTTGTTGCAAACGTTGGTCAAAATTTTGATCGGACAACTTGGCGAAAATTTCTGCTGTAAGGCGAACCCAGCGCAATCGATAAACCAATCACAGATGACCAACGCGTAGGCTGCCGAAATTGCATCCAGCCAAATGTTGCATTGAGCCTGACGTTCCGAATAGTCAGGCTTGAAAGTCGTACGAAGAATCGACAGGACGTTAGTATTCGGGAAAAGCATTTTGAATACACCCAGACCGAATGCAATGCCCATTGCCGTCTCTATGAACCTGCTCGCGCTCGTCGTTAGAAGCGAGATAGTCTGTTCTGTTATGAAGGTGGATTCGGGCTTAATCGTGGCATAGAACCGATAATAAAGCGGAAAATCATTCACCTCTAAAACTGCGACAAGCAAAGCAACTGGTATCGCCAATAGTGCAGGGGCACGCCAGCGCACGGTGCCGGTGCGGAGCAGACTGAAAACCCACCAGAGCATAAAGACGATTAGAACAACCGTAGCCGCAGTCTTCACCGCCTGCGATACCTCGTCACGCTGCGTCTTCTGATTTCGTGCCCACTTCCAGTGATCTGGGATGATCCAGCCTTGAATGAAACTCGATATTCGATTGCCCAACACACTGACGTTCAATTTATAGTCAGCTTCGCCAATTTTGAATTTCGGCACAACATAGGAGAACGTGTAATCGAGACGCGCAGGTTTGATGTCTTGCGATGAATTGATGAATTTTCGTCCGTCAGCAAATGGATCTACGACGCTCAAATATCGGTTTACGAGCTCCTGTGCAGTTTCCTCAGATATATGCGGAGCAGGCGAATCGTCTGACTCAGTAATTTCGAATGACACCTCTGCACCGTCACCGTTCATCCGAACTTCGTACTCGTCCACCTCTTGCGGCTTGAAGAAACGAACTCGCCACATGAATCCGGTTTGAGTTTGTGGTGCCAGCTCCAAAGTCTTTTGCAATCCGACCTGCTCATACACATACTGCATTTCCAGGTTCGATATTTCGTCATCCAGCCACGCACAACTTTGATATCCCGCAGTCGGAACCCCGTGGCGCTCCATAATTTCTTTTGCACTGACGATAGCTTGTTGGCGATTGATATGGACTCTGAATCCATCGCCTACAGCAGGTGTAGCGCGCATGATTAGCCCAAGAGGGAGAGTGATCAGCAACGACAGCACAAGAATCATTCGCATGCGGCGAGAAAGTCCCGCATATTGAAACGGCGGAATCTCTGCCGGAGCAGCGTGCTCGCGCGGCACTGGTTTCGGGATTGAGTCATTCGAAGCCTCCGCATCTGGTATCACGCGCCTGCGCACGAGATAAGTAGACCAGAGCGCCGCCAGAAACAACGGCAGAATCGGGAGCAACGCAGAAACCTGCAAACCGGGCACAGATGAGCGTAGCAGCGCCTGTGAATCGAGGAAAGCATCCAACAAATAGTGTGCGGCGATGCTGGGAAGCAGCCCGAATCTGTTCATGATGTATCCGAACATCAGTCCAGAACAAGTCAATTCGATGCCGCGCGCATACGCCGGTTGCTGTGGATACGTGCTGTGCATAAAGCCCCATGCGGCGGCTTGCAACAGATTTGCGAGCCAGAAATTTTTGACGAGCATTCGCGCGAGAGACAGAGCGAAGACACGGTAGAGGATCTCTTCGCTAACCGACGCTTGCAACCCCAGACAGATCGCTGAGAAGAACGGATAAGCACTGCTCAAGACCTCGTAGTTCGTGATGCCGAGAGGGCACCAGACGCCGATGCGTTCCCCCACCAGGTAGTAGAAAACCACCCAGCCGAGCGCGACAGCGCCGCCACAGAATCCCACCCACAATCCAGCTTTGAGCTGGCTCGTCGACAGTCCCTTAATCCGAAAATAATTCTCGACTGCAACTTTATCCAAGTAATGCACGCGGTAGAAAGACTCAGCCGACGCGACGAAGAATGCCCCGAGAACCCAGATTCGCAGTGCGCTGATTGCCAGATCCAAATAGTGATTGGTAAGGTACGCGCGAACACTTTGATTCGTCGAATAACCCTCAAAAATACGAGCGGCGTTATTGAAATTCTCCAGCACCAACGCCAGCGCAAACACCGCGCCAATCGAAAGAACCAGCTTCCAGCGAATGTTGTGCGTCGCCACCCCGCGCAAGAAGTAGAAAACTGCCGCACAATTGAGAAGGTAATAAAAGATGCGAGCAATCTCGGCCAGCAATGCGTTGTAACTGCGCATCACTTTGAACTTGTTTTCCCAACTATCCGGCACCTTGAGATAGTGATTGAAACGCGTCACAACATTCCCGGAAACCCGCACCGAATAATGCTGTTTGGCGCCGTGGATATCAGAATCTTTCTGCTCCCAGTTGAAGGCATGGTCGGTTCGCGCCGCTAAAGTTTCGGTGACATCGTTCATCAACACACAATCTTTCAACGGTTCATCTATCGATGCGCAAAAATCTTCCGCCACTTTTTGCGCATCAGCGTGACTGACGCTATCGATCTTTTTGTCATTCTGAACTGACCACTGGAAAGCCTGTAAACGCCCTGTAGGCGTGAGGAAGACCCGCATCTCTTCTGGCTGCGATTCGCGACAAAAACGAGTGCGCCAGTACCAGATCGGCACATCGGATTTCATCAATTGATTTGCTTTTTCTGCACCGAGTTCGAATTCGAGAAAGGTTTTCGCGTTTTGATCCCAGGAAAAATTCGTCGATTTGATCGCCCCCGACGGCTCATAGCCAAGCCGCCGAGACCAGTTTTCGCAACGCTGGATAATCTCTGCCCGCGATAGTTTCAAGTCAAGAGAGGCGTTGGGAAAAACCGATTCGTCCTTGCCGAAAAATATCAGCAACCCAATCACACCGGCGACAATCAACCACCAGGGAAGGTGGCTACTTTCTGAAGATTTTGTTGACGCACTTTCCGGCGCGTTCGATTTTTCAGGCTCTGACGTCATTCCGCGGGGGTCTTGGGGTCGATGCTCAAGCTCACTATCGATCGTTATTAGGGACATCCACATGATATATTGAATGCAACAAGTTTCACGCCCTCTTTCGTCCACACGTAATGAGTTCGCGGATGAAATTGGGAACTAAACGATCAGAAAATCGGACTAGAGGCTGAGCCTCAGAAGGAGATGAACCATGCTTGTGATGGATGAAAAGGCCAAACATGAAGCCATGATGAAAAAGATCGAGAGCGGAGAGAAGCTCGAGTCTCCTGATGAGATCACTGCGGACTACAAAGAGCATCTTCTGACTTTGATGATCGCTCAAGCTGACTCCGAACTCGCTGGTGCATACGGTTATGTGCCGTGGATCGAAGGCGCACCAACAGTCGCTGAAAAGCTCGCGATGGCAAACATCGTCAAAGACGAAGTGAGACATGGAAAAGCGATGTACGACTTGCTCGAACGTCTCGGAGTGGACGTTTACAAGTTGATTAATGAAGACAAAATGAAGCATCGCATGCAAGTTTTCTACGAACCAATCCTGACTTGGGCTGACCTCGTTATGTTCAACTTCCTCATGGACAGAGCCGCTGGTCACCAGTTGCGCGATGCTGTCGAATGCAGTTGGGGTCCCTGGTCACGCACCATGCTCCAGATTGAGAAAGAAGAATGGATGCACGTCAAACACGGCGAAACCTGGGTGCGTCGCCTCTCAGCAGACATGGCGACAAGACCTGAAGTGCAGAAGGCATTAGATTTCTGGTTCCCGAAAGTGAACAAAGTGTTCGGCAAAGCTGAAACTGAAAGCAATAAGGAATACCAGAAGTACAAGCTCAAACAGCGCGACAACAACGATGTACGCGTCTCCTGGTACAACGAATGCAAGCCGTTGCTTGAAAGCTACGGATTAGTTATGCCAGCAATCACTGTTGTCGAGTGATATAAAACGGCGCAGAAAGCGCTAAAATAGTGGCTTCATTTCCCACTAAAGAACGCGTCTGTGGCAATACAGTCTGAAGTATTCATGTGGAACAGTCAGGTCGAATGCCTGACCAGAGCCGATCTCGAGCAGTTGCAATTGCAGCGACTGATTCAGACAGCTCAGCGAGTTTATGAGCGTGTTCCGTTCTATCGCAAAGCTTTTGATGAGGCGGGAGTACGTCCTGACTCGATCAAGACGCTAGCTGACATCAAACATCTACCTTTCACTCGTAAGACCGATCTGCGCGAACACTATCCCTTTGGGCTGTTCTCCGAGGCGCTGCCGAACGTCAGCCGCATTCATGCCTCATCAGGCACGAAAGGCAAGCCGACCGTGGTGGGGTACACGAAAGGCGACATCGAAAACTGGGCTGAAGTTGTCGCTCGTTCGCTTGCTGCAGCAGGAGCGAAACCAGGCGACATCATCCATAACAGCTATGGGTATGGATTGTTCACCGGTGGTCTAGGTCTGCACTACGGAGCAGAGAAACTCGGCGCAACGGTTGTCCCCGCATCTGGTGGCAGAACCCAACAACAAATTTTGCTGCTGCAAGACTTCGGAGCACGCGTATTATGCTCGACACCATCGTACGCATTGAACATCGCATTCACGATGCAAGAGCTAGGCGTCAAGCGCGATTCGATCAACTTAGAAGTTGGTGTGTTCGGCGCTGAACCCTGGACCGAAGAGTTCAGAACTCAGATCGAAACACTGCTTCGCATTAAGGCGCTAGACATCTACGGACTGAGCGAAGTGATGGGTCCAGGTGTGTCGATGGAATGCTTGCAAGGACGCAGCGGACTTCACGTCTGGGAGGATCACTTCCTTCCTGAAATCATCGACCCGCAGACAGGAGAGCCGCTTCCTTACGGCGAAGAGGGCGAGCTGGTTTTTACAAGTTTGACGAAAGAAGCGATTCCAGTAATCCGCTATCGCACCGGCGACATTTCGAAATTGAACGTCGAACGTTGCGTTTGCGGCAGAACGATGGTGCGAATGGCGAGAGTCAGAGCGCGTCTCGACGACATGCTGATCATTCGCGGCGTTAATCTCTATCCATCAGAGATTGAAAAAGTCTTGATGCAAATCGAAGAGTTGGCTCCACATTATCAACTCTTCCTGGATCGTGAGAAAGCGCTTGATACGCTGGAAGTGCAAGTCGAAATCACTGAGCACCTACTCTCCAAATGGGGAACGTTCGAAGACGGTCACGTTGAACTCAAATCACTGACCAGAAAAATTCAAGAATTATTGAAAGATGGAATGGGATTGACGGCGGATGTAACCCTGGTCAAACCAAAATCGATCGCTCGCAGCGAAGGAAAAGCCGTTCGCGTAGTCGATCGCAGGAAACAAAACACCTAGCCGCAAAATAAGGAGAGAGCATGAAGGCGGGATTGCACGTTGGACATTCAGAAGAAATCGACATTCTGGTGACCAAAGATATGCGCGCTGAGTTTCTGCTTGAAACAGTCGGCGACTTATATTCGACTTCAAGCCTCGTGAATCACATCGAAACTGCGGCGCGCCGAGTGCTCAAGCCTTTCCTCGAAGATAACGAGCAGGGTATGGTTTCCCACTTAGACATCTCGCATCTGACACTGACCGTCGCTGGCATGTACGTGAAAGTCAAAGCGACAGTGAGCGAAATCAGAGACACAAAAATCGTTTGCGACGTGGAAGCGTCCAACACACGCGGTAAGGTGGCTCGCGGAGTAGTGACCATCACGGTCGCCGACAAAACGTGGCTGGAAAACAAAATCAAAGAGATGTCTATCATCAACTCGCTTGCGCAGCAGAATTATCAAATAGCTAACGAACAAAAAATATAGAGGATATTGTCATGGTCAAGTTGGTCGCACTGTATAAGAAACCCGCAGATACTCAAGATTTCGACAACCAATACTTCAACACACATCTTCCGCTGGCGAACAAAATGCCTGGATTGAAAAAGGTGGAAGTTGCTCGCGTGACAGGCACTCCTGGTGGTGAATCAGAATATTATCTGATGACCGAACTTTATTTCGATAGCAAAGAAGACTTGCAGACTGCAATGTCTTCAGCCGAAGGTCGCGCTGCGGCAAAGAACTTGATGAGCTTTGCAAAAGATGTGACCTACATGATGTTTGCCGATGTAGAAAAGGTTCCTGCCAACGCCGGCGCCTAGTAAAAGTGAGGGAGGTCCAGCGTGCCGCAATCACCTTCGCTCGATCAATCTGTAATTGGGGCTGCGCCTGAATCTTTTGGATTCCGCAGAATCGTCTACTCGAAGAAAGACTTCATCGCGACGATTGCAATCAATCGCCCTGATGTTTTGAATTGCTTCGATTACACGACGCTGAAAGAGCTTGCAACTGCATTTTTGGATTCCAGTGTGGATGACAAAATTGCAGTTGTTGTCGTCACAGGTGTCGGGGAGAAAGCCTTCTGCACCGGCGCTGACTTGAAAGAGCAAGACGACCACATCCTCAAAAAACCAAACGACTACTACAAATGGATGTATGCATTCATCGAGATGCACGACCGTCTGCGCAACATAGGCAAGCCGACAATCGCCAGATTGAATGGCATGGTCGTGGGCGGCGGAAACGAACTGAACATGGCTTGTGACCTGGCGGTAGCAGCAGACCATGTGACAATCAAGCAAGTCGGTGCCGCGCGTGGCAGTGTCGCTGCTGGTGGCGCGACTCAATGGTTGCCTCTGATTATCGGCGATAGACGTGCGCGCGAAATGCTTTTGCTATGCGAGAACATTGACGCGTATACCGCGCTGGATTGGGGGCTTGTAAACCAGGTAGTGCCTTATTCAATGTTGGATGACGCTGTTGCGCAGCTTGCAGAAAAGCTGCACAACAAGTTGCCGGAATGCACCCGCTACACAAAACAGCAACTCAATTTCTGGCGCGATTTCTCATGGTCGATGACCATTGGACACGCCCGCGATTGGCTCACTCTGCACGCTGGCGCAACAGAGACGATGGACGGCTTGCGCGCGTTTCGCAAGAAAACAGAAATGGATTACGCAGCGATCCGCGAGCGCGCCGGTCAGCACAACGCCGCATCAAGTGGTTCCACTTGCGCTGGATGCAGAACTCAGATGCCGCATGGTTTCGCATTCTGCGGCTCCTGCGGACAGAAACTCAATTAAGTACAACAACAAAGAACCGCAACGAAACAAAGGAGATAGAAATGATGACGTTGACGTACCAGAACATTACGACAGCGATCGAAGATCAAATCGGGATTGTGACACTCAACCGTCCAAAAGTTCTCAATGCTCTGAATCATGAACTGATGGCTGAATTGGTCAAAGCTCTCGAAGATTTCGATCGCAACGAAGAAGTTCGCGTAATCGTTCTGACCGGTGGAGAGCGAGCATTCGCCGCTGGTGCCGACATCAAAGAAATGTCGGAGGAGACCACAGTCAGCATTATGGACAAAGATCAGTTTTCCACCTGGGACAAGATCAAGAACGTCAAAAAGCCGATTATCGCTGCAGTTTCAGGCTATGCGCTCGGTGGCGGATGCGAACTAGTAATGAACTGCGACATTATCGTAGCTTCTGAGACAGCGCAATTCGGTCAACCGGAAATCAACCTTGGTGTCATCCCTGGTGCAGGCGGCACACAACGTTTGACCCGCATCGTTGGCAAGTACAAAGCTATGGAATTGATCCTGACCGGTCGTCCTTTCACAGCCAGTGAAGCGCACCAGTTGGGCTTAGTGAACAAAGTGGCACCAGTCGAATTGTTCCTCGAAGAGGCGAAAGCAATGGCGAAAGAGATTGCAAAAAAATCTCCGATCGCAACCAGACTTGCAAAAGAAGCGATTATGAAAACCTTCGAAACGACTTTGAACGAAGGTCTTCTTTTCGAGCGCAAGAACTTCTACATGCTCTTTTCATCCGAAGATCAGAAAGAAGGGATGAAAGCATTCATGGAAAAACGTAAAGCATCTTTCAAGGGACGCTAATTGCTTCCGCGCCACACCTCACAAATTTGGAGTAGAAAATGACCGAAGAAAATATCCTGCTCGTTGAAAAGAAAAACGGCGTAGGCATCATTACACTCAACCGTCCCGACAAGCTGAACTCGTTCAACGATGAACTGACATTCTCAGTGCAAGATGCATTAAAAGAGATGGAGAAGGATGCCACCGTTCGCGCCATCGTCGTCACTGGAGCTGGTCGTGGCTTCTGCGCCGGACAAGACTTGCAGAGTCGTTCAATCAGCCAGGACATGGGTCAGCGCCCATCTCTCGGTGATTCTATCCGCCGCCGTTACAACCCAATCATCTTGAAACTTCGCAAGATTGAAAAGCCAGTGATCGCTGCCGTAAATGGTGTCGCGGCCGGTGCCGGTGCAAGTCTCGCATTCGCCTGCGACCTGCGCGTTGCGGCTGAAAACACATCATTCATTCAATCTTTCACAAAGGTTGGATTGGTTCCAGATTCTGGTTCCACTTTTTTGCTTCCGCGTTTGATTGGCGCAACTAAGGCATTCGAATTGATGTTGTCGGCTGACAAACTGGATGCACAAGAAGCGCTGCGCCTTGGCCTGGTCAACAAGCTCGTACCAGCAGAAAACGTGCTGAGCGAGGCAATCGCGTGGGCAGAGAAGCTCGCAGCCGGTCCGACTAAAGCTTTCGGTTTGACGAAGCGTGCGGTCAACCGCGCTATCTGGTCCGATCTGGAAGAGCTTCTCGAATACGAAGCAAGCCTGCAAGAAATTGCCGGACGCAGCGACGACTTCGTTGAAGGCGTGAAAGCATTCGTCGAGAAGCGCACACCTGCCTACACAGGCAAATAATCGCCCACTGCTCGCGAACTACGGACAAATAATGTGATGGGCTCGATAAATTTATCGAGCCCATCATTTTCTCAGTACGATTTCCTTCGTGCGAACCTGCGCCAAAAGCCGTCAATTAGCGGAGGAACCATCAATCAGAAAAGGAGCCGTCAATTAGAGGAGCAACATGCCGTCATGTCCTTGCTCATACTTATCGCGTGGGAAGAGTCGGCGCCATCTCGATTCAACATCGTCTGGACCGATATCAGGAATGCCTTTTGGAAAGCGATGTTCCTTGTTCTTCGCTTCTTCCATCAAGCGCTTGATGGCGTCGGCCGCATCCTCGGCGGGCAGGTCTTTGGAGAGTTCACTCAAAACTGTTTCTGGCTTGGTGCCATCATCTGCTTTGACATAGTTTCCATCTTTGTCTTTACGCACTACTTCTGCGTTACCTTTCTGGTCGACTGACACGCCTACGCCGAGATTCTTATTGAAGATGGTGAACTTTCCATCTTTAGCGCTGATGTCGAATCCATCAGCTTTGAGCTGTTCAGCAACTCTCTTCAATTTTTCTGGACTCATATCAGCTACTAAGTTTTTTAAATCATCGAGTTTCCCACTGCGCATCGCATCCATAAGGGCGGCGCCATCGCGCTTATCGCCCTCAGCACGGGGGTCTTTCGGTTCGATAATGTCAGACGGAGCTATTATCGGCTTGAACTTATCGCCTGTTCGGTCGCCAGGAGTCAACTGATTGTCATAAACGTCCGGGAAAATCAGTTCGTGAACGTCTCGTTCATCAGGCTGAGTGCGCAACGCCGTTGAGTCTGTTCTGTACGCTTTCATCAAATCATGCACATCAAACTTTGGAGATTCCTTTTCTTTCAGGGTATCGAAATTCTCAGCTCGTGGTGTCGCGATTTCAGCGTTATTAGCCATTGCTCAAGTTCCTCACGAAATAAAATCAGGGTTGGGGTTGATACCGAATGCGATGCCGGGACTACGACTGCGTCGTTGGGGTTAGTCCGTTTTCCATATAGCATCGGGCTGGTTTGTGCATACATAATGCAGCCAGCTTCGTGAGAGATTTATGAGTGTGGAAAAGAATTTGGAAAGACGAGGTGAGGTCTGAGCAGATTCTATAAAGTAGCTACGGTACTTCGCATCCCGAACGCCTATGAGACCAACCTGGAACAAATCCTCGAATGAGGGCACTGCAATCCAGGCAATAGGCAGGTCTTCCTGTTGGCAGAAGCTCTAGTTTCACCAAAACCCCAAGCAACATACCAACTACCGCCATCGAAATTGAGACAAGCAAACCCATTTTCCATGTGGACGTTAAGCCGTTTATCTGAAGATACCTGTTCAAAGCTTTTAAAACTTTGACGGCCATGAACGCGAGAAAAACGAAAATAGCCAGCGGCATCCATACTGAAATCATGACGACCACTAGACCGTGGATGATGTATAGCACTGTCACTTACCTCCTGCCGACAGCATGGGAAACAACATCCCAGCAATCACCATTAGGATAGTCACAACAGAACCACTCTTCCACGTTGTGGCAAATCCCTGCTTGAGCAAATACTCTCGCAAAGACAAGCTTGCTGCTTCGACCTGAGCTGGTTTACGGCTTGCATACATGCAGAGACAGAAAAGCAGCGGCACAATCCAGAGAACAGCACCGATTAGAAGCCCTGTCACGATCAGATTCACTTGAGAAAACAAAGAAGGCATGTGCCACCAGGAAATTGAGAATATGTGTTAATCGCGTCTGGCAAACTGCAAAGAGCTCTCGTGAGTGGGGCTCGAGAACGGTGCCCGACTCATCGTCGGCACCGTCTGCGGAGGCATCGCTGGACGTACCGGAGTCGCGGATGGGTTTGGAAACTTAAACGGAGCACGGTGAGGTGATGGAAGATGCGGTGGCGGTGGCGGTATCGGAGCGGTCGAATAGCGCGTATTCAAGCGAGCGGACTGCTTGCCGTTCTCCCAATCGATATGCCGGTACCGCGGTTGTGCGTACATGAGCGCACACAAGATCCCCAGGAGCACCATCAGCAGTGCACCAACCGCTCCGCTTTTCCATGTCGTTCCAAAACCATGTTTGCTGAGAAAAGCCTGTACTGCACGATAGTTTTCGGCGAATTCCAATCTAAAAATCAGACAAATGCACACAACAAATAGCATCAAAAAGATCCATGAGCCGGCTGCCATCATGAATCCGAATTGGAACATTCCGGGCAAAAGCACTTTAGCGGCAGATTCTAGAGGGTGCATGACGAGTGCAATCTCCTGAGCACCGGCAAAAGTTGCGCGGCTGATTGATAACGATCACGAGCTTCCATTTGCGTACATGATGTCACCACTTCGGCGATTTCGTCTGAGATGTCGGGATTCAATGTTTTTGGATTCGATGTTGAGAGAGCTTCCGGTTCCTTACCCGTGAGGCAGTGAAACATCGTGCAACCCAATGCGTAGATGTCGCTCTGAACGACGGCTTTGCCTCTGAACTGCTCGGGCGCGATGAATGATTGCTTGCCAACAAAAGTGCCTGTTGCCTTGCTCAGGAATTCATTGGATGCACCAAAATCGATAACAACTAAAGTGTTGTCATCTCTGCGCACCAAATTATCAGGGCTCAAATCACGATGAATGATCGGCGGATCTTGTTCGTGTAGATACTTCAAAATCCCAGCCGCCTGCATCGCCCAATCAAGCACCAGTGCCTCTTTCTGCGGACCGTGCTGCTTGACGAATTGGCGTAAATCTTGCCCATTTACATATTCGAGCATCAAATAGTTTCGCCCCGATTCGCCGAAATTATCCAGCACAGCAACGATTCCGGGGTGGCTCAACTTCATTAAGAACTTTGCTTCGCGCTCGAATAACTCTTTCGCCTTTTCGCGTGCTTCAGTGGAGCCATCATCTGGCAACACTGCCTCTTTCAATACGACCAGCTTCGTTTCATCCAATTGGCAGAGATAGACAGCAGCCAACCCACTGAGCGAAAGCTGCCGCACAACTTTTAAAGTTCCATTTCTCAGCACTTGTCCAGGAGCAAGGGGAAGGAATGTTGTCGACGAAAAACGCCGACGCAACTCGTCTTCCCACATCGCTGTGTAGCTCACATCTCCGGATTCAACGGTCTTGGTCTTGAACGAGTCCTGCAAAAGTTGAAGGCTGGTATCACGTTCACAAGCGTTTCCCCACATATCGATCGCCAACAACATCTGCTCGATCTCTGCGGGCTTCATATTGCCCAAATCCAGCACAAGCGGGGAACCGGACTCAAAGTAGAACGCGATTTTTTGCTGGGCAAGCTCGCTGGAACCTCTCGAAATCACATCGATTTTGCGAATACTAGTCCACGGGACATATCGATTTCCCGGACGTAGAAAGATCGGAAAACGTATTCCATTCTTATCCAGCAGCAAAGAATTCTGTCGAAGCAAGCGCATCGTAAGCAAACAAAATACCGCTGTTGCTAACCATGAGAGCGGAATACCAATCCAGTTGAGTAGCCTGGCGTCGAGCACGTGCTGATACAACGCGCCTGCCATCGTTAGTACACCGAGTACGCCGATAAACGGTGCCACAATTCCCCAGAACGGGAAGGTCAAGCGCAACGCTGTGGATGCCGTGCGAGTGAGCGGAGAATCGTAACTTGTAGTAACCGTCAGTTCAGCCATCAGGCGTCAATCCTTATTGCTTCTTTTTCAACCACATCGATTTTTATTGTGTGTTTTTCTTCTGAATGTCCGTTGCCATTGCCATTTCCGTTGGTGCCGTTGCTGCTGATTTCACCGTTGTCATTGCCGTTTCCGTTGGTGCCGTTGCTACTAGCTTCAGCGTTGCCATTGCTGCCACCATGACTTTTGCCATTTCCGTTTCCGTCGCCGTTACCGCTCTCACTGGGTATCGAATTTTTGCTTTCCAAAGTCTCGGAAACTTCGACGATCTGAATAGTCTCGACGGCGACAGCAACAAATCCCTCGCCCTTAAGCGCATTGGACACATCTTGCACGGACTTGAATCGTTTCTCGCAGTCAGCTTCAGTACATTTTTGAATAATACCGTCTATGGTATCACTCACTGTAGCATTGACTTCACGCACAACGGATCGCGAAATCGGTTCGGGATCTTGTCCCGTTAAAAGGAAAAACAAGGTTGCGCCCATCGCGTAGATATCGCTCTGCGCTGTGGGCTTGCCGCGGAACTGCTCCGCAGGCATGTAGGCTTGTTTTCCGACAATGAGTCCAGAGCCCTCTTCGTCGGTTTGAGCGACGTTGAAGTCGATCAATTTAAGTTTGCCGTCCTTCTGCAAAATCAAATTGTCCGGTGTGAAGTCTCGGTGAATAATGTTTCTACTGTGGAGATAATCCAACATCTCGCACATCTGCTCACACAGGTTTTTAACCTGCTCTTCCTGCATCGAACCTCGGTCCTCGATGATTTGACGCAACGACTTTCCGTCTACCCATTCAAGGACGAGGTAGCCACGATGATCTTCAACGAAGTAATCGAGCAGTTTAACGATGTGCTCGTTGTCCAAATCGCGCAGGATACGAGCCTCTTGCTCGAATCTCTCGAGTGCCTGTTTGCGTATTTCTGCTTCCACGAAAACGGGAATGATCGTTTCTTTCAAAACGACTCGGTTGCGCGAATGTTCAGAGTCATTCAAATGTTCAACGCAAAGATAAGCTGCGCCCTGCCCACCAACACCGATTCTGCGCTCGACTTCGAATTGACCGTCTTTCAAGACGCGCCCCGCACACAGTGGCTCTAGACTTGCGCGCTCTGGTGGCGCCGCCAACGACTGCAACCACAACTCCGTATAACTGTTGGCCTGACGCGGCATTAGTGTTTCCATCAGAGCCGTGTCGATAGCACAGTGAGGTGCCCAGCGCTCCAGCGCACGACTGAGGCGAGTGCGATCCTCTGGCGTTAACGCCGCCAAATCCAAATTCATTCTAATTGCGCCGTTCTGACCAGTCAGGCTGATTTGCCAGTGATCGGGACCAGCAGAGAGTTTTGGCTTACCTAATCTGGCATTTGTTATCGAGTCCCAGCTCGCTTTGACGAGTGGAATATCTATCTGTCCCGCTTTCAATCGCAGTTGTGGACCAGTTGCGTCGAGCACGAGTTTGTTGGGCAAGCACAGCAAGCGCAAGAAATGATAAAAGATGGGCACCAGCACAGCACAACAAATCGAGGCCACGTATGGATTTGACACCAGATTCAAAGCAGCTCCAGCTCCGTCTGCCAGAACTTGACCAAGCGACTTTTCTACCAGGACAACAAAGTCAACGAGCTGTTCTTGTAACGCGATCTGCGCTTCTGGCGAGTATGGGCTGAGCGGCACGGAGTAAACCGTTTTCACCATCGTCAACCACATCGGAGTCGTCAGCAGAAGCGTTAAAATCGGACCCAAGCGAGACCAACTTTGCGCAGTTTCCAAAAATGTTTCGGTTACTTGCCGCAATAACCGACGCGAATGGTAGCTAATTTCGGTACGGTCAGATTCATCTAAAGATGCTTTACGAGCAAGCTTCTTCGTTTTAGAAAGAGTTTGAACAACAGGATCGATCTCACAATGCGGAACTCTGTTTTCAATTAGGTTGAGCAGTCGTTCAAAATCTTTGAATTGCAACCGATCCAAACTCAGCGGTAACTTTTTTCCGGCACCGAAATACAAAAGCAAACTCACCGGTGTGATGCCATTCTGTGAGTAAATCAAGCCGACTGAGGACAGCTCGGAGAGTTTGTATTTGTTGAATCCGAGGTGCACGTAATTGTCATCGATTTTGATTTTGCGACGTAGAACATCGTCGACAAAATAGATCAAACCGATAACTAGTAAAACAGGATAGCCAGCCTGGAATGCAAAATTGCCGAAGCGCGACGTTACCCATCCAAACAGCGGCAGCAATAAAAATGCCCACAGAGGCAGCAGAAAGAATGCTTTAGCCCACAGTGCTGCGGCACTCCAGCGGTCACCGTACAAAAGAATTTTTTCGTTTGCCAAACCGGTCCACCTGAGGGTCTACATTATTTCTGCCCGCAAATTAGCGGCAAAACTCGCTAGTAAACACGTAAAAGGATTAAAGAAGATGATATCGAGCAGGGCTCGAAAAACCATCGTGTTTTACCTGGTTTGTGATTCAGTTAAAATCCTGGATCTTTCGGGTTGGTCATCTCTGACGGGGTGATCGGCTGGCCGCCGCCGGTGTTCTCAGCATTTGCTTGTTCTTCCATCTGTTTACGCATCGCCGGTGACGGTTTGACCTGGTACGGTGCTTCGGCTGGAGCGACGCTCTGTTCAAGCATCTCCAGACGCTGTTTCGCCTTTGCGATTCTGATCTGATCACCCGAGTACCGACAAAATTCCTTGTATTCCTTAACTGCCGACGCAACGTGGCGCTCTGCATCGAACATCATCGCTAATTGCAGATGAATGTCCGGCTCATTCATGTTGTAGCTCAAACCCCGGTGCCAGTTAGTCAGCGCCCCCTGATGATCGCCCTTCGCGAGCAAACAGATGCCCAGATCCATGTGCAGATGCGCGTAATCAATATTCGGCAGCACTTTCTGACTCTCAAGCATGTCCCTGAACTGAGCAATCGCAGACACCCAGTTTTTCTGCTTCATGAACATCTCGGCGTAGCCCATCCAGGCTTCAGAATAAGTCCAGGGTTTGTCGCCGAGCGAGAACTCGAATTGTGCCTGAGCCGCCGTCCAATTTTGTTGCGCTTCAAAAATTTTAGCGGCGACAAAATGAGCTTCACAACATTCCTTGGACCGGAAAGGGGCACCCATAGCATGGTTAGCCTCTAACTCAGCCTCCTCGTATCGCTTATTACGCAGGTACAGTCGCGCCAACAGGATATGCGATTTGAACGCTTCACCAGTGCTCTGCTCAATCGCCTTTTTTATAGCTTCGATTGCTTTTGGATCTTCGTTTTTCGCCATGTATGAAGCGGCAAGGAAGTGATAAGACTCAGGCGCATAGCTGTTTCTAGCGAAATAGACGGATTGCAGGAATGCGTCGATCGCACCGTCGTAATCGCCTTTCTTGTAATAATCCATACCGATATTGAAGTTCTTCAACATCGGGTCTTCAGTGTTTTCCGCTTTCTTCTTAGCCAGCGCAGGCACACCGAAGATGTCGGAAGTCACGCCAACACCTAGTGTCAGGCTGAGCAACAAAATTGCGCTGGTTAGCTTTTTCAAAACCTGGAATTACTCTTGCTGTTCGATCAGTTCTTTAAATCGAGCTTCGTCAATAATTGTTATACCAAGTTCCTGCGCCTTAGCAAGCTTCGACCCCGGGCTTGCGCCCACCAGCACGTAGTCAGTCTTTTTAGACACCGAGCCAGAAACCTTTCCGCCCCGACGCTTGATCGCTTTCTCGGCGGTGTCGCGGTCCATCGTTTCAAGTGTGCCCGTTAAAACGAATGACTTGCCTGCAAGAGTTTGAGGCAACGCTTGAGCTGAATCAGATTCGTCTTGAGAGGTCTCCAGCTTCACGCCGAGTTCCTTCAAATCTTTGATCAGTTCAGCAGTTTGCGGGTGCTGGAAAAATTCGACAACGCCGACAGAAATTGCCGGACCTACTCCTTCGATGCTGGCTATGTCGTCCGCAGAGGCTGTAGCAAGTTTCTCCAGAGAGCCGAAACGCTCGGCGAGAAGTTCTGCACCAGAGGCTCCGACGTGTCGAATGCCGAGCGCAAAAATCAAATTCGCGAGCGGTCGTTCGCGCGACGCATCAATTGCTTTCAAAATGTTTTGAGCGGACTTTTTTGCCAGGCGCGGAAGTGATGCGAGTTGCGCCTCGGTCAATCTGTAGAGATCAGAAACGCGAGTCACTAAGCCATCCGAAACAAGCACATCGATCAACGACTCACCGACGTGATCGACATCCATAGCATCGCGACTGACCCAGTGTTCGATGCGTCGTCGCACTTGGGATGGGCAGCCAAATGCGTTGGGGCAGCGGTAGACGACTTCGTTCCCAATGCGCTCCAGACCAGTTCCACATACGGGACATGTGGTCGGATAGACGAACGGTTGCGAATCCGCTGGGCGTTTGTTGACGTTAACACTAAGAACTTCGGGAATGATTTCTCCCGCTTTTCTGACGACGACAGTGTCTCCGACTCTTATATCGAGCCTGGCGATTTGATCCGCGTTATGCAGCGTCGCACGTTTGACAGTGGTGCCAGCGAGTTTCACTGGTTTCAGATAAGCAGTTGGTGTCACGGCACCTGTTCTGCCAACATCGAAACAGATGTCTTCGACGAGCGTTTCAGCCTCTTCTGGTGGATATTTGAAAGCTACTGCCCAGCGCGGACTGTGAGCCGTAGCACCGACCTGATCCCAGAGCGAGCGGTTATCTAATTTGACGACAACTCCGTCGGTTTGATAATCCAAATCGTGTTTTTTGGTATCCCAATCAGAGCAATATTTTTTGACACCATCTATGGAGTCAGCAAGGTGCCGATTGGGCTCCACAGGAAGTCCAAGATCTTGCAACAACTGCAAGTTTTCGAAGTGGCTGGATGGCTGTTTGATCTCGCTATCAGTCACATAAACGAAATATGTCCACAAACCCAATTTGCGTTTCGCGGTCTTGCGAGGATCTTTCTGTCTCAGTCCACCACTTGCTGCGTTGCGGGGGTTAGCGAAAGTTGCATCACCTTCTTCTTCAAGTGCTTTGTTGAGAGCATTGAAACTCGTCACAGGCATGTATACTTCGCCGCGAACTTCGACGAGTGCCGGCATGTGCTCGCGACCATCTGGAAGTTTCACCGGTGTCAGTTTCTTTGGAAGCGCGGCGATAGTTTTCAAATTCAGAGTAACGTCTTCACCAACTTCGCCATTACCCCTGGTGGCACCTTCGACAAAGTTTCCGTCTTTGTAGGTGAGCCCGATTGAGAGTCCATCGATTTTTAGCTCACAAACATATTTAAGTGCATGATTGGCATTGTCCAATGCACGCACCAGGCGCTCCTGCCACTTATCCAAATCATCGTAAGACATCGCATTCGAAAGACTGAGCATTGGAATGCGATGCTTTACTGATTTGAATTCTGTACTTGGAGCCGCACCGACGCTCAGAGTTGGACTTCCAGGCAAGCGCAACTCCGGAAAGCGCTCTTCGAGCTCTTGCAACTCCTTGAACAGCTTATCGAAATCGCTGTCTGGAATTTCCGGTTGACTGAGCACGTAGTAGCAGAAACGATGATGCTCAACTTCGCGAGTCAAAGTTTCGATGCGCTTGCGTGCTTCATCGACTGTTGCGGTTTGCTGGTTTGTCGTCATCAGTTAATCGAGACCTTCTCTGGAAAGGATTACGCAGTCACCTTGTGCAGTTCCCGAGCAGATCGCTGCGGCACCGAATTTGGCACCACGGCGTTTCATTTCCTTAGCCAACGTGAGAAGAATACGAGCACCACTTGCACCGATTGGGTGACCAAGAGCGATGGCACCGCCGTTGACGTTGACCTTCTCAGGATCGACTCCAAGCATTTGCATCGATTTCAATGCAACGGATGCGAATGCTTCGTTAATTTCGATCAAATCAATTTGGTCGACTGTCATTCCAGCCTTCTTCAAAGCTTTCTCCATCGCCAGAGCTGGGACTGTAGCGAGGTATGGAACTTCTTGACCGATCGAAGCATGGGCAACGATTTTCGCCAGCGGTTTCACTTTCATTTCTTTCGCTTTTTCAGGGCTCATCAACAAAAGCACAGCGGCACCGTCATTAACACCAGGAGCGTTACCGGCAGTAATGCTTCCGTCTTTGGTGAAAACAGGCTTCAACGCTTTCAAAGCTTCAATGTTTGTGTCAGCACGAGGAGCTTCGTCTTTGTCGATCGACTTTGTTTGTCCCTTACCGACAGCGACATCAATCGGCAAAATTTCATCGTTGAACGCACCAGACTCTTGAGCCTTGATCGCACGCAGATGGCTGCGCAATGCCCATTGATCCTGGTCTTCGCGTGAAATCTTAAACTCTGAAGCTACGTTTGCACCATGCACTGCCATGTGCACATTTGCTACCGGACACTCCAATCCATCTTGCAACATGGCATCTTTGAAATCCACATGACCCATGCGTTTTCCGAATCGAGCGGAGTTAGCATCCACCAGATATGGTGCCTGACTCATAGATTCCATGCCACCAGCGACGATGATGTCACCTTCGCCTGAGCGAATGCGCATGTCACCGATAGTCACAGCACGCATTCCCGACGCACAAACTTTGTTGACTGTAGTCGACTCGCAAGTTACAGGCAAACCTGCTTTCAAAAGAGCCTGGCGAGATGGAATTTGTCCACAACCTGCCTGCAGCACTTGACCCAGGATGACTTCGTCAACACGCTCACCTGGAACCTTGTATTTCTCGAGCAGCGCCTTAATCAAAGGTGCAGCCAAATCTGCTGCAGGAACCGCCTTAAAATTGCCGCCCATTTTTCCAAATGGCGAACGTAGACCATCGACGATTACCGTTTGGGAATCCTTATCAACCATCTCTGACAACTCCTTGTCTTCAGGCGCACAATTCTGCGCCTTTGCCAGTTTCTACACAGGTCATACTATCGCCGAAACGCGCAAAATGACGCGGTCATCAGCATTTATTCCGCTTTGAGATTTCCAAGTGAGGGGCACTTGTCAGCAGTTCTTTGGCGTATTATCAGCCGTCCGTGAAAACGCGGATTTTCGCAGCTTAAAGGGAACAGTATTATTAGAAGCACTAGAATAAGGTGATGATGAAATCTTTTGGCGGCGGTTCAGGGCGAAAGCCTAATAGGTCCAGTGGACGGGGCAACCAGCCTGAACGTCCTGCGTCCGACCAGCAACCAGAACCACAGCGTCCGGCGAGACCTCAGCAGCCGAACCAGGGTGGCATGCGACAACCTCCGCAACAGCAACCTCCGCAACAACAGCCTCCGCAACAGGGTTATCCGCAACCTACTCGACAAAATCCGATGCAGCAGCAAGCGCAGTATCCGCAGCAGAACTTGCAGTCGGGTCAGTATCCGCAAGGACAGCAGAATCCTCAATCCGGTCAATATCCGCAACAGCAGCCGGCAAACAACATGCCGCAATGGGCTCCATCTCCGCAGAACCGCACCGCGCCTCCTCCTCAGAATGCTGAGCCGAATCAGAACGAAGAGTACGCTGAAGGTGAATACATTAAGACTGAGCCGACCAAAAGAATGGTCGCGCTGATGATCGACTTCGCCTCCGCTTATTTCGTAGGAATTATCGTCGCCATGATTCCGCTGGTGAACCGCTTTATCTCGGTGCAGCTCGTGCTCATTGTTGTACTGCTATCCAGAGATTTCCTCTTTGGTGGGCGCGGCGTGGGCAAGAACTTCATGGGTATTCGGGTCGTTGACGCCACCAACGGCATGGCTCCAACAATTATTCAGTCGATTAAACGCAACATTATCCTGCTTGCTCCGATTGTGGTTTTGTCGATCGTGTCGCCAATCCTCAAGTTCAGCCCGTTTGGCTGGTTCAACGAGGCAGTCATGAGCCTGATCAACATCGTCGGCATGATTTATGTTGCTATCGTGTTACCGCTTGAAAGCTGGCGTGTTTACAGCAGAGAAGACGGATTGCGAATTGGTGACGAGTTTGCGAATACTTGCATAGTTGAGTCAAATATGGACTTCAGCAACCCTATTCCGCGCTGAAGTTGATAACATAAAGGCGATCAAAGAATCCGATCGAGATCCCCCAGGTAGTCTTTCAAGCAAGCTGCCCGAGATATCGTTCCCATCGAGAAATTCGCCATGTCGCAGAAAGTCGCATACTTGTGGGGACCAATCTCCAGTTTTTCAGGACCCCTGGCAGCGTGGCTCGTACAGAAGGGTTGGCAAGTTCGAGTAGCGACAAAATCAGCGCTCAACTTCCTCAGCCTGTCTCCACTTGATTTGCACTCGTCGGCGTTGAGTTTATTGGAAAAATCGATGGGCGGTCGCGAAGCTTTTCGCACGTTCAAAGACCGTTTGAAATTGGTTGACGAAACAGAAGGTTTGAAAGGCACCAAATATGATGCCGTTATCTTCTGCGGTTTATCACCAAACTTCGATGAGTCGCGTGCTCCGAGAGCACCGTGGGCGGCGGCACGCTTGCCCGCTATATCAAAGGCTTTGAAAGGCGTTCCAATTTTCATCGTATCATCGATCTGGGGCGGCGTGCAGCCAGACCGTGTGGTGCCTGAAGAATTCGAATTCGAACGCAGAAAGCCATTGACTCACTGGGAAAGTCTCTGCCAGAACTACGAAGAGAAGTTGCTGGATGGCCTCTCCACTCTGGAATCGCCCTGGTATCTGGTGCGCATTCCGATGATCGCAGGCACTTCATCGACTGGCGAATCACTCAACTTCACCGGTCCTTCGGTGTTGTTCAAAGAAATCGCACAGGCAGCTCAGAGCCGCGTCGGCAGCAACTTGCGCGTGTCATACAATCCAGATTCGACGATGTGGTTTTTGCCAGCGGATGATGCGGTCTATACATTCTGGCGTTATCTCGAAGACGAACTGCGCCCGAGAATTTGCAATTTAGTTTCAACGCAAGCAACTCTCAATCGCGAGTGGATGCATTACGTTGCCAAATCACTCAAACTCACTGATATTGTGCCGTCTGAGTACGATTCGCTGACATTGCCGAAGGACATGCGCAAGATGATGAACGACGACGTTCAAATAAAAACGCGCAACCTTTTCGAAGTGATGGGACGCTATCAACTTCCACCAATCCGCATGAACGAAGAATACTTCCAGAAGGTTCTCGCTCGCGGAATCGAAGGCAGATGGGGCGGTCCAGCAGTCAGCGCCGGAAAACAATCACTGGGATTTTCGGATCGATTGGCGCAGTATTACTTCGAAGAATTCGTTCCCGCGAAATTCGAGAATGATGCGAAACTGAAAAAGATGCTCACTCCAGGAAACAGCATCGGCTTCCTGCTCAAGGGTGAACACGGCTTGGGCTGGATGATTAGCGCCGACGGCGACTCCGCCAAAATCGAAAAATTCTCGCCATCAGCACCACGACCAAAAGTATGTTTGCACTTCAGTGGTCACACGATGATGCAAATTATCCAGAGCAAACTGCCTCTGCACCGCGCCGTTTTCTTGCATGAAGTGCGAGTGGAAGGTCCGCTGTTCAACGCGATGAAGATGACTAAGTTAGTTGAACAGTTCTTGAAAGACTATCCAATTTCTTCGGACGAATTGAATTCGCTTGCTACAGAACAAACTGTTAGCAGTCAGTGATATCCGAAGTCTCAGACATTAGCGATAGACAAAACAAAACCCGGAACTTGGTCTAAATCCCGGGTTTATGAATCAATTCCTGATGCTTCGATTTCGCTTTTACTAGCGATGCTATTTCGCTTTTACTTGCTCTGTTTGCGTCTTGATCGCAGCTAACAAGTTAACCATTTCGATCGCAGCGATAGCGGCGTCATGTCCTTTGTTGCCGGCTTTGGTGCCTGCACGCTCGATGGCTTGTTCAATCGTATCCGTAGTCAACACGCCATAGATAGTTGGAACGCCGGTTTCGACACTGACGGAAGCGATGCCCGCAGCGTTCTGTCCAGAGACAAAGTCGAAGTGAGCGGTAGCACCGCGGATGACGGCACCCAAACAGATGATTGCATCGAAGCGTCCACTGGCAGCCGCAGTTTTTGCAACTAGCGGGATTTCGAATGCACCTGGACACCACATAATTTCAACTGCACGATCATCAGTTCCGTGTTGACGCAAAGTCCCGAGCGCGCCTTCGACAAGACGAGAAGTGATGAAGTCGTTGAATCGGCTGACCACAATTCCAAATCTCAAGCCAGTAGCAATCAATCTGCCCTCAATGACTCTAGGTCCGCTGGAACTCGCATCTGACATGACTTATCCTCACTCTGTGGTGTAACTTTTAGCGCACCGACTCGAGATCTTCGAGCCAGTGTCCCATTTTTTCTTTCTTGGTCAGCAAGTAATTCAAATTGTGGCTGTTGCATGCAGGTGGCATGGTGACTCGATCTGTAACCGCAAGACCATAGCCTTCCAATCCAACGATCTTGCGTGGATTGTTTGTGATGATCCGAACAGAAGTCAGTCCCAAGTCAGCAAGAATTTGCGCGCCGACTCCGTAGTCTCTTAAGTCCGGCTTGAAGCCGAGCATCTCATTCGCTTGCACTGTGTCGCTACCTTTGTCTTGCAGCGCGTATGCTTTGATTTTGTTGAGCAAACCAATGCCACGCCCCTCTTGTCTCAGGTAGACGAGAACGCCAACTTCTTCCTTTGCGATCATAGCCATAGCTGCTTCAAGCTGTGGTCCACAGTCGCACCGAAGACTTGCGAAAACATCGCCGGTCAAACATTCGCTGTGCACTCGGATCAGAACATTTTCCTGTCCTTCGATATTTCCTTTTACTACCGCAACGTGTTCTACATTGTCGAGCGTGTTGCGATAAGCGAATAGCTTGAATTCGCCATACGCGGAAGGCAAAGTCGCTTCGGCTTCGCGCACGACGAAACGCTCGCGCTCCAATCTGTAAGCGATCAATTGAGCGATGGTGATGAATTTCAAGCCATGCTTTTTAGCAAATTTGTCCAACTCTGGAACACGAGACATCGTTCCATCCGCATTCAAGATTTCGCAGATAACACCAGCAGGTGTGCAACCAGCCAAACGAGCCAAATCAACAGCCGCTTCGGTATGTCCCGCGCGCTGAAGAACGCCGCCTGGCTTGGCGATCAAAGGCGAAATATGTCCGGGTCTGCGCAAGTCGCTGGGCTTACAATTTGCGTCAGCAACTACTCGGATTGTAGTGGCGCGGTCATAAGTGCTTATCCCCGTGGTGACACCGAATTTGGTATCAGCATCGATTGTTACGGTGAAGGCAGTGTTTTGAGATTCGGTGTTATTCTCCACCATCATCTGCAACTGCAGTTGTTCAGCTTTCTCTTTCGTGATGGACAAACAGACCCATCCACGCGCTTCTGTCACCATGAAATTGATCATCGCCGGAGTTACCAACTCCGCAGCACCGATCAAATCACCTTCGTTTTCCCGCCCTTCGTCATCGGCAACCACGATGAATCGACCGGCTCGAATTTCCTCAAGCGCTTCTTCAACTGTGCAAAAAATCCGCTCGTTGTTTTCATCGACGAGTTCAGCATGGTTGATGTCTGACCGTTCCTGCGCAGGCTTGCCGTTCGATTCTTTCTTGTTTGTCATGGAAATTAGGATTACAAGGGATAACGAGCATAAGTGTATATGTGCTCGTCATCGAATGGCGTTTTTGCTGCACTTTGTTAAGGTTTCGGAGCGCCCGCGAGGAATGGCAAACGGGCTGCATCAAGCCCCAGGCTCGGTGCGAGCCATCTTGCGACGTAACGCGCAACGATGTCGGTTTCGATATTCACCTGGTCGCCGACCTTCAGCTCACCAAACGTCGTCACTGACAGTGTGTGCGGAATCAGCGCGACACGGAAGGCAAACTTTTCCTTGCTGTCCTGCGGGAAATCAACCACGGTGAGCGAGACTCCGCTGATAGCAACCGAACCTTTCTCGACGAAAAACGGCGCGAGTTCTGGAGTCAACTCGAATGTGATGACGGATGAGAAGCCTTCCTTTTCGATGTTCGATACGGTTGCAATCGCATCCACATGGCCGCTGACCAGGTGTCCACCAAGCCGGTCTGAAAACTTGAGAGCGCGTTCCAAATTGACGGAGCTATTCTCTCCCAGATTTCCGAGGTTCGTGCGTCGCAGCGTCTCCCAGACGGCTTCGACATCGAATGAATCTTTGTCGAACTCCACCACGGTCAGGCACGTACCGTTGCAGCTAATCGAGTCTCCGAGCTTCACGTCTTTAACTACTTCGGGCGCGTGAATTTGCAATCGGCGTCCATCAGCACTATCAGTGACTTTTACGACCTTTCCGACTTCTTCGATAATTCCTGAAAACAATGCAGAATCCACCTGTTGCGACGTGAAACAGGCACCAATTCTACTACAAGGGCTCAGGAATGCGATTACCCAAGGCTTCATCCATTAACACTTGTAGCGATTACGAGAGCCAGGGTTTTCCCGATGGTCACGCCCCAGCACTTTGCTAAAGTAGAAATAGGCGTGCGACCAGCGCCTCTCGAAATCCTTAGACCGACACACGCGGGCTTCCGCGTGGGCGCGTCGTGTACATAAGGAGAACGAGAGATGAGTGATTTCGCCAGAATCGAGCAAGTAGCCAGAGTACCTCGCAAAGTCGTTGAGCGCATCAACGAGTTGGGCTACCGTACATACAGAGAATTTGCCGAAGCAAAGGGACTTCCCGTAGATAGCTTCTATGCGTTGGATTGCAACAAGTTCATGCTTGCAGATGGTGTCGTATTCCGTCCAGACAATGCATTGCGCAAAATCGCAGAAGCCCTCGGCTGGAAGTTCGATTACCTCAGCGAACTGATGATTGCGAGCCATTACAGCATTAATGGATGCGGTCCTGTCGATATAAATCGTCCGTACGCGCATTTATCGAAGAGAATGCACGACCCCAAAATTTGGCGTTAATGACAAAGGGGAGAGTGGACTCACCACTCTCCCCTTCCAAATCGCAACACCGCCTGTGGTATCAAGCAGAGTTCCAGGCAACTAAAACGAAGCCTTCTCCGTTGCCCCAAGAAACGAGCGGTCGACAGAGGGAAATCTCAACGTGACACTCTCTGCAAAGAAAGACGGCGCGGGAAGTGGAATTTCGAATTTGGTTATCGCGTCATCCACATCAGAGATGGTGGCAAGTTGGCGTTCCTGTCCAATTTCCAAAGTCTCATGGAGATTGGTTATGGCTTTGTCTGCAAAGATAGAATCTTTCGAGCAAATGTGATTGTCGAATAGCACCAGCGCGGTGGGATGCGGACCCTGTTGAATCATCACGTTTATAACACCCGGAAGATTCATCGCAGCGTATCGAATCAACTTGTAGCGACAACTGCAAGTGACTTTCGGCAGAGAAATTTCGACTGCGGACAAGTTGGTGCGATAGCGATTCTTCGCGTCGTCGAAAATACTTTTTGCCAGTTCAGTTACTTCTTTGTTCGCAAGTTGATCGTTTGCACCGATCGTGTTTGTAGAAGGCACAAATGGAGCGCTATTCCACCCTTCTGTAATTTTTTTCAGCGCACGTTGTTCGTCACCCAACTTCTCTTCTATCGCAGCAAGCCTGATGCGAATTTCAACATTATTAGGTTCAATTTTCTCCGCATGTTGCAGGCAGCTCTTCGCCATTTGTAGCCAGGATTGTTTATCGTTAGCACCATTTGCGCGCTCTTGCAAAATTGCCGCAAGTGACAGCCACTGCTGATTTGTTGGATTCTCCGAATCGATCGTTCGAAGTAAATTTCCAGCCTCCGCCGAATCCTTTGCAAACTTCAACTGCATTCCTTTGAGCCACAGTTGCTCATACGGCTGAAGATCGAGTGACGTGTTGCTGAAGGAATTGAGTACGTCTGCGTCGGATGTATTTACTGCGGCGACTAGCAAAAGCTTTCTCAATCTTTCGCTCAACTTCGCATCACTCGACGAAGCCAGAGCCTCCTGGCAGATTACCTTAGTCTTATTCAATTCACCAGCGTCGAAGTAAGCTCTGGCGATTGCATCGAGAACCACAGAATCAGTAGGTTTTGAAGCGTATGCTTCATCCAACAATTTGCGCCCTTCATCAATCTTGCTCATTCCAATCAGCGAAGTTGCCAGCCCAACCTTCGCCATACAAGAGTGCGGATCGGCTGTTAAAAGCGATTTGAAAGACTCTCTCGATTGCTCATACATATGGAAATACCGAAGCAAAAGAGCAAGATTGATGTCGGCCAAAAC
Organism: Drouetiella sp.; assembly: GCA_036702965.1. Lineage (GTDB taxonomy): Bacteria > Cyanobacteriota > Vampirovibrionia > Obscuribacterales > Obscuribacteraceae > PALSA-1081. Next base: position 1,204,410 of record DATNPZ010000013.1, read on the forward strand.
GGGATGAGCAGTCTTGATCGATTCAGAGGCTTCCTGAATCGCGGGACCACCTCGACCGAAATAAAGATAACCAAGAGCCGCATGAGGAAGCCAATAATTCGGCACCAATTGGACGGCTTCCTTCTCTTTATCTATGGCTTTCTCAATCTCTTTTCGGTCTAAAAGATGCGCGGCTTCCTGATGAAGCTGATTCGCAAGTTCGATCTTGTCTGGCGATTGTTGGTTGGTGGAAGGCTTTACATCCACTGTAGTCTTCTGACCACACGCCGAAGGCACGCAAGCAAACCCGGACAGTGCTAGAAAGAGAGCAATACTCATGCTTTTCGTCATTTTCATGCTTTCGACGACATCACCGAACCAACATCTACATTTCTGGAATTAAACGAGCAGCAGTATATACAGCTAACGACCGCTTACTATATTCTATTGCTCAGTTCGATCAAAGTGAGGAATAGATCCAATGGCGCATTCAAAACTGGCGACCCGTCTGACAGCGTTGACTTCGGTATTTTTAGCACTTCTTCTTGGCACACTGCCAGCGTTGGCTAACCGCGAAAAAGGTTCAACTTCGTCGACATCACAAGCCCAACCCACGCAGTTACTTGTATACAACAGCACAAGCACTCCAGTTGATGTCTGGTGGAATTGCGAGAATCCATTTGCCAACAACATCTCAGTCAGAGAAGGATCGCACAAATACCAAGTGCGCATTCCGAGCATCTACACTCGCGGTGAGAAAGGCGTCTTCACTTTGCCAGCAGGCAGAACGGTGACAATCGATCGAGTTTCAGGCGGCGACGTTCTCAACGGAACTATCACTTTCGACGCCATTCCAGTCTGCCCTTGCGGCGGAGCGGGTCAACCGCCTTGCCCACAATTGCCAGACGGATTCAAGCTGCCACTTAAATTGGTCAACGGTGTAAATCAGTGCGAATTCGCCTTGAACACTGGTTTTGAATCAATCGATATCAGTTGCGTCAACGGTGCACACTCAAATACTGCAATGGAAGTTCAGGGCGGAAATCCAGTCTGGAAGAACAACATCACAGGTCAACCCGTAACCAAAATTCAAAACGGTTTGGTTGATGTGAAAAAGAAAATAGACATGAACTGCTCTGCAGTAGGCGTGTTTCCTTTCAACGCAACGGATTGCATTCAGACTCCAAATCCTCCATGCGGTCAGCCATTCTGCTTCCACCAGCAACGTGACTGTCAGCTAGATCGTCAGGGCTCTGGTGGCACCGTCAAAGTTGTCATCACAGGATTCGAAACCCTCTAATCCCACAGGATTCGAGACCATCTAATTCCACAGACACTAAATTTAAGACCTCGGCATACGTGCCGGGGTCTTTTAATTACTCACTTTGTAATACAGATATTCATCGAACACGCGCGGATTGGAAACAAGACGAATGGCTATTTGTGCACCACCTTGCACAGCTCTTTTGAAAAATCCGATTGAGCCGAAGTCAGAAACCAACTGTCTGTGAACTTCTTCAGGAACGAGTACAACCGCGGCAGATGCTTCGTGAACGTTTAGCTCCACCGAAAGCCGCACAATCACGTTGGCTACAGCGGCAGTATTTGCGGAAGTCCCTTTTCCAGCTTTGACATAAATGGTGCCGCGACGGTCAAGTTGATTGAGATCAACCAGGTTGTACCGGCGACAACCGACAGGCTGTCCATCGTGATACCAGAAATCCTCGTAGTGAATGGGACGAGTAGGAGTGTCGCTCAAGCAATTCAAATAATTGACACGAATTTGAGTAATGGGGAAAAGGTGGCTGCCCGGATACTTCATATAGTTGGGCAATTGCACAGCGTCCACGACCATTACCCAGTCGCTGCGCTCAGCCACCTCGTCTTCAGTCAAATAGAGCTGGCTCTCTGCCGCAACGGGCACCTGCAAAGCGAGGAAACAGGTCACGAGCAGCACGGATTGCATCGCCACTCGCTTGACCGCAAACAGATAGATTTTCGAGAATGCGGCAGACGGCATCTTCACTAGATTGCTGCGTCCTCGAGTTTATACATCTTCTCCAGATCATCGGGCGAGGCCGGCTCTGGATGCTTGCCGTAGGAATGCTTCCAATATGACCCGCAATCCTCACAGATGTAGAACGTCTTCACACCAACACGTCTATACCGAACCAGGACATTAGTGACAGGCGGATGTGTACATCCAACCGCTTTTAACCTCGAACTTCCGCACGAGGGACACGATTTGAATTTGTACTTGAGCTCAACAATAAGCGAGTCAATCAGCACTATCGGCAAGGCAAGAGGCAGCAAAAGCAGGAAGAGAAGGATGAAAACCGGGATAGGCACCCGACTCCAAATGGTTGGTTTGTACTCTTCACTCATTACTCAAGGATAGCTGAACTTTACAAAGTTTACTCTTTGGGCATTTTCGACAACTATTCCACAACAGTGTCACAGCCCCTCAGGTAGATTATTTGAGCTGCCCAGGTTTCTAGACCCGGTCAGGATGGGAATATCACCATGTACAAGAGTCAGCATTCCGAGTTTACTTACGATGCCCCCTTGATGGTGTTGCAAGCCCGGCAACCAGTCGCAAGAGAGAGATAACACAATGGTTGAGAACGAAAGAGACTCACGTCCTGCATCGCGTAACACACCTAGTGGTGGCGATCTGTATACATGGAGCGGCGACAACGATTGCGCCACTCGAGGTAAAGCAGGCGGAGCCAACAACGGCGCCGATAACTATCAATATGATGGTTCAGGAAAGCGTCAACCGTCTGCCGGCAGCGACCAACAAGAGCAGCCAGCCAACGACCATGTGCCGGCGAACTGGCATCCGGACCTGAGCCTTTCTTCGGCGAGCGCGAAAGAGTGGTTCAAGGAGTCGCAGCAGCTCCGTAAGCAGAAATTAGATTTAGACGAGAATGGCGACCACACCGTACAACACGGCGATTCATTGTGGACCATCGCTCAACGTGAATTGCACGATCACGGCAAACAAGGCTCCAATGCGGAAATCAGACAAGAAATCGATCGCATTGCGAAGCTGAATGAGAACTTGCATCCAAGTTTGAATCCACAGAAAGACTTTATCGGCACCGGTTGGAAGCTGCACATCGAGCCTCGTGAGGCCAAGGAAGCACCTCCTCCGCCTGCGCAGCCACAACCTCAGCCTGACACCGGCGACAAGCAATGCGTGCCTAAGCCAAAGTGTCACGACGAAGTTACACCACCTGGCTACAAAGCCAAGCCTAGTGTAATCGTCAACAACGTCTACACCGACAACGCTTACTTCGATCAGCGTGGAAATGCATCCGGACCGCCTTCATTCCAGGGTCAGGAACGTGCGATTCCAAATCGCGGCGACGATGTTTATAGATATTCAGGCGACCGCAGCCCAGTCACCAACAATGGCGACCTGTATCAATACGGCGGCGACCAACGCGGTCAACAACAGCAACAGCAAGTGAACCGCGGTGACCTGTACGCTTACGGCGGTGACCAGCGCATGCAAGCGCCACCACAAGGCAGATACGATGGCGGTGACAATTATGGTGGAAGTCGCATCGTAAACAATGTGTATGCTGAAAACGCTTATTTCGATCAACGTGGCGGTGGTTTCCAAACTCCGCCAGATTGCCGAATCATGCATCGTGAGCCAGTTCAATCAGGCGAAGACAACTATTACAACTGTCCTCGTGGAAGAAGACGTCACGGCGGCGCAGTCATTCAGATGAATGACGGCGGCAACGGCGAATACTCCTACTCATACGATCAGCAGCAGCCACCGCAGTATCAAAATGGTGATGGTCGCGCGCAATATTACACCTACAACGGTAACGTCGACCCGGGTCGGAATCGGGGCTTGGACTATTATTCAAGAGCTCGCAGCCAACAAGGTTTCAACGTAAACGATAACTATTCGACTTATCGCAATCCAACACCTCGTGATGGAGATGATCAATACGCCTACTAAGGTGGCTTGATTTAGCGAAATCCAAAAAACTTAAAAGCGCACCCGGTATCGCTACTTCTGCGGCTGCGCTTGTCCGGTCAAGTCTTCGAATCCGGCTACCAGTGCAAGCGGTTTGCCATCTGGACCGAGTGAAGGCGCACCATTTTTATCGCTCTTGTTACCTACCAAATAGCGAAACTTAAATGCAACGGGACCACTTGGACCTGATTCCTCTGCGGAGTGAATCGCAACAACGCCTTTAACGTCGATCGGAATCAGCCCACGATTGTTCGGTTCAGCGCTCGTAACTTCTTCAATGCGCACAGCCGAGAACTGACGGCGGTCTGTGAGCGACTTTGCTTGCGCGAACAATTCTTCTTGAGAGCCAGCCAACATCTCTGCTTTAGACAAAGCTTGCACTACCGGTGGTGCCAACTCTTTATCAATCAAAGCAAGTGTCGAATCTTTATACGTGATGTAATTCGTATCCAATAAGTGCTGAGTAACTGTACGCGCGAAATTTTCATAGTTTACTTTCGCATCTTTGGACAAAGTCTTTGATGGATTTGGTCTTGTAACGATCAACAATCCATTCATAAGCACGCTAAAAACCAGCAAAACATGCACGCCGTACTTACGAACAAGCTGATCTACACTCGCTTTGCGAACTCTCCAATACATTCTATTGCAGCTCCACTTTGCCGAGCACCCATTCGTTATTGTGCTTGTAGAAAGTCAGTTGTGCACCACATTCGGTTTCAGAATGTTTTGGTGCAGCTCCAGTCACATCTAACGATTGTTTGCCTGATACTTTAATCACGGCATCGGACTCTGTTTTCTTCACTAAGTCAGCCTTGGTCATTTTAGCGCTCGAGTGCAAATTCGCGCCCGGCCAATCATATGTATAAATCTCTGCAGCCCAAGCCTGAGCGAGGTCTAGCAAGCGCGCACGGCTTACATACTGCAGTGATAGAAAGACGACAATGAGAATTCCGCAGAAACCGACGAACCATTTATTTGGAGTGAATAGTTTTTCCATTGCTACTCACATCCATCGGTCTCTACAAGCTTACTTTTTGCAGCGAGACTTTCCATAGGATAAATACTAGTGTTTGAATTTGCGATTAAACGAAACAAGCGATGCCTTTCTATGCATTTGAACGTGAGCGTCGTAGTCTTTCGCATTATGATTCGTGTTGAACGCCTAAATAATACACGGCCTGACGGCAGGCGTCAGTCTCGGTCAGTTTCGGATTCTTGAGCTGCACCTCTTTGATCATTCTTTCTCGTTTCGGAATGTCATTAATAGGTTCAGACGTACAGATCCAATAGTCCATCGGGCTTGGAACGAGTCTGATCGTTCCATGCACGGCACCGACGATCAACAGACATTGGCTGTCTCTGCGCTTTTCTTCGTCTTTGGAGAAGTTTTCAATTGAGACGACTTCAGCATCGGTCAATCGCAAAGTTTCTTTCAGCAACTTCAAGTCTGAAGGGTCTTGTCGCAGGATCAGCTTCATATGCGAGTTTTTGACGACCGAGTCAGCTTGTTCAGACTGACGGAAGAAGTCTTTCAACTGCTGCGTAATTGAGACGAGCATCATACCGTAGTGTCGGGCTCTTCGTGAAAGGTCATCCAACAGCCGCGCTCCGGCTCTGAATCGCATCAACGTCGCGGCTTCGTCGATAATCGCAGCGAAACGCATGTTGAACGCCTTGCAATGTGCAGCTCGACGTCTGATGAATTCTGCCAAAATGAATACAGCGATACGCTCCAATCGCGGCTCGTTTACTTCTCTTGTGTCAAATACCAGGAGAAGTTTTTCAGCGTCGATATTGGTATGTCCGTCAACCAATCCACCGAAGGCACCAGTTCTGGTGTACAACGAAAGACCACGAGCGAACATTTGCAATCGATCCCGTTGCAATGGATCTACTTCGTCTGCAGCCGCCTGGGCTGTCACTCTCGCCAGGTCAGACATGATCGGCACAGTGCCGCGGAAGTGCGCGTCCATGTATGCGACGCGAATCAAACCATCGAGAAGTGACTTCTCTTCTACGTTCAATTCTTCGCGACCTTCAGGCGCAAGCATCAAGTCCAGAAGTGATAGCAACGAACTGATCTTATCCGCAGAAGGCTCACCGGCTCTGCGTTGGTCAGTGCCTGCATCAACCATCAAATCGTCAGCAGATAAGTCGAATGGATTGATCATGTTGCCAGAGTTCGGACCAAGGTCAACGTAATCGCTCAGCTCACTGCCAAGAATCTTAGTGATGAATCGATAAGCACCTTTTTTGTCTACGGTTTTATCAATCAACACAAAGCGCGTGCCCAGCGGCAACAGGCGCAGAATCAGCATCGACACGGCGAAAGATTTACCAGCCCCGGTGGTTCCCACGACGAACATGTTGTTCGCGTCTTTACCTGCCCCTCGGAAAAACGGATTAAGCAGCACAGGTTCGCGTGACGCAATGGCGAAGCCGAACGGCACTCCGTCTGGGGTTCCGCAACTTGCTGTGAAGAACGGCCAGAACGTTCCGACAATCGGCGACATGACGCGATGCACGATCGCAAGTTTGTCCACACCTGATGCCAATGTCGATTGCCATGCGTCCAACTGCAGCAACTGAGCGCGGTCGAGGATGGCACCACGGTTTTTGAAGACACGACGAATTTCGTCTGTGTTCTGAGCCAGTCGCTCTGGACTGTCTGCACTGGTCGTGATGTACATGCTGATGTCGAAAGCTTTGTTCGAACTGCGCAAGAACTCCTGGATGGCAGATGCGGCGCGTCTCGTCGATTCCAAACCTTCAAGGTCGGGCGTTGCTAACTGCGTACTGGTAACGACACCCAGTCGGTAGTTCATCTTCAGAGAGTTACGCACTTTGTCCTGGTCGCACGTGTGTATGAACATGGACAACGTGTATTCAACACTGAGCGTGAGCAAGTCTACGAGCCATCCCATCCACGTTTCGTGCGGTGGCTGTTGCATGTACTGAGTGCCGATGAAACGACCATCAAGCCATAGATGCTCGTCGGCCACTCTCAACGCAGAACCGGCTAAACACGAGGCTTCCGATATGCCCGGGCGCGACGGTGGAGATTCAGGTTCACGCTGCGAAAGAGATGGATTCAAGTCAGAGTAAAGTACGTTACGCACTTCGCGGCGGCTCAACGGGACCGGTCGCAAGTTCGACGCACGCAACTGTTCCAAACAAGTTTTAGTCAAACGATTGAGTGTTTCGAGATACTCCTCGTGCTTCTGAATCGATCGTCTGCCATGCCACGGCTTCCCTGACGCAGTTTTACAGTCAGGTGGTTGATAACTGACCACGACGTAGAAATCGCGCTGTGGAACGAAGTGAACGTCTTGTACGCGTCGGAACCATTTGTCTGTGTAGTCTGCGTACCACTTCAAATAATCGTTGTCGGTCTTGATCAAGATCTGATATCGAGAAAGATACTCGTCGACAGGCAAGTTTCTCGCTTTGATGATGACCTGAATATCGGAGTCGCAAGAGTTCGCAAAATGCGCGAAGTTTCGCGCCATCATTTCGCGATCGGCTTCGTCGAACAACAAGGCGTTGATGCCTTTGCAGATGATGTATCGGCGCATACTGCCGTCTGCTAATACGACCAATCCCTCGTCATTGTCATCACCGGGAATCGAGTGGACAAAGCAAACATCTTGCCAGCTAGCATCACCGCGAACATCTTTCGGCGGATCATCAGCGCCATCACCACCGGTGCCATCGCCTCCACCATTACCGTTGCCGTTTCCACCTTCGGTTCCAAACGGAAACAGCTCGCGCACCATCGGCGGCAGCGAGTTGTAGAACCCAGCCAGAACATTCTGCATGGATGGTTCTGGAGTTGTCGAAATTTGACGTCCATCACCGGACGGCTGTTGCGGCTGCGGCTTTGACTTTCCTCGAACAGGGCGCGAAGGAGCAGATCGTCTATTTGCTCTCGGTCGTGCGCCTTCTGCCATCTATGCTGCTACCTGTCGAAATCTTAAAATCGCGTACTTAAATCAAGGCGATAGACCCTAATCTTAGAATAGCCTACCTGAAAGCCGTCTTTTAGGCGATACTGCCAGACTTTCAAATTTTAGCGAGGAGCGGCTTGGTCCTGCGCCTCAACGTAGTATCTTTCGGTCTTCTTCTTAGCTTCCACGATCGTCGGATCGGGGTATATCGGCGCCTCTTCAGGTTTTGGAATAAACTGGTCCGAGATTAAACCCAGACGATAGAACACCAAATTCCTCCACCACTGCCAGGGTTTTACTTCTGACATCTTGCCCAAAACCATCGCTGCACCGACGACTGCGACGAAAACAAATACGCCCGCAGGCACATTGTTGAACTTCCACTCTTTGGGCATATTCGTCGCAATCAGCAACCCACCGACGATTGCGATGATCAACATGATCAACTGAATCGGTGTGAACTCAAAAATCTTGAGCGGTTTGTTGAGGACTATGACCTTATGGACCTGGGACATTTATTACCCTTCGTTCTCGAATGGAATTGATTCAACAGTCCCCGCTTCGGCAAGGCGCATCAATTTGCGCGCCATGTAGGCAAATTTTGCGGGAAGGTGAGCGACTGCCTGTCGAAAGTGCGCTTTACTTGCTTCAAAATCGCCCGAACGGCGCAGCAGTTCACCTATTAGATATTCTATCTCTACCCGTTGGTCGACAGGACAAGACACATCGAACAATGACTTCCTGAAGGAATCCGCTGAAAGCCGCCGATATTCACGAGCTTGGGGATAAGCGCGATTATCGTCGGCGCACCAGGCAGCATGAAGGTACAGCAGTCCCACGTTGTAGAAATCCCTGCCATTTCGTTCAGCCGACAATGCGGCGGATCGATATTGCAGATGTGGTGTGGAACTCGGTTGCTGCAACGTCACAGGCTCTTTAGTTACTTCGAATCGATTGGTCCAATCGGCTCGTCCGCAGCTCGGGCAAGTGCAAATCGTATACGGTTCGTACTGCTCTGCCCGTCCCTGGAAGTCTTGACGTAGTTCGCTGTTTCGATAGCCCGAGTCGATCATGATCACGACTTGCCGAGAGTTGAATTTAACTCCGCAGGCTGGGCACTTAACTCCGATGTCTGCTAGGTACATTCTCTTCCTGTCACCGCGCGCCAAATTGCGCGGGCTTCACCTCGGTGCGTGACAGCCGTGCAGCAATCTGCTTCGACTAACATGCTCCTGAATTGTACGGATTTTCTGGCTCAGTGCAACAAGGTTTACCCTAGAGTCTTTGCAGTTGGTACTGCGCTGAATCCAGAAAGCTGCGAAGCCGATCCAGAGGATAGTCTTTGCAGCTTTCTGTCGTATCGCTTATGTCATTTCGATGTCGTCATCGTATGGCAATCCTTGCGATTTTCTCCAGGCGATCCACTGTTGTCGCAGCGCTTCTTGCTCGTCTTTGTCCTTCTGAGTCTTGTAACCACCTTGCTTGGCGCCCATCTCCATCGGACCCTTCTTGTAAGTAGGAGCCTCTGGTCCGGTTTCGCCCGGCGGATGTGGTTGCTTCTCAGGAGGAGCAGGTTGATTCGTCGGTCCTTTGCCTCTGGCGAAGAACGGAACCGACATCAAGCCGCCCGGAGGTTGCGGTTGTGGTCGAGGATTCGGTCCACCAGGTGCGGAGTATCCGCCGCCACCAGATGAGCCTGTATAGCTCGTCGGCACGTCAGGGTTGCCCTGATAGCCTTCGGAGTAACCCGCATTGTGATGATGCAAGCCGCCCGTGTGTGTCGAACCACCCGTCTCATACGAGATTTGCTGCGCTCCACCGTCGTAACTGTAGTAGTCGTTACCACCCTGGATCGTCGGCGAATCGTACTGCACGGTGCCACCACCGGAGGTGCTATCGTAGGCGATTGTGCCGCCGCTACCACCTGTGCCGCTGTTGTCGTACTGAATCGTGCCATACGATGGACCACCAGGATTTTGTCCCGGGTAATCCGTACTCTGCTGCGCAATTTGCTGTTGATTGTATTGCTGCTGTTGTTGAGCGGCATACTGCTGTTGCTGTTGATCAGCATATTGCTGAGCGTACTGCTGTTGCTGCTGCGCAGTGTATTGCTGCTGTTGCTGGGATGCATACTGCTCCTGCAACTGTCTTTGCTCAGTCGCAAACTGCTGGTTCATCTGAACCTGCTGCTGCTGCTGATCGACTTGCTGCTGTTGTGCGTAGCTGGCATATGTTTGTTGAGCGCTGTACTCATGTTGAGCAACATTGCTGTATGCCTGCTGCGATTGAGCATATTGTTGCGACGAATCGATTTGATAGGTCGAACCGCCCAGACCACCAGATGGCACCCAACTGGAGCTGGAGTTGTCATAGCTGTACGCAACCGCGCCACCACCGCTGGAGCCTCCGCCGACCCAGTTTTGTGAACTGTTGTCGTAGTAGACACCACCATTGGTTCCCGCAGCGTAGTAGGTTCCGCCGCCATCTGCGCCACCTTGAGGCGAGTAGTAGACAGCCGCATTACCGTATGACGAGTAACTTCCTGTGCTTGTATCGTACTGAATGTTTCCGTTCGTTCCTGATGCTGACCAACCATAACCACCACCGGATGTCGGTCCGTAAGAGAGTGGTTGAGTCGTTCCTGCAGCTTCGAAGCGTTGGTTCTGCTGGTCGTAAGCAACTGTGTAATTGCTGTTCGATGCGTACCATTGGTCACCAGTAGCGGTGACTGATTGTCCGTTCGGAGCCTGGAATGAACCTGTGGAATTGTTGTACGAGATCTGACCATCAGCGGTTGAATAGCCGCCTGAATTCTGGTTGTAGACCATCGCAGCGTTAGATCCTGCAGCTTCCATCTGGTGGCTGCTGGTGTTGTAAGCGATTTGATTGTTCGTATCGCTTGCATACCATGTGCCATTCGAATACGACACTGGTGCGCCAGACTGAGCTACTTCGAAACTGCCTCGAGAGTTGTCGTAGTAGACCTGTCCACCTGCACTAGAGTATGTGTCGCTGGAAGAGCTGTATTGTACTTGCGCTCCTGAAGCTCCACTCGACCCTGCCATATAAAGGTTGTTGTCACTTGTGTTGAGAGTGACAGCACCATTTGTGCCGGATGCATACCACTGACCATCAGAGCCCGATTGTACATAGGCACCGGTAGTGGTGCTCATGAAGCTGTTCGAGTTCTGGTCGTAACGAATTTGATTATCGTTCTGAGCAGTGTAGGTATGTCCATCGTAGTTCAGCGCCACGCCTTGAGGTGTAGACATCTGACCGCTGGACTGGTCGTATATGACGTTGCCGCCCGAGTTCGATGCGTACCATTGGTGCGTGCCATTGTCGTACGTGACAGGCACAGCTCCGCCCGATGACGGTGCGACCCAATCTCCGTTCGCTCCCATAACCACACCGTTAGGTGAGCCCTGAGCGTTGAGAGCTTGCCACGTGTGCGACTCGCCGTCGTAGCGTGCCATCGCTCCACCCGTTGAGTTGTTGACGGCGTAGACATCGCCTTGTGGCGCGAAGCCCTGAGCGAAGTGTCCCTGCGCGTCCACCGCATTTGGTGGCAACGGTTGCCCGTTAGCGTTGACAAACGAGGTCTGGTCTGCGCCACAACCGAGTGTGCGAGCCATTCCATCAATGCCGTTGGTTGGCAACGATTGAATCGAGCCATCAGCAATCATTTGAGAGAATGTCGAATTCGTTGCAGCGCCAGTAGCTGGATCATATGTAATGCCGGTTTGCGGCAAACCATTCAGATTCAAGCTGTTGTTGACGTTGGAGAAGTCGACAGGCGCGCCCGTCATGTTGTTCATCAACGTGCCATCTGGACCGAAGCCCAGTGCAGGCTGACCGTTCGGTCCGAGTTGACCGCTCGAGAACGCCGAGAGTGCATTCATATCGGAGGCGTTCAAACCACCACTTTGATAAGCGGTTTGCGCGTCCATTGCGAGTGCGCCAAGCGCTCTCGATGTCTGCGGATCTAATCCACCGATACCATTAGCGGCTTGTTGAGCGAACGCTTGCAGCGCGCGCGGGTCGCCATTCTGGAGACCATTCATCGCCGCAGCGAGCTCTCGATGAGCAGCGCTGTTCGGATCGTTCATCTGGCGTGAAAGATTGGCTTCCATGTTATGCAGCGCATTCGGATTGACTTGCAGATGACCATTGTTCATATGCAAACCAAGCGAGTTCGCTCCAGCACTGAGTTGATGCGCTAGGTCTGTACCTCCTGCACCACCAGTGAAGCCTCCAGTCGAGGTGGAAGAGAATGGGAACATGCCACCGTTGGCTGAGGCGAAATTGAACGCGCCCTCACCACCAGGCATGCCCGGTATGCCCGAGCCACCCATCCCACCGGCTCCGCCCGGTCCACCAGGCATCACCCCTGGTGGCAGACCAGCATCGCGACCGACGCCGATAGCGTTCTGCGAACCAGGTCCTGTCAATCCACCGCCGTGAGCGGCAAGCGTGCTTCCAAGCGGCATGTTGTGGTCACCAGTCAAACCTGGTATTGAAGATGCGCCGCCGAAGACACCCGATTGCAGGTTCTGATTGGTCGCATTGCGCAGAGCCGAATTGAGTCCAGCCGCTCCTCCAGGATGCGTTCCAACTGATCCAGTCGTGTTCGTAGTCGAGCCTCCCGGATGCGCCCCAGGTGCACCAGGATGGGCTCCAGCAGCGGCAGCGTTACCACCTTTGTGACCACCACCAGCCGCACCTCCAGCTTGTCCCATCGCTTGCTGAACGGCGTTGGAGACACCGCTCGAACCACCTTGAGAGACAAGAGAACTGAAGTCGAAAGCATACTTGACGCAGACATTCGCGAGGAAGTTGAGCGCTGACATCAAGACAGTACCTGAGTCACCGACTCCTCGGAAACATGCCATCAGCAATACGGTCGTATTCCAGAACAAACTCCAGAAGCAGAGTGTCACCACACCTTCAATCCAGCTTGGCAGAGCGCCTCTTAGACGCTGCATTGGCCAAACCCAGAGCGCGGCGGCGATCGGTCCCATGCACCACAGGTAGTACAAGAATGCCATCTGGAATGCGCACATGACGTTCCATGTACCGGTCAATCCAACGTTTGCGCCGTTCATCATCAAACGAGTGATTTTCTTGGCGTCGCGAACGCGTTCGTCAGGAGTTCTTGTTTTGTCGATGTGCGCACAAGGGTCGTACTGGCGCAAGTTCAAAGTCAAGGCTTCATAAGGGTCCCAGGCTGTTGTGCCTGTAGTGTCAGGTGGATTTTCACCCTTGATCATGGCGTTATCGTTTCTGTCAGCCGGGTTGACCGGGAATGCTCTCTTCTGCGCGCATTGAGCGTCTTCGTACATATCAGAGCCGAATATTCGCTTATATTCGTCCGCGATCGTAAATGTGATCGAGTTCGAGACGTCGATACCGTAGTTGATTACAAGGAATGTAGCAGGAATCAAGAAGATAGCGATGATCGAACGCAAAATGCCTTCGAATGGATTGGTGTCTCCGAGTACAGTCGAACCTTGAGAAACGATCGCTTTAACCTGAGCCAGCACCGCACCTGGTAGCAGAAGCAAAATCGCCATCGGAATGAATAACTGATCGCGAATTTTCTGCCAGCGGTTCCCGGCTTCAGCAGTGAAGTTTGTCAGATACTTCTTAGTAAAGTCGATAGCACTTTGAGCCTGGTTAACAGATGCCGAAGCAGCACCGTTTGCAGCGGAAGTCGCCTGCATACCAGCAGTTGCCGTGCTCGCCCACATAATTTTTTCAGGGTCGAACGCCTGTTCCAACAAGCGGTTGTGGTTATAACGTTGAATTACCTGAAATTGCGTGTCAGAGACTGGATAACCATATGTGGTGAACATATCGTCATTGATCATCTGGTCACGGAAAGTAGGCACTTGCGATGTGGCAGTCGGAATCGAAACAGGCCATGTGAAGACCGGACCCGATTTCCCCTGGTTGATGGAGCCTGGTCCCATCGACTGCTTGTTAGTAATAACGTCATGTCCACCCATGTTCGACGGACCGCCCTCGCGAGCTGCCGGGAATCGTTGGAAGTACATTTCACGTTGGAACGCAGCGTAGCCGGGGTTCACGTCCAGCCCGTCGGTGCTGCCCGACGTACTCGACCCACCGGTACCGCCGGAGCCATTGCTGGTTCCACCAGTACCGCCGGTTGATTGAGCGAATGCACCCAGCGGCACTGCAGATGCCACCATCATTAAGGCAATGACTCTCAAAAGTAGAGCAGCTGCCGATTTCTTCACGTTCATACCATCTATCCTCTTATGTGGCATCGTGTTTGAAAAGCTAAGCGAATGCTTGCGGTGGTGGAGGAGTATCATCGTTACTCCTCTTCTCACCTGGCGGTTCTTGATTTCCGCCTCCGCTCAGCGAAGCGAGCGTTGCCGCACCAGTTACTTGAGAATCGCCGGATCCGCCGCCGGATCCTGAGCCTTGTCCGCCCACTACAGGCGGTGCGTTCATTGCCACCATGCTTCCACCGCCACCGCCGTCGTTGGAGCCGCCGGTGAATCCACCGCCGCCTCCACCAGACATGCCGAGGTCAGCCAACATCGGAGATGATTGATTCAACCCGTTCGAGACATCACCAGGTGATGCGTTGGTATTGACGAAGAGTCCTTGATTGCCGCCAGACAAGGGAGTTGTGTCGCCGGCAGGAGATATGTTTGCACCAGGAGCGAAGCTCTGTGCCAATTGCATTCCAGGGCTGTTTGCACCGCCGGAGTTAGTCGGAGGCGCATCAGGTGTGCCGCCGTTGTTAGCGGCGACTGGAGCGGTCATATTGGCTGGATTTGGGGAGGAGAACTGAGAACTTGGACTGGCTTGAGGCGGAGGAGCAGATTGAGGACCGGCGCCCGGAGACTGACCGGTGTTGCCGCCCTGGCTTGCGTTCGCCAGCGCGCCACCTCCCTGATAGAGGTTCGACCCGTACCCGCTTGGCCCATTCGACGCGGTTTCCCACTGCTGGGCGACTGCAGCCATCGGTTGCAGGGCTTGATTGATTTGACTCTGGACTGCTTGCACCTGAGCGGCTGGAACGCCTGCAGCTTGAGCTGCACCGCCCATCGCTTGCGATGCTTGACCCATCAACTTCTGACCGGTGGCATTGGCAGTTTCGAAAGCCGTCGCCGGGTCGAAAGTCCAAGGATTGAAAGGAACGTACATCATCAACCCGAGCAAGCAAGTGAACACAGCCACTTCCCATTGCAGGTTGCTGGCGCCGCCCGAGTCCTGAATGTACAGAATGCGTTGAGTCATGATGGCAAGAATGACCATCCAGTAGAAGCGCCAGAGCGATACTACGATGACTGCGTTGACCCAGTTCGAGAAAACATCGGTGAACAGTTTTTGACCGCCACCCGAGTTTTGAATGCGAGGCCAGGCGAAGAACGCCGCAGCCAGAGGTCCAAGCAAGAAGAGATAACAGATGAAGATCAACTGATACGCGCCCAGCACGATCACCGCCGACGAGAACATATACGTCGCCATGTTGAACAACATTTCCATGGCAGACGACAGCCACGTCTGGTTCTCCGCGATCGTTTTGTCCTCCGGCGTGTCACTTCCCAAGCCTTGCCCCGTCATTCCGAGGTAACCAGCGAGGTTGTTGAATGCGCTTTGCAGGAAACCGCCTACAAAAGGAATGCTGCCAAGGAAGCTGCCGATTCCACTTGAAGAAGAAGAGCCTGTGGAGCCGGTCGAGCCTGTGCTGCCGGTAGAAGAGTTGGTCGGTCCTGGCGGAATGATTGCGTTGTTGACGTTGCCGATTGGCGTGTTGTAAGTCAGCTCACGCGACCAATCAAAGATCAACTGCAAATCCACCCAATCTTTGCAGCTATACGCCATCGAATTACCAACGTCGATGGAGTACGAGACAATCAATTGAGTTGCGGGAATTAAGAAGACAGCGATGATGGAACGAAGAATTCCTTCAAACGGGCTGGAAGCGTCTTCGGCGTTGAGCTTGAAGCCCTGAACGATCTGACCTTTCACCTGTGTGATGACAGCGCCTGGGAGCAAGAACAAGATAGCCAGAGGCACGAAAACAAACTTGTACATTTGCTGAACCATCCACACAGCTTGTGGAACGGTTTTGCTCGGGTTGTCTGGAGCCGTAGGAACGCCAGATTGCTCGTTAGCGATGTTGATCAGCGCGCCGACTTGCGCGCCACCTGAACCACCCGCGCCGCCGCCAGCGCCACCACCGGCGCCACCGTCAGCTTGCACGATACGAGCTGTAGCTTGTTTGAATGCAGCTTCAGATGAACCTGCCAGCACGTTTGCAGCAGATGCCGCACCCAGTTGTCCCTGACAGGTAGCAGTCCACTGCAATCTTTCAGGGTCGATCGCCAACTCTAAAAGACGTTGATAGTTTTCACGTTCAATACACTGGAATTGAGTGTCAGAGCAAGGCAAGCCGAATGTCTTGAGGCAGTTCTCGAACAATTCCATGTCGCGAGAAGTCTTGGGCTTGTCCATCGCAACCATCTTCATTGGTTGCGTGTACTGCACCGCCGCATCACCCTGAGTTGCGTACATCGGGAGATGGTCAGGTTCTGCACCTGGCAAGTAGTGTCCAGGTTGACCGAAAGGTTTGACCATAATGTCGTAAGCAACGACTCTTGATCCCTGGTCATCTTTTCCTAACTGGTGAGATTTCTTGATGTTGGATTGATTGCCGCTGGCGTTGTCGCCAGTGCCTGCGCCAGAGTTTGACGCACCGGTCGTCGAGTTGCGCTGAGCACCGTTTCCATCACCTGTGTCGCCGTTACTCTGACCGCTTTTGATCAAGTCGAGTTTGTCCATCTGCCATGCTTTCATCAAGAACGGCATGCGCTTGGCACAATTCAAACGAATATCGTATGCAGTGTTCGGGTTGGCGTCATCGATTGGACCGCCGGCGTTCGACACGAGGTCAGCGTCAGTCGTTGTCGGATCTGCAAAAGCAGGAGCCCCGACTGCGAGCACGATCGCCAGAGCAGGCATGAGGCGTTGAAGCGCTTTTTTGCCGGGAATAGCCTTAGTAAGTAAGGTGGTGATGTTCATTGTCTTCTACCTGATTGCTCATGCATCGCACTATCTCCGACTCATTTGAATAGTCTTGCCGCCCTCTGAAAGACTGACTACTAGTCGCTCGTTCCAAGGTCGTCCAAAAATCGTGATCGTCCCTTTTACCTCCGAGTTGGGCTGAACCATAGTTTGATCGAAGTCTGCGCGAACCGCAGCTTCGGCTAATTTGTGGTTGCCTTCGGAGATGGAGATAACATCAGGGCTGAAGCTAAAGTTGTTAGCACCGCCATTTTTTATGCTCACAGTCAAAATCGATTTGCGAGCAGTCGTACTTACGTTCTTCAACTCGAAGCTAATTCCGTTGGAATTGGCTGGAGCTGCTGGTGCCGCCTCACTGGCACCGCTATCATTAGAAGCGGTTTCTGGTGCAGGCGCAAGATCTTTTTCTTTCGAACTAGATGAATCTTTCTTGCCTTTGCCTTTTTTAGGCTCTTTATCTTTCTTGGAAGCTGGAGTAGAAGCCACTTTCACTTCATCTGTAGAAGGCGCCGGTGCAGCGGCTGGTTTCTTTTCTCCGCCGCCACCACCGAAGTGGAACATGCCAAACATGCCGCCGCCACCACCGCCGGAATTCTTCGCGGCAGATTTGGATGGCGCAGAGTCAGCCGATGCGAGCGCCTCGCTGCTCATAGCGGCGCCGGATACACGACTGACGACCCATTTTGCAGAAGACGCACCGGCAACCGATGCCAATTCTTGCTGGGCTGAAACCATGTCGTCTTTCGCTGAATCAGCATCGTTCTGCGCTTGTGACTGGTCAGCGGCAGCACGTTGCTTTTCAGAATCAGATGTAGCGACTTCGCCTTCCTGCTTTCTCGCCTTCAAAGTTTGCGAGGCAAGGGCGTATTTGTTGTAACTATATAAGTAGCGGTAGTAAGCCTGAACGAGGTCGGTCTGAACCTTTTTAACCGGAGTGAGAATGCGCTTGTCTAGTGCTGCATTTTTGAAAACGTTATCGACTTGACGTTGTGAGATCGCAAAGCTGCCTTTTGTAGATTCGCCTGGCAAGCCAATTTCAACGCCTTTTAATTGCCCCGCGAACTTGTCGTCTTTCATCAAAGCAGACATGACATTAGAGTTGAGCACACCGTTCCAGAGTGCTTTCAAGTCATCTCTCTGACGGTATGCAGAACGTGATTCCATGCCGGTTGGTATGATTGGCGAGAAATTCGCTTTCTTCTTCTCTGCGGCTGAATCATCATCATCGCCGCTGCTGGTGCTGCGTCGACCCGAGCTGAAGAGGGACTCCGGTGAGTGCCCCATTTGCGGCACAGATGGAGCTGGTGGCACCATCGCTGCCATGTTCTGCATCGGCATCGGGATTCCGTATGGATTCATGTATGGATTCGAGTACATAGAACTCGGGTCCATCGGCATTCCAGCAGGCATACCGACACTAGCTTGAGTTGACAGAGTCACTGCCGGTGGTGGCGGGACCAGACCAGCGGCAGATGCAGCACCGCCGCCACCGCCGCCATACATCGATGGAGGAGGAGGAGCGCCGTATGTCATCGCTACTTGTGGGCTGCCACCAGGGACTGGAATCGGCGATTGTCCACCACCAGCAGGTGTGAAAATCGGTCCACCGTTTCCACCAGATTGCGCACTGGCTACATCTTCAGCCGGTGGAGCAATCGGGTCCATCGAGACTTTAGGCAGAATGCGACCCATGCCATCTGCGTTTGCAGAGTTTTCCGCTTGCTTTGCAGCAGCTTCGAGGGCTTTCTGCTTTTCCAGTCGTGCTTGCTCTTCCATGCGCAGGCGTTCGACAACAGCCGGATCGGTTTTCGGTCTCAAGCTGCCGAGAATACCTGCGCCTGGTCCTCTCGTTATGGGCGCCTGACTGCCTCCATCACCCTGCTGCGCGCAGCCGGCGAGAAGAATCGTTGAAATCAGTAGTAGCCCTCGAGTGCGCAATATTCCTCCGATTATTTCCGCAATAGTGAACCGCGAACCATAGATTCCGTGCGGCTGGCGCTGCCACCATATCCGGCACCACTTCCAGAGCCGTATCCACCGCTGTAAGTTGCAGCAGCAGGTCCGTGATAGTCGCCATTTGTGCGACCTGGGTTCATCGCCATTCCGCGAGGAGCACCAGCGCCATTACCCGATGGCTTGTTCTGATTCAACATTTTTCCAGCGAGTTGATTGTTGCTTGTACCGTTAGCCAATCCCTTCGGAGCGAAGCCACGAGCTGGAATATTCGATGGTCCACCGAACCCAGACTTAGGTAGTGCGCCCATTGGCTCAGATGGAGTGCGATAACCTTGATTGCTGCCGAGCGGCATTCCGCCTGCTGGCAGTGTGCTTCCAGGTCCACCGGCGAGATTGCCGCCGCCGCCACCGCCAGGTCCACCAAAGCCTTGAGGTGCTGGTGGTAACTGAATTGATTGCGGCATTGATGGCGCTTCGCGGAAGTCACGGATTATCGGTCTGTCGTCGATGATTTGAATTTCGCGTGGTGCTACGTGCCAGGTCGCCTTTTCAGTCGCATTTTTCTGCACCGTTTGCGCATGCGCAGGTGCTACGGATGCCAGAACGGCAGCGCTGCTAATGCTTAGCGCCGTCAAACTGTAAATCGTCAATTTTGAAAGTTTCATAGAAAGCTCCTTAGCCCTGCCAAATGCCATTAAAAGGAAATGCCGGCATAGCTGCCGACCGAATTGATTGGTCTTAAAAGAGTGCGACCAACACTCCTTTTTATTCTTCTACCCGCAGAATTGGCTCTCTGCTGCCTATCGTACGAAAAATCATCCTCTGGAAGCGATAAATCTTGTGATGTTGCCTGGTTGATAACGACCGGCGCTGGCGCTTCTGGCGACGCTTGCTGGTCTGCTTTCGGATTCAATTTCGGCTCTTTGCCCATGCGCATCAACTGGCGTTCAGCGTCACTGGGTGCGCCTCCACCAGCCATACCAGGAGCTCCGCCGCCACCACCTGAATAAACATCTGAGTTCGGTGCTGCTGGTGTCGTTGCTTTGTAATAACCGTGACTGGCGCTCTGTCCGAAGCTTCCAGGAGTGTAGTGATTGTAGTGTTGATGACTGCCTTCATAAGCAGGCGGAGCGCTTCCGCCTCCACCGCCACCGGACATTCCAGGAGCATTTGCTCCACCGTATGAAGGACGCATGCCTCCACCGGTAGCACCACCAGCCCAACTACTTGCAACTGGCAAGTCCAATTTATCAGGCAGTGGAGGGAAACCAGCCGGAGGAACAGGTTCGTCGGCTGCGATTGGATCGAGTGAAACATCTGGTTTGAACGGGCGAGGAGTTGGACTCCAACCGGAGTAGCCACCACCGCCACCACCGCCGTCGCTCGCAGGTGCGGACATCTGCACCGGCATCGAATGTCGTTCATTTTGTGCCTGCGAACCATATTGGTTGTCGCCAGGCTGATGCACCCACTTACCCATGTTGGTAGGTGGAAGTTGAGAGTAGCCGGGAGGCATTACTGCTCCAGCCAAGAAGATAATTGTTGCTGCCACGAGCGGCGCGCGCTGTACTTTCACCAATATCCCTCCAGAGGATACGTTGGGAGTCGCGAGCACTAAGCCTCAATATGTACTAGTAAGTGGTAAACGCCAAAGGTGCGAGGCTTATATGATCCAAGGTTCAGTCTAACAGTATTTGGTAAGTTTAATCTCCGTTGGGAAAAGGGCGCACAGCAACAGGCTAGCTGGCGAAGTGACTAATTTTTAATGAAAACGGAGTCCTTGTCAATATGCATATAACGATTCTTAGCTAAAATTGTTATCCACAATACATTTCTAATAAAACCCTTGACTGAGACAGGCGTGCGCAAAAATTTCGCGTGCATAAAAATCGAAGATCAGTAGAATGAAATGTATGTAAGGGAATGGTTACTATGCAAGCCTGCGAGATTCCATCTGCGCAGTTCCGTCCGATAAGTCGAGCAGCGTTGCTGCGTGGACTATCCTGGGATAAATCGAGTCAATAAGAAAGAACATATGACTTTTCAACGTAACGCAAAACTAGCTGTGGCGCTAACTCTTGGTCTTTTGTTAGTAGCCCAGACCGAAAGCATGGCGGTTGCTGCCAGAAGAGGCGGCGGAGCGAGACCGGCTGGAGGAGGCGGTGGAGTAGGACTCGTCACTCCCAATCCAACTAATCCTCTCGAGTGGAACAACCGAGGCGTGGAGCTGGGTTCCAAAGGTCTGTGGGATGGCGCCGTGCACGCACACGAAGAGGCACTGCGTGGTGACCCGTACAACCTCACCTTCCGTCAGAACCTCTCTGCGGCTTACCAGCGTTATGGGCAGTCACTTTTAGCGAAACACGATTATGCGACCGCAGCGCAGAAACTTCGCACTTCTATTTATGTCGATCCTGAAAACAGATCTTCCGATGAATTGTTGAACAATGCCATTCGTGGTCTGGGCAAGAATCCAGACGATGCTGCGGTTCGTGCACATCTTGCAGACGATTTCGATATCAACGGCGATTACGTTCAAGCGATCGCTGAGTATCGGCATTACGTGCGCATGAAAGACAACGGACCCGCACACTATGCGCTTGGACGCGTGCTTGTGAAGCAAGGTGCGGCAGTACCGTCTAAGCTGGTAGAAGGTTACACCGAGATGCGAACCGCTGTAACCAAAGCCTGGGAGCCGAGTGAGCGCAATGAGCTATCTAAGTGTCACGCGTCTCTGGGCGACATTTTGAAAGAGTTGGCGTTCACAGCGCGAGACGACGGACGTACTCAGGTCGCGTTGAAACGTATGCAGAATGCGGGATTAGAGTATCGACGTGCCGTCACACTCAACCCACTCAACTCAGATGCTATACGTGGATTGATTGAAGTGTCACGTGAAGCCGTGCAGGTAAATCCCTCATTCGATAACCATTTGACTCTGGGTGGTGCTTATCAACTCGTGCCTGATTTCGAGCACGCAAAACGCGAATACCTTGAATGCTTCAAGTTGAATAAGACGCAACCAGCGCTGGCACAAGCGAGACGCAGCTTCCATCTCGCTGTCGTATCAAGTAGCGCTGCACCACCGACAATGGTGGCAGAGAGCATGCAGAAAGTCGAAGACATGTTGCGACAGAATCCAACCGATGCTGAACTCCTCTACATATATGGACGCGGCAAAGAGACGCTTGGAGATTACGCAGGTGCAATCGCGGCTTACCAACGCGCGTATCAGCTCAATCCAAACATCCATCCGCAGTTGCAAGTTCGCTTACAAGCACTGATGGGTGGCGCAAAACCTGGCGCGACAGCCGCCGCAGGAACACCAGGGAAACCTGGAGCGCCCGGTGCAGCAGCAGGGACTCCGGGAGCACCAGGAACAGCAGCAGCACCGGCAACACCACCGCCTCCCAAAGTTGATTACTCAGAGGGTGAGGGCAAACTTGGATCTGGTGATTTCGACGGCGCGATCAAATTCTTCGAAGGTCTAGTGGACAAGACGCCTTCAGATGGTCATGCATGGATGCTGCTCGGCAAGGCGCAGGAGAAGAAAGGCGACTTACCTGCCGCAACAGTCAGCTATCGTCAGGCGACATACTCCAAAGAACCGGGCGCAAACGACGCTTTGAAGATTGTGAGCGCAGCACGAAGCAAACCGTTTATGGATGCTTACGAAAAGAACATGGCTGAGAAAAACTATGTTCAAGCTGCATCATCGCTTCAAGACGCGATAGATGTATCGCCTGATGATGCGGATTTGCATAGAAAAGCAGCCGCTGTCTACAAGCAAATGGGAGATTCGAAGGAAGCTGACAAAGAAACGCATAAAGCCGAAAATCTCGATAAAGGAGGCAAGTGATCTAGTTGGAAGACGGCACCAAATCTAAATTCAAGAAACAATCACTGCTAGCGTTGTCGTGCAGACTGTTACTCGCGACGACACTTTTGTGCAGCTCGAATTTTTACGTAGCACTGCCGGCATTCTCGCAATCAATCGCAGATGCTGATGAATTCTTGATCAAGAACAGATTCAAGGAAGCAGAAGGAGCTTATCGCGCACTTCTGGACAGCGACGATACCGGTGACGCTTACGCCGGATTGGCTGTATCTCTGGCTAAACAAGACATTCCATCCAAAGTAATTGAAGGCGAAAAAGTACTTCGTCAGGCACGAGAAAAATATCCCGACAATTCGAATGTCATCGCTGCTGGTGGCTACGTAGCTTATATCCACTCACAAAAAGTGGCTTCACCAGCCAAACGCGACCTTTATCTGGAAGCAGCCGAGACGCTCTGCAAACGAGCGATCAAAACCAATCCCGACATTCTGATTGCGCAACAAACGCTTGGGTTGGTCAAAGTAGCTCAAGACGATCTAGACGCGGCAGTCGAGCCGTTTCGCAAATCTGTGGGGCTGGCGGAGAATCCAGTTAATCTTACGTTGTTAGCTCAAACACTTTTGAAGATAGATCCCAAGGATAAAGAAGCAGAGCAGATCATCACCAAAGTTCTGCACGACAAATCTGACTATGCTTTAGCCCGTCTGCAGAAAGCGATTATTCTCAACGGACAGGGCAAACCAGAAGATGCATATGCCGAACTGCACAACATTCCGGCTGACAAAACCAAAGATCTGCCGGACTGGAATCTTGTCAAAGGCGACATCTGCAAAAAGCAAGGCGATGGACCAGGAGCACTAGCGGCCTGGCGCGAAGCGATTCGCATCGACCCACATCAACCAAATCCATACCGCCACATGGCTGAATACTACGCGCAGCGCGGCGACGGTGAAATGGCGATCGCTCAGATGCATGATGCTTTGGAAATTCTGCCCAACGACATGCAAATGCGCAGCGATCTAGCGGAGTTGGCACTGCGCCAAGATAAGTTAGATGTTGCCGAAACCGAGTACAAAACGATTCTGACCACGCAGCCAAATGACGCGAATGCGCTCATGGGGCTGACTCGTGTCTACAACATCAAATCCCGAAAAGAAGGACTGGAGCCACCTGAGTTCAAGAAAGTTCTGGAGCAATTGAAAGACATCCTCAGTGAGCATCAAGCTTCCAGCGAGAAAAACGTCAAAGGACAGGTGCTGAAAGGCGGCGAGAAAGACTTCGAAGAGAAAAAGGAGATGTCTGAGGCAGAGTCAGATCTGACCAATCACAAATTCAAAAGCGCTCGTCAGCACTTCTTTAGCGTCATCGAAAACCACAAAGACGAGCCGTACGAACTGATTTCGCTGGGCGAGCAAGCGTTCAACGACGGCGACTTCAAGTCAGCCGAGCATGCCTACGCCTTCGCGAAGGAGATACCTGAGGTTGCTCCGAGGGCAGAACAGGGTATGAGCCGTATACTGACCCAGCGCAACGAGGCATCCAGACAGACCAAACTTGGAGACGCAACCTGGAAGCTGCCAGCAGTGGCTATCGACCACTACAAGCAAGCCCTGATTGCCGACCCGCAGGCGCCCGAAGCCTACTATGGGCTTTTCAGTATGTTCACCAAGAGCGACAATCCATCGCCGCAAAAAGCCGCTGAAAACGCAGAAAGCTTTCTGGAGGCGGCAGATGACGACAATCCGCTTCGTCAAGAAGTTGAATCTGGCTTGATGAAACTAAAAAATCACGGTGTGAAGGGTAAAAAGAAGAAGTAGAATCCTTGTGACCCCCAAAGAACGACCGAGCAAAAGGAGCTGAAATGAATTCGAGAGGACGAAAGGGCGGACGCAAGTTCAACTCTCCTGGCAACGACCAGATCATCGACGCCACTCCTGACGCATCGACTTCGCCGAACATGCGCGGTTCGGCTCCTCGCAACTTGCAGGAGACCAAGGTCTACAAAGACTCAGTCAAAGGCGCTCGGACTGCCTGGCACAATTACCTGTCATTTCTCTCAGTCAAATTTCAGGACACGCCCCGTCGTGGTCAAGAACAATTCATTCAGCGCATGAGCCAGACTTTTACGATCGGCAGCGCTGTGTTGATTACAAGCTTTGTCTATCCATTCTTACCAACTCTGATTCGCGTCTTCGCACTTCCGGTCGTACTTGTGGTTTCATGGTGGTTAGGAACTAAGGTTGTCACACCGCAAATGATCGCCAGGTTCGAGAAATACCTCAACAAAGACGACGATTTCTAAGTTTATGGCGACATCGCAAAAATCTGACGCACCACAAGTGGTGCTGCTTGGCGTCAATTTTTCCAGGCAGGTAACGAAGTGAAGCCAAACTCTAATGCGGATATGTTGAAAATGGTCGGCGGCGGAGTAATCATTGCCGGCGCCTGTCTCATTATGTTTCCGGATTTCCTGGGGTATTTCGGTAGCATCTTCAGATTGCTTACGATGGTGCTCGTCGCTGTATTAGTTGCAGCATTCGTCGTGCGAGCATTCTATAAAGTCAAATCCGGCAAAACTGCCACTCAAGCCAATCCAGACCAGGCAGAACCGTCAGCAATGGGTGCCGGTACTGATACCAAATCTGATACCTGATATTTCTAGCAACTGAGTTAACGGAGTCGTCCACAATGTTTTCTTTCCACCATCCGAATCAGCAAAGACTGAGCCTGGCTTGTTTACTGATATTGGCTTGCTCGATACCGCTTGCAGCAAACGCACAGACGGCAGATTTGCCTGGTTTCACTGGTGCTGGCACGATGCACGGAAAGACAGTAGTTCTGCCGCGAGGAACAACATTCGAAGGGAGATTGAGTCAGACGATCAGCTCGAAAAGCAGGCAGGGTCAACAATTCACCATCAATATGAGCGCGCCCGTTCTGGCAAATGGCACCGATGTCGTAGTGCCCGCTGGCTCCGAGGTGCTAGGCGAGATCATCGAAGCCATACCTTCAGGCGATGTGCCGCATCCCAAAGGCATGAAACCCACAGGTAAACTTCGGGTCCAGCTCTCGGGATTGAAAACTCCCGATGGCATCACATATCCGCTCGTTGGTTCGCTTACAGGCGAATCTTACAGTCAGGGCGGTCGCCAGACTGCCATCGATCACAACAGCAATATCGCTTATGTGGGCACACAAGCTAGCTTCGAAGCTGTTGCTCCGGGCGCGAACAATCGCAATCGCTATGGCTCGAACGGACGCGGACCACAAGTTGTGACCAAGCAAGAGATGCTGCGCGACCCGATTTACGGTAATGATCAGCAAAGTCAAATGAGCGGAATGACGCCAAAAATTCGCTCGTTGGTGAAACGCGGACGCGACCTTTATATTGATGGCGGATCGCCAGTCACAGTGCGCATTGATGCGCCATTCAAAATTGGAATCAGCCAGGCTGCAGGTGCTGCGGTTACTCTGACTCCGCAAGTCGAGATGAACTCAGACGGCACATTCGGTCGCCGATTCCAGAAAGGCAATTCTGCGCCGCAGAACATGGGCGGTGGCGACGGCGGCGGTGCTCAGATGGGCGGCGGCGCTCCGATGGGCGGCGGCGCTCCGATGGGTGGCGCCCCGATGGGTGGTGGCGCTCCGATGGGCGGTGGTGCTCCGATGGGCGGCGCAGCAGACCCAGCATCGAGCAATCCACTTCCTGGAATTCTTCCGGATATTCCTCACTCTTACACACCACCACCGCAACCGTTGCAAGCTACACCAGCACAGGCTGCACCAGCGCAGGCTGCACCGGCTCAGTCCACACCAGCAGCCGCTCCAGCTACTCCGCCAAAACCTTTGAAAGCGGCACCAGAGGGTTCGCTGTAACAGCGGCAACTAAGAGGCATCTAAAATGAGCAATTCAAACGACGCAAGCAACAGTCCCGAAAAGACTGGTGAATTGCCGTTCGTACTCGCGATCACGGGAGCGAGCGGTGCAATTTACGGACTGCGTTTGCTTCAGTATTTCATGGAGATAAAGCAGCCTGTAGACCTGCTTGTCTCGCGTGCAGCGTTACAAGTAATGCGTGAAGAGAACGATCTGATGCTCGGCGATGACATTGCCGGTGGTATCAAAGGGTTTCTCAAGCTCTCTGACTCGGCACCGTTTAAACTGCACAAACTCACCGATTATGGCGCTTCGGTTGCTAGCGGCTCGTACCGAACCAAAGGAATGGCGATTGTTCCATGCAGCCTGGGTACTCTTGGTGCGGTGGCTAATGGATTGACCGAGAACCTGATTCACAGAGCCGCAGCGGTATGTTTGAAAGAGCGAAGAACACTTTTGATTCTCGTGCGTGAGATGCCTTTCGGTCAAATTCAATTGAAGAACATGCTCACTCTCTCTGAAGCCGGAGCGGTAGTCGCATCCGCATGCCCAGGCTATTATCATCGCCCTCAATCCATTTCCGACCAAATTGATTTTGTCGTTGGTCGAGTGCTCGATCAATACGGATTCGATAACAGCTTGTTTAAACGCTGGAAGGAAGATTCACGTCCACTGCCGATGCCCGCGAAAGTTTCGCACGAGCACTGATGCCGAAAAACAAGAAAAGCAAACCGCAAAATCCAGAACAAAGCGCGCAAAATCCCGGAGACGATTCGCTCTTCCCTGTCGGAAAGGTAGTCGGGATGCACGCTCTGCGCGGCTACATGAAAGTCAAACCGAGCAGCAATAATCCCAAACTCTTATTGGATGTCGAGGATGTGCAAGTGGTTTCTCCAGACGGAACCATTGAAGAGCTAACAGTGGAGGACATCTACCTCGAGAAACGTTTGCTCTTCGTCAAACTAAAAGAGTGCAAAGATCGCACCGCGGCTGAAAAATATATGGACGCCGTTCTCAGTACGACACGCGAACAGCTCCGTGAATTGGACAAAGACGAGTGGTGGATCGATGATCTCGTCGGCTTGCCAGTGTTCACCACCGACGGTGCAGAAGTTGGCACCGTATCTGATATCATCGGCAACAACAGTGAGCTGTTGGAGATTACGAGACTCGGAGAAAAAAACAAAGAGCCGATTTTGGTACCATTTGTTGAGGCGCTGGTGCCACTGGTAGATATCGAGGGAAGGCGTGTAGAGATAGTCGCACTGCCGGGTTTGCTCGATCTATGAACTGCTGAGTGAACAAAATTCACCGCACCGTATATACCACCATTCACAAAGTTTCCAAGTGGCACCATATATGCCACCACGTTGCACAAACGATTTAGCAAGGAAACTGAAGGTATTAACTTCTTATAAATTTCCTTCACAACTCCTTGATTACCGTCGAAACATAGCCTATCTTTATCTCTTGTAGTGCGATTACATAGTTCCGAGGACAGGTCGCGCAGCAAGCTGCCTGACACGCTCCTAAAACAGTCTGTGAAGTGCCCTTTCCAGTTTAGACGGCGATTTTGGCTTGGCGTAGCCCCGGTTTTATCCGATCGTCTGGTATCGAGTGTCATCTGAAGTCAACACTCTGACTTAGTCTCGGGCAATCATCAGAATCAGATTCTCAGGCATCACATAGCAAGTGCATCGATAGCAGATGCATACAAGGTTTCAGCGCGTCGCTCACACGTTCGGGTCAGAGGGTCGTTCATGCCAACAGCAGTCAAATCACCTCAATTGTTGTCACCGCTCACCACAGATGATTTGGGACAACTCCAACTCTATTTACCTACATTGAAGGTGATTTCTTATCGGGGACCAGGACAGTCAGGCGGCGTGTCCTCGAGCCTCGAGCCTGTGGTCAAACGATTGGGCGCTAAAGTGCACTGGTTCGCAGTCGACGGTGTACCGACCAAACCGACACCACAAGAGGCGCAGGGCTCAGCATTCGCGTTCTACAACCCACAGATTTCTCCACCAGTTTTGGAAAAACACAACCAGATCGCTTCTGGTTATTTGCATCCTCTATTGCATGGTCATCCGGAGAAAGCGAAGTTCGATGCTGAAAACTGGAAGTCCTTCCGTCAATTGAGCGAAATCATCGCATCTGAATGTCTCAATGTTTCATCGCAATCATTCCCGACGCTGTGCTGGTTGCATGACTATCAATTAGCTTTAGTGGCACCACTGATGTCGATGCAAGCAGGCATCATCCTCTGCCAGTTCTGGCATGTACCTTTCCCGTCAGCCGACATCATGGTCAAATCGCCTATCGCTCGCGAGTTAGTCGAGTCGTTGCTGTCAAACAAAATCATCGGATTCCATACGACCGAGTATGCAATGAATTTCTTGAACACTGTTCAAGAGTTGTTGCCGAACGCGATGGTCGATGTCTTGAAAATGGAAGTTCGCCGTCGTCAGAACGTCACAAAGATCGTCGTCATGCCACTCGGTATCGACTTCAACTTGTGGCAACAGTTGGCTAAATCCACACGCCCGATGGCAGAAGCAATGGGAGTCAAGCACAGACTGGCTAACCAGGTCATTCTGGGTGTGGACAGATTGGACTACTCCAAAGGCGTGTTGGAAAAACTGAATGGTCTCGAACGTTTTCTTGAAACACAGCCGCACATGCACAAGCGCTTCCATTACGTGCAATTGGCACAAGAACCGCTCTCTAGCGAACCAGTCTTCTCAGCCTACGCACAAGAAGTCGAAAATAAAGTCGCTGCCTTGAACGCGAAATATTCCAATTCCGGATGGACACCAATTCTCTACCTGCCGGGGCAGTACGAACAGTCCGAATTGGCTACGTGGTATCAAGCTGCAGATGTGCTCGCAGTCAATTCAACAAAAGATGGATTGAACTTGATCGCAAAAGAATACGTTGCATCGAGACTAGACGAGCAGGGAGCGTTAATCCTGAGCAAAGCAGCAGGATGCTCCCACGAGTTGTCGCAAGGTGCGCTGATCGTCGATCCACACAACGCAGACGAATTCGCAAATGCGTTAACGCAGGCATTGACGATGGGCGTCGAAGAGAAGCGTAGAAGAATGACCTCCATGCGCAGAGTTGTTGGTTGGAATCAGCTTCACGACTGGGCTCTGGGATTCTTGCGCGAAGCTCTCGGAAGCAAAGCCAAGCCGTATCAGTTTCCATTGAGCTGATTTTAAAAAATTTGCGACGCAAAGAAAGCACACCAAGCCGCTGTCTACCTAATCAGAATCACCAGAGTCCAATCGGTATGACTATGGTGCTCTCGGTGGCAGCGGTTTTATTTGCATTTCTAAATGCGAACGAGGCTTTCGCAGATGATCAAAAGCTCGGTAACTCTGATTCTGGAAGCGATCTCAGAAGTAGAATTGCACATAGTCCTAGCGAAAACGCTGCGGAGATCTTCGAAAAAAGAAGCGCATCGAACAGTGCGCAAACAATCGCCGACCTCCGCACTCTTCAGACAGAAAATCCTGCCGATGGCGAAATAACCTACTATCTTGCGAGCGTTCTAATTGAAGATGCGAAAGAAATAAAAACGCTAGCGGAAGCGTTGATGCTCCTCGATGGACTCGAGAAGAACCAACCGAAACCCAAGCAAGAGTGGCTCCCTGAGTGGAGCTTAGCTCGACGCGTGGATGCCGCTGCAAAGATGCAAAAGATAACAGCGCACGACTGGACTGAGCTTTCGAAAAGCAAAGACTACACAGCCGATCCAACCAATCATATCGACAAGTATCTGCGCAGCAGATTCGATTCGCTAGATGCAAGCAAAGACACCATCAGAGACTTAATCGAACCACGGACCAAATTCACCGTCGAAGAAATTCGTGCCGACTTAGCGGAGATGGTACGCAAGCTACAAAACCGATGGTCCTACGTCAAAGAAAAACAAACGCAAACGGGTATTTCGCTTGAAGCCAATTTTCAGGAATGCTCATCTTCGGTACATCCCGACATGACGAGGGACGAAATCAGTAACCTGTTCCGCAGATTCATTTCGAAACTAGATGACGGACACTGCTCAATACATCTATCCGGCACCACCCCCGCGCTTCCTTTGCCATTTCGCGTTATTGATACTGCAGATGGTATCGTGGTTGCAGAGATCACTGATAGCTGCAACACAGTAGAAAAAGGAGATGTTATCCTCGAAATAGCCGGAAAAAAGGTCGAGGATATCGTCACAGAACAATCTCAACTGGTTTCCGTTTCGAATGAAAAGGCTCGTCGGGCGCAAGCTCTGGCAAACGTGCCGTTCACGTACTCCGGCAAACAATCAGTCGTGATGACTGTAGTTAGAAAAGGAGTGACACTGCCAATTGTCTGTAACAGAGAATTCAAGTCTCTACCGTGGAACTGGAACACAAAACATAAGTGGATTTATTCGAGACTTTTGAAACCCACAATTGGCTATTTGCGGGTGGAAAGTTGGATGCCAGACAGACCGCCGGCGCACCCGGACAGTCAATCTTGGTCCGCTCTGGACGAACAACGATTTAAGCAAATAGATGCCACGCTGAAAGAATTAGCGACGACTACGGACATCATCATCGATGTGCGCGGCAACGTTGGCGGACGAGATCAACTGTGTTGCTACTTGGCTGGATGCTTCATCGAGAATCGACCCATCAAACCTTACGCATTGCGATATCGAGCGGTACCGCAGCAGGACGGGAAATTGCCGGTAACTGCAGAACCGGATGGGTTCTACAATCCAAAGTTGGAGCCAGCCGAATATCAGACTACAAAAAAAGCGGCGATGAAACAGCGACTGTGGATTCTAGTGGATGGTCGAAGTTTCAGTGCAACCGACACTTTCCTCGATGTGTTAAAAGCGCAGTTACCATCAAACCGCGTCAGCTTGCTCGGAAGCACGAGCCAGGGCGGAATTGGTGGACCTGCGGATCTTGGATTGCTCCACTACACCGGCGCGAAATTGACGGCATCGACGTGCAAAGCCTTTGATTTGCAAGGGCGACTGCTGGAAGGTCATCCAGCGCCTATTGATGTACCAGTCCAGTGGACTAGGTCGGACGCCTTTAGCAGCCGTGATGTGGACCTTGATACAGCCTTGCGTCTTATAGGTAAACCGCAGCTATAAGCGCGACTTTTGCAAAAGAGAACACACACACGACAAGGTGGACAGCCTTGAACATGGCTAGCTTCTGACTTTTAGCGAATAGGAGAGCCTACCACTTGAGCAGGTTGAATTCTTCCATGTCGACAGTGGCAGTGTTGCGGTACATCGCAAGCACGATGGCGAGTCCGACAGCGGCTTCTGCAGCGGCTACGGTGAGAATGAAGATGGCGAAAACTTGTCCCTTAACTTGAGCTGGATCGATGTATCGAGCGAAAGCAACAAGATTGATATTGACTGCGTTCAACATAAGCTCAATCGACATCAAAACGCGCACTGCGTTTCTTGATGTCGTCATACCGTACATCCCAATCGCGAAAAGCACTCCGCCCAAGCAGAGATAGCGCACTAGCGGTTCTTCCTGGTGGATGGAAAGAACAAAGAACCCAAGAAAGGTCGCGGAAGAAAGCACCACCAGCGGTGATGCATTCATGAACATCGCTGCGGCTGCGAGCAATGAGATAAGCGAGAAAGCTGTAACGTCTGGCGGGAACTTAGTCATGCCGCTGCTTATGAGCATCGAGCCGAGACCACCGGTAAAGTAGAACCCTGCGATCAGTAGGGCAACAACGGCATATGCGATGCCGAGAATTGTCTGTTGTGAAAGTTTAGGCACCACTTGAATTACCTCGACGACGTAACGGCTTCAGGAGTTTCGGCTTCGTTAGTGCCGATGTTCTCGCTGTATTCCAAAGTTTCTGGTTCAGACGGCTCGTTCTTCGCCAGCATGACCGCACCCATCAAAGCTGCGAGCAAGAGAACTGAGGCGAATTCGAAAGGCAATGAGTACTGTCCGGTCAAAGCAGCGCCGATAACGGCTACGTTTGCGCCGGATGGAATCTCGCCTTTGACTGGCCAGTATTCCGAACGAATTGCCATGTAGATGACTGCGAACAACAAGAAGGAGAACGCAAATCCCCAGACTTTGCTGTTTCCATTTGCAGGCTTGAGGTCGAGATTCATACGTGGGTTTGTCAGCATCAGCGCGATTACTACAACCAGCGTGATACCAACCGCGTAGATCATGATTTGAGCCATCGCGATGAACTGCGCTTGCAGAATGAGGAACAAGCCGCTGATTGCGCCGAATACACCGATGAGAAGAAAACCGGATCTGATGATTGCTCGATCGAGAATCACACCGTATGCAAATGGGATTGCTATTGCAGCAAGCACATAAAACATCCAGGTTTCAATCGATACGGCGTTTACGTCCGCCAAATTTGCCAGGTTTTCCATTTCTTTCGCTCTTTGTGCCTCTGCGCCTTCTATTGATTGATTGGACTAAGATTCTTTCGGCTTGTCTTCGGATTTGGCTTCGTCTGCTTTAGCTTCAGGCTTAGCTTCTTCAGTTTTTGCTTCAGCAGGCTTAGCTTCTTCGGTTGGCTTTGCTTCTGCCTTTTCAGCAGGCTTCGCTTCTTCAGCTTTCGCTTCAGCAGGCTTCGCTTCTTCAGCTGGTTTGGCAGCTTCAGCGGCTGGTTTGGCAGCTTCAGCAGCAGGTTTCGCAGCATCCGCAGCAGGCTTAGCAGCATCCGCAGCAGGTTTAGCAGCAGCATCCGCGGCAGGCTTCGCAGCAGCGGCGGCAGCAGGAGCAGCTCCGGCAGCTGGTGCTGGTTTTGCAGCAGCAGCAGCGCCAGCGGCGGCAGGAGCCGGTTTCGCTGGTTTCGGTTTCGGCAACGGCGTTTCTTTCTTGTCGAAGTAAT
The DNA here is from genome assembly GCA_036702965.1 of Drouetiella sp. Classification (GTDB taxonomy): domain Bacteria; phylum Cyanobacteriota; class Vampirovibrionia; order Obscuribacterales; family Obscuribacteraceae; genus PALSA-1081. The sequence continues at coordinate 1,237,964 of DATNPZ010000013.1, forward strand.
ACGCTGATTCTTCTTGGCTCAGCGTCAATTTCTTCAAGTCGTACACAAGCGATTCGCGTGTGTAGTCAGCCATTTCGAAGTCGTTTGTATTGATGATGCAGCTCGTTGGGCAAACTTCTGTACACAATCCACAGAACATGCAGAGACCGTGGTCGATTTTGAAATCGATCAACTCTAGTTTATTTGTCTCAGGGCTCTTGTGCGCAGTGATTTCAATGCACTTGTCCGGGCAAACACGTTCGCACTGACGGCACGAGATACATAGATGCTCGCCTGATTCTGGATTGACTTGCAGAGCCAATCTGCCACGGAAGTGAGCTGGCAAATTTGGTGCGTAATCTGGATATTGCTCGGTAATCGGCTCTTTGAAGGTGTGACCACCCACGGTGCCGAGTCCACGGAAAACCTGATAAATGCTATCGATTGCTCGGGAGATCAAGTTAGGCATTTTAAGGGGTTCCTCCCGCAGGCATAATGATGTGGACATTGACGAGCACTCTAGCGAATGCCATTACGAGAAATACGATCAGAGATAAAGGAATCAAGCGCTTCCAGCCGAAGTCCATCAACTGGTCGATTCTGAAACGAGGGAGCGTGCCACGAATCAATACGGCGAAGAAGACGAATGCGTAAGTCTTAGCGATCACCCACAACGCTGGGAATAGCGTGTGTTCGTCGATCAGCTTCAAGCCCTTGTCGGTGACAATGTCGAACATCGGTCCAACGGATGCGGAGAAGTTGTTCCACCAGGGATCGAGCAACCACGATGGGATTGGGTTGTTACCGCCGCCCATGAACATCACTACAGCGATCGAGCTAACGATGAACAAGTTAGTGAATTCTGCAAGGAAGAAGATTGCGAACTTGATGCCACTGTATTCGGTGTTGTATCCGCTAACCAGTTCTGATTCTGCTTCAGGCAAGTCGAAAGGAATACGGTTGATTTCTGCGCAAGCACCGGTAAGGTAGAGCGAGAACATGATCACCGTACACACGATCAGAACGACCGCTGCGACATAAGAGAGAACACCGTTTGGATAAGCCATATCCAAAATCTGTTTGGCATCTATGTGGTTTCCAGCCAAATTCAACGCGATGAATTTGTCGATACCACGCAAGGCACCGCCGCCGAGAATGTTCCAGTCGAGAATGCCACCGACTTGCTGATTGGCGATCTGCACAACATCCAACGTGCGAGACATCATACAAATTGAAATCAATGAAAGTACGAGAGGAATTTCATAGCTGATCGCTTGAGCAGCACTTCGCAATCCACCCACAAGTGAGTATTTGTTGTTGCTAGCCCAGCCGCCCATGACGATTCCAACTACAGGAACGGAAGATGCTGCGAGAACGTAGAAAATTCCAGTCGGCAAATTGACGATGTGGAAAAGCGGATGGTCGTTAGTAACAGCCGCCAACAATGGAATCGCTGCGAAAACCGATGGAGCAAAGAATGTGATTGGAGCCAGTGTGAACATGGCAATATCAGCGCCTCTCGGCGTGATGTCTTCTTTGAAAAGCAACTTCACAGCGTCTGCTGCAGTTTGCAACATACCGTCTGGTCCAACGCGGTTCGGTCCACTGCGCACCGTAAATAGTGCCAGGCCTCTACGCTCGAACAACACCATGAACATCGCGTTGATCGGGATGAACACTAACACTGCGAGAATCGGAACAACCGCCTGGCATACGTCGAAAAGAATGTTCGACTGGTCTTTGATGATGAAGTAGGGAATGAAAACTCCGACCGCCCATGAAGCAAGCCACACAGGAGTGAAGATGAGAATCAACCAGATGGTGCTCATCTTGACGAACTTTATAATCTCTGCGGCGTTACCCATGATGCGTCTGAATTGCTCCCTTTAGCGGTCCACGTCCGGAATAATTACGTCAATCGAACCAAAGATCGCCATTACGTCGGCAATCGGATGCCCAACCAGAAGCTCGGGCAGAACTGACAAGTTGCTGAATGATGGATTTCTCCAGCGGAAACGGAATGCTTTATCGCTACCGTTTGAAATGATGTAGCAGCCGAGAATTCCGCGCGGGCTTTCGACCGCTTCGAAGCCTTCTCCGGCTTTGATACGCATACCGGCGACTTGCTTCTTCGCCATGATTTCTCCTGGCTGAATCATGTCGATGCACTGTTTGATGATTTCGGTCGATTCGCGCATTTCACGAACGCGAGCGATGTAGCGCTGTTGCGTGTCACCATCGCCGTCAAAATGCGGCACATCGAATTTCAATTTGTCGTACATCGAATACGGTTTGAAGCGACGCAAGTCATAATTTACGCCTGAGCAACGCAGCGTCGGTCCGGTGACACCATAATCCACAGCTACTTGTTTCGGCAGAATGCCTACGTTTTGAGTACGTTTCAAGAAGATTGGGTTTTCGCTAACGATGGCTTCGTATTCATCGATGCGATCCGGGAACTCTTTGCAGAATTCAGCAAGACGCTTGAACCAATCAGCTTTGGGATCGCGCTGTACTCCACCGATTCGGATGTAGTTGAACATCATTCGTTGACCGGCGATTTCTTCCAGCAAAACGAATAATTTCTCGCGCTCTCTAAATGGATAGAACGGGAAGCCGAACATCGCGCCCAAGTCGATCAGGTATGTACCCAACCACAACAAGTGCGATGTGATGCGGTTCATTTCGCCTGTGATCACTCGCAGCCACTCTGCGCGTTCCGGAACAACCAATCCATCAACTTTCTCTGCGGCGCGCGCCATCGCCCACGATGTGAACATTCCGGAGAGATAATCCACACGGTCGATCAATGCTTGGTATTGGAACCAGGTGCGGTTCTGACCTTGCCATTCTTGTCCGCGGTGCAAGTGACCGATTACGGGTTCTACGTGCTTTACCATTTCGCCGTCTAGCGTGACGATGAGACGCAACACGCCGTGAGTCGCAGGATGCTGCGGACCCATGTTGATGATCAGGTCATCTGTCTTGAGCGTATGTGTTTTGATCGAAGGAATTAGCTCGGTTGCCATAATTAGCCTCTGCGCTTAACGCATACTGTTTGGATTTTTGTCGTTCAACGCATCAACCGGTTGCTTGTAATCGCGGCGAAGCGGGTAGCCGTCCCAATCCCATGTGTTCAGGATGCGACGCGGATATGGGTGTCCGTTATATCTGATACCAACAAGGTCGAATGTTTCGCGTTCGTGCCAATTGGCTGTCTGCCACATTGTCGCGATACTTGGAACGTTCGGCAATTTGCCCGCAGGCACATCGGATTTCTTGATGCGCACTTTGAGCACGAGTTCGTTTTTGTTGGAGAAAGATTGGAGATGGTAGACGGAATCGTAAGTGTCGATATTGTCTACACCAGATACGGTGACTAAGAAGTCCAACGCAATTTCCGAGCTGCTTCTGAGCAAACGTAGAGCAGCAGTCAGATTCGACGCATCGATTTCAGCAGTTTCGCATCCACACGAATCGGCCATCGGCGTAGTTGCAATTCCATGCTCTTTCAAAAATTGTCCGGCTGGTCCAGTTTGTGGTGGCGCGGCTGGTGCAGGAGCTTCGCCGTGTTTTGCAGCGGCAGCGGCTGGGGCAGCAGGTTTCGCAGCGGCAGCGGCTGCTGGTGCTGGTTTTGCAGCAGCATCGGCAGCAGGCTTTGCAGCATCGGCAGCAGGCTTCGCAGCATCCGCAGCAGGCTTCGCAGCATCCGCGGCGGGCTTCGCAGCATCAGCAGCAGGCTTCGCATCTTCGGCGGCTGGCTTCGCGGCTTCACCTTCAGGTTTAGCAGCGTCTGCCTTTGGCTCTTCTTTTGGTTTCTCTTCGTCTGCCATTTTCTTCTCTACTTCGAACCGAGTGTATCTTCGCGAGAATTCTCACCAGTAGCGAGAATCAAAGCAGTCTCGTGCTGTGCTTCAGCAACCAGGTCTTCCATCGGACGTCCACTGTCGTAGTCGACATAGCGAACAGCATTCTGGTTGTAAGCACGGGCGCGACGCTCGTTATAAGACTCAGTGCGGATTTTCTGTTGCAGTTTCAACAGAGCATCCAAAATGCCTTCCGGACGCGGAGGGCAGCCAGGCAAGTAGATGTCGACTGGAATAATTCTGTCTACACCTTGAACGACAGAATAAGCGTCGTTGAACATGCCACCTGTGACGGTGCACGCGCCCATCGCGATTACATACTTAGGTTCAGGCAATTGCTCATAAAGAGTGATCAAACACGGAGCCATCTTTCTTGTGATGGTTCCGGCGGTAATGATGAGGTCGGCTTGACGAGGGGTTCCACGGAATACTTCAGAACCAAAACGTGAGATGTCGAATCGCGACATTCCCACGCTCATCATTTCAATTGCACAGCAGCTCGTTCCGAAAGTCAGTGGCCATACAGAATTCGAACGGGCAAGGTTAGCGATCGGGTCGATCAATCGGGTCAACATTTCGACCGCTTTATCAACCGTTGTCAGTGTGACCGTGTCTCGCAGCTCATCGGGCACAGGCATGGAGGGAATTTGAATCGGCCCTTCGCCGCTCGGATTTGAATCGCTCATAGTCTTACTCCCACTTCAGGGCTCCCTTTTTCCAGGCATATGCTAATCCAAAAGCGAGTATGACGAGGAAAACTAACATTTCGACTGGCCCTAGCCATTTCCAACCAGCCGCCTGTCCGATTTCATCTGTTGCCAATATCCACGGAACGATGAAGACAATTTCGATGTCGAACAAGATGAACAAAAGCGCATAGAGGTAATACCGGATATCGAACTGCACGTGAGCGGCTTGAATCGGTTTCATTCCGCACTCGTAAGGCTGATTCTTAGTCTGGCTTGGTCTGTGGTAACCGAGAAACAACTGCAGAACCCAGGCGAGTAAGACCATTCCAAGCGCTGGTAAAGCAAACCCTACCAACACGAATAATCCAATCTGACCCAACTGTAATTGATACATGGCGCCTCTTTACGTCCCTTCCACAGCCCGTTTGCAACCGCTTTGACGACAGGATAAAGAATAGCAGGGTATACGCGGGCTGGCGTCCATTCCAAATTATAGCCAAGTAATCAATCGGATTATTTTGTGCAAAGCTAGTCGTCATCACACTTTTACATTGACACGAAGAAACGCCGGAAGACGCACACGCTGTGCCTTCGCGAGATGCGCCTCGTGTTGCTCTTGGTAATCCACAATTCTTCGCAAACAACTACAACCAAGCTGAGTAGTTGTAAGTTGTTATGTGGCAGCATCGATCGCTGAAGAAATAGTTGTTAACAAATTATCTCTTGAGTTGATCAGCAAAGCAGCTCGCTGCAAACAGATCCGAAAGGCCGCTGCCAAGTACTTTTCGGTAGGTACCCTCGGAACGTTTGAACACGGTCCTCTTCAGAAGAAACGAAAATGTTGCATACTGGCATTGATACCTCTTATTCGAACGCAAGTCATATGACTGGAAACCCTCAGACCATTTCTCCTAAAAGACTCAAAGATCTTGAGCAACTGTGCAATCGACTCGGCATCCACTTCGGTCGCATGGCAGTTCTGCACGAAGCCCTCTGCCACAGCTCTTACGCGGCAGAGACGCCTGGCGCGAAGGACTACGAGCGATTGGAATTCTTCGGCGATGCCATTCTCAAATTCGTTATAAGTGAATATCTGCTCGAAAGATTCCCTGAATATGATGAAGGCCAACTCACCGAAATCAGATCGGTGCTGGTCAGCGACAAAACGCTGGCCGGTTTGGCTGAAACTTTTAGTCTGAGCAAATACATATTGCTCGGTCGCCAGGTGCAGATGCGCCCTTCAATCGTTGCTCAGTCATTCGAGGCGATGCTTGGTGCGGTCTACACAGATTTGGGATTGATTCATGTGCAGAATCTGGTTGTGAGATTGTTCGGCAACCTCGCAACTAGCGTCGACCGTGATGAAATCAAGGACAACTTCAAAGCCGAATTGCAAGAGTTCACGCAATCCAAAGCGCAAGGTGTGCCAGTCTACTCAGTGATGAAGACTGAAGGTCCGCCGCATGACCCAGTATTTTCAGTGAACGTGGCGATTGCAGGAAACGTAATCGCGGAAGGTTCTGGACGTTCGAAAAAAGCTGCTGAGCAGCAAGCGGCAAAAGCGGCTCTGGAAGAGCTTTCGAAAAGCAAGGCGAAGCCTTCACCGAAAGTTTCGGCTAATGCGGATAACGCTGAAAATAACTAACAAACTCAGAACACATCTTCCTGGCGGCACCAAATATGGTGCCGCTATTTTTTTGAAGTTATTAGCGAAGCCGATGATGGATTGCGTTCAGCAGGAGCGCTAATGCATAGCCTTTAGCAGGAGTGCTACTGCATTGAGTTCAGCCGATTGGGCGAATTCACATCTGATCGAACTGTAGCTTGTCCGGCGGATGTCCTGAATGAGTGTCACTGATTCGCTTCAGGTCGCCGAGTTCCTTGCAATTCAACAACGGTGGATTGATTTCGATGTGCTTGAGCAACTTTGCGCCCTGCAAATTTTTCAAGCCTTCGCATGTGACGTGAGGCGGATTATTTAAATGCAGATACTTTAAACGTGGCATTTTTCGCACGCTCTTCAAGTCTTCATCGGTGATACTGGTGTTCGAAAGATTGATCATTTCGCACTGAACATCTTCAAGATGACGCAATGCACCGGGCTCGAAATCATTCTTACTCAAATCCCAAGTTTCCAGATTGGACATTCGCGAGATGTCCTTGATCTGCCGCACTGTCAGCTTAGCGTGCAGAGAATCCGGTCCGCACTTACGAAATTTCAGAAGCGTGATTTTCGAAGTCGCTATGTTTTCGAAAGCGTTATCTGCGATATCGCAGCGAAACATCTCTAGCTGATTCAGTTTCGGCATCTGCGAGATATTATCGATGACTGTTTTATCAACCAAACAATCGCTCAATCCGATCGCTTTGATTTTCATATCTTTCAACTTGGCGAAATCTTTTGGATCATATTCACAGCGCAGAAGCTTCAGCTTTGTGATATCCCAGCGCTTCGCCATGTCTTCGAATTGTCCCGACTTGAGCGTTTCGTCAGAAATCCGCAGTTGATTGGGCAAGCCTTTGGTATCACTGAAAACTTTTTTCGCGTTATCAGCATTTTTTACTAACTCGCTGGCAATCTCTGAAGTTGGGTCCGCACCAGATTTGTCTTCACGCACCTGCTTAACGCGATCGTATGAGCGGTCAATGATGTTATTAAAAATGACGGCAATCAAAATTGCTGCCACTGCAGTGACTAGGATGAACGCTAATGTTAGTCGGTCGACGGGTAGTTGTCGCATGCGCCAATTATCGCATCCAATCAAATCCAATACGAAAAATAGAAAAGCGATGCACTTTCGATGCACGCCTGGAAAGACGCGAAAACCAGTAAAGAATGGTGCAAGCCGACCAACCGGAGCTTCGTGCAATTCAAGGTTGTAAACTTAGGTGGAATGCATTCATTCGGAATACACTTAGCTCCTAACAATCCATTTGGTGAACACGGACCAATGAGAACAATCGTTCAAGTTTTCGAATGGACTGAGCCCCTTCAGCAAAAGCAATGACCAAACCAAAGACAACTGAACAAAAGGCACCGGGTAAAAGCCAAGTACCGAGCATGCTTATCATTGCCGGGGCTGTATTAACATTCATCGGCTTTGTTTTCCCCGGTTTGCTTTGGGCCTTCAGGACGCCTGGCGACGTTGAAATGGTCTCGTTGATCTTCATGACCCTGGTAGGCACAGTCGGACTTGCTTTGATGGTCGCCGGATTGGTCGCTGCTGGCGTCATTCGAGCCCGCAGAACATAGTCAAGGGTTGTGTCACTCATCGAGCCCTTATAAACCGCTTGATGAGTGATACCGCCCGTGATTACTATCCAACCAAATCCAATACGAAAAATAGAAAAGCGATGCACTTTCGATGCACCGCTTTTCTGAGATTCCGGGATTCCAACTTAGAGCTTATGTTGCAGGCTTTTTGTTTACTTCCTGCACGGCTTTGATGAAGTCGTCGGCAGCCTTAATCTTGTCGATGTTGTAATGCTTAGGATCTTCCTTAGCATGCACGCGCAAGAGCTGACCAACGTTCGTATCGTGAAGATATTGCGACCACTGCTTCTTGTACTCTTCTGGGTTCGACTTCTGGAGCGCTTTGAAGTCGGTGTCGTCGCGTTTGACATCGCGCATCGCTTTTTGTTCGCGCAGCACGCTGTTCATCTGTTGTTCCGTAATCGCTCCGGTGCCAACATATGGTGCGCCGACCGGCACGTCTTTCATCTTTTCCAGAGCGTGCGCATTCAAGCCTTTGTCATCGGTCAATCGTTTTGCGATTGCATCGTGCAGCTTCTGCGGATCTGTTTCTAGTCCAGCTTTCTTCATCGCATCAGTGCGCTCAGGCGTCATCACGCCTTTAAGTGCATCTGCCGATGGGGTCAAGCGATTGACTTGATCTGCCTTGAGGTGTGATTCGACGTACTTAGCGACTTCATGGTGCTCGCCCTTAGGTCCAAGCACATGGTCTTTCGTCGTAAATTCAGTCTGTGGTTTGCCATCTTTTCCGTGATATTTCTCAATCTTGTGAGCTTCATCGGTGATGTTCATGTCGGTCAAGAAGCCAGCCTTCTGCAGACGAGCGACTGCCTGTGACGGACCTTCGCCAGCTTGGAAGTGGTTCTGTTTTTCCAGTGAACTGTAAGCCGAATTCCATAGTTTGCTTTCAGCTTCGCTCTTTCCGGTGGTTTCTTTCTTCAACCATTCCGGGCTCTGGTGTGCTGCTTCTGCTTCGCCGTGGGCTTTGGTGGGTGCTGCCATTTGCCAAGTCTCTCCTCTAAGTGATGGTTAATCTAAAGGAAGAACATTTCCGATTTGCTACCAAAAATGCTCTACGGCGGCGGGAAATACGGGATCGGCACTGAGGAAATTTGCAGCTCTCTATCTTCATATAGAGGTAGAAGGAAAATCGGTTCTCAAACTATTTTCAAAAAAAGAACAGACTGGTCTAATTTTTGTGCTATAATAATTTCAGTTGAGCAAGGAATTGAATTTATGGGCTCTGCAAATAAACAGGCGACAAAAGAAAATTTGATTGATGTAGGTGTCGGCTTAATTCGCCATTCCGGCTACACCGCAACTGGTATCAACCAAATTTTAGAAGCCGCTCAAATTCCGAAGGGCTCTTTTTATCACCATTTTGCGACGAAAGATGAGTTTGCGCTGGCCGTTATCCAACGATATACAGAAGGTGAAAATGAGCGCTGGAAGCGAGTCTTCAACGATCCAGAGGCTTCCCCGCTGGAGAACTTGCGCCGCTATTTCAAAGACTTGATCGCAACTTATGGGCTAAAGAGCGGACCTATTACAGGCTGCCTTCTGGGAAATTTGAGCCTGGAAGTTGCTGCGCAAAACCCCGAAATCCGCGCGGTGTTGCGGCAGGCATTTGATGGCTGGCAGCAGGCTATCGCAGACACGCTTCGCCGAGCAATTGAGCGCCAGGAGCTTTCTAAAAACGCGAATCCCGACGATTTAGCCGCGTTCCTGGTCAACAGTTGGGAAGGTGCACAAGTGCGTGCTAAATCGGAACAGAACAACGAGCCCCTCACCCTTTTTCTCGAATTTGCTTTCAACGTACTTTTGAAGAGCTAGAAGGAAAGCTCGTGACAGAATAGAATTTTTTTTGCAATAAAAGAACAGACTGGTCTAATCCAAACCAAAACCGAAGGAGGTTTCACATGTCTTCCAATCCAAAAGGAAAAGTAGTTATAACTGGCGCATCTGGTGGAATCGGTGCAGTTTACGCCGACCGTTTTGCGAAGCGTGGCTACGATTTATTGATCGTCGCTCGCGATAGTCAACGGCTCAACGAAGTCTCAACCAAGCTCTCTGCAAAATATGGTGTGAAAGTAGACACTCTCGCCGCAGACCTCACTGACAGAGTGGCACTAAAAAAACTCGAGAACCAACTTCAGACCGATACGACCGTGTCCATCCTCGTGAACAACGCGGGATTTGGTGGCACTAAATCGCTTACAGATTCAAGCATAGACGAACTCGAAAATATGATTTTCTTGAATGTAACTGCGCTAACTCGCCTGACGGCGGCAGTTCTACCGAACCTGATCGCTAGAAACGTGGGCGCAGTGATCAACATCGCTTCTGTCGTCGCAGTCAACCCTGACGTGCTGAATGGCACCTACAGCGGTAGCAAAGCTTACGTGCTGAATTTCACGCAATCGCTATTCACAAATCTCAAGGACACTGACGTACAAGTGCAAGCTGTACTTCCTGGTGCAACGCGTACGGATTTCTGGGGTCGCGCCGGACTACCCGTTCACAATTTGCCCGAAGCAAACGTGATGAGTGCTGAAGATTGCGTGGATGCTGCCCTTGTAGCGTTCGACCAAAAGGAACTTGTGACCATACCCGCGCTTCCTGATGTCGAGATATGGAATAAATTCGAGCAATCGAGATTGGCACTATATCCTTATCTATCAAACAAAGAGCCCGCAGATCGTTATGGACTCAAGTCTCTCGTCTAAAGCTAAGTTCTAGACCTAATAAGAAAAGTTAGAGCACAAACTGCGCTCTAACTTTTCTGGTTGCAATTTGAAAGCTTCCATCAGGCACCACATACGGAGTTGTTGCGATGCTATGCGGATTTGGCTTTCCGACTATTGAGCTGACTGAGATTGTGATTCAGCCATCTTTGCTGGTTTGAGATCAGCTCCAGCATCTGCTGAAACTGAAGCATCATCTTTTTGAGGAGCATTGAAATCAGCTTGCTGAATTCTGGTGCTCGACAAATCTTGAGCGGTAGCAGCGGCTGGAACTGGAGTCGCAGTCGGAGTCACGCTAGCTGGATACAAGCGGTTTGCACCGAATGTGATTGCAGCTTATGGTTGCACTGGCTGAACGCCATCATCTTTCAAACCGGAAGCATCTGCCAATTTCATTGCTTCGTTACGAGCAGACAATGCTTCTTTATCAGCTTTTGCTGCGCGGAATTCAGCTTCAGCCGCTTTCAACATCGCTTTAGCAGCGCTGAGTTGATTGCGAGCTTGATCCAATTTCAACTTCGCTTGCTCGACGCGTTGCGAAGCTGGGTCGAGATCAACAGCAGGTGATTTAGCTGTTTTATCAGCTTCTTTGGTGGTCGTAGTTGTTGTCGTGGTGGCAGTACTTGTGCTTGTTGTGGAAACCGATCCAGCTTGTGCAGCCGGTGCTGCTGCTGGTGAAAGCGGTTCAGCACTGCAACTGGTGGCAGAAAGCAAAGTAAGGCCAGAGGTGAGTAAGCCGACTGTCAGGCTCACTTTTAGGAGGGTATGTAACTTCATAATTTGCCTCTACTCGGGAGAAGAAAAACATCGCATTAGTGCGCTCTACTAACGGCATTATAATCAGAATTTGCAGCGAAAAGTAAACATGAAAAGCCTTACAGAATCAGGATATACAGCCGGTCTTGAGTGTCCATATAAAACAATCGAAAACTACCCGCACGATATATACCGACAATTCAAGCCGCTTTACGCATTTACACAATTCCGATCCGATATACGCGATGGTTATCGGAATGTGTATCCCATAGAAACTTATCACCGGATCGGAATGACAGTTCAAAAAATTCGCTCCAACCGAATGCACCATATGTAGTATCAAGCATGAATAAACGAACGATGACGAATGGCAACGGAGAGAGTCACTAAAAGTCGACATTAAGCGGGTGCACTGAAATCGTCCGAGAAGGCGCGTTTCGCCTAACAGAAGAAACGCCGATTTTGTCCGATTCAGACAACCCATCCTTAAGCGCCATTCACAAGGCTCCCGCTCGCTTTCAGGCGACTTGCGAAGAACTCGTAACGTACAGCAACATCTCGGCGCCCTCATGACAAACCCAGTCAGAGGCTCAACGCCAAGCCAGTTCAGGAATAGCAAGACTCTAAAGACTCGCTTAAAGCTTGGTCTTCTGTATTGAAGTCACGTTCCCCCTTGCCGTACACTGTTAGTTTCGCCAAACAAGCGTTAGACTTGGCGTAGGCGTGATGGGTCAAAAGCCCGCACCGTCATCGATACCCCCTGAAGTTAGCCTCACCAAAGGCAGGCAGCTTCGCACAACAAATAGGAATTGACCGATCCGATGCCAAAAACTATAGAGGTCAAAGGAGAATCCACCTCAGTGACACAAAATGCAGAGAAAACTGAGTTCGAACGTCTTCTGGAAGAAAGCCTTTCTTTCAAGTTCGAACAAGGCGACATCGTAAAGGGACTCGTCGTTCGCATCGAGCGCGACGGCATCCTCGTAGATGTTGGTGGTAAATCCGAAGGCTTCGTTCCAATCAAAGAAGTTTCGAACGTTCCAATAGACTCAGTCGAAGACGTTATCAAAGTCAACGACACCGCTGAGTTCTACATCCTTAGAGAAGAGAACGAGAATGGTCAACTCACTCTCTCGCTCAAGCGCGTTGCACAAGCCCGCGGTTGGGTACTTCTCGAACAGCAGAAGAAAAACGACGACACAATTCGCGCCAAAATTTCCGCTGTGGTCAAAGGCGGCGTAGTTGTAGATGTCTACGGTTTGCGCGGTTTCGTACCAGCCAGCCAATTGCGCGTGAAGGGCACAACTCCAGAAGAATTGATCGGCATGGAAATTCCGATGAAGATTTTGGAAACAGACACCAAGCGCAACAAGCTCATTTTGAGCCAACGTCTGGCTGTTCAAGAAGAGAAAGCTGCTCAGCGCGAGAAGATCTTGAACACATTGGAAGCCGGCCAAGTTGTAAGCGGCGAAGTTGTGAGAATCGCAGACTTCGGAGCTTTCATCGACCTCGGCGGATTGGACGGATTGTTGCCGATTTCCGAAATTTCGTGGGAACGTGTTTCACACCCATCCGATGTTTTGAAAGTTGGTCAAGTCATCACCACCAAGGTGTTGAAAGTGGACCGCGACAAGGGTCACATCAGCTTGAGCCTCAAGCAGATGCAGCCTGATCCATGGAAAGAAATCGAAGACAAATTCCAAGACGGACAAGTTGTTTCTGGTACCGTCAGAAAGATTCAGAGCTTCGGTGCATTCGTTCAGATTTATCCAGGCGTCGATGCATTGTTGCCAACCGTCGAAATGTCGGAACAGCCAAACATCAAGCCAGAAGAAGTCGTTCAAGTTGGACAGAACGTCAAAGCAATCATCAAGAAGTTCTCTCCGAAAGAGCACAAGATCAGCTTGAGCTTGCGCGGAATGGACGTCAGCGATTTGATCGGCGGTTAGTCGGCGGCTCGCTTACATCACGAATGAAAAGCTTGAAAAGCGCTCCACTAAAATGGGGCGCTTTTTGTTGTCGCTTAATGTCCTGCGGTTGCAAGTCCGCAAATGCCGACCCAGTATGCCTTTCAGGAATTATGATCCAGCCTGCGGACCAGGTCCTCGATTCTGAAGCGATATCGTTTGAGTTTTTAAAATCGAGGTTTCAAGGACTTTTTTGGAACCATCAGGTCTTGACTTCCGTCTCCGATTTCCTCGGTTACCAGGATCAGGCCCAATGGGGAGGTGAACCTAAATGACCGCGATGACCTTAGACCACGGACGGCATCATATCGTCTTCAGTCAAGCCCAGATAACCGCAGTGGCACTACTGGTGGTGCTCGCAATGGCAGTCGGATTGACGCTATTGTTGGCAGTACCGACCGTAGAATCGCTACACTTCGGCAATTTTCGAATTATTCCGAATGATCTGGCACACTTTGCCGCGCATATAGGCTGATGAAGACGTAGATTGCTCACTTGGATTCGCGCGTGAGCGCGATAAGATTCACTTGCCACAAATGCGCCACGAAACTGCCACCCTTTAGCCCTAGCTGCTCGGCTATTGTTCACTCACAACCAAATTTGCTACTGAGTTGGAGTGATTCTACAAATGAACAATCTGAAATTGGCGAGTGAGAAATTGGGATCAGCCGCGCATGGGCAATCCAATCAGGCAGACCTGTCCGCAGCCATCTGGCAAGGTATGTCGCTGCACGAAAGCACAAATGGTTTGCAGAGAATCGGACAAATTCTGAACGGTACGAGTTCCACTCCTCAAGTCTGGGGACAGCTACCAGACGTCATTCTCACGCCGGCTGACGAGCAGGGAAGCGGAGCAGATAATCTGAGACCCAGTTCGGACTGGGCACTGCGTCAGGGGTTGGCAGCAGCTCGCGCCGAATGGAACCGTGTGTTGCCCGGTGGCGAACACATAAAGGGATTAGGCGATTTGCAGATCGTTGAAAAATCAGCCGAAAATTTACCAGCATCTGAACTGACTAGACAGTACGACCGACTGACTCCGTCCTCCGATAAAGTGGAAGCGGCACTTACGCCTGAGTTAGCAGATAGGTTAGCGAAATTCGGCTTGGTCAATAATTCAGAACAATTTCGCGACGGATTACGAGAAGCGCTGAAGTCAGACAACATGCCGCTTGGCGTAATGCAAAAGCGGGGTGACGGTGAGTTTCCAATCTTGGACGGATACGTTGCAGTTGGTGCGATCACTGCTCAGCAAAGAAACGATATTTTGCGCGAGCAAAAAGAAAAGCGAAACGAGTGGCGTGCCGAACACCCAGACGCAGACAAGGGTGCGGAGTACAAGCTTTTCCAGACCGGTGAATTGCTACGTGAAAAATTTGGGAAGGAACGAATCGACGCTGCAGACGAATTGCTTACACGATTGCAAAAGTAATTAACCGCTGATTTAAGTGTCCACGTTAGAGCTTGCGGAAAAACAGTGCGACGTAATTGACTTTGTGGCGTGGCACGTCGAACCTGCCATCAAGTTCCGAAACATGCCCCGATTCCCAACCGTACAGAGCCATTGAATCAACCAATTCGAATTCACTGGTGTCGACGAAGCGCATAAATGCGTCCTGACTGTAGGTAATAATTTCAAGCTCCTCTGCTGCTTCTGTCGGCTGCGGAAGCGTCAGAGCGCATAAGCCTCGAACTTTTAGTACGCGGCAGATGCTTTTCAGCAACACAGCGGGTGCTTTCACGAACTCTAAAGCACCAATCATCGAAACTATATCAAAGGAACAATCAGCGAACGGAAGATCATCCTCGATGCTCTGACAGTGCAGCTCTTTGTACGGATGCGACCGCGCGACTTCAATCATTCCAGGCGAAAAATCAACACCGCTCACGACACAGCCAGCCTGGAAGAACAATTCGGAACTAAGTCCCGTTCCACAAGCCAGATCTAGAACAGTCGCTGTTTGTTTCTGGTGCAAATCCATCAAACGTTGGGGAACGTCGATGTGCGCTTGATATTTGATTCTTTCCTTCGCATATTGATCGTACTGCGGCGCAATCTTCGAAAAAAACTTTTTCAGTTCTTCTTCTGCCATTCGGGTCGGTCACTCCCTCACTAAGAAATGGCGGGCACTTTGTTCGACATGATTGCCTGGATCAACGCTTGAACGAAAGTCGGATCCCATTGTTTGCCGGCGCCTTTTACTAGCTCTTGCTGAGCGTCTTGCGGCGAAATTCCTGGACCGAATCGCTTCTCGCTAACGAACGTGTGATAACTGTTTGCAACGTGGATGATCCGTGCGGCAACCGGAATTTCGTCGCCTTTCAACCCTTGCGGATAGCCTTCGCCGTTGTACTCTTCGTGGTGAGCACGAACAATTGGTCCAAGTTTTTGCAAATCAGGGAATGACTCGAGCAATTCAGCGCCATCTAGTGGATGCTTCATTACCGTTATCAGCTCTGGATCTGACAATTGCTCATCTGGCTTCTGCAAAATTTGTGCGGCGGATCCGAGTTTACCTACGTCATGAACTAATGCCGCCTGTCGCACAAGGTCAACGTCGGAAGCGCCGAGACCTGCTTCTTTCGCGATTGCAGTGGATAATTCTGCTACCTGTCTTGCGTGTCCATTTACGTATTTATCCTTCGCTTCGATTTGGGCCACCCATCCATCAATACGTCCGAGCATACGCATGTCCAGACCAGGAGTGGCGAAAATGTAATCGCTGGTTTCGTTCGCGCTCGACTTCAGCATTTCTTGAATCTTCGCTTGCGCTGCGGCTTCATCGATTGGTGATGCCGCCGCAGGTGGTGCAGCTTCAGGTGCCGTTGGTGGCTGAGATGGTTGCGCAAATCGCGATTTATCTTTATGGAAGGAAGCCATTAGCGCGCTAGATGGAGGCGCCGCTGAGGCAGCCTTAGCACGACCCATGAGCCCGCCCAATCCACCACCCCGAGCCGGAGCACCAGATGGTGTGCCAATTGAGTCCAGATCACCCCAGGGACTTCCGCCAGCATCAGCAGCAGGTGCCGGAACTTCGGCAGCTACAGCCGGGGTGTTAGCAGGTGAAGCTGGATTTGTAGGAGCAGCGGCTGGTGTTCCAATCGAGTCGAGGTCTCCCCACGGACCGCCGGAGCTTGCCGCAGCAGGTGCTTCGGCTGCCGGTTGCGCCGGTGCGATTGGTGAAACGGCAGGCGATTGCGTAGCGGCCGCAGGTTCGACTGGAGATGCAGGAGCTTCGCCAGTCACCGGAGGTGGTGGCACAGCAGTTGGCGGAGTATTCAATACATAAGGAGGAGCCGGCACTGCATTCAGTGGCGTAGTCACTTCACCGGCACGGTTCTGAGTAAGCTGTTGTCCGGCTGGAGGTTGAATTGCTTCGAGGTTGCCCCAGGTTGCGTCAGGATCGATTTCCTTCGCTCCCGGTCTGCCGCCGCGAGGTCCATCGCCCGAGTCATTGAAGTCACCGAAGTCGAGATCTGCATATGGATCTTGTCCTGCGGCGGCAGATGCGGCGGGTTGTACCGGAGCCGGTGTTGGAGCTGGAATTGGCGGATTCTGGTTACCTAAGATACTGCCAAGTGACTTCGTTCCGGTTTCAACCGGTGCTTGCGACCGGGATTGAACTGGTGAGATTGTCGGAGCAGCCGCTGCTGGTTGAGAAGGAGCTGGTGGAGTTGGTGCGATCGGCTGAGGTGGAACCATCGTCTGGTCTGGCTGCACCGGTGATGGTGGCGCAGGAGGCGGAGCTGGTGGTGGCGGAGTAGCTGGCTTAGGAGGCGGTGGAGGAGGTGGTGGTGCTGAAGTTGCACGAGCAGTTGGAATCGCCTGCTGTCCCAGTGCGCCTTTAAGAGCTTTACGAACAGAGTCGTATGAGGTTTTGCCTTCCGCTCCTGCTTGATCAGGAACTGAAACAATGCGTTGATGCAACTGCATGATCGGCTCGCGCGCACGTTTTTCAGCAGGTAGCTTGACGAGCGCATCAGCAACTTTGTCAGCGACTTTTTGAGCCATATCGACTTCGTTGCGAGTCCAGGCACGGCGATAATCGCATTGCTGCAGAATTACACAACCATGAGTTGCAACTGACGACTTCAGCGAAATTCCCAACAGAGATTTCACGCCGATGAATTGCAACTCTTCCTGAACAGGCGAAACGTAAGAATTTTGCTGTCCTTCAAAAACTCGCAACGGCGCTGTAGAGAGCAGCGTCTGCGCGATCACTGGTGAATCTGTCGTCGGCCACATGTATTCCTGACAGCTCTGAACCTTATCTTGCTGCCAAAACTCGTAGCACTTCCAACCAGCGGCGGTGTCATCAGTACATACAAACAAGCAACGACTTGCTTGCAAAACTTTTCCTAGGATGTTGACGACCATGAACAACGCATCGCCGATACCCAGCGAATACGCCATGACGTTTCCGATTTCAACAAGGAACGTATCGCGAAAAGTGTCGCGCTGAACAATGTCGTTGATCTGCGCATGTCGGACAATGTCACCAAGCTCACCAAGAATCACGCGCATAGCGTTGACTTCTTCCTGGCTCACATCAGAACGGCGGGAAAGGCTCAAGGAGCCGAAAGTGCGTCCATGCAACACAAGCGGCATGGTTGTATTTTTCGTGCCGCGCAGATCGTCATCAGGCGCAGCTCGAAATTCACAGATCGATGTCACGTTTGGGTCGAGCGGATTGCTGAGCATGATTTGACAGCAATCAGCTTGAAATAAATCGCCCATTTCCTTTACGGTCGTCTCGAGAATCTTTTTCAGATCCCGAACACCGGAAAGTCTTTGCACGAAGTCGCCGCGATACTCAGAGTTCATCCAGAGAGATTCATTCCTCTAGGGCGTATATTGCCGTTAACCATTGCCCCGCACGGGGACGCCACACCCCTAGTATCCCAAATTTCTACTGAAATAGCCTAACTGCGACACGAGAAAGATAAAACTCGCCCCTACTGGAAACGCAACGCAAACAGGCGCGGGGAATTCAGGGTTGCAATGTGGAGTCTGGTGCAAACTTTTCTGCGGTAGCACAAAATAATCCTCAAGCGATATCGGTTGAGTGCCAGAGTTAGGGTCTAAGGAAGCAGTCTCTCAGGCAGTTTTGCCGCCAACGACACTACCTCAACGACATTTTTGGCGAGCGGAACCTCATCGAGCTTGTCGAGAGCAAACCACTTGGCCGCATAGACATCGTCAGTGTGATTTATCAGCGGCAAATCGGTTGATTGCTTGGCCCTGCCCAGAAAAACCATGTCGATGTGATAGTAATCAACGCCCTTCTCGGTGGCTTTCACGGCATGAACGCACAGCGGTGACGGCAGTATGAACGCATCCGGGTCATTAGTTACCGGCATCGTCGGGCTGATAACTTCGATTTCCACGCCCGTCTCTTCCATCGTTTCGCGAATGGCACACTCGTGCGGCATCTCACCGTCTTCGATGTGCCCACCGGGAGGCAGCCACGCGCCAATTCGACGGTGATGGACCAACAAAATATGATTCTGGGCGATGATGACCGCGCTTGCCGTGAAGTGGCGGGGCATATTGTGTATGGCGGGCAGCGAAAGCGGCGATAAAAGTTCCGGCTCTATCATGTTGACTCGAATCGAAGAGCCATTACTTTAGCAAGGAAAACGGTCGGACCGTTTCGTTTCAATATCTGCCAGTAAGCAATGGAGTCTAAATTTGTTTGACGCACCTCCTGCCAATCCGCAATCTGTCGGCGACGTGATCGGTCGCGGTTTCAGACTGCTGAGGCAACATATTCCGCTTATGGTTCGCGAACAAATCGTGCCTTGCATCATCATGGCGACAGGGCACAGCCTATTTCAATTTGCAGTGACATATGGATTGAAAAACCCGAAAGACCTGCCGATGTTGGGCGCCGGACTTCTCGCGATTTTGCTTGGGACACTAACTGTGGTGCTTGGTTTTTGGTTTTTGACGATCAAACTTTTCGCATTCGTACGTCTGGCTTGCGGTCTGGCTGTGAATTTCGAAGAAGCGAAACAAGCTGCGTTGAAAAGGAAATGGAATATTCTGGGGTTCTATTTACTTACAAGTATGATCATTTGCGCCGCTATCGTGTTCTGGCTCATCGTGATGGTGCTACCGGTGATCGCATTTTCAAAAGTGCCTGCAATCGCTGTCAGCGGCATGTTAATCGGGCTGGCAGGGCTTATCGTCAGCGCAGGATTGATAAGTGTTTACTATGGACTAACTAACGCGGCGCTAGCAATAGAAGAAGATCGCTGGCTGACTTTAATCAAACGCGCTTCCGCTCTGGTCACTAACGACCTCGGCCGTGCCTGTGGTTTCGCGATCCTCTTATCGGTTATTGTCTCGGTTTTGTCGTACACATTGTCACTACCGATAGTGGCACTGGCAGTTTTCGAACTTTTCCGCAGCGGCTTTCCGGCGAATCACGCTGACCCAACTACAGCGATGCCGTTCTATCTACTCGTATTGAGCCAGTTCTGGCAAGCGATGATCAACATGTTCTTGCTGCCGATCAGTTTCATGTCTGGCGGCTTGTTCTACAGAGACTTGAAAATTCGCCAGGAAGGATTGGATGTCGTTCAGCGCATCAAACAGCTCACTGCCGTCGGTGCCAGACAATGAATCCGAGAGACATTGCACCGGAGATTGCTGCAGTCGCCGGCAAGTACAACTATAAAAAGCCACCCGAATTACTGCTGATTCTGCAACAGTGGATCGACAAAGCTCAGAGCTGGCTCGCTGACTTTCTCGCGGCGTTGCATCTGCAAGCGCCCGGAATTGCTGATACGAGCATTGTTGGAAACGTGCTGCAAGTCCTGGTGATTGCAGTTGGAGCACTTTGTCTGTGCGCAATAGTTTGGGTGGCATTGCGCAGAATGAGCCAATTGCGAGCGCAATCAGAACTGGCAAAAAGGGGACAAACATCGACATACAAACTGCTCGATGCGGCAGGATGGAAAGTCGAAGCATCCAGGCTGGCAGCGAAAGGTGACTGGCGAGAAGCCTGTCGTGCAGCGTATATGGCAGCACTGAGAGCGTTGCACGAAAACGGAATTACAGAATTTGCGCCAACTCGAACGAATTATGAATACTGGTATGTGCTTTCACCCAGAAGCGAAAAACTTGCAAAAGAATTTCGAACACTGGCGAACCAGGTCGAACTCGTTTGGTTTGGAAACAAAGCCGCTGCGGAATCTGATTATGAAGTTTGCAATGTTCAAATGAACAAAGTTGAACAAGAGTGCGCGGTGCTGCGCGAAACGAAAGCTAAGGAAATCGCCAGCAAACCATGAACTCGCTCCTGCCACCAGACACTCTCGAGAAAAATGCAAACCGCCAGCTATGGTGGCAACTGGGAATACTAGTTGCGGTCAGCGCTATTGCTGTCTATGCAAGCTCCGCTTTCGATGAGCAGATACAAGGATATTTGCCGGAACAACGCAGCATATCATCGACGTTCAACAAAAAACCGAGTGGTCTGAGTGGACTCGCGGAAGTTTTGAGAAAAGTGGGTTTGTCTGCTCATCCCTGGCTGCTTCCGTATCGAAATCTGCACAACGAGCACGGAACGCTCGTTATCATTGCCCCTCAACAATCACCCGCCGAGTTCGAAGCGGAGCAGATTCTCGCCTGGGTCGAAGCAGGAAATAGTCTTGTTTATCTTGATCATTTTTCATTCAAAATGACTCGCAAGCTTCTTGAAAAAATCGACGTGACTGTCTCGGATAACGCCGATGTACACGACGAGAAAATCCCCGTAGATGCCACCAACAGCCTGTTCGCTCACGTGCCGAAGCTTACTCTCACGACGGACACGATGGTTTCAGGCGGCACTCCGCTCGTGCTCGTGGACAAGAAGCCGGTCTTCAGCGAACTACATTATGGCAAGGGAAAAATTTTAGTGGGCACCGCTCCCAACATTTGTGCGAATCGAGAGCTAGGAGACAAGAGCTCCTGGTCCAATTTTCAATTCCTCGTGAACTGGCTCAGCACCGTTCATGGTGACATCATGTTCGACGAACGCTGTCATGGATTCAGCCAGAGTAAAAATGTATTCGTAGTCCTGGCATCCAGCCCCTGGGGAGCGGTTCTTGCTCAGGTATTTTTGATATTAGCAGTCGCAATATGCAGCGCATCTCAAAGGTTCGGAGCGTTGAAGCAAGTCAACGAATCGAGAAAAATTTCCAACCTCGAATTCATAACTGGGTTGTCCAATGCGTATTTGAGAGCAAAAGCGAATAACGCGATTTTTGAAATTACAGCGCTAAATTTGCGCAACAAAATTTGCAAAATGCTGTCCATTTCGCCACACGAAGATACAGCCAAAATTGCGGAAGCCTGGACGCAATGGGCTGAAAGCAATCCGACACGCATGGTCGGATTGAAAGATATCGTTCCAAAGTTTTTAAATGATTTCGATCAGGCGCTTCGACATGAAAATGTTAATGATGCGCAGTTCAAATCAATGATCGCTGATTGCGACAAGATCAGCGAAAGCATGAATCAAGAGCACAACACTTCGTTGAGAAAAATAATATGAGCGAGAAAATTTCTGCAGTATTCCAGCGCCTTCGCAATAGCCTGACGGAAGTCGTCGTCGGTCAGGAGCAAGTCATCGACCAGCTTCTGGTGGCGTTGCTGGCGGAGGGGCATGTTCTCCTCGAAGGCGTGCCTGGAACAGCCAAGACGCTGCTGGTCAAAACGCTAGCGAGTCTAGTCGGCACCGAATTCGGTCGCGTGCAGTTGACACCAGATATGCTACCGTCCGATATCATCGGAACCAGCATCTACGACTTAACAACTAAAACATTCACGACAAAACGTGGACCGATTTTCACATCTCTCTTACTCGCTGACGAAATCAATCGAACCCCGCCTAAGACACAGTCCGCACTGCTGGAGGCTATGGAAGAACGGCAAGTGACATTAGATGGTCGAACCGAAAAGCTTCCCGAACTGTTCATGGTTGTAGCGACACAAAATCCTGTGGAATTCGAAGGGACTTATCCACTTCCAGAAGCGCAACTCGATCGCTTTATGCTCAAAGTTTTGATCGGTTATCCCGGCGCTGAAGCGGAACGCTTGATGCTGATGAAGTGGCAGAGCGGTGCATACAAGAAACGCAACGTGGTGCTCGAACCGGTGACAAGCGCCGACGAAATCATAGAGTGCAGAAAACAATTAGAAGTCGTGAAAGTCGATGAAACTTTGCTTGGATATTTGATCGACCTGGTGCAAAAGTCCCGCGGGCTTTCAGACTTGCAACTGGGAGCGAGTCCACGCGCCGCACTTAGCTGGTTAGCAGCAGCCAAAGCGCATGCGGCAATAGAAGGAAAAGATTTTGTCACGCCGGACAATATCAAATTCGTTGCAGAACCAGTCTTGCGCCATCGTCTAATTCTGACGCCTGAGGCAGAATTGGATGGTGTCACGCTCGCACAAGTAATCGGCAATTTGCTCAAACAAGTTCCAGTTCCGCGCTAAACCGAGTCGAAGCCAACGTGATCGCAAGCAAATTGACCTACATCTTACTTTCGGTTGCCGCACTAATTTTAGTCGGCGCGAATTGGCTGCCGTGGCTGAAGACCACGGCAATCGCACTAGATGTGGTTTTACTCGTGCTGCTTGTGGTTGACTATCAGCTAACGCTAGACAAAAAATTCATTTCTGCAACCCGCACGGTAGGAGATAGACTTTCAATCGGTCGCAACAACCTTGTTGAACTGCAAATCTTCAATCAAGGTGCGACGAACATTTTATGCAAAGTCAAAGATGATTTCCCTCCGACGGTCGACTCAGATACGCAGGAGTTCGATTTCGAATTGCCCGCCAACGGCATGAGTGCATTGCAATATCAACTGAACCCCAAGCGACGAGGGTCGTATGATTTTGGATTGATACACATTCGCTACCGCAGTTTTCTCAAACTGTTTTGGCTGGAAACAAAAATTCCGGCGCAGCAGCGCGTAAAAGTATTCAGCGATCTGAAAAAATTGCACGAATTATCAATCAAGCTCAGTCATTCATCCGAGCTGGGAGAGCTGCACCAGAGGCGGCGCGGTCAAGGTACTGATTTTGCGACATTGAAGGAATACACGGTTGGAGATGATTCAAAGTCCATCGACTGGAAAGCGACGGCGCGCCGAGACCGCCCTGTTGTGCGGACTTACGAAGCCGAACAAGAACAACGTCTGCTCATCTTGATTGATGCTGGTCGAATGATGGCATCGGATCTCGAAGGATTGACCCGCTTCGACCATGCGCTGAATGCCGCACTCTGCCTCGCACAGACCGGACTCACGCATAACGACCAGGTTGGATTCGGCGTCTTCGCAGACAAACCATTAATGTATCTGCCACCACGACGTGGCAAGAGCCATTTGAAAAGTATTCTGGAAGCGTCATTCGATGTCGAACCACGATTGATCGAGCCAGACTATGCGGGAATGCTTTCTTACTTTGCGACTGCACAGAAAGGACGTTCGTTGATTGTGGTGCTGAGCGATCTCACTGACCCAACCGGTTCGCAAGCGTTGCTGACTGGACTTGCCAGCCTCGGCAAACGGCATCTTCCTTTCTGTGTGACGTTGAAAGATCGCCAGGTATCCGAGATTGCGAACAGCATGGTATCGATTCCATCAGCCACCACAAGCGGTGTCTCCGATGTCGACATGGAGAAAGCATACAAGCGCGCAATAGCGATCGATTTATTGGCGCAGAGAGAATTAGCTCTGAGCGTTCTTCAGCGCCGAGGCTGCATGATTTTGGATTGCCCACCTCAGGAATTGTCAGACCGGCTGATCGATAGCTACATCGAAATAAAAACCCGCGCTCGACTATAGTTACTGCTCACCAGTGGTTCGTATGAACTATATTTTGACGTGACAGCGATTGACGAATCCATTATTGATAACGAATTTGGTTAGAACGCGCAAAATTGCATAGCGAGTCCAATTGGAATGCTTAAGCCAAGCCGTTATCACAGGCGAATCTAAATGGAACGCTTAAGCCAAGCCGTTATCAGAAGCGAATCTAAATGGAACGCTTTAGGGCGAACCGTTATTAAAAACGAATCTAATTGGAACGCTTTAGGCCAAGCCGTTATCACAAGCGAACTTAACGAGAGCGGTACGGCTCTTCAGTTTTAGTTTTTTACGGATGCGTGAGGCGTGCAATTCAACAGTTGATTCAGTCAAAAATAGCCGCTGAGCGATTTCTCTGTTCGCAAGTCCAGATGCAATCAATTTGAGAACTTCCAACTCACGCAACGATAGCGGCGGAGCGTTTTCGGTTGGACGCTTCTCTTCCGACGCCTCGATCTTGCTTCGGCTCACCAGTTCCAGTGTGTTGGTTAGTTGTTGGGTAATATTACCGAGAAGGTTCATGTTGAACAGTTGGTCCTTCAACTGCAAGTATTGCTGACTATGCGAAAGCGCCACAGCAGTCTGGCTTGCAGCGATTTCCAGCATGTCGAGTTCGTGCGCTGTCCACAATCGAGCAGGCGCTGTCTCCAAAATGATGATGACACCATAGTTGATACCGTGCGAACTTATCGGCGCTCCAGCCATGCTGCGAATTCCGTTATCGGCGAAGTATTCATACTCCTCTGCTGAAAGTTCTTGCGTTCTTTCAAGTGCTTCGATGTCAGAGATTGCTGCAACTTTGTGGCGGAAGTAGGAGACAGCGACAGTCGGAAATTGACCGGTGCGACCCAGACCAAGAGGCGAAATATCGGGCTCGGCGTATTCGTGAGTCACCAGGGGCGATGCGGGACCATCGGTCCGCACGATCAGACAGCGACTCGCGCCAAGTGCACGACCAAAACCATCGACAACAGTTTGTAGAATAGTGTCACGATCCAAAGTCGCATGAAGTTTGCATATGATCTGACGAACCCACCGCTCCCAGCTCAACTGGCGAGACAAGTTCGTCGTGACATCATCCTGAGTTTGCTTCTTCTTCCCGTCATTGCCGGCAGAAGTAGCATCCTGCTTTGGTGCCGGTGGAACGAACATTAACAACGCATCGTTACTCATGCCATTTTTGGAGACAGAAGAGATACAGACATCTACAAGGCTGGTGCCGTCATTGTTTCCGACAATCACTGATGTCACTGTCATGCTTGGTTTTGTTTTGGAAAGGCTACGCACCGCATCCAATAACCGTTGACCATCTGGTATCACATCTAGTATCGACTGATTTGCGAAGTCTTTACGCGATGCCGAAATCATTTGCTGAAATGAGTCGTTGAAATTCTTGATTTGTCCCGCTGTGTCTAAAACGAACGCAGGAAAAATAGTGTTCTTGAAAAAGCCGGCTTCAACGTCAAGCTGAGAAGCAGCGATGTTTCGCTCACAAGCCAATGCCAATTCGTCAGCCACCGCTTCGCCAAATTCAAGCAGGTCGTCGGAGAATGCGCGTCCCTCAGTGCAATAGTGCATGGAGAGCAATCCCAACACGCGGTCACCTTGAACCAGGGGAAATGCGACGAGCGCTTTACTTTCAGCGTCAGTGCCAAACTGAGTCAGGTCTCTATCTGTTGCACCCACTGATGGAGCAACATCATTCAGAGGCAAAGGTTTGCCCTGGCAGAAAAGTCGATAGACCTCGCAACTGTATTTGAGCTTGTAGTGCGCATCAACAAGAGATTGTGCACCGTCGGTGTGATAGTCCGCGGCGACACGTAAATCAGACGCTTCCATTGAATTGCGCTCGCCATCGACTCTCATGATGACGCAGCGGTCCAGTCCCAGCCCCGCCCCGATCGCTTGAGCCGTGCTGACCAGCATGGCGTGCTCATCTTCGGTCTGGCGAATGGACGTGCGAACGCCGTTGAACAACTTTAGAATGTTGTTCGACTCGAGATAAAGCGCCGAGCTTTTATCGGATTGGGCTGTCATTTTGATATGAAGAAACTACTGTCAGTCAGTCACAAAACCACCATAGAACAAATCCACTGGTTCGGGAAGTCAATGGAGGTTCCCCTATAAGGGTTTTCTGCATAAGTTGCGGCAGGTAGCACCATACGCACCAACGGATTCGAGATTTCGCAGACATCGTCGCAAAATCGCCCCGAATTGTAACGACATGCTTAACATTTGCACCCTTTCCCTCTTGATCTGCAGTCTCCAGAAGTGTCTCGAACCATCGGTGTTATCGGTCACAACGTATGTTGCGAACCGTGTAGTACTGGATTTCGAGCAACCAGCCGTTTTTCGGCAGCAATTTGGGCGGAAGTTAAGTCAAAACTCAGATTTAATCTAAAAGACTAAAATCCGAAACCATGACAACTTGCCCCATTGCCCACCAGCGCCTAAAAATCGGCAGTACCATTTGGCAGCCACTTGGTATAGAATTAATATATCTTCACGAACGAAATGGGGGCCCAGGTCAATGGCGGGAAATTCACCCGTACGTAATTTACGACGGCAATTTGGTAAACGGCTTGTAGAAGCGGCTTTGAAGTCGCCGACTCTGATTGCGGACATTGAAAGAATCCGCGCTGAGGGCGTACGTATCAGGCTAGTGGATGGACCTTGCCGAGCGTATTACGACCGCAAGAAGCGGACGATATACATTGGACGCTGGTGTCCGCGCAACTATAAGCTGATCAGTATCGCGCACGAGTTCGTTCACGCGGTGATCAAGCCGACCATCGACCCGATCCCTGGCAAAACCGGACGGAAAGAGTTCGTCGACCGATGCATCGAAGAAGAAACCGAAGCAATCGTGCACGAAATCCTTATAGTGAAAGAGCTGCTCGCAGCCGGAGTCGATGTCGACCCGAAAGAGCTTGAATGGCTCAACCGCTACAAGCGAGGTGGTCGCCGAGCGATCCGTCGTGCGCTGCAGAAAACCATTACTTCGACAACAGGCGAAGACTATCCAGAGTATTACGGAAGCTGGTACGACGAAATCGTTCCAACATCCCAGCGCTTGCCATAGTCGGCGGCTGCGAATCGAGAACTAACTACGGGTTCGCTCCTTTAGCGAACTCGTTTTTTTCGCGCATTCATTTGCATGCGCCTCATTTGCATGCGTCTTATTTGCATGCGTCTTGTTTGCATGCGTTTTTCGCGCTGAGTTTTAGTAGGCGCCGAAAGCCAATTCGTTGGCTTCATCGCTATCCAGCGTGAATGGCTCCGCTGTTAATGCTGCTGCGTGCGGGATCATCAAGCGCACCTGCTCGGCGACCTGCTTTGCTTGTGCCATGTGTGGATGTAAGTGCAAAGTTTCGAAGTCTACGTGCACCTTAGTTCCATCAACTGCAGTCACAGTGCCGTAGCGGATCAGGCTGGCGGCCTGATTGAGAATATCGTTCGGATTCTTGATGACGGCGCGGCTATGGCTGTGCGGCAGAAGGTGACCGTTGGCATCGTAAGTGCGATCGATCCAGG
This sequence comes from Drouetiella sp., assembly GCA_036702965.1. Taxonomy (GTDB): domain Bacteria; phylum Cyanobacteriota; class Vampirovibrionia; order Obscuribacterales; family Obscuribacteraceae; genus PALSA-1081. The sequence goes on from DATNPZ010000013.1 coordinate 1,265,621, forward strand.
CTTCTCCAGCTACTCGGATGCCAGCACGGTCGCCGGCAGCAGTCAGGTTCGACCCTGCTGGACCAATCAGAACTAGCCATCGGTCATACTCGGAAACAGCCTTCGCTACAACCGCTGCGACACGTGTGTCGCTCGACATTTGGCGATACAAGAAACCATGTGGTCGCACTTGCGTAATTTCAAAACCCAGAGTGCGAGCCAATCCAGAGAGAGCTCCGAGTTGGAACAAGATCGACGCGCGCAGTTCGGATGTCGTCAAATGAATCTCACGGCGCCCAAATCCCTGCAGGTCAGGGTAGCCGATGTGTGCACCGAGCGAGAGTCCGTAGTAGCGAACTTCTTCCAGTGCGGCTTCCATGATCACAGGGTCGCCAGCATGAGCGCCGCATGCGATGTTTGCCGATGTCACGAAAGGAAGAACATCGTGCTCACCTTCCATCTTGTAAGGACCGAAGCCTTCGCCAAGATTGGTGTTGATATCGAGATTTTGACTGATGTAATGACGGACTGGCGTTTGAGGTGCCGATTGCGATCCGGAACCTGATTGTGCGGAATCTCTATTGCCGCGGGAACGCTGTTGTCTTGGTCGACGCATAAATCACCTGATTAGATTTTTTAGCCGCTTGAAAGCGGTCATATGACGGAAAAATTGAATTTTACCAGGGTTTTGGGCTCTCCCGGGCAGTTGCCAATGCAACAAATCAAGAAATCGTCTGGATTCTAGGCTTTACCCCCGTTTACTCCGGGGAATTTTTACTTAGAATGGAGTAACACATTCGCAAACATCGGACGGCACGGTGCAGATATCTTCTAAGCTGCGAACAGCAATTGCTTGCTTGAGTTTTACAACTTTGTTCGGATTGGCGTGTATCGACGCTAGAGCAGTCGGTGGGAAGACGGATGCGCCCTCACTGCGTTCGATTGCATTCGAGCATTACTTGAATGGCGATCAGGATGCCGCACTCGACTACTATCAGAAGGCGATAGATAGCGCGAGCAGAGAATATGGTCCGCAATCAAGTTACATCGCCCAGCTCTATTACGAGATGGGCACGTTGGCGCTGGATGCGAAGAAGTTTACTCACGCCGAAGGTTATTTGAGACAGGCTGTTCAGCACAATCCAAATTCAGTCATGTCGCGAGTCAAATACGCCGAGTGCCTGCAAATCAAAGGCAAGCCAGACGAGGCGTTAGCACAGATACGCGCAGCTCTCGTCAAGCACAGCAACTCACCGGAAGCGCGAGAAGCACTTGTTTCGTGGTTGAACGCAAATAAGAAAACCGCAAACGCTATTCACGAGTCCTACAATCTCAGTGTTGCAGCGAAGGGCACCACCGTGCCGGTTCCGGCGGCGATGATGGTCGCGACTGCACCAAAGAAAGAAGAAGTCATCGCTTCAGCGGCTGCGCCCACGCCTGCACCGGTGGTGGTGCCAAAGAACAGCCCGATAAAGACTTTTGCATGGACGGACAGCAAGAAGAAACAAGAAGAACAACAAAAAAAGGCGGAAGAAGAAAAGAAAGCTGCTGAAGCAAAGAAGAAAGCTGAAGAAGAAGAGAAGAAAGCCGCCGAAGAACGCAAAAAAGCTGAAGCTGAAATACGCAAACAGCAAGATAAGAAGTCGCGCCAGGACAAAGCGAAGAAAGACAAATCCAAGAAGGGTTCCAAAGGCAAACAGCAATCAGCTCCTTCTGAAATGGTGGCGCAAGAACCGGCATTGCGCACAACGGCTAATCGAATCAAGTCGAAGAAAGAAGAAGGGGAATTGCCTTCAGTTACGATGGCACCATCAGTTCCACAGCCGATTCTTGTTGGTAAACAAGGCAAGCCTCGCTCGGGATCGATGGTTCCACCGCCACCACCAACGGTGCCGAATTTTGGCTTCCCGGGTTTTGGAGGATTCCAGCCCCCACCGCCATCTCAGTTCGCGAAACCACCAAAGCCTGCTGTAGCTAAAAAGCCAAAAGCAGCCGCCCCAGCTCCAAAAGCTGAAGCACCAGAAAAACCAGCTCCAGCAGCTTCATCTGGAGAAGGAGAAGATCCAGATTTCTTGCTCCAATGGTCTGGCGCAAACGAAAAGAAGAAAAAGGGCAAATGACGCCTCTCCGTCATGAATGACGAGATTCCTGGGCTTAAGCAGTTCCCCGCGCGAGTGGGACTAGGGAGCGGGTTGAGCAGACACGGCTGGGGCTATGAGTTGCGCTTGTCCTGCTGCGACTTTCGGTCCCGGCTTAAGATCGATCAACTTCTGTCTCTGGTCAGGTGTGAGAACCGAACGAATCGCAAGAAAATCATTCAATTGCAAATCTTCGATCTTGTCTTGTAGCTGTCGCACTTCCTTACGTTTGGCGCGGACCAGGTCATCGTTCATGTCAGGCTGGAACATCATGTCGCGCAATTCAGCTCGTTTCGCGACAAGCTGTCGACGAATCTCCTTTGTCTTTGGAGCGACCTGACGACGCGCATCTTGTATTTTCTGCTTCTGATCTGGTGAAAGGCTCAAAGAAGTCAAATCTAACGCTTTCTTTCCGAAAAGATTGCCTCCAAATCCGCCACCGGCTGCCTGGAAGCGTCTTGCGCCGCCACCAAATGCGCCACCTCCTGCATCGCCAGCACCACCGGCTGCCTGGAAGCGTCTCGCTCCGCCAACAAGTGCGCCACCGCCGCCACCACCTGGTCCATTAGCGCCAAGGTTCACGGACGTAGTAGCACCGTTACCGCTATTAGAGTTGTCGCCCGACGTACCGATAGAAGGCGTGTCGTTCTGATTAGCAGCATCTTGCCCTTCTCGTCTCATGCGGCGTCGCATTCTACGCTTCATCAACTGATCGGAGTTAAAATCGCCGACTGCACCATTTTGCGCAGCCACTCCTGAAAAATCGCCACCTAAGCGGCTCTTGGGATGGAAATTCGAATCTGGTGCAGGCAGACTGGCATCGCCTTGCGCGATCAACACATCTGCTACGCCACCGCGGGTAGGATCAGCCTGTGCGGATTGCATGAGACATTCATCGTGCAGCGGCAACGCTCCTGACGCGATTAAAAGCGCTATTGCAACTCGTTTTACAACGGCAGCAGTTTTAAAGCTTGATCGCATACAATCCATCCTCGTCGGTTGTGATTCCAAGTTCTTCTGTGACACCCTTTTGATCAGTTTCATACACTGCCACCAGATTGCTGTCTGGCATATTCGTCTTATTGATTGCGTTATCAGCGACCTGAGTGCTCTCTGCATCTAATCGAGATTGCGCTTGCGACGCGCTTCCCGGCACAACATCGCTTCCAACATTACTGTTGTTTGCTACCTGAACTTTCGGATTGAATTTCGAATTTTTCTTTCTGTTTGGGTCAGCTTCTTGCTTAGTCTGTTCAGAGTTGTGCCCGCCTTCTTTCGAGCCGGAGACGGCTGGCTGAGCATGGTGTAATTTCACATCGACAACATCGCTGCTTGCCTCATCGTTGCCACCATGCAGGGCTACGAAATCGCTATCGCTGATGCTTGCGATTTCGCTATCGCCACCAGCAACTGGTTTCTCCATGCCTCGATGCACCCCAGCAGTGCTTGCTGTGGTCGGAGCTACATTCACCGTCGGCTTTATCGTGCCGACTGCAATCATCACTGCCGCTGCCGCCGCAACACCAATTCCTCCCCAAACAATCGGACGACGTCTAGATGGCGCTTTCACGGCTGGTTGAGCAGCGATCAGTTGCTCGATATCTGCAGCATAATCACGTTGCGGCTCCATTCGAGGAAGCGACTTCAACGCGTGAACCACTGCATCAAGTTCTATCAACTTGTTCTGACATGATGCACACTGTGAAATGTGCCCTTCGGCCTCACGATGTTCGGCTTCAGACAGCTCGCCGTCACGGTAAGCACTGAGCAAAGAATCAAGTTGTTCGCATGCGATGTTGGACATAATCTTTCACCTAGAAACTGCGGACATTTTTTGAGAGAAATAAGGCTCCAATAATTCCTTCAATTTGACGCGACCGTAGTGCAATCTCGAGCGCACCGTGCCGATACTGGTGCCACTGATTTCAGCGATCTCTTCGTATGAAAAACCTTCGATGTCGTACAGCACCACCACCGTTCTTTGAGTGTCAGTAAGCTTCTTCAGAGACTCGCTCACTATCTCTTCTTGCTCGCGTAATGCCATCGAATCTGCCGGTGTTGGTCCGGGATCAGCTAATTGCGAGATCACATCGTATGATTCGACAGAATCAACACCTGGCTCCGGCATAGATGATTGAGGGTCGAACGACAGCAGGCGAAAGCCTTTACGCTTGTTTCTATTGCGCAGAATGTCCATGCAAATGTTGTGGGCAATCTTGAACACCCAGGAATGAAACGAAGCATTCTTCCTGAACACGGCGATATTTTGATGTACCTTCAAGAAGGTATCTTGCACAACTTCTTCAGCCTCCTCAGCGTTGGATAGAACTCGGAATGCGACCGTAAAAACGCGCCCCTGATATCTGCGAACGAGAATTTGAAACATCGAGATGTTCCGAGTTCTCTTGTAGTTTTCAATCAGGGCCTCATCGGTAAGGTCCACAACCATCCCCCAACCAAATTTTTTGGTTTCACATACAACTACGTAAAACGTGCCGAAAAAGTTCAAAAGAAAGATAACTATGAGAAATTGTTAATAATTCTCATACGGTCAGCGGAGCCTGCGCTCGAAAACCGATTCCCGACTTCCATGCTAAAACTGAATTCGTGCAGATTGTATGTGGAATTGCACAGTTACCTCGAGATTTAAAATGCCAACCCAGTTTAGTACACGCCTTCTCACCGCCATGTCCCTGGTTGCAGTCTCTTGTACCGCTGCCATCGCAGGTACAGTTCCAACCGAGATGGATGGGCTGCTTAACTTCCACGAAGTGCACCCGTTTCTCTATCGTGGCGGCGGCCCCAGCGAAACAGCGCTGAGAAAGCTCAAAGACGAGAAGGGCGTGAAGACGATTATCGACTTGCGCGCACCATCAGAAGGCAAACCCAAAGCCTCGCGCACCAAAGATGATGACCCGGTGCAGCCGAAAGAAGAGAAGAAAATTGCAGAAGATCTGGGCATGAACTACATCGAAATGACGATGGATTCCCACGCCCCGACAAAGAAACAAGTTACGACTTTTATCGACGAAGTTGAGAAAGCAGAGAAGGGCGGCGGACCTGTATATGTTCATTGTGCACATGGTTCAGACCGCACTGGCTGCATGGTTGGCATCTGGCGCGTAACTCACGACAAGTGGGATTACGATAAAACCTACAAAGAGATGCTCAAATACTTTTTCACGCCGAAGTTCACGAATCTCTCCGGCGCAGTTAAGCAGTATGCAGAAGAATCCGCACACTAGAGTCATTCGCACACTAGAGTCATCCGCACACTGAGTCATCCGCACACTGAGTCATTCGCACACTGAGTCATCCGCACGCTGAGTCATCCGCACACTGAGTCATCCGCACACTGGAATCAGTCCTAGATAGAGAATTCGATTAGAACCGACTCCGCTGCAATTCGCTCAAGCACTCTACAACTTTGAATTTGTGCGCAATGGCGTCCGAATACTTAGCGTCCAGTTTTAGCGCTTCGTTATATACATCGACTGCGGATCGAAAGCACTTCTCCGCCTCGTCAAACAGCATCATATTGGTTTGCAATTCGCCTACTATCCAGTACACATCAGCTTTGTCGCAATAATTTTTTGCCGATTCAAGCAACAAATTTCTTTCACAGACTCGTTGCAAAATACGAGCGATGTCACTTTTGAGCCGAACCAATTCCATTTGCGGAGCCTGCGCACTTAATCGCAGCGCACGTCTCTTCCAATAAAACGGATAGCGTTTTACTGACGCCAACAACCGAAGTGAGAGAAATACCAGAACTGTCAGTGCAAGTGTCGCCAGCAACTTCATCGTGTTGACCAGCGCATGACTTTCCATCAAAGTTGTATCTACCTTGCCGGAGCAGTATTAGCCTTGGGTGCTGTTCCAGCAGCAGGCGGTTTCGCAGGCGAAGACGGAGTAGTTGCGGGAGCGGTCGTAGACAAGCCCTTCAGCTTATCGCTTGCGGTTTTGCTCCAGGGGTAAAAGCGAATAATCTCTTTCAACGTTGCCACCACTCGTGGTGTATCGTAGAAACTTTCACTGAGTTTGACCTGATACCACAAAGCCTGCCAATTTCTCGGGTCCAGGAAGAGCGCCTTCTCAATGTATTTTTGCGCTTCAGGGAACAGTCGTTGTTTATACAAATGAACCGCGCAATCAACGTTGACGTTCGGATCTTGCGGTGCAAGAAGCAGCGCACGATCGATCATCTGTTTGGCTTCGGCTTGCTGTCCGTTGTCTAAGTAAAGCAAGCTCCAATCAGCGAGAATTCGACCTTCAACATCTTGAGCATGAGCAGCGTGCGACTTCTCTTGCCCTTTCAAGAAGTAATCATAAGCGGCTTTCGAGTGTTCCGGTCGATTCAAATCCTTCGCCATGACGCGACGCAAATTGCCCAGGCGTCCTGAAAGTCTCGCTTGTTCTTTCAAATCGTGACTGGCATCCGCGCTCATCATCGCCTTCTGATACGCAAGCTCAGACAGTCTGAAATCGCGGCGCACGATCAATTTCTCATCGCCTGATTCAAGCAATTGCTCGATTTCAGCATGCAATTTCACACTCGGGTTGGGTTGCAAAATCAAACGATTGAACTTGTAGTCGATGGTGACAATGAAGTTCTGGAAAAATGGATTTCCGAGAATACCTAAGCGCGAGTCCTGAAAAAAGCCACCTTCGCGACTATTTTGAACAGGTGCTTTCTGAGCACTGGCGCCCTGTGGATAAGTGAAATTGACTTTGTGCGCAGGCAAACCAGCGACGGAAACCAGTTCAACCGCAACAGTGCCGAGCTGAAGCGGTCTGCCATCAAGTCCGGTGCCTTCAGTGCTGTGACGAACATTCGCAGGATCGCTGCCGAGATACTTCTGTGCAACATTTTGTGGGATGTGATTGAATGCAGCACCGGTGTCAAAGAGCATCGTCTGCTCATCTTTACCATTGAAAATTGCTTTCACGAATGGTGCCTGCTTCTGAGTGAACGCAGTTTGAGCACCCTTCGCCGGACGCGGCGAAGAGTCTATGTCAGCGAAAGTTACAGCAGGCTTGCCGTAGTCCAACGTCACAAGAAACTTGCTAATTACATTGGTGCCGATGATTCCAGCAATTGGCTTGCCCATCTGTCGGGACTGCGCGCTTAAATCTAAAATTCTTGCAGGCACGTCGTTCATCAAAAGATTACCCAGCTCCAACCGTTTGATTGAAGACGAGCGCGCAGTTACCATGCCAGCCATCGCAGCGATATCGTACATACCCAGCTTAGTCAGATAGTGCTCGGCTGCGACTCGTCTATCGATGATGGTGTCACTAGCACCGGTATCAAGTAAAAATATGAGCTCTTCCGAGCCGTTGATGCGACCACTAATCACGATTTCCTTTTGAGAGTAATCAAAAGGCACCGTGACCGGGCGCGAGATGCGGTAAGCCGTACCGTTGCTCGGACGGTTGAACAATCCCTCATCAACAGCATTTGCGGTGTTGACGCTAGTCAACTCCAGTTGAGAAGCTTCCTTGTTGTCGCTAAATCCCAACTGCTTAAAAGGCACCACAGTGCCACCAGTAGGTCGGTACTCGCTGTACTCCCAGGCGACAGGAACTTTAGATGGAGTCTTACCATCAGCGCCCATGCTGTTCATATCGTAACTCACAGCCGTAACCAGATAATTGCTTTGATCCAGATAAAGCGTCGTAGTGCTTTTGCCTTCTTGCGTTACTTCAATTGCATAAACCGGCACTTGTTTGTATTGAGTGCGTCCAGCAAACGCAAATTTGTACTCAGGATCTCCCAGCTTCGCAAGCAGCGTTGGTTGCCGGGTTTGGGCTTCGTTGAACCAGAGTAATTTGTCGGGGCTGAGGACTGTCAGCTCACCGTTATTCGACTCCCATCCGTTGACGCCATCATATGCGATACTAGTCGAGGTCTTCGGTCCTCCTGCTGCGACCGTGCTGCTGCTACTGTCATCGCCCGCACCAGCGCTGTCGGAAGCCGCAGGAGCAGCGGCGGAATCCAGATCGATTCTCCACTTACTTCCTTTTCTCACAGATCGATAGGCGACTGAGCTGGTAGCGTTCGGCTCGCTCTCCTTACCATACATAGTGGAATTAGTTTCCAACGCGGCGAGAGCTTCGCGACCGCCATAAGCTGTCAGCGCGCGGTTAATCAAGTCATCGACCGTGACGGCATCAGCCGAACCTTTCAAATCTGACGATGCAGCACCGCCTGCAACAGATGCCGTCGCCGATGGTGCACTGCTATTTTGCGCAAATGCGACGGAAGACGAGCTGACCAACGAACTCGCAACCAGAGCGTTCAAAATCACACGCGCTGATCTACTTGTCCAGAGCTTTTGCCGCCCGAGAAAGCCTACTCGACTTGGGCGAATTCGAGTCTTGCCTTCGCAAACGTCGCTACGAAAGGTTATTTCGCCAGAGCCACTTCGGAGCACTTGCCCGGAGCCGGCAGATTGATTGGAGCGAGAGACTGGTTGAGCTGGTGAATCTTCAAACACTGCGAAATCAATTCCTTTACCTGTGATAGCGGAACCTGGTTCGGACCGTCACTCTTAGCCACATCAGGATTCGGGTGCACTTCCATAAACATGCCATCGCATCCTGCCGCAACTGCAGCCTTTGCAAGGGTTGGAACGTACTGGCGCTGTCCACTCGAAACGGTGCCGCCACCACCTGGCAGTTGCACACTGTGAGTCGCGTCGAACACAACTGGGACACCATTTTCTTGCATCATCGGAATAGATCTGAAATCGACGACAAGATTGTTGTAACCGAATGTGGTGCCACGTTCAGTCAGGAAAACGTTCTTGTTGCCACAGTCCAGAACTTTCTTCACACTGTTACCCATATCTTTCGGTGCAAGAAATTGACCTTTCTTGATGTTAACAGCTTTGCCTGTTTTTGCCGCGGCGATAATCAGATCCGTCTGTCTGCAAAGGAATGCGGGGATCTGCAATACGTCTAAAACTTCTCCGGCTGGAGCACATTGAGCAACTTCGTGAATATCGCTGAGCAACTCGACGCCTAGCTTCTGTTTCACTTCCGCCAGCATCTTCAGCCCTTCTTCAAGACCCGGGCCACGGAAGGAATCGATTGATGTGCGATTGGCTTTATCAAATGATGATTTGAAAACGAAGGAAAATCCGAGTTCTCGGGAAATGTCTTGAAGCGCGCGCGCTGTGTTGTAGAGCACATCCCACGATTCAATGACACACGGACCCGCAATGATCAAAAACGGATGACCGGGACCAAAATCTATATTGCCGATTTTTATAGACACCATCATTCCTCCAAGACAGAGCTATTGTACGCCCATACCTGAAAAGCAGGCTGAAAGCACACACATCTTGCGCCACAAAAGTATTGAAACGCTTGATTTAGCGCGGTCCCAGGAATTTCACCGAGCGATATACGGTGTGCCCAGCGCGCTGACTGACTGGCATGACCAGCCCTGAGCGTATCGCTTCGGCGAGCACAGGGCGCAAGGTCTTGATCTTCTTCAGTTGCCGCACGCCGCCAGCCATCTCGGGAAGTGTCATTCCAAGCGGATTTTTTTCCAACAGCTTGACCACCTTGTTGTCGGCAGGGTTCTTCTCAGCCGGTTTGGCGGCAGTTGGCTTCTTTTCGACGGGCTTTTCAACCGGTATTTCTGGAGATTGTTCGATATCAGACATATGCTGTCGTTCGGCTCTGGCTGTGGTGCAACAACAGGATACCGCGCTCCTGAAGAATAGTTACGGTTTGGGTTGGAGTGAGCAAAACAAATATTGAATTGCTATATATTTTTGATTCCGTAAACACCCCCGCAGGAGTTGTCGAGTGAGTGTAGGTTCGTTTGTTTTCATGCTCCATAGCCACCTTCCTTTCTACAGGAAAGCAGGCATGTGGCCTTTTGGCGAAGAGAGCGTTTATGAGTGTATGGCTGAAACATACATTCCTTTGCTCAACGCAATCGGCGACTTGTGGGACGAAGGCGTCGCGGCGAAGCTAACCGTAGGCATCACGCCAATTCTCGGCGAACAGCTCGTTGATGAGCACCTGAATAAAGGTTTCGACAAATTTCTCGGAGACCGCATCGAAGCGGCACAGTTAGACGAACAGCGTTACAGCCCACGCGGTGAGACGCCAAATCCAGAACTTCTGCACCTCGCCAAGTTCTATACAAATTGGTTCCAATCGATTCGCCGCGACTACCATGAGCGCTGGAACCGCGACATCATCGGCGGATTCAAAAAGTATCAAGACCTCGGTGCAATTGAAGTCACCACATCAGCAGCAACTCACTGTTTCTCACCTTTGCTGGATACAGATGAATCTTTGTATGCGCAATTCAAAACAGGTATCGACTCATATAAGAGAATGTTCGGTCGCGCACCGAAGGGAGCATGGCTTCCTGAATGCGCATATAGACCGGCTCAGAATGGTCGTCCTGGCGTAGAGAAGTGGATGCATGATCTCGGTTTGGAATATTTCTTCACTGAATCGTTTGTAATTAAAGGCGGTCAGACTGCCGAAGTTCGCAAAGTGATCGGACCGTATGGATCGATCGAATATATTCCAGTGCCACCAAGACCGGCTACAGGGCTCGATACATTCGAAGCCTTCTGGTTGAAAGAATATCCAATCGCAGTTCTCGGTCGTCATGAAGAAGCTGGTTACCAGGTCTGGTCTGCAGATCATGGATATCCTGGTGACGCGAACTATCGCGAATTCCACAAGAAAGACGACAAGTCAGGTTTGCACTACTGGAAGCTGACTTCCAAGACAACTGACCTGGGCGACAAGCAGCGCTACAACCCAGAAGCCGCAATGAACCGAATGAAAGAAAATTCGGACCATTATGTCGGTTTTGTTCAGAACGTGCTGACCAATCAACTCAAGAAGACTGGTCAAAACGGACTGGTAATGGTCAGCTTCGACACTGAACTGTTCGGACACTGGTGGTTCGAAGGTGTCCATTGGATCAAAGAAGTATTGAAGAAAATGCGCAAGTTTACTGCGGTTACTCCGCAGACTGTGAGCGAGTATCTGCAATCGACTCCGCCACAACGCGCGATTGAATTGCCTGAATCCTCCTGGGGTTCCGGCGGACACTATCAAGTTTGGCTGAACAACGAAACTGAATGGATGTGGCCGATCATCAATGATTCGGAAAAAACCATGGTCGGTTTGGCCGAACAATACGCGAATAAATCAGATGCGCTCACACAGCGGGTCTTGAAGCAAGCTGCTCGAGAACTCTTGTTACTCGAATCAAGCGATTGGCCGTTCCTCGTAACGACAGGTCAAGCTAAACAGTACGCGATTGAAAGATTCAACGAACATGCAGAGCGCTTCAAAACGCTGACCGACATGCTCACAAAAAATCGGATCGACGAAGCTAAGTTGGCAGAAATTGAAGATATCGACAATTGCTTCCCAACAATTTCGCCGGCTGATTTCAAACACGAAGCCATTGCATCGATTACTTCGCCCGTAACGCGAAGCTAGAGTCTAAACGGAAGCTAGAGTCTTAAACGGATGACCAGAACAAAAATTATCGCTACTATCGGACCCGCTTGTCGAAACCCCGTGGTTTTGGAAGCATTGATCAAAGCGGGGATGAGCGTTGCGCGCATCAACTGCTCGCACGCAGACCACGATTCAATCGCATCGATCGTCGTCGACGTAAGAGAAATCAGTCAACGACTGGATCAATCAGTAGGTATTCTGCTCGACCTTTGCGGTCCAAAACTTCGCACAGGCAAAGTGCGTGGTGGCAAAGTAGACCTTCCAACTGGTGGCAAATTCACGCTCACCAACCGCGATGTCGAAGGCACTGAAGAGATCGTCAGCACAAACTATCCGAGCCTCTCGCAGGAAGTAAAAACTGCTGACACTATTTTGCTGCACGATGGTTTGATCGAACTCAAAGTTTTGAAGACGAGCGAAACTGACGTCGAATGCGAAATTGTCGCTGGTGGATATCTGAAAAATCACCAGGGCATCAACATCCCAGGTGTCAGACTTTCAATTCCGGCGCTGACTGAGAAAGACAAAGCTGATTTGGCTTTTGGACTGAAGTATGACGTCGATTTCGTGGCTCTGTCATTCGTGCGCGACCCGCAAGACATTTTGTATCTGCGCGAATTCATCGGCGAACACTGGCCTCCAGTTTCGATCGTTGCGAAACTAGAGAAGCCGGAAGCAATTGATCACCTTGAAGAAATTCTCGAACTCACTGATGCCGTGATGATTGCGCGTGGTGACCTCGGAGTTGAATTGCCACCAGAGAGAGTGCCTCCGATTCAGAAGAGAATCACGGCGCGCGCGAACGCGAAAGGCAAGCCAGTTATTACAGCGACTCAGATGCTCGAGTCGATGATCCACAACCCACGACCTACTCGTGCGGAAGCGTCGGACGTAGCGAATGCAATTTTCGACGGCACAGATGCCATCATGCTTTCAGAAGAAAGTGCGATGGGAGATTTCCCGGTCGAAGCTGTTCGCATGATGCGCAGAATTGCGACTCAAGCAGAAGGCAGCATCGATAATTCGAAACTGCACCAACATGAATTGCCAACATCAGCTCACGCGATCGCGCACGCTGCATGTAACATGGCGGTAGACATGAAAGCTCGTTGCGTAGCGGCTTTCACAAAGACCGGTTCGACAGCGAAATTGATTTCCCAATTCCGTCCACCAAATCCAGTCATTGCTTTGACACAGCACGTTCATGTCTACAGACAGTTGAGCATGGTCTGGGGCGTAACTCCTCTGATGCTGACTGAAGTAAGTGACTCCGAATCCACCCTCTCGATGGTTGAAGAAACTTTGTTGAAGCGCGGAATCGTTTCACCGAAAGACAACATCATCATCACAGGCGGTCTGCCAATCGCAGCTCGTGGTGCGGCTAACTTCGTCAAACTTTCGACAATTTCGCCTAAAGTTCCAGCAAGTTACTGGGAATTGAAGGGCATTTAACTCAACCCGACTCATCTCAAGAGAATTGTGAATGAACAGAATTGTGTCAGCTCTTGTTCTTCTATTCTTCGCATTGAGTTCGGCAAGAGCGAAAGCGTCTGAAAGTTCAGGCGACGCGTATTCCGACCTCATGCTAAAACGCGTATCAATAGTGGCGCTTTTAGCAAATCCCGATAAGTTCAACGACAAAGTGGTATTCGTCGATGGTATTTTGCACAATGTTTTTGAAGATGACACTCTTTATCTAAATCGAGAGATGGCCGATTCTTTGATCAAAACAAATGGCATTGGTCTTCACTACAACGAAAAAAATTTGAAACTGATACCCGCCTCAAAATCCGGTGGAACTAAGATTGACCGTAATTATTTCAATAACAAGTTATGCGCTGTACGAGGCACTTTCAAGGCAGATAGTCACACGTTAGAAGATATTTCTATCGTTTGGGAAGATTCGATTGTTGTTAAAAAGCATTAGCGCACCATTAGATACAACTGATTTGTGACCAGACCTGGTGAATCAGCCATCGCTCAAGCGATAACCTGTGGCGTGGTTGCCCCATTGCAGTGCTTGCGTATACGACAAGTGCCACTCATTTTTGTATGGTTTGGCACCATAACGTGAAGTGCCTCCATAGTTGTAACTCGGTAGATTGGTTTGGTCTTGTCCGAAGGATGAGTCGCGAACCGTGAATTGCTGTGTCTTGTCGTCGTAACCGGTAATGATATCTGCATGCCAGTAGTTTGTACCTGGTGCCTTCCACGTGAACAGCACTGGCGACTCATGATCGCGCAAATAATTCTTGATGCTCGCCAGATGTTCTGGTCGCATCACGCCGCTGGCATTCTGAGTGGATTCGCCTCCTGCGCTGAACAACACGTCCCGCTGGTGTTTTGGAATTTGAACGGAACCGGTGCCACCTATCGTGCGTTCGTACATCCAAGAACTAGAATCATAAGCTTTGAACGGCATATCGCGATCCAGTTTGGCACCACCTGCGGTGAGCAACTCAGGGGCATCGGTGTAAGCATTGGTCAGCGAGCGGGTCTTAGCCAGGTTGATCGTCCACTGTTCCGACAGATCAGTTTCGCCGCCGACCTGCGGGTGAGCGATGCCTTTTGATTTATTCAAAAGAAACTCGCCAATCCCAGTTGCGGACATATAGAGGCAAGAGCCTGCACCAAGCTGATTAGGAGATGGCAGCATGTATCCCGTGAGATGAACAGAGTGGTCTGTTTTAACGACAGTATCATCAGTCGATGGAGAAGGTTTTCGGTTGGAACCGTCAGATGGTTGCTGCTCATCAGGATTATTTGTCGCAGGTGATTCAGGACGTCGAGTAGAGGCGCGTTCTGGTGGCAGTTCTGGATAGCTTGGCAAATCCGGCGATGGATTCGACTCCTTCTCTGTCTTGCCGTTGGGATGATAATCGGACCATCCGTCGCCCTTAGCCTTAATCGAATAGGTGCCGTCATCCTGAACCCGGATGTCGCCTTTCCATACGCCGATGCTCTTGTTGTTCTCGTCGTACTGAGTCCAACCGCCCTTTGCAGGCTCGTGAACGTAGGTCTTGCTCGTATGGCGCGACTGATCTTTGATCTGTACTGATGATGGCTGTTCGTTCGACCCACTATACGAAAATGTCAGAATACCGTTGCCGGCAGCAGTTTTGAGCGAAGTCATTCGTCCTTGCTCATCGAATTTGCATTGCTCGGACCCCTTACGCTCCGCTAGTTCAGCCCCATTGGAACGAACCGTGTACTTCGTTTCGCCGCTGGTGTAGGTAAGATTGCCGTTAGTTTCGAGCTTCAAATCGCGCACCGCTTGCGGTGGCATTTCATTACTGATCCAATTGCCCTTCTTATCCGAGTTCCAGGTGATGGATTTTCCGTCCTGATGCTCGACGATCTGGCTCAAGTTGCCATTCTCGTTGTAGGAGGCTTTAACCGAGCTGCAATCAGGACGTTTGACGGAATCAGGTCGTCCATTCTCATCCAAATGCACTCGCGCACCGACAGCGTTTATCGACTCTTCATATGTCGATCCGTCTGGGCGCTGAGTCAATGCAACACCGTCCTTGACGACTTTGGTGAAATCGCCATTGTCATCAAGCATCATATCTGGTGCTTTATATTTCTTGCCGTTAGGCGCGTTGTAGATCCAATCTCCGCCCTCTTTCGTGTATGTGTACTGACCTTTATCGGTGGTCGTGACTAGTTTGTTTATCTCGCCATTAGAGTCTCTACCAAACTCGCGCGTTTTTCTTTCAGCCGGATACTCAATCTTGTTGACGTAACCATCCCTATCCAGAAACACATTGGTACCAGCAACACGCCCTTCCACACCGCGCTCACCAGAACGCGACACATCCGGCGGACCGCTCGGGACATCCGCACGTTGAACCGGTTCAGGCGGCGGCGGTACGTCACCGGAGCGCCTTACCTCGCTCGGATTGCCCGGTTTGGGCGGCGGCGGTACGTCGCCGGAGCGCCTTACCTCGCTAGGATTACCCGGTTCAGGCGGCGGCGGCACGTCACCGGAACGTCGCACCTCAGTTGGATTGCCCGGTTCAGGCGGCGGCGGAACATCGCCATCACGATTTGATCTACCAGATAATCCTGGCTCCGGTGGTGGTGGCACATCAACACCAGGATTCAATCTTCCCCGCACGCCCGGTTCCGGTGGTGGTGGCACGTCATCTTCCAAAAGCAAATTGGAGATTCGTCCACCAGAACCTCGAGCTAGAGCCACGCGCGGAGAGCTCGCATCCGAATCAACGATGGTCAAATTCGGAATGCCCATCGTACCATCAGAGGCTGAGCGAGCGTCACTACGCACCGCCTGCGGTGTCGAATAGCTTTCTTCGCAGAACCTGCTGGACTGGCTAGGCTCGGTATCTCTTGTGCGAGCCAATGGTTCGAGATTATCGCCCATGTGTATCACCTACGAATTTAGGAACGGTAATTGGTAAACGAACTCGGGCAGGTGCCACTTACACCTGCTGAGGAAAGTTGCGAGAGCTGAGCATCGGTCTGGAGTCCGATTTCTCTCGGATGATCCGATGCTACGCAGGCATTGTGAATTTTTGGTGCCCTAAAGCGGAAGCCGGAACCAGAAGCTGCTTCCGCTACCAGTTTCGCTCGTCACGCCGAGCGTTCCGTCATGCTGCTCGACAATCGACTTGCATATTGCCAAGCCCAAACCCTTTCCACCTTTTACACTCGCGTCCGACTCTTCTACCTGCTGGAATTTCTCAAAAATGATCTTCTGCTTATCTTTCGGAACGCCGCGTCCCTGGTCGATTACAGAGGCAACGGCATAGTTTCCGTCCTTTTCGCAAGTGACACGCACCAACGATCCTTCGGGTGCATACTTAATTGCGTTCGTGAGGAAATTGCACAACACTTGCAAAATACGATTTGGATCGACATTTACCTCGAGCGGCACAGTCTCAGCTTTTAGCTTGATGTGGTGCTGGTCAGCGAATGTTCTGGTGGAATCGATTGCAGACTCGATCAGTTCTTCCAACGAGCATGACGCCTTGCGCAAATCCAATTGCCCGGAAGCCAGCCGTTCTGTGTCCAACAAATCGTTCGTCAACTTGATCAACCGTCCGATGTCTTGCTCTGCAGCCTCTACCCGAGTCTGCGCCTGTGTCGGCAAGTCGCCCATAGCGCCGGCGGCGAGCAACGTCAATACACCTTGCAGAGAAGTCAGCGGAGAGCGCAAATCATGACTTACCATTGCAATCAAATACTGCTGCATCTTTCGTGATTCATTCAACTCATCGACCATCGAGTGAAACACATGATCGAGCTGCACGATTTCTAATTTCGAGTTCGGCATCGGCTCATGTAAAGGCAACCCCTTCGGTACACGAGACGCATTTTCAATAATCGTTTTTACTTTCGATGTAATTGTTTTGCCGAAAAATCTAGCCAAACCAATCGCCAGCAAAATATTGAAAATAATTCCGAACGCGAGCATGACGATAACGTACTTGCGCTGCTGCTCCTGCCTCGCAGGGCTGTCCTCCGCCATCGCGCGGTAGTCGTTGATGATGTTGCGAAGCGACCGAGTCAAGTCATCGATAATTCGCTTCACCCTGACAAGCTGCCCCGGGCCCGCCACCATGTCACGCCCACCGGCACCACGTGTGATGCTGCCCGCCAGGTCATGCAGCAACTGCGAGCCCAACTCCTCGTATCGCTGCGCTTCTTTCGACATCGCCAGATGCTCGGGATCGTCCTTCAGCAGCAGATTCAACTCACCAAATGCATCTTTTGCTTTCGCATCGTAATCAAGAAAGCGCGTCAGAAATATCGAACTGTGCGTGAGATGATAGCCACCTACATTCGCTGCCATCTGCGTGGCGTAAGTGCTGATGCTGCTCGCGGTGAAGACAATATCCTTAACCTCCGCCTGGCGCTTGATCTCATGTGCCGCTTGTTCGACGAGGTACATAAGTGACCCTACGAACAAAAGCTCAAAAATAACGGGCACGCAGACTAAAACCAATCCGATTTGCGATATTTTGAAGTCAAAACGCACGGGCAGCCCTCAAAATGCTCGCCTGATGAGGCAATCGCAAGTTACATGGAAAGGTTTCAAAGGAACGATAGAATAAGTTATAACAGACAAGATCAAACCTACAAAATTCAAAAGCAGCAATCATGGCAAAAATTCTAATAGTCGAAGATGACATGCAAGTAGCAACCACCGTTCGCGATTGGTTGCTGTTCGAAAAATATCTTGTTGAGCACGTCGAGACAGGCACAGATGCTCTCGACATGATGCGAGCTTACGAATACGACTTGATCATTCTCGATCTCGCGCTACCGAAAATGGGCGGGATTGAAGTGTGCAAACAGTATCGCAATCGAGGCGGACGCGCGCCAATCCTGATGCTGACCGGCAAAGACACTGTGAGCGAGAAGGAAATTGGATTCGACGCCGGTGGCGATGATTACTTGACAAAGCCTTTTCATCTCAAAGAATTATCGGCACGAGTGCGTGCTCTGCTGCGTCGCCCAGCCACTTTGAATCAAGATACATTGCGTGCAGGCAATTTAGTTTTAGACTGTGTGAAACACACAGTCACCAAGGATGGTGAATTGATTCACCTGGCACGAATGGAATTTACGTTCCTCGAATTTTTGATGCGTCATCAAGATCAAGTCTTCAGCACAGACAAACTGCTAGAGCGGGTCTGGACTTCGGATTCCGACAAATCAACAGAGACGATCAGATCGACTGTGAAAAAGTTACGCAACAAAATCGACACCGAGGGTCAACCATCATTGATCCAAAATATTCACGGCGTCGGTTATAAACTCTCCGAAAAGCGCTAACTGCCTTTCTTCTTCGCAATTTCGACCAGCGACTTAATGCGCGAAGAATTAGGATAGATTTTTCCTGCTTGCACCAAATCTGGTAGCGCTTCATTATACATATGCAGTTCCAATTTGGAGGAGCCGCGCAGCTCGAGCAGGAAGCCGAGGCGTTGCGGATTTTTCGGACCAAGCTTCATTGATTGAGTAGCATCTGCAATCGCCAGTCGATACTTCTTTGCTTGCTCGTACAATCGAGCCCTAGCCGCATAGGAGTGCCAGTCTGTAGGATCCAGCTTTAACGCTTGATCGTAATCTTCAAGCGCGCGATCTTCTTCGATTATTTTCAGATACAAATCACCGCGCAATTTGTATGTAAGCGCTTTGGTAGAGTCCTGCTTGAGCGATGCAGTGTAGCAGGCTAAAGCTGCTTCGTCCTGCCCTTTTCCAGACAGAGCTTGCCCTTTCGTGGACAATAATTCTGCATTTTTCGGTTCAACGACAAGTAACGCATTGACCTGAGCTAGAGCAGCATCAAGCGACTTCATCTGCATCAGCGTACTAAGTCGAACGAATTCCAGACTTCGTTTCAGCGAATCGTTCGGTGCAAGTGCTATAGCCTTGTTTTCGTACACAAGTGCTTTTGGAAAGACTTCACAGTTGAAAAACGTAATAGCATTCGTGTAACTATCGAAAAAATTTTGCGGGTTGGAATACTGTTCCATCTTGGCGACATCAGCTTTCATCGCGGGCAAATTTCCCATCGCATGCTCCGCGAAAGCGCGCAGCGAGTAGGCACCACTATTGTTGGGATATAACTTGATTGCTTCGTTAGACGCAACAACAACATCTGCCCACTGCTGTTTTTTCTGATAATAAGACGCAAGTGCACCATACATTGCAGAAAGAGATTTCGAATCATCCTTTTGCTTTTTTCCCAACTCGATGTCTGCGAGCGCGTCAGCTTTAGCTGCTTCCAGACTCAATTTCGGATCACCCGTAATCAAATAAGCGCGCCTGGTACGAAGTCCTGGGATATCCGGGTTCGCCTGTATCGCATTGGAGTAAAGCGCCATCGCTTCGTTTGCTTTACCAGCGTTGCTCAGAATGGTGCCCTGATTATAAATCGCATCGCGCTTATCTATCATCTGCTTAGACATACCGAAGCACGCCTGACAGCTCAGGGACAACAGGATAGAGAATGCGAATAATCTCGACGGCAGAGTCATGCAATACGAACGAAGGAAAGGTCATATCAGCATAACAACTGAAAGAGGGTTCGGACAAGTCCGACCCTCTTCCTGCATCATATATAGTGGCAATCGGATTAGTCTTTGATATCCGAGATCCGTTGTACTTCAGCGAGATTGGTCATTTTGTCTTTCCAAGCGCCGAGGTCGTTCTGCCAGAATCGTCCATCAACTGCAATCTGGTTGAAATTGTCTTTGATGAAGTTGAGAGATTTGCGATCTGCATCGGTAATATCGGTTCTAGCGAGTCCTTGATTGACTTCATCCATCGTGATGTTCAATCCACCAGCACCAGGCAATCCTCCCCACGCATTCTCACCGAATTTGCCCATTGCGTTCATAGCGCCGTCGTAGTTATCTTGAGCATCCTTCTTGGATTGGTCAGCGGTGGCGTTTGCGCGGTCACTCTGGAATTTGGTATCGGTTCCATCAACTACTGATGCTGGATAGTTGATTTTGTCGCCAGGTTTCAAGTGATCCAAAGTCTTCGATGGATTCAACTGTTGAAGCTCTTTGTACATGTTTGCAATCTGACGATCGGTCGGGTTATCTACACCTTGCGACTTGAGAATGTCAGCGCCAATCTTCCACGGATTGTCACCTTTCTGCACAACAAGGTTGCCGGAGCCATCGCCATTCACGGCTGCAAGTCGACCGTTGAGGCTGAATACTTTGCCGTTATCAGCGGCTTTCATGCGAGTCAAATCAGTCGCATCGACGTTGACGATTGATTGATCCTTTTGACTCTTAGCGACGAAATCCTGACCGTTCATTCCAACGATATCGACTCCTGGAAGAAGACCCTTGGCGTGTAGGGCATCGTTCACCTTCGCGAGATCCTGTTGGAACAGCCCTGGACGGTGATCATGGTCACTGGTCAACATTCTGGCGATATCAGAAAAATTGCTCTGGTCAGATGGACGAGATTTGATTTGATCTGCAATTGAATCGCCGGTTGGTACTTCAGTCTTTGCCATGATTTAGAATCCTCTAGGAGAAGGGGTGCATTTGTCTGTCCCACCAACGCCACCATCATCGGTGGCATTCATGAGTGCCTGGTAAATAATTTGGGAAAGAGGCTGTTTTGTGAGCGGTTCGACTTCGTTTCGTCGTTTCAGTTCCGCCTCACAAACACACAATACGAAATAACTTGTGTCGCTCGCATGACAGAAATCAAGAAGTCAGATTGATGGCAATTTACGGGGCTTTACGGACTCAGAACTGAAGCGATATCGGTTTAGTCCCAGCTTCTAAATGGCAATTTCCGGGACTTTACGCACTCCAAACTGAAGCGATATCGGTTGAGTCCCAGCGTCTGTATGGCAATTTCAAAGACTTTACTCACTGAAGCGATATCGGTTTAGTCCCAGCATCTAAGTGGCAATTTCCGTGACTTTACTCACTCCAAAACGAAGCGATATCGGTTTAGTCCCAGCACCTAAGTGGCAATTTCCGTGACTTTACTCACTCCAAAACGAAGCGATATCGGTTTAGTCGCAGCTTCTATATGGCAATTTCCAGGACTTTACTCACTCCAAACTGAAGCGATATCGGTTTAGTCGTAGACAGAACTTTCGCTGAAAGCGCAAAAAGCGAATATGCCGCTCAACGCAGAGGATTCGTTGAGCGGCATATGCATTAATGTAACTTAGTAAATAATGGCGTGGTTTGGACGGTTTTGCTCGATAAGACTACCTCCTGGGTGGGCTCAGATTCGTACAGTCTCCCTACGTATACGAATTAGAGTTGAGAGATTTCCATAACTTGAATTGCAACCAAGTCTACATCAGGAAGCATTCCGCCGCGTAGGCTGCGACCTGGATAGAACCAATCATTTGTGGCATCGCCGTCGAATTCGTCATTGCCATCAGCGAGTGCCAGAGGCGGAAGTGCGGCGGTCGACATGTTCAAAATATCGTCTAATGAGCGATCGAGAGTTTGTAATTGCATAGGGGGCAAACCTGCTTCAGAAGAATCGGGGGAAGGGGAGGAAGGGGAGGAAGGAGCCGATGCGACAGAATTAGCTTTTTCGAAGCGATTGAGAGTTGGTTGTGGGTCTGAACTCATTTCTCGGTCCTCTAGCTAAAATCGAATCGGCTCCTTGGTGCCTTAGTTTGGGTTACGCGAACAACTTAGCGAGTGCTGGATTTTTTCTGATGTCTTCGTCAATTTCCAGCGGCTCTTTCTGACTCAACGATTTCTTGTTGTGGTTAGCGTGCTGCAACTGTTTGACGAGTTCTTTCAGTTCCTTCTGGCTTGGTTCGTAGTTCTGTTCACCTTTGTGAGCTGCGCTGAGCATCTGTTCTGCGACGTGGTAGTAGCCACCGTGCTTTGGAGGTGTCAGTGCTGCCTTGGTTTCCGGTTTGACTTCTGTTCCGGCTGCTGGAACTGTAGCTGGTGCATCTGTTCTCGGTGGAGGTGTATCCAAACCACCTTTGTGAGTTCTGTCTGCGTTGAGGTTGTGCTCTTTAGCCTTCTCAGCGAGATCTTCCTTGGTGAAGTCTTTCTTGCCGTAAACTCGTCCGTCTTCTTGCAGTGACTTCAGGTAGCTGAGGGAAGCGCGGTCCTTGTCTGAGAGATTTGGATTAGTGAGCGCTTTATCGAGATTGTCTCCAGAAATTCCACCTTTGTCATCTTTGAGATTGTCGTAGAGGCTCTTGCCGTCTTTGCCTTTATCGAACAAGTGACCGAATTGTTGTTCACGAGTCTTCTGCTCTGGAGATTCAGCTACATTTTTCGGTTTCAGGTCAACGCCAGCATCTTTTCCAGCTTTGGCGAGGTCTTCCTTGCTGATGTTCTCACGTGGTCCAGGCATTCCGCTGTTGATGTCGGTGTTGCCGAGAGATTTCTGGTCGATCTGGTCGTTGAGATACTTGAGGGTCTTCTGGTTTTCTGGAGTCAAGTTGTGACGTTCTGGGTGAGCCATGAAGTCAGCGACTTTCGCTTGGTCAACGCCACCTTTGCCGTCGCCAACTTTATCAAGCAAGCTCTCTCCACCACCTGGCTTAACGGTCAAGTCTTTGAGAGCGGCTGCTGATGCTTGTCCTTCAGCGCTGGTTGGGTCGCCGGTTTTTGCTTTGCCTTTGATTTCTTCAGGTGAAAGACCAGCTTGTTGGTCGAGTTTCGCAACTTGGTCTTTGCTCAGGTCACCGGACTTGCCGTAGATGTAGCCATTGTCGCGAGCGGAGTTGAGTCTATCGAGGCTAGCTTTGTCTTTGTCGGTCAGGTCAGTGCGCTTCATTTCTTGTTCTAGCTTCTCGCCAGAAACGCCGCCCTTACCGTCGCCAACTCTGTCGAGCAATGTCTTGCCATCTTTGTCTTTGGCATGAGCATTTGCCATGTCGGCATGATTCTGTTCTTTGTCGCGGTAGGTATCGATGTCCTTCTGGTTGATCGACTTACCGTTGCCGGAGATATCTCCCCATTTTTCATCCAATCTCTTAGCCAGAGCGCGCTCTGCAGGCGACTTAGTCTGGTCGTTAGCTGCATTTTTTACATCTTCTCTCGAGATTTCGCCGCCACCAAAAGCGTTCTTGAAACCGTGGAGGTCACCCAAGATTTTTTGTGCTTCCATCGCTGTGGCGCGGTTGCCATAACCGTCTTTGTCCAATTGTGAAATTGCTTTGGCCTGTCCTGGACCCGTGATTGAATCGAGCTCCTTCAGGAATGGGCTAGGGCTGGTCTTGTCCTTATTAATAGCTGATTCGACGCGGTCAGCACCTTTTCTGTCTTCAGCGGTTGGTTTGTCAGCTGCTCTTGTAGACATTGCATTTCCTCTTCTTGGGTGTGTTTACCGCGGGACTTGCGGTAGCCACCATTCGCGGTGGCGGTTAGTAATCAGTGGGGGGCTTGTCCGTTGGGGGGATTGTGGGGTGAAATCCGATGTCCAACTTCCACTTTGTGAACGCAGTATAAGAAACCGACATTACCGAGACATTACCAAATCAAGAGGAACTCTACTGGCGGGATTTTTTCAAGCTGGTGGGGGTTCCTACGAATTATTAATTCGATTCGGAAGTGGAGATTTCCGTAAATTGGTAATAAATCCCGCGACGAAGTTTGGGGATTTCGGGGCTTTTTGTACTCAATCCTAAAATCCAATTCGAGAGATTTATTAAATCGTCTTCCGGAACCATGAATTCAACCGAAAATCAACCGATATCGATTTAGTTGAAAATCACCATGTATCGCTTCAGTCGAAAATCAACCGATATCGCTTCAGTTGAAAATCAACCGATATCGCTTCAGTTGAATCAACCATCTATAGCTTCAGACCGAAAATCAACCGATATCGCTTCAGTCAAAAATCAACCGATATCGCTTCAGTCAAAAATCAACCATTTATCGCTGTAGTCGAGAATCAACCGATATCGCTTCAGTCGAGAATCAACCGATATCGCTTCAGTCAAAAATCAAACCACCAATCGCTTCGGTCGAAAATCAACCGATATCGCTTACGCCGAATTTCTGTCTATTTACCGTGGAGCAGCGTTTCGGCGATAGTCCAAATCCCGGCGCCTATGAAAATCGCGGATGAGCCATAACGCACAGCTTTCTCAGGCAAGTTTTTGCCGATCACGCGTCCGCAGATCACTGCTATTAAGTCCGCGAGATACATCCCCAAGGTGCTGCCAGCCCAAACAGGGAAATAGGCATGATACTGCCCTGCCATTGCTATGCTCGCAAGTACGGTCTTGTCGCCGAGTTCCGCCAGGAAAAATGTGATCATCACGGCAGCGAGAGGTCCGAGTTTTTCGCCACGCTTCTTTTCACCGCCTTCTTCACCGTCGCCCTCGTCTTTCTTAAGTGCCATAACACCGAAGACGCAAAATAAAATTCCGGACAATATATTGATCCAGAATGTCGGCAGATAATTGCTGGCAATCGTGCCGACCGCGACACATAAACCCATCAACGAGGCGACGGCGATGAATATTCCGAGTAGCACGACCGGCAAACTGTAGTTACTGCCGAAGGCAAAAGACACGATCTGGGTCTTATCACCCATCTCGGAAAGGAATACAAAAAACAACGACCGCCAAAATGCTTCCATGATTTCGCTCCAAAAAGAAAAGAGCCAGAACTTCATAAAACCAAGCGAACGCTCAGCTCTACGAAGGTCTGGCTCTCAGAATTTTAAAACTCTGCCTGCGATGCGGATGCGTTAGCGCATCATTATGTCGTCATTCGCAAGACCACATCTCATCTCTGTGGCAGGGCTACTCCCCTAAGTTCCTCAGTTATAGCAGACGGAAATTTATCGAGCAACCCAAAAGGGAGTTCCATGTATATAAAAGAAATTATTGCAACTTTGGTGGTGGCAAGCCGAAAATCATTCGCTTGTTGGGAAGATCGAAAGTAACAATGTAATTGCTCAGGAAGCCGTCTCCAACTAACCCGTCGTAAATGATTTTTTGAAATTGCACTTTCGGTTTTGTCTGCGTGAAGGTTCGATTTTGAGCGAGAAAGGCATCGCCGGTAAGCTTTGTAAAATAACGAACATAGGCATGACCTGTTTCGTCAGTTCCTTGTTGCGTCTGAACGTCTGGGCTTTGAGTCTTTACTCCGAACTCGTTTAAATATTTCAAGTCCAAAATTATTGCACCGCTGCCGGTATCAACTTCCACTTTGGCGAAGCTGCCACTCGAGAACGAGAGTGGCATGAATACACTCGTTTGTCCTCGCTCCTTCACAATATCGATTGGAATGGAAACGCCATACGCAGCACGCATAGCCAAGCTATCAGAGTCCTCGAAGAAAATTGTCTGGCGTCCGTAATCAATCGTGAACGGAATTTTTTTGAAAAACTCCAGCGACAGCAAGCCATCAACGTTAGCCAACTTTGACGAACCAGGAAAAACATTTTCCAGCCTCCAGAGCGCCATCGGCAGATTACTGCGATGACACGTGCCCACATCAAAGGAAGGAACACTTCTTTGCGCCATGATCAACTTCTGTCCAGACATCCTCTTGCCTGCGACTTTGCCCAGCGGCTTAAACCCCTGCTTCTCTGCGAGTGTCTGCGAAATAACATTCACACCGGCACCGGTATCCAGAATGAAGTTCGTGCTCTTGTCACCAACTTTGACCGGAATAATAATCAGGTGCTCAAAATAAGTGAACGGAATTGCATTGATCACAGGCTGTGAAACTGCGGACGGGGAAACCGCTGGTTGTGATTTGGCTGGTTGCGAAGGCGACGACTGTGCAATTGCAGTTTGTGACCGGGCTGTTTGAGCAAACGACGCATTCGAAATCTCAGTCTGTGACTGCGCTTGTTGTGCGGGCGGTGAATTTGAAATCACAGCTTGCGGTCGCGCTCGTTGTGCAAACGACGATTGAGAAATCGCAAGTTGTTGAGCCAGTGCGGCAGCCAAAGTGATCGTCACCGAGGATACGGAGATTCTACAGCTACTTGTTCGCCCCACAAGAACTCCCCCTCAGTCGTCCGCATTATCGCATCGCTTCACGCTGGATGCAATCAGGCATCAAGCCAAAGCACCGCCTACGGTATCAACAGCGATATCTGAGCGTTCGAGCACCACAAATGGTGCGAATATAAGCAAATCCTGTATTCACAAGGTGATACACAATCGTTGTTCAGCCAGCCATGCGCCTTTCGGACTGAACAACACGCTTGAGCTGCGGATGTTGCATTACTACCGTCGAGTTGCTGGGCATATTAGTTATGGAGAAAAAAACTATCGACCATTGACTACCATCCGTGCAGAACTGAAGCGGATTACGGTGTCAATCAAACTCATCTGGTATAGTTGCCAGACGAACAAACTGCCGCGTTCACGCAACTGCGTTTCGAGCCGACTTGGACTCCCGAACGTTTTTGTCGCGGAAATATCATGGAGGTGCCCGATATGAAATCGATACAAGCAAAAGCCACAAGAATTCTCTCATCGCCGCAAATTGCAGCGGTATCGTTAATGGTGGCACTTCCGTTGCTCAGCCTGGCATCACAACAAGCTGATGCCAGGGTTTATCAAGCGCTAGGCGCATGCGACGGCGCTCAGGCTCAATTTATTGGAACGCCGAAGAAAGGTCGCGCACAACTCACATCTTTCGGTGGACCAACATCCATCGCGGGATTCGTTTTAGAAAACACCGAAGGCATTGCAATTAGCGCGCTAAGAATTACTCAAGTCTATT
Source organism: Drouetiella sp. (assembly GCA_036702965.1). Classification (GTDB taxonomy): domain Bacteria; phylum Cyanobacteriota; class Vampirovibrionia; order Obscuribacterales; family Obscuribacteraceae; genus PALSA-1081. The sequence goes on from DATNPZ010000013.1 coordinate 1,292,442, forward strand.
ACGAAGGCCCAGTAGATCTCACTTCTTACGACGCAGTTATCCATGTCAGCGTGCAGCGTGCCGGGAAACCCAATTTAGTTCAAAATTTCAAGCTAGTTGCTAGCGAAGAGGCCGGGACACTCGAGTTACCAACGCGCCCGCTCAAGCAAGATGGCTCGGAGAGAGCTTTGTCATTTAGTGGCGACGACTTACTTGAACACTCGACAAAGCTCAAAAGCGACGACCGCATCGGCAAGCTATCGTTTTTCTTCCACGCAAAAAAGGGCGCCGTGCCCACCGCAACGCGACTCTTTATCGACAGCGTCGGTTACGGCGGTGAGCCTGCTCCAGTTTTGCTGGAACCGGTCACGTGCAATTTGCGGTAAGTCATTTACTTAACGCCACTAAGGATGGTGCCTGGATTGGCACCATCCTGTATATCGCTGCACACTACTGCGCACTAGCACCGACGGAGCACCGACTGCGCACTAACCCCGACAACGCACCGACTGCGTTTTCTAAGTGAAGTAAACGCCGACCGCACCGGTAACTCGACGGATTAACCGAACATTTTCCTGTTCGAGTTCCTGACCGTACTCAAGTTCATCCATAGCTCGCTTTTTTAAAAGTGCAATTAACTCGCGCTTCTCTTCGTCTGCAAGCTCAATGCGCTTATGATGATTATCCGCCGCCATTTTCAGCAGATCCATAATGCTCAATTGTGGGTCAATTGCAACCATGCTGTGCTCTAAAACTAACATTTACACTGCCTACTTTCTTTTACCAACGCCATGAAGGTTTATATGCAGAATTCTAGGTTTTAGGACAGAATCGGCCAATTCGTATTTTCAGCCGTTGGCGGGAATTTCCCCCACTCATCGGTCATCTTTTATAAATCAAAACAAGAGAGGCAAAATGCGACGAGTTACTCTGACTTGCTCGCCCTGGTTTCGACCAGGTAACCGCAGACTGGATCATTTTTAAGGATATATTGCTGGCGCGTTACCTTCGTACCTAAAAGATTTTCCATCAATTGCGGCTCGAGAATGCACAATTGGCGGTACTGCAAAGCCAGGTCGTGCACTGCGCAGTGACGTTGGAAGATGATGAAATTGCCGTCGGGAAGCTCTTCCCAATCAGTCATGTAGCCATTTTCGGAGAATATCTTCGCGACTTCGGCGACGCGTCCCTTTATATCTTTATCGGCAACGCGAACCTGAAAGCGCTCCGCCATCTTTTCGTTGCGACGACTGAGCAAATCCATAACGCCTTGCTGCCCAGATTGCTCATAAACTACGTCAAGCAAATCCACAGCCAGGGTCTGGAAACCGGTCGGAAATAGGCGTTCGGCCTTCTCGGTCAACTTATAGTGATAGGTCGGACGTCCGCGAGACTGACGCACGATGCGCGATTCAATCAATCCGTCCTTCTGAAGTCCAGCGATATGGCGCCGGATCGCCATCGAAGTAATCCCCAGCTCCTTACAAAGGTCGCCAACAGTCAGCTCGCCAGCTCGTTTGATGTACATCAAAACGGCTTCCTGCGTGCGTTCTGGATTCTCGCCTAATTGCTGAGTTCTCATAATCCCTAATCAGTCGGTATTTCCGGGTGCCGCCTCAACCGATATCGGTTGAGTTTTCGAAACTGATTCCATAATGCCGGGCTCGGCGTTGAAGCGATATCGCCTCAGTTATCTGTGCCCTTTGGCGCTTTCGGCTCGAACCGATATCGGTTGAATTGCTCGGCGCCAGTGCCCATATTCCAATTCTACTCTGCTAAAACCCAGAGCTATTGGCTTTTGTATCAGTTAACTACGTGATCCTTAAGAACTGGTGATACTTCTGAGATTTTTGATACTATTTTATCTATAAAAGCCTACCATCCTTAGCTTTGATATGTTTAAGGTTGTCCTTCGAAGAGAAGACCCGCGAAAAAGCTAGGATCGCCGCTGACCATTGTCTAAAAACCAAGGGCAACTTTCATGACTGCTAAACAACCGCTACTCTCCGTCCAGAACCTACACGTCAAAGTCGAGGAGAAAGAAATCCTCAAAGGCGTGAACCTGGACATCTTCCCTGGCGAAGTACACGCCATCATGGGACGCAACGGCTCCGGCAAATCCACTCTGTCATATACATTGATGGGTCACCCACGTTACGTCGTCACCGAAGGAAAAATCCTCTTCAAAGGACAGGACATCACCGAGATGACTCCTGACGAACGCGCAAGAGCTGGTCTAGCTCTCGCTTTCCAATATCCTGTGGCGATTCCTGGAGTTTCCGTCTCGAACTTCCTTCGCGCTTCAACCAACGCAGTGCGCGGAAAAGAAATTCCGGTCAAAGAATTCAGACAAGAATTGAAAGCGCAAATGAAGAAACTCGGCGTCGTCGATGAGTTCTTGAGCCGATACATCAATGATGGATTCTCAGGCGGTGAGAAGAAGCGTTTGGAAATTCTTCAACTCTCCTTGTTGAAACCAGCTCTGGCTGTGCTCGACGAAACAGACTCAGGTCTCGACATCGATGCGCTCAAGACAGTTTCTGAAGGCGTAAACAATCTGTCCAATCAAGATACGGCGATTCTTTTGATCACGCACTACCAACGCATGTTGGACTACGTCGAGCCACAATTCGTCCATGTTTTCCAGAGCGGACGCATCGTCAAATCTGGCGGCGCAGAGCTCGCGAAAGAATTGGAAGCACGTGGATACGACTGGGTATCACAAGAACTTGCACCGTCAGGTGTTTAATCGCACATACGGTGATGGAGGCTTATAAATGGCTGCTGAACTAACTCAAGATCAACTTCTAAACAACATCGGAAACGACTATTCGCAGTACGGTTTCCAGGACAAAGAAGACTACATCTTCAAGTCCGGTAGAGGTTTGACGAAAGAGATCGTGATGAAGATCTCCGAGATGAAGAAAGAGCCTGAGTGGATGCTCAAGTATCGCCTTCGTGCGCTGGACATTTTCTTCAAGAAGCCGATGCCTAAATGGGGCAACTGCGGCATGTTGGATGCGATCGATTTCGAGAACATCTTCTATTACATTCGTCCATCCGAAAAAACTGAAAAGAGTTGGGATGATGTGCCGGAAGGCATCAAACAAACTTTCGACCGTCTCGGAATTCCTGAAGCAGAGCGCAAGTTCCTCGCAGGCGTAACCGCGCAGTATGAGTCGGAAGTTGTGTATCACTCGATTCGCGAAGACCTGGAAAAGCAAGGCGTCGTGTTTTTGGATATGGACTCAGGATTGCGTGAGCACGAAGACATCGTGCGCAAGCACTTCGGTACTGTGATTCCATCTGCCGACAACAAATTCTCTGCATTGAATTCAGCGGTTTGGTCCGGTGGAAGTTTCGTCTGGGTGCCGGAAGGCGTGAAAGTCGAAATTCCATTGCAAGCGTATTTCAGAATCAACGCTGAAAACATGGGTCAGTTCGAAAGAACATTGATCATCGCTGAACCAGGCAGCTACGTTCACTACATCGAAGGTTGCACAGCGCCAACTTATTCGACAGATTCGTTGCACTCCGCAGTTGTTGAATTGATTGCGAAACCAGGTGCGCACATTCGCTACACGACCATTCAGAACTGGTCGAAAAACGTGTACAACCTCGTCACCAAGCGAGCTGTTGCACACACTGATGCGAAGGTCGAATGGGTCGACGGTAACATCGGTTCCAAGCTGACAATGAAGTATCCAGCCATTCACCTCGTCGGTGAACGCGCTCACGGTGAAGTACTCTCCATCGCATTCGCCGGTGAAGATCAACACCAGGACGCCGGCGCCAAGATGGTTCACGCCGCACCGAATACGACATCAATGGTCGTATCGAAATCTATTTCGAAAAATGGTGGCAGAACCTCTTATCGTGGTTTGGTGAAGGTGCATCCGAAAGCGAAAGGCGCCAAGTCGAACATCAAGTGCGACGCGCTCTTGCTCGATGAACTGTCACGTTCGGATACTTATCCAACAATGGAAATCGACGAGAAGGATGTCACCATCGAACACGAAGCGACAGTTTCGAAAGTCGGTGAAGAACAACTCTTCTACTTAATGAGCCGTGGTCTGACACAAGACGAAGCAACCGCGATGATCATCAACGGATTCTTCGAGCCGTTCACAAAAGAACTGCCGCTGGAATACGCTGTTGAACTGAACCGATTGATCCAGCTTGAAATGTCAGGTTCGGTGGGGTAAACATCGTGAAATCATTCATACACTGCTGCCAGATCTAAAGATTTGGCGCAGTGTATTTAGTGTCCGAATAAATGCGGAATCAAGGAAAGACAAATGTCAGAGTCGAAATCGGTAAATACAATCGCTCGGGAGAGAGTGGATAACTTGGCTTCTCAGAATGGCGAACCATCGTGGTTGAAAGAGCTGCGGGTATCAGCATGGGAGGCTTATCTCCAGACTCCGATGCCAACCAATCGTGATGAAGATTGGCGCAAAACCGATGTCGAAAGTTTGGACTTGTCGTCGCTGAATGCGATCGATCTTTCAACAAAGAATGATGTGGCTGCGAAATTGCCAGATTGGTTCGAGAATGCGCTTTCGTATTTTGAATGTAATTCGGGCATCGTTGCCGAAGTTGGTCAAGCTTCCGTAGCTCCGCAACTACCACCAGATTTGGCTGAGAAGGGCGTTGTATTCTGCTCGATCAAACAAGCTTTGCAAAATCATGCTGACTTGATTCGTCCGTATCTTTCAAAGATCGAAACAGAGCAAAAGGCTGATTGGAAATTCGTGTTGATGAACAAAGCCCTGTTCAACAGCGGCATGTTCCTCTACGTTCCAGCGAATGTCGAAATCACTTCGCCATTCATCAGTCTCACTCACTTCCAATCTTCCAATGGATCCCCTAACGGCGTTGCAATCTTCCCTCGATTGATTGCAGTTCTCGGCAAACACAGTAAAGCCAGCCTCGTGAACGTAATGAGTTCGGAGCAAGGTGCCGAGCCGAAGACAACATTCCGTTCGCTCTGCAACACGTTGGTTGAAATCCACGTTGAAGCTGGCGCGAAGTGCGAATACTTAGAAGTTCAAAGATTCGACTCGAATGTTTTTGCTATCACTCGCACACAGAACGAAGTTCAGCAAGACGGCGCAGTCAAGTCACTTACCGTTGCTATCAGCGGATCGCAATTAAAAGGCGATATCGCCACTGTACTGAATGAGAAAGGTGCATCAAGCGATCTGCTTGGTATCGTACTTGGTGACAGCGAAGAACACTTCAGCTTCAACACAATCCAGAAGCACGTTGCGCCAGATACATCTTCGAACATCAACTTCCGTGTCGCACTGAAGGGCACAGCACAGTCTATTTATCAGGGAATCATCGAAGTCGATAAGATCGCGCAGAAGACAGCAGCTTTCCAGAGCAACAAAAACTTGCTGCTCGGAACAGAAGCCCGCGCGGATTCTATTCCTAAGCTGGAAATTCTCGCCGACGACGTGAAGTGCTCGCACGGAGCAACAGTTGGTCCAGTCGACCGCGAACAAATTTTCTATCTCATGAGCCGTGGCTTGAAGCAAGCAGAAGCAGAAGAATTGGTAGTTACCGGATTCTTCCGTCAGATTCTTGAAGCATGCACCATCGGCAATGCCAAAGAGTGGGTCTACGAAGTTCTAGCTGAGAAGATCCATCGCGCGTAGGAGGAATTTGGTGGCATGGCTCCCGAATTCAACAAAGTAGCAAGCAAGGGCGACATACCTGAAGGACAAGTGAAGGTCTATAAGGTAGGTGGTAAGCGCATTGCAGTCTGCAACGTTGAAGGGAAGTTCTATGCCGTCGATGACTTATGTACGCACGACGGCGGACCGCTCGGTGAAGGCGAACTCGTAGACAACACTATTGAATGTCCACGACACGGTGCCCGATTCGACGTCGAAACTGGTGCAGTAGTTTGTATGCCCGCCGTCATCCCAATTGCCGCTTATCCCTGCGAAGAGCGCGGAGATGAAGTGTGGGTCAACGTTTCCAACGAACGCAATTAATGAAGGTCACAGAATCATGTTCGACAGTAAAGTAATCAGAAAAGATTTTCCCGTGCTCGACCGAGTCGTCAACGGTCACAAACTTGTTTATCTCGACAGCGCAGCGACATCGCAAAAGCCTGTCAGCGTCATCAAAGCAATCACAAACTACTACGAGAATTACAACGCCAATATTCACCGCGGCATCCACACGCTGAGCGAAGAATCGACTGCCGCGTTCGAAGAGACCAGAGAAAAAATTCGCCAGTTCATAGATGCGAAGGAAAGCCGCGAAGTCATTTTCACGAAGAATGCAACTGAAGCTATCAACCTCGTTGCCATGACATGGGGACGCCAGAACGTGCTCCCTGGCGATGAAATCGCAATCACCCCGATGGAACACCACGCGAACTTCGTGCCGTGGCAACAACTTGCCAAAGAGCGCGAAGCGAAACTTGTATTTCTTCCTTTAACTGAAGACGGACAGATCGATCTCGTCGAAGCGGAAAAATTGCTCAACAGCAAAACCCGCATAGTTGCAGTATCTCAAATGTCCAACGTGCTTGGCACAATTAATCCAGTCGCTGAGCTGGCGAAGATGGCTCACAAGGTTGGCGCATTGATTCTCGTTGATGGCGCGCAAGGAGTGCCACACCTGCCAACTTCAGTGCGCGAAATCGATTGCGATTTCCTTGTTTTCTCAATGCACAAACTGCTTGGACCGACCGGTGTTGGGGTGCTTTGGGGCAGAGAATCTATCCTCGAAGCAATGCCACCATTTATGACCGGCGGTGACATGATAGGTTCCGTTTCGCGAGAGAAGACATCATGGAACGAACTACCGTGGAAGTTCGAAGCTGGCACACCAAATATTGCAGACGTGATCGCTAGCGCAGCGGCCCTGGATTACTTGAACAATCTCGGCATGGATGCAGTACGCGCGCATGAAATCGAGATGGCTGAATATGCGTTGAAAGCATTTCAAAATCTTGGTGGCGTTGAAGTATATGGACCGAAAGATGCCACTAAACGCGGTGGCGTTCTTTCATTCAATTTCCGCGACGTTCATCCACACGACGTTGGACAAATTCTCAGCGACCAGGGCATTGCAATTCGAGCCGGGCATCATTGCTGCCAGCCACTGATGCGGGATTTGAATGTTATGGGCACCGCGAGAGCAAGCTTCTATATTTACAACACAAAAGAAGAAATCGATATTTTATTGGACGCACTAAAAGAAGCAGATAAGGTTTTGGGACATGTCGCTTTCAGATGATCTATACCGAGAAACTATTCTCGATCACTACCACAATCCACGTAATCGCGGAGAAATCGAAAACGCAACGGCGAAAGTCGAGGGCGTAAATCCACTCTGCGGCGACGAATTGACGCTGTACCTTCAGCTCGATGGAGACACAGTCAAGGATGTGAAACTCATATCGAAGGGCTGCTCCATCAACACCGCATCAGGTTCGATGATGGCCGAAGCAATCGTCGGTCAATCAATTGAAGACGTGAAGAAAACTGTTGAAGCGTTCAAAACTATGATGATGTCTAAATCCGGCGATGTAAGTTTGCCGGAAGAAATGGAAGAACTCGAAGCATTGCAAGGCGTGCGCAAGTATCCTGTGCGAATCAAATGTGCGCTTCTTCCGTGGAACACACTTTTAGAAGGCATTACGACAGCTCAAAAAGAGCCGCAGAAATAAGAGGCAAAAGAAATGTCCACTCTCCAGGAAGATGTAGTTCGGGAAAATTTGCGCAACGTTGTGGACCCAGAGTTGGGCGTCAGCATTATTGACCTCGGACTGGTTTACGGCATCGAAGTCAAAGACAACAACGTCAACGTCAAGATGACTCTGACAAGCCCTGCGTGTCCAGTTGGTGCGGTAATCCAGGCTCAGGCGCACAGCGCGGTCAAGAAATTGCCGTGGGCGCAAGAAGTCAAAGTCGAGCTGGTATGGAGCCCACGCTGGGACCCGCGGTTGATGGCTAGCGAAGACGCCAAGATGGAATTGGGAATTTTGTAAGCGTTTCTGTAACACGCTTCACTTTTCCGCTCAAACTAATGAAACTCGCTTCAGCTAGGCGTAAACTAGCTGGGCTCAACTTGCAATGTCAAGGAGCCTTTCGCGAGAACCCATGCCGAAGCCGGTAATACACGATCACGACGGACACGTCGACGACATTCTTAGCTGCATACTTTTGTGGCTTTCCAACGACGTAGACTTGCAAGCTGTTGGCATCACCAATGGTGACTGCTATGCAGACCAGGCATTCGAAGCCATTCTGAAAATGGCGACATTCTTGGATATCGATGGTCCAGAAATCGCCTGGAACGATGATGCTGTGCCGAATCCATTTCCGGACAACTGGCGACGCGAAAGTTATATCATCAACGAGTTGCCATTATTCAATGACATCTATTTGAAAAAACTCTATCAGCAAGGCAAAGGAAGACGCTCAGAAGAAGCCTTCGCAGACTGTCTCGCTCACTCGAAAGAACCGCTGACCATTGTGGCGACGGGACCACTAACCGTGCTTGCACCGCTGATGAAAGATTCGTCGCTGCGCAAGAAAGTAGCTGAGATTGTCATCATGGGCGGTGCTGTTACCGTGCCAGGCAACGTCGAAGAGCGTGAACACGACGGCAGCGCAGAGTGGAACGTTTACGCGGACCCTGGAGCATTCAAAGTCGTCGTGGACAGCGGCGTTCCAATCAAGATGATTCCACTGGATGTCACAAACCAGGTTCCAGTTACGAGAGAATTTCTCCAAAGACTGGAAGATCAAAGCGCAACTTATAAGGCGTCTTTGTTAGCGACAAAGCTATGGTCACTAGTTAAGGGATTCACTTACTACTTCTGGGACACGATCACAGCGGCTGCAGCTATCCGTCCTGAGTTGTTTACCTTCAAGGACATGCGCATAGAAATTGCCACCGCTGGAAAGAGCATGGGCAGAACTTCAACGACAATGTTTGGCGGAAAGAAAGTACAAGTCGCGACCGGAATGGACAAAGTCGCATTCGAAAATTTATTACTCGAAATCTTCAGAGCTCGCTAGTAATTACGGTTAGTTTTCACAACAACCTGATTACAAGACGGGCTCAAGCTAATACAAATTCCCAGACAATTAGAGGTAACCCGCAATGGAATTCAGAAGATTAGGAAACTCTGGTTTGAAAGTGCCGCTGCTATCTTTCGGCTGTGGCACCTTCGGTGGTGGCAATGAGCTTTTCAAAGCTTGGGGCGCAACCGACGATATCAAGGAAGCAACCAAAATCGTAGACATCTGCCTGGACGCAGGAATCAACTTTTTCGACACAGCCGATATCTACTCGAATGGCTTATCAGAGGAAATCCTCGGCAAGACATTGAAAGGTAGACGCGATAAAGTTCTCATTTCGACGAAGGCGACTTTCAAAATGGGAGACGGACCAAACGACTTGGGTTCGTCGCGTCATCACTTGATCAAATCGTGCGAAGACAGCTTGAAGCGCCTCGGAACCGATTACATCGATGTCTATCACATGCACGGAATGGATGCGTCAACACCAGTCGAAGAGACACTTTCAACGCTCGATACGTTGGTGAAGAGCGGCAAAGTGCGCTATATCGGATGCTCGAATTTCTCAGGTTGGCATTTGATGAAGAGCCTTTCCACATCAGAGAAATACGGCTGGGCAAAATATGTTTCGCACCAGGCATACTATTCGCTGATCGGGCGGGAATTCGAGTGGGAATTGATGCCGCTCGGGCTGGAAGAGCAAGTCGGCACGACAGTTTGGAGCCCGCTTGGTTGGGGTCGTTTGACCGGCAAAATCAGACGCGGAGCCGAGCTGCCAAAAGAAAGCAGATTGCACGCAACCAAAGATTACGGACCGCCGGTGGACAACGAACATCTCTATAACGTAGTGGATGCACTCGATGAGATTGCTAAAGAAACAGGATTCACGGTTCCGCAAATTGCCCTGAACTGGCTCGCTCAGCGCCCTACGGTTTCGAGCATAATCATTGGCGCCAGAAACGAAGCACAACTGCGCGACAACTTGAAGGCAGTCAGCTTCAACCTGACAGCAGAACAAGTAGAGAAGTTGGACCGCGCAAGTGAAGTCACTCCAATCTATCCATACTGGCATCAATGGCAGTTCAAAGAGCGTACACCACTAGCGGTGCCAAGCTACAAATAAACTGACGAACAATCGAATCAACAGAAGGCAGACTTCAGGGTCTGCCTTTCTCATTTGCACGGCTTTCGGAGAATCATCCCGAGCGCCAAATTCGCCACGCTGTTAGACTCGAATTAGAGGTGAACAGTGGCAAATTCGAAACGCAAATTTGCAATTACTTTCATCGCGGTAGTTCTCTTCGTGCTGGCTGCGTGCTTGATCGACAACGCGAACTTTCGACGGACACCAATTCCATCACTCAATTCTCACACTTTCGAGAACGGGCTATGGCTGCGCTACCATTGGTACGCTGGGAAGCACGTACACGAACGTGACTGGCAAGCAATGCTCCAGAGATTACGAGACTTTAAAATCCGGTACGCATATTTTCACGTGCTCACCACCAGATCTGATGGCTCGCTTAAAATGCACAAGCTTGAGAATGCTCTCAAAATCACATCGCGAGTGCATACCAATTGCCCAGGGACCAAAGCGATTGCGTGGGTGTATGTAGCCGCCCCTCCACAGCAAGATGGGTCAGATTTGAATAATCCCGCAATTAGAAAAACGCTTGTAGATCAAGCGCTGTGGTTGGTCAACGACTGCGGCTTCGATGGAGTGCAGTGGGACTACGAATTCTGTACAAACGACAACGCTGGATTACTCAAACTGCTCGAAGAAACACGATCTGCAATTCCCAAAGAGAAGATGATCAGCGTGGATACGCCGATGTACTATCCAGGAATTCTATGGGGATGGAGTGATGATTACTTCAAAAAGATTGCAGCTAAATGCGATCAGATTTGCGTTATGAGTTACGACTCGTATCTGTATTCGGCACGAGCGTATTCATGGCTAGTTTCAGAACAAGTGAAACACGTAAGTAATGACGTATTTGTCTCGAACAGAAATTGCAAAATCGTCTTTGGACTGCCCACTTACGAGGACAAGACGCTGGCTCATAATCACACAATTGAAAGTTTAAATAACGCCCTGCGCGGTTTTGCAAATGGATACGAAAATGGTGGCGCGAAACACTCTCAGATTGAGGGTGTGGCCTTATTTGCAGACTACACTACCGACGAACGAGAGTGGGCAAACTATAGTCGCGTTCTACTAACAGCGCAGTAACGGGAAACGTTGCGCCGATTAACAGAGCACCATATTCAATACCGTCTGACAAAATCAAATTTCTCAGCATGCACCTGGTGACAACCGATCAAAGAGGAGGTGTTCCGTCGCAAGCATTTATTACCTGCGAGTACAATCAGAAAATCGATACCAAAGTGGGCGAGAACAAGTGTCGTCGAAAAGCTATAGCAGAACTTTGCACTAACGTAGCAGAATAGTCTAACAGAGACGCTAATGACAACAACACATAAATCCGCTATTCAACAGCGAAAGAGTTGCATGAAAGAAGATTGAAAGGATTTGGTGAGCACTGCGTGATTGTGAGCAAAAATTTGCAAATTTAATGTACTTGTAAATGCTCAAAAGATGGTCGTTTCCAGTCTACGCGCCGTTCGTTGTCTGAAGCAGTAGACAGGAGGAGCCTTACAAAGCTAACAAAAGGGTGTTAGTTTTAATTATAGGAGACCGGCTTGAAGAGCGCTGTTTAGATGCGACTCTCTCTGGCAACCCAGCACATCGGAAACCGAAGATCCCATCAACTGCTGAAGCAGAAGCCCCAGTCGTGAACCACCAAACTGACCTCCGAAGATCAGCCGATCTTAAATCGGGATTACTCGTAGTCCTGATAAGAGCTGCAGGATCCTGGTATCAAGATTTTGGAAAGCTGTTAAATGTCGCTTTTTCCGAAACCGAGAAACGATGATGAGAAAAGAGAGGGTTCTCTTAATCGAAGATAACGACAACGACGCTCGATTCGTACTTGAGGGTCTGCAGCAGCGTCCGTCACAATATAGCTGCACTCGTGTCGTCGAGTTAAAAGAGGCGTTCGCTTACATAGCCAGCCATGAAGTGGACGTGGCGCTGCTCGATTTAACTTTGCCGGACGCATTCGGTTTAGCAACCTTCGAAAAATTTGCCGAAGCAAATCCAAGATTACCAGTCGTGATTTTAACGGGCGTTGAGGATGAACAGCTAGCACTGAATGCGGTGCGCGCTGGAGCGCAAGACTACATCTGCAAAAGCGATTTAAATTATGCGCTTCTTTTCCGCAGCATTCAATACGCAATCGAACGAAAGCAAATTTACGAGTTTGCCAGACTGACATTGGGTCAATTGCAAGAAACTATGACAGCACTGAATCTATCTGCAAAAGCGTCCAACACTGGGCTTTGGTTTGTGGATCTAGACACGCACAAGGTCACTTGGAACGAGCAAACGACTTCACTTTTCGGACTTCGCACTCGGCGCAATCCGCACAAACTGAACGAAGTCTACGAGCTTATTCATAAAGACGATGTCGCCCATGTCGCAGAAGTGGTCGAAGGTGCAATGGCGAAGCATGAAGAATGGGAAGTTGAATTTCGCGCGATCTGGGAAGACGAAACGGAACACCGTTTGATTTGTCACGGCAAAACATTCTTTGACGAGAACAATCAACCGACAAGAATGGCGGGAACGTGCCGTGATATTTCCAAACAACGACAAGAAGAGGCTGTCACGCGCCGCCTAGCCCTTCTCGAACAGAGAGAAGACTTCACTGCGACGCTGACGCACGATTTAAAAAATCCATTGATCGGAACAAATCAGATCCTGGAGCTTATGCTGAACAACACGCTGGGCTCCATAAACTCGCAGCAAGCTGATTTGTTGGCCCAAATAAAAAACAGCAACACGCACCTGTTGAATCTAATTCAAAACTTGACCGAGGTGTATCGCTTCGAACATCAGACCTCTACATATTTCAAACACATGATCGACATTATTCCGATTATCAATTCATGCATCACCGAAATCGGCATTCTCGCCAAGAGTAAAAATGTTTCTGTGAGCATTGAAACACCTCACAAAGAGTGGATTATCAACGCCGATGGCTTAGCGTTCAGACGAGTGATTCAAAACCTGCTCGACAATGCAATCAAGTTCTCATCAGATGGTGGCACAGTAACCGTGCGCCTTTGCGGAAATGCACACATGACGGTTATCGAAGTCCAAGATTATGGTTTTGGAATTTCGCCAAAGGACCAACCGAATCTGTTCCAACGATTCGTGCAGGGTCGTACGGGACGGAAACATAGCACCGGAACTGGACTTGGTCTCTATTTGTGCAAACAGATCATCGAAGCGCACAATGGCGAGATTAGTTGCGAGAGCGTTCTTGGCGTAGGCACGACATTCAAGATTGTGCTTCCTACGATCGAAGATTCGCTGCAAAAGCAGTTTGGACCACCCGACCATGAAACGCGCTCGATGCACAGCACGCAGCCGATGAATAACTAAGCTAACCTGCAGCATTCCGCAGTTGCGCTCTGACTTTCATCAACATAATACCGAGCATATTTTTGCCGGTTCCGTCTCCACCGTCACCCCAGTAGGAATCGTTGACTGTATGTTCTATCAACGTAGCATCACCAGTAGATAGGAGCAGCTCGCGCATGTCCTTATGTTGCGTGAATTTAGCAATCAAAGCTTTTTCCATAACGCTATCGCGTACTTCGTTCCAGTCTTCTCTCAAAGGCAACTTTCTATCTCTACCAAGACGCGCAGCATCGCCGGGTTTCTTCGTCTGTCTCACTTGCTTCTGCAAGGTGGGATCGAGAAACTTTTGAGCCTGATAATAGTGTTCAGTAGTTGGCCAATATTTGCCATCCAACTCAAATGGTGCGGCGGCAAAATTCGAGAAGCATCCGTATTCTTTGTCGCGTATGCTGTAAAACTTGATGACCACTGCATTTTCCACTGCTCTAAACCATCCGTGTTGCTAGAAATTTGGATTTAATGATCTTGCGTGACGATTCGGACACGTCAAAAATTAAATTGGAATCGATTTTTGAAAGCCTGTGTATAATCATCGCATGAACTTGGATCGAATGCTTACTATGAGCAGCACAAACAGCACCAGAGACGTTCACAGCACGAGCAGCGAGTTCGCGGTCGTGTTCTGCATCACTGTATGCGGCTGCGACTGCCAGAAATGTCCCTAGCGGGACTAAGTTTTTCGACCACAGGTCACCACGTTTTTAGCATTATTTCTTACGCAGATGAGCTGAATTGCTCGTCAAATAGATCCACGCGCCAACCAGCACCAAATACAGTGGCGCACCGACAATTCTTCAGGAGAGATTCTACACAATGGCAAAAGTATTTTTGACAAATGCAAGCGGATATATTGGAACAGCCGTCGCAAAAGCAGCGCTGACGAAGGGGTACGAGGTCAGCGCGTTGGCTCGCTCGGAAGAGTCGGCAAACAAATTGAAACAGCTCGGCGTAAAACCAGTCAAAGGTGACTTGAAGCAACCGGAGCAGTATTTAGATGCGGTTCAAGCTGCAGATATCGTCATTCACACGGCTGCAACTAATGATTCAGACCAGGGCAAGTACGATACCCTCACCATCGATAGTATCGTCAACGCACTCAAGGGAACTGACACGACATTCCTCTACACTAGCGGCACATGGGTTCTCGGTGACACAGGAGCGAACCCAGTTGACGAAACTCAACCTTACGCATCCCTCCCACTAGTCAAATTTCGCGAACAGAACGAACAGAAAGTGATCGATGCGGCGAAGCATGGAATCAAATCCGTTGTAATTCGACCTGTGATTGTTTACGGTGGTAATGAGGGAATCATCGCAAACCTGCTTGAACAAGCCGCTGAAGTTAAGAAATCGGTATACGTTGCACCAGGACAAAACTACTGGTCGCTCGTGCACATCGATGATCTGGCAGACTTATACGTACTCGCCATCGAAAAGGCGAAAGCTGGTTCGATCTACAACGCAAGCTCGGAGTATTTGCAGGCAAAAGAAGTTGCTGAGCATATCGCTCAGACAACAGGCGCTCAACCGCATGCATTGGAGCCTGAAGAAGCGCAGCAAGTGCTGTCATTTTTTGCCGACGCATTTGCGCTTGATCAAAAAATCAGCAGCGAAAAAGCAAAACGCGAACTCGGATGGCAACCCAAAGCTCCAAAATTTGCACAGGAATTAGCGAACCGCAAAACTCTGACGGCAGGACGCACCTAAACTCTTGGGACGCACCTAACCACCACTGGGACGCACCTAAACTCTTGGAACGCAGCTAATCAGCTTCTCTGATGCATCCAACAAACACGCCTTCGGCTTTTAGCCGAGGGCTTGTTGTTCCCATGTCATTTTGTTTTGACGATTGGAAAGGTGTAGGTTTGCATGAATGTCATTACTCCATTTTGCAAGAAGACCGGTCCTTTGAAAAAAACCAGTGGAGCGAAAGGCGCGCGAGCAACAGTTTTTGTGGTCACAGTGACGTACGGAGCGACCTGCGGCGGAGGGCTACCACCGTAGTCGTTATAAACAACGTTCTGCAACGCTGGCGACGTGATGTAATTTCCGTCTCCTGCGTGAGCCTTCAACGTCGCCTTTATCAGCTTTGTGCTCTCATTAAGATCCGAGCCTTGCGCCGCTGCTCTTGCCGCATCCCTGCAAGCGCGGTCGTTAAATTCAGCACCATATATGAGGACACCCATGTCGGCTGAAAGTATGGTGAATACCAACAACATGAATGAAGAACAGGAGAGTTCGAGCAGAACATGCCCGCGCCCGCACCTTGACTGTGCGTTTTTCTCTACCGGGTTGTGGTGAATGTGGCGCATTGGTTTTCTCACGTATTTAGCTCTCACGTATTTAGTTCTCACTTACTTGGAAGAAATGGAATTCCACGGACGCTTTTCCGTCAGCCTGATGCAACGAGCTCAACGAGGTGACGCGCTATCTTTTCAAATGTCTTGCGCAACTGGCTGCTGTTCGTGACCAGATTGAAAGTGCCACCGTGTCCAGCGATTCCTGCTATGCCACCATTGGCGGGATCAGCGTTGGTGTCATTGAGAATGGCTGTCTCGCCAGCCACTATCGCCTGATTTTGCGCTAAGCCAATTGTGTAGACTGGAATACCAGCATCGCGAGCTTCGATTGCCGCTTTCCTTGCATTTGTCAGCGGGTCGGAATCAAGTGGACCAGAAGGCACGGTCGGTTCACCATCAGTGAAGAGCACGATTGCCTTCACGCTACCTGGACGTGCGTTGGTTTTCAAATCTTTGACAGCTTTGTCGATTGCAGCACCAATATTTGTCGAGCCCAATGCCACACAGGAACTGATAGCGTTATTCACGACAGAATAGTTTGTGTTGCCCGGAGTGGGGTCTAGAGGCACTGCCGGCAGCGCATAAGACTTCACCGGTCCGTAGGGAGTGTCCTGATCCAGACTGAACCAATCCTCGGTTGAATTGGATGCATTGCCCACTTCACCATCGAATGCGACGAATCCAAAGTGACAGTCGGTATCGGTGTTGATAATGTCGGTGAACATCGTAGAGGCATCTTTTGCATCCTTAATTGGTTGCAAAACGGCCGCTGCGGCTTGCTGATAGGCGTTCTGATAACCCGCTTGCGGGCTGACGTTCACTGCTGTATACGCTTTGCTTTGCATGTACACGGTTTGATTTTCCAAATTTCCACGCGCTGCCTCGACTAAAGTAGCGCGATCCGGAAACTTGAATCCGTTATAAGTAAAGCCACCAAATGTGGTATTGCCATCAATATTTACGACGACATCAGTGAATGCGTTATATCCGTCCCATGTCGGCGCGGCTCCAGGTGGACAGTTTCCTGGAGGCTTGCCCTGATCTGGATAACCGTTGAGTGAACGCAATCCCGGAACTCCAGCTTCTGATGCTAATGCTTCGGTGAATTGCAGGTTCGAGTTCCAATATGCCATTTCCAATAATTGAGGTTCGGCACCATTCAAGCTCGTGCCGGTCTCTCCGGGTTTGACCACATCGTAAATTTTGCCTTCGGCACGCCCAGAAGTACTAGTGGC
This sequence comes from Drouetiella sp., assembly GCA_036702965.1. Classification (GTDB taxonomy): domain Bacteria; phylum Cyanobacteriota; class Vampirovibrionia; order Obscuribacterales; family Obscuribacteraceae; genus PALSA-1081. Next base: position 1,309,558 of record DATNPZ010000013.1, read on the forward strand.
GACATCGTACACGATTTTGTTTTGATCCCACTTGCGTTTGACAAAGGTGACCGGAGTTTGGTCGTCCATTGAACCTGAAACGTCGAAGCAAAAGATGATATCCAGTTGTGGCACAGCACCTTTCGAAATTGCATCGACCGTCAGATGATTGATTCCAATGAACTTGCCGAACGCAGTCAACGCGCTGAAATTACTGTAGACACGCACAATTTTCGCGTTGGGATTTGTGATCGGTTCCACCTTTCCTGTGAGCGGATTTACGAATTCGAAAAATATATTCGCGCTGCCATCTTGAGGTGTGATGTTGCTGCTGCCGACAATGGAAGTGCTATTCAACTGAGTTCCCAACACAAAATTTCGCTTAAAAATATCCAGCGCTGTTTGCATCGCATCTGTGTGTGCGGCGCTGGGATTGACATTATCCTCGCTCGCCAGCGTCGCTACCGCTGCAAGCGCAGCCGCATCTGATGCGTTTTGAAGTTGTTGCTTCGCGAGATGAAGTCGTCCAATCTCGAAGGTAAAAATTCCAAGCAGTGGAATAGTCATCAAACCAACAACCATCACAAGCGTAACCATTGACTGTCCGCGAGCGCTTCGGTAGCGAGAATTGCTCATTTGGGCTTGCATCATTTATTTAAACCTTGAGGATTTTCACAAAACTGTCTATCGGTAAAAGTCAGATTCATCGGTTTGGTCAACCCCGGCACGCTACCAAAGAACGGAAATTGATAAAGCACCAGCGGATTCACGTTACCGTTTACAGACACTTCGACCTGGTAGCTATTACGCGAAGCGTCGGCTGGCACCGTAAGTGGTGCAGACGATCTTGTTTGACTGAGAGATTGCAGGTCAGTTGCAACAATTCGAGTCTGTACAGAGTTGATCGTTATTCCTCCAAACGACGAAGCTGTTCGCTGCGCCGATGAAGTTGCAAGCTGGATTGCCGACGGCATGTTATCGAGACTTGACTGAAACGTGTGTCCTCGCGCCGATTCCCAGGCGGCATTGTGTGCAGCCGCGTACAAGAATGTGGTGCGCAACGTCACTGTTGCCAGGTCCAAGAACGGAAACATGAACACAAAGAGGAACAAGAAAAGAGCAATCGGTGTATCAATCAACAAATTGCCACGGGGAGATCTAGGCTTCATGACTAGCTCTCCATAGGCAACTTGCGGGAAGCGCCTTCTCGATTTCGAACTGGTTTTCGTTCCTGAAACGTTGCCACACGCTGAAGTGACTCCAGTTGCTGCCGGCGATATGGGTCCGCCACCATTCTCAATCCGCTGTCACAGACCTGTCGCGCCTTGTCTTTTTGATGCAGCGCAATATAAGTTTCCGCAAGCTTTGCATACGATTGCTCGTATTTCGAATCCAACTGAATTGCTTGCTCGAAAGCAGCGGCAGCGCGGGGCAAATCATTTGCGTGATACAACGACTCGCCCAACCAGTAGCGATCAGATGCTTCGGTCGAGCCCAACTGAATCAAGCGAGCGTAGGCGTTAGCGGCAACAGCATACTGCGATGCACTATACAAAAGAAACGCCTCAGCGCGAAGCGACTGCAATCCATTCGGCACCGCCGCCGGTGTCGACAGTGCAAGCTGTTGGTTCGAACCATACTGAGAAACCTGCCCGGACACCTTTGATTGAGTCATGACACTGATTGCGACAGTAAACAAAGTAATCGAAAACGTGCGATTCATGTGAATCTCCTGAGCAGAACAAGTAATCTCGAATTATCGATAGCGAAGTTTTAGAAACCGAGTCGGAATCCAGTCCACAAGCCATTACGATCTTTATGTCCATCCATATCAATCGCACCGCTTACATACACGCTGGTGTTCTTGCCAGTCTTGAAGCTCAAACCTGGTGTGAAGTAGTTGCTCGTGCCGTACCCATCGATTTTCGACTGCTCAAAACCGAGTTGCAGTGAAGTCTTTTTCGAATCGAAAATTGCTCCAAACTGATAGTCGTGCTGCTTCGGATTGGTTGCAAAATCCGCAGAGCCATAGAGTGTCAAGTCATGCTTTGGCTGGTAGTAGCCATTCAATCCAACGTGAGCGCTTGTATCTCCGAATCTCGGCAGCTTGCCGTAATCATATGTATGACCAGTTTTGAAAATTCCACCAGCTTCTAAATTCAGATTGCCGCGGGCAGGATTTCCATTCGCATCATATGGATTGAACAAATGCCGACCGAAAGTCAGCTCGGTATTTCCAAGTCCCACATGGTCTCCAGCGACACCTGCCATGACAGAACCGCGCACATAAGTTTTTGGATCCAGGTGATGTTCATGAGTTAGCGTGGCACTGACTTGTCCCTGCGAAATTGCGGTACTCAATTCATTGGTATCAGCTGGTTTCAGCGCATGTTGCGATGCAGGTGTGTCGACGTGCACAGGTTCGGCAGGAGGCGACTGCACCGGAGGCGGTGCATCGACTGTTGTAGATTTAGGTTCGACATTGGTTGTAGATGAGTCCGAGGGCCTCAGTGTTTGAGCAGGAGGAGCCACTGGCTCTAGTGGTTTCGGAGCTTGCTCGGGTGGAGTCGAGTCGGGAAGTGTTCCATTTATATGAATCGTAGTGTGTTCTTCGACATGCTTTGTGTCGGTGTGGATAGTTGTAGTCTCGATATCCTTTCTCTTGTGCTGCTGCGCTGCAACGTCGACTTTGTGCGCCTGCTCTGCGTGCTGAGCTTTCTGGACCACTTTGTGCTGCTCGCTCGAGTGGTGGTTATCTACGTGCTGAGTTGCTTTTGCAGCGTGATGATTTTCGGCGTGATGAGCGGTCTCATGGTGGCTACGGTGATGAACCGAGTGAAAGGACGAGTGATGAGGAGCAGATTCATGATGCCCCGAATGATGCGAGTGACTCGAATGATGAGTGGTCGAACGGTGCTGTTGGTGCTGTTGTTGATGTTCGCGCTGTTGTTGATGTTCGTGCGATGTGGACTTGGCTTGCGCATGGACACTGGATTGCTGATCCGAATGAACAACAGTATGTCGGATAGTCTGATGAGTCTCATCAGATTTATAACTGTGGTCGATGGTCACGCTGAACTCGCCACCCTTGCCAGAATGCTTAGGAGAAGATGGATTTGGCTTATCGGGCGTGGGCTCTGTGTGCGACTTCGTCGGCGGTGGCACGACAGTCGAGTGTTCCGGTGGAGTAACCACAACCACTGGTTTCTGAGGCACAGGATGATCTCCTGTTGGCGACGAATCTTTGGAAGACGGAGGATTTTTTGTCTCCTGCTTTTCAGGAATTCTTGGTCTAAATGGTTCCGCTGGAGGCGAGAAATTTCGCTGCGGCTCGACCGGATGCGTTGGCGGCTCAACCGGATGTGTCGGTTGTGTTTGCGGCTCGACAGGATGGGTCGGCGCGGTTGGTTTGGTTGGCTCAACCGGATGCGTAGGCTCCACCGGTTTTGTCGGAGTGGTGGGTTTGGTGGGTTCAACTGGATGTGTCTGCACAAGCTCGACTGGATGAGTAGCACCATAATCGGTGGCACGTCCTTGAGCTGCTTTTGGTCCCCATATGTTTCCTAATAGATGATCATGATTTGCTTGAACATGGCTTGGACTGGTTATTTCTTTACCGTTAAACGATTCCATCAATTTCTCTCCACGAAAAAATGGTGCCTCGATCTGCGGCGAGTACATCGCGCCGTTCAAGACAGATAAACTAGGTGTGTGCGAGTAATCTACGAAAAAGTTCTGTCAAATTTCTTGCAGAGTTTGTCCTGCGTGAAATTTTTCACGCCAACATTACGTGTACCGATATCGCGCGCTGGATGCGGATCCGAGGGTCCGCTTCGAATGGTATCGCCCGAACGTGGGTCCCAGACCAAGTTCACATAGCTGTTTGCTCAGCTTTAAGCACTACAGTTCTTAAAGTTCTTAACATTGAGGCGAGCGATGTCAAGCCCACCTGGCACCCGATTTAGAGACTGATGCGGGACCTTTTACTAAGCAGTCACTTATAAACGACTAAATTTGTTGCTTAGTGTCTACACAACAGTCGAAGCAAAGCGCCCAAGAAGCCTTGCGCGGCTGCTTGTCGAGAGGGGATACCTCACCCTCGGTATGGCGCACGGCAATGTACGGCATTATGATGTCTTTGACATATCCATTCGGAGTGCGAGACCTTGTCCAGTCCAACGATATTGATTGTCGAAGATTACCCGGCTCAACAATTCGTCTTTGAACAGCTCTGTGAGCGATTCGGCTACCAAGCCTACATGGTCAGCTCAGGAGAAGACGCGCTCGGAGTCCTCGCAGTTACTAAGTACGCAGCCGTAATCCTTGACCTCAAATTACCAGGAATAGATGGAATCGAGACAGTGCGCCGTTTACGCGAAACGGAGAAAGGCACTGGTCGCCGAACACCTGTCATCGGACTGACTTCTAACAGCGTGCCACAGCAGCGCGAAATCTGCCTGAACGCAGGCATGGACGACTTCATGAGCAAGCCGTTCTCTATCGAAGCCTTCCGAAAAATGCTGTTGCGCTGGACTTACGACTCTAAGCGCCTCAACATGAGCCTCATCACGAGCACGCCAGACTCAGACGAACTCTGCTTCGGTTAGTGAGATTCGGGGGCTGCGATTCTAGGGAATTCCCCGTTTTATAGAGCGCACGAAAAATCTATTCTCTGTTTCGGAATCACTTTTACTATTTGTCCGAACTAACTCATATGAACAGCGGAGAGCTTCTCTTCGATGTTCTGAAGGTCATTATTGTATACACGCTCGCCGGAGACATCGGCGAGCTTTCGCCTGGCACCAGATATGATACCAATCAACGAATACAGAACAAAACTAAAAGGCTTGCTCGAAAAACAAGATGCTTGCAAATCCGCCATAAACAACAATCCAAAAATCAAATGGATCAAACGTGGGACATGGACAGCGTCCTTGGCCTGGGCTGCATTCTTGATCGTTCAAAGTGTTCCCTACTATCAGGCAATCGCAGCAGGTGACGCAGATTACAAAGTTGGAAATTATGACAGCGCTGAGCTGCACTTCCAAAACGCGGTGAAGCAGACCACTAGCTATGGTGCTACGGATTTAAGAAAAGCCAAAGCCTGGAACAATCTCGCTGAAATCTATCGCGCTAAATATCAACTAACCGATGCGGAATTGCTCTACAAAAAATCCGAATTGTTGACGCAATCGTTGCCGGCGAATCGCCCTGAAATACCAATGGCAATGCACAATCTTGCATCGGTATATAGAGACGAAGGGCGGCTCGATGAGTCAGAGCAGCTCGAACGACAAGCACTCACGCGCTTCGACAAATACAACAAAGCGCCAGACATGAAACGCGCAAGCATTCTCAATGGGCTCGGCAAAACACTTAGAGACAAAGGTAAATACGCGGAGTCTGAGCGAACCTATACAGAAGCGCTCAAGATCCAAATGCATTTCCTTGGCAGTAACGACTCCGAGAATGCTGGAGTTTACGCCAATCTCGGCGGAATTCGACGAGACCTCGGAGACTTTCTCGGCGCTACTCGATACTACAAACAAGCTCTGACACTAGACCGCGAGGCACTCGGTGCAACCCATCCATACGTTGGAACCGATCTGAACAATCTCGGATGCCTATATCGAGATGCGAAGAAATACGCTGAGGCGAAAACATCTTTTGACGACGCGCTCGCAATTCGACGACTTTCTTTTGGTCCGAATAGTCCACTCGTCGCAAAAACTCAATTGGGACTCGCCGAATTAGCTATTCGACAACACAAGTACCGAGAGGCGCAAGCTCTATTGCTACAGGTACAGCGAACCCACTCACTAACTTTGCCGGCAAATCATCCCGACCGCGCGGTGTTTTACAACCTCATGGGAGAGGTCTATCTGGCTCAAGGAGCCGCGCAAAAAGCTTACGACTATGAGAATCGGTGCTTGCAAATTCGCGAGCGAGTAACGGGAGCAACTCATGCTGATTACGCCGTAGCATTGGCAGACAGAGCATGCGCCGAACGCGTGCTGGCAGACACTATCTCCTTCGAGAAAGATAGCGCTCGAGCCAAAAAGATTTTGAAAGACACGATAGGCACTCAATGCCCAGTCAGTGACCGTGTTTTCGAAGCACTGCGAAAGGCAAACAGCACTAAATCTTAGGCAGAATGTCGGAGTCATTCGACTTCCGCAATTTGAGAACGAGTCACGATAAGCATTCGCACTGCTGCGAATCATTCTCGATATCCCGTAATAGACTTATATATTCCTTACGGAGCCTCTACGGCGATGCGATCTTAGATATGATGACGACGCGTGGAAACACGTGGAGGCTGCGCGCCTCCCTGCATTAGTCAATTCGTCAGGAAAAACGTATGTTTGGAATTAAAAAAGAAGAGAAGTTAACTCCAGATCAGGTAAAGGGCGCCCTTTCAAAGGTGATGGACCCAGACTTGCTCACAGACATCGTTACTCTGGGCATGATCTCAGAGATTAAGATCGAAGGCGGGAAAGTCGCATTCAAACTGACCTTGACGACTCCAGCTTGCCCAGTAAAAGAAAAAATCGAAGCGGAAGCGAAAGAAGAAGTTTCCAAATTGCCTGGCGTTAAGGAAGTGGAAATCGAGATGGGCGCGTCGGTTGCCAACACACGCAAAGTCGTGGGACGCGAACCTATCCCTGGAATCAAACAAGTTATAGCCGTCACATCTGGTAAGGGTGGTGTCGGTAAAACCACAGTGTCAGTCAATCTCGCATGTGCCCTGGCAAAATTGGGCGCTCGAGTCGGTTTGCTCGACGCAGACATCACAGGTCCAAACGTGCCTCTGATGATGGGCGTAGACGACTATCAGCCGACCGCCAAAGACGACAAAATCATTCCGCCAGAAAACTATGGCGTCAAAGTTATTTCGATGGCGTTCTTCGTTTCACGCGACACTCCAGTGATCTGGCGCGGGCCGATGCTCGACAAAGCCATCAAACAGTTCTTGCGCGACGTCAATTGGGGCGAACTAGATTACCTCGTGGTCGACATGCCTCCTGGCACTGGCGACGCTCAATTGAGTTTGATTCAAGCAACTCAAGTCTCGGGCGGAATCATCGTCACGACTCCGCAAGACGTTGCCCTGCTCGACGGCAGAAAAGGTCTGGCGATGTTCAAGCAGATGGACGTCCCAGTATTTGGCTTCATTGAAAACATGAGCTACTTCCAACCACCAGGCACAACCGAACGCTACGAAATTTTCGGTCACGGTGGTGGCAAGAAACTCGCCGAAGAGGTGCAAGTTCCATTCCTCGGTGAAGTACCACTTGAAACAGCTATCCGCGAAGGTGGCGACAAAGGCAAGCCGATCACGGTATCAGATCCAAGCTCGATTTCATCACAAGGTTTCATCGATATCGCTAAACAAGTTGCCGCTCAGATCAGCATTCACGCGTTGACTCCAGCATAGCCAGCGACTCTTCGCCTGCGACTATATACGTTCCAAATTATTCTAAAGTGCAATTCTTCGGGACTGCGCTATGATGTTCGCGTGTGTAGGCGGGTTGATATATGCGGTTGGGGTATGACCCCACATGTGGTGAATGCTCGAAAGTTTAGACATACGCGAATTCGCGCTGATTGAGAACGTAAGGGTCGAATGGACCCCAGGATTGAATGTGCTGACCGGAGAAACCGGCGCCGGTAAATCCATCATCATCGATGCACTGAATGCGGTGCTGGGTGGAAAAGCCGGAGCAAGCTACATTCGCACCGGAGCAGAGAAGGCTTCGATCGAAGCGTCATTTAAGACGAATCCATTAATCACTGCCTGGTTGAAGAAGCAGGAGTTGATCGACGAAGAGCTTGCAACATTGATGGTAAGCAGAGAAATAACAAAATCTGCCTCACGCATTCGCATCAACGGCACACTCGTCAACAGCACGATCGCGCAAGAACTTGCACAGTTACTCGTGACGATTCACGCGCAACATGAAGCGCGCACGCTCATGTCACCAGGTTCTCAGTTGGAGATGTTGGATAGTCTCGGAGATCAATCGCATCGAAAACTTCTTGAAAAAGTGCGCACGCTCTGGACACGACGACGCGAACTAGCGTTGCAAATCAAAGAGCTCGACACATCTGAAGAAGAACGTTTGCGCCGACTAGATTTCATCAAATTCCAAGCCAAAGAGTTGGTGGAAGCGCAACTTTCAGATAGCACTGAAGATGAAGAGTTAGCGAAACAACAAAAGGTTCTCGCAAACGTTGCTCAACTTTCCAGCGCCGCGACTGTCGCTTACGAAGTGCTGATGGGCGGCGAACACTCCGAAAAATCAACAATAGATCTTTTGCAAACGTCGCTTGCAGAAATTGAACGCGGCGCGAGATTGGATCAAGAACTTTCTGAGCCAGCCGACTTACTCAAGCAAAGTTTGGCCAATATCGAAGAAGCCGCGCGACATCTGCGTCGGTACGGCTCATCGCTGGATACAGATCCAGAAGCGTTATCCAGCGTCGAGACCCGACTCGCAGTTCTCGCTGCAACGAAAAGAAAATATGGTCCAACTTTAGAAGAAGCAATTGCTCATCGCGATCGCTTACTTGAAGAAATCGACAAGCTAGAAAATGCTCAATCAGCAACAGCCGATTTGTTGGCAGAACTCGCAACTTTAGATGCTGCGCTGAACGAAACGGCTTCTGAACTTTCAGCCAAACGCAAAGCTCTCGGGCAGAAATTGAGCGCACAAGTTTTAGCGGAACTCGTTGAACTTGGAATGGAACGTTGCAAATTCGAGATCAAGTTTGATACCACCAGTGAAGTCACATCTTCTGGTGCGGATCGTGCCGAATTCATGATTGCACCAAATCCGGGGCAACCGCTGGCACCACTGGCGAAGATTGCATCGGGCGGTGAACTTTCGCGTGTGATGCTCGCAGTCAAATCCATCTTCGCCAGCGCAGATGGTGTTGCAACCGTAATTTTCGACGAAATCGACACCGGTTTGAGCGGCAGAGTGCTGCAAGCAATGAGAGATAAGCTCGCACGTCTCGCCAAGTCGCATCAGATTCTATGTATCACGCACCAGCCGATCATTGCTTCGGTAGCTGACAACCACGTAGAAATCAACAAGCAGCAAACTAATGATTTGACTAAGGTTTTTGCCAGACAGCTCAACGCCGATCAACGGCTGCGATCGCTTGCATCCATGGCCAGCGGGCAAGAAGATGCCGAAGTGGCGCTGAACTTCGCTCGCGCATTGATGGAGCAAGCCGCCCAGGTCCGCGCGTAGTCAATCACCGCTATCCCGCGCCAGGTCAGGGTTGTAACAAACGTAACGCGCGGCGTGTGCGCCGAATCTGCCTTGCCTAGAGGTCATGGTAAGATTTTGAACTGCCAGAAACGGTGGGGCGTCGCCAAGTGGTAAGGCACCTGGTTTTGATCCAGGCATCCATAGGTTCGAATCCTGTCGCCCCAGCGCATCTTTTCTGTTACTCAATAAATCACTGAACAGTTCTAGGAAGGTTACGATCATGGAGAAAATCAAATTAACCGTTACGCAACGGGAAGAGAAGACACCGCGTGCTCTCAGACGTGACGGTCTAGTTCCAGCTACTCTTTATGGTCCTGGACAGCCATCAGAATCCGTTCAAGTAGACGCTCGTGAATTCGGTCGTTTGCCAGCAGCAGCTTACAGCCATATGATCGAACTCGATTTCGGCTCAAAGAAGACTGTAAGCGCAGTTATTCGCAACGTGCAGCGCGTCAACGTGACTGCAGCCGTCACTCACGTCGAGTTCTACCGCGTCAGCCTCGACCGCAAATTGACTATGAGCGTTCCACTGAAGTTTGTTGGCACATCACCTGCAGTCGCTGCCGGTGGACAGTTGCAAGAAAACTTCCAGGAAGCTGAAATCGAAACGTTGCCTGGCGACATCCCAGATTTCCTCGAAGTCGACCTGACAAAGATCGTGGAAATTGAAGGCGCGATTCACTTCTCGGACCTCAAAGTTTCAGACAAAATCAAAATCCTCAACCCGCACGATGAAATCGTCGCTAAAGTTGTTGCTCCTCGTCAGGCTGCAGCTACTGAAGCAGCGGCAGCACCTGCAACAGAAGCAGCTCCAGCAGCCGCTGAAGGCGAAGCAGCCGAAGCCTAGTTTCGAGTTGGTTGTGCAGCGAGCTGCGCGGCTAAATTTCGGGATTGACAGAGATGCATACTCAACCGCGGACCAAGCGGCATTCCTCTTGGCGGCGTGAATTTATCCTGCTTATGTTTTCATGACCGTGTAGGCATGGTATGACATAGGTAGAGCCTGGCCCGCTCGGGGAGAGATCGCTGTGTCTGCAAAAAAACGAGTATTGGAATCCCGACTTAGTCGCCGCACCAACCGTGGTTCCGCAATTTCGGAATTCGCGCCGGCACTGTTTGTGTTTCTATTCTTCGCGCTGTTTCCCGCAATCGACTTAATGGCAGTTGCAGTCGGGACAGCATCTATCTCGCTTGCGGCACGACAGGGCGCATCCGCAGCAGCATCATCGGCTGATTACGGAACGGCTTTAGCGGCTATGGAACGCGAAGTCAAAGCCGTAAAGAGTTCTGGATTTGGTGCATTTTTGAATTTGCAGCCGATCGGTGGATCGAACGGAACGGGTGCAGACTTGTGGATCGAAAAAACCGATTTGACATCGAACGGCGTTCAATACTGCGGACCGAACACTCCTGCTCCAGCGCCTATCGACACCACCAACAACATCTACGAATACGCATGTTTAGCCAAGTTCCAGGTTGGACCCTGGTGTAATTTGAGTGCTGTTCCATTCATCGGTAGCGTTCCCGGATTGGGACCGCCAGCTTCCATCAGATACGTTGCAACTTGTGCGGTGGAGTATCCCGAAGGTTTGTCTACATCTGCAACCGGACCTGGTGGCGGTGGCTGGTCGAGCACTGGATTCTAGATCGCTACTTGTCGCTGTTCTCGACTGATGCAGCCATCTCTTTTGCACGTTCTGAGATGGTGGCGCCATTGGTGCCTGTACTTGCGGGCGCTTGAAGCGTCTCTGTCTTTTCTGTAATGGGAAGACGAACAGTGAATGTCGATCCTTTGTTCAATTCACTTTCCAACTCGATTGAACCTTTATGTGCCTTGATGATCGTAAGCGCAATTGCCAGCCCAAGCCCAGTTCCACCACCATACAAGCGACTTCTCGTGCGTGAACGTTCAACCCGATAAAAGCGATTGAAGATACGTTGTTGGTCAGCAGGAGCGATACCAATTCCGGTATCAATCACTCTAATAATTGCCTGTCCATTTGTCGAACGCAAAGTCACAGTTACTTTTCCACCAGCTTGCGTGGCTTTGATTGCATTGTTCGTCAAGTTGAGGAATACTTGCTTGAGCCTGTCTCCATCAGCAAAGACCCAGATCGGAGTTTGCGACAGAATAAATTGCACTTCGATCTGTTCTGGTGCGATGACGGTGACTGTATCCTCAACACTTCCGAGAACATCACGCATGTCGATGATTTCTTGCTGGTTGATCACCGCCTGTCCAGCATCTGCTCTAGCCAATTGCAGCAAATCCGATACCAGGCGAATCAATCTTCCAGACTCATCTGAGATGGTTTGCAACGCTTCTGCGAGGAGATTTGCGTCGATGTTTGGTCCACGGCGCAGCAGCAGCTTCGTGTAGCCCTGAATCGATGTCAGCGGTGTACGCAGCTCATGGCTGGCATCTGCAACGAATTGACACTGAATGTTCAGAGATTCCTCCAGACGGTTCAAAAGCTTGTTGAACGATTTGCGCAGCTCTGACGTTTCGAGCGGCTCGTTCGGGTCAGTGTCTAGCCGTTGCCGAATATCCAGATTGACCAGCTTTTCAGTCGCCTGCAAAAGATTGTTGATTGGCACGAGCATCACGCCCGCCAGCAGCCAATTGACGAGAAAGAGCACCGGCAAAAGCGGAAGGTAGAAGAACGCCTCGAATACGTTGCCCGACATGCCGCCGAGGGCATTGGCTACGATAATGTGGCAAATAGCGATAGGAATGATGCCCGAAATCGACATAACGAGAGCCATTCTGGCTCGCATCGATTTCCACCATTCGTATTTAGACATGCCGTCTGTGGTTCCTGTAAAGCGCGCTTCTAACCAATCTACCCGGCTTTCTCGGCAGGGTCCAGGTAAATTGACAACAGAAGTAGTATTTTACATCCCCAACTGCATATTTAAAGCGAATATTCGGGACTTTGAGCAGTTATTCAGGCTGTACGCGGAACGCTCCAGGGACAGCCTCGGGATTGTAAACGGAGTTCAGTCCGACTAACCAGAGTTCAGTCCAACTAACCAGAGTTCAATCCAGCTAATCAGAATTCAATCCAGCTAACCCGCAGAGTGTGGACCGAGCAGCCACGTCTTCGCTGATCAAATATGTCAAACGCTCTCTGCAAAATCGCTGGCACTATATATGGTGCCTAAACGAGATTGAAGTATCTCATTATTTGCTGTGCAATTGAGTGAGCCACTGATCGTGAATCTTTCCATTGCTGACAAGGCAACTGCCTTTGTAGATTGAGTTTCCACCATCAAGGTCTGTGTATTTTCCGCCCGCTTCTTCGACAATGATTTTCATTGGCGCGAGATCCCACGGCTTTACACCGACTTCAACATGCGCTTCGGCCTTGCCCTCGAAAACATATGCAAAGCCGAGGTAGTCACCGAAACCCCGTTGTCGAGCGGTTCCTGCAATCAGCTTGGAAAATCCGCTCCAATAACCTTCTGCTTGAATTCGATTAGCACCACCGAAACACAATTGTGATTTAGCCAATTCGTTGATATCTGAAACTTCGATGCGCTCACCATTTTTGAATGCGCCTCGCCCTTTCTCAGCCCAGAACATGTCCGTCATTCCCGGCGCTGAAACCACACCGAGAACTATTTCGCCATTGTCTTCAAGTGCCAACAATGTCGCAAAAAACGGAATCCCTCGCGCATAACCATAAGTGCCATCGATGGGATCGACAATCCATTTGCGCTTTTTTCCATCGCCACGTCCTGCGGATTCGCCTTCTTCTTCACCGAGAATAGCGTCGTCAGGAAACCTAGATTGAATACCCTCGCGAATGATACGTTCGCACTCTTTGTCAGCCGCTGTGACTGGACTGCCGTCGTCTTTTTCAACAGCTTCGATGCCTTCTCGAAAGCCAGTCAGAGCAACTCTTCCCGCTTGCTCACAGATGTCGAGTGCGAAAACCAATTCAGCACTAAACGAGTCCATCAAAGGCAGCGGCGCAGTTTCTTTTTGCATTGAGATCTCCAGACAATTATTGAACAGTTTGATGCCATGCCAAGACGAATACTCCTAACATAAAGAACTCCCGTGACAGAAGCCGCGGGAGTTCCTTAGTAGATCATGGTCATCAGAACGGAGCCAGTGATGGCGCCTACTTGATCTTTATTTAGAACAAGTATTCGTAGATGCCGCGGAGTCCGCGTCCCACACCAACTCCAATGTCTCTAACGTCAATGAATGTGCCCTTTACCAAGCGCTCATAAAGGAATCCTTTTTGGCGTTCAGCATATGCAAGGCGCATATCTTGTTCAATGTTCTTATCTTCAACTGCCTTCATGCGTGCTTCAAGTGAATCCACACGAGCTTTGAGGGCATTCAATTCACCTCTGAACTCATCCAACAAAGCTGCGAACTTTTCCAAGTCTGCTTTATCCGCTTTGGTAGCGAGTCTTTCGGTAATACACTGCTCGTACTTGTACAAAGCAGCAGCTAATTCGAAACGTGTTGCGGATTTCTGTCCGCGGAATGTTCTGTCCGGATAACCCACGAGTACGTGGCACGGATTGTTTACAAGCTCCTTGAGAGCGTTGTAGGCCCATTCATTTCCTACAACGTCTGTCAACTCACTCACGTTGGTAGCGCCTTGTGCGCTAGCCGGAGTTACGTTGATCAAGGTGCTAGCACTTACTGCGACTAGTCCAGTAAGTACGGCTGCAAACCCCTTTTTCATTTTAGTAATCACTCCCTTGCAATGACCCGATCTAACGTCCGCCATCATAGCTTAAATGTTCCATAGCAACAGAGACTTAAAACCCCAAAATTTGTTCCAAATAAAACAAGCGACAAAAACCCGCATGTGTAGGGCTGGAACGCATCCTTAAAAATCGTTAACATTTTAACATTTGGTCGCCCAAAATATATGTTCGAGCGATCCCCGAAACACTAGCCCCTGCTAGCTTCATGGCAACCGGCTTATCAAGAACTCAAAGGTGCCACATGACAATCGCGATTATCAGACATGTGACGGATAGTCGATATTAGTCAAGAAGAACAAAGCCACCAAAAGTAGTGCCAGTTGGGGCGTTGACATAGATTCGAGGTATCACCTGTGGTGCGGATCTAAGTGTCAAATTTAGCCAATCATTTCTTGACATCCACAAGCTTTTCCAAGGCTTTTGAGAATTGCCTCGAAGAATTCACTGCACAATTTCGATCTGTGCGAGACGAGTCTTCGTTTGCAAATGATCTGTAGAAAACTTCGAAGACCCTCAATCCATCGAGAACTACTTCGATTGAATCAACTCGATTGATGTTTGTAACGAACAGCAAACTCCATAAGTTGACGAGCTACTATTGGCAGCCTGAGCGGAATTGCTCTTTGCATGCGACAATGAATGTACAAACCTGGTGAATATATGGATCTGAGAATCGCTCACTTATACGCCCATTTTTTGAACATCTATGGCGACCGTGGCAACATCATAACGATGGTTCAGAGAGCAAGATGGCGCGGAATTACGGCGACAGTTCAACCGATAGGGCTGGGCGAAAAAATCGATCCTGAATACTTCGATTTTTATTTCATTGGCGGCGGACAGGACAAACAGCAACAAACTATCGCCGAAGATCTCGTACTTCGTTCCGATGACATGCACAAAGCAGTGAACTCTGGTTCAGTAATTTTGTCTATCTGCGGCGGCTATCAATTGCTTGGGCATTATTATCAGCCGCATGAAGGTCCACAACTGAAGGGCATTTCCTTATTAGATGCGCATACCGTTGCAGGAAATCGCCGCATGATTGGTAACGTTGTTGTCAAACGTGATGATGGTTCCACTCTTGTTGGATTTGAAAATCACAGCGGAAAAACTTTTCTTGGTGCAGAGCTGAAAGCCCTTGGCAAAGCCACAACCGGAAACGGAAACAATGGCGACGACCTGATGGAAGGTGCAGTCAATGGCACCGTATATGGTACCTATCTGCATGGGTCGATCTTGCCGAAGAATCCGCACTTTGCAGATGAGTTGCTTTTGAAATCGCTAAAACGACGTCACGGTGACGTTAAGCTAGAGCCGCTAAAAGACGAGCACGAAGTGGCGGCGCACAAACGCGCATTAGCGCTCCAAGCGTAGAACGCTACAAGAAAGGTTCAAGGCTGCATGCGTGGAATTAGAACTGCATGCAGAGAGGCATCGCTGCACGTTTGGAATTATCGCTGCAAGCGTAGTCGTGACAAATTAAGATGCACGTTTTCCGCGCATTCCTTTAGATTCTTGCTCGCCTTCATCGTCTAATTTGTGCTTTGCTTCGGCTAAACCTTCTTTGGCGGGACCGTTCAAGACTGTTCCGCTCATGTCGAATCGCGAACCGTGAACCGGACAATCCCATGTCTTTTCTAACGAATTCCACTGCACAACGCCACCCATGTGCGGACAAATCGCAGATCGTTCGCAGATGTTGCCGTGGTCATCGCGGCAAACTGCAATTTTCTCTCCGCCACGAGTGACGATTGCGCCCTCACCAGGATGAATTTCCATCACAGACGTAACGTCTGGCTTAGAGACAAAATCAAAGTATTGAACTGCGGCATTCACAGTCTCTTTCACAAAATCAATTGGACTGGTCAGTGGCAATCGTGTCGGATCGAACAGCGCTGCCGAGGAATTTGCACGACCACAAATCAAGTCGTTGAGAATTTGGCAGGCAAAACCCGCAAAGCTCAACCCGACGCCCGACGCTCCAGTAGCGATATAGATGCCTTTGCTGCCCGGTTGCTTTCCAACGTATGGCAGTCCATCGACAGGTTCGTAGACCTGCCCCGACCATTTGTAATCGATACTTTTAAAGTTACCAACCCAGGTCCGAGTCCACTCTTCAAGACGCGCAAAGCGAATCTGTGGATCATCTTCTTGTCCAGTTTTGTGATCCTCACCACCGACGATTAGCAGTTCGTGTTCAAGGTCGTCTTCGATCGGTTGAGTGCGTACGTAGTGATACGGCTCCTCAGTATCCCAAAACAAACCTTTAGGAACTGAGTTGATTGCAACGGGACCAGCAATAACATATGTTCGATAAGCAGATTGCTTCAAGTGAACTCCGACACCAAGAATCGGGCTGTTCGTGGCAATCACTATTGAGCTTGCGCTTACTGACACATTCTCTTGATTTTCCTTTTTGACGACAACAACGTCACCATCCTCGATACCACCCATGCGAGTGTTCGCAAAAATTTCAACGCCGAGATCAAGACACGCGTCAATCAATCCATCCATAAATTCAGCGATATTGATCTGATACTGACTTGGAAATTTCAGCGCTGGCGTCACTTCATGACGCTTCAACGGCGAATCAGTCAAACTAACATTCGCAATTCCGACATCGTTCGCAGCTTTCTCTTCACGCTGCAACTCATTCAATTTGGTTTCAGGGCTGAGAATGAGGTATCCATCAACTTTTTCAAAATCGCAGGCGATTTTCTGCGTGTTGATGATGCTGGCAATCTGGTCCATACCGGCGCGATAAGCCTGAAAAGCGATTCGCGCATTCTCGAGCCCATGCTTAGCGATGAGCGTGTGAAAGCGCATATCGAGCACGTTGGTCACGTGACCAGTCGTGCGGATTGTCTCACCTCGGCAGACCGGACCGTCATCAACCACGATGACTTTCTTGCCCTCGGTAGCCAACATGAATGCCGTCATCAAACCCGTGATGCCGCCGCCGACGACGCAGACATCGCAGCACTTAGCCTCAGTCAGCGTTGGGAACTGCGGGATGTCGAATTTTTCGCTCCAGAATGTCGGTGTTTCGCTCGATTCTTGTCTCATTTCGCCCACTCCTAGTACCCTCGCCAGGTAAGTCGGTTGCTGACGGGCGGAAGTTCCATAAGAGTTGAATTGACGGTTCGAGTAAATCATTCGAAACCGGGCGCCCTTCAGGCTTAATTTGATTTTTATTGACAAGCTGTTAAAGTCAAATCACTTACTACATTAAGCCTGAAGCTTCTTGCCCAAACCATCGCCTTCTCGATTACAATCGAAATAAGGTTGATGCCTCAGGACCGACTAACCCAAATGAAAAAAATTGCCTTACTAACAACATTGAGTTGCCTGTTCAGCCTTTGTGCATCAGGCGCAAACGCACAGAGTTATAACGCCAACGGCGCCGATTCCCGAATCATATATGGTGGAAACGGCCTGGTAACTCCCTCATCCACTTATATCGGCGGAGGCACGATGAGTGCATCAGCTAGAGGTCTCCCGCAAGGTGGAGCTCAGTCGAATCCACTGCTTCCGAAAGTGCCCTGGGGTGCTAACGTCGGAACCGCTGGCGATAATCAGTACTCGGACCATCCAATCAGCGCAGCTTCACCACAGCCTCGTCAACAACAGGGCGGTGGCGGTGGAGGTGCTGCTGCAGGCGGCAGAAGGTTACCGAGCTCCGCATGGGGTGCCAACATCGGAACTGCCGGCGACACTATCCGCAGCGACATGAATCCAAACTATTACCGCACTAACCTGAGCAATCAACAGTTCGTGCGAGGCGAATTGGCGCGACAACAGCAATTCAATCAGCCAACACAGATACAGGAAATGATCCAGAGCAGCCACGGCGGTCCGCTTCGCTACGACGGCGGTCACGGCGGCTACTAGTCCGAACGGCTCAAGGATGTATTCTTCGCGCGACTAGATTCTGGTCGAAGTACAACCGCGTGTATTCTGCCGTAGTTAGCTTACGTGCGACGATTGAGCCGGCAAATGCGCCGGAGAGATCGATTTGAGCGTTTGGTGCGTATATGACACCAATCACGTCGCTCAGCTTAATCGTTTTGGTGCCATCGTAAATAATTTGCAAGTCGTATGCGTATTCGGTCTGAGGCGAGATGGACTTGATTTCGAATTCACTCGGAGATTTTGAGTCATCTACAAGATAAACGCGAGTGCGCCCTGACAATTGTCCAGAGTTTATCGCGGCACATGTATCAGTTTTGTATGTGCCAGGAAGAAGAGTGCCTTCTTGCTTCCCAGAGATCCACTTCGCATCTGCGCCGGGTGAAATCGAAGGTGGTGCTTGCTCGGCTGTCAACTTTTCCAACTTAAAAGTCGATTGAGGAGGCATCACATCCGGTACCATTTTGTCGGCATGAATTATGCCACCGAACTTAAAAGCACCTTTGCAGCGCATTGAGTCAGAGCAGTAAATATCAGGTGGCGGAAGTTTTGTCTCGATTAACTTGTTCTCTGTCGAATCGATAATTTGGATTGTCGTGTCTTCGCCAAAATCAATTTGGGGTGCAGAGATTCCGTGCTTCAAACCATACGACGCTGCTGTTGCCTCAGTCGCAACTGGAACAGCCTTCGCCGCGTTAGCACTTCTCCTGGCAGCCTGACGTTTCTGTAGACCTGGCGAGCCTTTACCCAAGACCTTGTCAGCGTCTTCGTCACGGGCGACATACAATTTTTCTACTTGATTGAAAAGTCGATCGGATTCGTCAGTATTACCGAGAGTCAACTCCACCTCAGACAGACGCAAATACCAATCACTGATCCGCTCGTCTTGGCTCGACAAGTTTTTGCTAGCCTTAATGCGTGCTTTCATAAGCGCTTCTGCTTTATCGAGGCTATCATTGTCAGTCGCATCGTTACATAGCTGCTCTAAATCATCATCTATTTGTTCAAACAGAGTGATACCGCCAATGGTGAGAAGTTTCATTGCAGCAGCAATACTCTCGCTTGACGCTGCGTACTTCATGTAAGCGTTTAGCGTTGCTGCAAATTTCGTCGCAAGCGCTCTACTCAACGGAGCCCTGGCTAATTTCACAGCGCGGTCGAGCGAAGCATCCGCTTGACCAAACGATTTGTGCTGCAACAGACCCTGGGCTGCCTCGAGCTCTTTGGCACAGATCACTTCGGAACCGCTGAGGACGGCACCACGCGGACTTTTAGCAGTAGTCATCGGCTGCGCAGCGAGAGCAACAATGGTGCGAGTTCGACTTGAGACTCCGTTGACGTTCATTCCACCCTTGTCAGCCCAAGCGGGAAGGGTCAGTTGGCCAACGGCAACTGTGAGTGCGATGCTCTGCTTGATCTTGCTGGAAAATGTCGTAAACATCCGAACCTCAAATTCCGAACAGCGCCTATCATTCAACCATGTCACGCAGTTTATTGCTTGAGAGTGTTACACTAACGCCCTAGCGCTCAGTGCGCGCGTACATTTGAGAGGACGACCATCTTGAAGAAGATAGTGGTATTAGGCGGCGCCGGCGCGATGGGACAAATCATTGTTCGCGACCTTGCAGAGTCCACCGACATTGATAGTGTGGTGATTGCCGACTTCAATCTGGACCTGGCACAAAAGTTGCAGAAGGAAATCGGTGGAGTCAAAGTGTCGGCTGTTTTCGCCGATCTGACCAAGAAAGACGACCTCGTTAACCTGCTGAAAGGTGCCACGGTTGTCATCAATTCCACTCCATATGTTTTCAACGTTGATGTAATGAATGCCGCATTGCAGGCTGGTTGTAATTACATGGATCTCGGTGGTTTGTTCCATGTCACAAAAAAACAACTGGAATTGCATGAGCAATTCAAACAACATAACTTGCTAGCAGTTCTGGGAATGGGCGCCGCACCTGGGATGACAAACGTTATGGCAGCCGAAGGCGCTCATGATTTGGACACTGTGGATTCCGTCGACATCTATGTTGGTTGCGTCGATTTCGTCGAAGTAGATCATCCGCTGGCGCCGCCTTATGCGCTCGACACTATTTTGGATGAATACACAAAAGAACCGATGGTCTTCGAAGAAGGCGAATACAGAGCGAAGCCTGCAATGTCAGGGGAAGTGTCTGTCGATTTTCCACAACCGGTTGGAACAGCAAGTGCTATTTACACATTGCACTCTGAAGTTTTGACGATTCCACAATCGCTATCCAAGAAGCAGATCAAGTCTTGCACTTTCAGATTAGGTTTACCGAAAGCATTTCACGAAAAGCTGAAACTGCTTGTAGACCTGGGATTTGGTGAATCCGAAGCAGTCGAAGTACAGAGCACTAAAGTCAGCCCTCGCAAAGTTCTGGCGAAGATGATCGAGCGTAAACCGATACCAACGCAGGCACCAGACGATTGCGAAGTTGTGCGTGTAGATGTGAAAGGCACCGCAAATGGTGCAAGCAAAATGAACCGCATGGAAAGCATTATCTTTGCAGACAAAAAATGGAAAGTCTCTTGCGGAGCGCTGGACACAGGCGTGCCGCCATCAATCGTTGCACAGATGATCGCCACGGGCGCGATCAAAGAGCACGGAGTTCTCGCACCAGAAGAGTGTGTACCGCGTCAGCACTTCTTCGACGAATTAGCCAAGCGAAACATAGTTATCAAAAAGCACGTTCTCAACGGACAAGATTCCGACCGCCTGGTGAAATCCGGTTCGTAGGCGGCAGCGCAGTTAAGTTGTTATCGATATCCTGGTGAAATTTTCAGCTCATTTAAAGATTGCTGCAAATTCGTTGGATCAGAAACATTGAGGATGACCGCAGCGCGATTGAGTTTTTTCACTGTTCCAGCGAGAACTCTGCCTGGTCCAATCTCGATGAACACATCAACTCCCTGACGCATCATGTATTCGATGGTTTCGTACCAACGCACAGCGCTTTCCATTTGGCGTCCAAGTTTTGTTTTGATTTCGGAACCGTCAGTGGACGGCAAAGCATCGAAGTTTTGAACGACTTCGCACGATGCATTTTTAAAATTAGCTTTCTCGATTTCCTTTGCAAAATCAAGCGATGCTGATGCCATCAATGGTGAGTGAAACGCACCACCGACTGGAAGTGGTATCACTTTTCCACCGGCAGCTTTCGCCTTCTCTCCGGCTTTTGCAACGGCTTCGGGATTGCCTGATATAACGAGCTGATCGCGTGTATTGAAGTTGGCAACGATCACAACAGACTCAGTATCATTTTTTCCTGCAGCTTTGAGATCCGCATGTGCATCAGCGCAACATTGTTCGAGCACTTTTGCTTGAACTCCGAGAACGGCTGACATCGCACCTTTTGGACATGACTCCATAAGTTGAGCGCGTTTTTCGACAAGGCGAACAGATTCCTCTACGGTCAGAACATCAGCGGCAACAAGGGCAGTAAATTCACCGAGACTGTGTCCAGCAACAAAGCCTGGAGCCGGTCCGCCTGCAGCTTTGTAAGCAGCCCAAGCTGCAAGGGATGCAGTAAGGATCGTCGGTTGGGTGTTGATAGTGCGCTTCAGCTCTTCTTCCGGTCCTTCGAAACAAAGTTGGCTCAATGAACGCCCAGCAATCGCGTCAATAGCCTCGAACTGCTTGCGGGACTCTTCGAATTGCTTTGCGAGTTCATGACCCATGCCGACGCTCTGTGAACCCTGACCTGGAAATAGGCAAGCGATATTATTTCCCACTTTCTTTCTCTCCTCTCTGTCCGTTTTAGCTATTGCTGTTGCGATTCAACGCGTTTATCTTGCGCGGTCCACTTCAAAATTGCCGCGCCCCAAGTCAGTCCAGCACCAAACCCTACCAGTGCGCATGTCGAACCAGGCTTCACCTGACCGCGACGAATCGCATCCCACAATGCAAGCGGAATCGAAGCCGCAGAGGTATTACCCATCTCGTCGACGTTGCTGACGATCTGCTCTTTTTTTAGACCGAGACGATCTGCCGCAGCATTGATGATGCGCCTGTTCGCCTGGTGCGGTACGAGAAAATCTATGTCTTCAACACGAATTCCAGCTTTCGCTGCCGTCGCACGAACAGCTTCGGGAACCGCATGAACAGCGAACTCATAAATTGCGCGCCCATTCATTTGCAGGAAACGATCCATCGCTTTTGGTGGCGTTGTTCCAGCGTGCGGATATGCTGTTCCAGTATTTGGAATATGCAACAAATGCGCACCCGAACCATCAGCTCGCAAATATGTAGCTAGAATCTCGTTCTCGCCTTCGGTTGCTTGAAGCAAAAATGCACCGGCACCATCTCCGAACAGAATACATGTGTTGCGATCTTCCCAGTTCAAGAACCGAGAGTGAATATCGACACCAACGACTAGAACAGTTTTGAATGTTCCAGTTTGAATAAACTGCTGACCAACAGCCAATGCGTAAACGATTCCAGTGCAGGCAGCTTCCAGATCGAATGCCGCCGCCCGTGATGCTCCAACTGCAGCTTGAACCATGCAAGCGGTCGATGGATACAAATTATCCGGAGTAGAAGTTGCAACGACAATCAGATCGATCAGCGCTGGATCTATCTGCGCATAAGCAATCGCATCTTTCGCCGCAACAATCGCAAGTCCAGACGCGGTCTCGTCTTTCGTCGCGATACGACGCTCGCGGATACCAGTACGGCTGGCGATCCATTCGTCAGATGTTTCTATAAACTTCTCGAGATCTGCATTGGTTACAACGGACTCCGGCATGCCGGCACCGACACCAATTATCTTTGCCCCTACGAGCTGATTCACGTGATGCAACCCATGCTCATGCCGATGATGCAGGCTGCACTGAGCGCAGAGACGGTAGTGACGTTCATCGCATTCTCGATGTTCTTCACCACATCTGCCATCACCATATCTTTGGCAACACGAATCGCGTTCTTGATTGCAGTGTGTCGTGAGCCACCGTGGGCGATGACACAAACGCCTTTAACTCCAACGAGAAGCGCACCACCAGCCTCGTTGTAATCGATGCGATTTTTCAGAGCAACGAGCGCAGGTTTGGCCATAACTGCCGCCATACGTCCCGGCATCGTGCGCATCAATTCAATACGAAGCAACTGAGTGATCATTTTCGAGATGCCCTCAGCGGTCTTCAATGCCACGTTCCCAGTGAAACCATCAGTGACGACGACATTGCATTTCCCCATTGGGAAATCGCGACCTTCAACAAATCCAATAAAATTGATCTTGTCGTGATTCGACAAAAGTTTGTAAGCCTCTTGAACGAGCTTGTTGCCTTTAGTCTCTTCGGTGCCGATGTTGAGCAATCCAACAGTCGGTCTTTCAACGTTCATCAAACCCTTCGCAAGAATCGAGCCCATCAAGCCGAACTGCAAAAGCTGGTGCGGGTCGCACTCGACATTCGCACCCACGTCGATGACAACAACGCGCTCAGGGGTGCAAGTTGGCATGAGCCCCGCGATTGCGGACCGCTCGACGCCCTTAATTCTTCCCAATCCCAATTGCGCAGCGACAGCCGCAGCACCTGTAGAACCGGCTGCGACCATTCCATCAGCTAAACCATCGGCAACCTGCTTGGTCGTGACAACGATCGAAGAATCTTTCTTACGCGTGACCGCACGTGCAGCCTTCTCTCCCATCTCCACAACTTCGGTGGCGGGAACGATCGTTATATCCAATCCAGAGGTCGAATGCCGCTTCAGTTCAGCCTGAATCGCGTCCGGAACGCCGACGAGCTGAATCGCGACTCCATATTCTCCCGCAGCAAGCACCGCGCCATGTACTACTTCGCGAGGTGCATAGTCGCCACCCATGGCGTCTACTGCAATTCGAATCATTCCTGACTCCCAGTTTTTGCCAGTCGCCCATCTGGACGGCTAGCGGATGAACCTATGTGCCTTGAACTCTGTCTTCGCGGTGAGCTGGACGGCCGTTGTAATAGCCGCATGATCCGCAGACGTGGTGTGGGCGAGCAGTTACGCCGCAGTTCGGGCAATTGGTCAAAGCAGCGAGTTCAGCTTTCCAGTGTGCGCGACGCTGGTGCTGCTTCTGATGTGATGTCTTCTTCTTAGGCTGAGCCATGATCTGGTGGGATCCTCCATCGGTCCGGAACTGATTATTATCTACGAATTTTCTGTGGATTCATTATTTGGAAATAGAGTCTTTAAGTTCTTCCAGCGCGGATCTATTGGACGGTCATCTTCAGCGCCGCCACTTTTGCCCGTTTTAGCCGTCGCCTTTTTACCTGAAGCGTCATCAGTTGCACGTTTCGGCGTGCCTGGACATTCGTTGCCGCAGAGACAAAAAGTGGGCGTTGCTAACGTTACAGCTTGATACACAATATCGGTGATGTCAAGAATGCCATCATCTGGAAGCGGCTCGAAGAAGTCATCTTGAAGCAGCTCACCATCATGCTTTTCGGTCTTTTCATCACCATAAGAAAGAAGCGCAGTTGGCACGAAACGTTCGTCGATATCGACGGTCAAACTCTGAAAATATGGATTCAAACAGCGGTCGCAGTGAAGTTTGAGAAGGGTTTTAACCTGCCCCTCGACACGTACATTCGTCGAGCTGTAGAACACGGAAAGCTCACCGATTGTAGGTTTTATCGCCAGCGTCTCTTTCAGCTCCTCGTGAAAGTCGAGGTCAAGCCGATGGTGAGGCAATCCTTTTAAATCATCAATATTGATTTTCACAAAACACCTTGGCTTGTGTCGCTTTTATCAGTAGATTCGTCCGACATCTTGATGACGGTCTGCGCGAATTGTCACCGAGACGCGGGAGAATTATCTGCCGCGACGACAGAACTAACGCTTGAGAAGCGTATCGAACGGGACATCGCGCATGCAGAACGTGCTCACCTGCTGCTAAGACAGTCCCAAGACAATGCATAATAGTACAACAAATGGGCGCCTTTGGTGCCTTTGTTGCGCTTTTCGAAAGGGGATACCTGATGCAATCGGAATTTGAGGGTTATCGAGTTCTCTTTGCACGATGGGTTTTGCCTGTTTCGAGCCCACCAATGAAAGACGCAGCGATCGTTATAGAGAATGATTCGATCGTTGATGTCATTTTCCGCGATGAGCTTAGTTACAAATACTCGCCTGATTTCATTGAAGCGGTCGCTGAAAAGACTCATGAATACGGCGAAGCCATTATTACGCCGGGGCTGATAAACCTACACACACATCTGGATTATTCAGCACTTCACGCCTTCAACGTCGAAGCCGGAATGTTTGATTGGATTTGCGATCTCGTCGCACGAGCAGCAAAATGGAAACCGGAGCAGTGGCGCGAGTCAGCCTTGTATGGAGCGCGGCAAGCCGCTTTAGCCGGAACGAGCTGCATCGTAGATAGCTCGTTCACTGGATTATCGGTACATGCAATTGCAAAAGTCGGGTTGCGAGCATTCGTCGGATTGGAATTATTCGGCTTGCGAGACGACGAAGCCAACGCTGTCTGGGGACAATGGTTAGCAAAATACGACAGCCTGAGAAATACGCCAGAATCAGCATCTCGAGTGGCAATGGCGACAGAAAAAATTCGCTTAACGGTCGCCCCGCACGCACCATATACGGTGTGTCCGACTCTCTGGCTTAAAGCTACGACGTGGGCGCAAGAAAAAGCACTGCCACTGCTTGCTCATCTATGCGAATCAGAAGCGGAGTGTCAGTGGATACGCAGTGATAATCGGCGAATCGATGAATATCTGACTTTCGTGAAGAAGATGTATCGCCCCGATATTGCCATCGCCGACAGTGGCGTGCTGGAAGAGCTGTCACTAATCCGCTGGAAAAATCGAGGACAATCTCCAGTGAAGCATTTGAAAAACTTCGGCTTGCTAGATGAGAACTTAGTGGCTGCTCATGCGGTTCATACTGACGACGAAGATTTGCGCATCCTGGCTGAAGCGCAGGCGAAAATCGCGCACTGCCCGCGGAGCAACGCACGGCTGAGAAACGGCAGGGCGAAAGCGGAAAAATTCGCCGAAAAGAAAATTCCATTCGGACTTGGCACGGATGGACTGGGCTCAAACGACGATCTGGACCTCCTGAAAGAAGCGCGTTTTGCGGCATCGGTGCACCGGGCAGCAGTACCCGATTTTCAATGGAATTCAGAGCAAATATTCAGCGCAATAACACTTGATGCAGCACGACTATTGAACATAAGCCAAGAAGTGGGAAGTCTAGAATCAGGCAAACAAGCCGATATTGCCGTGTTCAAATTCGACGAGGCGCATACGGGATCAGATAATCCATACGATCTGCTCTTGCATGGCGACGCGCGTGTGTCGGATCTGTTCGTCGACGGCGATAGGATCGTTGGCGGCGGCGAGTTAGTTGAGAAGTGACTCTAGCCCACTCGCGAATCAATCTAGTCGACGCGCGAAGTAGTTTAGTCGACGCGCAAAGTAGTCTAGTCGCGCGAAGTAGTCTAGTCGATGCAGAAAAGGAACCTTGCCGAGTCGCAGGCACAGAATTGTCACTGTGACTCTGGAATACAGGGCAAACGCTTGTCAACACGGCGAATAGCCAATGGCTGAAGGTCTAAAATTCCTCTATACTGTGCCTTAGGTTTCGCGCGGCCTGGCGCGTGGAAAGAAGCGTAATAGCGCTCTGAAATAGGAAGGGTCGAATTTTGTTAAGTCGCAATGATCATATTTGTAGCGGAAGAACTTGCATGTTTTGCCGCGTTCTTGAAAATTCGCCTCACCGAGTGATCGGAAACAAAGCTTTTATGGATCAACAAGTTATCGACCGGGTCAAAGAGTTGGAGCAGCGCTCGCTTTTGACCAGCACTGAAAGTCGAATAAATGTCGCCGGTGGCGAAGAAATCGAGCGCCTTGCGCTACTCGATACGTTGACAGAGTTGTACAACTCCAGAACTTTCTTGAAAGAAATGAAGGATGAATTGAAGCGTGCAAAACGTTACAAGCGACCTGTAGCACTATGCATGGTGACGATCGACGGCTTCAAAGACATCAGCAGACAGTACGGCGCATTGACAGCAGATGCGGTTCTCAAGGCAATCGGCGGCGTGTTACGCGGAGCGATTCGCGACGTCGATATACCTGCAAGATATAGCGCAGAAGATTTCGCGATCATCTTCCCAGAGACAAATGCTTCTGGTGCCTCAATCGTGGCAGAGCGAATTCGTCAGCGAATCGGCACTCAAATAGTCACTCATAACTGGCAAAACATCCGCTGCACAGCAAGCGTCGGCTTGGCAGCCTTCCCAGCTCACGCTCGCGAGCACGACGAACTTTTGCAAAAGGGTCTCGACGCGTTGGAGCTAGCCTCTAGCCGCGGTGGCGACCGCGTCTGCACCGTTTAACATCTACTCTTTAATCACGTTCACCTTCGCGAAAAGGCGCGCACCGCGTCGTCTCGAAGACCTTACAACATTGTATCTCTTCGCATAGAGCCAGCCTCCCTGCGATAGAATGAAAGGCGTTGTTTTGAACGGAAATTAGTAATGGCAAAAAAAGGTTCAGGTCCATTAATCCGAGACTGGAAGCCAGTTCTGGTCTTGATTGCTTTGGGCTGGTCACTGATCACTCTCTTCCACGTCGAGCCGCAAAAAACGGTAGATGACTGGATCAAGCTAAGCGAATTACCTGCAGATGCGCTGAGAGTCGAAGTTGACAAGCGAATTCAGGCACTGCCGAATTTCGCAAAGATGAATGAGTACGCGAAGGAAGATGCGCAAAAACGTCTGATGGACGAAGCAAGTCTTGCCAACAACATTCAAATATTGGGACACGTCAATGGTTATGTGATTTTCACAAACCTCAAGCTCGGTCTCGATTTGCGTGGTGGCAGTCAGCTCGTTCTGCAAGCTTTGCCGTCACCACCGCAGGTGCCAGAGATTACACCCGAAGTCATGCGCGGCGTGGAAACCGTTATCAACAACCGTATCAACAGCCTAGGTGTGTCGGAAACACTGGTGCAACGTTCAGGAAAGGATCGACTGATCGTCGAACTTCCTGGTATCAAAGATCCGCAGCAAGCTAAAGATAGAATCGGTACAACAGCGTTACTCGAATTCAAAGAGTTGGACTTCGACCCCAAACTCGGCACTCCGTACTGGAAGTCAGTCAATCTCACGGGTGCAGACTTCAAGCACGCGCAAGCTTCGCCGATGGTATCAGGTGGCTTGTGGCGAGTTGGATTTGAATTCAAACCTGATGGTGCTAAAAAATTCGGTGAATTAACAACACGTTTGGTTGGAAAGCAGATCGGTATTTTCCTTGACGGAGAGCCGACGGACAGAGGCGCTGACGGGCGTCCCGTGCCAGTTTCGGAATATCGTGGTGTAACAGTGCGCGAACCAATTCTTGGTGGCACTGGAGAAATCACTGGGAACTTCACCAAAGAACAAGCAGTTGATCTGTCAGTCAAATTGAACGCCGGTGCTCTCCCAGTGCCAGTAAAAATCTTGGAAGAACGTACAGTTGGAGCCACTCTCGGGCAAGACTCAATCCACAAGAGTCTGGTCGCAGGCGGAGTTGGTATCGCGCTCGTCATGGTCTTCATGATTGCAATTTACGGTGTGCCTGGATTGATCGCAGACACCGCATTGATTCTGTATACACTGGCAACGCTGGCTATCTTCGAAGCCGTTCCGGTTACGTTGACACTGGCTGGTATTGCCGGTTTCATTCTCTCTATCGGGATGGCGGTTGACGCAAACATCCTCATCTTTGAAAGAACAAAAGAGGAATTGCGCAACGGCAAGGGTCTGTACACAGCAATCGAAAATGGCTTCGGAAGAGCCTTTACATCAATTTTCGACAGTAACGTCAACAGCATGATTGCTTGCGGCGTGATGATGATGTTCGGAACTTCCATCGTAAAGGGATTCGCAGTAACGCTGGCAATCGGGGTTGCAGTCTCGATGTTTACAGCGATTACAGCAACCAGAGCACTGCTTCACCTGGTACCACGTTCGGTGAACATGTTTGGCTCGACCCTCGCAGACAAAAAGAAACCTGTTAAGGCCAAGGAGGCAGTGTGAGCAAGGTCGGAGTAGATCTAGTTAAGTACAGATGGCTCTGGTTCGGCATATCCGGCGTGATCCTCATTCCTGGAATAGTCGGGATCATCATGTGCCTGGAACGATTTCACGCGCCACTAAAGTTGGGAATCGACTTTACTGGCGGTTCGATTCTTCAATATCAATTCGAGAAGAAAGCAAACCTGGAAGATGTTCGACAAGTTCTCGACCAATCCAACCTGGCTGGCTCCCAAGTTCAGCAAGCGGAAGTGAGCGGTCAAGACGTTGTGGTTATGCGCACGCGAGCACTCGATGACGAAGCTGAAAAACGCAAATTGGATGACAATTTGAAAGCAAAACTGGGCGACTTCAAAGTTCTATCCGTTGACAAAGTTAGCGCAACGATAGGTCCAGAGCTGCTTCAGAGCGGTCTGGTGGCGATGCTGATCACATTTGCGATGATGGTTGGATACATCTCTTACCGATTCAAATTCGACTTTGCGATCTGCGCAATCGTCGCCCTGGTTCACGACGTCGTGGCACTGTGCGGCATCTTCGCGTTGCTAGGATTGGCAATCGGAACCGAAGTCGACAGCTTGTTCATCTCTGCAATCCTCACGGTTATCGGCTTCTCGGTTCACGACACCATCGTTGTATTCGACCGAATTCGCGAAAACACCAAGCATGTCGGCAGCAAAGTCAAAAGTACCGAGCAAGGCGAGTACAAGAAGACCTTCGGCGATGTCGCCAACGACAGCGTCAACCAGACTCTCGCCCGTTCCATCTATACATCGCTGACAGTTATCATCACTCTGTCAGCACTTTACTTGCTCGGCGGAACAACAACCCGTGACTTCGTACTAGCAATGTTGATAGGCGTTATCTCAGGAACCTACTCCTCGATTTTCAACGCCAGTTGCCTCCTCGTGCTCTGGCGAGAGCTGCGAGTCGGCAGAAAAGTCAAACCAGCCTAAAATCGAATTCACAAATGAACATTCAAAGCTGCTGTTAGTTTTTGCGCAGTTGGTCTATCCTCTAAAGGGGAATATTCAGGATCAAAATCTGAATGCTCTTTGAAAGGCATCTTCAAGGGAAATCTGGCGGACTAGCGGTATGGACGACCAAGAAAAGCAAGGCTCACCAATCACTGATGAAGACAAGTGGGAACTGCTAACCCGCCCTGAGAAATTGGGCGAGTTGCTCCTGAAGCACGGCATGATTACGCTCGCGCAGCTCGAAGAGCTCATTAAAGAGCAAGAATCGAGCGGCATGCCGTTCGGTGAGCTGGTTCTCTCAAAAGGCATCATGTCGCGTCAGGATTTACTGACAGCGCTAGATTGGCAACATAAGAGCGACCAAGTCATCATCGACTCGCTCACCGAACTAATCAACAAGCACAAAAAAGACTAGCTATTTATTTAGCTGAGACTTTTCGTTTTGCAGCAGGTTTAGCTGCTGCTTTTGGTGCCGCTTTTTTCTTCTTCAATTTATATGGTCCATCAGCGACCATACGTTTTTCGGCCATCGCCATAACTTTAGACGCTGGTACTTCTAAAGCTTCTGAAAGACGACTCAAATTTTTGACCGAGATATTTCTCGATCCTCGCTCGAGATCACCGATGTAAGAGCGGTGCAGTCCGCTTCTTCTCGCTAGATCGCTTTGCGAAATTTCCATGCCTTCTCGGCGTTCCCTCAAAATCAAACTCAATGCAAATACAAGCTGGTCGTGCACGTAACCATCCCCCCATGCCAATTTGTGCCACTTCTATAATTACATCGAAAAGAAAAAACACTTGTCACTCACAGTGGTGATCTTTTCGATCATAGTGAGTGACTATCAAATGCGTCACCAGAAAAAAGTATCATGTGATGTATTCAAAAGCTTTTCGTCTGATCGAAAGGTCATCCCTGCGATCCAACAGGCGCTTCAAACGTGAGTGTTCATCAGGGTTTTGAGATAACGCCCAAATTCCGTGTTCAACCAGAGTGGAATTTTGTTCGCGGTCTAAAAATTGCAAAATAGAATTTGAAATCTTCGCGTAAGTTTTCTCATCCGATTTTTCCAGAGATTCACGAATGCTGTTTCCTAAGACAGTGAGCGCGTTTCGCTGCAAACCGAAACGTTTTGGTCTGCGCAGTGGACTACTGTCACCAAAACGCAATTTGAATTGAGCATCGTCTGATATGTCTAACAAGGAACACAGGTCAACATAGTGTCCCGCTCCCTGGGACGGCTGAAACTCGCTCCAGGGCGCGATCGGCGGACGTTGATTGTAAGGGCAAACTTCCTGACAGATATCGCAGCCAAAAAACCAACGCCCAATTTTAGACCGTAGTGCTAAAGGAATTTCGCCTTTGTTTTCGATCGTCAGATACGAGATGCAGTAGTTCGCATCGATCTCCCCATTTGGGTGAATGGCGTCGGTAGGACACGCTGATCCGCAACGAAAACACGCACCACAAGTGCCGACATAGCGTTCATCTGCATCCAAATCGAGGTCGGTAAATAGTTCTCCAATGAAATAGTACGAACCGGAAAGCTTGGGTCCGATGATCAGCGTGTTCTTTCCTGCAAATCCAAGTCCATGTCGCGAAGCATAACCTTGTTCGAACAGAGCAACATCATCGGTGAATGCTTTTCCGATCAATGGTCTGCCAATTGTCTCCTCGATTCGCGCTTTCAATTCGCGCAGATACTTGCGTATCACCGGATGGTAGTCAAGCCCGACTGCGTAGCGCGCGACGCGTCCAAACTCCAAGCCCGGGTCGGGCGGGAGATTTGTGTAGTAACTGATCGAAACGATGATGGCAGAGCGCGTATTTGGATAGAGAAGATGCGGAGATGTTCTAAAATGGGGATTCCGCTTCAGGTATTCCATACCGGCGGCAAAGCCTTGCGCCAGCCAGCGTTCATACTGCTCGCGTTCGGCATCCATCGGTTCGACCGAGCCGATGACAGTGCGCTGGAAGCCCATCGATTGGGCGATTTCGATAATTTTTTCTTTTATCGTTGCCATGCGTTCAGTTTAAACCACCTGGGATTCAGTCAATGTCCGATGTATCACTTAGTTCTGAGAATTCATTTCGTGTCGAGGATTTCGAATACGATTTGCCGTTCGAGCTGATTGCACAAGAGCCGCTGCGCGAGCGCAGTCGGTCACGGCTTATGCATTTGGATAAAGAAACTGGTGCAGTAGAACATCATGTCTTTGACGACTTGTTGGATTTGCTAAAGCCAGGCGACGTACTGGTTTTGAATAACACGAAAGTAATTCCGGCGCGCGTCATTGCGAATCGCAAAAGCGGTGGCGAAATTCAATTTCTCTTACTGAAACAGGCAGGAAGTTCTCCTCGTGTTTGGGAAGCGATGGGAACTCCGATCCGCCGATTGAAAGTTGGCGAGAAGCTGGATGTGCCGACTGATTCAGGCAAGACTTTTGAAATTACTGTCGCTGGACTCGAAGTCGGCTTCGACGGTTTCAAGCGCGTGATTCTGGATTTGGGTGAGCAAGATCAAGTTTGGCAGATGCTGAATGAAGCTGGTTACGCGCCGCTTCCTCCGTACATTTTTCGGGATTACTCTCGCGAAGAAATCGAGTCAGAACCGGACTTGAACGGCGAGGCAAACAATACGAGCAACAACGGATTGCACGCTGAGGATTCTAGCAAATCCGCCGCAACAGCCCATGTGGATCGAGAAGAAGACTTGCGCCGATACCAGACCGTATTCGCCAAGGAACCAGGGGCGGTGGCAGCTCCAACTGCTGGATTGCATTTTACGGATGCGCTACTTGAACAATTGAAAGCAAAAGGAGTTGATGTCCACTACATCACGCTGCATGTCGGTGCGGGCACATTCAAGCCAATATCGAGTTCACTAGATGAGCATAAGATTGAGCCTGAAAGATTTTGGATCTCAGAAGCAACAGCAGATGCTGTAAACAAAGCAAAGTCCGAGGGCCGTCGCGTGATAGCAGTCGGAACAACATCGCTTCGTGCACTGGAGACAGCAGGCGAGTCCGGCAATCTGTCCTCAATCGAAAATGGTGTCACCCACCTTTATGTGCAGCCGGGATACAAATTCAAAATCGTCGACGCCATGATCACAAATTTCCACTTGAGCAAATCGAGTCTGTTAGTGCTCGTTAGCGCTTTTGCTGGACGAGAAAAAATTCTAAATGCATACAAAAACGCAGTGGAAAAACGCTATCGCTTTTACAGTTATGGCGACGCCATGTTTATAGGCTAATACGATCCGAACATCTCTGAATTGCTGGGAGGCCAGTTATGCTCCGGTTTCGCCGTTAGTATTCGCCAAGCCATTCCGAGCGAACTAACCGTTCGCAGATTCTTGTAAAAAATCCCGTAAACGCTACCGACAAGAACACTTATAACAACGCCTGTGACAGCGATTTGAGTCAGGCGCGCGCTGCTCTTCGACCTAGCAAGGGGTATCGACACCGATCTCACTGCGCAACCTTTGCATTCTTGAGCACAGTAAGATTAGCGGTCATCATGAATCCGGTGTGGACCATCGTAGTTGCAATAAAATTTGGAGAACTGCTTATCCTTTGCGAACAACATCGAAACCTTTTTATTCATTAGTTTCGGCAGCTCGCGATGAACAGAGCTGTAAATTCCAAATGCGCAGCCAAGCATTAGGCTCGCCACAATACAACTCGCTGCAAATTGCGTGATGCATATTTTCGTCGTTGGAAAGAATTCGGCAGTCATCGGATATCCACCAAATCACCTGTCCACCCCTCAGACTGTGGACGATGGCCAGCCCACCTGAGAGCAATCGCCTGGATGGGCCGCTGTATTCGCCGTTCTACCCACCATTTATTCGTGGCATAAGCTCCATAAGCAAAACCGACCAACACGCTCACAATACACCCGATAAGAGCGAGCTGAGTCAGGGAGGGATTTTTAGAAGTAATGAATTCGATAAGTAATAACTGCGACCTCGCTATTACTTATCCTACTCCAATCCGGCGATTACTTGGTTGCCACCAGTTTCCATCGCTACTTCTGCTGCGATTTCAGCGTGCGCGATAATTTCTTCGATGCCGTTTGCATCTGGGAATTGAGCGATGCCAATGCTGCATGTGAGCTTGATCTTGTTCCATTGGGATTGAATTGCGAGCTGTTCGAATTTTGCTCGAATTCTTTCAGATAGAATTGTCGCGCCTTGAATTGGTGTTTCAGGGAGAATCAATAAGAATCTGTCTTCGCCGTAGCGTCCGACCATGTCTACGTCTGCTCGACACGCGCGAATCAGCGTTTCAGATGAAGCGTTGATGACGCTTTCACCGGCGATTACGCCGTACTGGTAGAACAAATCTGCGTACTTGTCGATGACGACAACACAAACAGATAGTGGACGCTTGTAGCGTCGCGCTCTCGTCAGTTCGCGGCGCAGCGAACGCAGCATGTAGCGAAAATTATAAGTCGGTGTGTCTTTGTCGAAGAATGCGCGACGGTCGATGTCGTCGTCGCTCAAATCCTCTCGTTGCACTTGCGGCTGCGAAAAAATGCTCGGCTTGCCGGCGTTTTTGACCATCTCCAGCGCTTCGGCTTCGTTGATCGAATTGATCCCGACCCGATTACGAACATCGGACATACGCCGATGGAACAGGTTATCCCGTCCGACAAAATCTTCGTCTTTTGGCATTAAGTGGAGTACCCCAGCCGTCCAGCGCCTTGCTTATAGGATCTTCTACCCAGTCCAACCAGACTCTTCACGGCATTCTCTCTTCCAGGTACGGGGTGAGGAAATCGAGCAGTTCGGTCATCTCGAGACCCGATTCTTCGGCATCTGTCTCGGGTTCGCCCGCTCTTGAGGCGACCGTATGCGTACCGTTCGCGTCTTCGACAATAAGACGCCAGGTAACGAGGTTTCCGGCTCGCTCAACAAATCCATTGCGGACAGAGAGGATACCGCTGGCTGCTAAAAGCTGGCGCAGCTTTTCGGCGTCTTCGCTGGGCATCTGGTCCACGTCGAGATCGCAGCCTTTGAATTGCGGCACTATACCGCGAGTTATCTTCATGAAGTAATTCAGCTTCAGTCCATCACCCTGGAATTGATTTTCGAACGAATCCGGGTCCAGCAGATACATGCGCACCATATTCAGTGCTTCACTAGCAGAACGATAACGAATTTCTTCACGGCTTAGCTTGAACGGGAAGCGCACTTCTTTAGTGGTCACAAAGCCATCCGCAGTCAGTCCGAAGTACACCAATCCAACAGGTTTCGCTTCGGTGCCACCATCTGGTCCAGCGACTCCTGTTACGCTCAGCCCTACATCACAACCGGTAAATTTACGCAATCCCGAAGCCATTGCTCGCGCACACTCAGCGCTCACCGCGCCGTGTTCGAGCAGAATCGCTTCTGGAACTTGAAGAACTTTTTCTTTTGCCTGATTCGAATATGTCACCACATTTAGTGTCGTGTATTTCGAGCTGCCAGGCACGTCAGTCAAACGTTTGCTGATGAATCCACCGGTGCAAGATTCTGCGGTAGAAATCGTCCAGTTGCGCTCAGTCAGAATTCTGCCGACGACGGTTTCGAGATTGTCTTTGTCAGTGCCATAGCACAAAGTTCCGCTGCCTTTTTTGATCTCTTCGATCACGGGTGCGGCGATTTTTTTGGCTTCTTCTGCGGTGGCAGCTTTGGCAGCGACGCGCAAACGACACTCGCCTTGACCAGCATAGGGAGCCACTGTTGGATTCGACAGCTTGAGCAAATGGTCATACTTTTCTGCAAGCGCTGACTCACCGATTCCATAATGTTTCAGTTCGCACGACCAGAGCGTTCCCTCGACAAATTCTCTGGCGAGATAGGGTTTAGCTGTCTCTTCCCACATGAACTTCATTTCGCCGGGAACGCCGGGGAAAGTCAGAATCGTGCGAGGACGCGAGGGATTATCGACTCCGGCGTTGCGCAAATCTTCTTCCGAAACTTTCCAGATAATTCCAGGCGCGGTGCCTCTGGGATTCGGCAGCCACTGAGCGCCTTCAGGCAACAACGCTTGTTTGTTATTAGACTTCGGCATGATCATGTTGCGCGCGCGGAAAATTGCTTCGATTCGCACAAGCACTTCTTCATCCATCACCATTTTCTTGTTGAAGAACTCGGCGATAGACTCCGTTGTCAGGTCATCGGGAGTCGGTCCCAAGCCACCAGTGGTGATGACGATGTCCGAGCGATCTAAGGCGGCGCGCAAGACAGCGTGCACACGATCTTTGTTGTCACCTACGGTAGAACGGAAGAAGCAGTTGATGCCAAGCTGCGCGAGTTCAATAGCGAGGAATTGCGAGTTCGTATCGAGAACATCTCCAAGAAGGAGCTCAGTTCCAATTGAAAGTGTTTCCGCAGTCGCCATGCCAGCTCCGGTCTGTTCTCTATCTGCTTGTCAGCAGCGATTAAACGATAAAGGTTGGGTTCTTATGAGGGATTTGGTACGGCTGAATCATGCCATGACCGCCGTGTCCGCCGCCGCCTGGTTTCGGTTGGTCATTATCGACGCGATAAGCGAGCGCCGCCCAGAGTCCAATCATACCGACGGTGACTGTGAAGCAGACGAAGAAGAAGATCAGCCAGGTTTGACTTGGATCTTTATGTTCCGGTGCGCTCATTCGTCTAGCTCCTTTCTGACAACCTATGCAGTGCCGCGATCAAAATCCCTTCAAAGAATTTAGCAGATTCATTGTCACCTGTTGATTGTACGCGTGGTCGGCGTCAGGATACGAATAGATAAGAATGTTTTTTGCGGCTTTATTTAGCCCGATGCAACCGACAAATCCCTCGGCATCGCGCTCATTTGCGGGATTCGTGAATGTGCCGAGCATATAGTTCATCGTTTCACCAGAAACTTTTTCCTGACCGCGAGATTTCAAGTCATGAAATTTTGCGACTGTGTAAGCAGCGTTGATCCCCATGTCATAAGCGCGGTCGAGCAAATTCTTGGAGTTCTCTTCACTGAACGCGAAGGGCAGACCGTAGAACGTCAACTGCTGATGCGATGGCTCATGCTCAAGGACAAGAAACTGCATCACTTTGAAATCCGCAGCGATCAAGAATTTGTAACCATCAGGCAACGGCTGAGGGAATTGCGCGATGCGTTGCGCCGTTATCAAAATTTTGTCCGGCTCGTAGGCGTCCACAGCGAGTTGTCGCGCAAACATCAAACCGGAAAATGCTCCGGTGCCTATCGTCGCGAAAGTCAGCACAACTAAACAGGTAAGCAAATTCGCCCAGAGTGGCAGTTTTTGCTTTTCGACTTGAGCTGTGGATGTTGTCAACTTATTTGATACCGGTGCGGCGTTCGTAAGCTGTAATTGTATTCGCTAAAAGCATTGCTACAGTCATCGGTCCGACTCCGCCTGGAACTGGGGTGATGTTGCGCGCGACTTTTGCAGAATCTTCGTACACGACATCGCCCGAGATCACCGATTCACCGTTTGGTCCTTGATAGTGGTGGATGCCAACATCGATTACGGTTGCACCAGGTTTGACCCAGGAGCCTTTGACGAATTCTTTCTGACCTGCGGCAACGACCAGGATGTCTGCGTTTTGACAGATTTTATCGAGGTCCTTGGTGCGGCTGTGACACATGGTTACGGTTGCATTTTTCTGCTGCAACAGCATGGCGATTGGCTTTCCGACGAGGTTTGAACGACCGATGACAACTGCAGTTTTGCCCTCAGGATCGACTCCATACTTCTCCAGCAATGCCATGACACCAACCGGAGTGCAAGGACGCAAGCCAGCTTTGCCTGCGAAAAGTCTGCCCATACTTTCAGTTGTGAGTCCGTCTACGTCTTTGTTTGGATCGAGGACCGCCAAAACTTCTTCTGCCGAAAGATGCTTTGGGAGAGGCAATTGAACGAGGATGCCATCAACATTTTCCGATTCATTCAGAGTTTTGATGCAGTTCAGCAAAGTCTCCATATCTGTCGCGGCAGGGAAAGTGTGCATGAAGCTTTCGATGCCAACTTTCTTGCACGACTGAGTTTTGTTTTTGACGTAGAGCGCGCTTGCTTTATCGTCACCAACGAGCACCACAGCCAGACCTGGGCGGCGTTTGCCTTGCGCTACGAACTGCTCGACTTGTTGCTTTAGAGTTTCCCGAACTGACGCGGCTAGCGCCTTTCCATCCATTACTTGTCCGACAGATTGTTCTTGCGTAACCATATGCAGGCTCCTCTAAAACTCGATTTGCTCGAAGCATTTGGACAAATCCAACTGCTGTTGCGAATTTGCTCCTGACGACGCAGACTTCAGAATTATTTCATTCGTGTTGGTGACGACGCCTATCGCTTTGAATGGATTGTCGTCAAGCCAGTTGTGGAATGCACTTTCGGGCATGCAACCGACGAGTTCGTAATCTTCGCCTCCGTACAACGCCCAGTCTAACGGGTCTGCGCCAGCGATTTGCGCGATTGCGCGCGTTTCTTCGTCAATCGGTACATTCTCCAGATCGATTTCCATGCCGATATCGCTTGCGCGGCAGATCTGGGTCAGCGCATCTGCAAGCCCATCGCTCGTGTCCATTAAAGCGCCTCGATTGGCAGTCTTGCGGATCATCGACCATGACTCACACAAGCGCGGCAGTGGATGCACGTGTGCTGCCATCGCCTTTGGAAAACGAGCATAGCTGTCGCTTTCGGCTGCATCAGGATTGAGCATCAGCCACAGACCGGCTCTGCTCGCTCCGAAGCTTCCAGTCACAACGACTACATCACCTGGTTGAGCGCCCGAACGAAGCAAGCATCCAGCTTCGTGCTCTTTTCCGATTGCCGTGATGCTGATCACGAGCGCATTTCCCTTCGTCAGGTCGCCGCCCACAATCTGGGTGTTGTAGGCTTTCGCGCACTCAATCATTCCTTCATAAAGTTCTTTGAAAGCAACCTTATCGACGTGCGGCGGAACGGTGATGCTGACGAGCAAACTGCGCGGGCGCCCAGCCATGGCGGCTATATCGCTGAGGTTGACTGCGATTGACTTCCATCCCAAGTCGCGCCATCGGATCGCCGGCAGAAGAAAATGCGTACCCTCGACAAGAGTGTCGACGGTGAGCAACATTCCGTCTTCCACAACAGCACAGTCGTCGCCGATGAACGGACTTTGGGTCCACGACCTTATCGAGCCGACCAATTCTTGCTCGCGCGTAAAAAATCGTTTTACGGATGACATTTAAAAAGCCTTGCACGGGCGCAGACGCAGGAGTGATGCTACAATCTGGCTGTAGGGATGTCCAGAAACTTCGTGTCGGAATTATTCCAAAGTCAGGTGAATTGTGGCAGGAATCGCACAAATAGTCGTTGGCTTTATCCAACTTATTAATTTGCTTGTTATAGTGTGGTGCTTGCTTAGTTGGTTCCCGAACATTCGTTGGTACGATCAACCATTCAAGACATTGGATAGGATTGTTCAACCAATCATCGCTCCGTTTCGTAAACTGATTCCGCCGATTGGCAATATCGATCTGTCACCAATGATTGCTTTGTTTGTTTTGCAAGGCATCCAAATGTTGGTAGTTCGCGTTCTGCCTTATTAGTTGCACGGCACTAGTGGGCGAATAGGAAGGAAGCTCACTCGATGCTCACACGAAGATCGTTCTTGTTAGGCAATCTAGCAGGATTGGCAACACTTGCGCCTGGTTTCGGTATCGCCGCGGCATGGGCGAAGAAAGCAAAAGTGCAAGCGACGCAAGCGAATGGTCCTCATTCGCTCGCGAGATTGGATTGGCCTCCAGCGATCGTGCCAGATAGATTGGGAATTTCCGGAAGCGGTTATTGCTGTATCGCTGATGAATACGGGCGTTTAGCAGTTGTAGATTTGCGTCGTCCTAGTAATCCCAAGACACCGCCGAAGGTTGTTGCGGAACTTGGTGGGCTGGGCAAGAAGGTTGTCGATTTCAAAGTCGTGATGGGACGCGCCTATGCGCTTGTTCTTTCAGCTTCGGATACGTTAGAAGCGCAGTACGCGGTCGTGGTTGTGAATCTGTCGCAGCCGGGCGATCCTTCAATTATCTGTACGACTCCGATAGCGAATTTTGCTGATGCAGCTTGCGTTGCGGCAAGCCTGGATGGGCTCGTTGCCGTTGGTGGAACATCTACAACAGGTGAAAACCTGATTGCATTTTATGGCTCTGCCGGTGGTGGCAAAAATGGCGGCAGTGGCAAGCTAGAAAGCACGGTACTGTCGACGGTGCTTGCGGATATGCCTCCAACTGCTATGGACTTGCAAGACAGAAACTTGCTGGTGTTGGAGGGCGGCACACAGTCTCAGCTTCAGTATTTCGGAGTCAGCGATCCGCGAAATCCAACAACACGCGACACGCTAAAACTGGATGGCGACTTCAAAGCGATGGCACGATACAAAGATGCTGCGATCGTTGCTGGTATGAGTTCAGCGTTGAGCGCAGCCGGCGGTACTTTGATCGCCAAGTCGATCGCGCTAGAACCGCATCCCAAAGTGATCTCGGAAGTGCCACTCGACCCAATGAGCAACGTCTTCGACGCCGCAGCTCAACGAGATCGATTCATGATTTTCGGCGAATCGAGCAGCGATCGAATGCTCGCATCCTTGCTATGCAGTAAAACAAAGTCGCTCAGCAAAGAGCAAATGATCACGCTGGAAAAACAGAACGGTGGTTATGGATCGCATTCAAGCGTTTCACTGTTCAACAAAAATGTGTACGTCGCTTCTGGCTGGGCTGGCGTTCAGATGTTGTCGCAAGTGGGCAGAGAGTGGACTTTCCAATACAACTATTCGATTCCGCGACTACCTGCTTCATCACTCGCGTCGTGGAATAATTCGGTGGTGCTAGCTGGGTCGGATTTGAAACTCTACAACATTCAGGAGCCCTCGCACCCAGCACTATCCTCGGTGGCATCGTTGGATAGCTCGGTCAAGTCTGTTGTCGGCGCAGGCAGCTTCGTGCTTTGCTTGACGAAAGACGCAGTCTCTCTTCGCAAGATGGATAAGCTAAGCGAAACCGTTACGACCTACAAGGTCAACGCACAGCAAATGTGCTTCGATAAGCCACAGCAACGCGCGTTTGTACTGCAAGAAGTTCCGCCGGTCAAAAAGAAGGCTTCGGCAACAACGAAGTTGAGCAAGCTTCAAGTGTACTCGAATAGCATTGCACTGGAAAAAGCATACGATATTTCAGGAACATTCGCCCGCGCCTCTGCCGGTAGTGGCATGATTTTGATGGGCAGCGTTAATGATGTTTCTTTGTACAAGCTTGGAGACACCGCAGAACTGCTTGGCAGCAGACACTTCGAGAATCTCGCCATTCGCGATTTAGTCTTGCTCGATGAATACATGTTGCTGTCCGCAGTTGACCAGGCGTCGAAGGGATTTTGCTTGATCCTGCAAAAGGACGAGAAAGATTTGAAAGTAATCGGCACAGTCGATTTACCGCACGATGCTCGAGCTATCGCGGCAATGAATCGAACAGCAGTTTGTGTAGGTAGCACTGGTGCAGGCAAAGATTTTGCGACATTCATCGATTTCAGATCACCTTCCAACCCGAAGGTCAGCGCATCGGTACAAACTGTCGAAGCAGCCTCTGCTGTCACAGTGAAGGACCAGATGTGCATCGTCGCAGGTCGCGGAATGGACGTACTCAGTTTGACTTAAGAAGTTCACAACCGTCACGGTCGCACTATCCAGTCTTAGTCAATTCCAAGCGATATCTGTCCCAAATCCAAAAACTAAAGCGATTGTATGTTGCTCTTGACTGAAACAGGTGTTGACGCGCGTGTTTTTGTCAGCAAGGCTACTTTCGGACGCGAGGGTAGAGGAAAGGGAGAAACCAGATAAAGCGATTTGGTTTCCAAACCATTGTGATAG
>DATNPZ010000007.1:0-33300 GCA_036702965.1 Drouetiella sp.
TAATTTACGCTGGTGTCATTTAATTTGGGTTCGGTGTCAATCAATTTGAGTTCGGCACCACTTTTAGTGGCGGTTAATTCGAGCCAGAAACAGCGGATGATGTCGCGCCGAACGATTTATGATGTCACGCCGCTACAGTTATTGATTAGCTAACAGAGAGTCTATATAGTTCAGGTTATGGACACAATTACGTCAGGATGTTTGATCGTCGGCGGCAGTCTCGCGATTGCACTCGGAGGCATGTGGCTTGTCAGGACGCGGGTTGCCAGCGATGTATTGCTCGCCAACCACGAAGTCGCCGGTTATATGCTCTCAATCGTCGGCACGCTCTACGCAATCCTTCTGGGATTGATCGTGGTCAATGTGCAAAGCAAGTTCGAAGTCGCGAATCAAATGGCGGTAACGGAAGCAAACTGCTTATCGGACATTGCACATTTGGCGAATCTATACTCACCGACGACTCGCAAAGAAATTCACAGGCATCTCTTCGATTATGCAAATGCGGCGCGCGATCAGGATTGGTCCAAAGTCTCCACGGGACAATCAAAAGAAGAGACCATTCCTTTTTACCGAGCACTGTGGAAGTCGATTACAAAAATCGAACTGTCTGGACCCAAGCAAGAAAGTTCCTATAGCAACCTTTTGAGTACAATGTCTCAGCTTTCGGATGCCCGACGTTTTCGAATGGTGGCAAGTCACAACGGACTCAGCCCGATACTATGGGCGGTGCTCATTATCGGAGAAGTGCTGATCGTCTGGTTCACTTATTTTTTCTTTGTTGAGAACATCAAAGCGCAAACAATAATGACTTCGTTCGTTGTTGTATTTTTGTCTTTGAATTTGTTGTTGGTATTTTTATACGACAATCCATACCGAAGCGAGTTAGGCGCACGGAACGCGGGCGTCACGTTCCATCCTGAGTGGTTCCTCGAAGATGACGACCCCAAAGCGAAAAGCGAGGGCGGAAAGGACTCGGCAGCGGGAGCGAAAGACGCGGAAGAGGAACAAAAAACTTCCGCAACTACAGACAAAACCAATACTAAATCCGAGAACAAATCAAACTAGCGAGAAGAACAATGCACTTTAAGATCCAAAGAAACTTGCTCTCGAAAACAATGCTTGCGGCCACTCTCTTGATCGCACTACCAGCTTATGCGGATGAACCAGTTGCTCTAATCTCCCAGATGCCCGCACAAAGTGCAGAAAGCGGCATCGCTAAAGCGGTCGATGATCTTGTCATGCAAGAAATGTCCGCACAAAATGTTCCTGGCTACGCTCTAGCAGTGATCAAGGATGGCAAGCTGGTCGTTCGACGCGGATATGGATTCGCCAACGTGCAGACTCGTCAACCAGTAACACCACAGACGGTGTTCGGGTTAGCGTCATTGACAAAAACATTCACTGCTATGAGTCTTCTGACTTTAGTCGATCAAGGCAAAGTGAATCTTGACGATACGCTAGATATGTACGTAAAAGGGCTCTCCAAGCCATATCAGAAACTGACTGTGCGACAACTCGCATCAATGACTGCCGGAGTTCCGAGAGAAGTTTCTCGAGAAGTCGATTGGAAAGATCAACTACCTATCCTGATGGACTCACCGCTTGTTTCTGAACCAGGTACGGACTTTTTGTATTCCAACTTCAGTTATAGACTCGTTGGCGACGTGATTCAAAAGGCAGCCGGGAAGCCTTATTTCGAAGTCGTCAGAGAAAGAATCTTTGGTCCATTGCAAATGACCTCGAGCGGCACAACAGTTGAATTAGCACCAAGCGGACAATTGGCTCAAGCCTATGGCGATAACATGGGAAAAGGTCCATTACGTGTTGTCGAATACAAGAATCCAGCGGTTTCTTTTTCAGCCGGAATGTTAGCCAGCACTGTCGATGACTTGCTCCGATACACAAACGCTATGATGTCGGGGCAAATTCTTTCACCGACTGGCTACCAAACACTCTGGTACACGCGTCCAGCTCTGCCGAGTGGCAAGCCTTCGAATTGGGCATTTGGTTGGGCATCGAAAACTGAGCCCAAATATAATGGCGCCAGAGTGATATCCATGAATGGTGGCACGCCTGGTGTCGCCTCCACAATCATCATGTTGCCAGAAAAGAATTGTGCTGTGGTCGCGTTGTGCAACTTGCGCAAACCGCCTGTCTACACGATTGCGCGCAAAGTGGCTGCACTTGTTTTTGCGGGCGCTCCTGCTGAAGGCTCGCAACCAAATCCTGAATCGGAACCACAAGGCGACTAGTAGTTTTTCTGAATGTGCTCGTAATCGTTCTTGACCCAACTGAATCCTGGTTGGATGTCAGTCGCGGCAACATAATCAGCTTCGAAGCTCACACTCTGTCGCTCAGATTGGCTCGGAAAAGTCAGTC
Source organism: Drouetiella sp. (assembly GCA_036702965.1). Lineage (GTDB taxonomy): Bacteria > Cyanobacteriota > Vampirovibrionia > Obscuribacterales > Obscuribacteraceae > PALSA-1081. The sequence continues at coordinate 2,380 of DATNPZ010000007.1, forward strand.
CGGGATTGCCATTTAAGGAACGAACTGCACTCAGCAGCCCCTGGTCGAACTCGAAGTTCCCGCTCGATTGTACGAGCGTACCTGTAATTTGACGGTCCTTAGTTACATATATGCGCAGAGTCGCTTTGCCAGGTACCGAAGCGATATCGCTCCAGGTCTTGTAAATCGCGGCACTCAATTGCTTGTGCCATGCTTCCCAAGCTAAAGTCAACTCTCGCGAGCCACGTTCAGCGCCAAGGTCAAATTTTGAATTTGGAATGTCGCCAAATTGCGCCGGTTTCAGTAAACCAAGCTTGCCATCATCTCTGGTTGCGCGACCGGAGAGTGGGCTGAAACTTCGCGTATCAACCAGTCCAGACAATGTCTTGTGGAAATCAGGGGCCGTCATTGGGCGTCCAAGTCTTAGTCCATCTGATGCTGACGTGCCGCCGCTCTGCGAGTTATCTGGTCGGTTAAGCCGCATGATCTCATCGTCTTTCGAAGCAGATCCTTGCAAAATTTTGGCTTCCGCCGCCGCACTGAATGCGGTGCAAAGAGTTATCGAAAGAGAAACGACAGAAGCGAACGTTTTGATTGAGAAAACATTTTTTGAAAACATTTTCGAAACTCCAATCTAATAGCCACCCATGAACAAACCAAGTGCCGTACCCATCAACGCACCGGTCATCGCAGAGCTCTTCATACTGCCGTGGCTCATGCCACCATATAGAGCACCAGCGGCTGCACCAGTCAGACCACCTATCGCAGCACGCTTTATTCTCGTGCTGCTTCCGCCGCCATACCCACCGTATCCACCAAATCCGCTACGACCATAGTAACTGCCGCTATAGCCTCCGTTATAACGAACTCCGCCACCGAGCATCGAGCCGCCCAGCATGCTCAGTCCGATACCGCCAAGGCTGCCCAATCCGCCAAGTCCACTTCTGCTATAACGAACGCTCGGCATGCCGCTGGAACTTGCGTAACCACTCATGCCACCAGATGTGTTATTCGAGAATTCGTCATCAAATCGAGGACCTGACGTAGCACCGTTGGCGACACCACTGAACGGCGTCAAAGTTCCGGCAGTGCCACCGCTGTTTGCGTTGCTGCTCAAAGAACTATCGCTGCCATAACCACCGGAGTTAGAACCACCGTATCCTCCAGAATTGCCGGTAAAGCTGGTCAACTGCCCCGCCTTACCACCGTGCTTCCGGTCAGGAGCAGGTGCTGGACCGCCACCATAACCACCGGCGGATGCGGAACTTCCAGCAGAATTATTCAAACCAGCCAGTGCATCTTTGTATAAGGAGTTACTCGGATCAATAGCAATCGCACTGTTGTAAGCATTGCGAGCATGAGCGTAGTCACCTTTGCCTTTGTAAGCCTGGCCCAGCGCATATTGGACATCTGAGTCAGTAGGCGCTTGACGCGAAACATAGGTCAAATTGGAAATCGCTTTGTCATAGTCACCGCCTTTGTAAGCAGTGGCAGCCTGGTTAATCATCGATTTGAGATTGTCAGTCTTCTGTTGGTCTTGCGCTGCAATTGCTTGTTCTTGTCGTTGTCTATTATCGGAATTGACTTTGTCTTGCAGCTTCGTTTCCAGACTTGAAATTGTAGATGCCAACTCTGTATCAATCGGATTGATGCGCGCCGCCGAGCGATAGTTATTCAAAGCGTTTTGCAAGTCGCCGCGACCTTCGGCTATCACACCGAGGTTGTAATAGGCATCGACGCTGTTCTTATTGATTGAAAGAACTTTACGGAATTGCTTTTCCGCGTCATCGACCTTTCCTTGTGAATACAAACTCATTGCTTTGCGCAATGCGTCTTTTTCAGAGTCACCAGATGCGGTGATAACGGGATCAGTTGCATCGGGGTCACCGTATGCAGATGGAGCTGCTGAAATTGGATGCGAACTGGATGTGTCGAGTTGCGGTGCCAACGCGGGCAGCAGCAAATTGTCGTTTTTAGCCCCACCAAGCGCTTTGGAGATCTCTGATATTCTCGTTGCAGTTGAGCCGGTATGAACCTTTCCAAACAAATTAGTTTCAAGGTCTTTCAATCTTTCAGATTCGGATAACTTGCTGTGAGCTTCGCCAAACACCGATTTTTCGAATGTATCCAATGACGTTGATGACGACGTGCCAGCGGCAAACGAAAGCGAAGCATTACCAGCCAACAGCAAAACCGTTTGAGCCAAACAAATTGCTGAGCGGGTAAATTTTCTATTGCTTCTCATTTCTGACCTGCTGGTGTTAACGACCTCAACGCTTTCATGCATCTCGCCGTCAATAACAAGGAAGACGCTTCAGTCAAATGTATGTTCCTATCCAGAGGGGCGACCAGCGAGCAACTCGGCGCGCCTATCGTCCACCGGCGCGCTGTCTGAGGCAGGCAGCGGGAAGATGATGTGGACGCCCGTGCCATTGCCGTCAGGTCCGTCGCCGATAACGACTTCTGCTTTGTGGATGTTTGCGATTTCACGCACAATCGCCAGCCCTAAGCCGCTTCCGCTCGCCGTAGTGCGGTCTTGCAAGCGATAGAAACGCTCGAAAACGCGCTCACGCTCTTCAGCGGGAATGCCCGGACCGTCGTCTTCGACAATCAATTCAGGTAATTTCTTATCGTTAAGTCCGACACGCACTGTGACGTGTCCGCCCTCTGGCGTGTACAGAACAGCGTTGTCTATCAGGTTCGCCGCCATCTCGTGCAAGCTGGATTGGTCGCCTAGAACGTGCACAACTTGTGAATCGCCTTCGAAACCTAGATCGATATTTTTACGAATGGCCTCCGGCACCAATTCTTTTGTTGCGTTGCGCGCTACTGCATTCAGTTCGACCAACTGCCACAACTCCTCATTGACTGCACCTGGCTCAGACCGCGCCAGAGCAAGCAACTGATTCGCAAGACGAGCAGCGCGCTCGGCGCTTGTTCGAATCAAAGAAAGCGCATGTTGAACATCTTCGGGATCGTTTTGTCGCAGCGCCAGTTCAGTTTGCATCTTCAACCCGGCGATCGGCGTGCGAAGCTGATGCGCGGCGTTCGCAACGAAACGACGCTGAGCATGAATATCATCGTTGAGACGTTGCAGCAATTCGTTGATAGCCGTTACCAGGGGGCGCACTTCTTTCGGTACGCTCTCGACACCAATCGGTCTCAAGTCAACGGGAGTTCTACTCGCGACAGCGTCACGCAGATTATTGAGCGGTCGCAATCCGCGGCGGACCCCGAGAAGCACAACAACACCAGACAAAGTCACGATTACAAACTGAGTGGTTAAGGTACCGATCAGAATTTCATCAGCGATCTGCTCTCGACCGTGCAACGTTTCACCCACCTGAATGAACAACGTCGTACCAGTTGAAGGCATCTGATATTTGACACTGGCAACACGAATTGGTTCACCTTCGACGGTGGCATCACGATAGTCGGCAGAGTGGTCATTGAGATCTTCGTCTTCGAAATTAGGCAGTGGCAAAATCGCATCACCAGCGACAATGCGATGATGTTCGTCTAGCACTTGATAGAGCACGCGGTCTTTCATGTTGTCTTTCAAAATCGCAAGTGCAGCAGGCGGAATGTCTACACTGACCATTCCATTCTGAATCTTCACACAGTTTGCGACTGAATAAACAGAGTCAAGCAAAGCTTTGTCGTAAGCGTCTGTCGCCATGCGAATCGCCAAGCCGTAAGTCAGGGCTGCACCAACGAGCAACAGTACCAGAATTGGTATCACCAACCATGCCAACAACTGAGTGCGAATGGATGGATTCAACTTTGGTCGCGACAATTTCATTGTTTGCTTTCCAACAAATAGCCGAGTCCACGAATAGTACGAATGTTCACGCCCGCTGGCTCGAGCTTCTTCCGCAAACGATGCACGTTTACTTCCATTGCATTGTGACTGACTTCTTCATCCCAACCGTACATGTGTTCGATCAGTTGTTCCTTGCTCACAATGCTGCCACCGCGCTGCAACAAGACCTCCAGCACAGCCAGCTCTCGAGCAGACAGCTCCAGTTGCTGGTCGCCAACCGTCACACGTCGACCGACAGTGTCGAATCGGAGCGGACCATATACAACTTCGACATTCTGATTGGTCCTGCCGCGCCGAAGCAAGGCGCGCACACGGGCTTCGAGTTCGGGTAGGTCGAATGGTTTGGTCATGTAATCATCTGCGCCGAAATCAAGACCAGTGACACGATCTTCAAGTCGGTCGCGAGCGGTCAAAATCAACACAGGCAACATTTGATTGCGAGCACGCAATCGACGCAAAACTTCCAGTCCATCGATGCGCGGAATACCAAGATCAAGAATGAGCAGGTCAAATGCGATCGTCTCAAGCGCATGATCCGCATCTAATCCGGAGCTGGTGTGGTCAAGCGCATAGCCCGCGAGTCGCATTGCACGGGCAATTCCGTCTGACAAAATTTCGTCGTCTTCGACCAACAAAATGCGCATAAAGTAACCGAATCCCAAACAGGCGCCGTAATTCAGGTTGAACGGCTTACTTTACAAGCACGTTACCTCCAGGCTCTTAGCCCTATGTTACCTTGGAAACCGCGCCGTAGACGCTCTTGCAGATGATTTTGCGGTAAGGCGCCGGTAAGTTTTGCTCGTACAATGGTATGCGACGCTGAGAAACAGGAAATAATGACCGATTCGACCACGACGAGAGGCGACGAGACTCTCAGTCCAAAAGTAAAAACTGGTGTGCTGCTGTTACACGGTTTAACCGGCATGCCCTCGGAAATGAGACCGATCGAAAAGCATCTGCAAGCGCAAGGATGCGTGGTTTCTGTACCGATGCTCGCAGGTCACGGTTCAGATCACATTGAACTGCTCAAAACTGGATGGAAGGATTGGCACGCCAGCGCGAAGGTCGCTCTGGATGAGCTGTTGAAAGAAGTCGACCACGTCGTCGTTGGTGGATTGTCGATGGGCGCATTAATTTCATTGTTGCTGGCAGTCGATGAACCGCGAGTCAGCGGCATTGTCATGCTATCGACAACGATTAGTTATGACGGACAAACTTCAACGCGCTGGAAAATTTTCCTACCATTCGTAGACATTTTTCCTTTTCTCGGAAGATGGTGCTACTGGACAGAATCTCCACCTTACGGCTTGAAAGATTTGCGTTTGCAGAAACAAATTACCAAGCAAGTCGAAGCAGCAGCACGCGGCGAGAGCACCACATTTGGTTTATTTAGAACATACGCGCAATCACTGAGACAGATGGATCATCTGGTCGCGCAAGTACGCAGGCAAGCCAAGAAATTGCGCTGTCCGGCTCTCGTCATACACGCATTAGAGGACACCATCACAACGGTCAAGAATGCAGAAGAAATTTGCAAACTGATGGTCTCGAATGACAAAACGCTTGTATTACTGGGCGGTTGTGATCACGTGCTGACGCTGGATTTGAGAAGAAAAGACGTTGCCGCTTATATGGCTCGCTTCGTTGCAAAAGTAAGTTGGGACGCACAGGCAAGCACCAAAAGCAGTGCCAACACATCATCCAACTAGCTCTCGATCAAGATTCAGCTTTTTCCTGTGATTCATCAGGATGCGCGGTGAGAAACACCTTCAGATCATCGTCCAGTGTCGACCACGTCACATCCCGAGTTGCACGAGTGTAGAGCATGTGCATGATTGGATTTCGATGTTTGCACCAGTTGGTAAGCGGTACCAGGGAATTGCCGACGTCGATTTTTGCTCGGTAGCCGGTTTGTCCGCTCTGGAATTCGATGGCATTCGTTGACTTCAAAACCCAATCAATAGCCGCATCCCACAGTCGAAAATACAGGAACCAATCATTCGGGAGAGCGTAATCGATGCCGATGAATTTGTTGATGACACGCGGACCTATATCAAAACAAAGCATGAACGCGACCATCTTATTGTTTGATTTCTCGCGCAGAATCACAAAGTGTGATTGGTCGTTGTCTGCAATCTCGGAGAAATATTTGCGATTCAGCTTCTCGAATTTTGTTTTGCCCTTCTTGTACGTTTGCCAGAACAATGCAAAACACTCATCTAGCGTGGCCGCATCAGGACGATTTTGAACTGTCGAAACAAGTTCGATTTTCTGAGTGCTTTTCTTCAGCTTCTTCTTCAAATTGTGACGACGAGAGCCCTTCAAACCAGCCAGATAAGCTTCTTTGCTTCTATGCTTCAAGTCGAGCACCGTTCCTGGAAAACTCACCAGTTCGAACATCTTGTGACTCGCCAGAAGATTGCTCATGGCGTGACGATAAGCTTCAGGGAAATCTTTCCAGACTATGAACGGTGCTTTGACCTGCTTCGCCTTCTGCTCGAAAGCTTCTTGCAGTACCGGCGCAGCGCTATCCATGTCTATCGAATTGAGCAGCCCGATCGTTCCTTCATCAGAGCAAACAGAACCGATAAACAGCGTTCTCTGGTAAAGCATGGATGGAGCTATTTTTCCGACCACCTTGAGAATTGGCACCACTTCTGGTGGCGCCACCATTTCAATTGGAACATCCATGAGAAACGTTGGAGCAATCCCGACATCGCGTCCATCTTGTACCAGAATTGCATAGGCGAACGTGAACTGATCGCTCAAATCACTCTGTTCAAGCGCCTCATACCACCACCGACCTTCCAGCGGCGGAGCGAAACACTGTTCCCACAATTCGGTTGGGATGTCAGATTGACTACCGACCCAGCGCACAGATAGCGCGGACGTCATGTATTTGGTCCCGTCGAGTTCAGACCCAACAGAATTGTTCCGCAAAGTATTAATACAACTCCGATCCATCGTTCCCTCTGTATTTTTTCTTTCAACAACAATTTGGACAACAAAAGAACCATCACAAAACTAAGGCTTCCCATCGGATATGCAATGCTCACGTTTAGTTTGTGCAACACGCAATTCCATACAACAGCTTCTACAATCATGCAGCCGATTCCGCCAGCAAGCCACATGTTGCTGCCTAAATCGCCGTCAACCGTTCTCGTCGATTTTTTCTTGAAACAAATTTGGCCGAACGCTTCGATAGTGGTCGAACACGCAACCAGGAAAATGGCAAAAAGTTGATTGATCACTTCAAACCGCCTCCCGTAATGGGTGAGGGGTCGATTCCAGTGACACTAGATACGGTGTTCGGGTCTGTTCGAGAAATAAACCAGACACCCGCCAGGACCAACGTTATTCCTAATATCTGAGGAATGGAAATATGCTCGTGCAAAATCAACGCCGAGAGCACTCCAACTGAAATATAACTGAGCGAAGTGATCGGCTGCGAATAGCTCAAGTCGGCATTCTCAAGAACCTTGAGCCAGTTCGCTAACTGCAACAAAAACAAAGCAACGACGAGCCAAAATAACGGATGCAAAAAAGTCCCGAACACAGATTCGTTAGCGGTAGAATCAACAGCCATTTTCCAAAAAATCTGAACCCCAGTATCCAAAATAATGGCGACGCTTAGCCCGAGACAGATGCTCAACGGCACACGCTTGAAGAGAGCGGATGACTCCGCTTTCTTGTACAAATTCGAGCTAGGGACCTTGTCTAACAAACCCATCGTATCTACAGTACCGAAGTTCGTTTAGCCCAAACAAAGCGCTTCAACAGTGGTGCCGGGCGGAAACGTTCTCCATAAATTTGATTCAGCGCTTCGATCTTCTTCAAGCACTCAGCCAAACCAATTTCACTAGCCATAGCGAGAGGCCCCCGCCGCATTCCTAAACCTGCCATCATCGCCGGGTCTAAATCCTGTATGTCGCAAACCTTCTCTTGCAGTACCAGAAAAGCTTCGTTGATCATCGGCAGGAACAACCGCTCTACGTTGAACGGCGCACCTGAATCTTTTATCGAACCAAGCTTGACGAGAATTTCGGCGATGCGAGGATTCGCGTTTGTGCGTTTGCGCGTGTTCTCGTCGTATCTATAAAAACCTTCGCGCGTTTTTTGCCCGAGCAAATTGAGTCGCACCATCTCTTCCAATACAGGAGCTGGCAAGAATCTATCGCCATATTCTTGGAAATTGAACCGCGCAACCGCCAGTCCAATGTCTGAGCCGTTCATATCGCGAAGGGCAAGCGGTCCAATCGGCATCACGTAATCGCAAGCGGCTTTATCAATCTCTTCGACGGATGCAACACCCTCTTGCAAACAGTAGAGCGACTCGTTGATGTAACGGCCCAACAATCTATTTACGAGGAACGACGCACACTCTTCCACACGAATTGCCAACTTACCAAGAGAAATGCCTAACTCGATGGCACTATTAACGGTGTCATGCGAAGTTTCCAATCCCGGAATAACCTCGACTAATTTCATCAAGTGCGCGGGATTGAAAAAGTGCAATCCGACAACTTTGTCTGGTCTACGAGTGAATGCACCAATCTGCGTGATCGAGAGACTGGATGTATTGCTGCCGAAAATTGCATCGACGTTGCACCACTCATCCAAATCTTCAAAAACCTTCCGCTTCATTTCTATATTTTCTGGAACGGCTTCGATAACGAAATCGACATCGGCGAAAGTTGCGTAATCGGTAGTGGGCTGAACGAGCGCGCGCTGCGCGTCGGCATCCTGCTGACTCATGCCTTTATCAACTCTTGACTTGAGCATTCTATCTATATTGCTCAAGCCAGCTTGCACTGCTTTGTCATCCACATCTTTGAGGATTGTCGGGTAACCGCGCGAAATCAAAGCAACAGCGATGGACGCACCCATGGTGCCCGCGCCAACAACTGCGACCTTACTTATTTGCATCCTTCCGGCTCCTTTATGTTCGTCGTTAGCGTATCAAGGAACCCTGACGCGAAACTGAGCTGCATATAAATGGACCGAAGTGCACTGCCCGAAGCTCATGCAACTTAAACGCGGATGTTACGAGCGATTCAAACTCCAAGAGAAAAACTAAAAGAAAATAGTGCAATAAGGAAAACACGAGTTTTGGTTGTCAAGCAAATTGAACCGCATCTGGTGGCATTCTCAAAGCGGGGAGCCGAAAACGCCGGATATTACTTCGATTGCGCCAGGCCAGATTTAATCGCTTGACAACATTTTCTTTATTAAAAACCTGTAGCTTTTTTGTAACCTTTCGTTAGAATAATCACAATCTTAATCAAACATAAATCAACTGTCGAACGGAACCCCCATCAACGAGCCTGAGGGCTCAGGAGGGCGTATGTACGCCTATCTCATTATTGCTGTTGAACTTGCGATTCTTTATTCAGTGTTTTGGTACGTGTTCATTCGTGAACCACGTCCATACACAGTGAAGGGAGACCTCTGGGGCTCTTATTCACAATCTCAATACAATGCAATTGATGACTACGAGTCGCAGATTGATTTGGAATGGCTGGAGAGCAACAGAAACGCTCTCGAGAACATTTACAGTGGTCATCAGACCAACCAATCGCACCTTTCACACTTGCCGATGAAACCGATTGAGAACACCAAACAGTATGGTTGGGTTGTTCGCGAGCAGGAATCAGAAGCTGGTGCGGTCGCCAAGCTGTTTGGAAAATTCAGAAACTCAGTCGAAGTACTGAGCGTCAGAGTGCCCTAGCGCCAGCGCTATAATTTGTGTGGCTTTTAGCTTGCCGGAGCATGATTGCCTCGGCAAGTTTTTTTTACCTCTGAACAATTCGAGTACATGACGCAACCAAACGATTTAGCAACTGCCGCACAAAATGGAGCGGTTGCCGCTGCAACAAATCAACCGCAACGCGAAAAGCTTTTAGAAGTGCGGAATTTGAAAAAGCACTTCCCGATTCGAAAAGGATTTTTCAACAAACAAGTCGGCGCGGTTCGTGCTCTCGACGGTGTCAATCTCGATGTCTATTCCGGTGAAACGCTCGGGCTGGTAGGCGAATCAGGTTGCGGGAAATCGACACTTGGTCGCGTAATGTTGCGTCTACTTCCGGCGACCGAAGGTTCTGTTGTTTTCAACGGCGTCGACGTAATGAAGTGCGACACGACGACGATGAAAAATCTGCGCAAAGAGATGCAGATCGTTTTTCAAAATCCATATGCAAGCTTAGACCCGCGCATGACGGTCGCACAAATCGTCGCTGAACCGCTCGAAGTGCACAAAGTTGCAGCCGGTAAAGAGCTGCGCGACAAAGTAAATTCGCTAATCGAATTAGTTGGATTGTCGAAAGAAATGGCGGATCGCTATCCGCACGAATTTTCTGGCGGTCAACGTCAGCGAGTTGGAATTGCTCGTGCGCTGGCGTTACGTCCACGATTAATCATTGCCGACGAGCCAGTTTCGGCTCTGGACGTAAGCGTGCAGGCGCAAATTTTGAATCTGCTCATCGACCTGCGCAAAGAGTTCAAACTGACTTACGTTTTCATCGCTCACAATCTGGACGTGGTTCGATACATCAGTGACCGAATCGCCGTGATGTATCTTGGGCGCATCGTAGAACTCGGTGAATGCCACGATGTTTACAACAAGCCGTTGCATCCATACACAGAAGCGCTGATCAGTGCAGCGCCTGTGCCAGATCCAAACTACGACCGCTCGAAGCGAATTTTATTGCAAGGCGATTTGCCTAGCCCAGCCAACCCGCCGCCAGGTTGCCCGTTCCACACACGCTGCCCGATCGTGCAGGACCGCTGCAAAATAGAAGTACCAGCGCTACGTGAAGTTGTGCCCGGACACTTCTCAGCTTGCCACTTCGCAGAAACGCTGCTGGAAAAAACCAAAACGGCAACTCCATGAAGTCCATGCCAGCGCAATTCAATGCTGACATGCGAAAAGTTTTCAAAACTGTCGTCGCAATCGACTTGATTGTCGGATTGATTCTATTCGTCAAATTCAAAGCCTGGGGCGCAGCGCTCGCGATTATGTACGTGCCGCTCGCGACGTTGTTTGTTTTGACAATCTGGTTTACCGGAAAAGCGGTTTACTATCGTTACTTGAAATAACTCTGCGCCACGCTTTCGGTTAATGAAATGCAGGTGCAAGGTTGCCATGATCGTGATTTCGCAGAGGAAAAATGTATGCAACTGGAAACAGAATCTTTGTCTATCCTCAAACGCGCCATCGAAAAGATGAGCGAAGGATTTGAATCACTACCTGATGTTCCAGCATCTGTAGATTACAAGGCAATCGAATCAGTCTTGATGATGGCTGCTGAGCGAATGCAAGACAACTACCCATACATGCATCCATACTACGCGGGGCAAATGCTTAAGCCACCGCATTTAGTGGCAAGACTAGCATACTCACTTGCGCTTTTTATCAATCCCAACAACCACGCCTTAGATGGAGGTCGTGCAAGTTCTGCGATGGAAAAAGAAGCAGTCGCAGAAATCGCAACTATGTTTGGTTTTGAAAAACACCTGGGGCATCTCACCAGTGGCGGTACCATGGCGAATCTTGAGGCTTTGTGGGTAGCATCCAAACTGAAGCCGAATAAAAAAGTAGTTGCATCGAAGCAAGCTCACTACACACACTCGAGAATCAGCGGCGTGCTTGGAATTGACTATCAGTCGATTGAAGTCGATTCAAGAAACCGCATGTGTTTGAAAGATCTTGAAAGACAATTAGCAACAGGAGAAGTCGGCACAGTAGTGGTCACATTGGGCACTACATCAACTGGAAGCGTTGATCCGCTGCCAGGAATTCTCAAGCTCAAAGAAAAATACGACTTCAGAATTCACATCGACAGCGCTTACGGCGGATATTTCAAGCTCGTAGATAATCTCGATGAAGAAGCAAGCGCTGCTTATAAGTTAACCAACCGAGCTGATTCCATTGTCGTCGATCCACACAAACACGGATTACAACCTTACGGCTGCGGTTGTGTAATTTTCGCTGACCCCGCATGTGGTGCTCTATATAAGCACGATTCGCCATACACTTATTTCAGTTCAGCAGAATTACATTTAGGTGAAATCAGTCTCGAATGTTCACGCGCCGGAGCATCGGCAGTGGCATTGTGGACAACGCAAAAACTTCTTCCGTTAGTTAGAGAGGGTGAATTTGCTTCCGCTCTAAGCAAATCCAGAGATGCAGCCAAACAGCTTCACAGCAGACTGGCAAGTGACAAGCGTTTCGCGGTGCCCTTCCAGCCAGAACTAGACATCGTCGTTTGGGCAATAAAAGCGGAATCTGTAGAAAGATCTTCGGACCTCGCTCGCAAAGTATTCGAGGAAGCAGCCAAAAACAATCTCCATCTTGCGCTCGCCGGACTTCCTGCATCGCTGTTCGATCAAGTTTGGGATAGTAAATCCGAAGGCTCAGAAACTGTGATGTGCCTCCGCTCCTGCCTGATGAAGCCAGAACATTTGAATTACATAGATCAACTCTGGTCGTTACTCAGCCAATCAGTTGACTCTGTGATTGCGGTTCATCGAGCATAAAACCTGCTCACAATGTCCATATGTTGAAATTTACTGACACCGCGGAATTGGTCAGTCTCGCTCAACTGCCAGATCGGGGTCGTAAGCCCATTCCATGAATGATCCGTCGTAAACCGGCAGTTTCAGTCCCGTGTACAACTCGTAAAGCAACGAGAAAGTCGTGGCTCTGACACCAACTTCACAATACGAATAATCGAGCAGATTGCTTTTAGCTTCAAAATCAATTTGATTTGTACGAAGCTTACGAACGAATGCGTCTGCGTCAAGAAATTTTTCGTCTTCCTCGTAAAGACTGGAAAAGGGGATGTTCAGACTGTTTGGAATGCGTCCTAATCGCGGTTGGTAATCATAAATCACACCCTGGTGTTCAGCTAGTGACCGAGTGTCAACGCCGACCACATCATTCCGTTTGCGAAGGTCGCGAAGTTGCATGCGCGATGCCTCGTCGAAGTTGACCACAAACTTTTTCTCGACGGGTAGTTCGCAATCAACCTGTATTTCACATTGCTCCCGAACCCACCCATTCCACCCGCCATTCAGGATACTGACATTTTTCGCACCAAAATAAAGAAGCATCCAGGCGATGCGACCATCTCGTCCTTTCGCCTTCAATCCATCCGCATAAACAATAATGTGCGATTCACTGCACAATCCACACTCGCCAAGTTTCTTCTCAAGTTTCGAAACTTCCAGATCTTCCAAACGTCCCCACCACCCGGCCTGGTGCAGCGTCTCGGATGCACCGAATGGAGGAGCTTCGCACCAGTCTTCCCACAACATATGAAGCGCACCCGGTATGTGCCCCGCAGCGTATGCTTTCGTGCGACGCGCATCAATAATTATGTTGTCAACTCGTATGGAAACAAGTTGCTTCAATTCATCAATCGAAATCAGTCGAAACAAAATGCTCTGCCACCAAATCTGTAAGCGCAGTTCAATCGTACACATGAATTCTACATTTACAAGAACATGATGGATTTTCAGATCAAATCGGTCAGGTAATAGAATCGAATCGGACAGTTAAACCAATACCATACGAACCTGCTCTCAAGCTTTCCGGTAAGTATGGCTTTCAAAGTCACGAACGAACGACTAGATTCGTTTCGGATGAGCGGCAAAGAATTGCCAGATTTCGTGACTGCCGCGAAGGTCTTCATCCGTGTTGCCTTCTGATGCTGGAGATTTCGTTCCGCCCGGCCAAGAATGTCCACCTCCGGTAATTTGGTAAAACGCTACATCGTTACCACCGGCACCAGAGTAGTAGTTTAGTTGCACAGTGCAACCATCATGTGGATGGGTATTCGGAAGCTGAGTCACAGTAGGAGTTGGAGATGCACCGTTCGCTTTGACCCAAGCGTTGATCGTTGCTCCGGCTGAAAGTACAGCGCCGCCATGCACGGGACCACCAAACCAGTGCATACGAGGGTCGTTTGTTCCCAGCATATACACCACCGGCAGTGGCTGGTGTCCGGGTCCATAGGTAGTCACCGTTTGAGTTAACTGAAGTGATGCAACCATAGCGGCAGCAGCGATGGTGTTATGCATCTCGTAAGTGAGTCGCTGAGCAAACCAACCGCCATCAGAGAAGCCTGCGACATAAATCCGTTTCTGGTCGATGTAATGTTCTTGTTCCATGCGAGCAATCAAAGCTTTAACGAATGCGATGTCGTCACCACTTGGACGATTTGGAACGACGCGCCCGTCATCCCAGTGCGAGTCTTTAGCTTGAGGGTAGACGGCAATAAATCCATTATTGTCCGAGACATCGCTCATGTGTGTTTTGTTAGCGATGGCAGACGCATGACCGCCTCCACCATGAAACAAAATCACAAGTGGAGTGGGTTGACGCTGGCAATTGACGCCGTAAGGTCGATGAACCCAGTAAACTCTTTCTGCTCCATTGACGTTGATTGTATGCTTGATTGCAGTTGGATCGACCAATTGCTCCAGCTCCTGAAAGAAGTAGTACTGCGCATTCGCGCCACTAATCGAGCTGATAAGCAGCATAGTCAAAACAGTGAAACGCAACGTAGCTTTCCGTAACGATGCGTTACTCAAATTCAACACACGAAGACATTCTTGGAGCATCAAAATCAACCTCATTGGTTAAAAACGTTAGTCATCGGGCTCTTCGCTTAAAAAGACCAGATGTGACATTCGCTGTCGGAAATAGCGACTTCTGTCGGAAGGAACCGCACGCCACCAAAGACTGGAAATGAGTTGGTGACCGTTACTTGAACGCCGCTCGTGGCATTGATGGCGACTGGCTTGACTGTAACTTGAAGACCATTGGCTTGCAGACCCATCTGAGGCATTATCTCTTTAACGAACTCGGATGTTTCCGATTGCAGTCCGTCATCGCCCTGGTGTGCAGCGGCAAACTGCGTGGCAAGATGAGTGCAGTGCGAGAGCTTGTCTTTGAAAAACATGGTGGTGCCCGAATTCAGAAGCAATAAAGTTGCGGCTATACCGCTGCTAAAAATCATGCAGCAGGCGACGGCTCCTTCAACCAAACCTTGTCCGCGTTGGCTACGAATCCGCTTGTTGTTTTTCATCACTCACCTCGTTAAACTCGACTAGCTTGCCGCTGTCCATGGAAAGACATTATTTGACCGTGCGTAAGTAATGCGTCAGTAAAAGCTTAAAAATTGGTCGATGACCAGGAATCCAGTGATTCAGGACAAGATTTCTAAAAGTGAAAGTCCACACCGGCAGACAACACTGAGATGCGGCGCTGCCATCTTCGCTGCCATTGCTTTGTCAACAGTGGCTGTCTTTTCGTTGCTCGATCGGTACTGCCATCAGTTGAGTGATGTCGTGACAAACGAAAGAGCCAACCTGGAAGCCTGCATGCTCCTCAACAACCTCATCGAAGATTCGAACAATTTCGGTGAACAGTACTTCTGGGGAATTTTTGGAGCGAAGAAAAGTGAGTTGTATGGCTCACAGGTTTTGAAGAAAAAGTTCTCCTCGGACCTCAATCTAATGAATGACGCGACAAAAGATCAGCCGGCATTTTTGAGATACGCGAGAGACGTACAACAGTTATTCCAAAGGGAAGATGGTCTATTCAGAATCGCAAGCGAACACTCAATCTACGTGGGACAAGTCGACGACGACCATCCGGCACCGACCTGGACAGACCTGGATAAATTCAAAACGTTCATCAATCTGACAAAAGCATTTCGCGTCATAAAAATATCTGAGGATGAACGAGTTCAAACAAGCTGGAACCAGTTGAAAGCGGAGCAAGATGCCCGTGATAAGGCAATTAAGCGATTCCAAATATTGCTGTTGTCACTTGTAATAGTGACCGCTGCAATTAGCCTGGTTGCCACGTATATCGTACAGCAATTACTCGGGGCAAGACTTCGAAAATTGCTGGCAAGCGCACGTTCCGGTTTAAACAGTGAAACAGAATTGCTTAAAGGCAACGACGAATTTTCATTTTTGCAAACCGTCTTGTTGAAATCTTTTGATTCCGCGCGGAAGGCAGCGGAGTATCGGGCAATGATACTGTCAATGGTGGCGCACGATGTCAGGGCACCCTTAATGTCAGCAAAAGCCAATCTAAATTTATTAGAGGAAGAGGCTGATGGTCTGCCGCCAGACACACTGACCACCTTACTCGGTGTTTATGACAAGCTCGATGATGTCATGCAATCAACTCAAGATGTTCTTCGCCCAGACAGCGAAGTAATGCGCTCTCTTCAACTCAGTAGTGTTGACGCAGAAGTCGAACGCCAGGAAGGGAGACAAGAACATAGGCTAAAAATTCTGCATTTGCTTTTGAGCATCAGCTTGATACCGCTGATAATTCAGTTCGTACTATTAAGTCAACTGTATTTTCGTGGCACAGAAATCCAAGACCTATCGAAGGACGCGCGCAATCAAATTGATGCGGTGCAGTTGAAGAACTTAGCGTTGATTGAATCAATTCTTGCTGTCGACGATCAATTTATCTTTCTTGCGACTCACGCCAAAGCGCTCCAGAATGACGCGATTGCAACGTTTGCAAAAGCTTCCGATCACGTCAAACAACTCATTGAACTCAATGCGAATATTGCGTCAGCAAATCAGTACGTGGAATCATTTAACCAGGAGCTGAATCGCACCAGAGATTTGATGCTCCAACCCAGTCTCTACGCAAAGCCGATTTCAGACTCCATAATGGAATTGAAGGCACTTGCTGTCGCGCACGACTCGATGGGCTCGGCATACAATTCCCGCCAACTGGAACAGCGCTGGCGAAGTCAGGGCAGAGAGCGAGTAGAGAGCGATTCCACATCATTAAAATCAGCAGCCGCTAGAATTAGAAAGTTAGTTGATATGTCATTGGTCATCACTATCGCTGTTGAAATATTCTTTGCTGCACTATTCATCCGATTGATCAGCAAAGAGGTGCAAGCACTAACACAATTTGCAGGGAAGGTTGGACGCCCGGACCTGGACATCGACGATAGGCAGTATCACACAGG
The DNA here is from genome assembly GCA_036702965.1 of Drouetiella sp. Lineage (GTDB taxonomy): Bacteria > Cyanobacteriota > Vampirovibrionia > Obscuribacterales > Obscuribacteraceae > PALSA-1081. The sequence continues at coordinate 19,195 of DATNPZ010000007.1, forward strand.
CGAACTATCCGAGCTAAACGCAGCCCTGATAGAAGCGCACCAAAATCTAGAGGCGGTCGCTGGTCTACGCAGAACGGTGCAGCGATTTCTGTCTCACCAACTGAGTAAACCGCTTCTGGATGTGTTGAATGACGGAAGCAAACTAAAACCTTTACTCGCAGAACTTCCGCCGAAGTGCACAGAATATCTTGAAGCAGCGAGTCGCAGCGTCAGTCAATCGGTTGATATTTTGGATGATTTACTCACCGCTGAATCACTAGAGATTGGAGCAATTGATCTCAACTACACTTCATTTGAAATCTCAAAGATGTTGAATCAATGCGTCTCTAATTTGGTCGGTTCCGCCCAAGTCAAGAATATCGAAGTCGCTGTTCATTCTTCGACTGCGGAGGTAGAAGCAGATGAACGGCGAATTTCCAGAGTGATCAGCAATTTGTTGAGTAACGCTATCAAATTTTCACGTAAACATTCACAGATAAACATCGAGGCACTTCAAGAGTCGGAGAACGTTATAATTCAGATAACAGATCATGGACCAGGTATCGAAGCAACCGAGTTGGCAAAAGTTTTCGAACCAAGATACAGACTGAATGCCACCAGAGGTGGTGCTGAGGGATACGGGTTAGGCTTGGCAATTTGCAAAATAATCGTCGAGTCACATCATGGACAAATTCGCGCAACATCAACGCCCGGGCTGGGCAGTACATTTACACTCAAGATTCCGAAACACAAGCCCAGTTGAGCTGTTCCGCTCAGTCTTGCACTATGAAATAACCGCCCTTTGGAATCGTTTGCAACAGGTGCTCACAGTCAGCACCAAGCTTCTTTCGCACAGACTGAATGCACATTCTGATAGTGCCCTCCGACACTTCAGAATCGGTGGGCCAAATTTGATCACGTAGCGCTTTTGCCGAAAACGTTGTTCCTCTGTGACGCACCAGAAATTCGAGAACCGCGTACTCTTTGGATGTAAAATGAACTGCTTTGTTGTGCACCACAACTTTTTTGCTATTCGAATCAATATGCAATCCGCCAATCGTAACTATCAGCGGTTGGAATTGCCCCGGCCGCCTGAGCCGAGATCGAACACGGGCAGACAGTTCGCGAAGGTCCACGGGTTTAACGACATAATCATCGGCTCCAGCATCCAAACCGGTGGTTCTGCTCTCCCAGTCGGTTTGCCCTGTAAGAAAAATCACTTGCGTTTGACCACCGCTCGCTCTGAAGCGTCGCAAAATTTCGGGACCGTCAATTCCTGGTAGGTTCCAATCGAGGATCACGATTTCGAACTCGAATGACGACATCAATTGCAGTGCATCAAGTCCGTCCGCAACGACTTCCACGTTGTGTCCTTCTCTGGACAACCAATCCGCGACAGGTGCGCTGGTTGAAGCGTCATCTTCGACTAACAGAATTTTTGCCACGCAGCACCTTCAGCAACGCCACAGTCAGCATACCATCCTGCCGCTGGCATCCACGCAGGCTACCGGGGGAATGCGTGGGCTCAGGAGTGATGTTTGTGGAGCGTGGCAAAATCAATTTCTGGGTAGAACAAATCTATTGCGTGACGCCATTGCTTCGCACGCTTCAGAAGCTTCAAGGGAAACAATTCGGTGGTCAAGAATCCCAAACTGGATGCGCTCGAAATCGTGTGCGCCATCAAAGACAGCTACGGTGCATTTGTATATTGGAACGAAGCCTTGAGCGGAAGTTTTACGTTGCCACCAGATGGAATGATTGGTAAAACAGAATATCACTTCATGTCAGATGAAGACGCGGCAGCGATCAGAGCAAACGACAAGTACGTTCTTAATTCTGGAAAAGAACTTGCAGCAATTGAAATCGTACATACCGACGCCGGTGAAAAAACTGCGTGGCTCGTTAACAAGTTCAGAATATCCGCAAACAAAGAACACTACTTGGCTGTACTCGCGCTGCAAGTGCCAGCAGATTCAGATAACGCGCGAAATTCGGCCGATGTTATCGAAGCTCAAACAAAAATTACCAGGGACATAAGCACTTGCCGCGAGTCGATGCGTTCTATCGTAGAGCAATTAAATCGAGTTTGAACGAGTCGACTAAATCCCCAAAAGACTTATGATGAAATCACACGTTGATTTCACATACCCGCTGCCAAAATTATGCCAAATCTCTTCTGTATAACATTGGAGATGCCGTGGTCAGCTTGAACTGTAGCAGTTCCCGAGCAACGTAACGGAAAAAACGTACAAAGTACCCAACACGTATTTACCGCAGCGCATGGGGCTGGCGGTAATGTCTTGGAAATCCTGCATATCTAAGATTTAGCCAGGAAAAAAGGAAATCTAAATGACATTTGGCAATCGAATCGAAACCGCTGAAACGCAATCCAGCGTGCCTCAAGCTCCTGACACTCACATCGGTTTACTTGGTGATTTCTGCGGCTCCTTTGAGAATACGCTTAAGACACAAGCTAATGGCGCCATTCAGCTCGCCAACAAACTCGGTGCAAACGTAAACGAAACACAACTAGCGCCCGTCGATAAAGCAGCATTTGGCACAACAGAGTGGGCTGCAAACCTAGCGGGTCAAGCCGCTGCACTGAGCGTAGAAGTCTTTGCGGCGCGAAAGTTAGGTTCGGCGGTTCAGGCGATGCGTGGCGAAGGCGCCGCGGTCAACAGCGGAATGCAGGCAGCAAGCGAATTCAGCACTATCGCATCCGCTAGCAAGATGGAAAGTTCCACCCACAGGCTAGCCTCAAGCGTCGGACTCGGTGCGGTTCTCGGCGGTGCGTTGACTCCTACAAGCGACGGAGCAGACTTCTGGTCGGAACGCTTGCGAAACACAATTTCCGGAGCCGTCACGTTTGGCACCATGAGTGGTGCCACGATGGGATTGGAGAGTGCTGCAAAACTCGGGACCGGTACACTATCCGCAACACTGCGCAATGGTTACGTTAACAATGCGATTGGTGGCTTCGCTGGTGGTGTCACTGGAGACATTACAAAATCTGCACTGTCTGGCGAGTTACCTTCAGCGAACAAAGACTATCTGCAGCACGTAGTGCAGTCTGGCGTAGAATTCGGTCTGGTCGGAGTCGGCTCACATACACTCAACCACGCAGCAGAAGGTGTCTCTAGCCTCGGCGAGCAGAGAATCGGAACTGACCGAACCAATGCCAGGTATTATTCCGATTATTTGGGTGTCACAAAAAATCCTGAAACTGCCAATTCGCAAGCCGAATTTAAAGTTGTATCCGGAGCAAATGAAGTTAATCGTGTGCACGAAGAAATTAAATCTGGTGCAGATCAATCTGAAGGGCAGGCGGTTGTAAAACAAAGATTACATGGTCTTTTCAGTGGTTTACTGGGAGAAAATTTCCGTCCATACGGTTCAGCAAAATCCATGCTTCTCAGTCACGGAACGGATATAACAACGGCGCAGCTCACCGCGAATGATTTGATTGCAACATGCGCAAAATTCGATCCACAATTCGGCGCAAAAGATGTTTTCCAGTCTCGAATGAATTCCGAGAATAAGAACACGAATGTTTGGATGGATAAAACATCAGACTCAACATTCACGCTCCGACGCCATGCAGGAGCCAGCAGTGATGAAGCTATGCTCGGATCAGTCGGACGCGGACGTTTCGAGATTCTGGGAACAGCCGTGAATCCGGGCGATACAAAGATGTCTCCAGGCCAGTTTGTAATTCGTCGAGATCCCGGTGGAAGAACTTTCATCAAACCTGAGAACAAGGAAGGCATTCTCAAACAAGCAGTGCGTGGCGAGCGCGTGGTTTTAAAACCAGATATGAGTGTCTTTCTTGGTGAACAGCTCGTTCCAACCGAACCACTAATCACTCAAATTCGCGCCGAATTAGAACCCAGCGGTGAAACTCCAAATCCTTATGGACCCAGTTTCGGTCGCACAACGAGCGGCGAGCCATACCTGCGAGACGTAGGCATTGGACCTCGCTTAAATATTCAGTACCGCAGTGAATTCGAACTCGATAGCAAGGACACCAGCTTCAAGGTGGGTGGGCGCGAAATAAAGCTGAAATACACGGCCGAGCCGCCGCCGCAACCTGCCATCGAAAAACCGATAATCAAACCTCCTGTCGGAAAGCTTCCAACAGGTAGGCCGGATGGCAGCGGCGATGAGAGAACTACACCGGAGTTACGTCAACTAATACGGAATATGCAAGAGGCAAACAAAGAGCCTGAATCCTATGCAGACAGACTGAAGCGCGCTGAAGAAGAATTGATGCGCCGAAATCCCGGAAACAAACGAGAAGACGGTGCTCACGAAAAAACGTCAGTCGTTGTAGATTTGGACGATCATGGTCACGGACGATCATCATCAGGTGATCGTGATAGATCTGGTGATCGTGATAGATCTGGTGATCGTGACAGAGCTGGTGATCGTGCCAGACCAACTGATACCAGAACAGACGGCAGAGACTTTTCGAGACCTTTCTCACATGGTGAACAAAATACCGAGACCGGTTTTGAAAATATTACCGGAGGAAGCGCATTCGACAATTTTGGAAACGAAGCGATCGATGCACTCCGAGATTTAGAAGCAGGTCGTCGTCGTGATGAACTGGAACAACTGGCACTTCACGAGCGCGATGAACAGAAGCGTCTCAGCTTGGAGCAAGAACTCGAACATAGAGATAGGCTTGAGCAACTCCGACAAGACTCGCCATACGACCGCGGATACGATAGAGGCTACTAACGGTTGTTAATTCGGCTGTTAATTACGGCTGTGAATTACGGCTGGTAACTACGGCTGGTAACTACGGCTGGTAACTACAGCTGATACCGGCTGCTAACTACAGCTGATACTGGCTGCTAGGGACGCGCCCCCAGGTAGTCACGTATTTCCCACAGAATTCGGATAGTATTGATTTATAATCCGATTCGTGACGTTGCGCTTGAAGGTCAAAGCCCGTGATTCTAAAAATCGCGAAAACAAAAGTTGCACTACCAATAGTGGCACTACTTTTAGGACTAGGCGCGATTGAGCCAAGTTACGCCGCTGGTAATACGCAGAGCGAACAATTACGTGCCTACAAAGCGCAGATGATTGAGTGCTTCAACACCGGGAAGTTTGCATGGTGTTCAGACTATGCGCAAAGAATCGCGGCAGGAACTCAAGATCCAGCGGAAAAAGGTTTCGCGGAATATTACAACGCGAATTCATTGCTCAAGTTGGGCAAATCGCAAGATGCACGCGCAGCCTACTTGCGCGCAAAATCATACAGCACCGACCCAACGATAGTTAGAAACTGCGATCAGGGCATCCAGTCCATTCGCGTAACCGGAACCGCACCGGACAACCGGACGATTTTATTTGATGTTCCAGGGAGCCATAAAAACGATAATTCGGTTGATGCCATGATCGCTCGCGAGCGCGACCAGTTAGCAGCGGCTGGTGGCGCAAATGGGATGGACTATAAAAGCTGGAAAGACGTCGAGAGTTTTCTGCCACGATACCAAGAATACATGAACAGAATCGAGACGATGGAAGCTAAACTGCGCGAGCTGAATGCGCAGCAACAGACTCCAGAGATTGTCGCTCAAGAAGCAGTTCTAACTAGATCCATCGACTACTGGAAGAAACAAATCGAACAGTCGTCGCAATACAATGCAGCATTCAAAGCGCTCCTGCTTAAACTAGATCAATTTCAAAGCCAAGAAAAGCAAGCACTCACGCAAAGAAATTCCTCGACTTTGAATACCGAACCCAAACTCCAGACTGTCGGGTCTGACTTATACACCAAAAATTACACCAGCGGGGCGTCGCAACCGACTCCCAAAACCGGCGATCCAAATGAACTTATGGCGACCGAGGAACGGATGGTGCTTGACGCACATTCGGTGCCAGGAAAAACAATCAGTCGCATTGTAAAAGTACCAGCTGAGACAAAACCAACAAACGCAGATTTAAAGGTTAATGGAAAGCTAGTTCCCTAAATGCTATAGAAAGCTAGTTCCCAAATTCTTTAGAGAGCTAGTTCCAAATTCTATAGAAAGCTAGTTCAACAAATTCTATAAAAAGCTGCTTCCGGAAATTTCACAGAAAGCTAATTGCATAATCCCATGCTCAAGAATCCATCAGCTTGCTGAAATTATCTAGCGCTGTCGAAATGCGCGCCTGATGCGGTATCAAGATTCCAGAAATAACATCTGCAATTTCGCCACCGGCTGTATTTGCAAATGTCTTGTATCTCTCAAGTCTCTCTGCCTCTTGCGCGCAAAGCTTCCTGAAAACGACTTGCTCATCACCGTCATTCTGTGGTTCCGGCTTTTTAGCGCAGCCATCTCCGCTCGCCAAAAATTGCACGTCACTAAATTTTTCTTCTCGCTCCGTTCTGCTTTTTGCTTGCAATTGGGTGAGCCGCAGACGATGCGACTCTTCACAATCTTCAATTGTCGCAAGCAAGGATGGATCTTCAATTCTTTCGCGCGCGGCACGGCACTGTTCGAGCGCTTCAGTCTCTTCGCAAATCAGCGCGACCCACATTTCTATAGTCACAAATCCCCATCCCCTTTATTCGATTGATTCATCAGGTCTAAAGCCAGCCGAGACATATCCACACCTATCTATATCTCGATAGTCCATGTTTCTTCGCTCTAAGATTTGGAGCGATTGTCTTAAATGAATTCATTACAACGTGATTTTGATTTTGCGCACATTTATGACACTGTGATTTTCAGATTCTCAATCTGTACAGGCTCGATTACATCCGCAGGAACGATACCAAAGATTTGCGAGACAAAGTAATATTCAGCTTCAATTGTGCGGATTATATTTTCAGGCTTTTTGAATCCATGTCGCTCATCTTCATAGGCGATGTATGAGACAGGAAGCCCCTTTTGGCGGATTGCTTTGACCATAGCTTCAGTTTGATCGGGTGGCACAATTCGATCGTCCAAGCCCTGGAAGAAAATCACCGGCACAGCCAGTCGGTGCATGTTATTGATCGGCGAGCGCGCGATCCATAAATCTTTCTGCTCGGGATATGGACCGATCAAACTTTCAGGATATCTCGATCCAAATTTGTGCGTACCAGTTCGGATCATATTGAGATCACTGATACCAAAATGCACAGCACCCGCTTTGAATGTCTGTCCGAAAGTCAATGCGCACAAACTCGTGTATCCACCAGAGCTACCGCCAGTGATGGCTAATCGCTCCAGATCCGCTTTGCCTTCAGCAACCAAGTGCTTTGCGGCCAGCTCACAATCGCTTACGTCTACGACGCCCCATTGTCCATCGATACGTTTTCTGTATTCTCGGCCAAAACCTATGCTGCCACTGTAATTCACATCGAGCACGGCATAGCCGCGGCTCGTCCAATACTGAAACAGCAAATTGTATGAACTAAACGCAGAGCAAGCAGGACCACCATGACTTTTCACCAGAAGTGGTGGCAGCTCATCGTTGGGTCCTATGAAATGTGGATTGGTTGGGGGATAATAGAAGGCGTAACCATCATCACCATTAGCGGTGGCAAAAGTAACGAGCTCCGGTTTCGAGATAAACCGTGGATCGACCGATGGCGCAGCCGATGACCTGAGCACGCTGAAGCTATTGTCGGTCAAATCAAGTGACACTACAGCGCCGTCATCTTCAGGTCCTGCAGCATGCAAGACAACGCGTTTTCCATCTGAAGTGAATGAACGAAACTCCGTGTAAATAGTCTCTATATCCGTCAGTTCGTATGCTTTATTCGAATGATCCATTGCGATCCGCGCAAGTCGCCAGAGTCCTTTGTCAGAATAAGTGCAAACAATCAAATCGTTGGAAACGACTGCGTAAGTATTTAAATTGAAGAACCACTGCGAGACGCCGAAGTCATTTTCGCGCTCAATCATAATTTGCGACGAACGCGCATCTACATCGTGTACATACAGATTCCAAAAACCGGTCACATCGCTCACATATGTGAGCAATCCGTTCGGCAGCCATTCCGGTTGAAACACAGATTCATCGACGCCACCGGCTATCTTTTTCGGGTCTAAAATATTTCCGGATTGGTCGATCTCAGCGATCCACAATTCGCATCCATGCCACGGCATCCGAGGATGATTCCAAGAAATCCAAACCAAGTGCTTTCCATCTGGGCTAACTCTTGGTGATGAATAAAAATCTCTACCCGAAATTACGACATGTCCGAAGCCAGGATGTTCAGATGGATCGAGCGAAACAGCGACTATTGAATTTATAACTTCCTGACTGCCAAATGTGTGATCTTCACGTACAGTGAAAACAAGTCGCCTCTTCAGATCCAAGCAGTGATCGGCATATCGATAAACGCCCTTGCTAGTGAGCGGAACTGGCTCGGTGCCCGGTTCACTTTTCCAGATTCTCTGGTTAAAGACATTCGAGAAAACAATCACACCATTTTTTACGTCGTAAGTTCCGCCGCCAAATTCGTGCACACGAGAACGAACATCAAAAGAGTTTGGTAACACATCTTCCAAATTGTTCTGCGCATCCAACTTAACTAGAATGCGCTTACCATCATCTGCGGGGCGAGCTTCTAACCAATAAAGATTATCGTTGTCGAATCGGCACTCGCTCAATCCAATGCCACCATTCGCAATCAGCGCTGCACTGATCGGAGATGCCCACGAACCATATGGTCTCAAGTGCACCGTGGGTTTGGTCATTTCAGATAATTCTCGCAAGATGACGCAACTCTTCCACTATTTTACCAATTTGGCTGAGCTTGAAACAGCTTCGCGCTCGTTCCAATCAGTCGGTCAATCTAAAAACGCGGATAACCGTATCAATCGTAAGCTGTAGATTGGATACTTCGCTGACGGAACTACGCGCTTCAGCCGATGTTTTATGACCATGAGGAGTCATTTCGAGAATATCGGGGAGAAGCGATGCTTCAACTTGCCTGTCGTAAGTTACTCGTTCACTGCAAATCAATCCAAAATTGGATGCGGCGGCTTCACTGTGAGTCGGGGCATCACGTACTCGTAATTCGGGATAAATGATCTGCCGCAATTCGATCAAGTGTTCAGGTCCGGCGTCAACAATTGCGACGAGCCCGCCAACCTTCTGCACAGTCGACCAGTGCTTCCAAAATTGAAAACCGAAAAGTGTTGTGATCATCGTTGGCGAACCTGACTCGATCGGCAGCGCGCGTCCGCTAGCAACTGCCCAGGCGATATTCTTGTACCGCGCAGCGGCAGCCGAAACTGCCCATTTCGATACATCCAATCCAAACACGATTGGGTTAGCACCACTTTCGGTGGCATTAAGGTACTCCGAAAAATGAGCGGTGAAGTACCCCTCGCCACAACCAACGTCGACAATCAACGGTTGCTGTACATTCGAAATCCCATCTAATTGAGTGCGCACAATTTTTCCGACGGCTTCAGCCACTGGTTGGAAAAGTCCAGTGCTCATGACCCGGCGCCTCGATTGCACCATCGATTTACTATCGCCCGGATCACGCGAAGCTTTGAATTGAACTGGTAAAAGATTGATATGTCCATCCGCAGCGACATCGAAACAATGATTTCGTTCACAAATCAAACTGCGATTCTTCGCACTTAAACGAAGACCGTCTAGGGGACAAATGAGAGGCACCGCTGATAGTGTTAACGTATCGCTCATCCGGTTTCTCGGTTCCGCCCGTGCATATTTTTCACCCAATCCGGTGTCTAGACTCTGGTTTAGTAGCGTTATTCTACTGGGCAAACGACAGAACAACTTTACGCTCAAGACATGTTAATTGTACGCGCAGATCTCAAGTCGAATAAAATAATGCTTGATCGCTCGAGGAGAAACGATGAATATCAAACACCAGATTTGCGTATTGGCGATGTTTGCGGGAACCACAAACTTCGCGATGGCAAGCGAAAGTTTAATCGACGTAAGCACCAGCAAGCTGCAATGGACGGGCGTTGCGGTTTCGAGAACCGGGCGTATTTTCGTTAACTATCCACGATGGTCAAACCATGTAAGCAACTCTGTCTGCGAACTATTGAAAGACGGTTCAGTGATCGCGTATCCAAATAGTGAACTAAACAAGTGGGATGGCAGTTCCCCGGATAAGCACTTCGTCTGCGTGCAAGCGGTATTCATAGATGCCAACGACTATCTCTGGATAGTTGACGCCGCTTCACCCGAATTCAAGGGTGTGGTCGCGGGCGGCGCCAAGCTAGTAAAGGTCAACCTTAAATCAAATAAGGTCGAGCGCACATATGCAATGACTTCAGATGTTGCGCCTGCAGCGAGTTATTTGAACGATGTTCGAATCGACACAAAAGGGCAACATGCATTCCTAACCGACTCGGGTCTTGGGGCGATTGTCGTTGTAGATTTGAAAACAGGAAACGCGGTGCGTCGTTTGGCAAATCACAGTTCAACCAAAGCAGAAAATATTCACATCACAATCAACAAGAAAGAATTTGGCAAACAGCCAGATGGTACTTACAAAAAAGTGAATTCCGATGGTCTGGCTCTCGATCCATCGCACCAATATTTGTACTACCAGGCACTCACAGGGAAAACACTGTATCGAGTGCCGATCAAAGCCTTGCTTGACAGCAAGATGAACGAAAATGACCTCGGACAAAAAGTTGAAAAGGTCGCTCAGACATTTCCATCTGACGGTATCGAATTCGGAAGCACCGGCAAACTTTACTTAACCTCACTCGAAGACAATTCCGTTAAGTCGATAGATGTCCGGTCGAAAAAACCTGCAGAAATTGTTGTCCGTGATTTCCGGCTTATCTGGCCGGACAGCTTGTCGAATGGACCAAACGGGTCAATCTTCGTGACGGCGTCGCAGATCAACCTGGGACCAAATCCCTCAACTCCCTATAGATTGTTCAAATTCAAAACTCCAAATAAGTAGCAAAACATGAAAGACCATTTTTTACTGCTAACAATTATTTTGAAACGTTATTGAATGTCTGCAAAAACTTTCAAAGTCCAGTTCATCCGATAGTCTGAGGCCGCCGCTGTGTTTCAGTGCTTATCGTAACTTTGCCTGGGTATCCGTTTTGTTTCAATGTGTCGGTAATGGCGAGCATTGCCCATCCCGTTGCTTCTGAACGAGCTTTTACAACAACATGTGCTTCTGAATCTTCCACCAAAACACACTGCATACGAGCTTTGAGGAGTTCATACATACGCAGCGCACTATCATGCGAGTTAAGATCGCACTTTATCGTTATAGTGAACACTGTCGTTTCTACACCCTCGACGTCTGTCGAGCCTGCATCAGCAGTCAGCCCGTGTTTTGCAGATAGTTTAGGCAGATGTTTGCAGAACCATGAAACGTCATCTTCCGGAAACAACTCACCTATTGCTCGATTTTCTGTCGTATCAAGCTTAGACGGCATCTGTTGATTAGGATGTCGCTCTTCCCAAATATCACGAGCTACTGAGGAAAACTCCTCGCTAAAACCAACTTCAAAATTTGCCAAACTATCGGGGCTACTGAGCACGCTCTCGTAAACTTTTTTACCCGCTAAAACAAGCCCAGAGCACCAGTCCGTAAACGCATCGTCGCTACAACCGCCGTTGTCCACATAAGCTGCGGCCCATAAATCAGCTCTGTATGCCTTATCCAATTTGTCATTGAGTACATCTGAAAAAATGATCAAGTCTTGATCGTTCAACACTTTTAGCTTAGCGGTCAAATATTCAATATGCTCTTCGATATCACCTTCGGTGCCGCGTTTTGAATCAGATATTAGCGTCCAAAACAGATTTTCATCTAGATTCGTACCGCCAACGGCATTATTGGAAAGAGCGCACGGAACTTCCACGTACCCTTTGCGAGTTTTCTCAGCTATAAGTTTTTGACATTGAGAATCTGCTTCCGAGTCGGACGCAAAAGATTTGGTTTGCTGCTGCCCACTAGTGCCGATTTTTCCAAATCTAATGTATACGAGATGCCCCTGAGCTTCCACTTCCCAAAATTTGTTAGAGGCACCGTCGCTAAATTCAAATCTTCGCATGTTTAGCACCACACTCTAGGAACAGCATAAGTATGTACCCACTTAAACAATTCGGAGCAACAACCAATTATTCGATTCAAGGAACAAATGAATACTTAATTGCATTCCAGAGTGTGTTCTCGCTCTAATCAATTATGCAGGCAAAAGTTTCGCCACAGCTATGCCACAGAAGTGCCACCTCATCGTCACGCATGGAGTCATAAACTGATTTCACAAAGTCAAGGAGGTGGACGATGTCTTCCAGAAATCAAATCGAACAAGTCGAAACCAATGCGTTGAACGGGCGTAGTCTTGGACTAACTGAAAATCAATTGGCGCGAGAAGCGAGAGCCGGGCTAACTGGTGCGAATGAAGCCACCACCCGCGAAAACATTCGAATTTATAATCAATATGCACACAGTGCACACTTACCAGAAGTTTCTTTTACAGATGGACCAAGCGCTTTACCATCCCACAATCGACACGAAGCTCAGGGGCGCCCTCATCAACCTGTTCACAACAGAACCGAACGCCACGATGAACCACACGGCCGAGCAACGGTGCCAGCGGATCGTGACCACCGTCCGTTAACTCCCGAAGAGCAAAAGCAACAGGTAGCAGAGACTGTTAGAGATGCAGAAGCAGCGATGCGTAGATTTGGAAGAAATTTCCCAGACGGTTCCAGCACCATTACAGAACAGCAATTGCAACAGGCAATGAGAGATCCGAACTTGACGCCGGACTTGGCGAGAGGACTTCGCTTCTTAGCTGAAAACCGTGGCACAATCGAGCACCCAGAGATGCACGGACGAAACTCACACGAGCCCTATTTCTACTCACGAGACATAGAAAAATGGCAGCATGACCGTGAGCAAGCGATCGACGCTACCCGCCGATAGCTGAACATCCCTTACGACATACTTAACGTGTAAGCAACAGCGATTGCTAGGAGTAAGCTAGTCATTAGGGTTGAGAATGGATAATGCGTTCGTTTGATTACAACTGCCAGTTGATTCTAAGTCTGATTCTCAGCTTGATCATCACCTGGTGGTTGCTTCCTTCGACCCTTATCGGTCATCGATGGAAGATGCTGGATTATGATGCAAGTTTGCCGATAATTGATCATCTGACGATGCTCTATTATCAAATCCCAATAACCATCTTATTAACAGCCGTCTTTCTGCGAAATTATCCTTTTCGAAAAAGAACAGGTGGTGCGCCTTCAGCCGGTGTTAAAACTCCAATCAAACCAACTGGTCCATCTAGATCGCCAGGAATTGCATTGACTGTTCCAGCAGTTACACATAGCGGCGAAACGAAAATTGCCGAGACTGTTAACGGCGCGTCTGACATCACGCGTTGAATTTCACGCTTACTCGCAGGAACTCACCAGTCTCTGTTGCCACTTCCACAATCTGACCAGCACAAACTGTAAGCGGGACGCTTATGGTTGCGCCGGTCTCTAAAAGCGCTAAGCGCCGGTTATCATTTTCGCTGCCTGGATTTGTTTGCATAACTTTCAGTGCAACGACTTTCGGCAATCTCATCTGCGCGAACATTCCTTCAACGTAAATTGCCTCAATGCCCTCAACTCCCTCTTTCAGAAAATCTGCGGCTCTTCCAAACTGAGTCCGTTTACAAGTCACCTGTTCAAAGGTTTCAACGTTCATAAAACGAAGTTCGTCCTCAGATTCTTTGAATAAATATAGGAATTTCGCATTCGTAATCGACACAGTCGTACTCTCTCATTCAGCAAAATCCATCAACACGCTGCCATCTTAAACGAAATAATCAAGAGGAACGAAAACTGACGGCTTAAACATTGTCCAAGCCGAATTTGCAGTAGACGGAAGCATCCTGACTGAACCGCGCTGGAAAGCTCAAGATAATCGGTGACACATAACTGTCGGAGAACTCTTTCGCGCCTCCGACTATCATGCAGCAACGTTGAACAAAGCTGTCTCGTTCGGCTTGTGAGCGTCCAACGAAGCACCAATAGGCAGCAACGTATCGTTGAATGTATCGACGACTTACTCCTCTAAAAACGATTCTAAGCAAATCCACAGCGTGAGTGACTCTATCCATCGTGTTTGGGTCAAAGGCTGCTACTGCATCCCCCATGATTGGTGTTCGTTTGAAGTATCCG
>DATNPZ010000012.1:0-39180 GCA_036702965.1 Drouetiella sp.
TGCCACTCCCCTTGTTGCGCAGGCGCTGCGGCGGGTCCAGCCCACGGAGAGTCCGTGGCAGCTGGTGCTGGAGGCTGCCAGTCAGTGGGATTCGATGCTGGTTGCGGAGCTGGCGGTTGAGAAGGTGCCTGAGCTGCAATTGGCTGTGGCTGAGGCGGAGCCGGTTGAGCGGATGGCGCACCTGTCGACCAGTCGCTTTGCGGATTCGCTGGAGCTGAGCTTGTTCCCCAGTCTGCGGCTGGAACTGCGCTCCAATCGCTTCCACTCGCGGAACCTGAAGGTGGAACCGTCCAGTCAGCACTTGCGGCAGGCGCTGCGCTCGACCAATCAGCTGCTGGTGCATTAGTGGATGATGATCCTGCCCAATCGGTTTGAGGGGCTGCTGGAGCGGCGCTCCAGTCAGCTTGCGCGGCAGGTGGTGCTGCGGGTGATTGATCCCATCCAGCCTGTGGCGCGGGTTGCTGTGGTGCGGACTGCTGGGAAGCTGCACCTGAATTTGCCCAATCGCTTTGTGCGGCAGGCTGTGCTGCACTTGCCCAATCGCCTTGCCCTGCATTCGGTTGACCTTGTACTGGAACCGCTTGAGCTTGACCAGGCTGACTCCAGTCGCTCTGAGCCGCGGCTGGTTGCTGTGTAGAAGATTGCCCCGCCCAGTCACTCTGAGCTGCCGGAGCCGGTTGCATAGCGGGTTGCGAGGTTGACGACTGAGACGCCCAGTCTGCTTGAGGCGCTGGTTGAGTCGGTGCTGCAAATTGTTGACCACTATCTGGTCGCTGCTGGGCAGCTTGTCCACCAGATTGCCACGGATCCGCCTGCGCAGCGCTTTCTGCCGCTGCTGGCTCGGAGCCTGATGGCATCCACTCGTCAGCCGATAAGGTTTTCCATCCATCATCAGAACCGGTGAATGGATCTGGACTTTGTGCAGCCGCAGGCTGCTGGTTGACTGCTGGTTGCGTCGCGATTGGTTCAGGTGCGGGTGCGGCTGGCTCCAGAGTCGGATCTCCGAAGGAAACAGCCGATAACGCTGCGCCGAGTTCAGCTAATGCTGCAGGTTCCGGAGAGCCGCTCGCCGCCGAAGCGCCGCTAATTGACGACGAGAACGGAATGGAATGTGGCTCTGCATGCGGAGGTTGCATTGTTGGTGTTGCTGACTCGATTGCGGGCTCCGGTGCTTGTAGTGCTGGAGTAGCAGCCGCGGGGTCAGAGAATGGCATCGGTGTAACTTCACCAGGAGCTGACTCGAAAGGATTGGAGGTGGCTCCGAACAACGATGAATGTTGCGGTGTCTCTGCCATCGGAGCCGGTGCCGCTTCAGCAGGCTGACCCCAGGGAGAACTTGCCGGTTGACCAATAGCAGTTGGAGGTGGTCCGAAAGGATTGGATGTCGCTGCGGTTGGCTCAGGATTGGCGATCGGGTTAGCTTTTGGTTGTGCTGGCTCAGCGCCCCAGGGCGAAGTAGATGTTGCTGGAAAATCATTTGGATTGAGCGCCGGAAGTGTATCCGCTGTGTCAGTCGGCGACGGTTGCGCAGGCTCCGCTACCGATGCAGCTTCCGCTGGTGTGGACATCGCAGCGGCTGGGCTTACAGGTGATTCAGTTTGCGCGACCGCAGGCTCAGGTTGAAGCGATGGCAGAACATGGGTCTTGCTTGCCGAACCGGATGGTACAGGCGGCCCGAACGCCGCAGCTGGTGCTACTTCGATGGAAGCTATGGCATTTGGTCCGACTCCGAGAATCGCTGCATTCACTGCCGCGTCCATAGGTGCCGTCTCCATCTGCTTCGTCGTTTCAGTAACGTAATCGGCCTTTGGTGCAGGCGCTGGAATATCAAGCAAAGCGTCCGGAACATCCGGATTTGCGCGCAGCGGAGCTGTGTTCCAGCCCAACTCGTTGAATGCATCTTCAAGCGAAAAATTGTTGCGCTCGCAACTCTTCACCGCAATCATGGCCTGCTCGTGATTGAGCACGCCCGAGCTAATCAAGTCATTACACTTCTGTGCGGATTGCAGTAGTGGCTCTTGCATAATTCCAGCAAGCATCAGCATCTTCGCCATGATCTGTGTATCTTTCGATCCCACTCGAATGGCTTCTTCGATCTGCTTGGAGGTAATAATTCCAGACAACTGTAGGAATTGATAAAAAGGAAGCGGTTCAATCGCGAAGTGTGGCTCTTCCACCGCAGCGGCTGCGGCTTTCTTGCTCGGCTTTTTCTGGCTCATGGCGATTGCTTCGCCAACAGTGACCTTCTTAGATTTGACGACGCCGAGGTATTTAACGGCTTCGTCTTTCTTGATCGCACCTGCGCCAACCATAGCTTGAAGATCTAGCGCAGCATCGAGAACTTCCTGAGTAATCACTCCGGAGTTCAGTAAAACCTGTCCAAGAGGTTGTTCGTTTAACAAGCCGACTTCGACAGCGCCCATCAAATTCGGTTCATCGATCATTCCAGCAAGCTGAAACAGTTCGCCGAGACGCACTGTCTCTGCTGTCGGAAGCTGCATCGCTCCTGATTCTGCCAGGTATTGCTCGATTGGAATCTGTCGTTCTTTGGCGGATTTCAATCCTTGAATAGCCTGGTCACGAGTCAGCTTTTTATCGCGAATGAAGACTTGCGCGTTCAATGTCGCTGCTAACATTTGCTCGGTCAGTGCGCCATTTGCGATCAGCACACGCCCTAGTGGCAGGCCAATTGATTGGCATTGCAGAAGCGCTGCATTCAGCGCATCCATCGGAACGACTTCAGCGGCGAGCAAAAGTTCGCCCAATTTATTGGTCACAGCATCTGTTTGCTGATTCCACTTCAGTCGTTTGAACGCTTCTTCAAGCGTAATGTCTTCCGCGCCGACCATCGTCAAAGCTTTGATAACGAGTTCGAACTCGATCAATCCATCTTTTAATAGCGATTGTGCCTGAACGGCAGCTTGCAAATTTTGCTCCGTCAGATAACCCGACATGATCAGAACGCGACCTACCGGCAAGCCTTGCTGTTTCGATATCAGCATTGCCTCGCGAAGGTCTGAAGCCTGTAGTAATCCTGCACCCGTTAGTAAATCGCCCAGTCTGACGCCGTCGGTGGTCATATTTCTTCCCGCAAGTTCTAGCAAATTCAATATGCCCACTGAGGTTCTTAGCTAGCCAACATCCGCGAATATTTGGTCAAGCGGCGTAGCGCTAAACCGCAGAAATGGCAAAGGCTCGACTTCGAGCCCCTGTGGAGCATGGGCTGTCCTCGCATAAGTTTACAGCAGTGCAATATTTCTTGCCGAAGTCGTCTGCGTCTCTTTGCAATGCTTTCGGGCACACTTGTGCCACCAATGGTAGTGGCATTCTGATTGGCTTCGCAGCAAATGAAAAGACCCTTGCTCAGCTATTCGAAGCAGGAATTCGTGGACTTGTACGTCCCAACTAAACCGATATCGGTTGAATATCCATTTCAGCTTTCGAGCATTCCAAGATTTGACCTTAAATCTTCCCCTGGGCAATATTACGTATATACATACCAGCGAACGGATGTACTATCAGTGTTGACAAGCGGAACTGGGAGCGCAGGTTCACGCCTGCAGAAAAATGGTCGAATGGACAAGTTCTTTCTCTCGATAAACAACAAAATCCTGCTGCCAGTGGTTTTTCTGGTCGGCGTGGTGATCTGGTTTTTCCTATGTGACGCCCATTACCAGAGTTACTGGAACGCAACGATTTATCGCGTTCAGACGACCGACTTCAACATGCTTCATCACACTTTGCCGTCAACGCTTTCCCAGCTAATCATCGCGGGACGTGACGACGAGGTTCAAAATGTTCTCGACTCTACATACGGGCTATTCGGATTGGTTGTCACCGACCCGTCCGGAGAGACTATCCTTTACCGCACGAAGAAGGTTTATCACCGCGAGTCCTGGCAGACCAAGGTCACTCCAGAAGGGTTGACGTCTGAAGCCAAGCGCGAGCCATTCGATGTTCTCACGGATCCCCCGCCGCTCGAGCCAGTCTGGCAACATCCATCACCTCGTGATGAAGCTGCTGTGCGCGATGTATCGGCGCGTAACGCCGGCACCCGCGTCATCGGTCATCTTTATTATGTACGTCCCGATGCGCCGCCATTTTTAGAAGACGTTGCCGGATTCATCACAACCAACCCGACTGAACTTTCCGGAGCCAAGCGAGGCTATCTATTTATTACGTTGACGACAATCGGTTTTGGATTGGTTGTCATCCTGCTTGTAATGCTGCGTCAGCGCATGGTCGAGATGCGCAAAGCCGAATTGGAGCACATCAATCGCGAGCTTGATATCCGCAAGAAAGCGCTTGAACACCTGTCTGCAGAGCTGGTTTCGCAAAAGTCTCGAAAAACCTGGCTGGAGCGTGAAGCCGATGAATCTTACAAACGCGCTCTCAGTCTCAAGCAAGCTCTCGAGAAGCTGCGCGATTCGCTGGCGCTCGTAAACGCTAATGCTGGTATGGGTGCTGGAATGGCGCAAAATCAAGGCATCAAGATTCGTCCCGTCGTTCATCCGCCAAGTGCAATTCTGGAAGAAATCGAAAATCTCATTCCAGCGTTGACCGATAATGCCGGTGCGCTCAAGTCTCAAGCTACATTGCTTCATGACTATTGTGGAATTCTCGAGCAACGACAGACAGAAATGAAAAAAATTGTGGAACATGCTTATACGCGGGCCCAATCAATTCCAGAGAATGTTCTGGACATGACACCCCGCTGATCGGTTTGTGGTTCAGCCGCTGAGCCATTTTTTCCATGCAACATTAATCGAGTCGCGTGTGACTAGCGCAATTGGAGCCGTGATAAGCTTAGAACTTGAGGGATCTTGGACCCGTGCCGCCGCTTGTCTGGAAGGTGCGGTTGACCTTTGTTTTGGTACGTCGAAAGTTTAGGAGCCTATGAAACCCGCCACAGGCAAACGTAAGACGCTTTCGCTCTCGGCTGTGCAAGAAGCCAGTAGCGAACCGGTATATCGACGCGGCGTGCAGTATTACCGCCGCAAGAAAGTATTGAAATACGAAGAGATGGAAGGTGGTACGAAGGTAGAGGCACTCGTCATCGGCTCCGAACCGCAACCTTACAAAGTTCTGGCGACAATCGAAGAAGATGGTTCGTTCAAAGCCGAGTGCTCATGCCCGTATTTTGAAGAAGTCTGCAAACACTCAGTCGCAGTATTGTTGACTAACATCGCCAAAGCCAACCCAGGCATCCGCTTCGACTTGAATGAGGACCGCCCGAGAGACGGCGGTGGCGGAGAACGCGGACCGAAAGCGAAGGAAGTTTTGGATGACCCGCGTGTGCCAGGAGTGCAGCGCGAAGTTGACGATTTCACGCTCGGTCTTCTGGTGCTGGAAAAGCCGTTGGCGCTTATCGTTGGAACGGTGCCGGAAGAAGTTCAGGGCAAAGTGAACATTCTCAAGGTTCCGCCTGAAGTTTTGAATATTCTCGAACCAGAATCCCGCATGCATAAACTTGCGAAGTATTTGACTGGGCTTCCACAGACGACAAAAGGCACTGCTGGTGGACACCGCATCCCTCGTGGTGAAGAAGGCGTAGTTATTGGGCATTTGAGCCTCTGCGCCAATCTCGTTAATGCTGCTACCGGCGAGCCTATCAATTTTTCGACGACGCCGCTTAAACCGCGAGTCGTCCTTTCCGAAACCGAAAGCGGTGAATTGTTGTTGCGCATCGAGCCGTTGAATGACGATGGCGAAGTGGTGCCACATCCAGTTTTCTTCTTTGGCACTTCGTGTTGGGTGCTATCTGAAAATGTTCTGTACAACATTGATGTGAGCGCTCTGCACAAGCTCTTCCCATTCTTCGATGCGCACGGACAGATGACCGTCAAGCTCGAAGTTGTGCCGAAATTCCTCGCAGTAGATTTGCCGATCTTCTTGAAACGTTTGAACGTTAGATTGGACGAAGCATCAGCACCGTTCCCGATTTCAATTGTCGAACCGCCGCGCGTTGTGATTAAAGTGTCAGAGCGAAAGGCGCCATCAACTCAACCTGGTGGCACGACGACGAATACTCTGGAAGTGTGTCTCGGGTTCGGCTATGGCAATCTCGTCATGCCGTCGCGTGATGAAACATCAGCCGTAGAAGCGGAGCAATACACCCGCACCATATCTGATACCGGACAGAGCGTCTGGGTGAAGAGGCTCTGGGAGCAAGAGAGTCAAGTACGCAGATTCCTTTCGAACCTGCAACCGCAACGAACAATCGCAGACCGATTCTTCTTCGTTGAAGAACCGGCGCTCGATGTTCTCTATCACCTCTCTTCCGAACAATATGTGGATTGGGATATCACCGGTCGCGAGACCTTGAAGCACTACCTTGTATACAAAGATCCGTTGAGACTGGAAGCGAAGCTCTCTCTCAAAAAGGACTCTTTCAAATTCGATTTCGACTTGCAAACTTATGCAGGCGACGAGCTTGTGCCTTTTGGTCTCGTGATTGAATCGCTGTTCCGTAACAGGAATTTCTTGAAGATGTCGGACGGCAAAAACGTTAAGCTGCCGACTACAACTCTGCTCAGTTTGATGAAATCGATCGGTCAGAGCAAAGATGCGTCAAGACCGCTGTATCAAGCGTTGCCGATTTCGCATGCTCTTGAAACGCACGATATCACTATTGATGCTGACAAAGGCTTTCAGGAATTCATTCATCGCATTCACAACTTCAAAGAGTTGGAGCCGGTTAAGCTGGATCCAAACTTCAAAGGCGAGTTGCGCGACTACCAGAAAGAAGGCACAAACTGGCTCTCCTTCTTGCGTGAATACGGTCTGGCAGGCATCCTTGCAGACGACATGGGTTTGGGAAAAACAATTCAAACTCTGGCGCTTTTGCTCACGCATCATAAGAAAGGCAAACGTCCGCCATCAATTGTGGTGGCGCCTACTTCCGTTGTGTACAACTGGTTGAGTGAAGCTCAAAAATTCGCACCGACATTGCAAACCGCATTGTTCCTGGGTCGCGACCGAAATGAATTGCTCAAGGTTTTGGAAAAAGACTCTGGTAAAAAGCCGGATGTGATTTTCACCACCTACGGTATCATTCGTCGTGACTACGAAACTTTGAAGAAGATCCAATTCGAATTCTTGATTCTCGACGAAGCGCAAAACATCAAGAACCCCGAGTCCGTTGGTGCAATCGCAGCCAAGACTCTGAAATCTTTCCACCGCCTGGCATTGTCCGGTACTCCGGTAGAAAATAGATTGAAAGAGTTGTGGTCACTTTTCGATTTCCTCATGCCGGATTTCTTGTCCAACTACAAAGAATTCAACGAAGTTTACGAGCGTCCAATCGAAGCCGGCATCGAAGGTGCGGGTCAGAAGCTGCGTAAAATCGTGCATCCGTTCATCCTGCGTCGCTTGAAGAGCCAGGTGGAGACTGAATTGCCGGAGCGCACGGATATTATCAATCTCTGCGAATTGGAAGACGATCAACGCTCGCTTTATCTGGATGTTCTGGACGAATGTCGTCAAAAAGTATTCAGCGAAATTGCCAGTCGTGGTATCAAGCGCTCTTCGATTTCCGTTCTAGCTGCGTTGTTGCGTTTACGTCAGGTCTGTTGCGACCCTCGTTTGTTGAAGGATAACGAAGGTCCGGCGGCAGGTTCTGCCAAATTGAATGCGCTTGTGCACATGATCTCAGAAGTTGTAGATGAAGGTCACAAGATTCTCGTCTTCAGTCAATTCGTTGGAATGTTGACCTTGATTCGCAAGGAACTTGAAAAAGCTGGATACGACTACGAATATCTCGATGGTCAGACTCCAGCTCAAGAAAGACTCGAGCGCGTGAACCGATTCAACGCTGATCCTAAGATTCCGATCTTCTTGATCAGTTTGAAGGCAGGCGGTACTGGTTTGAACTTGACTGGTGCAGACTACGTTATCCACTACGACCCCTGGTGGAATCCAGCGGTGGAAAACCAGGCTACAGACCGAGCCCATCGTATTGGTCAGACACGCCACGTATTCAACTACAAATTGATCACTCGTGGAACAGTCGAAGAAAAAATCCTCGCCTTGCAACAGAAAAAGAAAGAGCTTGCTGATTTGATTATCGGCGGCGACGACAGTGTTGCTAAAGAACTTACGCAAGAAGACTTGGAATTCTTGTTCTCGTTCTAAACAGCAGGTTCTAGCTCGCTCCTAGCTCAGCCTGATCCCAATCTCGGCTTGGTCCTATCTCGGCCTGGTCCCAATCTCGGCTTGGTCCCAATCTCGGCTCGGTCCTATCTCAGTTTGGTCCTATCTCGGCTTTGGTGAATAAGTCGAAGACTCGACCACCGGTTGCGCGCTTCACGGGCGGTGGCTCTAGTGTGGAAAGTTTTTCTTTCATGTCCATCTGGTCGACAGCCATGCCCCTGTTGCGTACAGCCTCGTCGCACTGTGGTTGCAATTCGAGTGTGCGGTTGTAGTCTTCAATGGCGCGCTCAAACTGTCCCGTCTTGTGATAAGCGAGGGCTCGGCTGAAATAGACGGTCGCATCTTTTGCATTCAATAAAAGTGAATGAGTGAAGTCTTCGATAGATTGATCGAATAACTCCAATTCGTCATAAGCAACTGCGCGGCAGATGTATGCAATTGAATCATTGGGATCGATTTGAATTGCGCGTGTCAGATCTTCCACTGCCTGCTCGTACTCTTTCAACTCGCACAGTGCGGAAGCGCGCTCTGTGTAAGCAATCGCCAGTTGTGGACTTAGCTCGATCGCACGCGTGCAATCTTCGATAACTTCTTTCGATCGATTCAAATCAGAGAAAATCAGAGCGCGATGCAGATACGCCCAGGGGTCTGTAGCATCGAGTGTGATTGCTTCATTGCAATCAGTGATTGCGTCCTTCGTGTGACCCAGTTGATTGTGTGCGAAAGCACGCTGATAGAGCACTTTGGGAATGTTTGGCAGAAGACTCAACGAATGGTTGAAGTGATCGAGCGCTTCCTGTGGTTGGCGAAGCTTGAGGCAAAGCAAGCCTGATGAATACGCACTTGCTGCTTCGGTGACAGCTTCTGTCATTTGTCCTCCAATTTCGTTGCTCTCAAAACCATTCTAATCGCATCCGTTCTTTCTGACTCGCTGAATGGGAGAAAAGTTGCGCCTGTGCCTTTTGGTCCTATCTAGCCTTGCGTACTTTTGATGAACGTGTACAGCGCTTTTGCAAAATTAGCACGAGTTACTTCGTCGTTATCTTTGCCCGGGAGATCTTTGAAGATGTTATGTTTCTCGCCTAATTTCTGAGTCCATTTTTTTGTTGCAGTGTTGCTTTCGCCGGGCTCCAGCAAATTTGCCGTGGTGAATACTTTGGAAACCGCTCGGTAAGCCTCTTCTTCTGTGATCGGTTTGTTTGGAAAGAAGTGCAATTCTTCTTCTCGCCCGGGCAGAATGTTGGTGATAGCCAGAAATTGTATCGCCGCAAAATGATCTTGACCTGGTTCGACATCATCGAACCAATGCACAGGTGCACCGTTTTCTACAAGAAGCATTTGAAGTCGTCTCAGACGTTTGTAGTCCTTCAAAAATGCCTTGGGCTCTTGCTTTTCCTTGACGACCAGCGCTGCTAATGTGCCTTGTGCTTCGCCGATTGCCCATTCGATCGGGTGTAGTCTGTAGGCACCATTGGTGATGTGTGTGCAACCAATGTTCTTGCATGCTGGAAGCAAGTTGGTGGCATCGACTGGTATCAGCGCTGCGAGTGGAATTTGGAATGGCGACGTTTCCTGTGCCGCACCTGGAACTTCCTGTTCGCCGTGAATATCGACCGGGTAAAGACCAATCCCAACTGAATCTACGAATTGCGTTGAGCGTGGCAGGTTACTTGAACCAGCGATGATGTCTTCTTCGACGATGCGCATAATGGGGTGAATTCTTCGGGATTCCCTTATGTACGGAAACTTAGACAATCCATCTTTGGTTCCGAGAATGTCGCTTCGCAGCATCAGTTCAGGGTAACCGTTTCCTCCGTCATCACGTGGTGCTTCGGTCTGTAGCCAGTGCAGAAATCCCAAGCTGAGAAATTTAGCGCGAGCGAGACGGTCCGATTGAGTCTCGGCGGTTTGATCGATGATGTTCTCTCCGCGCAGATCGTTGCTGTTCCAATTGATCATTGCAATGTCGTGTTGGTAGTTCGGATCGTTGAAGAATGCTTTGTCGATCAGTCTTCTGTAAGTCCAAAACGGCAGCAGATCGGATGTTGTGCCATCGTCGTTTTTTCGTTTTGCGCCTTTGAACATTTGATAGCCTTCAAACGTGAATTTGCCTTTCGCGTTGAATTCATCGTAAAACTTTGGTTTCGGTATGGTATGACTTTCGCCCTCGCGAAACTCGCAGACAAAGGGATAGACGAAGTCCTGCACGTTCTCGGGATTGCCTTCGTCAGGGGCGTGTGACTCATGCGTCTTGCTTACGGCGTCCGAACCACTGTCGTATTGAAGTTCGGAGAGCGGTAAGAGGTCACCAAGTTCGGTGGCATCGATAACGATTTGTGGCTCGAAAGTTATGATTTCATTGTTGTCCAGGTTGAGCGTGAGCACTCGTTTCAAAGTTTTTCTGCTGTCTTTGTCGGTTTCACATGAAACTTGAACTGGTTTGAACCGCAGATATACTGCCAGCTTCCCTTCGGATTCCGCTGGTTTGAGAAGATCTTGCAAGAGATCCAGGCAGACTTTTGGCTCGAATGCCAACCTCGTCACCCAACTATTTCCCGGGTCCAAATATTTTTTCGAAGCACCCTCGTCGGACAGTTTTCGTTCGGTGGAGTAAAATTTTCGGATTGATCGTCTTAAGTCCAGATACGATTTACAGGCACCGGTGGTCTCGACGAATTTGTTCTCGTCCAGTGCGGATACGCCCTGAGCCGTCATCTGTCCTCCTATCCAATCAGTCTCCTCCGTCATACATATTTTGAGGTCGTCTCGAACTTTGCTGGCAGCGAGTGCGGCAGCGACACCACCTGTGCCACCACCAACGATCAGGATGTCGCACTTGATTGAATTGTTCGAATTACCGATAGCAACTTTTCTAATCGACTCGCGCGGATTATTTGCATCAAGAGCTTGCACATCAACTATTTCAATGCTGGAATTTGAATGCTGTTGAGCTGACATCTAGGGCTCCTATTCGAAATTAAAAATTGTCCGCGCTTATAGTCTTGAGTATTGTTGTCATGCAAGCATTCGCACACAGATTGCCACACGGCGGCACTTGTGAGCTGCCTCATGACAGCGCTCAAATTAATTGCATAGTTTAGCGATATTCCGCGGCGTTTGCCCGTTACAATGCACATGTTTAGCAACGGGTAACAATGTTCAATGAGCAATTTTAGTGCCGAACTTATGCGCCGCGCAGCCAAAATCAAACTGATTTTGATGGATGTTGATGGTGTATTGACTGATGGAAAAATCTACTATTTCCCGGGACCGGACGGTAAGCCGGTCGAGTTCAAAGGTTTCAATTCTCACGACGGACTCGGACTTTTGATCGCGCACGACAATGGTCTCGTATCCGGCGTAATCAGCGGCAGAGAGTCGCCAGCCGTGGTCGAGCGCTCCCGCCTTCTGGGGATCAAGTATGTTTATCAGGGGCATCTCGAGAAAGAGGCTTCTTACAACGAAATTTTGAAAGACGCCAAACTGCAGGATGAGCAAGTCGCTTTCGTCGGCGATGATTTCACGGACCATCCTTTGATGAACAAAGTTGGTTTGTCTTGTGCCGTTGGAAACGCCAGACCGGAACTACGGGCGGTGGCACACTTCACCACTGAAGCAGCCGGTGGAGATGGCGCGGTGCGCGAAGTCGTCGAGCTGATTCTTCGCTCTCAGGACAAATGGCAGGGCGTGTTGGACAAGTACAAGCTCAGCGCTCAAAAGAAGAAATCGATTGGACTTTAATCGAGAACGCGTCTTTCATAAAAGATCGGCTGGACTTTAATCGATATCGGTCTTCGCGATAAAAGACCGGCTGGACTTTAATCGAGATCGCGTCTTCGAGAAAAGATCGGCGGACCTTAATCGAAATTGGATCCTTGAGAAAAGATCGGCCGGACTTCAATACGCCCGTCTCTCGAAATCTCTCGCCGCTGCGCCTTCCAGGCAAGCGGCGATTCTTTATGCATCATTTGTTGGCTATACTGGATGCATGCTGAGAGTGCAAGCTCTCGGACTGATTGGACTACGTGAACGTTGTGGATCCGGAGCATATGAGCGATCCAAAGTACGAAGAGCCTGTTGGAATACCCGGTCGCTACTGGCACCATGTAGAAGATGGCGCGAGAATTTTCTGCGATCTTTGCCCGCGTGCTTGCGTTTTGAAGGAAGGCGATCGCGGCTTCTGCTTCGTTCGCAAGAATGTTGATGGTCAGATGATGCTCACTACTTATGGCTTGAGCACTGGTTTTTGTGTAGATCCAATTGAAAAGAAACCACTCAACCACTTTTTGCCGGGAACCAGTGTTCTTTCGTTCGGGACTGCCGGTTGCAACTTAGGCTGCCAGTTTTGTCAAAACTGGTCCATAAGTAAATCTCGCGAAATCGAGCAGTTGAGTGAAAATGCTGGACCTGAAGATATTGCAGAAGCAGCGAAGCGACTGGGCTGTAGCAGTGTCGCTTTTACTTATAACGACCCTGTGGTCTGGGCAGAGTATGCAATCGACACCGCAAAAGCCTGTCATCAAGTAGGAATCAAATCCGTTGCAGTCACTGCTGGATACATTACTCCTGAAGCGCGTCCCGAGTTTTATTCGGTGATGGATGCGGCGAATGTCGACTTGAAAGCTTTTACCGAACAGTTTTACAAGAAGCTGACGCTGTCTGAACTTGCGCCTGTGCTTGATACTCTGAAATGGCTGAAAAACGAGTCGAATGTTTGGTTCGAAATTACCAATCTGATGATTCCGGAAGAAAATGATTCTGCAGAAGAGATCGAAAGAATGTGTGATTGGATAACAGCGAATCTCGGTGATTCAGTTCCAGTTCACTTCACTGGATTTCACCCGGATTATCGCGTTCAACACCGCGAAGCAACGCCGCACAAAACTTTGATTCGCGCACGCGAACAAGCGCTCAAAGCCGGAATCAAATATGCCTACGTGGGTAACGTCAACGACGTTGACCGCCAGAGTACGTACTGTCCAGAGTGCTCAAAACTTTTGATCGAGAGAGACTGGTACGAGCTTGGCACCTATGCCGTCGAAAATGGTCACTGCAAGTACTGTGAAACACCGATTGCTGGCGTGTTTGAAGGAGCAAAGGGTAATTGGGGACGTAAGCGTCTCCCAGTGAGGATAGAGAGCGGCAAAGTCGCGCCGAGATATCCGGGACTGCTATAATCGCTGAGTCAGTCGGGGTGACACCATTTATGGTGCAAGAAAACATCGTTCTTCTTCGCATAATGATGCTGATCGTTGGGTCGGTTTTCCTTGGTGGTGGCCTACTTTTTGTTAAGCAATCGCTCGATGACTCTAAAAACGTGATTGAATCTGTTTTGTTCGCCTTGATGGGCGTCGTAACAGGGCTGCTACTTTGCTTCTGGGCGATTGGCGGCATTCCGGAATAGAGGATATGAAAATGAACTTGATGCGCTCTGCTTTGCGGGCTGGACTCGTCTTGAGTCTGGTTCTCTCAATCGCTCCAGTTGTCGTGGCAAAGGAGTCGAAAGAATCAAAAGAAGGGCGTGCCGGAAGCTGGAAATCAGGAGCGCAGGGCGCGCCGGATCTCGCAGCCGCAAAGAAGCGCGCAGATGAGCATCCTCAGGACGCGGAAGCTGTTAACGATTATGGCTGGGCGCAACGTCAGAACGGCGACCTGAAGGGCGCAGAGGCGTCTCTGCGTGAGTCCATCAAGTTGAATCCAAATCTTGCGTTTTCGCACTCCAACTTAAGCGTCGTTTTGCTCGACGGTGGTAACAAGCCTGAAGCTCTGACCGAAGCGCAGAAAGCAGTTTCTCTTGATGGAAAGCAGGCAATCTACCACTCGGTTTTGGGGAATGCGCTTTCTGCAAATGGCGATAACAAAACAGCTATCAATGAATACAAAGCCGCAATCGCTATCCGTCCCGATTATGAAAATGCGATGTACAACCTCGGTCGTGTGTTGGATGAAGACGGACAAGCAACTGAAGCGAAAACTGTTTTGAGCCAAGCGCTTAATCTCGACCCGAATGATGATCGCGTCCTGAAACTTTTGGATCGTTTGATGAAATAGTGACTCTCGAAAGTGGCAATTTAATCTTGCCCATTTTCCGAAAGTCTTTAGAATCGCAGCACAACTAGGTTTTCTTCGTTCAGACACGAAGAAAAAATTATGGCTTTCACATCTTGCTGATCGCGTTGATAGGATTTATTCCAGAGAGACGCGAGTGGGCGTCTCTGAACACCCGCAGGAAACCAATGAAAATGAGCGCCAAATTAATAGATTTGACCGAGTTGGAAAAAGCTTTTGCAATTCAATCGTCGTGTCCTGAAGTTCAAGTTCAGACCGAAGTCGTCGTCGCTCAGCCGAAGAAGAAAGTCATTCGCGAGTGCGCCGATCTGCGTAACTTCTGGGACGATGACTGCAATAGCAAAACGTGCGTTAGCGTTTCCGCTTAGCGTCGCTGCGGCAAAGCCGAGCGAAGTAGCTGCTGAAAATATCTAATTCCAAAGAGAGGAGCAAAAGCCCCTCTCTTTATTTTTGTGTGACTTGTTTTTTTAACCTTCGTTGTGTTTGATCGAAGTCACAAAGCTAAGCGCAGCGAGTTTGTTCAAGTCATCGATTTTGATTTTGCCAACGACTTTCTTTCCGGTTTTCGTTTCCAGAACAAATCCAAGCTCTTTCAATTTCTTGAGATTTGCTTCGGATGCATCCTGTAAATTGATTTCGATTTTGACGGATGTACCATCGCAGCCTTTGACGACAGGAAGCGGTTTCTTGGCGTTTCGAGCATTCACAAGTTCTTGCAACTGAGTGTCGAATTTAGGCTGTTTTTGTGCTCCATTTTTGGACTGCGGCTCTGTTCCGTTTTTGGACTGCAGCTCTGCTCCGGTTTTGGACTTTCCTTCGACGCTTGTTTGCGTTCCTTTTTTCGTTTCCTCTTGCTCGTTTCTGGATTTATGCGCTGCTGATTTTTGTTGATCTTTATCTGTGGATTGTCTGAGCGCTTCATCTTTCTTCGGTTCGCCATTGGCGATTGCTGCATCATCGCCTAGTTCCCGAGTTTTCATCGGTACCGGTTTTGCGGCTGTTTTCTTCAAGCCAAGATAATTCGCTCCAAGGTTCGATTGCGTGCGGAAATCATTAATGATCGGTTGTTCACTGACAATTTGTAGTTGTTTTGGAGAGGTGTAAAGCTGAGCTTTTCCGCTGGTCAGGCCGCCACCATTAGCCATTAATTGACGTCTCATCGGCATGTTCGATGCGCCTGCTCCGCCTCCGCCTCCGAATCGAGCTCTCGCTGGTGCTGGTATTGCGGAGGGGCTGTCGCCGGCGCCGAAAACTCCGTCTCTGCTCACGCCGTCAGGCATCTCTACAGGCACTGTCACAGTCTGTGCCTCACCACCCTTAGTCACGGTTTTCTCTTCAACAGCGACGAATGACGTGTAGTTCGTCATGATGTGGTGATCCAGTGCGGTTTTGACGATTTCATCTCGCAGCTCTTTGTTTACGTTGCCTGATTGAACGCCGAGGTAGTCTTCGGACATTAATCTGTCGACTTTTGCTCTTGCCCAGACGGCTCCCAGAACCTCGTTGTCGTGATTGATTTCGGGCAGAGTGACATTCAAAGTCTGTGTGTAGAGCTTGCCACCGACGTATCCCTTCAGCGTTACCGTGCCTGCTCCGGCCTTGGTGTAGCGTCCCTTGAAATAGAGTGGTTTTTCTGCCCAAACGTCGTTGACTTCTCTTGGATAGACTTCTTTCACGTCCAACTTGCCGTAATCAACCGACACATCCGTCATTACGGGAGTGGATATGCGATCGTAGAATTTCTTTCCGACTTCGGCAGCGGAGCTGTTGAGCAGCACGTAATCTGCTTCGCCTCCACCTTCCGCGGCGATTCCATCAATCAATTCTCGATTGACACCATTGCCAGTGCCGAAAGAGAACCAGCGGGACGTGTCGCGACGCTTCTTGATCAAGCTGAGAATTTCGTAGTCGTTGCCGACATATCCGTCCGTCATGAACGTGACGATTCTCAATCTATGTCCGTCTGCCGGTGTAGCGAGAGCTTTCTGCACTGCAGGTGCCATCCATGTTCCGCCATTTGCATACAACTTATTGATGAAGTTATTGGCTTCGATTTTGCGTGCTCCGTTGACGGCTTGCGGGGCCGAATAGAGCGTCTTTGCGGTGTCTGAAAAGGCGATTATTTGGAATGTATCTTGCGGATTCATGTGATCAACGATGTATCGCAAAGTGTCCTTCGCCTTTTGAAGAGGTGCACCTTCTTGCGAGCCTGAGCAGTCGATCAAGAAGATCATTTTTTTTGGCGCCACATTTTCTTGGGCAACACGTTTTGGTGGCATCAACATCAGCGTGAAATATCCGCTTTCATTTTTTGCATCACGATGTGTGAGGTATCCGCTCTTGAGGGCGTCACCTGCGACATCCCACGTGAGCACAAAGTCCTTGTTAGGGATGGCGTCTTTGTCTTTGAGTGATACTTTCGCCTCGTCTTTGTTGACGTTTTCCACAGTTACTTCGTGAAGCTTTGATGAGATATTTGATATAGGAATTCCCGAATCAATATCTACATCAATGGAAATATCATGACCAGCACGAGTGTTTTGTGGTGTTACAGGCGGTGTGATTTTGGAACCGTCAGGCACCTTGTCTGTGTCAGGAGTACGCCCGGTGCCGCTCTTCCCCACTGCGGTGTCGCCAGGAATAAAGCGTGGTCCGACTACTGTCGGGAAAGTGTATGTGAATTTGCCGGATTCGTATTTCAATAATTCAACATATGTGATGGTGACATCTATAGATTGTCCGGGCTCGATATTTGCTACGGACTGAGTGAAAATATTTGATCGCTCTTGATCCAGCAAGGACGCGACATGACCGTTTGCTTTCGCTTGATCGTAAATCTGCTTTGCTTCTTCGCGCTTCTTGATTGTTCCTTTTATGACGCGGTTGCCGATTTTCATCGTCATGCTATCGACTGCGCCGCTTTCCGAAAGTGGAAATGTGTAAACGGCTTCAATCTTTTTGCTAAATGGATTAGAGAATGATTGTTTTACCGTGACGCGGGCCACGTAACCCGAAATCTTTGTTGAAACGCTCGTATGTTTTAGCGGACATTGCCCGACAGTTTGACCGGTCGCAGACATCGCTAGCATCGTGCCAGCGCCGCTAGTGCTCTGCCCATCTTTGCTGCTCGTAGCGGTGTTGCTTGTCGCTGTCGATGCGGCGATGGCGGATGGAAGTGTCAACGCTGGGCTCCAGGCACTGAATAAGGCCATCAAAGTTGTATTCACTAATAAGAATTTCCCGACTTTGTTCGCAGCCGTCGTTTGCTTGCGAGGCGGGCATGCCAATCGACTCATATGTCTACTCCCCAGATTGCTCAACTTAGTCCAGCGTAGCCCAGTCGGCATTTCATACGTATAGGGTTATGGATAGAGTGGATCCAGGATCAGCGAGAGCTAACCCTTATAGGGGAGTGACTTTAGTCAGCGAAGCTCGACTGAATACACAACAGGTGGGATGTGTGTTTTTGGCATGATCGGCGATGTTAGTAGAGGGGAACGCAAACCACGCAGACAAATCGGAAGGGGGAGTATGGGCAGAAGTTTAGTAGATATGGTTAAGGGAATGTTCTACGCCACGTTCCAAGGCAAGAAGGAAGAACCTGTTAAAGCTCGCGTAGAAAATGCACGCATGTCGAGCACTAGATTGAAAGCTTTGAAGCCGATCGATTACAGCAAAGAGCCGCCTAGAATGCCAGCTTTAGCAACACCGTTGGATCCAAATGATCCGAAAAATATTAGTAAGAGAATCAAATCTTCAGCAGATATGAGCCACTATCGACTGGAAGCTTATGTTGCGAGCTTGCCCAGTGAGAAGTCGGAAATCGACAAGGTCGATAGTGGTCACTTGCAGGCGGCGGGCTAATTCAGCCAGAGGGCGCTGCTTGTCAGGTCGCGCACGGGACCGGTGGATGGAGAGACAACTCCGGTCTCGTGTGAGGCATTGATGGGTCGGATCGGGTGGTGATGATCTCACCCGATCCTGATACCAAAAATGCAATTGTGGATCGGGTGCAGCGCACCTCGCCCGGTCCCGTGGACGAAGTATAGAAGTGCGGATCGGGTGCAGCGCACCTCGCCCGGTCCCGTGGATGAAGGTAAAAAGTACGGATTGGGTTCAGGGTGTCTAGTTTGATCTTTTCAAAAAAATTCGCGCAGATGAACGTGTCAGTCGGACAAGTTTTTGAACATGCAATAAGCACTACCGGTGGTGCTATCCATAACTGGTTTGCGCGTCAGTCCGCATCCTCGGATTGCGAAGAGATTTTCCGTGTTGTGCATGAGCACGATTGAACCCGGCTCTCCATCCCAATTTGCTGGAGGATGCTTGACCAGATTGAGCAGACTGTTTTTCGAAATCCCATAGTCTTCGAGAATTTCGACTTTGATCAATGGTGATGTATCTTTGGGTAATTCTCTCGACATGTACTCATGTTCAAGGTAAGGATTTTTCATTCGCGACAGATGATCCGCAGGTGAAAATTGCGATAGTTCATCACACGTCTGGGGAAATCTACCAAAACGATCGTGAAACTCAGTCGTTATTTCGCCAATCAACGCAATTCGCGCAATCATTTTTTTGTCGGCTTCCTGGCTTTTAGTTTGTGCCTCCAGGATGTACTTGTACAGCTCCATCGGTGGGAGCCGCTTGCTGGCCGCGAAGGTGCTTGCGGCACCGAATGTGGTGAATAGCGTTAAGATGCCTAGTGCGTATATCCAACTATTCTGAGCGATTTTCATGCGAGTTAGTTTAACGCAAACGATGGTCAGCAACTTACTTGCAAACAAAAATCGGCATGCAGATTGGAGAATGCATGCCGATTTTATTGTGTGGCGTTTGGAAGTCTAGTGGCTACGTGCGTTGACTTGTTGTTCTGCTATTTCCAGTTCGTCAAGCCAGTTTTTGGGAAGTTCGACCGATGATTTGCCTTCTAACAAAGCTACTTCTTTCAAATCCCAAAGGTATTCGAAGAGTCCATCTTGTCCTAAACCTTTGCCAGTGCTTTTGCCGCTGTGCAAACGGTTGTAGACAACATTCAATCGATCTTTTAATAGGTTGGTGTTCAAACTCACCATGTTATCTGTGCGGACGCTGCCGTTCATTTTTGAACTGCTCATTGCAATACCTCTTCTTCGACTCTAAAAGTCTTATTCCCATCAAGACGCAAAACATTCTCGAAAGTCTGATGTCAAGCGGATCTTGGGGAGATCTTTTAACCTTGCTGCAATGAATCTGAGGCGTACAAAATTTGCGTTTGCTTATGGCTCACTTGTTTGATGCATAAGCAGGCGATAACGCAAAACCGCCCCCGCCGAACCACGGTGGGGACGATAGATTGAATGCAAGTTGAAAAGTCGTTACGAGCGGCGTTTGCGGGCAGCTTCAGCTTTGCGTTTACGTTTAACGCTTGGCTTTTCGTATCTTTCTCTACGCTTGATTTCTGACAAAATGCCGGCTTTCTGGATTTTCTTCTTGAAGCGCTTCAACGCTGCTTCAATGCTTTCACCTTCGGCTACTCTAACCTCAGACAAAGGTCCTCCCCCTTCAAGAGAAACGGTAAATATAGACTTTTACAAGTCGCACGATCTTAGCATTTAAGCACAGGGTGGACAATAAAAGGGGCATTCGAGCCATATGTTGGATGTTCTCAGACTTTCGGAACGCCGTAATCGCCCTATTGTCGCCGGTTTGGATGATTCACATTTCTAATTATCTTTAGATTTGCACGCGCCGAAGCCAGTTGTGGCTATTTACTACCTTCAATGCAGTGCAAAAGAAAACAGACGGAACGCGAGGCTCCGTCTGTCCGAATGTTGTTGTGCAACTCGACTTTATCTGACAGCTTGTTGTGCTGAGTCGTAAGAATCGGTGTTGTGTACGTACTTTTCTTCATCCTTTTCACCAATCTTCGAACCGAAAAGCTTGGCAAGTTGTTTGCTACCTCTGGCGATGAATGGAAATTGGTAACCGGTGCGTCGATTGAAAACGACTGAGTCTGAACGACCATATTTGAAGCCGTTCATCGCTACGTTCAGTGTGGCAACGCCTGGCAGTCCAGTGAAGTCAGCTCCTGCTGCGAACATCAGGATAGAGAGCACGAGGAAAATTGGCGCCATGACAGCGTGCACCCACATGCCTTCAGCAGGCTTTACAAGTGATTTCTTGCCGGATGGGAGGTGCAGAAGAAAAGGTGAGATCAGTGTTAGTGGCAAGAAGCCTGACCAGTACATGCAACGTCCCTGAATCCCTGCCTGGTAAGCCTTAAATGCGAAGGAAATTCCCAAAACCATCAGGAATATGCCGAATACAAGCGCGACTGTGTCTGACATCTGGGGAATCATCGGTAGAACCTGCGAAGAGAAATTGGTAGTAAAAAAAATCGTAGTAACTAAGTATTACTCTAACTTATACCCGCAGCGGGCGCTAGTGTAGCGCTGCTCGCCGGACCCAGACGGGTGCCGCTATAGACCCTGAAAACTGAAGCGATATCGCTTGAATTTGGGTCAAAACTGAAGCGATATCGCTTGGATTTTCGGGCGCTGGTGGGGCTTTCGGCGAATCGCTGACCTGGCTAAGGATTCGGCGTTTTGACCAGGGGGTTGAGCTCTTTTGACAAGTCCTCTTCAAAATTCGGTTTTGGACTACACGGATCTTTGAATTTGGTTGGTGTACAGCCGTATTCATGGCTTATACCGCTAAAATATATAGTTCGGAAATCAGAACAGGAGCGGGCACGTGAGCACACCTCGTCTTAAACGCAACCGTCGTTGCGGATCACTCAGTTTGAACGATGTTGGACAGGAGGTCTGTGTAGCAGGCTGGGTACACGTCAATCGCGACCTTGGTGGTCTTGTATTTATCGAATTACGCGATGCGACTGGGCGGGTTCAGATCGCTGCTGATCCGAAAGTAAATAAACAGATTCACGAGACTTTGTGTACGTTGAAATACGAGTACGTGATCGCTGCTAAAGGCAAAGTGACCAAGCGTCCTGAAGGTCGAGAAAACAAAGATAGTACGACTGGCGAAATCGAAATCTATCCGGATCAAGTTGAGATTCTCAACACCTGCCGAACCCTTCCGTTCATGCTGGATACGGCTGGAAATGTGAATGAGGAATTGCGTCTGAAGTACCGTTATCTCGATTTGCGTCGTCCTGAGATGACAAACAATTTGGTGACGAGACACCGCATAACTCAGGCGATCCGACAATATTTAGATCAGCAGTCATTTATCGAAGTCGAAACTCCAATCTTGACTAAAGCCACGCCAGAAGGCGCACGTGACTTCCTCGTGCCGAGCAGATTGAACGCAGGCAATTGGTACGCGCTGCCACAGTCGCCGCAACTGTTCAAACAAACACTGATGATTAGCGGTGTTGATCGCTACTATCAGATTGCCCGTTGCTTCCGAGATGAGGATTTGCGTGCTGACAGACAGCCCGAATTTACTCAAGTAGATATGGAGCTCTCCTTCACTGACGAAGAAGAGATCATGGGCGTGACCGAGGGACTCCTGGTGCGAGCTTTTGCATGCACTGGGATCGAGCTGAAGCCTCCATTCCAGCGTCTGACTTACGCTGATGCAATGAACAAGTACGGCAGTGATAAACCTGATTTGCGATTCGGTATGGAAATTCAAGACTTGACTGAAGTCGCTGCTCAGACCAATTTCAAGATGTTCAGAGGTGCTGCAGACGCTGGCGGAAAATTGAAAGCGCTTGTCGTCAAGGGCGGTGCGGAATCAATCTCTCGTAAACAATTGGATCTCTGGCAAGACTTTGCGAAATCGACGGGTGCAAAGGGCATGGCTTGGCTGGCTTTTGGAGCCACTGTTCGCTCGTCTGGTTTAGAGAAACACATGCCGCCCGAAGAGCTGGAGAAGATGAAGAATCTCGCTTCAGCCGAGCAGGGTGATTTGCTTTTGTTGGTAGCTGATGCCGACAAAGCCGTTGCCAACACGCTTGGCAGGCTACGTTTGAAGATTGGCGAAGAGCTGAATTTGATCGACGAAAGTAAGCATGAATTGCTTTGGGTCGTCGATTTTCCTTTGTTCGAGTACGACGAGGAAGAGAATCGATTGATGGCAGTACACCATCCATTCACCAGCCCTCACCTCGACGACCTGGCGTTGCTCGAGAAGGATCCTGAAAAGGCGAGAGCGCGAGCGTATGACATCGTTTACAACGGCGTCGAAATTGGTGGCGGCTCGATTCGTATCCACAATCAAGAAGTGCAGTCCCGCGCCTTTACTGCCATCGGTCTGGACATCGATGTTGCTCGCGAAAAGTTTGGATTCTTGCTTGAAGCTCTCGAGTCAGGTGCTCCTCCTCATGGTGGCATCGCCTTGGGATTAGATCGCATCGTGATGTTGCTGACCGGCGGTAAGTCGATTCGTGATGTCATTGCTTTTCCAAAAACGCAGTCCGGTGGTTGTTTGATGACTGGTGCACCATCCGTGGCGGCACCTGAGCAACTGGTCGAATTGCACGTCAAGGTCGTCGAGGAAGAGAAGAAGCAACCTCAGCCAGCTCAAATTGGTGCCGAATAACTCCTGGAAAGCTGACTGGCACCAGCCAGCCAGCTTTTCTTCGCCATGCTAGAATGCGAGAAAACGAGGAGTTTGAATTACGTTGCACATCGGATGATTTTGAATATGTCCAGTCGCAAATTGACTGACTTGAAGAACATATTCACCAGCTCGAAATTGATAATTTCGTTAGCTGCGTGCACCGTGTCGTTATCAGCTTGCGGAGTCGACGTTAAGACTTCGACTGACTACCTTATTTCAGGCAAAGAATATTTCAAATCTGGCGACTACAAAAAGGCCGAAGTTGAATTTCAGCATGCTTTGAAAATGGAACCGAACAG
Organism: Drouetiella sp.; assembly: GCA_036702965.1. GTDB lineage: Bacteria > Cyanobacteriota > Vampirovibrionia > Obscuribacterales > Obscuribacteraceae > PALSA-1081. Next base: position 23,091 of record DATNPZ010000012.1, read on the forward strand.
TCCCACTGTTCAGGCGACGGCGACGAATAACCTGGGCGTGATTTATAACGAGGAAGGTCGCTTCGACGAGGCGATCGATGTGCTGAAGAAAGCAACTGTTGTCGATCCCAAAAACGCCATTGCGCATTATGTATTGGCAAATGCGTTGACCAAAAAAGGGCACTTTGACGAAGCCCTGGTGGAAGCGCAGACCGCAACTGAGTTAGATAAAAGTGAACCTGGTGCGTTCCGTGCGCTGGCGGAAGCTGCACTGGGCAAAGGTGATGTAGCGCTTGCGATTACTTCTTATCGAATCGCCAGTCACATAGAACCTGATAACGAAAACACCCATATGCAGTTGGGTCTGGCACTTGGTGAAGTGCAAGATTGGGAAGGGCAAATCAGCGAAGAACGAAAAGCTCTAGACATCAATCCGGATAATTCTGAAGCGAGATTGGCTCTGGCTGTCGCTCTCCACAAGCGTGGGCAGGTGCAAGAGTCGATCGATGAAGTGAAAACAGTTTTGGAGCATGATGCGAATAATGCTGATGCTAAGCGCATTCTTCAGGCATTCCAGCAAGAGCCCAAAGGCTCTTCCGTTCATGACCGATTGGATGGAACTCAGTTAGGGCAGAACAAACCCAAAACCTAAGCAGCGGTAAAAGTTTTGCAGAAGCCACCATTAGTGCCACCGTCCAACTCGACCAAGTCGGTAAAGTTAGTCTGGCTCTTGAATTTGATTCCGTACACTGGTGCGGGATTGATCTATGCGATGGGTCTCAGATGTGTGCCAGTTCTGATGGTGTCGTGGCTGATTCTGCTGACGGGGCACAGTTTCGGCACTTCGGTGATGGTTTATATTGCGCTGTCAGTGATCGGCAGTTTGCATCTGAAAGGCACACAGGCGGACAAGGACAGACTGCGACATCTGCGAAATTCGGACAATATAATTTCGCCTGACAGGGGCACTCAAGTTCCGCTCGCTCGCGACCGTGAATTTTGGATGCATCAACACGAAGCGAAAATGGCGCGAAAAGCGCATAAGAAGCATCATGACGATGACGATCATTCCGATCATGCAACCGATTTATTTGAAGCGAAGGCCCATGCTGCTGAATTGCAATTGAAGGCGCGCGCTCAGCAAGATTCAGAAAGCGGCTCTGGAACTGTGAATACTGATTCCGGAAGAGTGAGTACTGATTCTGGAAGCGGTAATACTGATTCTGAAATTGGTAATACTGTTGCTGAAATTGGTAATACTGATTTTGGAAGTGATGCTGCTGATTCTGGAAATGAGTCGGATGCTTTGGATTTTCGCCCAGCGGATGCTCCAACTTTTAGTGATGAAACGCCGCAAGAAAATCCCGGCAAAAATATTGCTGCATCACCAGCGGTGGCAGAATCTCAACCGCGGAAGGACAGTGCTCAAGACGCCAAAGCCTCGACGTCTTCCCTGGACGATCCGTCGTTCAGTCGTCCTTTCGGCGATGGTTTGCCCGCGATGGATTTGAGCGCTGATTCACCATCTGCGGTGCCAGATATTTCATCGATGATGGCGGCTTCTGATTCTATTGTGCCTGACGTTTCTACTCAGTATTCTTCCGATTCGCTTTCACTGCCTAGTTCTGAGATGACTATCGATGCGCTGGCGAAAGCGAATGTTTCGGCGACAGCGGCGGCTGCGGCTTCGAAGAACGTTTCGGCGCCGGGCGATCAGTCCAGCATCGGCGGTGCTTCGTCGGCACCAGCGAACAATCCGATCGTGGCGCCTGATGTGAGTTCACAATGGCAGAACACACCGATTGAGACGCCAGACGTGAGTTCACAGTGGCAGAACAAGCCGATAGAAACTCCGGATGTGAGTTCGCAGTGGCAGAACAAACCAATTGAAATTCCGGATGTGAGCACCGAGTGGCAGAACAAACCAATTGAGACGCCGGATGTGAGCACCGAGTGGCAGAACAGGCCGATTGAAACGCCGGATGTGAGCACCGTGGTTTCTTCATCTACTTCAGGTGAACCTGCCGGTTCTACATCGAATCAGACAAATTCTTTCGATTTTTCACATTCGAATTTGGGAAATTTCGAGATTCCAAAATTCGAATTTTCGTTCTCTGATCCGTTACAGTCAACGACAGCTTCGCTCTCTGGCGGTGCGACAGAACCTGCAGCTGGAGCGGTCTCGGACAAGTGTCCTAAGTGCGGTGAGTTGAAAAACAGCAACTTCTCTTTCTGTCTTGCTTGCGGACAAACTTTTACGTAGAAGTTTTTTCTTTGAACTTTTTGCGTGCAACATACGTAGTTATTTCTGAAGACGATTTCAGGAGACGAAAGAATGTTTGCACGAGTTTTTTCCGGTGGACTAATCGGCGTTGATGCCTATTGCATTGAGATTGAGGTTGACTGTGGACCAGGTATTGGACAGATAAACCTGGTTGGTTTGCCCGATGCCTCTGTCAAAGAGTCTCAGGATCGCGTGCGTTCCGCTATCAAGGCGTGCGAATTTCTCGTACCGTATGCGAAAAAGTGGGTCGTCAATTTAGCCCCAGCAGACACAAAAAAAGAAGGTCCGGCGTTCGATCTTCCAATAGCTGTTGGAATTCTAGCGTCAAGCAGCATGATTCCAACCGACCACATCTCCAAATTTTGGCTTGTAGGTGAACTTGGCTTGGATGGCTCGGTTCGACCGACTTCGGGTGTGTTACCGATTGCGCTAGCGGCAAAATCATTTGGTGCTTCGGGTATCATCTTGCCTCAAGATAACGCAGAGGAAGCAGCTCTCGTTGATGGAATCAAAATCTTTCCTGTGTCGCATCTCAAGCAGGTCTGTCAGATTTTGGAAAATCCAGATCTGGGAGCCGTATTCCAAACTGACGCGAGGGAGAACTTTCGCATCAACCAACTCAATCCTAAAAGTGGTCTCGATTTTTGCGACGTCAAAGGGCAGGTTGGTGCAAAGCGCGCGCTTGAAATAGCGGCTGCAGGCAAACACAACATCATCCTCGTGGGACCACCAGGTTCGGGTAAGTCGATGCTCGCACAGCGAATGCCGGGTATTATGCCACCACTTTCTTTCGAAGAAGCTCTCGAACTGACAAAGTTATACAGCGTCGCTGGCCAATTACAGAACAAGGCGAAATTAGTCCTGGAGCGCCCCTTCAGGAGCCCTCATCACAGCGCCTCTGCCATCGGGTTGGTTGGTGGAGGCACAAATCCCAAACCCGGAGAAATTTCTTTGAGTCATATGGGGATTTTGTTTCTGGATGAATTGACTGAATTTCCGCGAGCGCATTTAGACACGCTCCGGCAGCCGCTCGAGAACGCGAACGTTACGATCAGTCGTGCTTTGCAAACGCTTACGTATCCAGCAAAGTTTTTGCTCATCGGGGCCTGCAATCCCTGTCCATGCGGTTATCGTGGTGATACCGTCAAGTACTGTGCGTGCACTCCATATCAAGCCGATAGGTATTGGAACCGACTGTCAGGACCTTTTCTTGACCGCATCGACATACATTGCAATGTTGCACGAATTCCTGAGGCGGACTTGTTGGACGTCAATCCGAATCGGGAAAGTTCTGAGGACATTCGCCTGAGAGTGATGCGTGCGTTTGATTTGCAGAAGGAGCGTTGCGGCAATAAACCTTTCGTGTTCAATTCAGAACTCAGTCAAAAGCAGATGGTTAGGCACTGCAAGGTGAACGAGCCTTCGCGCCGGGCACTGGCGCGAGCAGTCACTTCAATGGGGCTTTCTGCCCGCGCGTTTGATCGACTGTTGCGGGTCGCACGAACGATTGCTGATTTGAATGCAAACCAAGAGATCCAGCTAAACGACGTTTTGGAAGCTATTAGTTATCGTTGTCCTGTTAGAGCGGCTTAGAACGACAGCGGCAGTGTGTTAGCTTGCGAAAATTTGACTGCTAACAGGCTGGCGTTGAGGAAGTTGTTGCACGGTCATACGATCGAGTTCTTGCTTTTTCAAAGTCGCTAGAGCACGTTGTGCGACGTATTCGTTGTTGTTTTCAGAGAGCCATTCGAGGAAACGATGCGGGGTGCGAGGGTCTTCTGCCAGGCTGTACCAGATGTCTACAGGTCCTGAAGAATCGATTACAGTTCTGTAGGCACCAGATATGGTTTGCTGCGATTGCGATATGGGACCGTTGTCGAAAGAAATTGGTGCAAAAAAGTTTGATTTGTTTGAAGCGGGACTTGCTGTGAGATTGGTTATTTGATTCCTCGAGCGCACGGGAGTGATCTTTGGTCCGACGTTTGCCGTTCCCGGGAAATAAGGTGGATTGACTGTTGGTGGATTGACTGCTGGCGGGGCGTATCGAGACGCATTCATCCCAATTGACGATTTCGCTGGCATGACGTTGTATTTCTGCAAGTCTAGCGGAGCAGCGTATCGAGTGTCACGATTGTGCTGTGCGGCGTTGTGTGGCTCTGAGTGATTCGAACGGAATGTGTCGTCTCTGGTCAATTTCAACGTATCCTCGTACGTCAGTCGTGACGAGCTTTCACTTGTTAATCGCAACGTGTCTTCTCTCGTTGATTGCTGCGTGCTGTCGCGCGTTAGTCTTGGCGTTGCGTGGCTCGTTGATCTCGGCGTCAGTCCTGGCATGGACTCGCGCGTCAGTCCCGGCATGGACTCGCCCGTCAGTCCCGGTGTAATTCCGCTTCTCAACCGGGGTGCGTCATTATTCGTGAACCGTACTGAATTATCTCGAGCCGTTTGAACCGGAACTTCATTGGTTGGCGCGAAATCAAGTTTTGGTACTTGACGGGAAATCATGGAGTGAAGCTGCTCTTCGAGTAGGTGCAGGTTGTAGAGCATGCCTGTGATCTGTTGCCTGTCTTCTTGTGTCGTGAAGACTTTTCTATCGACGCGCACTTTATTCGTTTTCGCGACGTCAGACAGAAATCTCAGAAGAACAACGTCTTCGTTCCTTTGCATGTAGCGGCTCAATGATGCGACTTTGAACCTGCTAGGTCTAGCCGCCAGGACAGCAGCTTCATCGATTTCAGATCGATGTCCCAGAGCTGATTTGAATTCACTGATTTCGCTGCAATCGTGCCAATAGGACAGGCACAAGCCTTCCGCACGCGTCAATTTGCTCAGCGCGGACAACTTTGGAAACATTGAAGTCTGCGCCGCGTGAAACTCAGGGTAATGCTTCCTGACTGCCAAAATTCGACTGAGATTCTGGCTAATATTTGTATTGGAGTGCAGGTATCGTTCGTTGTCGGCATTCCTGAAGTCGACTTCGAGCGCTTTGATTATGGTCAGCAACATCAATGCTATCTCTTGTTAACTTTGGGGACGACGCAGGCTCAGCAAAATTTGTTTCGCTGTCTATCTAACAAAATTGCGACAGAGCTTGCATTGGTAAAGGCAAAGGTTGTGTCAGAGGTGCTTGCCAAGATTAATGGGAAGAAATGAAGTGGAGGCCAATCAGGCGCCTAAGCTTTATATTTGAGAAAGGTTTGTGGGACGTACGAGAAACGATGATGGACGACAAGAAACGCATGGCTAAAGGCATAAAGCTGAATGCGTCTCAGCTGCCCCTCAAGAAGACCGGCGACTTCGTGCTTGGTGCCGACAGTCGCAAAGTTTTGTCGGGCAAGATTCTCGATAATCTGCACAATCGGTCCAACGCCGGATATTTTTCTTCGTCCTTTGGATCCGAGTACAAATCTTGGAGCGTTTCGCGCGAATTTGAGCGTCCGTCGAGTGCCGCTGAAGCCGACGCTCAGATGAAAATGATTGAAGGCGCAAGTCCAGATGGCGCTTTACAAAACGACAATTACGACCCGTTTTACATCGCGGAACCAAATCGCGTTCAAGATGTTGACCCGTTTTTTATGGGTAGTGGATCCGAAGCTGGGGTTGAACATTCGTCGGTAGAATCAGAGGTCGCAAGTTTCTCGGAACAATCGGAATTCCAGGCGAATGAGCATGTTCGAACAAGTTCGAATGAGCAGGCTCGAACAAGTTCGAATGAGCAGGCTCGAACAAGTCCGCACGAGCAGGCTCAAACGAGTCCGCACGAGCAGGTCCGAACAAGTCCGAGTGAGCAGTTTCAATCGAATCCGCAAGAGCGAAACGAGTGGAATGCGCCTGGAGAGCCTTCGCGGCAGTCAACGCAGAGATCCGAATGGTCTAAAGATATTCAATCGGAACAATGGGGAGAATGGTCGCACGAGTCGCAGGCAGTGCCTGGAAGTGGCTCCGATACCATTAAATTGCCGCCTTCCGAAGTCGCGCAATTGCGTGCAGCGCATGAACAGCCGTCTCAGAATTCATCTCAACCCAGTGAACCATCTCCGTGGGGAGCGCCTGTTTTCGAGACAGGTGCACCTGCCGTCATAAAACATTCCGAGAATTCGCAAGTTGTTGCACCAAATACGACACCAGTTCCAGCGGAATCTACAACTGTTAGCCCGTGGTCCGGACCGGTCGTGGACACTCAGCCTCCGGCGGATGAAGCAAGAACGATTTCTCCCGTCGGTGATTCACCGGCTGACTCTGATCCAAACGCTGGTTGGGCATTCATTGATGACATCCCTGCCAGTGATTTTGGCGATGGAGACACGGGAGCCGGCTCCGCATCGCTACCAGTGTCACCACAAAATCCGCTATCTGTGCCGAGTCCACATGCGGAAGTGCCACCACAAAACCCGCCATCTGTGCCGAGTTCCCCTACGGAATTGCCACCACAAAACCTACCATCTGTGCCGAGTCCACATGCGGAAGTGCCACCACAAAATCCGCCATCTGTGGCGAGTCCACGTGCGGAAGTGCCACCACAGAACCTGCCATCTGTGCCGAGTTCACATGCGGAAGTGCCACCACAAAACCCGCCATCTGTGCCGAGTTCCCCTACGGAATTGCCACCACAAAACCTGCCATCTGTGCCGAGTCCACATGCGGAAGTGCCACCACAAAATCCGTCATCTGTGCCTAGTCCACATTCGGAAGTGCCACCACAGAAGCAACCATCTTTGCCCAATGCGGATGCTAAATTTTCGTCTCAAGACCCTCCAGTCGTGCAGCCCTCACCGCGTATGGATTCGACGGTGCAGAGCGGTTCTTCGACACAACGAGCAGAGAATATAGACAGTCAACTGTTGCCGTCCTGGATGTCAGACTTACCCGAAGCCGAAGCAACGGCCGCAGCAAGTGATGTTTCAAGTGCTCCGCTAGCCGAACCCCAGTCTCCTGAGCTTTCAGCGATCAAAGGCGAGTCTGAAACGTTCCTGAATTCCATTCCGAACGAGGAATTCATGATCGACAACGACACCCTTCGCAATCTATTCAAATCTCTCGTTGAACCGAAAGTTACGCCAAAAACGCTCAAGCCCGCATCCAAGAAGACCGCGGAGCAAGCCATTGCGGCTGCAGCTAGGATACTTAGCTCAGAAGTCGAAATTGATTTGATTCCAGTCGAAGAAATCGAAACCGATGCTGTCATGAAACTGGATGCGGCTGCGAAGATGCAGCAACAAGCTGACGCTGCGAAATCGGACAGTGCACAGTCTGCCGCACCGAAGTCCGACGCGCAGCAGTCCGACGCACCGAAGTCTGCCGCACCGGAGTCCGACGCACCGAAGTCCGACGCGCAGCAGTCCGACGCACCGAAGTCCGCCGCACCGGAGTCCGACGCGTCGGCTCCTATGGTGACGCGAACAGAGCGGGGAACCATCGAACTTGCGATGCACGCGAATGGGCGACGCTTGATTCCGCAGTACAATCCGATAGGGATGTTGATTCGCGTCGAATCGTCCGATGGTTTTGTTTTGCATTTGACCGAGAAAAAAGATGTTTGGGAGATGGTGGATGCATCCGGGCGCACTATTCAAACCGGCATCAGTGCTGTCGCATTCGACAAATTGGGTAACCTGAGTTACAACACAAAAAATGGTGACACCATCATTTGGAAAACTGACGGCACCATTGAAACGAAATTCAAGAGCAAGACGGCATCCGCTTCTACAGCACAAGTGCAGCCGAGTGAACCAGAGCTGATGAAGCCGGTTTCAGAAATGTCGGCGGATGCAGTAGCGGTGCAGGACGATCGCGTGTCCATCAATGAGCGAGAGCCGTCCGCGCAAGCTGAAAAATCCTCAGCGGATGTGCAAGAAACTACGGCATCTAGCGGAACATCAGCAGCGAACGAGCATCCATCAACGGGGGCGGATTCAGAAGCAGCTGCGGACAAGCAACCACCAGCGATACCGAATGCAGAAGCAATAACAGAAGAGCAACCACCAGCAATACCGGATTCAGAAGCAGTAACAAACGAGGGATCATCAACGATACTGGATTCAGAAGCAGTAACAAACGAGGGATCATCAACGATACTGGATTCAGGAGCAGTAACAAAAGAGCAACCATCAGCGATGCCGGATGCAGAAGTGTCGGCACCCGAGCAACTGCCTGCGGTGGCACAAGATGTCGCTGATTCTCTCGAACCGGAATCAAAGGCTCCCGACTCGAATTCTAAGCAAGCAACAAAGCCTGACAAATCATCCAACAAGTCAAAGTCTAAATCGGCTGGTAAATCAAAACCGAAGAAGAAGCGCCGCTAGGCTACTGGTGCGGTCTGAAAGAATGCATCGTGTAATTGTCTGATTGCCAGATCAGCTTGTTCTTCTGAAACCACGAAACTCAGGTTGATATCGGATGCACCACCCGAGATCATTATTATGTTGATGTTTCGCAGAGCGTCAAAGACTTGCCCGGCAATTCCGCTTTTTTCGCGGAATTGTCTTCCAACAACTGTCACGATTGCGATGTTTGAAAGCACTCTCACTTCGCCGTATTCAGCCAGGTCTGCTGAGATTTTGTCGACGGTATCAAGTCTGTCGGTTGTTACCGATACTGATACTTCGGATGTCGAGATCAAGTCGATTGAAGTTTGGTGCTTGTCGAAAACTTCGAAGACTCTGGTCAGGAATCCGTGTGCCATCAACATTCTTGGTGATGTGATGAAAAATGCATTGATGCCTTTTTTAGACGCGATTGCGCAAACTAAACCTGTTGCATTGACTGATGCTTTGATGATCGTTCCTGGAGCTTCCGGGCGCATCGTGTTCAAAATTCGGACCGGAATGTTCTTATCGACTGCCGGAGCGATTGTGAGCGGGTGCAAAACTTTTGCTCCGAAATATGCAAGTTCTGATGCTTCCTGGAATGATACTTCGTTGAGGACGATTGCATCTTTTACGACTCTCGGATCAGCGGTCATCATTCCGTCAACGTCAGTCCAGATCTGGATTTCGGACGCATCTAGCGCGACGCCCATGACGGATGCGCTGAAATCAGATCCGCCTCGACCCAGTGTTGTGCTGGCACCGTATTCGGTTGCGCCTATAAATCCTTGTGTGATTACTAACTTTCCTGAGTTGAGAATCGGATTTATTTTTTCCTTCGCAAGTGGTATCAGTTTCGACCAGAGCGGGTTAGCTTTTCCAAAAGTTTCATCAGTCAGCATGAAGTCGCGAGCGTCCACCCATTGGACTTTCAAGCCACGGCTCTCGGCATAGGCTGCAAGGATTTTGGAGGAAAGCAGCTCGCCCATTCCTGACACCGCGTCCATTGAGCGCTTAGTTAATTCGCCGAGATAGCTGATGCCTTTGAATAGAATCTCAAGCTCGTGCAAACTGGCGTCTATCTCTTTTAGAAGATTCATCGACTGTTGAGATTTGACGAATAAGTTTTCGACGCACTGTTCGTGAGTGTCGCGGATAGTTGCAAGCTTCTGAAGCGCGCCTTTCAAATCTCTGTTGACCGCCAAGTCTGCACCAGCGATCAGGGCATTGGTAACTCCAGACATCGCAGACAAAACGATTACCGCTTGTTGGTTTTCGTTTTGCAGGTTCGAAAGCAACTTCAAGACGCCTTCAAATCGCTCCGCTGAACCCACGGATGTGCCGCCAAACTTCAGAACTAACATTGATGTCTCCCATCGACTACAAATTCCAGACCGGCTGAACCAGTTGCCTGAATACTCAAGCGATATCGCTTGAGTCGGCCCCCCAGCTGGGACCCAGAAAGGAAAGAGCCCCGGGGGAACCGGAGCTCTGATTTTAACTGAACTGACCTGAAGCGGTACCTTAACGTCTGTAGATGTCCGCTCCTAAGCCTCTCAATTTCGCCTCAAGACCGTCGTAGCCGCGATCTAGATGATGAAGACCTGTAACTTCCGTTACTCCGTCTGCAGCCAGACCAGCGATGATCAACGCAGCCGCGGCGCGTAAGTCTGAAGATTTGACTTCAGCACCCATCAACTTTGGTACGCCTTTGACAACCGCAGAGTTGCCTGTCAGAACCACGTCTGCGCCCATTCTGCGCAGTTCGGCTGCGTGCATGAAGCGATTTTCGTAGATTGTTTCAGTCATTATCGAAGTGCCTTCAGCCGATGCCATCACCGCCATAATCGGTGCTTGCAAGTCGGTTGGGAAACCTGGATAAGGAACTGTGGTGGCGTCGATTGCCTTCATTCGAGTTGCTGCTTTCACCTTGATAGTGTCAGGAGCGAAGATCGAAATTTCAGCACCCATTTCAGAGCACTTGTTGATGACTGAATAAAGGTGGTGTGGATTGACACCGTCGATGGTGATTTCACCGCCGGTCGCCATTACTGCGAACATGAATGTTCCGGCTTCGCATCTATCTGGAATTGTGTCTACAACAGCGCCGTGCAAGTCTTCTTGTCTTACGCCGTCGATAACGATCTGATAGGTACCAGCTCCGGAAATTTTTCCACCGATAGCGTTGACGAAATCGGCAATGTTGGAAATTTCTGGGTCTTGTGCAGCGTTTTCGATGATGGTTTGACCTTCAGCGAGGACCGCGGCCAGCATGATGTTTTCGGTTGCACCGTTTGACGGACGTTCGAGGTAAATGCGTGAACCAACCAACTTTCTTGCGCTGGCGTACACGTAACCGTGGTCGATACCAACTTCTGCGCCAAGTTGTTTTAAACCGCGTTCGTGCAAATCGATTCTGCGCTCACCGATAGCACAGCCGCCTGGTAGAGAGACTTTAGCCTGGTGGAAACGTGCCAACAACGGACCTAGAACTACAAATGATGCGCGAAGCTGGCTAACCAATTCGTATGGTGCTTCCCAGTCATTGACGTTGGTGGCGTCGATTCTGACTTCACCATCGGTCACATCTACTGTGGCGCCAAGGTGGCGAATGATGCTCGCCATCATTTCAACGTCAGTCAAGTTAGGGACGTTGCGGAGAACGGTTACCCCTTTTACAAGGAGAGCCGCTGCCATCATTTTCAAAACTGCATTTTTTGCGCCATCACAACGAACTTTTCCGAACAGCGGTTTGCCACCGCGAATGATGATTTTTTGTTCCGGTTCATTACCTTGTTTAGCAGGAGGATCAACACGATGTGCTTGATGAGTCATTGATGGTTAGCCGTTCTAGGTAGGAGCTGGATTTTTTCACTGGCCTATGATCGGGTTGCGCTTTGCTCCGTGCGCGCATCGATCCCTTGAACTTCGCGTACACCAATAAAGTAAGTGGCAGTTACTTATATTGTTCCCGGAAAAATATTCTTCCGATATCGTGTAGCGACTTAGTAACAAGAAGGTTTTTTCAAAGGAGCGGATATTTTGCCCCTCGTATTAAATGTACACCGCTCACGTAAACATCGTGTTAAGTAGGCTAAAGTATTGCGTGACAATTGCGATCGCTTGTGATTGAGATGAACACTCGCGATCCGCGAAAAGCCCGTAAATACTTGATTTATCGCTCATGTAAAACTGTGGTAAAGTCTTGATGACCTCGCAAGAAGTATTTGCAATCGTGTTGAAGTTTATGCTCAAAAGATATCTCTTTGTTTTCGCTGGAACGCTGATGCTTAGCGGTTGTGCGATGACCGAAGAAATGCGTCGCATCAATGAAACAAATCAAGCCGAGCATGTGAGAGAAGCGGGCCGCAGCACCAACATGACTGGCGAGCAGGTGTTTATCAGAAGCTGCAATACGTGCCATCCGGGCGGCAATAAAGGTTTCGGTCCAACACTGGAAACGCTTGGAAAAGACTTTCCCGACGATGCAAAATTGAAAGCATTCATACGGAAGGGAAAAGGCGCAATGCCAGGCCAGCCAAAGGATACGATTGACGACGCAGAAATGGACGAGTTGATCGTATATCTGCGTAATCTCAAATTTTAGGGCATCAGATATGGTGCCCTAATTCATCAGCATTGTAAGTATCCAGATCACAACCACCAGGAAAACCAGTCCCATAATCAGTCTCGAGACGATCGTCGGACTGGTCATGATGATTGGTTGAACCGGGCTGTATTTCAAAAAAGTTGGAACAATCCTGTCGCGATCAGCAAGATATATCGATGTGATAAACATCGCCCAGAATCTTTTGCTGGTCGGTTTATTCTTATATAGAACGACACACAGCTCACGGCTGAGGTAAGCGCGAGAGATCTGGTCCCAGTTAACAGTCTTTCTCTGCGGCCAATACGGTCCGCGATATTTGATGCCTTTTCCGCTTATCTGCAAACTTGAAGGACTGATATATGGGCGCAATCCGACCAGGATTGAAACAGCCGAAATGGTAATGAAGAAGCCTTCGACGTTGATCAATAGCTTCCAGTTGTGCGCGAGTATGAGTGGTTCCCAGCAGTATCTTGTTAGACCAAGATACGCTGAAGCCAGAATGAAACACATCGCTAATTCCGTCGGATCACGTGCTTCGACAAAATTGTCCTGGGCGTCGCTTTCTTGTTCTGATTTTTCGGGTTGCATTGCGTGCCCGTAGTTGTGCGACAGTCCCTCTCAACAGGCTAGAGTAGCTCAAAGCGATCTTGCCTGGCAAGTATAAATATCCCAGATTCTGCGGACTATTTTGAAGTTGTCTGTCAGGCTCCAAAAACTTCTTCTGCGGCAATTTTTCCGCGCTGTTTGCGAGCGGATGGATCGAGGTTGTCATCTTCGCTGCGTGGTGCAACAGCTCTGTAGAATTCGCTGTCGAAGGCTCGGGTACGAACGACCACGGGCATCGGCACGGCGTAACCGAGCACCAGTGCTTGTTGCTTAGGGTCCATCTGAGACAGCACCGTGCGCAGAGTCTGGCTACCGGATACACCGGTAAATACCGCATCGATATCCTTCTCGTCATTCAGCAATGCCGTTACCCGAGTTCCGATTTGACTGAGAATCTCGGGGTCAATGCCGCTTGGTCGTTGATCGACTATTAAAAGGGTGACGAAGTATTTGCGCATTTCGCGCGCGATGATACCGAAGATGGTTTGGCGCGCCACCGATGGTGCCAAAAATTTGTGCGCTTCTTCGATGACGATTGTCAGTTTTCGAGGTGGTGGCACGTTATCTGGATCTGCCTGGTGCAGCTCCGAGCGTTTAACATATTCCGCGTGTATTCGGCGGGTGATGATATTGGTTGCCAACATATAAGAAAGCAAATTGTTTTGCCGGCCAAATTCGAGCACGATGTGGCGACCGGCTTGAATGTAGCGCAGAATGTCATCGATGTAATTGTGGTTCGACCGAGGACGCAGGTAAGACGTTTTTTGGATCACTGTGTTCAGTCTGCGCTGCAAAGTTTTGATAGCAGTCGGGTGTCCTTTGTGCATCTCGCAAAATTCTTCAATCTCTTCTCCAGACATATCCATCAGTGTGGAAATCCAGTCTTGTCCGAATTTTTCACGCACGATGTATGCATTCTCAAGGGTGGCTTCTGAGAGTGCGAGTTCGGATTTGAGCAGTTCAAGATCCTCGATTTCAATCTGGTTGTAGCCGATGTAGAGCTCATGGGCATCAGGGATTCCGCGCGCTTTGGATGAATCGGCATCGAGGCTGAAAACGGCAACTTGCTGTCCAAATAGTTGTTTCAGTCCTTTCACTCTCGGGGCAGACTTGTTCTCGGACATCGCTTGCCAGCCGTATTCGTTGTGCATGTCGAAAACCAGCACCGAAGCTACATCTTTGCTTACAAGTCCGCATAGAAATATGCGGGTTAAAAATGATTTTCCGGTGCCTGATTTTCCGAAAATTCCGTTCGATCTTTCAACAAACCTTCCCAGATCAACGCAAACAGGAACTTCCATATTCAGTGGACGCCCGATATTGAAGTGCAAGTCATCAGGACGCTCGCTCTCCTCTCCGAAGACAAGCGCAAAGTCGGCACTAGTGGCTTCATTAACGTGCGAAAAATGGCTGGGTATTGTCTTCACCGGGCGCAATTCTGCACTATCTGCGGTGGCGCCAGTTTCCAGCATCAACATCGGTTGCACCTTGACGGTGCCAAATGTGGACACGCCTGATAACACCGACAGCAAAAAATCATCTGCCTGTGGTGGATTCGTCAGTATCGTGGGATTGCTCGCTGACAGACTCACGTCAGTAAGCATGCTAAAAAACCTGGAGCTTTTGCCTTCCACGACGACAAAGCGTCCGACTCTTAAATCCTCAACTGAATGCGAGACATCAAGCCGCATCTCAAGCCCGGTTGAAAGCGAGCCTTGCGTGATGATGCCCAAATAGTTGGGGCCTTTTTTCACTCGATTAGCTAACCAACTTGGAAGCCGATAGCTTGTGCAAAAAGTTTGATTGCTTCTTCGCGTTGTTTTGCGTCGTAGGTTTCGCGACGTACTACATCAGTTTCGTCGTTGCCACGATACTCTGTGATCGTGTATGCAAGCGGTTCGTGCAAACTTCTTTCCAATCTCAAGAGATTTCCGTGAGTGCTCATCGCTCCCACGAGTCCCCAGATTCCATCCAGCGAATTCTGGATATCTTCAACGGTGTGCGGCCATTGTGCTCTAGTAGTTGTAGTAATGGTCATGACAGTGCTCCTCGAGAACGTGCAGACTTAGTGCTCCAGGGATTCGGTCGAGGAATCAAGCCTCGTATGTGGATCCGAGCATGCTCGGAATCATTGAAAAATTTGTCCGGAGAGGGACTTGAACCCTCATTGGTTGCCCAACACGCCCCTCAAACGTGCGCGTCTACCAGTTCCGCCATCCGGACTCGATGCCTGTGAAACTTAGCATGCTTAGCCACTATTGTATTCGCTTAGTGCTAACTTTGCCCTGTTTCATTGTTCAACAGACAAAACGTTGGAATAGTTTATTGCATGTCGCGGCAACCAGCAATAGCTATGTTGCGGAACATTGACGCTCAAATCGGCGCCCAGTACTGTGTCTGCACCATTGCGCGACAGTTTTCCAGCATTCTGTTTTCGTGAAAAGCCACTCGACAAAGCTATCTTGCTGGATTTCCAAGGGATGGAATTTTATCTTGCCAACAATTAAAAGCAAGGACATTGGGCATAAGTTAAGATGAGTGATAGTGGTCATTCCATCGCGAAATAGGCATCAAGACAGCGTATTGACTGCGGTAGCAAAAAGTTCGGCTCAGGAGCGTTCATTGGAAGCATGTCTATGATTGAAATGTTCGTAGCTGGAATTGCTCTGGATGCAAGGACCGGACATCCAATCGTTGTTCTGAACGACAGTACCAAACGCCGTGCTTTGCCAATCTGGATTGGAATGGCTGAGGCAACCGCGATAACCAAGGCGCTTGACAATGTGAAGCCCGAACGTCCAATGACGCATGACCTTCTGCTCAATGTGATCACGCAGCTTGGCTACAAAGTGAAGCAGGTGGAAATCAACGAATTGGCGCAGAATACTTACTTTGCAACCATCATGCTGCTGATAGACGATCCTGAGCACAAGTTGGATACTGTGAAGTCTATCGATGCAAGACCGTCTGATGCGATTGGCTTGGCTCTGCGAGCCAAGTGTTCTATCTTCGTCTCACCGCAGGTGGTCGCTGACGGCACTATCCCGGCTGATTTCGAGAAAGACGAAGCTGAAGCACAAGAATTTAAAAAGTTCATCGAAGGGCTGAAAGCCTCAGATTTTAAAAAAGGCGGCGGACCTTCGGAATAACCTTTGTTCGGTCTGCAACTAAAGCGATTGTATGTTGCTCTTGACTGAAACAGGTGTTGACGCGCGTGTTTTTGTCAGCAAGGCTACTTTCGGACGCGAGGGTAGAGGAAAGGGAGAAACCAGATAAAGCGATTTGGTTTCCAAACCATTGTGATAG
>DATNPZ010000001.1:0-154965 GCA_036702965.1 Drouetiella sp.
AATCTATCACAATGGTTTGGAAACCAAATCGCTTTATCTGGTTTCTCCCTTTCCTCTACCCTCGCGTCCGAAAGTAGCCTTGCTGACAAAAACACGCGCGTCAACACCTGTTTCAGTCAAGAGCAACATACAATCGCTTTATTAGCCAATCGATCCTTAGGTAACCGTAATTTTGTTTTATTACGACCACATTTCATACTGAACAATGTCCGTCCGGACTGGGTTTCCCGGGAAGAGTGGGAAGATCACCACTTGTCACGCACACCTTTTTCCTACAATATACGTCTCGGAGCTAAACGGATTGAACGCGTCTGAAACGCGTCACTTGTGCTGTCTTTGTAGGTAATTGTCATGCAGACCACTGACTTTATCGAGCAGAAGAAAACATCTCTCGATGGCGACATTACAAAACGCACCATTGTGCCACCATCGACACACGCACAAATGGACAAAATGGCGTTCAAGGCATCCGGTCCTATCACCGAATGGGAGCAGGACAACCACTACAAGCCCGAAGTACAGTCTGAAAGCACTAGTGTTTCGAAGCAAGCTTTACTATTTTTCGAACAAGGTCGCGTAGAAGAAGCCGAGCGTCTTTTTATTCAAGCGCTCCAGGTCAGCGAACAATCGATGGGTGCAACAGACGGAAGTCTCGAGCGCAGCCTCGAAGAGCTCGCATGGTTCTACTGCAACCGGGGGAAGTATGCGCAAGCGGAGCCACTGGTGCGGCGTTTAGTCGAGTTCAGAGCACGCAACTTAGCACCAAACGACAGCTTACTAGTTCGAACAATCGATCAACTTGCAAGTATTTATGAGAATTGCAGTGCACCAGATCGTGCGCAGTCTGTTTATGGTTATCTGTTGCAGTTGCAAGAAAACGCGCTTCGCAGCGACGATCTGGTGATTTCCTTCACTCTGAAAAGATTGGCCGAGTGCTATGTGCGACAGGGAAATTTCCCCGCCGCGGAAAACATTTACTTACGCGCATTGACCATCGAAGAAATCAACTTTGGTGCATACGGTGTCGAAGTAAGCAGCACACTGCAAGACCTCGCAAATGTTTATCAAGCGCAGAATCGGCTCGACCTGGCGGCGTTTGTTTTGACGAGACAGCTATCGATTCTCGAGCACATTCATGGTGCGGATGGTTTGAGTGTTGCCAGTTGCTTGCTCAAACTCGGCGATCTGTACACTCAGATGGATCGTAAGGACGAAGGCGAACCGATGTATCGCCGCGTTCTGCACATATACGAAAATGCTTACGGCAAGCACACGAATACGGTTCAATCGCTTACCAGAAAGATCCAGCAGATGTTCCCGGTACAGACGTCACCACGCGTTACTGTGCAAGACTTCGATATCAGCGGTAACATCAAGCCTCTGCCGTTCTAAACGTTTCACTAAACTCCGGTACGAGTGGTATATGCTTTCAGTAGAAGGCGAGTACACTTGATCAGAGTAATATGACTTCACAGGATAAGCCGCTCTGCGACGCGGATGCGGCAGTTACATTAGCAAGCAAACCGATCCGCTTTTTCTTTGTCGACGGAGCACGTCGATACGTCAATAACAGCGTAGGGATTCTGTTTCTGATTACGGTGCTGTCACTGGACTCGGCACCACAACTCTTCCCGCTCACGATATTAGTTGCGCTATTAGGTGCACCAGTATTGATTGACGCAATGATATTTACATTCGCAAGCAATACGGATCTGGTAAAGAGGCTATGGCGGATTAAGTTCGAGATTGAAAAAATCCACTCAAAAATTCCTTACAATCCAATAGCGTTGTCGGCTTACAGCAGTGCATTCGTGTGCGCTGATTTAAGTGACGCTCAGGGAGACAAGACAAAAGCGACACAACTTCGCCAATCTGCATACAAGTTGTATATCAATCGAGGTTTTCGGGACGAAGGCGATCAATTAGTCTGCGAGACACTTCTACTAAAAGATTTGTTGGCAGAAAGAAAGCCAGATCAACTTAGCAGCAAAATCCAGAGCATCTTGGAACGAGCAGAGAGGCTTTTGCATCAAAGACCAAGTCAAATGGCGCTATGTTATGCGTACATAGCCGAAATCAAATGCGAATCAGGAGCTTGCGAGGAAGCAATACGACTGGGGGAGCATGCCCTTTCTGCCCTGGTCGCGGCGAATATCAATCAATCAAACAAAGTGCTGACGAAACAGATTGACGCGCTGTCGCAAACTTATCGGGCACTGGGGAATGTCTATCATTACGCTGGTTTCTATGACAAAGCGGAAGAGTGCTTCGAAAAATATTTCAAGCTTCGGCTGAGCGACTACTGCAAAAATTTCAGGGACTTGCTTCTCGACTTTTACAACGAGCGAGTGTCCAACAATATCTGGCGGGGTAACTTCATTGTCGCTGAAAGTTTTACGCACAACTCCAAACAACTAGACAACCTGTACGCAGCATCGAAGGACAAAAACTTAACTGCTGTGGCGCGCTTCAACAGGTGCCATTTGAATTTTCGATTGAAGCGCGAACTCACACAACCTGACGAAAAATTTTTTGTCGAGTATTGCGATAGTACAGATGATTGGATGCCGCGTTGCAAACAGATGGAGCGACAAATTTTGTTAGGTGAATTTTACGCTCGCAAAGGAGATTTGGAAAAATCGAATCGACATTTCGATAGAGCAATCGACTGCGTGCGCGAAACAGGTCTCGAAGTTCCGGTTTGGATGGGCAGAATCCAGAGTCAACGAACACGGATGGAAGATGACATTAGAGTGCAGAGACAGCTCGATGAAGCCGTTGAGCATTGGAAATCGAGGACGATTGAATAAATGCAGAATATCAATCAGCCCGGTCAGGACACTTCCGATTCGAAACTTGGCTTAGCAGCCAAGTTTGGAGTGCTTTTAGCCGGACTGAAGTATTTGCCGATGCTCCTGCTGAAGGGCGCAGGCGCATTTAAATTCATGTGGGTGATTACGATGTTTGGCTCCATGCTCGTATCACTTTATGCGTGGGCGTTGTTCTTCGGTTGGAAATTTGCGGTACTACTGGTGATATCACTCTTCATCCATGAGTCCGGTCATTGGATTTGGATGAAGCACAAACACCTCAATCCCAAAGCTCCCATTTTTGTGCCGCTCGTTGGAGCGTTCGTGCAATTCGGTCGTATGGCGACAGACCACGGGACCCGCGCGTGGGTGGCGTTTGCAGGCCCGTTCGTTGGTGGTCTGGGCGCAGCCGTCATGCTCGCCATTGGGATTGGTTTCAATTCGGGAGCGTTTCTCGCTGCGGCGGTGATCGGATTTAGCCTTAATTTGCTCCAAATGATTCCGGCGAAGCCTTTGGATGGCGGATTCATCGCTGAAGCAATTTCGAGAAAGTTACTCATTCCCGGTGCGTTGATACTCAGCGCTGTTGGGCTACTCTGTAGATCGCCAGTTTTTTGCACAATCGGTGTGATATCGCTACTTGCCAGTCTGCAACCGCCTAAGGCGGCATCCGTCGTGGCGTCGGACTATAGTGGAAGTGCAAAAACCATCGGCGAACTGGAGGCGGAGATCCTGGCCCAATCATCGCTGAAGCTGAAAGGAATGACAAACAAAACTTCCACTTCAGAAAAGCAGCAGGAGAACGGAAAAACAAGTCCCGCGAATGCAAGCCCAGACAGCGGAATAGCAAACGCAACCGGCAAAGAAAAAATTTGGATCACTGCAGCGTATATGTTGCTGTTGTTGGGACTCATTGTAGGTCTTGAGCAGGCGATAGTTCAAACGGCAAACAATATTGACTGTTCTAAGAGCGCGGAAGAGTTCATTGGAAAGCTGATTCCAAATAAGTGATTTGGAATGAATGATTGGATTACGGATCCGAATTACTGATTGGATTCCATCATCGGATTACGGATCTGGATTACGAATCCGAATTCCAGATTGGACTCAATCACTGGATTACTGCTCTGGATTACTGCTCTGGATTACTGCTCTGGATTACGAATCCGAATCACTGATTGGATTCAATCGCCGGATTACTGGTCTGGTTACGAATCCGAAGTACGGGCTGGATTGGACTCAATCACCGGATTACCGATCTGGTTACGAATCCGAATTACTGATTGGACTCAATCACCGGATTACGGATTTAAACAGCGATCGGAATTACTATTTCCGATAACTATTTGCGATTTTCTTGAATTGTTCTCTGAATATTCGGGTCGTTTGGAGCGATATCGTAGGCTGTGCCTATTTCTTTCTCAGCGTCAGCGCGATCGTTTTTAGACAACAAAGCCAATCCTAATTCGTAATGCGCATCTGCGCTTTTCGGATCCAATTCGACAGCTTTTTTGAATTGCGTAACAGCTTCGGTGCTGTTGCCATCACCTACAAGTGCACGACCATACGCGATGTATCCAGGCGCAAAATCAGGCGCTTGTGCAACAAACTGTTTGAGCTGCGGAAGTTGTTCTTCACCTCTCATGGTGAGAACTTCGGTGAAGCGCGAATCTAATTCGGGTGAAAGGTTTGGCTTCGGACCCATCTTCAAGTCGGTCAATTCTGCTTTCATGCGGGCGGCTTCACCTGCGAGCGGACCCAATTTTACGTGATGGAACCGGCGTGACGCACCGGCTGGGTTCTGTTCGTCTACGCCGACATCTCCTGTAGCCGCAGCGTTACCATCTGGTCCGCTGATTGTGTATTTGAATTTGACGTGATCGACTGGGAAGGTGTTCAAGTTAGTCACAGTCACATCGACGCGAGCGATACCGTCCTGCAAATCGGGGTCTTGCAAATTCACGGCAACGTTGTTGATGGCTGAATTTTTCGGCAAATTTATAAAAAACGTGACTGCGCTGTAGATACCAAATATGACACCAATCACGACAATAGCAATTGCTATTCGAACCGGTCCCTTCTGTAGCATCGGTGTTGAGATTTCACGAGCCTGGCGGTCCATAAAATCTGTTTTGATTCTTTCTTGTTCAGTCATGATCGACTCCGGCAGTTACGATTAAATTATTGCTCGCACCATATGCGATACTGCTCTTGAATTACGACACGCAGCGTAAACATGCGAAACGCGTTGTCAGGCGGACGTACAGACTGACAGCCTATTCACAACCGCGCACTAATTCTACTCTGTATCGGTAGACTCTTGTTGGGTCGGCGCAGTGTGGGGTCTGCTGTATGCCGCTGCGGCAGCCTTGTAGCCATCCATGTAATCCAGACGCAATCTTCCGTCGTTGTCCTGGTAATACTGGCGTAGGATTTGTTCGAAATTCCAGCCACGTGATGCAAGCATGTCTGCGCCGTGCTGACTTAATCCGCGTGAACCGTTGCCCGGTCCTCGATAGGTGAATGTCCAGTTCGCTCCATTTTCATGTGCGTCTAGAATGCCTGCAGTGCTCAGCCCAAGGCGTTTTGCGAGTTCGATTCCATAAACTTCTTTCGAATTTTTAGCACCCATAACCTGGATGCTATGCGCATTCATGTTCGGGTCCATTTGTTTGACGGTGACACCAACGATTTGATGAACGCCGGTTAGTTTTTCCAGCAGTGAAGTCGGCACGTCTTTGCGGCGAATATTTAAATTCTCCATAGCGTCGCCCACCCAGGCTCTGTAGAATCCGGGTTTCACACGGCCAGAGTCCTTCAGAATAATCCCCTGCGTTTCGCGAATGGCTCTGTCAGTACTCAAAGCTTCGGCAGCACGTCCCTTGTAAGCCTGGTCTCGCACGTCGGGTACGACATCGTAGCCTTCGCTACGGAACCATTTCGAATTCGCGCCCATGTGCGCATAAGCGTAGCTTCGCGCTGCTACCGCCTGAGCTTTCAGCGCTTCCAGATGCCAACTCGATGGCATTTCAGACGGCACTACGCCCATCAAATAATTTTCCAGATCGAGCAAATTGATTACAGTGAGCGAATTCCCAAAATGGATAATCTCGAGTGACCCACGCCACCATTTGCTGTCGCACCAGACTTGATAGTCGCGAGAGGCGATGCGAGTGCGCTTGTCGCGCGGCAATTGCACACTTCGACCGGTTGCATATTCAGTGATACGCCCATTGGCTATCTGATAAACGAGTCCGGGTTGCAGCGTGAAAATAGGTGTCGTGTCGATGAAAACCGCGCCAGGTGACCAAACTGCGATGCGGGTCGCGGCTTTGCGAGTGCCGATTCCAACCCGAACCGGATAAATCATCGGCGGGTACGGCGCAAAGTTGACGCTGCGCAGGGAGTCGTATTCAGTATTCGCCGGCGCTCTTTTTGCAGCTTCCGCGTCTAATTTCAGGACGTAGTAAGTAAGTAAAACAATGCCGAGAAGAACGGCAACGCGAAAAACAGCACGTTGCCATGTAGCAGGAGTCTTGTAGCTTTGCATTAAACTGTCAAAGAAAGGGAATGCCAACGCTATCTCTGCTCGGATTGATCACTAGTCGATAATACCAAGAAGGGTGCAAAAAAATTTTGCACAGGAAATATGAAAAAGCTGCTTATTGTAGATGACGAAGTCGAGATCGCCAATTCGATTCAATATGTATTAAACCAGGAAGGTTTCTCCACGCTTCTGGCGCATGATGGCAACAAAGCCATCCAGCTCTACGAAACGGATAAACCAGACTTGATTATTCTTGATTTGATGATGCCGGGGCTGGATGGGTATGAAGTCTGCCGTCGGATTCGAGCTAATGACAGGAAAACGCCGATCCTCATGCTAACAGCGCGCACGTCGGAAATTGACACCGTGGTCGGGCTGGAGTTGGGTGCGAACGATTATATCTCTAAACCAGTGCGGATTCGGGAGTTGGTGGCAAGAGTCAAAGCACATCTGCGCGAAAGCCCGGTGTCGGCGCCGTCGCAGCCCAAAGGAATTCGCCTTGGCAATCTGGCAATCGATATGGACAGCAGAACTGTGTCCGTCGGCAATCAGCAAATTGATTTAACCTTCAAAGAGTTCGAGTTGCTTGCTGCAATGGCGAAGCACCCAAATCGCGTTTTCACGCGGGATCAGTTGTTCGCTCAGGTCTGGGGTTCTGACTTTTTGGGCGAATCGCGAACCGTGGATGTTCACATTAGATATCTGCGAGAAAAATTAGAAGAAAATCCAAGTCAGCCGAAGCATATTTTGACGGTTCGCGGCGTTGGATATCGACTCGTTTGGGACTGACAAAAGCCACGGGCTGCCAAGAGGGGAATTTCCCCACTTCCTCGGACCAGACTCGATTTTCGGGCGATGTAATGCGTAGTTTTCCCAGTGACAGGCCATGGTCACTTCAATAAACTAAAAGCACTCGGATCGGAATTGGCTTGAATGTCTGCAGAGGCGCCCGCCTTTGTTCCGGTCGATGTCGCACCCTAAACGACGGAACCAGCGAATAGATGAAAATCTCGGCAATCCTAGTCAGTCTCAGTCTTCCCATCGCAGCACAGAGCGCAGCACAAGCTGCCGAAGATCATGGAACCGTCGAATTCTTGAAGGCGAGCTTAGCGCCGTCGAAGGCTGTGGTGCCAGCCAAAGCTCAGAAGAGCAAAATCGTTTTATCTGCTTTGACCCCGAAAGTTGCTGATGCAAAGCCAGCCTACGGCGTGAAGCTGCGTCCATTCGTACCAAACAGAAAGTTGCCTAGCAAGCATGATTTGGAACTGGAGTTGCTCTCCCAGACTCCACGCATGGCAGCACCTCCTCAAACTTCTCTGTCGGGTCAAATTAGCGAATTCGGCATGCAGTCTATGCAATCAATGCCTCGCGCATACGACAGCCCGATCTCCACTTATGATGCTGCGACACTGAATAGATACTCTGTGCCTCGCCTCACTCCGAACCAGGTAATCGCAACACCAGGCCAGGTACGCGTAAATCGCCAGGGTCATCATGCAGCTAGCCACCAAAATTCTTTCCAACCACAAGTAGCACACGCGCAAACAGCCGCAGATTGGCTAGGACAGCCAAGAGCGGGAGAGCGCATGATTCGCCAGGGTGGCGCATTGTTGGCGCAGGCGCCTGCTGCGATTCCGTCTGAGTCGCGTCTTGCTGATCTCGGTTATCCGAGCCCTGAAGAAATCGCCGCTCCGTCTGCGCCGCTTCCAGCACAATCTGGCAATGAAATCATTCGTCCACAACAAGTTGAATCGCAACAGGGACCTGGACCAGCTCCATTCCCACTCAGTCTGTTGCCACAAGGCGAGCTGAAGTCGTTAATCAAAGGCAGAGTCAAGAATCAAGTTCAGGCGCCTCCAGCTTACTTTGGTTCGTGGCACGGTCCATCGATGGCGAACAACCTGCCACCAGGCGGATTCCAAACGCACATGCAATCACACGGTTTTGCAGCACCGCACGCAACCAGCTTCCCGCACTATGCACCGAAAGCCGCAGCCAAGCACAGCGCTCCTGGCAGAGCAGGCATGATGCAGGCAGCGATAGCAAAGCCTCATCCTGAGCTAAAAGTTGCAGTTTATCCACCTTACGCGCACCAACCGCCAACAGCTCAATAAACAAAGAAGAATTCAAAACACGCCGCGACAAACGGCGTGTTTTTGTTTGGAAACCGGCTCCCAGGCGCGTTTCCGGACACCTCCCGATCCCCTTCGTTTTTAAAGCGATATCGCTTTACGATCAAAGTAGGTATTTTGGGCACAACCAACTTTTCCAAATTTTCTCATTCCGCTTGATAGCCAGGCGGTTTGGATTCGCGTTCTTGGCATAGTCGGAGAAACTGACTTTTGTAGTTCGGATTGAGCAAATCGCCAGTTAGCTGACAGGTTCGGGGTCGAGAATTTTAGCGATATCTCTTAATTTGCAGACCCGATGTAGAGGGTGTTGGAATCTTGTCCAAAAAACAGGGTGTACGGGATAAATACCTTTGGGAAAACAAAGAGATTCGTTTGCCCCAGGATGCATGACCGCTTACGTTGATTGGGCTTAAACTGTCTAAGCGACGCCGTACAGAGGAACTCATGGGGAACCAGTCCCTAGCTAAAAACGATGATAATCGCGAAGCAATGGATCGCGAAGGACAGGAAGGTTGGAACGCCTTGCTCACCGGCGATTTTGCTGCGGCATTGTTGTCTTATGAGAAAGCCGTGGCTCTAGCTATTGACCTTGGCGATACGGCTGCGCTTGCTGTGTTTTTGAGCTATCGGGGTGTCAGCAAGCAGGGAGCTGGTCAAGCAGAAGACGCGTACGCAGATTTCGTGCAAGCGGCTCAGCTTGCTCGGGAGAACTTCTTGCCGCAGATTGAGTCACATGCAAACTTGCTCTTAGGAGAATTCGAAAGCGATCGTGGACACAACGACGAAGCGATTCAGCACTTCATGCAAGCACTGGAAGCCTCGTACGCAAGCGAAGACAAAGCCGGGATGGAGATTTCATTTGGCAATCTCGGTCGTCTTTATCTAGAGCGTGGATGGGCAGAGCAAGCATCAGAGTGGTTCAGGCATGCCCTCGAAATTCGCGAGCAGACGCCGAATCGCTCTTCCTGGTTGGGAAGTCTTGGGCTGGCTATGGCGGAATTGGGACAATTCGAGGAAGCAGTCAAATACTATTCGATTGCTTTCGATGAAGCAGAGGAGCGCCAAGACCCGCTTACACAGGCGATTTGCCGCGGAAGCCAGGGGAACGCATTTTTTGAATTGAAGCGATTTGAAGATGCGCTTGTCGCGTATCAAGATGCACTGAACTTTTCTGAATCAGCTCAAGATGGTCGTCGATTGGGAATTTGGGTTGGCAATATCGGAACGACATGGCTGCGTCTCGACAACGTGGAGAAGGCAATTGATTATTGCGCTCAGGCTGTTGAATTAGCGCGTGAGTTCAAAGATCCGCAGTCTGAAGCTGCTCACCTCGACAGCCTTGGTGATTGCTTTATGACGCGTGGAGATGTAGATGCTGCCATCGAATACTATGAGCAGGCGTTGCAGATCAGCGAAGACATTGACGATCGACAAGGAGAAAGAATCTATCTCTCCAACATCGGCAAAGTGTACGAAACACGACAACAACTGCAACCGGCGTTCGAATGTTTCCAAAAAGCGATTGACTTGTTTGACGAACAACGTTCCGCGATCAAAGCCGATGATTTAAAAACAAGCTTTGCTAATCGCGGACAAGAGTTGTATCGCGACATGGTCAAAACTTGCCTTTCCATGGGCAAAAGAGTTGAAGCGCTCGAATATGTCGGTCGAGCAAAATCGCGTGCGCTGTTGGATCTATTGAGTAATTCGCCGATTGATATTTCGGAACTCAACGAAAGTCCAGATCAATCGCTGGCCAAATTGATCAAACGAGAATCAGAACTACGTAGCCAGATCTCTCACTTCGAACGGCTCTTTTGGCAAGGTCCTCCAGCTAGTGAAAGTGGCTCGCGTGGTGCTGTTTTGGCGCCTGAAGACTCCCAGAAAATATACTCAGAATGGCGTGATGTTGTAAATCAATTGCGCCGCCGTCATCCCAACTATGCCGGATTGATTGCAGCGAGCACCCTCAACTTTGAAGAGATCAAAGCACTGTGGACGACACCACGAGAAGGTGATCCAGATCAATACTCGTTGAGCAGAAAAACTGCGTTACTCGAATTCTATTGGACCGACCAATACCTTGTCTCAGCCTGTATTTGGTACGGCAAGGATGAACCAAATATCCATATCATTTCCAGCGCAGAAGAGCTTGAAATTTTTGGAGAAGACCTGGCTAGTTTCCTTGAAATGTCAGCCACCGAAGGTTGGGAAGTTCCAACTAGTTTGTGCAAACGACTCTACAACAAACTGGTAGCACCGGTGATGGCAGACGCGCCGCCGGAAGTCGACAGACTCCTGATCGTTCCGCACTCGAGTCTTTATCATCTGCCATTCTCCGCGCTCCATGATGGCAAAGAATTTTTGTGCCAAAAATATTCGATAAGCTATCTGCCAACGACAAGTTTGATTCCGGTATTAGCTAGAGCAAGCAAGCCGACAGAGAAAGAAAGCGCAAACAAGTATCTGGTGTCAGCAATCAGTGATTACTCTGCAACGCGTAGAGAGGGATTGGTTTTCAGCTCAAGGCTGCGTTCAGCAGCAGGTCTTGAAGATTTGACCTATACGATGGAAGAAGCGCAGAACATTTTCGGTGCGCATGGTTCGAGTGCGAAATTGTTGACTAACGATGAAGTAAAACAGTCACTGCCTGAACTCTTTAGTCAATATCCTGTAGTTCACTTCGCAGGGCACGCAGTGTTCAATCCAGAAGAACCGCTTGCCTCTGGATTGGTGCTTGCTGATGGCAGTATCTTAACGGCCGCTGCGATCCTACAAGGTAATGCGTTGCGCACTAACTGCGGAAAACTGCTCGTCTTATCCGCGTGTCAGACCGGAGTAAACAAGGTCACGGAAGGTGGCGAAATCTTGGGGTTGGCGCGCGCTTTGATGTACGCTGGTATGCCGAACCTTGTTTTGAGTTTATGGGAAGTTGCAGACAGGTCAACTGCGGAGTTGATGCAAGATTTCCACAAACACTTGTTGCCTGGCGAAGATAACTCTCAGCCTCAAATCGCTGACGCTCTACGCGAGGCGCAACGCTCTGCGGCTGCAAGTGGGCAACCGATCCACGCTTGGGCGCCATTCGTCCACCTCGGCATCGATTAATCGAGCAATCCAGAAAACTCTTACGATTTAGTGGCGACGCCAGAGACTGAAGCGTTTAACTGATTGCCAAATTGCTACAAATGCGACGGACAAAAATGGAACGCTCTGCATTACGCTCTCAATGAGCTGATGCTCACAACATGGTTGCATCGGATACACTCCGCGAATTAGTGACAGCACTCTTTCGTAACGGCCTTCACATCGACTTCGAACGCTTCAGCATCGCTGACATACAGTTCGGGAGCACGACGAAAGACTTGCATCAATTCTTCAATGACGCGGGCAGAATCTTGTTTTTGAATGGCATCAACAACACAAGTTTCAAGATGTTGTTTCAACATTACTTCGGCTGTTTTATCCAACGCTGCTTGCACGGCTTTCAACTGGTTCAGCACGTCCATGCAGTATCGCTGTTCATCGACCATTCGGTAAACAGAGTTGAGATGACCTATCGCTTTGGACAGGCGCAATTTCAATTTTTCTTTTGAGTCGTCAGTTATCGGCATGCGCACCATCTTACGACAAAGGCACTTGATATGTGCGTTTTTGCGCGCACCAATTTACTTGCGAAACAGTAATTTGCTCTAATTCTTAGCTGACATGTCTGATCGAGTGGTGCAAATGCACAATTGTTTTGTGATTTTGCGCAGCACCCGAGTGCGGATGGGAAAACAGACAGACCGCGGCAATCGCGCATATTTCAAGCAAAATGATCGGCACAAATGGAAAGTGCGAGACTTCCTTAGAATTGAAATCACTATTGCTCCAACGTCTGCTCGTAATTTGGCTAGCGGTTCCAAAATCGTATTTGTGAAACATGATTCGTCCCTCCAGAATCAACGTATCACCCGATTCGTGCAGGTTGTGTGAGGGAACTAATCGAAGGCGACAGCATCCCCACCGGGGGCATGGCATACGACTTTGGAAGCGTCGAGAAAAACAAGTTACGCACGTCATGGCTCACATGGACAAGCCCCTGCGCGTCACTACTCCGCCATTGATGATGCACAAAGAACATTTAGAAGGCGGATGTTTTGGATTCGCAAGCGAAGATTTGGATTTGCAGACGAAGATTTGGATTCGCAGACGAGGATTTGGATTCGCAGACGAGGATTTGGATTCGCAGACGAAGATTTGGATTCGCAGACGAGGATTTGGATTCGCAGACGAAGATTTGGATTCGCAGACGAAGATTTGGATTCGCAGACGAAGATTTGGATTCGCAGACGAAGATTTGGATTCGCAAGCGAAGATTGGATTCGCAGGCGAAGATTTGGAACCAACCCGAGCATACGAATTACGCGTCGGAATTGTTGTGTTTATCTTCCAGTCGTTTAGTGCGGTTCATTACACTGAGCTGGAATCGCACAAGAAGAGCTACCGCAATCCCGCACAGCAGCAGAACGCCAAGCACGAGGCCTCCCAGATCAGAATCTCCCATGGCAGACACTCCGCATATCGTCGATATGGATACATAGGTTCTTGTATCCCAACTTAGCATCAAACTGTTCAGATGCCAACGGACGTCTCGCAGTGAAGACACGAGAACATAGCTTAATTCGATGCACACGATACTGCTGGCTTGAAGAACAACCTAATGCACAGGCACACACTTGATACCGTACACGGTTGCATGCATTCGAGTCTTTGGCACTTTTAGCAGCGAACTTCAGTCTACCAAAGTGCAGAAACTCGACCATTAGGTGGCTTCGAAGGAAACCGTTATGGAATTAAGAAAACAAAGTATAAAGGCGGAGCTGAGTGCATTAGCAACTCCACTACGGGCGGTGCCGAGCAGCGCCGACGCGCTGATGAAGTCATACTACTGGTGGACTGGAAAGCCGCCCGAGTATGGAATGTGCCCTGGTGTGGATGTAGCGGGAAAAATACATTCTTTGAATATTCCGAATCTGACAACGTGCAGTCGGAATGAAGTAATGGATTACTTCGATAACTCCTGGACCATCACTGAGGTTCTGTTGTCCGGGCTTTCATCACCGCATGCATTCTATCGGGTGCCTTACCACGGCTTGCGACATCCGCTTGTGTTCTACTATCTACACCCCGCAGTTCTTTACGTGAACAAATTACGGCTCGCAGGATTGATACCAAATGCGGTGAATCCAGATTTCGAAAGCATTTTCGAAACCGGCGTCGATGAGATGTCGTGGGACGACATGTCGAAGAACGATATGAAGTGGCCGGAACTTCAAGAACTGCATAAATATAGGAAGGCGACATACAAGCTCATATCGAACTTGATTCAGACTCATGAAGGTTTGAGTGAGGGGCACGCCCCCATCACTCAGAGCGACCCACTCTGGGCACTATTCATGGGGTTCGAGCACGAGCGAATCCACATCGAGACATCATCGGTACTGATCCGCGAGCTGCCAATCGAGTGCGTACAGGTTCCAACCGCGTGGCCAGTTTTGGATTTGGAGACCAAACCTTCGACCTTTCCTCCTTGTGGAGAAAGAGATTTTCCTTCCAATAAATTCATCGACGTGACTGCGCAAAAAATTGAAGAAGGCAAACCAGCATCGATGCCACACTTTGGCTGGGACAACGAGTACGGGCATCGCACTGTAGCTCTTGACGGATTTACAGTCAGTCAAAACCTAATCACGAACGGCGAGATGTACGCGTTTGTATCGTCCGGCGCTTATCTGCAGCAGAAGTTTTGGAGCGAACAGGGCTGGAAGTGGCGATCTTTTAGAAACACCAAATTCCCAACCTTTTGGAAAGCGGAAGGTCCAGCCGGATATCACCAGTACAAACTGAGAACTACGTTCGAGTTAGTTGCGATGCAATGGTCATGGCCAGCGGTCGTCAACTTTTACGAGGCCGAGGCTTATTGCAAATGGCTAGGAGAAAAAGAACAGGGAACCTATAGACTCCCGACTGAAGCGGAGCAGATTCGATTGCGAGACTTGCTTTCGGAGCACCACATTCAGTATCAGTCAAAAACTGGAGTTGTAGATAGTAACAGATACAACCTGAGCATGATGTTCGGAGCGGAGAGAAAAGTAAGTTCGGACCTTGACCACACCGATGTCGCAGTGCCGGGAGATGTGTTCGGTAACGTTTGGCAATGGTGCGGTGACGACTTTAATCCGTTGACTGATTTCGCTGTGCATAAGTTGTATGACGACTTCAGCGTGCCCTGTTTTGATGGCGAACATCAGATGATTCTTGGAGGCTCTTTCATCAGCACCGGAGATGAAGCAACTTCATGGGCACGATTCCACTTCCGTCCTCACTTCTTCCAGCATGCCGGATTCCGAGTGGTACGAAGCACTACAGATGGTGGCGTCGTCAAGCTCAGAGCACACGAGGGTCAAGCAAAAAATCCGTATGAAACGGACACGGTATTGAACGAATATCTAACTTTGCATTTTGCTCCAGCGGAGATACAGATGCCATATGCATCTATCAGTAGCGAGTTTACACACTTTCCTCAGCGCTGCGCAGAGAAAATCCATCATTGGATGAACAAGCTTGGACTCGAATCAAAGAAAGCATTAGAAGTAGGTTGCGCAGTCGGTGGAGCGTCCTTCAAACTCGCAGAAAAGTTCGAGAGCGTCACTGCTGTTGATCTAAGCCAGTCGTTTATCGACGCAGCAAAACGGATTCAGAGTGAAGGCACCATTCAATTTCAAGTGCGGACAGAGGGCGAAAGAACTCAATCATTTGAAGCGGCGATAGATAAAGAGTTGGCCGCGCGAGTGGAGTTCCGCAGAGCCGATGCGTGTGCATTGCCACCAGAATTCGCCCAATTTGATGCGGTATTGATGGCGAATTTATTGTGCCGATTACCCAGCCCCTCTTCATGCCTGACGCGCATGAGCGGTCCGAGAGGGATAGTGCGAGAGGGCGGAGTTTTGATGCTAACAACTCCGTTTACTTGGATGGAGTCATTCACTTCCAAGGATCTGTGGTTCGGTGGTCAAATCGGTAATGACATCAGTTCCGAAGAGGCATTATTGCAACGAATGTCTGCAGACTTCGAGTTACTCGAAAAATTTGACATGCCACTCTTAATCCGTGAACACGAGCGCAAATACCAGCTTATATTCTCATTGGCAACTATCTGGAGACGGAAGTAGTCAACCACCTACTTTCTAAGAATTATCTCGAAATTGAAAAACCGACGGAACTTTTCCGACCGGCTGTTCGACTGCAGATATAATTTTGAACCCTGGTATAGGATTAAACCAAATGAAAAATGCATTCGCACTCGGATTTCTCGCCTTGGCTATGACAGCAGGTCCAGCATTCGCTAACGATGCTGACACTGCAGCTAAGAATGAAAGACGTGCAGAAGGCCAAGAGATCAAGGCAGAGCGCGCGGCTGCCCACGGAAACGCTGGTGCAGCAGAAAGACACGAAGAGAATGCACGTCGTGACGAGCACAAAGCACGCCACGAAGAGCGCAAAGCTGTTCGCAAGGGCGAATACTAAATCGTTGCTGACGCAATAAAAGCAAAAACGGATTGGTGTTTCACACGCCAATTCGTTTTGCTTTTTCACCATCGATATGAAGTGAGCACCCAGAACTCGTAAACGTTGCGCATCCAGGGTCTGCACTGGGTCCCAAAAACTAAGGGATATCTCTTAATTTGCTGAAAGTCTCAGGCGCGGCGATTGCAAACCATAAGTAATCATTACGGACCACATGACAACCACAAGCCTTCTCAACACTCTCTCTACGCCCCTTCAGGGCTACTCACCCCAGTTTCAGCGCACCGAAGCGGTGGTACATTAGATTCAACTCCACTTAGCAACTTGTGAACCCAATGAATTCCTTCGGTGTGCGTCCTCGACGCTTGCTTGGTTCCGCTTTTCAAATTTTCAGCTTGTCACTTAGTATCGGTGTCTCTGCACCTGCGCTCGCCGCAGAATCGAACGGCTCCACACAGTTGAATGCGAGTACTTCTTCCACGCAGTTGAATGCAGGGACTTCTTCTACACAGTTAAATGCGGGGACTTATTCCACGCAGCTAAATGCGGGGACTTCTTCTACGCAGCTAAATGCGGGGACTTCTTCCACGCAGTTGAAAGCGGGGACTTCTTCCACACAGCTCAATGCTGGGACTTCTTCCACACAGCTCAATGCTGGGACTTCTTCCACGCAGTTGAATGCGGGGACTTCTTCCACGCAGCTTACAGGTGGCGCGAAAGTCGATGCGCTGAAATCGGGAGCAGCACAGCCAGTTTTGAACGGCGGAGCTGCACAATCACACAAAGCGCCCTTGCAAGGTGGTATCAAGGATGATGCGCAAATGCGATCATCACTTCGGTTGACGAAACCGGCAAGCGACCACGGTGTTCCGCTCGCTCCCAGAGCCGGAAGTGTGTTCATTCCAGGGCAAGTGACGCAGTTCTCCGGCGGTACTTCAAGTGGATCATTAGCTCCTATTCCACAAAACGCGACGCCAGCAAACACCACATACAACCACCCTCAACATGGTGTGATACCACCAGTCTCCACTTACACTATGACGCGCAGCAACTCGAGAACGTGGGTCGCTCCGGGATACGAAGTTACGCCGTCGAGCGAAAGTCGAAGCACTGCATCCGTGCCACCATCTAGTTCAACCAGCGCGACATACAATCAAAAAGGCGTAACTACATGGGCCCCCGGATTCAACGTAACATCCGTCACTCAAGATACTAGCTTCGGATGGTCGGCGCCACTTGTAGGGAATGGTGTTGGAACAGGTCTTGCAGCATACATTCCAAAGTATCAAGTGCACAAAATCACGGATGTAATGCCACCAACTGCATATGATCCACCAATGGTAACGCGCAGTGGAGTAACGTCTTACAAGCCTGGATTCGAAGTCACGGTCACCTCTCGAAGCGCCGGTGTTGTCACCTGGACACCTGGTTATGAAATTTCAAAAACGATTACAGGCGTGAATAAAGAAACGCTTAGTGGAATATGGCACACCGGTGGAGCGCCATCACCATTGGTGGCATCGCAAGGTATTCTTCCTACTCCCCAATTCACAAAAATTCTGGTTCCGGATCAAAAACCACTTTACGCGACGACTCTCTTGCTGCCGCAGCTACGCAGTCAGGCTCAAGAAAAGCTTACTTGGGACGATTGGTATAAGCGAGTTGCGAACGCTGTCTATTGCCGGTGGCAGTATGCGGAAGTGTGTCCCGGAACAGCCACAGTCCGTATGGTTGTTACAAAAGATCGAGAAGTTGGCTGCCAGCTCATCGATTTTCAACCAGCGCCCGACATCAAGCGCGATCAGAAGGCTGAAACGAAATTTAGAGAGAGCGCTGTAAAAGCCGTCGATATGGTCACTAAATTTGAAATTCCCGACTTGCCAACTCCATTTAACGGCGACAAAGTGGTTTTCGATTTGGATTTGCGTCGAACAGTTGATGGTCCCGGCGGTGTCGACATCGCGAGCGGCGCTGGTAAATAAGAAGTCGTGCTATTATCCGCAAAAGGTAATAGAGCGCGAAATTGATGTTACAACGAATTCTTTTTACGATTGCAATGCTTGCATGTTCGATTGTGTTGACACCGAATACAGTGCACGCAGAAGACAACGATCCCCTTGCCGTTTATGTACAAGCAGGAATCGACGCAACACAGCACGCGCAGATAACAGACATGGCAGCTCAAACTGACGAATCGAACGTTGCTCGTTCACATGAAATGATTCAGTTACTGAACAATCTCAAGATGCTCTCACTCCAACCAAATTTAGACGAGAAGAAAATCCTAGCTACGCAGAGCAAGATCAACGATCTGCAAGGAGCGATCGCGCTGGACCGACTTAAATTGAACATCAAAGTTCGCAAACTCCTCACACCAGAGCAACGAATCAAACTGGTGGAAGTCT
This sequence comes from Drouetiella sp., assembly GCA_036702965.1. Classification (GTDB taxonomy): domain Bacteria; phylum Cyanobacteriota; class Vampirovibrionia; order Obscuribacterales; family Obscuribacteraceae; genus PALSA-1081. The sequence continues at coordinate 18,467 of DATNPZ010000001.1, forward strand.
TGCGCGATCAGCGAAAAGCAGCTCGGCAACCGAACCCGAACTAAGCACAACCAAAGCGTTGAATTACATATTAGGACTTTTCACAACCAGAGCGTTGAAATATAAATCAGAGCTTTCCACAACCAGCGCGTTGATTTAAAACCAGAACTTTTTAAAACTAGAGCGTTGATTTACAAACCAGAACAGTCAAAATCAAAAATCAGAGCTTTCCACAACCAGAGCGTTGATTTACAAATCAGGGCGGAAAGAGACGAAGTGCACAGTCGCGAATGTCGCGCTGTAATCTACTCGCGATACAGACCCTGTTGGTACTGAAAGTCTCCAAAAATTGTGCACAGACATTCCCAGTGCGTTCACTAAGATTGCTCGGATAATCCCGGCATGCGTCACAAAAGCCACCGTCTTCCCTTCATTGGCTTTGATCAAATCGAACAAGCTGCATTTGATACGCTCACATAAGTCTTCGATCGATTCCCCACCCGGCGGACGATGAGTTATTGGATCTTCGGACCAGGCAGCGTAAATCTCCGGATCGTTCTTCTTAATATCCAAGTAAGTGCGCCCTTCCCACTGTCCGACTCGCCATTCATCGAATCCTTCACAGATTGTCGGCTTGATTGAGATGGTATCAGATATGATGTCAGCAGTGGCTTGCACACGCTTGGCTGTGTTCGCTACAAGAACGTGTGGGCTGTGTTTGGGAATCCATTTTGCCACAGCCCGCGCCTGCTCCTCGCCTTTAGAAGTGAGCCTCGCGGCAGGGTCGGTGTACAGCAATCCAGCTTCTGTCGCATCGGTGTGTCCATGTCGAATCAAAAGCAACGAAGTGATTGCTTCCTCGGGATGCAAAACTTCTTTCTTCTCTTCAGCCACGGCTAATTCTCCACATCCGGTTGGCAGAAGCCCGCGGTCACCAATTGTTCCGAGTTTGCTGGTTTGTTCAATCCATAAACACTGCAGATGTTCAACAGCTTTTGCACCTGGGATTTGTAGAGAGGCTTTGGTCCTCCAAGTTGATGTGCGACCAACATTGTTTGAGCAAAATGCTCTACCGTTTCCAGCTTGTAGTAAGCATCGAAGATGTCTTTACCCAATGTTAAGGCACCATGATGATCCAACATAATGGCGTCATATTTAGCGACAAAATCACGAATACTGTCAGGAATTTCAGATGTACTTGGTGTCGCATATGGTGCAGTAGGAATATGACCGAGCGTACAGACGACCTCAGGAAGAACACATTGCGCTAAACTTACTCCGGCGACGGTGAATCCGACTGCCACTGTCGGATGTGCGTGAACGACTGCGTAGACATCAGAACGCGTCTGATAGGCAACCAGGTGCATCTTCAGCTCTGTTGAAGGCTTCTTTTCTGAAAGTGAGTTACCATTAAGATCAGTGAGGACCAAATCCTCAGCGCACAACCGGCCCTTACAAGTGCCCGCTGGCGTCGTAAGAACCAGATTATCAGCCAGTCTGATGCTGAAATTTCCCTCCGTTCCGCAAATGTAGCCCCGTTGATAGCAAAGTCTGGAAACCTCAACCAGTTCCTGTCTAGCTTGATTTTCGGTAAGCAAGTTTTGCAACGGAAAGCTCCTAGAATTCTGAAGAAATAGGCAATTCTTTATGACAGGCTATTATATCTAGTAGACTACTACCGAGATGTAAGTAGCCACCCGGATGACCGACTCGGTCGTGGCAGTGGGCCCGACAAAGCAGAGACCACAATACTATGCGGTGTCCAGAATGTACCGAAAGAAATTCCGTCGCGGCTAGAGTTTGCGACTCTTGCGGATACAAATTCAAGCGTAAACCCGTGCCCATGACAGTTTGGGCTGGATTGGGCGTGGTCGCAACCGCATTAACTTTTTGGGGAGTGGCTTCGGCTGTCGTTCCTTCGCTAACGGATCCGTCAAAAACGTTGACTCGTGTTGCGAAAAATTTCCTTGCCGGTCCCAAAAATCCAGAACACGCGAAGCAGCTTAAAACAGAATTCGACAACTCCGTCAAAGAATTTTTACTGGCAAACGGCAAAGCGCCTTCGCCTGAGTTGATCAAAAAATTACAGGAAATCCTCGCATCAGACTCATTTGAAGTACACACATTCGATTTGCCGCGCGGAATTCGCGTTGTTGAAATCGATACGCTTCTACAAGCATCCGATTTCATTGTTATGAGTGCGAACAATAACGTAAAAGTGACTTCTTTACCGGATTTCGAAGTGTTCGACAGCGCTCAGATTTTGAACGATCATGCGCGAAACAATCTCGTACTCGTTGGACACTCAGCCGGACAGAGCGCCCACAAACCAGAAGTAAAAGTGTTTGCTTTGTTGCCGGATGATCTTGTCGATGAAACTGGAAAAGCAATTCCTTCCATCGTTGGAGAAGGCACTGCAGCCTTCGCGCCGAACCACAAAGACATCATCGTTGATCTCAATTTGTTCTCGGTCGGTGTCGCGCAGGGATTGTTCAAACCGCAACAGATCAGCATTGGACGCGGCGAAGAAGAGCGTGTAAAACAATACCTGACCTGGAGTGATGGACGGTATACATCGAAACAGAACGCTGGCAAAGGGGCGTTCGGTGCACTGTATACGGTGGCACGATGCATGCAAAACCCTGCCGATATCGATAAGTACAGTGATTCTCTTTCTTCAAAAGCACTTCAATTCCTGAAGTCGGCTCAAATCAAAATCGATAATCCAAACTTCGTCATTGGACAAACCGAAGCAGCGGCCAAACAAAAACGAACGCCGACAGTCAGCCGCCTCCTGAATGCTTCGAATGGCGCGAGTTATCGAGTTGAGATGCAAAAGAGCAGCAACAATGACGACGCTCATGTCATCGTAAGCAACATCAAAAATACAAATGAAGCTGTCGTCGCTTCCAAGCCGGTCAAGACGCCACCGAATACAGTGGCAACAAATTCGAGTGGACAATCCACGGGACAGCAAAATTCCTCGATTCAAGTGGCTACGACTGATCCGGCTTTGATGCATCATCAAGCCACAATCGTCGAGAAAAAACCATCAAGTAAAGTCGAGCAAAAAAACGATATCTCTATAGAAGATCGCATCATCAATAGCACGAAGCCGCAACCGCAAACAGCGATAAAACCTGGCAAAGAAGAGCCTGCAAAGCCTGCGATAAAAGAACAGCCACCGAAAACCGCAGAAAAACCTGTTGAGCAAAAACCAGTTGAACAGGCTGGTGTTACTACTGATCCAAACAAAGTTCAAATCGTCGAAAACAAAAACAAGAGCGGCAGATATCCTGTAGATCAACTCTTCAGCCCTTCTTTAGAGAAGACTGTCGATGGCAACATCAACTTGCGCAAAGGACCAAGTGACGGATATCGCACCTTGAGCCATCTGAAATCAGGAAACAAAGTAGAAATCATTGGCAAGAAAGGAAGCTGGTATAAGGTCCGCAGCGGTGGCACTGAAGGATTCATCGCGATGTCAGCGATAGACAAGAAGACGGCTGCAAACATAAATGACGGCAACAAGAACGCGTCTGCGACTAAGCCAGAAAGCGCAGCGTCAGCCGTTTCTAATAGCAAACCGACAACTGCTAACAACAACAAATCAACAATCACGACTACCGCGAAAGAGACGAAACCTTCCACCACAGCCGCGAATACAACGAAGGACACTAAATCTTCCGCAACTGCCACAGCTTCGAATAAGCAGTCTTCAAGCGCAAGTTCTAGCAAATCCAAGGATAGTAAGGCAACTAAATCTGAGACAGTAACTGCGACAAAGACAGATACGTCTAAAGAAAAATCAAAAGAAACCAAGGAGTCGACGCCGATCAAGACTGCGTCGAAACCCGAAAAATCTTCTGAATCAGGGAAATCAAGCAAGCCCAAAGACACAACAGAACCTATGCACAAGGGCTTGACGACCGGAACTTTGAATCGCAACCGCACCATCCGCGATGAAAACCACAACGCGATTGGCTCAGCAACGAAAGGCGAGAAGGTCGTGGTCCTGACAGGCTTGAAAAACGGAAAGTATAAAGTTCAATTACCGAGCGGAAAAACAGGCTACGTGGACAAAGACACGGTTGATGTCGTAAATGACGCGCCACAATTCGTTCCCTAACGTCCGACGTGTGTTATATTTGTAAGCCGGGACGTGGCGCAGCTTGGTAGCGCGGTTGCTTTGGGAGCAATAGGTCGCAGGTTCAAATCCTGTCGTCCCGAGAGTTTCAGCTCTCAGAGCTTTATCAAGTAATCACTAAGTAACGCTTGGAGTTCGGTCGAACTGCCCAAGTTAAATCTCTGCAAGTGCATTTATGTACCTCTTTCCAAAGTTGCGCATAGCAATCGCTCTGGCATCGATGGCACTCTCTTTTACAACCGTCGCCTATTCTCAAGGGGTAATGGTTGCCAGAAACGCAAGCGGTGCTGGTTGTTTCGGTGCTCAGAGGCGGAACCTATTGAATTTTTCAAGGCTGTTCAGTCAACGCTGGTAACATCGAGACGCCCCAGCCGCTACACGACCGTTCGCGGGATTGTGAAACCTTTTTGTTTAGCTGAGAATTTATCGGTGTTTGAGTCTTCCGGCGATCCTCAGTTTGATGCAAATTGCATAGAGGCGGTTCTTAGCGTGAAACGCACCGATTCAACCCCGTTAGATTTGCATGGAACTTGGGCTCTATTGGATACGGAGCGTCGTTTTAAATCTAAGAGAACGGACGCTCAAATAACAATATTCAAAATTCCCATAGTCGCGTTAACCCTTTATCCAGATCGATTTACTGAGCAAGAACTCGTTTCTGATGGCAATTTGCAGCTACTGAAAAACCAGACCGGCTCAGCGTCTGAGTTATCACAAGCTCAGATAGACGAGATATGTAATCATTATCACTGCTGGTTTAAATTTTTCGCGGAAAATCCGCACGCTACAAGAAAGGACATTCTTGCAGAGTCTCTTAATTCGCACGGACTTTAGAAAGGTTCCGTTCAAAGCAGCCAAGCAGAATGATTTTTAAACTCAGTTATCGCCTGGTCCATGGTCTCGATTACCGTCTTGACGTTTCTCTTGCGGAGTTTCAGTAGCGCTGAAGTCTGCGTGCCATCCGAGAAAGAGCATGAAAAGTGGTGGCTCAATGAAGGATACGAGCGTATGGATTGGACTTTCTTCGATTGGGTTAAACAAGCACTCTCGTGATGGTAAGCTGATTTATTATGGAAATCGTCAATTTAGCCGCCTACAAATTCGTCAGTATCCCGGACCCAAATTCGCTCAGACCGCCGGTCAAGGCTCGCTGTCAGGAGCTTGGCGTGATGGGTAGCATCTTGTTTTCGCCAGAAGGAGTGAACTTTTTCGTCGCTGGCGAGCGTAAAGCAATTGATTCTTTCATCGCCTTTATCCGTAACGATAAAATTTTCGAAGGTCGTTTCAACGACATCATTATTAAAGAAAGTGTCTCGGATAGCCAACCACACAAGCGCATTGTGGTGCGGTTGAAAAACGAAATTATTACGATGAAGCATCAGACGATCGTAAAGCCTTCTGACGATCGCGCACCAGCCGTAGAACCATCAACGCTAAAAAAATGGTTAGACCAGGGACACGATGACGATGGGCGAGAGCTCGTATTACTGGATACCCGAAACGATTTCGAAGTAAAAATCGGGACATTTGCAAACTCGATCCAGTTTGGAATTGAAAAATTCAGTGAATTCCCAGATGCATTTCATAGCACTGCTGGTGATACCAAGCAAGATTTTCAGGATAAAACAATCGTCTCATTTTGCACCGGCGGAATTCGCTGCGAAAAAGCAGCTCTCTTCATGCAGGAAAATAACATTCCCCATGTTTACCAGCTAGACGGCGGCATCCTCAAATACTTCGAAGAAGTGGGCGGCGCTCACTGGAATGGAGAATGCTTCGTTTTCGATCGCCGCGTTGCTTTGGATCCAGATTTGAATCCGACAAAGAACCATTACGAAATTACTGCTAAACCAAGTCGAATGGAGCAGTACTATCGGTGGAAAGAAAAAACAGAGCGAACAAAAAGTTAACTCCTTGCGTGAGGCGTTCTGACTGCTATGGACGACAGAGAACGACACAACAGGCGGGATGAGCTGAAGCGTTTACTACATCGCGCGTTCGAACAACAGGCGAAAGATCCGCAAGAGTCGCTAAGACTGCTGCAAAAAGTTTGTGAATCGGAAGCGCAGCAAAGGACGTTATCGCCCGAAGAATACTTCGTGGTACTAAACAATTTGGGATGCATTCAAGTGGAGGTTGGCGGCTGGAGCGCAGGACGAGATATGCTCGCTAAGTCTCTCGAAGTTGCTAAAGAGGAGATCGGCAGCCGAAGTCGCGAGTATGCAATCGGGTTGGAAGCGATGGCAAGGTACAAATTGCAACGTGCTGTCTCGCCTCAGATCAAAGAATATCTGCTCGAATCAGTCAAAATCTTAAGTGACGCAGACTCGCAACTGTGGCGGATTTCAAAAGCCAAATCCATGCTTTATTTAGGGATAACATGCAGACTGTTATTACAGTACGCAGAGGGCGAACGGTGGGGTGAACAAGCCGTCAAGTTATTCGAAGAATATGCAAACGTTGAACCAGAGCATTTGGTCGTAAGCTTATACTCGCTTGGCGAAACTTACGCAAAAACAGGTAAACATGAGCAAAGCGAAGAGTGCTACCTGCGCGCGCTTTCATTCCTCGAGAAACTTCCGCAACTCGATAAAGAACACAAAGCGCAAATTTTGCTAAACTTAGCCATATCCAAGCAACGAAAAAAATCGCTGGCGGATGCCGAGCGTTACTTCACCGAGGCTATCCGCGAGTACGAAAAAATCAACCCTGAACATCCGATGCTGATCAGGTGCCTAACCGCATATGCAGACCATCTACGCCGAGACGGACGAAGCGAGGCTGCGGACAAAGTTTTTACGCGAGTGAATGCGATGAGAGAAAATATGCGCCTTTGATCAAGGCTTTCGTAAACAAACTTGCTACAAGATTTTCAGTGCGTTCAAAATTTCACCGGTAATGAACGAACCCAAATTTGCAAGAACTACAGCGAGCATATCGCGGTAGAAGCTGCGTGTTCCGAATTCTTCGCGCGTACCAAACGCTAGCCAGAATAAGATGCATTCGCTGAGCGGAGCAAAAGTTTCTGCAACTAATAAATACGGAACTCTGTGCGATACAGGAGAAATAAAAAACGGCAGCACCCAAATCACAATCGGATAGGAACAAGCAGTCAGCCAAAATCCCGCAAACAATTTTTCCTTGAGCGAGTGCCTCTCAGACAAACAAAACACTAAAATCGGTGTCTCAATCAACACTGACAGGCTGTATCCGACTGCGGTCCAGAGATACAGCGATGTCCAGTTGATCATTGTTCTTAAGAGAGAGTCTTCAAGAGAAACGGTATTTCGGCGAGCACATGAATCATCGCCAAGGTGAAGTATACATCTCTTGTCAGGGCGTAATTAAACGAAAAGCAGAACCACAATACAATCACCGCAAACGTAGATGTGGCAAAGATTGCAGGCACCAAATGCCTCAACTTATCGGCGCGGTGTGCGAGCGGAATCGATATCGGCCGGTACATCTTCCATCCGGCACTTACAAGTGGAATAGCGACGAGCCAAATTCCATAGTGGACGATTTCTAGGAACGTATGCAACCCGACTAACATGCGCGATGGTACGGCAGGTAGGACCATCGCTCCAGCGTAGTTCCGGATCTGTCTGGTCACAACATCAACAGTGCTGGAATTTTCTGTACCGTTAAGGCAGAAAAAAATCGCCGTCAGGAAAAATGGAATCGACGCCAAACACAGATGATATGCGAATCTCCAGTTTGGCTTGGAGCGAGCCATTTCTCTGTCCAGAATCCAGCAACCGATAAACGGATGGAGGTAAATCAAAGTCAGGCTGAACCAAGCCGGAAAAGAGCAAGCAAATGCTATCGCTAAAAATCCGAGTGGTAACGCCAAGCCAGTATCGACGCCATCTTGCCACTTTCCGGATAATTGAACTAATCGCACTACCCAGAGAATAAAACAAGCATTCCATACTGCCATTACATAAGATGTGTACGATGATTGGCGGATGATTCCATCAGCGAAATTGCCGTGCAGCCAGCACATAATGCCGATGTATGACGCCATGAGAAATGCGATTCCGGCAAATGACCAGGCGAAAAACGGTTTGTATTTGCCAAATCGCGCCGGCAGACGAGACAAGAAGTAACGCGCCTCGATCCAATTGTGCGGACCTGCAAACAGGAAGACCGTAGCAATGGACAGAGCAATTGGAGCGCAAATAGCCAGCGTTGCCGCGCTCAAAGCGAGCACGGCAAAACAGACGGCAAATTCAATTGCACCCTCGAATTGCCGAGACCCAATCGAAATCATTTTTTAGCCGCGCGACGCGATGCTTTCTTTCAGTTCTTGAGGATTACCTTGACTAGCAGCATCTGCCGCCTTTTTCATCTTCATTTTGTTTGTCATCCAAAGTCCGAAAAAGACCATTGCAAGCGACAAACAAACCCCACCAACAATTGCCGGAAGTGATTCGCCAGGAGTTGGGTCCGGAGCGATGTCAGCCAGAAGTAAAAATTGCATCGAAAATCCTCCCTTTTCCATCGATTATATTCCGAACGAGAATTCGATGCGTTTTCAGGACCCCTCACTGGGATTAGTCCACAGAATTAAGAGATATCGCTTAAAGTCCAACGACTAAGCGGGTCGGCTCTGCGGGCTTTCAGGTCGTCGCTAGAAGGATTTCCTCGGCATTTAGAGGCGGTCTCAGGCCGTCGGTTCGGTCCGCAAAATATTTTTCAGTCAATGCCGCAGCGGAGATGTGACGTGCCTCCTTGAATCCAGCTTTTAAAGCCTCCTGGATGATTTCCTCAGGCTCGTAAAAGCTTATAAATGGAGTGCCGCTAGCAGCAGCGCCTTTTGCCGCTCTCTCGAGGATAGGCTGCAACCAGGGTTCAACTCGATTGAAAGGCATTGAGAAAGTCATCGCAAACGAAGAACCGGGCGCTAACTTCGAGACCTGCGCCAGCGTGGCGGCATTCGCTTCCTTAGTCAGATACATGCTAACGCCAGTGGATGTCACAACTGCAGGCTGCGAGGCATCAAATCCCTGCTCTGACACTAATTTCCACCAATCGTCACCGGCTTCGAAATCGACAGGTACGAAATGAAGGGACTCAGGTAAAGCGATATCGCTTAATTTCAAACGGGTCTTCTTCCAAGCCTGAGTGGCGGGCTGATCGACCTCGTACACCTTCAGGGTTTTGGCCAAACTTAGATTGCGTAACGCGAAGGTGTCCAAACCAGCACCGAGGATTACATATTGATGAACGCCTCGGGAATTCTGTTCGACTACAAGGTCATCCATGAAACGCGCACGCGCCACGATAGATGCACGGAACGGCTTGGTGCCCTCTAGATGCATGTCTGGACGCTCACGCCAATCATCGGGTGGATCGGCGATTTTCAACCCAACCAAATCATTCAAGACGTGCGGCGGCTCATCGCACTCCACATGCAGCGCGCGCCACAATGCTGTACGAATTGCTGTGTTATCCGGGACAACATCTTGAGTCACTGAGCCTACCTCCGACATCGGACATCTAAATGCGTCATCATTTTACTGCTCTGAAAACTCTGCACGAACCAGGATTCGAACCTAGAACCTCTCGCTTATCAAGCAATTGCACAACCGTTGTGCTATTCGTGCATGGCGGACGGTGCATGGACTCGAACCTGCAACCCTTGCGGGCACCTGTTTTCAAGACAAGCTGCTTTCCAATTCGCATACCGTCCAGGTGAAGGGGAAAAGTGTAACCTTTGTGTTCGGAACGTTCTGCTACCTATCTATCGGCACTGGATCTCCCTCGAAAAGCAAAAAGTGTAACCTTTGTGTTCGGAACGTTCTGCTACCTATCTATCGGGACTGGACCTCCCTTGAAAAGGGAAAAAGTGTAACCTTTGTGTTCGGAACGTTCTGTTACCTATCTATCGGGACTGGACCCCCTCCATATGGCTGCACAGGTAGGACTCGAACCCACAACCAATCCGTTAACGGCGGACTGCTCAACCTTTGAGCTACTGTGCAATATCTTCCGTGAACGACTCGAACGTTCAACCTCGTTCTTGTAAGGAACTTGCGCTACCAATTGCGCCAACGGAAGTTCTGATCTGAATCGATTGGCTCGTGGTGGCGCCGTTTTCGCGCCACCTGAGACAATTGGACCCCCATGCAAGATTCGAACTTGCGACAACCGACGCTCGTAACATCGTGCTCTGTCCTCTGAGCTAATGGGGGACACGCCCTGCTTGGATTCGAACCAAGGACTTCCTCGTTAGAAGCGAGTTGCTCTGTCCACTGAACTACAAGGCGAAAACATGACCTCAGTTGGATTCGAACCAACGTATCAACGCTTAAAAGGCGCGTACTCTGCCGCTAAGTTATGAGGTCACAGCCTTCGGTCAGAGTCGAACTGACAAATGAGAATTTACAAGATTCTTCCTGTACCGATTGAGGCACGAAGGCGTTTTGCGGCATCGATCGAATCGGCTCAGGCTGCGATTCTCAATCAAGCCGCGCGGAACTTGTGTTCGAAAAATTTGGAGACGGTGAGAATCGAACTCACCCCAAGAAGTTTGCAAAACTTCCTCGCCAACCTCGGTAACATGCATCCCCAAAGGAACAACAACGTTACACGGTGGCGCTGGTGGTGTTGTTCGATGTTGTTCTAATGCGACTGGATACGTCATGACCGTGTACTCCTTTACCTGAAACTGCATGCATGCGGGCGCCTCTATTCGACTGCCGATTATTATTTCGGCGGCGAATATTGCCTGATTGCAGTGTCGCGGTAAACACGGTTCTGTACCCTATTTTGAATGTTTTTGATGGAGCGGAATAAGAGAATCGAACTCTTTTAGCCAGTTTGGAAGACTGGAGCACAACCAATATGCCAAATCCGCAATGGTCGCAAGGATGGGATTCGAACCCATGATCTCCGGCTTATGAGACCGGCGAGCACGTCCTCTGCTCTACCCTGCTTTTTCTAAGCTAACGCATTTCACGCAACTCGTCAAGCAATTTTTTTCAGCGGCACACCGCATGTGGTGCTAGCAATCGGACCACGGACTGGACTCGCCAGCCCCCACGCCCCACTCCAGGCGCGCACCACACGTCGCGCCGTGGGCGCTGTCCTCGCGGATGTGCAGCCTGAAACGATAACGTTAACAACAAGAAAAATACAGGCAAAATCTCGTAGAAAAATGTCGAAATTAAAATCTCGACATGACACTAAATATGGTGACAAAAATCGACGTAATCCAATTCAAACAAAAATTTCAAATAGCCTCAAAGTGCTTGCCTTCATTGATGCGCTCAGTCACTTAATTTGATATTATTCAAACACTTCAAGTGGAAATAAAATGAGCCTCTCCGCAAAGCATCAAACAATCGACGTCGAAGGACATCCGTTACACATCCCTGAGGGAATCAACTACAGTTGCTCAGGTTGTGGCAGATGTTGCTACGGCGTGGCTGTTCCGATGACCGATGAGGATTACGACCGCGTCTCCGCAATCGATTTCAGTAAAGATTTGCCCCAGTTCGACTGGAGCAAACAATACCGAAAACTCAGCGACAAAGAGCGTGCCAACACAAATTACACGCATGCAATCAAATCCACAGTCGATGGACACTGTCCTTTCCTTATAAACAAGCTGTGCCACATACACGGCAAGTACGGTCCGGAAGTCAAGCCACTAATTTGCGGTCTGTTCCCTTACTCGTTTAACCGAACACCATCCGGAATTTATTTGACGGTAAGTTTCCGCAGCAACGCAGTACTCGGCAATATCGGCACCCCGTTGACCGAGCAGCTAGACACGCTGAAAGAGAAATTGCACGTCTACGAAACTGTATACGACGAAGGCAACATCATTTGGGATCAGATCAAACTCGCGACGGATAAACCACTTACATGGAACGCTTATCTTGATCTCGAAGATAAGATGCTGGAAGCATTTGTAGAAAAGTCAAACATAAAAGACCGCATGTTTGCGGCATCAGAAGTGCTGTTCAAAGATCTGGCGCCACCCAAGACCGCACCAGATACAGTGCCTAACAAAATGGACAAAGCATTTTTGGCTGGATTGTACGCTCTCTACCTCCCCTCTGATCCAAAGCTCAAAAACAAAGATGTTCACTTCAACGGCATGAAATTCGCTGCTGAATTGATGCTAAAGCCGCCCGTTTTCAAATATGGGAAGAAGTCCTACACATTTGAAAGTCTCGCGAAATTTCCTTGGACAGACGACGTTGCGGTCGATGATCTCTTAACGCGATTCATTTATTCAAGAATTTTTGGCAAATGGTATTTTGGTGGAGGCTTCGCGCAGTTGAGCGTGGTTGCTGGTTTCCATCATCTTGCAATGCTCGTGGCAATCGCAAGATTGCACTCCACGGCGGCAGCCATCGATCGCGGCGCAACTGCTGTATCGATGTTAGACGTGATGGAAACAGTCCGTCGCCTTGACGAAAAGATCGGGGTTGCAGTTCTAGACGGATACAGCGCTGCGCTGTGGGAGCTTGTCTTATTCAGCCCGAATCGAATGCATCGGGTACTGGATGCTTGCTTCCAATAATTTGGGATAAGCGCTCAAGAAAACCGCACACCGTTTGAAATTAAGCGATATCGCTTTACCTGAATCCTACAATGCGATCTTATAAAGATTCTGCGCAGACCAATTCTAATTCCTAAACTGTAGAAAAGGGCAGCCTGCGGCGGGCTGCCCTTTTCAGTGATCGAACGTACCAATGAGCTGAGACGCGCCCACGGAAGTTCTGCGGAGGAGGTCTATCCCAGAACCCAAAAACATCCTAATAGAGGAAAGTTTCAGAAGTGTTTCAGGCACGTTGTAGCAACTCAAACCACGGACCTCGCGCAATCCTTGCGGTCCTTCGTCGTGATAGGGACTGAATCAACGCAATCACTATAGGTTGAACTCGCGCAATCGAGATAGAAGAAATTTTTCGTACAAGACAAAAATATTTTTCCTTCGACATAGTTTCGACACATTTTTTCTTATCGTAGAACTCGAAGCCCGTTGGACTTCGTTACTAACAATCGAAAAGGAGCTGTTTATGACTTCTACCTTTCGTGGACGCGCCGGTTGTGACGCAACATCCACACGCCCCGATCAACTTACTAGCCCGAAAGCAGAATTCGACGTTGTTGCTCTTTTGAGAGAATATCCCAGCACTCAAGCCGAATCATGCGGCTCATCAGGATCCGCGAGTGGTGGCATGTTGGACTTCGGAACGATGAACGACCTGTATGGACAACAACATGGTCCAGAGCACCATCATTCACATCATGGCGGCGGCGGACACTTCCGTGGCGAGCAATTCCCACAAATGGGCGGTGACTTGGCCAATAACAATGGTTTCAGCAACGGCATCACCGGTGGTGACTCACTTGCATCACCATCACTTCAATTACCAGAACTTCCTGCATTACCATCGTTGCCTGGAATGGGCGACGGTAGCTCACCTTTGTCCGGACTGTTCGGACAGAACGGTGGCGACTCACCGCTCTCTGGACTGTTTGGACAGAACGGTGGCGACTCACCACTCGAAGGACTGTTCGGTCAAAACAACGGCGACTCACAACTCCAGGGAATGTACGGACAAAGCAGTGCTGAACCATCGCTTCAAGACATGCTCGGACAAAACTACGGCGACGCGCCAATGCAAGGATTGTTCGGACAAGGAAGCGGCGACATGCCATTGCAAAACATGTTCGGACAAAATAGTGGCGACATGCCGTTGCAAAATATGTTCGGACAAGGAAGCGGCGACATGCCGTTGCAAAATATGTTCGGACAAAACGGTGGCGACTCGCCACTCCAGGGTTTGTTCGGACAAAACGGTGGTGATTCGCCACTTCAAGGTCTGTTCGGGCAAAATGGCGGTGACTCCCCGCTTTCTGGATTACCAGGATTGGGTGACGGCGGCCTGCAACTTCCTAGCTTGCCTGGACTTGGCGACGGCGGTTTGCAACTTCCTAGCTTGCCTGGACTCGGCGGCGGCGATTCATCACCGCTCTCCGGTCTGCCTGGCTTAGGCGGCGGTGGAGACTCTCCACTTTCAAGCATCTTCGGAGGCGGCGATAACTCATCAAATGACAGCCAGTCATCACCTGTGTCCGGTATCGTGTCCTCACTTACCAGTCCCTCAACAATTGCTGGAATAGGAGAAATCGCAGCCCTGTTTTAGAGTCCCAACGGATTTATGATGAAGCGAAGAAATGCTAGTGTTTTGCTAGCATTTCCTTCGCTTTTTGAGACTATATCCGATGGCGCTTGGTCTGACGAAAAAGGTTCTGATACTGGTAGCGATACCAGTTGTTTCGCAACTCGTGCTCGTCGGAATTTTGCTCAACTTGATCGCGAATGTGCAGGAAGCCCGCACAAAATCCGCACACGCACGGGAATTGAGTAGCCACATCACCTCGCTGATGGCGATATTCGTGCGGCGCGCCGCATCTATGGCGATGCGACGAATGATTACAGAGAAAGCGATGACGTTGCAAGAACGTCAATTAGCTGCACGCGCCAGTAACGAAATCTCCATCATCTCGACGTTAGCAGCAACAGAAGAGACGGAGAAGCAGAATTGGAATGAGCTAGAGCGGCTTGGACACGAGCTAGACGATGAATTTACCGTCAAGCAGACAACGGATGTGGAATCAGATCCTATACTCGCCGCGAAAATGGTGGCAACAGTAAATCGCGATTTCAATCGAATGTTTGCAATCGCGGAGGAACTGTCTGGAAAACAAATAATTGTACAGAATCAAAGCCAGGAAGATTTCGAGAAGTACGACCGCGAACTGAAGCAAGCGATCGAGTTGTCCCTTGTGGCGAGCGTCATTTTAGCGATATGCACGACAGCCTACTTTAACGTGAGCACAAGAAAACATCTTCGCACTCTGATGAAAAACACGACCTCACTCGCCGCAGGCAAGCCGCCCGTCGAGCACGTTTCAGGCAAAGACGAGCTGGCACAGATAGACGAAATTTACCATCAGATGTATCAGGATTTGCAGATATTACGTCAGAAAGAACGAGCAATTCTAGACAATGCATCTCAGGTCATTTGCTCGCTGGACAAAGATTTGAAGATCACAGACATCAATGACGCATCAAACAAAGTTTGGGGAATCTCTCCCGCCCAGTTGTTGGGCAACCGTTTTTTGGAATTGCTGCCCGATGAAGACAAGGCTGAGATCAGATCCACTTTGCAGAGCGCAATGCGAAACAAGACAGAAGCGCGTTTCGAGGCTCGCATCATCAAAGTAGACAAATCTTTATGCGAAACAGCGTGGTCCGCTACATGGTCTGAAGCGCAGAATTCACTCTACTGCGTTGTGACGGACATATCAGAACAAAAAGAATTGGAGCGGATGAAACAGGAATTCGTTTCCATGATCAGTCACGATTTACGCACGCCACTAAATTCGGTGCTGGCAGCAATTGAGTTAGTAACATCTGGGCACTTCTCTCTCGATGACCAGGTTCAGATTTACATGGACAGAGCCCACAGGAACTTGAAATACTCCCTATCTCTGATCAACCAGCTTCTCGAGATCGAAAAGATGGAATCAGGTCACATCAAGTTAGAAATCGATGTGACGAGTACAAAAGAAATCATAACCAAAGCCGTGGAAGCAGTTTTAGATTTGAGCAACTCAAAGCAGATTACTATCAAAATGCCTGAAACCAATTTCGAATTAATTGGAGATACTGACAGGCTTGTGCAGGTGACCATCAATCTTTTAGGCAACGCGCTGAAATTTTCACCGAACGGTTCCGAAATTTTGATTACCGAAGAAGAAAAGCAGGATTGCTTAAGAGTGACTATCGCGGATCGAGGACGCGGTATTCCTCGAGATCAACAATCTGGAATTTTTGAACGTTTCAAACAAGTAAATCCAGCAGACCGTGTGGAAAAACAAGGCACTGGACTTGGGTTAGCCATTTGCAAAACAATCGTCGAAGCACATAACGGCCGTATCGGAGTGGTCAGCGAACCGGGAGCAGGAAGTTCATTCTGGTTTGAAATCCCCAAAGATGAAAGCTGAAATACTCCGTTATCTTGCAATCAACAGTCCCGTTGAATTTCAGGATTAACTTATAGGAGCCTTTCAACCAACAAGAAAACAAGACTATTTGTTGAGTCGATAACCGACTTTACTGATGGTTTCAATCAACGAATCCTGCCCATCCAGGTCGATGGCACTTCGGATTCGCTTAATCGACGAACGCACTGCATCAGTCGAAGGAAATTTATCCGTCGGCCAGACTCTTGAAATAAGTGTGTCAGCGGAGAAAACTTCATTTGGATGTCGCATCATAAACTCGAGAACTGCATGGTCGATCGGAAGCAAATTGATCTCGGCACCATTTTTCAAAATCTTATGCGAGCTCGAGCTGATTGAAAGATGCCCGACTGTGTAATCCGTATCGAAAGAGTTGGGACGCCGTAAGAGAGCCTTTATGCGCGCTACTAACTCTCGAACACTGAACGGTTTGGTCAGATAGTCGTCGGCACCAGATTCGAATCCAGTTTCTTTATCGTCAATAGCCGATTTGCCGGTCAGCATAATCACAGGCACCTTGCTCCCGCTTTCACGCACTCTCCGCACGATCTCGAAGCCTTCCATACCAGGCAACTGAACATCGACGACGAGGATCTCGTAGAGCGCGTTCAAAGCAAACGCCAATCCGTCGTTGCCGTCATTGCAGACGTCGACGGAATGCCGCTCCAACTTTAACCATTTGGATACGGTCCCAGCAAGCTCATCATCATCTTCAATCAGCAGTATTTTTGCCATGTTGTCTCAATTCTGCGTAAAGGCGCGACGCTTTTAGCAATGAATCAGCAAGTCAAACTTATACTACCAGAACTGAAGCGGCTTACGTGCCAGCCTTTTCAGGCGTGGTGTTTTTAAGTGTTGCTCGGCGAAATGCATCTGTCCAGTCGATGCGTCCAGTGAACTGCATCAATACAAACAGAGTCATGATGCACATGATCGTGACAACCAATCCCGTGTATTGCTCGAAAAAGAATGTATACGAGAACAGTACAAGGTAAATGAATTGCGACAGACCGACCTCGACAAATGCGAACTTGTTGGAGACAACCAGCCGCATGTATGACACCACCAGGAATACCGATACGATCGAACTGACGATAAATGCATGATCCACCGAAATATGGTCTACAAGATATGCCAGCAGCAGGTGGAAGCTGAAAAATGCGGCACCAATGAAGAAGTAGTTCATTGGATGTACTTTGATTCCCTTGATTGTCGTAAACACAAAGAGAATGAAGAAAAACAAGAACAACGATACCGGTGCGAAGAACGTAACTTTACTTACCCAAGGTCCGGGATTCAATTTCTCAGGCATTTTGAGACCGATGTCGTAGCCTGTAATCAAATTTTTGTAGCTCCAGGTCAAATTCCACCCGGTCGAAGTCTTCTGTTTCTCAGAAGGCGACATGCTGCCGTCTGGGAAATCGATAGCATCGAAGTCAGTCGCCAACTTCAAGGAAAAATTCTTGACTTGATTTACACTCGTTCCAAAATTATATTTCCACGACGTTAATCCCTGCGAATCGTATCCCACGCTGACTGGCTCTATCTGATTGGGATTGAGCTCGAAGGTTTGCGAAAGTGAATTGCTATTTGGAGATACGTTTTTAATAGTTTTATCGCCGAGCGTCATGCGAAAGTTGTCGTAGATTGCTTGATTGGCCGGCAAAGGAAAGTCCACCTTCATCGTCAACTTTTGCGATGTTGGATTGGTGACTTGATAGTTGCCACCAAAACGTACTTTGTATGTGGAGTACCAGAGCAATCCTTTCTTTCTGTAATCCAAATTTATCGCGGCATTGATATCGCTCTTGTCGATTGGAACATCGTGGCGTTCGGTTTCTGTGACTATCTCCGTCACCGTTTTGTTGTCTTTGATAGACGTTTGTTTTACCTGTTTCTTGGTCTCGTAGTAGAAGCTGGGAGCGCCTTGATTCTGAGGCATTCCCCACAATTGATTTACGCGTTCACTATTAGCGTTATCAGATGAATACGTGCGGTTAAGCACAGTGGCGCCAAGTATTGCCCACGCAATCGCAGTGCATACGTAGATAAATATGATTGCCAGAATCTGTTTGATCATGACCGCTCCAACGTGATTTGCACCACGGCTATTTCCCATTTTCGAAATCATAAGCGTCCATCTTTGGCATCTTGTAAAAACGCTGATCGCTAGGCGAAAAATGCTCGTCTTTTGTTGAGATTTAAGCCTGCGATTTTTACGCTCAGTTAACCGGCAATCCGCTATGCTAGAAAAGATTGAGGGACCATATGGCTAACGACAAACACGTCAACGTAGACGAGGTTATCGGCACGAGCAAGATTCGGCTAGTCGTCACGGATGCTGCCTCTGACGACACAGCTTCTGGCGATACTGCTTCTACAGCTTCTGAGCATGCTGCTTCTGCAGCGTTTGAGGATGCTGCTCTTGCAGCTTCTGAGCATGCTGCTTCTGCAGCGTTCGAGGATGCTGCTCCTGTGCCTTTTAAGGATGCTGCTCCTGTAGCCTTTGAAGATGCTGCTCCGGCAGTTTTTGAGGATGCTGTTCCTGCAGCTTCTGCAGATGCAAATTTCAAACATGCAGCCGTGGACGTTTTTGCACCGCGTTCTATTGATTCAGATTCTGCAACCACTGATTCTCGAACTCAAAAAACCCATAACAACAACAATCCAGGCGAGGCACAGCCTGTAGAAATCCCTGATGCAGACAAACTCTTACGAGAATTGCCTGTTGATGAATTCTTCAAAGTTTTAGAACGAGCAACACCTGAACAACTACAATCGATCATCCACACTTTTGAAAAAAGCGCGCGCACCACAGGTGGTTCCAAAATTCTTTCCAAAGTGATCGAAGTGCCACCAGAACAGAGAACAATCTGGTCGCTCTTAGCATGGTGGGAGTGGCGAAGACCGCTGTACAACTTGGTCTTAGCTCTGGTTGGTTTACCGTCCATTCTCATCTTAACCTTCGTTATAGAATTGCCTCTTCTTGTCACAGTGATGAGCGGAGTTGCTTACCTGGTGATGGCAAATATCTGCTACACACTTGGTACACCAGCAGAGTTAGTTGCAAGAGCACTCTATAAAGAAAAGGCTGAAACCTATGGTCCTGTCTTGCTTACGCTCGGCACCATATTCTCCGTCATCCTCACAGTTGTGCTTGAACTCTTCGTTGTCGCCTGCATGCTGGTCGGTAAAATCGCACCGAACTGGTGGTAATGCTCGCTCGCTATCACACAAATTTCTAACAAAGCGCTTCACGCAAGATCCACGGTTGTAAGTGTTTACTGAAGCTATCCACCTCTCGCGAGGCGGGTACGCCTGAATAGCACCAATCAACAACGACGCGTGTCAAAGGAAGGAAGAAATGAATTGGAAGGCGCTTTTACCGGCGGCAGCACTTCTTGTGCTTTTTGTACCGAGTGCGGCATACAGCAGAAATCATCATATGCTGGGTGCTTCATCAATGGGCATGATGAGCCCGATTTCGAACGGCGGTCAATTTCTTGGAAGCGCCGCACATGGCATGACTTCCTTTGCAAACCCAGGCATGATGAATCCATACGCAGCAGCAGCGCCGGTAGCAACAGTTGCACCGTTTGCAGCTAGTGCGCTTGGAGGTGGAATCGGTAATGGTGGACTGCTCGGAATGAACAGCGGACTACTCGGTATGAACAACGGTATGTTCAACAACGGGATGATGTGCGGACGCCACCATCGACACAAAAGAAGAAGACGTGGACTGCTTAACGCGCTAATGATGCAAAATGGAGGCTATAACAATTACGGTTATGGCGGCGGTGGACTGTTGGGTAACTCGTACGGATACGGCAACTACGGTTACGGAGGCGGCTTAACAGGCGGCTTGCGCAGCGTATTAGGCCGACTCTAGAATCCGAATCTAGCATTTTCTTGCTTTATTCCTAGCTATAATTCTCTGTTTAAATTTCGCACTGCGACTTCTACAAAGTCGTAACACCAGTGTGCTGAATTTAGCGGAGAATTTTTAGCGTTGAAATTTATCGCTCATAAACTCGATGCATCGTTGCAAGATCTCTCGACGAAAGACTGTGCCGATCATAGTCGTAGCTCATAGTTGAATACATGATGTCGTGCGGGTTTACGCTATGCCCGGCGATTCCGAGTGCATGACCAATTTCGTGTAATCCAACCCAATGGACGAGAGCTGGTCCGAGCGGAATCGAGTCGCTTGGTGAAATCAGAAGCATTGTGATATCGGCGTGGCGAATATCTGGTCCCAAAAGTTTTGTGCGACAATCGCCAGCTTCACCACTAGTTGCAATCTGCGTCAGATCATTAGTCCAACGCACGGAGATGTCTGCAGCGGCTGGAGAATCAACGAAGACAAACGACACCGCATTATTGGTTTTTTGCTGCCACTCAGTGAATGCACTGCACATTGGCGCGTAGAAATTCTCTTGATAGCCGTGAGTTGGATCACCGTGCGATACGAAAACTTTGAGCGGAAACTGATCGAGCCTCCACTTCTCCGGACCGTACTTCCGTACCGATAAAAAATAATCTGGCGAGTCGGGAGTGGCATTGTTAGCCGCATTTTGTTTGTTCGTCTGTTTGATTATGTCGAGAATGCCCCGAGCATCCGCAGCATTTTTGTCCGTTGGAAATTTTCGCAAGTATTCCTCATACGTTTCGATTGCTTTGGGCAAATTGCCAGTCGATTGATACAAGCCCGCAAGATTAACCCACGCAATCGGAATGTTCGAGTTGATTTTTATCGACTCCGTCAAATCCTTCAAAGCTTCGTCGTACTGCCCGTCTCGCTCGAGAGCGAAGCCTAAATTACAGAGGATGAGCGCTTCATGCGGGGCGAGTTCATTTGCGGAGCGGAAATATTTGATCGCTTCTTTTGCTCGGTTTTGTCCAATGAGTTGGCGCCCCTGATTCAAATCCTCATTTACTTTGGCAATAACATCAGGTGATTGTGCGAATGCAACAGAGCCAGTGGATAAAAGTGTTAGCGTCGCCAACACTCGCAACGCGATCCTGCGGATTCTCTTCATTGAACTTTCGGATACTAAGGAAGTCTTGTGTTTATTGGTTATGAGATGTGCAGTTCTTGCGAGGAACTCGCGATTACCCGATATATGATTTGAAGTTCTTGCGAGGATCTCGCTATCACGCGTTATATGATTTGAAGTTCTTGCGCGGATCTCGCGATTATCGGTTATCCGATCTGCAGTTCTTGCCGGAATCTTGCTGTTAAACATTGGAGAGTTAAATTCCTCGCTGGAGCGACGGGCGTTCAACCTTGAGATACCCGATTTATTGATGAATCATGTCCAGCACGCCGAAATTATGTGCCGCGAATGTAGCCAATCTCTTTCACCTCTTCGGCAAGTTGAGCGATTTTACGGTCGCATTGCAAGCGGAAAAGAAGATCCGGCGTCAAAGGCTTTAGCTGGTAAATATGTTTTACGTCTGCTTCGTCGATGTCTTTTTCAAAATACTCGTGCGCGTATTGAACGTATGTCGATGGACGTCCATCCAGAATTCGAAGCAGATCACGCGAACCGTCTGGATCTTTACCAGCATTAGCCGGATACGAAATTTTCCCGGAATGCCATTCAAAATCTTTGTGTCGTCGCCAATAAGCGAACGTCGTGTAGTCGATTGAAAACGCAGCTTCTTTCAAAAAATAAGATAGTTCTGGAGGAAACCCAGCGAAAATTTCCGGGTAATGTGTGCCGCCATTGTTGACTGGATTCAACAATGCCTCATGAGCGAATCCCTTAATGGCACAGCCTTCGCGCGTGAACCAGATGTAGTAGTGGTCGCCACTACCGTCGCGCATCGATGCCATCATTTCGCTGGGATCGTCTTTATTCCAGAATGAATTGAAAGAATAATATCGATACTCCCATTCAGGAGAAAGAATCGCATCAAGCATAGCGATCGCTTTGGAAATCCGAACCAGTGTCGGAATGTCCGGCAGCATTTGCGCTACATCAGCAACCACGCGCGACCTCTCTGATCTCAATCCTTTTCCGAAGATGCAACCATGCGGCGAAATTAGTTGCTACGACTTCGGCAATTCCGCAAGAGCTGACTTGACCGTTTCGATCTCCGGAATTGCTTTCATTCTAATACAGCCGCGGGATTTGGAGATGACAAAAGCGTTGAATGTTTGTCCGCGCCCTTTGCGATAGATAAACTCGGCAATTTCGGACAGACTGAACGATTCGAGGAACACAAACATATCGCCGATGTTGTAAAACGTGCGTTGAGCATCGCGAAATTTCGGCAGAGGCATACGCATATCTTGCAGCCACGGTTGCATCCATCCAAGTAACGTCAACGCGAAACCGACAGTTATGAACGTATCAAAGGAACGCATGAGCGACCCGATGATGTCCCAGGCGAGAATGACAAACATCAATTGAGCGGGAATGTTCGAGGCATAGAAAGAAGCGACCGAGCTTCGGGTGACGCGAACAATTTCTTTGTGCTGGTAATCGGCGTCTTCTTGATGAACCAGGCGCCTGGTCACGCAAAGCGAAAAGATACGCATGTTAGTCAGAATGTACATCGTTCGACCGGAGCGCTTGGGGATGATGATCATCTCCAATATGCCAGCGATAGCAACAAGTAAGAGCAGCCCGATCATGCCTGGCAGAACTTGAGAGTCGTCGGCGGCGTTTCGCATCAATCCCGCGCCCATCATAAACAAGCCGCAGAGCCAGAGAACGGTAACAGAAAGAATTGAACCGCGCATCGCGTCCGTATTGGGGCGAGCGCGCCAGACGATTTGCTCGCCTGGTTCGAGTTCGGCTTTCAGAGCATAGTCGAAATCTTTTTCTTCCATTCAATATCTACAACCGATACAAGACACTGATGATCTTTTGCAAGTCGAGTTTGCCCCAACGGCATCGTATCTCTCTATGTTAGATCAACAGCATTTCATTGGTCCATCGAAACCGCCAAATTCACGACCCTGTGGCGCACTTCCAGCTTCGGCGCGAGCGGGACCGTCAACTGGCTCGGGACGGGGCAATACGGATTTGGGATCGAGCCAGACACGAATAGATTCGATTACGATTACAAGCACCAGAGCGATGAAGATGCCACCAAGGACGGCATCAAGATAATCATTGAAAATCAACACGGGAGTTGTTTTCATTTCGGCAGCGGGCAAAAGTCCGCCAGCCAATTTCTGTTCCAGCATGTGAGCATGGGCCAGGAATCCAAGCTTCGGTGAACTATCGAAAATCTTTAAATAGCCAGCAGTCAAAGTCACACAGAGCAACCACAGAAGAGGTGTGACCGTGACAAACATATATTTGCGTTTGTTCATTCTCACAATTACTGTCGTAGCCACACATAGTGCCACCACTGCTAGTAGCTGATTGGAGATGCCGAATAGTGGCCAGAGGCTGTTGATGCCGCCGAGTGGATCAATTACACCCTGGTAGAGGAAATATCCCCATCCTCCAACGACAATGGCAGAACTAAGAATTACGGCGGGATACCAACTCGTCTCGCCCAGCCTCTTCCATGCCAATCCCAGAAAATCCTGCAATAAGAATCGTCCAACGCGAGTGCCGGCATCCAGACAAGTCAGAATAAACAGCGCTTCAAACATGATGGCGAAGTGATACCAGAAAGAGAGGTCGAGCGTGCCAAGTCCAGTGGATTCGACAGCATGCGCAAAAATGTGCGCCATGCCGACAGCGAGAGTCGGTCCG
This sequence comes from Drouetiella sp., assembly GCA_036702965.1. Taxonomy (GTDB): domain Bacteria; phylum Cyanobacteriota; class Vampirovibrionia; order Obscuribacterales; family Obscuribacteraceae; genus PALSA-1081. The sequence continues at coordinate 42,371 of DATNPZ010000001.1, forward strand.
CCGCCAGTTCGACCCATCAACGTGGTTTCGCCGACTGCTGCGGATAGTTTCAGCATCTCCACTACGGTGACCGGGTATCCCCACGAAGTGATCGCAGCTACAGCCGCGACGGGATCGGCGCCGACAACACCTTTTGGGCTATTGATAGCAAAGTAAGTTCCAGGACTGATCACACAGGCTGAAATCACTGCCATGATGGCGACCGTTGCTTCACACAACATCGCAGCGTATCCAATCGGGCGTGCATGTGTTTCGCGCCAGATCATTTTCGGTGTAGTGCCGGATGATACCAGAGCATGGAAGCCAGAGACGGCGCCACAGGCGATGGTGATGAAACAAAACGGAAAAATAGATCCCGTAAATAATGGACCCTGTCCGTTTGTGAAAATGGTCAGTGGTGGCATCTGTAAATCGGGGCGAAGGAACAGAATCCCTATCGCTAAGAGTCCAATGATGCCAATCTTGAGGAAGGCTGAAAGGTAATCTCGAGGAGCGAGGAGAACCCAGACGGGAAGAACCGATGCGATGAATCCATAAATCATAATCGCAAATGAGAGCTGGACGCCATCGAGGGTGAAAATTTTTGCGAGTGTTGGATCTGCGGCTACATATTTTCCAGCGATGACAGCAAGAATTGTGAGGACGACACCAATCAGTGAACCTTCCACCACTTTGTGAGGGCGGATGTAGCGCATGTAAATGCCCACCAGGATGGCGATGGGCACGGTCATAAGCAGAGTGAAAGCACCCCACGGACTCGATTTAAGTGCGTTAACGATGACAACAGCGAGCACCGCCATCAGTATCATCATGATCAGCAGGATCGCAATCAAAGCTACCATTCCTGCGAGAGGACTGATTTCCTCTTTAGCCATCTTGCCTAAGGATTGTCCGTTCCGGCGCATTGAACAGCACAGAACAACGAAATCCTGCACAGCTCCAGCAAGCACAACACCGATGATGATCCACAATGTACCGGGAAGGAAGCCAAATTGCGCAGCGAGAATCGGTCCAACGAGCGGACCAGCTCCGGCTATTGCAGCGAAGTGATGACCAAACAGCACCCACTTGTGCGTGGGCACGAAGTCTTTACCGTCATCAACTTTTTGCGCTGGAGTCGTCACGTAATCGTTTAGCTCGAATACTTTTTCTGCAATAAATTTGCTATAGAACCTGTAGCCAATTGCAAAAATCGAAACAGCAGCGGTTACTAGCCAGACTGCGTTAACGGCTTCACCGCGGGTGAAGGCAATGGTGCCTAAAGAAAATGCGCCAAGTAAGCTGACAAGCAACCAAACGACTTTTGCCATGACGCCTGGAATTGGCGATTTTTTCTCGGGTCTACTGTATCCGCTGGGTACTGTTTCCTGCGCTTCCGACACCTATTTTTCCTCGACTAACCTTTTACTGTGGGACTATGTTTTCACGATGATCTTGATTGCGTGCTGTGGATTTATGTTTTCGCGATGATTTTGATTGCGTGCTGTGGAACTATGTTTTCACGATGATTTTGATTGCGTGCTGTGGGACTATGTTTTCGCGATGATCTTGATTGCTTACTGTGGGACTATGTTTTCGCGATGATTTTGATTGCGTGCTGTGGAACTATGTTTTCGCGATGATGTTGATTGCGTGCTGTGGTTCTGATTGTTTTGGACTAAGTTATCTGAGAGTTCGAAAATAATTCCTCGCGATGGTTCTATCGACCAACGGTTTTGCAAGACAACGTCTGCAGAGCTGCTGCATGGGTCAGTTTACACAAGAAGACCCGCCAGGGTAGCCGACAGATAACTGGCCATTGTTCCGCAAATCAACGCTTTGACACCCAATCTTGCAAGGTCACCACGTCTTGATGGTGCGATCTCACCAATCCCTCCGACCTGAATAGCAATGGAGCTGAGGTTCGCGAACCCGCATAGTGCAAAGGTCGCAATCGTCTCAGCGTGCTGCGAGATATGCGTTTCTGATAAGCCTTTGATCATTGATGATAATTCAGTGTACGCAACAAATTCGTTGATCACCATTTTTTCACCCATCAGACGTCCCACGATGTGGGCATCAGTCCAGGGTACGCCCATAACAAACGCAACTGGAGAGAACAGTACACCGAGAATGTCCATCATTTTGAGGTGTTCCAGACTAAGACCGAGGAAATCTGGCACACCCATTCTGTGCATCTGAAAACCGACTATGCCAAACAGTCCGTCACCCATTGCAATCAGTGCCATGAATGCAATTAGCATGGCGACTACATTCAATCCAATACGCAGTCCATCAGAGGCACCGTGGGCGGCGGCATCAATGATGTTGGCGTTGGTTCGTTTAACTTCGATTTGCACTTTGCCTTTAGTCATCGACTGCTCGGTTTCGGGCCAGACGATCTTGGCGATAACAAGTCCACCAGGCGCAGCCATAATGCTTGCAGTGAGAAGATAAGATGCTTTGATTCCGATGCCGATGTAGACCGCAAGCACGCCTCCGGCGACGCAAGCCATCGACCCGGTCATGGATGCAAGCAGTTCGGACATCGTCATCGTTGCAACGTATGGACGAATCAAGAGTTGCGCCTCGACCTGTCCCACAAAGACGCTGGCAGCATTTGAAAGCGCTTCTGAACCACTTGCTCCCATCAGGAATGCCACTACCCGCGCCACTACCTGGACAACGCGCTGCATCAGCCCTAAGTAGTAAGAGATGGAAACCAGGCTGGATACAAAGATAATTGTCGGTACGACCCGAAACGCGAAAATGAAAGCCGCTTTTGGCCCAAACAACTTCATCATTTCGTCTGGATTTTCGACGAGCGGTCCAAAAACAAAGCCGGCGCCTGCATCGGAGTAATGCAACAAGGCCGTGATGCCTTCACCGATAGAGCGAAAAACCTGCTGCCCGAGTTCGACTTTCAAAACGAAAATCGCCATCACTAGCTGAATAACTAAGCCCGAAACAACTAATCGATAGTTGATCGCCTTGCGATTATTCGACATCGCGTAGGCGGTGGCGAGAATGCACGCTATCCCCAGTAATCCGAACCACTTAGATTCAGGCAAAGCAATTCTCCTGCTCGGTGCGCAACTGCATTTGCCTGCAGTCTGCGTTGTTACTCGAGTTGCATTTGCGTTGCAATTCGCCTGATAAGTTTAATTGCTCTGAGCCTGCAAGTCCACGCCCAGATACTGTTCCTGGAGCATGTCAAACTCTCTGGTGTAAGGTTTATAACCTTCCTTATGTACTTCGACCGTATGTTTACCGCGCGGAAGATATCCCATAAACACGCCGCCACCAGGTCCGTCAGCAGTGCTTTTCGAGACGGCACCAATTTTCTGCTTGTCAACAATTACTTCAGCACCGATGTCATCTGAATCGGTCGTGACGACGAAATTATAGGTATTCATGTGACGGCTGCCTTGCATTTCAAAGAAAAGAACAGCGAGTACTCCAACTACGACAGCTATCCATAATTGAACTGCCCGGGATGCTTTTGGTTGAAAACTCATTCGATACCTAAAAATCCAACAACTTGTCAATAGGAAATTGCTGGCCAAAGAGAATACAAACCGGATGACTTCGCCGGGGGCGAGAAGTTCCGAAACCCAATTATACTCAATGTCTTAAACGCCCCTGCCAGCGGGGTGCCGGAAACTAAGCGATATCTCTTTATTGTTCAAGCGCAATCGTTGAGATCGGGCTGCGGAAGCAATCATTGTCAAGAGAATGTGTCAGCTCGCGGCGAGACGCCAAAACAATAAAGCGATATCGCTTAGATTTTTAGCAGAAGTTTTACGGGGTTGGCGAAGCTGATGGGGTGGGCGTTGGAGCCGGGGTTGTGCTTGGCGCTAATGATGGAGTTGCTGCAGGAGTGGCGTTACGTTCAGGTGCTACAGGAGGTGCAGTGGTCGGTTCGGGGGCGGCTACCTTCGGAGCTTCGGGTGGTGCGGAATTTTGTGTTGGTGCTTCCACCTTATTGACTTCTACAGGCGTTTGAACTGCAGGTACGACGTCAGCACTTGGTGTTGGGCTAGGAGGTGCTGCGATCGCAGTGTCGGTCTTAACCACTTTTTGGTTCAATTTAGCCGCCGCTTTCTGCTCACGCTTCTGTTCTTCTTCCGTTGGCGCTGATGGTGCTACGAAGGATCCAGCAGGGGCAGGATGCGCGGTGTAATAGGCTTGATTGTAGTGCTTCCAAATTTTTGCCATGACATCACCGCCGGTGACATGGTTTCCTTTGATAGGAAGGTTTTCGTCGTTCCCACCCCAGAGTGCAGTCACCAAATCCGGTGTGAAACCAACAAACCAAATGTCCTTTGCAGCGTCGGCTGTACCGGTCTTTCCAGCTACAGGGCGATCGTCTAGTTTCGCTCCAGTTCCAGTTCCGAATTTGACTACGTCTTGCATCATGTTCACGAGACGCGCGACTGGTTCAACTGGAAATACTTTGTCTACACTTGCTTGGAAAACTTCGATTACTTGTCCACGATTGTTCTCGATGCGGCGCAAGACCTGGGGTTTGATCGCCACTCCCATGCGCGCGAATGTTGCGTAAGCTCCCGCCATATCGAGCGGAGTGACCGCAGAACTGCCTAATGCCAATGAAAGATTTGGTTCGAGCTTCGTTGTAACTCCGGCTTCTCGAGCAGTTTCTACGACACTGTCGATGCCCACTAGTTGTGCGATGCGAACCGAACACACGTTACGCGAAAACGCCAGGGCTTTGCGTAAAGGGATGCGTCCCATGAACTTGTGATCGAAGTTTTTTGGCGCGTAGTCCGGCAATCCATAAGGCTGATGAATTACTAAAGGCGTGTCTTCGATGATGCTATCCGGCGTCAGAACGCCCTTCAGCAGCGCGGTTAGATAAACGAAAGGCTTGAAAGATGAGCCCGCTGTGTGCGGATTTGTAGCACGGTTGAACTGGTGCTTCCAGTAATCGCCGACACCACCAACCATTGAGACCACAGCACCATCCGGCACAGCGACTGAGACGAGAGCCGCCTGAGTCACGCCCTTTGGCGCCTTCGCGATGTCGGCAGCAAGAGTTTTTTCTGCTATCTCTTGCGCTTGCGGATCAAGATTCGTATAAACACGCAATCCCTGTCGGCGCATCTCAGCCTGGCTGAAACGGTCGCGCAGTTGCTCAAGGACATAGCTGACGTAGTATGGATACTTCTGCAGTGGATTAGCACCTTTCTTGAATACAAGCTTTTGCTTTTTCGCGTTGGATGCTTGAGTCTCTGTGATGTAGCCATATTCGACCATCTTGTCCAGAATTTCATGCTGTCGGGAGATAGCAGCTTTTCGATTAGCTATGGTTCCCAACTCAGATGGTGCCTTTACGAGACCCGCAAGGAAACTTGCTTGTGCGACAGTCAACTCAGCTGCTTTGCGATCGAAATATCGCGATGCAGCGCGTTCGATACCGTAAGCATTGCTTCCGAAATAAACCTGGTTGAGATACATCTCAAGGATTTTTTCTTTCGAGTAACGGTGTTCTAACTCATAAGCAACCAACGCTTCCTTGACTTTTCTGTCCATAGTGCGCTGAGCATCAGTGAAGAAGAGGTTTTTCACGAGCTGTTGAGTGATGGTTGAACCACCTTCAACGACATGTCCAGCTTGCGCGTTCTTGAGACTGGCGCGAACGACCGACATTACGTTGACGCCGTGATGCTCGTAAAAATGGTGGTCTTCCGCAGCCAGCATCGCCTGCTGCATCTGCAAAGAAATTTGGTTCAACGGAACGACTCGTCGATCCTCATCACCTTCAACTGTACAGATCATATGGTCGTTGCGGTCGAATAATTGAATCGCTTCAATTGGCTCGTATCGCTCAACGATGCTAACGTCCGGAATATCGTGCAACTGCTTCCATACTTTGGCACCAACGTAACCAAAGCCAACTGCGACGACCACACAAAGGATGACAAAACCCCAGCGAATGACTTTGCCGACTACACCAAGTGTGGCGTTCGGCTTTTTCCGTCTAACAGTGGTTCTTCGCGTCGTCAATTGCCCCCTGGGCTGTTCTGGTTAGAAAAAATCCGACAGGCAGTTGCTTCAAGGCAAAGCGACGACATTTTCACGAGGCACATTATATCAGTCAGCCACCACGGGTGCCCGGGTCGGCTGCTCGTATGCCGTGTGGCTGGTGTCAGATCTTTTTTAAGTCCAAGTAAAAATGTGACCGATGATAAAACACCGGTCACATTCGATTCTTAACGGAGCAACTGCACCGATTAGATACTACGCGCGAGGATGGCTCGTCATGTAGATTCTACGCAATCTGTCGAGACTGACATGCGTATAGATCTGCGTTGTGCTGATCGTTGTGTGACCAAGCAGGTCTTGCACTACGCGCAGGTCGGCACCACCTTCGAGAAGATGAGTTGCAAACGTGTGACGCAATGTGTGCGGTGTGATCGGCTTGTTGATCCCGGCTAGACGTGCGTACTTGAGCACGATTCTATGCACCGAGCGGGATGACAATCTCGTTGCCTGACGGCTTACGAAAAGCGGATTGTCTGGCTGAGGCTGTCTTCCACCGGCGAGCTTGGACCAGTGATCAGCAAGGTAACGTTCGAGCCACGAATGTGCACTGTCGTTCAACAACACAACACGTTCGCGTCCGCCTTTACCAAGTACACGCATTTCCTTCGCGGCTGGATTGTAATCCTGAATGCGCAATCCGCAAAGCTCGCTGACCCGCATACCGGATGCATAGAGAACTTCCATCAATGCGCGGTCGCGAATACCCAGCGAAGAATCGTCTGGAGCAAGAAGCAAGCGAGTTACTTCTTCGCGATCCAAACAAGCTGGCAAACGACGGGATAACTTAGGTCCACGAACCAGTTTAGAAGGATCATCATCGATCAACTGCTCGCGGCGCAGATATCTATAGAAGCTGCGAATTGCAGAAATCTTGCGCGCGACTGTTGGACGGCTGTAGCTCTCCTGAATTTGACGGATATAGGCACGAAGCCCATCTACTTCCATCCAGGCTGAACTTTGCTTTTCATCAGCAGAAGGCGGAGCTGCTTCGCTATTTTCTACCGCCGCTTCGTTCAATGCTTCTTCTGTTTTCGACTCTGGCGTGAAATCGAGAACATCTTTTGTTGCCTCAGCTTCGTTTGTTATGAGCTGTTTCAGATCGTTGACGTAAGCGCGGATAGTGTTGGACGAATAGTTGCGCTCCATCTCGAGGTAGCCAGCAAACTGATCTAACCAAACGAGAGCACCTCTCTGAGAATTCACATCGGACCGACTTTCTAGTTATCGAGTTATCGACATATTGACTAACTCTTATTATGGAAATTTCATCGGCTAAAGGCAAGGCCCAATTTCCGATTCGACATAAAAAGTGTCTATTGGCAACAGATAAAATCTGACACTGTTCGACACAAGCAAGAGCGAAAAGCCGCGCCCCGCGCTATTCTATAAACAGACCCATTTTCATCGAGGCAGATAATGTTTTCTCAGAAAAATTTTTTGGTCGCATCACTTTTGGTGGCAGCCACCATCGGCGGGGCGATGTCATTTGCAACTTCGGCACAAGCAGCAGATAAACACTGGACGATTCAAATGCGCCAGGACAAGCTGATGCAGGACATCAACCTGGCACAAAAACAGCATCAACTGACCGAAAAAGAAGCGAAAAAATTGCGCAGTGATTTATCGGACGTTGCAAGATTGAAGCGCGACTATCGCAAAGAACACATCAACAATGACGAGCATCTAACTCCCGAAAACAAGAAAGAGCTGGAAGAAAAGCTCAACGACATCAGCGCCAAGATCAAGAAGTTGCAACTCGACAAACTAGCTAAGTGATCTACTGAAGAATCAAAGATCTCGGGGTTAATCGCATCCGAGCATCCGTTCCGACAATCAAGTGACACCAGGCGTGATGCACGGGAAGTCTTCGACTGCCCTATCATCTGACGGCTCCAGTCGAGCCACCGTTATCCGCTACAGGATCATCCAGCGAACATTGAAGGCACCATCCGAAGTGCATAACCAGAAATATGATCAACAAGTCGAAGTCGCAATTTCCCTTAATTAGAGGGACAGTGCTTCCTGGGACCAATTGATAATGCAGCGGCTTGGTATCAGCATTTCAGCAAGTACGTACCTGTCGAACAACAGGATCATGAGCGGTGTCAAACTCGATACCAGTCAACTCTTTTGTAATTAGAGAAAGCGCCGAACCAAAATTGATCCGGCGTTTGCGAGTGTTGTAGGAAGAATCATCAGACAAAAGCGCGGACCAAAATTGACCCAACGCTTGCGAGTTTTGTAAGAAGAATCATCATACAAAAGCGCCGGACCAAAATTGACCCAACGCTTGCGAGTTACGTAGGAAGAATCATCATACAAAAGCGCCGGACCAAAATTGACCCAGCGCTCGCGAGTTTTGTAGGAAGAATCATTAGACAAAAGCGCCGGACCAAAATTGACCCAGCGCTTGCGAGTGTTGTAGGAAAAATCGCAAGATAAATCCAAACGATAGTTCCAGTTGTGGGCTCAGTCTTCAGTCTCTCTTATGCGCCAACCAGGTCAACACGAGATCCGTAAGTTGTTCCGTGAGCTGATTTTCTTCAAGCAACAAGTGTTCGCCGTCACCAACAACCATAAGCAGTTTCTGATCGTTCGAGATCGAGTTAAACAACTCAATAGTCCCTTCCGGCTTCACCAGTTGATCTTTGAAACCTGCAAGCATCAAAATCGGTGTCTTTTCAATCAAAGCGGCAGCGTCGTAGTTACCTTTCATGAAATCGTTGAATTGCTTCAGCTCTTTCGGAGTCAGTTTCATTCTATTGGTTGGATTAGTGACCATCTCGTGCTGCAATTCTTTATTTGCAGTCGCGCGTTTGACGACTTCTGGAGCGATATTCATAGGCTTATCTTTGCTTGTCAGATATTTCGAGCCCACAACGAGGATTTGGTCCATCTTGGCGTATCTGTCACTTGAAGGCACTGACGAAATAATTCCGTCGACCAATTGAGGATTTCGAGATGCTGCAGCAAGCGCAATCGCTCCACCCATCGACTCACCAACAATCGTTACTTTGGCGCCGGGATAGTGTTTACGCAATGTTTTCAAAGCGTTTTCGATGTCAGCGAGGCAGCCTTCGAAGTCCACTCTGTTTTCGCGTTTGTTCATCCACTCGCCGAAACCACGCACGTCAATCGCATAGACGCCGTAGCCACGTGATGCCATGACGTGTCCAAACTCAGTGTAGGAGAGGCTGCTGAAGCCAAGACCATGGATACACAAAAGAATCTCTTTTGGCTTCACTGGTGGCAACCAGGAGCGATAAGGCACCTTGATGTTGTTCGAATAAATCGGTCCTGCAGCTTGAACGGTGCAGAACGACGACAACGCGCTTGTCAACAAAAGCGCGGAGAATACCGACGCCAAACTCTTTTTAAATTGCATTCTGATCTTTCTCTCTCATATAAGGTTGATAAAGCGCGGTCGAGCGCCATCGAATCGATCCCAAAGTCAAGCGCTACCTTGCTTCAAAATCGCTCTCAATAGTAAGCGCCAAGAGTCAATTTTGGTGGACATCGCAGGGCAAGCGAATCAATTAAGAGATATCGCTTAATTACAGAAGCAAGTTGGAAAGTGGCGGAGACGCGTGGGAATCGAACCCACCCAGGACAGCGCGTGTCTGCCCCGCAACGGTTTTGAAGACCGCACACCACACCAGCGATGCTCCATCTCCACATCGTTAGCGATTATAGCTGGCGGAACACCTCTTGAATTTCCCGACCTCTGAGGCTTTGAAAACAGTCAAGATCGCTGGAAATAGTCGACAAGCGCGCCTGACATCAGTCGTGAAGCCAGTGTTACACACAACTAAGCGACATTAAGAAAAAACGAACCTTTTTGAAAAGCTTTTAAGTAATTAGATAAGCTGGTAACTAGGCGTTTCAGCGCAGATTAGACAGAATTTATTAAAGTTCTCGTCACGTATGCGCCGTCACGTCTCATCACATTTGCATTGACAATACAATAAAGGGCTACGTATATTTGCACACTTGTGCCTGCATTTGCGCATTGCAACTGCCGAAGTATCCAGCCAATCACCAGAGGTAATCGATGGCTTTAGAGTTATCTGAGCGCGTCCGAACCTTCGGGGTCGGTAGTCCTCGCATCGCCGAGTTACCCGACTTAGCCGAAATCCAAAAGAGTTCTTTCAAGTGGTTCATTGATGAGGGACTCGGAGAAGAGTTACGAGCTTTCAGTCCAATCAAGGACTACACAGGAAGGCTCGAATTACACTTCTTGCCGAACTACACGTTCGAAGAACACACAGAGCCGAACAAGCCGAAAACGCCGGAAGATGCTCGTTCCATGGACGCAAGCTTCACCAAGAAGTTACGCATCCAAATGCGTCTGGTCAACCGCGAAATCGGTGAAATCAAAGAACAAGAAATTTACGTCGGCGACATCCCAATGATGACGGACCGCGGTACGTTCATCATCAACGGTGCCGAACGCGTTATCGTCTCTCAGATCGTCCGAAGCCCTGGTATCTACTACAAGCGCGAAGTAGACACAAACGGTAAACGTACTTTCTCAGCCACGCTTATCCCTAACCGTGGCGCCTGGTTGAAGTTCGAGACTGACGTCAACGACGTCATCTACGTCAAAATCGACAAGAACAGAAAATTGCCGGCGACAACTTTGTTGCGCGCTCTTGGCTATTCCGACCAGGAAATGGAAGCTCTCTTCCGTCACCGCGACTTCCTCAAAAAGACGCTCGACAAAGACGCGACCAAATCTCGTGAAGACTCGCTGATCGAAGTGTACAGAAAGCTCAGACCAGGCGACCCGCCGTCTGTAGCCGGTGGACAGAGCATCATCGACAGCCGTTTCTTCGACGACAAGCGTTACGACCTCGGCAAAGTCGGTCGTTACAAACTGAACAAGAAACTCAGCCTCGGCGTTCCAGAAGCGCAGAGAACACTTTCTCGTGAAGACATCGTCGCTGCAGTCGACTACTTGATCGGCTTGCACTATGACGAAGGTCAAGTCGATGACATCGACCATCTGGGTAACCGCCGTATCCGTTCGGTCGGCGAATTGCTCCAGAACCAATTCAGAATTGGTTTGACCCGTCTTGAAAGAATCGTTCGTGAACGTATGACATTGCAAGATGCCGATACACTCACGCCAGCGAACCTGCTCAACACCAAGCCACTGGTTGCCGCCATCCGCGAATTCTTCGGATCATCGCAGTTGTCGCAATTTATGGACCAGACCAATCCGCTTGCAGAATTGACGCACAAACGCCGTCTGTCAGCATTGGGACCTGGTGGTTTGTCGAGAGAAAGAGCTGGATTCGCGGTTCGAGACATTCACCCGAGCCACTACGGACGTATCTGTCCGGTAGAAACTCCTGAAGGTCCGAACGCAGGTTTGATCGGTTCGCTTGCAACCCACGCTCGTGTAAATGAGTATGGATTCATTGAGACTCCTTATAGAAGAGTAGAGAACGGCAAACTTACAGAAACCGTTCACTACCTGACAGCAGACGAAGAAGACAAATACCGCGTAGCACCAGGCGACGTGCCAGTGCACGATAACGGCGACTTCGTACACGCGCTGGTTCCAGTGCGATACAAGGCAGAGTTCGTTGAAACTCCACCTGAGCAAGTCGACTATGTCGGCGTCAGCCCGATTCAGATCGTATCTGTCGGAACGGCGTTGATTCCGTTCCTCGAGCACGACGACGCAAACCGAGCCCTGATGGGATCGAACATGCAACGTCAGTCAGTTCCTCTGATTAGAACTGAACGCGCGCTGGTTACAACCGGTATCGAAAAACAATCCGCGAAAGACTCGGGGATGGTAATCGTGTCGGATCTCGAAGGTAAGGTCGAATACGTGACGGCAGCCGCCATCCACATTCGCACCAAAGACAAGAGACTCGTCAAATACAAACTGGCGAAATTCCAACGCTCTAACCAAGACACATGCTTGAACCAGAAGCCAATCGTTCGAGTTGGCGACTACGTCAAGCCTGGTCAGATCATCGCCGACGGTGCTGCCACCAACAGTGGTGAACTCGCAGTAGGAAGAAACCTGCTCGTCGCGTTCATGCCGTGGGAAGGCTACAACTTCGAAGACGCGATTTTGATCAGTCAGCGTCTCGTTTTCGACGAAGTGCTCTCATCGATCCACATTGAAAAATTGGAAATCGATGCTCGTTCAACCAAGCTCGGACCAGAAGAAATCACAAGAGAAGTGCCAAACGTCTCTGAAGAATCTCTGCGTCACCTTGATGAAAGTGGCATCGTCAGAGTCGGATCACGTGTTTATCCAGATGACATTCTGGTTGGAAAGATCACACCGAAAGGTGAATCTGAACATCCTCCGGAAGAAAAATTGCTTCGAGCCATCTTCGGTGAGAAAGCTCGCGACGTGAGAGACAACTCTCTGCGCGTTCCTCACGGTGAAGGCGGACGCGTTGTAGACGTCAAAGTCTTCGACCGCGAAAAGGGCGATGAACTTCCACCTGTTGCAAACAAAGTTGTTCGCGTCTACATCGCTCAAAAACGCAAAATCAGCGTTGGCGACAAAGTTGCAGGACGTCACGGAAACAAAGGTATCGTCGCTCGCATTTTGCCGACCGAAGATATGCCTTTCCTTCCAGATGGCACACCGACCGACATCGTTCTCAACCCGCTTGGTGTACCAAGCCGTATGAACGTCGGTCAGACATTCGAAACATTGCTCGGATTGGCAGCGATGCTCACCGACCAACGTTATGAAGTGCCACCATTCGACGAAATGTACGCGAAGGAAGCTTCCTCCCACCTCGTTCACGGTGAAATCATCAAAGGTAAGGAAATCACCGGCAGCGACTGGGTCGGCAACAACGGCAAGATGACTCTGTACGATGGCAGAACTGGCGATCCATTCGACAATCCAGTTTCCGTCGGCAAAATCTACATGATGAAGCTGGTTCACCTTGTCGACGACAAGATCCACGCTCGATCGACTGGACCGTACTCGCTCGTTACGCAACAGCCTCTGGGCGGTAAAGCTCAGTTCGGCGGACAGCGTTTGGGAGAAATGGAGTGCTGGGCGCTTGAAGCGTTCGGTGGTGCCTATTCGCTCCAGGAAATGTTGACGATCAAATCTGACGACGTTAACGGACGTTCGAGAGCATACGAGTCAATCGTTAAGGGTGAGAACTTGAAGCGACCTGGTATCCCAGAATCGTTCAAGGTGCTCGTTCGCGAACTTCAATCAATCGGTCTCGACGTATCTGTCGCCAAGCGAACACGCGAAGGTGGCGAGCTCGAAGTCGACTTGATGACGGAAGTGGAAGAAGCGAGACCACGCGGTTTGAAACGCAGCCCATTCGGCGAAATCGGCATCGAGTCCGAACTTGCTGAACTTTCACGTCAACCAGTCGTGCCATCGGCAGCGGTGGCAGTCTCCGAACCTGACGAAGATGTCTTCGCAGCAGGTGGTGGTGGCGGCGGCGGTGCTGGCGGTGGCGCACCTGAGGCTGATGACTCAGATGTCGACCTTGGTGCTGACGACGATGCCGGCGACGATTCCGCGGATGACATCTAACTCCAAAATCGAAATTAACTCAGAAGACAACTATGTCGTGGGGCTCACGCCCTATATTGCTGGAGGTCTGTAGGCTAAATGGCTACAAGTATTGATCGGTTTGACTACATCAAAATCGGGATTGCATCCCCAGAGCGCATCCTTAGCTGGTCGCATGGTGAAGTAACCAAGCCCGAAACAATTAACTACCGTACGCTCAAACCAGAGAAAGACGGTCTGTTCTGCGAACGAATCTTTGGACCATCCAAAGATTGGGAGTGCTACTGCGGTAAGTACAAACGTGTACGTCACCGTGGTATCACTTGCGAACGCTGCGGTGTTGAAGTGACTGACTCGAAAGTTCGTCGTCACCGCATGGGGCACATTAAGCTCGCATCTTCAGTGACACATATCTGGTTCCTCAAAGGCATTCCGAGCTACATCGGTTTGTTGCTCGACTTGCCTTTGCGTGATCTGGAGCAGGTTGTTTACTTCAACGCTTACATCGTCACAAACGCTGGCAACGCACCTGAATTGCACAAGTACCAACTTCTTTCCGAAGAAGAATACGAGCGCAGTTTGGATGACCCAAGCCTACAGTTTGACGTCGGTATCGGCGCGGAAGCAATCAAACAATTGCTGCATGAGCTGGCCAAGCCAACTTACGAGCGTCCAGATAACAAGGACGATCGCGGTCGTTTGCTCGACTTGCCTGGATTGAAAGATCTCTCCAAGCAGTTGAGAGAAGAACTCGGCATGGCCACTGGCTCGCAACAGAAGCGCGCCAAGATCATCAAGAGATTGCGTTTGGTTGAAGCTCTGGTTAACTCGCACACTGACCCAACCTGGGTTGTGTTGGATAACCTACCGGTGACACCACCTGACCTCCGCCCGATGGTGCAGTTGGATGGGGGACGTTTCGCGACCTCCGACTTGAACGACCTTTATCGTCGTGTGATCAACAGAAACAACCGTCTTGCGCGTTTGCTCGAGATGGGTGCTCCTGAAATTATCGTGCGCAACGAAAAGCGTATGTTGCAAGAAGCAGTCGACGCCTTGATCGACAACGGTAGAAGAGGAAGAGTTGTAGTTGGTCCAAACAACAGACCACTGAAATCTCTCTCCAACATTATCGAAGGTAAGCAAGGACGATTCCGTCAGAACCTTCTCGGTAAGCGTGTCGACTACTCAGGTCGTTCCGTTATCGTAGTTGGACCATCGCTCAAATTGCATCAGTGCGGTCTGCCGCGTGAAATGGCTCTCGAGCTCTTCAAGCCGTTCGTAATCAATAAGTTGATCGAACGTCAGATCGTACAAAACATCAAATCAGCTAAGAAGCAGATTGAAAAGGGATCCGCAGTTGTCTGGGAAATCCTCGAAGAAGTAATTCAAGGTCACCCAGTACTGCTGAACCGCGCACCGACATTGCACAGACTCGGTATTCAAGCTTTTGAACCGGTTCTTGTGGAAGGTCGAGCAATTCAACTGCACCCGCTCGTTTGTTCTGCGTTCAACGCTGACTTCGACGGTGACCAGATGGCTGTTCACGTACCGCTTTCAGTTGAAGCGCAAGCAGAAGCTCACATGCTCATGCTCGCCTCCAACAACATCCTCTTGCCTGCAACAGGCAGACCGACCGTTACTCCTACCCAGGACATGGTTCTCGGTATCTACTACCTGACGATCGAAAAGCCAGGTTCAGACGATCCGAAAATCTGTCGCGGAGCAGGAATGCGCTTCGTCAACCTGGATGATGCTCGCTCAGCCTACGATGCCGGTGTCGTCGATTTGCACGCCAAGATCAAAGTACGTGACTCTAACGGTCAGACGATTGAGACCACTCCAGGTCGCATTATCTTCAACCAGGTAGTGCGCGGAGCGATCGCTTCAGTGAATTAGACGAGTGGGATGGCGAAGTCAGTTGCTTCGCCATCCTTTCTCCAGACTGCAAGATAAACGAGAGACGAAAAAGAGGGACCTATGGTCAGCACCCAAGACAAAAAAGACACTTTAGAGTTCATCAACGCAACTGTCGATAAGAAGAAGCTCGGTAATCTTCTTGCGACAATCTACGAGAAGTACGGAACAGCTCGTACAGCAGAACTCGCCAACTCCTTGAAGGATTTGGGATTCTCTTACGCCACCAAAGCTGGTGTTACGATTTCGATTGCCGACCTCGATGTTCCTGATGCGAAGAAGGGATTGATTTCGGCTGCAGAAAAAGAAATCGAAGAAGCAACAAGACGCTACGAACGCGGCGAAATCACTGAAGTTGAACGCTACAACAAAGTTATCGACACCTGGTCTGCCACCACTGACCAATTGACGAAAGAAGTTGTGGATAACTTCGACCGCTTGAATCCTGTGTACATGATGTCGTTCTCCGGAGCTAGAGGTAACATCTCCCAGGTTCGTCAGCTCGTCGGAATGCGCGGTTTGATGGCAGACTCTCAAGGTCAGATTATCGACTTGCCGATTAAGGCAAACTTCCGCGAAGGATTGAACGTAACTGAGTACATCATCTCCAGCTACGGTGCAAGAAAAGGTCTGGTAGACACAGCGCTCAAGACAGCCGACTCTGGATACCTGACACGCCGTCTCGTTGACGTTGCGCAAGACGTTATCGTTCGCGATATCGATTGCAAAACCAGCCGCGGTATCTACATGCAGCCGATCATGGAAGGCGACAAGGCAATGGTCAAATTGTCTGAACGCGTTTATGGTCGCTCACTGGCAGACAACGTAATCCTCGAAGAAACCGGTGAAGTATTTGCTCACGCAGGCGACTTGATCGACCGTGGTCTTTCAGAAAGTCTCGACAAACAAAAATTGAAATCAGTGAAAGTGCGTTCGCCACTCACTTGCGACAGCCAATATGGCGTCTGCCAGAAGTGCTACGGCTGGTCATTGACCAACAACCACCTCGTGGATGTCGGTGAAGCAATCGGTATTATCGCAGCGCAGTCAATCGGTGAACCAGGAACACAGCTCACAATGAGAACGTTCCACACTGGTGGTGCCGTTGCTGGCGGAAGCAGCCGTGCTCAGGTTAAAGCGCCTGCAGCCGGTGAAATCGCCTGGAAAATTCCAAGCCGTTCAGTTAGAACCGCATATGGTGACGTTGTGGATCAAACCACCAAAGATGGTTCGATCAAAGTTACTGCGGGATCGAAAGAGTACAACTTGCCTGTTCCAACAGGTGCGTTGATCACGTTGAAATCAGGAGCGGCTGTCACTCCAGGTCAAGTCGTTGCCGAATACGATCCACCAGGTTCGAAGAAGAACTTGACCGAGCGCGCAAGCAAAGACATCACTGCCGACATCTCTGGACGTATCATGTTCAGCGGATTCCAGGCTGACGAAAAACGCGACCGTCAAGGAAACATCTCTAGAACTGCCAACCGCGGCGGTATCATCTGGGTACTTGAAGGTGACGTATACAACCTGCCATCAGGCGCTCACGTTGTCGTGAAAGACGGACAGGACGTAAATCCTAACGATGTTCTCGCTGAAATCACAATCAACACCGAGCACGGTGGTGAAGTGCGTTTCGGTCCAGAAATCGAAACTGAAGTGGTTAAGAGCGGCAAGAAGACTGTCACTCGCCTTGTAAAAGGTAAGGAAATCAACGTCATCATCTCGTCTGTCGGTGCAGGCAACGCCAAGTTGGAAACAGCGAAGCAAGGCAACACCTGGCGCGTAGCGAAGAGCAAGGAAGCGTACACGATCAAAGTCGTTAACGACGAAATCGTTGAGAACGGCAAGATCATCGCTGAACTTATCGATGACGGTACAAACGTCGTCAACTCCGGCGGAGAGATCATCTATGACGGCGTCGAAATCGACGATCGCCGTGTCGTAACCAAAGCTGGACGCATCCTCTTCGTTCCTGAAGAAGTGCACTTCATCTCGAAAGACATCAGCTTGAAGATGTGCGAATCAGGTGACAACGTCACTGCTGGACAAGAAATCGTCAAAGACGTATTTGCCCACATGGACGGTATCGTTGAAATCGTTGCCGACAACGACATCATTCACGAAGTGATCGTTCGCCCAGGCGAACTGGTCAACATCGGTGATCCTTCAGACGTCAAAGTTCCAGAAGGCACAATCGTTGAACCAGGCACTGAAATTCTCGAAGGTCAGAAGTTCAAAGACAGACGCATCATCAACATTCTCGAAAGAGAAGATGGTTCAACTCAGTTGTTGATTCGTCCAGTCGAAGAATATTGGATCGAGCCTAAAGAAACGAAGTTCAAACACAGAGCCACTGACGACAAGATCAGCTTGCGTTCAGTCACTCAGTTGTTGTTCCGCGACCGTGAAAAAGTACGTCACTTGCAAGGCGCTCAGCTCACCAGAACTTCACTCGTTCTGCAGATGCAAGGTCAATTGCAAGGACTGAAGGGAACTGTCGAAATCGGCGAAGAAGACTTGAACATCGTTGTTCAAGAAAACATCCTCCTCCGTCGTGACGCTGATGTTAACGTGACACTACTCTCGGTGCAGCACGGAGACATCGTCGACAAGAAGGCTGCAGTTGCGACAACACAAGTGTTGACCAAGACTCCGGCTCGCGTGCAACTTTCGAAGACAGACGAACGAAGAATTCTTCTCATCACAGAAGAACAGCAAATTCACCACAAAGCGAAAGGCGCAGTCACCGTCAAAGAAGGCGACTTGCTGCGTAACGATGATCCGATTTCCAAATCATCACAAGCTGTTCATTCCGGTCAAGTGACCGCAATCGACGGAAGCGATGTCACCATCCGTAAGGGCAGACCATACCTGATCTCTGCAAATACACAACTGCAAAGTGAAGATGGAGCGCTCGTACAACGTGGAGACTTGCTCGCAACCCTCGTTTACGAACGTCAGAAAACCGGGGACATCGTTCAGGGTCTTCCGAGAGTAGAAGAACTTCTTGAAGCCAGAAAGCCTAAAGAATGTGCGATCCTCGCAGAGAAGGGTGGCCGTGCACGCATCGTTCGTGAAGATGACACCACTCGCTTGTATGTAATTTACGGCGAAGGCAACGAAGAAGAAATCGTCATTCCTCAAGGTTTGAACGTAATCGTCGAAGAAGGCGAAGACATCACACCAGGTAAGGCGTTGACCGACGGACCTCCAAATCCGCACGACATCGTCAGATTGATGGGAATCGAAGCAGCTCAGAAATATCTCGTGGACGAAGTACAGTCTGTGTACCGTTCGCAAGGTGTAGAAATCGCCGACAAGCACATCGAAGTCATCGTCCGACAGATGACTCGCAAAGTGCGCGTAGACGAGCCTGGTGACACAATCATGTTGCCTGGTGAATTGCTCGAGCGTTACTTCATGGATGCTGAAATCGAGAAATCCAGACAAGCTGGTGTACGTGAAGCGACATACACTGCTGTACTCCTCGGTATCACCAAAGCCAGCTTGAACACTGAATCCTTCATCTCGGCTGCATCGTTCCAAGAAACAACCAGAATCTTGACCGAAGCTGCTGTAGAAGGAAAGAAAGACTGGCTGCGCGGCTTGAAAGAAAACGTCATCATCGGACGTTTGATTCCTGCAGGTACAGGCTTCCAGGGACATGCAGCGCCAGCGGAAGAAGAGGAAGAAGAAGAGGACATCTATCCGCCAATCGGAGAAGGTTCCTTCAACGTTCCAGCGTAAGCAAATCAACTCAAATAAAAGCGCAGTCTCCGGACTGCGCTTTTTGCTTTCGTGCAAAAACTTCCAAACCGAGCGAACCACACTGGAACGCAAAATCAGCACAGCAGAGACATCCAGCGCATTAAACAGAGCGCCCAGTCAGCCACTCGGATTTAAGCGATATCTCTTAAAAATCAAAAGCTGATGTCGCCAGTTATCAAGCGAATCGATTTACAACGACCCTATTGTCAAGCGACAAAATGATGCGAAACGCGAGAGCGACCTGAATGATGCAAATTTGCCAAATCCGCAGCCGGTGCACTCAAGGCAGTTTGCAAATTAAGAGATATCGCTTAATAGTCAGACAGTGATGCAGACTTACTTTGTAGCGGCTGGTTTGTCGGTACCGTCAGAAAGTTTGAGGCGAGCGCGTTCTTCGCTCATGACTTGCATGATGATTTCAGTCATCTGAGGCGCTACCAACTGCGCTGTCATGTCCATCGACTCCTTGAGAACTTCAGGCATCTGTCGCAAAGCTTTTTGTCCCGTTGAGGTGTGATAGAAAGCAATCAAGTTTTTCAAATCGTCGTTGTCGAAATTTTTGTCGTAGACATAGAGAGCAACTTTATCCATCAAATCGCCCATATTCACTTTTTGCACGAATAGCTCGCGCACGCGTTCTGCGGAGCGTTGCGCACTATCTCTAGCTTTTTCCACAATCGCTTTCCGTTGGTCGTCTGTGAGCGATTTGTCAGCAGCAGCCAATTGCTCGATCATCGCAGGATACTGACGAGCGTGTGCAGCCATAATCTGTGTCATGACAGCGTCTACGCTTTTTTCTGCATTCGTAGTTTTCAGCAAATCCATGATCAAAGCTTTTTTCTCTGGAGAAATTTGCGCAGCATCAAGTTTCGCACCAGGTGTTGTTGTGGATGCAGCAGGTGCATCGGCAAATGATGGTGCGCAGATTGAAACGGTTGCAAGCGTTGCCAAAAGCATTGATTTAAAACGCACGATTGATTCTCCTGATATAAGGCTCAAGAGAAGATTAGCACGTTGATAATCAACGCTGCGCTTAGTTGATGCAATACGAAGCGCATGGACTCGCTTGAAGCTAACCACCGAATTGAGATCGATTCACCGGCCGGATTCGTGTCCATTCATTCGTATTCACTCACCGAATTCGAGTCCATTCACCGGATTCGTGTCCATTCACCGGATTCGTATTCACTCACCGAATTCCAGTCCATTCACCGGATTCGTATTCACTCACTCGAGTCCATTCACCGGATTCGTGTCCATTCACTGGATTCGTATTCACTCACCCAATTCGAGTCCGTTCTTACCTGTTGCGAAATCAATCCATCGAGCAGATTTCGATCTGTCCCTTGTGCTCTTCGGCGAATTTTGGAAGCGCGTCCGTCCACTGATTTGGTTTCTTCGACATGCCAATGCACAATGTTTTTAAAGCAGGAAATTTTGCGAGAGTCGCTAAACATTTTGGCGTCAGCTTGGGAGCGTCGTAAACGTTGAGGCTACGCAAATGCTTTAGTGCTGCCAGTTTGCCAATGTTTCTATCGTTGATCACTGTACCGCTGATATCGAGCTTTTCCAGATTTTCGATCGTGCTGATCAAATCGAGCTCTTCGTCATCCATAGCGCCTCGACGTAGATTCAGATCTCTCATTGCCTTACTGTTCTTCAACGCCGGCAAAACATCTGAACCACTGTCGTCGCGCAGACTACTCAAATCTAGAGCAGTGAACTTTTGGATGTTGTGCATTTTGCCAACACCACTTCCAGTGATCGCCGTCTTAGAGCACTGCAACTGAACCAGATTAGGGAGTTGTTCGAGATAATTCAACGATGCATCTGTCAGATAGATACTCGCTTCCAGCTTGACGCGTTCAATTGATTTGAGATGAACACACTGAGCAACAGCATCATCATGGAAAACGTTCGGCAAAGCGCTCGTCATCGCCAGAGAGTTGACTTCGTCTGCTCGGAAGCGCGTCAACATGCTCGGATTGTCGGCAAGCGTGTCCCCCGCAATCAACTCAAACGGCTGAAAATTATTGACGATCACATCGCCTACTGCGTAGATTTTCTTCAATCCATCAGGCAACGCCTGTGCCGTCATGCAATCAACCGAATTCGGGAAGATCATGATCCCAGGCGCATCGTCTTCAGATTTGTTGAAGTGAAAAGTGCGTTTACTTGGTTCATCAAAGCTGGAAAAATATTTCCCGTCTTTGTTTGCAGCATCGGTAAGCGCTCGATCTTTTGCTCCAATAACCTGTTCTTGCGCGGCTGTTATGTGCACAGGAAGGATGTTGTATGTGCTTTTTAGTGGTGCTGAAGTGCGTCCAATTACAAACGACATCGCTGCCACTCCCAGGAAAGCGCTCACGCCGCCGAATATTTTGAAGGCTAAATCGATTCTTTTCTTTTTGCCAACCATCTCTGGGGTCACACTGAGCACTCTTCTGCCCAGCTTAGCAGCTCCGAGATCATTCACTACATCTGAAAGATTTTGATAGCGATCGGCGGGATCTTTTGCCAGCATTTTTTGAACGATGCTTTCGAGTTGCGCCGGATACGTTCTTCCAAGGCTAGCTTCCTTCAAGCTTACTGGGACCGCGCCTTGATGTTGCATCATGATCGAAAGAGGCGTATCGCCAACAAATGGAGTCGAGCCAGTCAGTGCTTGATACATTACGCATCCAAGCGAATAGATATCGGCGCGATGGTCGATGGCGATGCCCAGACACTGCTCGGGACTCATGTAAAACGGCGTACCGAACACTTCACCAGTTCGCGTCAGGTCATTACTTTCCTGTTCGAGCGCACTGGTTAATTTGGCAATTCCGAAGTCGACGACACGCACGTTATATTCGTCTTTTGCTGTCGCTTCGATGATGATGTTGCTTGGCTTGATGTCGCGATGAACCACACCTTTCTCGTGAGCGTGGGCAAGCGCAGAACAGACTTTTTGAAAAACCGAATAAAATGCCGGAATCGGCAAGACGCCGTTGAGATCCAGATAGTGTGAAAGAGTATCGCCTTCGCAGTAATCCATGACGAAGAACGGTTGCTCCTCGTCGATCATGCCAAAGTCGTATACATTGAGCAAACATGGATGATGCAACGCACCGATAGTCTGCGCTTCTTTCTGGAATCTGCGCCATGCGGTTTCGGACATTTGCGCGGGATGCAGAGTTTTCAACGCGTAAAGCTTGTGTAGAAAGATTTGCTCGACGAGATAGACACTGCCCATCCCACCTTGTCCGATCAATGACTTGATCTTGTATCGCTCGCTGACAATTTCGCCTTCAGCGAGATTATGTGTTTCTACGGTCGTTGAAGCGGCGCGCTCAGGGGATCTTGTATGGCTTTTTCTCTGGTCCTGTCGGACTTCTTCCATGCGCACTCTGTGTCCAATAAACTATTACCTTATAGTTTTTACCCGCCGAAAGTGAAGCCAATCAAAAGTTTTCAGGTTCTAAGCTAAAATCTCAGCAAAAAACAAAGAGCACCAGATGTGGTGCTCTTTCAAAATCGAAATTGAAGCTTCGCTTTAACAGTTGGAATGCGCTGTGGGATGCAAAATCTGCGATGCATTGAAGCGGTTTTTGATGCGATGCGCTAGAAAATAAGTTAATGGTTTTCGGCTTGGATTGCAGCGCTGATCGAGCAGTAGATGGGTCAAAATTGAGGCTGTGATGCCGACACGGTAAGGCTGTCTGGCCGGACCGCGAAAGAGCAAAAAGAAAAGCGCCACGAGTTCATATGAATGCAGTGGAAGATAGAGTTTTCCGCTGTAGTGCTCGTGTTTAGCCTCGTTGAACTTGTGCCAATTAGGCTTCCAGCCGTGCGCCGAAACGTAATCGAAGATATGATCGAGATCGATTAACCAACCGACGAAAAAACTCGCCAGCGCAGCGTTCCGAGACCGATATTTGTAGTAACTGGCTAAGCTAATGCCCGCTGAAGTGATTATGTGACCGATCGTTCTCATCTGCTTCCGATTTCTCCAACAGCCTTCCTACTAAGTCTTAGCATAGTTTTATATACCCGAAATGCAACATTTTTTCCCAAGATCACTTATTTAGACGCAAAAGAGCACGGATAAGAGGCAGAATCAGTAGCCTCAACTGCCGAAAAATCAGGAGAACGGATTGATGAACGAGTTTGGAAGAGTAGCCCTGGCCGCGGCGTTCAGTATCGCGCTGGGTTATTCGACTTTTGCACTGCCGGTCGCCGCGCAGGCGCCCGCCCAGAGCCCGCACGCAATTAGTCTTTACAATCTCGGTCTAACCGCTTACAAGCAAGGCAGTCCTGAGTCAGCCATTATCTTCTTTAAGCGGGCGTGCGACATCGACCCTGACTTAGCAGATGCTCAGTACAATCTCGGCGTGCTTTACCAGAGCCAGAAGCGATGCAAGGAAGCAGTGCCTCGCTTCCAGGAAGTGTTGCGAGTCAAGCCGATGGACCCGGATGCTCACTACCAATTAGCTGTTTGTTTGACCGACCTGGGTCAGGGTCCAGAAGCGAAAATGCACCTGCAGGCTATCGCTCCAAACAATGCGCACTTCCAGGAAGCCCAGAAGCGCATTGCCATGATTGATTCGGGTCAGACTCCGGCTCCACAGGCGGCTCCTCCGACTCAGGCGCCTCAGAACAGCACTGAAGTCTACGGTAAACCGCTGAACCAGAACGCTTCGGGCGGCGACCAGACACCACAATCCTCACCAGCCCAGGCACAACCCGCTTCGCAAGCTCCTCAGCAGGTAGTCACGCAAACACCAGTTGCGCAACCACCGGCTGGTGTGCCGAAAATCAATACTCCTCCGACACCAACCGGACCTGTGGCAGTGTTGGCGAATGCGCAGGTGCGAGTGATCGCAACTGGATTTTCTGCCCCGGCAGGTCTGAGCTTCGGTCCTGGAGGCAGTCTTTATATTGCTAATTTTTTGAACAACACAATCGATAGAATTACGGCAGACGGAAGTCGCTCGCAATTCGCTAGTGGAGCCAGCTTGAAAGGGCCCATCGGTTTGATTGTGGACGGACCAGGAAATGTTTTTGTCGCCAACTACTTGTCCGGTACTGTCGTTCGAATCAGCCCAGCGGGGATTTCGACAGTGATTGCGTCAGGATTTAGAAAACCGTATTACCTGGCGCTGGATAAAGAAGGCAACCTATTTGTGAGCCAGCAGGAAGATAATTCTGTCGTGCGCATAACCTTGCCTCGCACAAATGTAGGCGCGAAGCCATAACCCTGTGCCGGCATTAGACTACCATCCGCGAAACTTCAGCCCGATCCGCAGACTGACGCAGATCGGGACAGCGCGATACATACTCTCGTTTGTCTATTGGTGGCGTAATCGATTGACTGTGACCGGGCGCGAAAACGTTCCGCCGTGGGGAACTCCGTGCCTTATCGTGGCAAACCATCTCTCGTACTGGGACCCGCCAATTTTGGTAATCGCGGTCGACAGACCAATGGGATTCATTGCTAAAGAAGAGCTTTTCACGAATCCGAAAGTATCGGCATTGATCGAATTCTATTCAGCGATTTCTGTGAATCGAGATAAACCAGAAAAGCGCACAATCAAGGCGGTGCGGAACATTTTTGGGCAAAAATGGTGCGTTTCGATGTTTA
Organism: Drouetiella sp.; assembly: GCA_036702965.1. Taxonomy (GTDB): domain Bacteria; phylum Cyanobacteriota; class Vampirovibrionia; order Obscuribacterales; family Obscuribacteraceae; genus PALSA-1081. Next base: position 67,246 of record DATNPZ010000001.1, read on the forward strand.
TTGAAGGTACGCGCCCAAAGACGCCAGGCGTGCTCGGACCGCCCCATCTTGGCGCCGCGTACTTCGCTAAATCGAACAAGGTGCCAATCCTACCAGTCGGGCTAATTGGCACGGCAGAGAAGGGCGAGAAGGCTTATGCGCATATAGGCAAGTTGATTGAGCCAAGTGATGACATGGAAAAAACAACCTGGGAAATCATGGAAGCGCTCTCGCAACTTACAGGCTTCAAGATCCGCGAAGACAGAACCCTCGCAGGGTAACGAATGTACGAACAATAAAGAGCTATCGCTATAGTTGGAAGCCGTCATGGCGTAGCGGGTTCGGGAGACGTCGAATTTCAACGAGCCAACCGAGATGGCTCGTTGGAAATTAAGAGATATCGCTTTATTTCAAAGTCGTGCTAGCGTCGCGGATTCGGGAGACGTCGAATTTCAACGAGCCAACCGAGATGGCACGTTGGTAATTAGGAGGTATCGCTTTATTTCAAAGTCTTGATAGCGTCGCGGATTTGAGAAACGTCCAATTTCAATGAGCCTACCTACATGGGACTTTGGAAATTAAGAGATATCGCTTAATTTCCAGACAGGGATAGGGGTTGAGTTGTCGGACTTTTGTTGAATCGGTCTTCTCATTCAGCGGCGGATTTTACACTTCGGCTGCTTGGATGTTGGGCGATCACTTGAAATCCGATTGTATTTTAGCCTCTCATTGAAGCGCGACGTGCGAAATCTATCCTTGCGATTTGAGATTGGTCCAGATTACTCAGCAACCAGTGGTGGCGCTGTTGGTGGCAACTAAAAATTATCACCTGGTGCTTGGTGGATAGGACTTCTATGAGAAATTGCATGACGCGTAGGAACCGCTCATCATCGGCTTCGCTAAATGGTTCATCCAGCACGATCGGCAGCGGGTTTCCTTTTGATAGGAACTGAGAAACTACCATTCTCGCCAACCAGTGTAACTGCTCCTTAGTACCCACGGAAAGTTGCGTGTTGATGTTGGTTGAGTCGATGTCTTGAGTTTCGCCCCTCTTGCGAGCAGTGATTTTGAGGTCTTGATCGAAGTGTAATGACTCAAAGTCCAAACCGATATTTAGAATCATCTCGCGCGCGATGTCGTTCAGTTTCGCAGACCAGTCAACATAAGTTTCACTCGAGAGCTTCTGCAGCGTATCACGAGCTAATTCAAGAGCGGTTTTAGCCCTGCGTACGTTGTTCAATTCACGGGATATTTGTTCCTGCTCCTCTACTGCAGAAAGATAATTTTGATCGTGATTCATCGTCGCACTGCGAACAGCTAAAGTGAGTTCGTCACGTTCGCGACGCAAGTCGTCTACGTACGTCTTCTCGTCGCCACCGTCAGCGACACTGGACTTACGTTGGGAGCTGAGCATAGGCGGCGCCATCTCAGCTATCGCTGGATGTTGCTCTATCAACTCGTGCATCCGTTCGAAAATTTCCATGCGATTGCTCTCCAATCGCTCTATCTGTGGAGGCAGCTCATCCGGCGTAAAACCAGATGACATGTCACCTTCCATTTTTCGCAACTCGCCAGTCAACATCTGCCATCTGTGAAAATTCGCTAGCTTTGCGAAAAACTCCTGACGCTGCTCTTCTCGATTGGTGGATTTCTCTATATGCGCTTGAGCAAAAATTTCATTGAGAGAGTTGTCCACGTTTTCAATTTCACTTGAGAGAAAGGCAAACTGGTCCTTGCTCTGCTGTGCAGCGTTCGATTTCGAATCAGCTTTTTGTTTCTCCATCACGTACTGTTGCACGCGTTCAGCCAATTCAGCGGCTGTCGCAGCATTAACGTCGTAAATTTGACGTCCGGCTTTTAAAAACAAAGGCTCGATCTCTTTGTTCAAAGCGGTGATATTGCCTTCTTTCTCTTCTATCATCCGGTCCAGGCTCTGCAGCTCACGTAGATGATTCGTCTCGCCGCCTGCACCCGAAAAATGTGCAAGCAATTCCTCACCAGATTCGATACCAACTTTCTTTGCTAACGTATCGAGCTTCGCTTCCAGTCCCTTGACCTTCGTGTTCAATTCTTCAATGTGTTTCGTTTCTTTCTCGACTTCGGCCTCGGCTGCTTCCAATTCACGCTTTCTCAGCGCACCGCCGGGCAGAACGAACATAACTTTCTTCGCTTTTCTCTGCTCATCGATGTCGTTTATCACAAGGCGACTGCGCTCGACTTTCTCCTCAGCCTCGTTCAACGCCAGTTTGAATTGATCGAGCAGAGCCATGTAGGACCGTGCACTTTCGCTGTCCTTATCGCTCATGTTCTGGAAAGCTTGCTTCGAACTGGTGACGTTATTCAAGTCGATGTTGAGCGAGCTTAATCGGTCATACTCTGAGCCGCGACGCTGCCGTAAATCGAGCAATTCGGATTCGTGCTTATGCAGTTTCACCGACTGCGCGCCTAATCGTCTGCCATCATCCATGGTGAATGAGTTCAACTCATCATCATTTTCGTGAGCAGAACCTTCTGCTTCGTATCCAGAGATAAGCGGAGCAACGTCCTGCTGAAAGCGGTTCAAGTCTTCCTGTCGCGACTGTCTTCGCACCAGTAACTCTTCGACTTGCTTGGCTGAGTCGATTGGAAATCCTTCTAAGTCACCAAGCGAATTCAACTCTTGTCGCAATTCGGAAACTTTCGCGAGCATGCTTTGAGCCTGAATCAGCCGATTATCAGTGTCCGCAGCTTCCAGACACAACTCGAAATATTCAGTCGCTCCAGCAGTAGCGTAGTCGTCTACGATATCTTCGCCAAGTTCATTGATCTTTTTGATCTTGATTGCTGTATCAACCCGGTCGTTTTCCATCTTCTTGATCGTGTCGGAGAGCTCGTAATACTGCCCTTCCAGATCACGCAAGACTGCGTCGACCTTGTTGCGTCTACCCTTGTATGGGAAACGCTGTAAAGCTTGATTCAACACATCGATGGCGTCACCAGCATTGGTGGCAGGAGACGAGGTATCGGCGATACCCTGAAACATCGCAGCCAGGTCGCTATCCTCGAACACATGCTCATCCAGCTCACGCTGTCCAACGAAACAAGTGCTGCGAAACATTTCGCGAGTCATGCCCGTGAGCTTGAGTCCAATCTGCTCTTCACCACCAGGTCCACGAAATTGCCTTGTCACATCTTTATTATTCTGATCTCGGTCGACGACTTGGACCGCTCCATCATTGAAGTCGCGGATAATTTTCAGGCGCGTTCCATTGTTAGTAATATCGATACTGGCAATGTATGGCATTTTGGAATTGGCATTTGGCCGACGCGCTTCACGTTCGCTCGGGCGACCTTCACGCTCTGGAAAATCATAAAGAATCGCCCAGACAGCGCTGGCGATTGTTGATTTGCCGTACTCATTGCTTTCGACAACCAGATTCAGCTTGTTGTTTTTAAACTCGATTTTTTCACCGGAGATGTTTCCGAAACCGGCGAAGTCAATCCTTTCAATCCACATCGCGAACAGTCACCCTCTTTTGTCTAAGCGCATCCAAACCGTAATATAGAGCATCTTCAATTAAGCTAGCAGTTTCATCGATGGTATCAGAAGTAGTATCAAAGTTTTCCACGTTTCTCTTCAACCGCAAAAGTCTGTCGACAAATTTCGCTTCAGTCGTTCGCTCGTCAAAATCCTCAGAGAGATAATCAGGTCGGGTATAGTCCATCACAGCGACATTGTAATAGCGTTCGCGCAAGGTTTCTATCACTTGCTCTCGATTACTGTCGACGCGATAGTTTCCTTCCAGTTGCAAAAACACAAGATCCGTCTCAATGCGACCACCCTGATCCGCGATACTCATTGTGATCTCTTCCAACATTTCTTCCCCGGTTAGACCTGAAATATCAGCGTGAACCATGACCATGCGGCGGTTATCCAGCTCCAAAGGTTCAATGGTACATTGCCAAACGCCAAATTCGTTGGTTTGTATCGAACCAAGTAAGGCAAACCGCGGACCCAGTTCGTCGAAACTGCGACCGGCAAGGGACCCCGAATACGCTCCGAGAATCTCACCGCCGCCCGACAAGACCTCTGTGTAATCTTGATAATGTCCAAGTGCCGTGTAGGTGAATTGAGCTGCTTGCAGTTCTTCTGCAGTGAATGGGCTGTAAGGAGCTAGCTCGTGAGCGCGGTCGGGTCCGGTGTAGCCGTCGATCGAGCCACACAGAAGAAGGATATTAACGTCGGCGTCCGCATCTTTTGGAATTGCAAATTCAAGAGGATGATCCGGCTGCGGTTCAGGCGATTGCAACGCACGTCCGGTAAAAGTCACCTCTTGTAGAGCGGGATGTTTGTAGTTTGAAAATTCCAGAGTTTTGAAAATGTGGACGTTCTTCGACCATGTCGGCAGTCCGTGCAGCTTGAGGAAATTATCGTTATAAAACGACTCTTCCGAGTAGCAATCCCTGTCGCCTGGGGCGATTAGAACTGGAATGTCGCCAAGTTCGGCGAATCCGGCAACAACCCTCTGCACAGTGTGCATTCGAATCGTTTCGTTATGCCATAGATCCCCTGGAACAAGAACAAAATCGACTTCTTCCTGCTTTGCTACTTCCAGGGCGAGTAGAAAAACCTCGAGCAACTCTCGTCTCCGCACCTTCCTTTCGGGCAGAGATAGAGGCAACTTGAGAAAACTAAGCTGTGAATCCAGATGAACATCTGAAAGCTGGAGAAACCTCAGTTGTCTGGATTCTTTCGACACGCTCTTCCTGATGCTCAACGAGCGATTTGACTGCGTTTATCCCAGAATAGTGCAGGCACGTTACCCAGCGACCAGAGCTCGACGCCAGTGGCACTAACTTGCCTACGACCAGAGTTCGAGACAGTGGCACTGACTTGCCCTACGACCAGAGTTCGGCAAAAGTGGCACTGACCAGCCCTATGACTCGAGTTAGACGACAGTGGCACTGACTTGCCCTACGACTCGAGTTCGACAACAGTGGCAATGCCTTGCCCTACGCCGATGCACATCGTCGCCAATCCATAGCGAGAACCGCGTCGTTTCATTTCGTGAATGAGCGTGCCGAGAATGCGCGAGCCGCTGCTTCCCAGAGGATGTCCTAGCGCGATAGCGCCACCATTCACGTTTACTTTCTTGCTATCCAATCCCAGTTCTCGCATGCAGCAGAGTACCTGCACAGCAAATGCTTCGTTCAATTCGATCAAATCGAGGTCTGAAATTTTCAGACCAGCTCGCTCGACAGCCTTACGGGTAGCTGGTATCGGTCCAGTGCCCATGATTGATGGATCGACTCCAGCGACTGCAGAGCTGACAAATCTCGCGATAGGAATAAGACCAAGCTCTTTGCACTTCTCACGCGACATGATCAATAAGGCGCTTGCACCATCATTGATACCAGAAGAATTGCCGGCAGTAACGGAGCCATTTTCACGAAACGCGGCTTTGAGCTTCTTCAAGTCTTCCAGCTTGGTTTCTGGACGAGGCTGTTCGTCAACAGAGAACAATTCAGGCTCAGCGCTTCCTTTTTTCTTCGGCAATTGAACAGGGACTATTTCATTCTCGAACTTACCAAGACGCGCAGCCTCAGCGTATCTCATCTGACTTTCAATCGCGTACTGATCTTGATCTTCGCGAGAAATCTTGAATCGTTCGGCGACATTCTCCGCAGTTTCACCCATCGAATCAGGTGGGAACATATCGGCAAGCTTCTTGTTCACGAAGCGCCAACCAAGCGTCGAATCGACGAGTTTCTGATTGCCGCGAGCAAAAGCTGTCGTATTTTTGAGCACTACGTATGGTGCGCGAGTCATCGACTCGACGCCGCCAGCGATGTAAATGTCGCCATCGCCAACCTGGATCGCGCGACAAGCATCGTTGACTGCCATCAAACCCGATCCGCAAAGTCGATTCACCGTGGCGCCAGGAACAGCGGCAGGCAAACCAGCAAGCAGCAAAGCCATTCTAGCCACGTTGCGATTATCCTCGCCAGCTTGATTGGTGCAACCGAGGATAACATCTTCGATCTGACCGGGGTTGACGAAGTTACGCTTGAGTATTTCTTCGATCACAACCGAGGCTAAATCGTCCGGTCGAATATCCTTCAACGCGCCACCGTAACGTCCTATCGGCGTACGTACAGCATCAACGATCACTGCTTCTTTCATGGCAACCTCTAATTGTATTGGCGCCGGCTAGGCGCTGCTATCCAAACTTCACTGTCACTGCTTAAAGCGCTTAGCACCGCCTCTGGTGCTGCAGAATTCGCAGCGACAGCTCTTCTAACTTCTGGTGTTTTGTCTTTTGCCAACTGCTCGAGCAGGTCACCTGGCATGTGAGGATTGCCTGCAGCAGCGATACGTACAACATCCTCATCTGATGCGAGTTTACGCAAGTCTTCAGGCGATGTAACTCGATTCATGGCGACCGTCGCACGAACCGAGGAGGAAGAATCAGACGCGAGCTTTGCAAGAGTCCCGACTGCAGTTGCTGGATTCAATGCCGCTGCCAAACGCACCGTGGCGTCATTGTCTCGTGCCAGAATATCCAGAACACCTGCGGTGGCTCTGTTGGTCTGCGCAAAAACAATTTTGAAAGCTGGGTCCTTGCAGTTTGCCAATTTTTCCAGAACTGAGTCTGCAGGCTTGTCACTGCGGGTGAGCAAGCGTTGCTGCACGTTCGAGTCGAGGTTGTCTGCGAGGGCAAGCAAAACAGCATCCGAGCTGTTCGGGTTGGAGGCAAGTGCTCGTTGCACAAGTACGGATCTGTCATTCGTCAAAGAAGAGAGAATGTTTGCATCTACTGACGGATTAGCGGCCAGGGCAAGACGAACATCTTCGTTAGTATCCTTAGCTAAGTTCGAGTAGATATTCGAACGCCAGGCTGGAGGTGTCGCATCTCTTTTGAAAGTATTGGTAGCAAGGGCGGTGCGGACTGTGGCGGCAGCGTCAGTCGATAGTTTCTTAGCCTCTGCTTCAGGTAGAGACTTGTTAGCAGCGACAGCAGTTCTCACAAGCGGCGAAACATCGCTTGCAAGTGCCGACCACATGGACGACGTTAAGGTCGGGCGAGCCGCAATCAGTTGAGACATGGCAGTCGAATTGGTCTTCAGCAGTTTAGCAACGATATCATCGGCGGTACCAACGTTGCGCGCCACGGCCTCTCGCACACGATAATCCTGATCAGCAGAAAGCTTTTCCACGACTGTGTTAGGAAGATTTTGATTTGTCGCCAGAGCCCAGCGTACTCGCATGTGTTTGTCCGCGGCGAGTTGCTCTATTAAGGAAGGATCTTCTTTTAATGCCGTCGGATTCTGAGCCACTTCCAACCGCACTTCCCATCGTGGGTCAGCAGACAGCTTCTTCAGCGCCGCAATCGGAGTAGCGCGATTCGAGGCGATGCCTTCACGCACGACTTCATTATTGTCGTGGGATAAAACTTCAAGTGCAGCAGAAGGTGTGTTTGGATTTTGCGCAACAAAAGTGCGAACTCCGAGATCACCATCCTGAGCCAATACGGCTAGAGCAGCAGGAGAAAGTTTTTGCTGTCGTGCCAAAAAAGTACGGACCAATCGATCTCCGACTTTTGACAGACGCAAAACCTGATCCGGCGGAAGATGCGGATTGCGAGCGAGGGACAGAAGAAGATATTCAGTTTGAATTGGACCGAGTGCGAGTTTCGTCAGGACATCCGGCGAAGTCTTGGCGTTAGACGCGAGGGCTTCGACAATCTTCGGTTGCTTCGAACTGGCTAGAAAAGCCAGTGTTGCAGGGCTTACCCAGCGGGGATTGATTAGAACGGCTTCGCTTACAAGATCGTTGTCGTCATGCGCGAGTCTATCCTTGTCCGCGTCCGCAGTATTGACGTTAGCAGCGACAGCACCGCGTATTTCGTCAGCGGAATCAGTAGAAAGCTTACTCAAAATTTGTGGTGGACAATGCGGATTCTGCGCGACAGCCAATCGAACTAGCATTGCAGGTCCAAAAAATTCTATAGATGGAGCCGATGAACTGCCACCAAGAACATCCGCCGCAGGTGCTCCAACATTGCTGGATTCAGCCCCAAAAGCGGCTAATGGAGCCAGCACCACTGTTGATGCGACCAGGACATTTACCAATCGCAAATTCACATCTTTCTTGAACGACATGTCACTCTCCCGTTGCCCAAGATCACCAGAGCTTGATATCTCGGCGAACCACAGCCAATTTTAGCCTGTTCAGGCTTGCAAATTCAGCACAACATGAAAATGAATCATCAAGAAGCCTGGTGGATTACTTGAATCGGAGCATGGGATTAAGAGACCTGTTGAATTTCACGAATCAGAGCATGGGATTAAGAGTCCTTGGTGGATTTCTCGAATCAGAGCAAGGGATTAGGAGTCCTTGGTGGATTTCTCGAATCAGAGCAAGGGATTAAGAGTCCTTGGTGGATTTCTCGAATCAGAGCATGGGATTAAGAGTCCTTGGTGAATTTCTCGAATCGGAGCAAGGGATTAAGAGGCCTGGTGAATTTCTCGAATCAGAGCAAGGGATTAAGAGGCCTGGTGGATTTCTCGAATCAGAGCAAGCAGGATATCCCGATTCAATTCCTGACTTACGTATTCGATGTACTTCACCTGCCAGTTTTCAATGTCTTTGATAATCACTGACAACGATGTCTGCGCAGACCGAGCTGCCGCCATATCGACTCCAACTTCGCCACCAGCACCCATCGTGAAAATTCGCGCGCGACCAGAGTATCCAATACTGTCGCGCAGAGCCAGACGCAAAAACGCAAGACTGAGATTTGGGGTAATTTTCTCTCCAACAGCGACAACAAGCTGCTGGAACTTGTCGAGAGGTCCGTGCAGATCCACTTTCGGCACCTTCAAAAGCTCGTGATGCAAAAGCAAATTAACGGCAGTTGTCAGCTCAGATGTGGTGATATCACCCATGTACTTGATGGCAGTAGCTAGTGTCGTCAAACCATCCATTGCAGCCCAGACACGCTGTGCTCGCTCCATCTCCGCGGTGGAGACGGGCTTCTTCTCCTGTGGATCTTCCAACTGAGTTTCGAGTATCTCTTTTTCGTCAGGCACTTTCTCAAGAACAGAGTTCATTCCCTTCGGCAATTTCTTCAATACGGAATCCGTGTTGTCTTTTGCCAGCGCAGCATCGAGCAACAGCTTGTCCAGAGGCTTGCTCGTCTTACACGCTTCTTTGGCCAGATCGGCTGGTGGTGTGCGTTGAATGAATACGAAAATTCCTTCTGTCCACGACGACGCAAATTCAGTGACGGCCGAATTGCCAACAACTTTTCCAACCTTTGCGTGCGTGATTCGACCAATCTCGAACATGGCTCGGAATTGCATATCTTTGTATTCAACAGAGAGCACGCCGGTTTCACGGTTGGTGGCAATATTTTGCAAAAGATTGGAAGGATCTGTTGTACCAAGGTGGCCGACAAGCGACTGCACTTGCGTCTCTTCGCCAGAGGTCTTGACCAACTTCACCTTTTCGGATTCAGATGATTGACCGTAGAACGAAAGATCCTGCAAAGCAATTTCGAGCTGCCGCGTGTTGAAAAATCCCTTCTTCACTGCAAGCGGACCGATAGTGACGCGGTCTTTGACAGGAGTGGACTGGAGCTCAAACAGCAATTCGTCTAATTGATCTTGAGTCACCAGCCGTGATGCTAAAAGCAAATCCTTCAAACTGAATGGAGTTTGATTGCGGAAGCAATTAACAAGAAACGGAACTTTGTTGAAAATCGGATAAATTGCTCGACTTTGCTCTAGTGCTTTCAACTCCTCGATCAGCTCCTCTGCATCCATTTTCGATTGAGTTGTGAGTCGATGACTGATTGTGCTCAGTGGGGTGTAATTGTCGATAGCCGCGATAACGGCATTTCGTCGGCGAGGCTGATCCATCCCGGCTTTCAGTTTTATGCCGAGGTGAGTCAGGACTGGAACTGTTGACATCAACACCTGTTGTGACAGGTCCGTGCTCTCTTCGCTGAATCCGCCACTCTTTCCGAGGACGGATTGCACGTTGCGCGCGAGCGGTGCAGAGTAATCAAACAGCTCGGAATGATTTTCGAAAATGTGAAAGTTGAGCGAGCCCATCAAAGTATCTCGTACAATGGCGACCGCTTTATCAGACTTGAGAAAAACCAGGGCGCCCTGTACTTCAAGAAGCTGGTTTGCGAGGTGACCTGCTTCAATCAGAACTTCTGCGGGGAACAAGTATCCGCAGGCAGTCGCATCGATCAAGACCGCATCAAATAGATGCTTACCACCGGCGAGCCCTTGCAATTCGGCGATCAAATCCGCCCCATATTTGAGAACAACAACGTTCTCCTGGGCCATCATGCGGCTTAACCGCTCGGTTATAACCTCGTTGGATTCGACTACCATCGCCCTCAGCTCAACAGCCGCCAGATTCGGACACCCCGCCAACAGGTAGTATGCCCAGGAAAGTACGATAGCAAATCCTTACGGTAAACTTCCGGTATTGGCTTTTGCGGAAGTTGCTTTGAATTGCCATAATCTAGACTTATCAGACGCAGAAAGTCGGAGCGGATGTCGAATCGAATGAAAATTTCCGGTCTCCGATTAGTCAAATCATTCTCAGTCGTAAGTTGCTGTAGTGTTCTTGGCGGGTTGTTGTGCGGCGCTGCTGTGGCGCAAAATCAAACGTGGACACAGTCGCCGAATCCTATGCAAAACCAATATGGGATGCAGTCCTCAAATAACTCGCAAAATCAGTACGGGATGCAGTCCCCGAGTAACTCGCAAAATCGATATGGGATGCAGTCCCCGAGTAACTCGCAAAATCAACATGGGATGCAATCCCCGAATAACTCGCAAAATCAATATGGGATGCAGTCCCCAAATAACTTGCAAAATCGATATGGAATGCAGTCCCCAAACAACTCGCAAAATCAGTACGGGATGCAGTCCCCAAACAACTCGCAAAATCAGTATGGGCTGCAGTTTCCAAACAACTCGCAAAATCAGTACGGGATGCAGTCCCCAAACAACTCGCAAAATCAATATGGGATGCAGTTCCCGAATAACTCGCAAAATCAATACGGGGTGCAGTCCCCAAATAACTCGCAGAATCAATATGGGATGCAGTCCCCGAATAACTCGCAAAATCAATATGGGATGCAGTCCCCGAATAACTCGCAAAATCAATATGGAATGCAATCCCCGAATAGCTCACAAAATCAGTATGGAATGCAATCCCCGAATAGCTCACAAAATCAGTATGGAATGCAGTCCCCGAGTAACTCGCCCTTTAGTACTTCGAATCTTCAGGACGAAGCAAACTTGAATCCCGAGGCTAAATCACTTTTTTCACAAGCTGTTCGACTCTTAAAGACCAACAAAGCTTATCAAGCCAGAGATCTACTTGAACGCGCTTCGATGCTCGCTCCCAAGTCAGCGGAAATACACTGCAATCTTGGTTTGGCTTATCAAAATTCCGGCAATATGCAAAAAGCGTTGACTGAATTCAAAACAGCGCTGACACTCAATCCCAGCATGCCCGAAGCGAAACTGAACCTAGCTGGATGTTACCAGAGCATGGGTGCAAACAAAGATGCGATTACATGGTATTCAGCTTATTTACTGGATAGAGACGCAAACGATCCCCAGCGAAAGCAAATAGACGATATCATCACGGCGCTGAAGCAAACGAATCCAAAGACCGGCGGAGATGCAAATGCGGGCGACTATTTTACTAGTGTCACCGCCGACGGTGCATTTCGATGGACAAAAGAAAAGTTGCCAATCAAAGTTTACGTTCAAAACGCGATTGTAAACTCTGCCGGGAATCCCGTTTCAGGATTTAAACAATCGTTTCGGACTTCCCTTCTCAGCGCATTCAAAGATTGGTGCGAAGCTTCCAACAATCGCATAGCCTACGTTGTAGTTCCTGATAAAGAGCACGCTGATATTTACTGCACCTGGACGTCAGACCCGATAGAAGTAACTGATAATGGCACTTCCAGCGAGCGCGGAGCTGCGAAAGTAATAGTTAAAGGAAATAACATCGAGCGCGCTACTTTAAAAATCCTGACTCGCCCAGTACTCGAAGATGGCTTGCTGAGCGAGGATGATATGACCAAAGCATGTTTGCACGAAGTTGGACACGTTTTGGGACTTCAGGGTCACTCAACGAATAACCACGACGTTATGTTCTTCACGGTAGATACAGCAACCGTTTGGCCGGTTTTATCGAGAAGGGACAAATCAACGATTGCCAAGCTGTATAAAGACTATCCAGTCATGACAACGATGTCAGCAAAGAAGAAGGGTTCGACGAACGCGCGCGGAGCCCACCAGCGCTGATGGCTGAATCCACGACAGAGCCAAACTCTTGCGCCTGTCCGAAAATTTGTAGATATCTCTTAATTTCCGAACCCAATCTCTTGGATACTTAATTGCCTGTAATTACTTGACAGCTCAATTTGACTTAAACTGCAGTGGTCTTTAGATAACGAAGGCTCTGATGCGGAAACGATTTTTCGGAATAACTCAAGCTCTTGCTGTTTCAACAACTGTTGCATTACTGACAAGCAATTACGTAGCGGCATTTGCTGCTCCTGAAGCCGATTTAGAAGAAGCACCGCGTAATGTGTCGGCGAACGCTCAAACAGCCTCCGAGAAACCGAAGGCGAAAGGGCAAACGACGCAGCTCTTGAAGGGCTCCGTTGACTACGTTGTTCCGCAAGGCACCGAGTTCAAGCTGAAGTTAGCTTCTGTACCAAGCACCGGAATGCATCTGTTTGATCGCGATCTGGATGGAAATTTATACCCGGCGGAAGTGGGTCAGGAAGTTACAGCCAAAACTTCCGAAGACATGTACATTGATGACAACAAAGTCATTCCAGAAGGCACGATTTTTCATGGCACCGTCACGAAGATTGCGGACCCACGCAGGCTGCACAGAGATGGTTATCTCTCAATTTCTTTTGACCATTTAAAAACTCCAGACGGAAAAGTTTTCGCGTTCAAGGCTGATGCGAACAATTTCGTAAAATCAACGAACAAATCGAAGGCTCGTGAAGCAGGCCGAGTTGCAGCTCACGCGGCTGGTGGAGCCATTGTAGGAGCTTTAGTCGCTTATCAAATTTTCGGTTGGAGAGGCACGGTCGCCACCCACGGATATAACATCGCAGGTGGTGCCGCCGGCGGTGCGCTGATCGCCACTGGTTTTGCTTTGATGGACAAAGGCAAAAAAGCCGTGCTCGAACCAGGCGACAACTTGAATATGAAGATCGATACCGACTTGCTGATGCCTGCAGCCGTTGAGCCAACAGTCAAGGTAGGCTCGCAGAATTTGGACGGACTGGACGTTCAGGTGGAAAAGTCCAAGCTTGTGAAAGATGGATTGGATGGCCACCTGGTTCGCCTTGACGTCGTGATCGCCAACGATAGCGATAGGGAACTGAAGTCTATCGACCTCTACCTCGAAGACGGAAACGGCAACCGCAGCCCAATCTGTAACGGCGTAGACATCGATTATGACAACACTGAATTTTTGTTTTCCATGAGACCTCACACTCGCCGGAAGGTGCGTCTAAACTTCGCAGTCGAATATCCGAAGCTACAGCGCCAGTTAGTATGGCTTGACCATAAAAGTCGGCAGGTTTGTTACCGACAAAAGCTTCCTTAATCGACAAACGTCCAATTCTGTGGGCTTTTCAGGAAAAGCAAAATTCTGTTTCGTGACTACGTATTTTCCCGTATTGACGAAAAGTTAGCCTGGTTTCATATTATATGCATCGACACGGTTAGATGTGCCTTCGATCCATCCTATAACCTTACTAGATGCATTGCGATGCACCGTCCGCGGTATCGCGCATCCAGTCCCCAGATCCTTTCGGGATTCGTTTTTCTGCGAATTCTGATGCGTTTTCACAAGTAGCAACGAGAAGAAGCCCTCTTGCCAGAATTAGGAGTCGCAAAATGCGACCGGATATGACAATTAGTTCGATTGCATCAGAATTGATTAGTTCAGCAGGTATATTGACCGGCGAAGTTTTAGTGCAAGCGCACATCCTGGCAAACCGTCATCACGTGCCTTTCGGGCGAGCGCTCGTAATGAGTGGGCACCTCGGTGAAGGCGACCTGACCTCGCTTCTGCAAGCTTCTCAGATGGTCAAACAGGGCGAAATAACCAAAGAAATGGCTGTTCCAGTAATCAAAAAAGCCATATCCGAGTGTCTACCATTTTTTAGCATCATCCATCGCGTGCAAGAAAAACCACGCAAGATGTTGGCTGAATTTTTACTGGATACGCACGTCCTGAACGAGGCGACGCTTGACTCATTCTTAGCGCAGGCAGAAGAGCGTGACTTGACTCTAGGTCGAGTCTTAATTCTCAGCGAAACTCTGACAGCAAAACATGTAAAAGATGCAATCGATCTCTTAGTACTAACGAGAGGGAAGTGCATCACGCACGCTTGTTCGATTCGCGCATTCAAATTGATTTGGGCTTCGGAGATAAGCCTTCTGGATGCTCTGGCAAAATGTGACGTAGAAATATTTGATGCGATGCCAAAATTAGGCGAGCTGCTCTGTGACGCCGGAGTGCTATCTGAAACAGAAGCGCTGACTGCCGCAGAAATAGGACTGGAGCAGAACAAGCCAATTGGTGAAGTGCTTTTCGAAAGCGGATTGACACCACCGTTGGTGCTCAAAGCTGCACTTCGCCTGCAAAGCATGGTAATGAACGGTAAGTTGAATGACGCTCAGGCTCAAGTCTTGCTGAAGCAAGCACATGAACATCAGGTGCCTGTCGAAAAAGTTCTCGAAGAACTGGGAGAATTCAAAAAAGACATCGTAGATTTCTTGAGACGGTCAAGAAAAATCTCGGAAAAGGACCTAAGAACTGCAATCGAAAGATTTCCATCTTTCCGCGACGATCACGCTCGAGCCCTGATGGCTAATGAAGCATTGCCACTGAAGACTCTTAAAACTGCCGTACACAGCCTTAACTTGGTGCGGGGCAGCGTCGCCAGCATGGACCAAGCGATTATGGTCTTCCACTATTGCTTGAGAACCGGAACATCGGTGAAAGAGGCTAGAAAAGAGTTGACCTGGAACAGCAATATCGCTGACGCAAGTCGCATGATTCCCAGCGTCGCCATCGTAGCTTAAAAACCCAACCACGACTCCATCTCCAATTTAAGAGATATCGCTTATTTTACAGAACCTCTTCCAGCTTGTCGCTGTGGACGTTCTCGTTATCACGATGGGTTGTCAGGTCTGTTCGATGGGCAGTCCATGAACCGTGCACCTGCATAGTACTGTCGTAAATCGTCCATTTACCGCGCATCGTTTTTCCGTCATCACTCATCGTTCCAACATATTCGATCGGATGCATCCCGCGCCCGGACTGGACGTACTGCTTTGTGAACTGAACGTGCGGGTAAGAGAAGGCTCCAGCACAAACGGCTGGACCAAGCTGTTCGTGGTCGATGATGTCACCGGAAATGGTGTTTTTATCGGCAACAAATTCCGCATCGAAACCGCTGCCCGAATCCGGAACAGAATGGTAAGTGTAGTGACCGCGCCACCGACCCTCTATGGTGTGAGACATCAAGCCACCTGCCAAGTCCTTCAAAACTAACATATCACGCCTCAAGAAGACGATTGTCGGCGCTTGTGGAGTAATCTGCTAATCTAATGAGATGTCTGTTTGAAATACAGATTGGCAGTGCAGAGTTCAGACACGGTAAAGCTATGATCGTTCCTTGCCCAAAATGTGGCGGAGACTCCGATGACACCGGAAGCAAGTACGTTTGCGGTGAGTGCTATTGGGTATTCGATAAGGGAGCTCAGATGCAGCCCTCGGCTCCGGCAAGCGGCGGAGGAGGCATGTTCAAGACAGCGCCAGCAGCGCAGTCTGCGCCCGCTTACAACGGCCCCACGATGTGCCCTAAGTGCTCGGGGAAACTGCTCGATATCAGCGGAAAAATGGTTTGCGAAGACTGTTACCACGTCGTGGATCTACCGGCAGGAGCACGACCGGCGCCTCAGCCGATGGTCCAAGCTCCAGCCATGCAATCACCGCCGCAGCCTGCAGCAAGACCAGCGCAAGCAGCCACCGCGATGCCTTCTGCGTGCCCGAAATGCAATGGCAAATTAGTTGATATTGCAGGCAAGCCAGTCTGCGAAACTTGTTTTCACGTAGTTGATGGTCCCGGTGGTACTCCAGCGGTCCCGGCGAATGCGCCAGCACGTCCAGCTCAAGCTGCGGCACCTCAAGTAGGGGTCCCGACGCCAGCAATGCAGCCACAGCAAGGACAGCCGCAACAAGTACAACCACAGCAGGCACAGCCACAGCAAATGCCGCAGGCACCAGCCCAAGCGCAATCTCCTGGAGCGCAAAATCCCGCTCTCGCTCATACTCCAGCTCCTCAACCCACTTTGGTTCCAGCGGCACAACCGGCTGCGGTGCCAACTAACTGCCCGAAGTGCAATGGCAATCTAGTCAATATGGCCGGAGCCTACGTTTGCGAAAGTTGCTATCACACCGTCGACATTCCCGGAGCAACTCCACCGGCGCCGCCAAGTCCAACGCCATCGCCACTTCGACCGACTGCGCCTTCTACACCCTCTAATTTTGCAATGCCGAATCCGGCACCACCGCCTACGTTGAGCCGAAACAGTTTCAAAACGCCAGAAGAAGGCGAGATGTCACCGCAGATGATCGGCGGGATTTTGCTCATGGTCATGCTTGTTTTGATGATTGTTTTTCTTGCAATCAAACACTAGCGTTACGACGTTGGCACTACATTTGGTGCGCTCAGAAACGCTCGGTTGTGAACGAAATTGGCGCATCTGGAATTTGCACTTTTGGCCAGCCTTCTGGATGGTCGCTCCAGAAGCCAGTCACAAGCTGAACGAGCTGCCCCGGCGTAAGTCCTTTGTCGTTGTTTTGACACATCACAGCAAGCGGATCACGCATTGAAACCTTACTCAAATTGACGTTCAAAGCCTTCTCAAACGCTTCCAAATTTACTACCCGAGAGAGATGCCCTGTGCTCAAGCGAATCACATTCGTCTGATCGATCAATCCCAACTTCAAGAGGCGCTCTGGCGTCGAATCAAGCCACTCGACGCTGCTATATTGGTTTCGCATGTTGGCGAAAAGTGCTAAGCCGTCTTTAAATGCATTATCCGAAAGGTAGACCCACTCTGCCACAACAAGTCGCCCCTTTTGTTGCGACCGCCCCAGATCCAAAATCATGTATCCATCTTCGTGTACAAGCGTTTGCCAAACAAAGTCTGGACCGAAAATACTGGCCATACGCTGCCAGCGTTTCTCACTGCGGCGAATGCCTAAATTGCCGTTAGAGAGCCACTGCTCGCGCAATGCTGCTGCTTTTTCGTGACGATTGCCGGGCACAATCGTGTAATTCTTCGCGCTTCCAAAGTTGCTCAAGTGCTCGAAGTAATCCAGGTTCAACTCAATTTGATAATGCCAATCCGAGACCGCCCATCCCATCGATTCGTAAATCGAAGGCTTCGACGCGCCCAGCATGGACAGCGGAATTTTTCGTCTGTGCGCTGACTTGAGGCACTCAGTCAGTAAAGCTTTTACCAGCCCCTGTCCTCGGCGCGTCGGAGTGCTCGCGACTGCAGCAATGCCAAGACAAGGAATCCATTTGCCGAAGGCACGAACTTCGAAGTCGTGCATACCAACCACGGCCCCCAATTCTTCGCCGATGTAAGCGCCTAGAACCGAGTCCAACTCATTCTCGGCGTAGTCTCTCCAGAAAGCGCGGCGTAAATCGCCAAAAGATAGCACCCAGACATCAACCGCTTTTTCCAACTCAGGACGACTGATCGGTTTGACGGAAAAAGGCAGATGTTCGCGCGGGTCTTTCGTAGACATAAGAGAAATACCAAAAGTTGCGGGCACATCATATCGCGATATGCAATCAATATTTTCCACACAACAATAAAATTGCACCACCGTTATCAGCCAGTCAGACCGGATTTGCGGTGGAACGAATAATTAAGCGATATCGCTTAAAAATCCAGGTGCCTGAGGACGCCGGTTGCGCTTTTGCTTCCAGGAGAGGTGTCGCGTGATTTACGTATTTGCGTGCGTGGATGTCACTGCTATCCTCTTCACAACTAGGGACAGCCTTTGAGGTCCGCGTGTAATGAGCAATGAACAATTGCTTGGTTCGCGTCAGCGTCAGTTCATCGATGGACTGCCGGAACACTCGCCGACGAACCAGCTAGATCAACGGAATCCACTGTCTGAAGAGTATTCGAACCACGTGCTCACGAACCGCGAGGGCACAACATCTGCACCGCTGCTGCGCGTTGAGAACAGCAATCCTGGCGCATCCATCTCAGCCCGCGACGCCAGCCAGCCGAAAAGCGACGCGTCAGCACCCTCAACCTCGAGCGATGATAAAAGCGCATCGGGTCGTTCTGCAGGCGACACCACTGGTAGTGGCGACGCCTCAACGGGCAGCGGAGAAAAACTCTCTCTGCCTCAAGCTAAAATAGCATTTTCAGAAGAACACAAAATTAAAATTTCAACCGAGCACGACAAATTCGTCTATTCAATGCAGTACGGCGGCGCACAGCATAAGCTTTTCGAAACGAGCGCGGATCAAAAAGGTTTGGACAGCGCTTCAACTCAGCTCAAAAGTCTAGTCGCAGACGAAGAGAAAAGTCTCTCAGCAGCGTACAAAGTATCGTTTGCGAAAGCTGGCGAATTCGTCGCAAAACAGAAGGAGACATCAGAAAGTCCTGATTCTGCAAACGCAGTTGTGGCAAGAGATCCTGAGTTATTCGAATTGAAAGGTATTCGCGCTGCGCTAGAAAAAAGCGGACCAAGCAACGTTGCTGCGGACGGAAAAACTGGTGTCAAATTCTACGAATTGACAGACCGTGTGATCACCGGCATCGATTCACTCGCAACCTTTCAGCAAGATAAGGACAACAAACCTTCCGTCTATCTCTGGCCAAAATTTCAATCACTAGATTTTGCAACGGAAGCAGACAGAACGCCAGATCAAAGGCTCCCATTCACAGACGGCAATCGCCGAGAATCCGTTGAAGGCGCGGTTATCCACGAACTAGGTCACCACCAATTCAGCAAACTCGGATATGACCCCAAAACAAACCCAAACGCACTTGCATCCGAGACAAAATTGTTCGAACGCATGGGTTGGAAAAAGCGATTGGACGAGAAAGACTCAGACTACAACTGGCTTTTGCAAGCGAAAGAAAAATCCGATAACGGGCAACCCGCCACCTACTTGCCCGAATTCACTGGGATGTTTTTCTCGTTTGGACGTTGGCGACAAGTTGGCGGACCAGAAAACGAGCAAGGACACCTCGGACCTGCAGATAAAATGCAACGTTTGGGCGAATCCGAAATGGAGGCTCATGCACGTGTAAAACCTCCGTCCTGGTATTTCGAATCACCAGAAGAAGAGTACGCAAAAGCGGTTCGAGCCTTTCGAACAAGCACTGAATCGCGGGCTGCATTGCAAAAAAACAGCCCTGAATTGTTCACCTTGATGAAGGAAAACGATCAGAGGGAGATCAACCAACTATACGGTACAAATTCCGACGGCACGCCGAAAAAGACTCGCAACGAAAATGGCGAGATAGTGGATTCGAAAAGGTGACTGACACGTAAGTCCGACATCTAGTCTCCGAACTTCGATCGACGGTTTAAGACTTGCCCTCGTCAGAAGAGGACTCAGCAGCGGCACTGGGATCGCCCTTGAAGTTGGCTTTCGCACTTACGAGCTGTTCTTCAATCGCTGAAATTTCATCTTCAAGCGCGCGGTATTTCTCGAAGTCTTCGCCGCAGGCCTTCAGAACTTCATCGCCCTTGAACGTCGAGTGCTCCTTATACAAGTCGAATACACTCTGCCCGATCTGCTTCAACAAGCGCTCTTTCTCTTGTTTCTTAGATTGGATTTCCAGCTTCAATTTTGTGAATTGAGTCGCAAAATTAGCCGTTTTTCCGATTACCTTTAAATCCGCTTTGGCCTTATCGAGAAAACTTTCTTTCATAACAATCCTTATTTAATTTGCGACGAACTGGCCCTAGATTACCTGAGCATAGCTCAAATCAGAAACCATAACAACGCTAACCTCAAACCTGAGAACGCTGGACTAAAGATGCACAGCTTTCATCGCCTGTTCAGCATAACGGGGACCAGATGTCGAACCCGCCGGTAGAATTTTATTCAACTCCTCAATCTCATCCACACTAATTTTTACGTTGACCGAATGCATATTGTCGAGCAGATATTTAATTCTTTTGGTTCCGGGAATTGGAATCATATCCTTCCCTTGAGCCAACACCCAGGCTAATGCAAATTGGCTTGGTGTGCAGCTTTTAGCCTTTGCCATTTCTTCGATGCGCGCAACTAATTCCAGATTTTTTTGAAAATTTTTGCCCTGGAATCGAGGAGAGTTATGACGATAATCATTCGCCGGAATATCTGATGGTGTCTTGAACTGCCCCGTCAAGAAGCCGCGCCCGAGGGGACTATACGCAACAAATGCGACATCCAACGCTCGCGTAGTTTCAAGTAACGCACCTTCTGGATCGCGCGTCCACAAAGAGTACTCTGTCTGCAGTGCAGCAATCGGATGTACCTTTACTGCTTTCCGGATAGTCTCTGGAGCCGCCTCAGACAAGCCCAGGAAGCGAACCTTGCCCTCCTTGACTAAATCTTGCATCGCGCCCACAGTCTCTTCAATTGGAATTTTAGGATCAACCCTGTGCTGATAGTACAAATCGATCACATCCACGTTCAATCGCTTCAAACTGGCTTCACAACACTCTTTCACGTACTGCCTGTCGCCACGAACGCCCATGAACTCGCCATTCGGTCCGCGAACGTTGCCGAACTTAGTTGCGAGAATAGCTTTGTCTCGCTTCCCTGAAAGTGCCTTGCCGACAAGGATTTCGTTTCGTCCAGAACCATACATATCTGCCGTATCGAGAAAATTCCCACCTTCATCGAAATATTTGTGGATAACTTTTATGGATTCGTCGTCATTCATATCCTCGGGTGAGTAGAACTCACTCATGCCCATACAACCGAGTCCAACTGCGGATACTTGTAAATCACTTGATCCTAGACGACGCTTTTCCATTCGACATACCTACGTTTCAAAGGTCACTGGTGCTCTTGATCGCAAACACTGTTACAACTATTGCGGAGAGATGATCGTAACCGACAGCTGAAAATATTCCTTAGAACCGCACGAACACAGCAATAACTGACAAGCATGTCAATTGGTTTATGCTGATCACAAGAGCAATAATGGCGAGGAATTATCATGCAAAAGGTAACACCGTTTTTGTGGTTTGATGAACAAGCAGAAGAAGCTGTCAACTTCTACACGTCGATATTCAAGAATTCAAAAATCAAGCAAGTATCACGCTACGACAGAGACAGTGCTAAAGCTTCGGGGCGCGCGGAAGGCTCGGTCATGGTCATAACTTTCGAACTGGATGGTCAGGACTACATGGCTTTAAATGGCGGTCCCGTGTTCAAATTCAATCCAGCGATCTCGTTTATGATCAACTGCGACACACAAGAAGAAATCGACAGAATGTGGGACGAGCTCAGCGATGGAGGCAGCATTCAAGGCTGCGGTTGGGTGACGGACAAGTTCGGAATTTCATGGCAAGTGGTGCCAAAAGTTTTCGGAACAATGATGAAAGATCCGGATGCTGCAAAAACACGTCGCGTCATGGCATCACTTTTGCAGATGCAAAAATTGGATATCGAGGCACTCGAAAAAGCATTCGCAGGCGTTTAATCACGCTTGTCGAGGGACAGCGCCTCGCAGGCGTTTAATCACGCTTGCCGAGAGACAGCACTCGCAGGCGTTTAATCACGCTTGCCGAGGGACAGCACTCGCAGGCTTTTAATCACGCTTGCCGAGGGACAGAATGCGCGTCCAGACAGAACCGTATTTAGTGCCACCGTATTAAGTGGCACAATCGCGAGCGTTCAGTTTCATAAACATAAATCTGGGGTGCAAGGATTCGAACCTCGGAATGGCTGGATCAGAACCAGCTGCCTTACCACTTGGCGACACCCCAATGTGCTTGTCTTAGCATACTAGAAATCTTCCGAAGAAGTGTCAATAAGCTCAACGCAGTAAAGTTACTTTTGCGGCGGGAGCGCCACCACCAATCTCAACCAGCGCTTCATATCCGCTACCTCGTCACTTCTGTCAGTTGCGACGAGCAACTTCTCGAAATTAATCAACGTTCGTTGTGCCATGGGATGAAAAGGCTCATTCGCCCCGCTTCTGTAAGCAATATCCAGAAATTGCTCGCACAGGTCAAATTCTCCGCAATTGAAAAGCAACTCGCCTACTTCGTTGAATCTTTCTATCTCGGAAAGAGGCACAGCTGCTGCGCGATATCGAGCCAGATTGAGAAATTCCAGGCATGCGGATGTACCATGTGCTGGCTCGCCTTGCTTGAAGTAGTAAACGGCGGCGGCGGATAACATCGCGTATTTGTATTCGAACTGCCGAGAGATATCCGTGCTTTGAGCGACCCGAGAGTAGAATTCCTCGGTCATCTGAAAATAGGTTTGCGCCTCCAATAAATTGATGGGCTCGGAGTGCGTTTTCAAATACAACATAGAAAAAACAACAAACCAGCAGACGCTTGGACTGAAGCGATCTGGAGTGTTGAGAACCGCTTGAACACATGGTTCAAGCAGCGTCGAAGCTTCATCGTAACGATGCAATCTAGACAGCGCGTTGGCAAGATTAGCTGTAATCACGAATACAGAATCCAGTGATTTCGTTGCACCACCTCGATCCTGCACTTTTAGAGCTCGGCGAAAAAAATGTTCCGCTCTGTCGAAATTTGCAAGAGATAACTCCCAGGTTCCGAGATTAGACAAACAAATAGCGTGAAATCTGTTGTTACGAAAAATACTGTACAAGGGCAGAAGCGACTGTTGCAAAAGAATTCGTCCACGCAAATTTTCTGGTTCGAATTTCTCGTAGGTAGCCACAACCATATGGATGAAGTAAGGGACAACAAACCATGAATAAATCGTCGCACAACTGAAAAGCAGACCCGCTGCGACCGGTGAATGCCCGATTGCACAGGCGATACCAAGCAATACCAGAGCAACCGGGATGGACACCATAACCACACAGATTATGATGCTTGGAATGGCCGCACGAGCAGCTTTAGAGCTTCCAACTGGAACGAGTGATGAATTGTCGGACTCGCTCATGAAATAGAACCTTTCAAAACATCTATTCTGCACGGACCCGGGATGTCGCATCCAGTGAGCTTTACGGTGTTGCAACTTCGGGCGGACTGGTGCCGGGGTAGTGGCATTTGCGCAGAAGGATAACTTGCGGCGACGAATATATTATGACAAGAAAACGGGCACCATTTCTGGTGCCCGAATCGAATGCTTCAAATTCGTTTTAAGCGGCTTGCAACTGAACGTCGTAGATCAGTCTCACGAAATCATATTCAACGCGAATGGATACTGTATTTTCAGTTGCGAATTCCAGTCTGACGCGACCTAGAGTGCTTGTGCTGTATTCGCTCCAGTGTTCGGGAACGGAGACGATCACATTTTCTGGACCCCACTCTTCAACGTATGCCTTCAATACCTGACACAATTTGTCTTCGTCTTTAGGATCCTGAAACATGCTCATTAAGTCCACCTACGCTGAAGTCGCTGCTGCTTTGTGTGGAAATAATATGAAAACAAGCGGTCGGGGACAATTGGTGGAAATCCCACTGACTTCGTAGTTTTCCCACACCAGGATTAAACGCAAGCCTGTGGCGGTCTTTGGACTACGACTTATAGCCTTTATCTATTCTGCATTCCATCGGCTCGACTTCGCCGGCGTCGGTATTCACGACTTGCAGCTTTCATCGGTTTGCATTCCATGTCTCGACTGCCCGGCGTCGATATTCTTGGTCACGACTTACAGCTTTTATCTGTTTTGCATTCCATCTGTTCGACCTGGATCGTCGTGTGATGGAGGTCGAAATCGTCGTTGAGGATCTTCGTCACGGCTTTCAATACATCCTCTGATGGAACGCGGCTGTCGATGAGGATATGTCCAGACATGGAATCTAAACCTGCAGTGATAGTCCACACATGGATGTCGTGCACGTCGACTACGCCTTCGACTCCCGTGATTGCCTTGCGTAAATTGGCCAGGTCAATGCGCCCAGGAGTTCCTTCCATGAGGATGTTCACGCACTCGGACAGCAAAAGCCAGGTGCGCGGAAGAATCGCAAATCCAATCAGTCCAGAGATGATCGGGTCGGCGGCATACCACCTGGTGAAGATGATGATTGTGCTGGAGACGATGACACCCAGCGAAGCAAGCGAGTCTCCGAGAATTTCGAGGTAGGCGGCGCGGACATTTATTGATGCATCTGCGCCCTGCTTAAGCATCTTCAGTGAGGCGAGCTGCATCGCCAGTCCGATGGCAGCGACGATTAAAACCGGCACGCCATGCACCTCTGGGGGATTGCTGATACGTCGATAAGCCTCCCAGACGATGAAGAGCGACAATCCGACCAGCGCTAGTGCGTTGAAAAATCCCGCCAGGATCTCACTGCGATAATAACCATAGGTTTTTCCTGGAGTTGCGGGTTTGCTCGAAAACCAGACAGCAAGCAATCCAAGGATTAACGCAGCAACGTCGCTGAGCATGTGACCGGCGTCAGCGAACATTGCTAACGACCCTGTCAGGTAGCCGGTTATGACCTCTAAAACCATGAATGCCGCGGTTAAACCAAGGACTTTGAGCATTCCCTTTTTGCTCTCGTTGCGCACGTCGCCGTGGCTATGACCAGCACCATGACTGTGAGCACCTGAACCGTGACTATGTACCATCAGGCACCGCCGATTCGGCGTGGGTGGCAGCCGAGGGAGCATAGAGGCGCGTTATGGTGTGCGCATCGCGTTCGGTTAAATTGCGCCATTTGTCGGCGAGCAACGTCGAGTAAAACATTGCGTCATCAGGATTGGTTGTGTGACCGGTCAGACCCAGAGCGTGTCCAATCTCATGGAGAGAAATCATGCGTATGCGATTAGGCGTGATAGAAATACCGGGCATAAGCGGTACTGTGCAAAATTGAATCGTGCAGTGAACGATTCCGGCGCTATTGCTGGATAGGCGGGCTTCGCCAGCTTCGGCTCTGTTGGCTAATTTGGCCGGGTTATTGGTCCACGAAACTTCTACATCAGACTGTGCTGCTGCTGGAACGAACTTGAAACTGAGTTCGCCGCCAGAAGCCGCCGACCAATCCTTGAAAGACTGCTGCACGATCTCAGCGTATTTCGGTTGAAACCCAGGCACGCCGACACCCGCACGCATGTAGACCTTAATCGGCAAACGTTCGCTCGGCCAGCGCATGGTGCCCTGACGTGTAACGTCGCCCAGATAGTCTTTAGGAGAAGGATTGGAAGGCGCCGTCATCCCAAGGGTGCGGACAGTGCTCGTTGTTTCCGCAGAGAACTCCTTTTGAAGCCCCTGGACGAGACTGCTGATTTTCGGTGCGTCTTTGCTTGTGGGAAAGCGTGTTAGAAAGCTCTTGTAGATTTTTATCGCCTCATCAACATTTCCGGATGATTGGTAGAGTCCACCGAGACTCAACCATCCGGTTTCAAGCGATGGCTTCAGCCTGAGAGCTTGATTGAGTTGGTCGATGGCATCAGGTGTGTCTCCAAGCTTAGCTAGAGCGAGAGCATAGTTGTGATGCGCTTCGGCGAAATCTGGAGCGATAGCTATTGCCTGTTTCAACTTTTCGGCAGCTTCCTGGTTGCGATTCGCGCGCAGCAGATTCGTGCCCTCGGTCAAGAATGGACCTGCCTCAAAATAGGAGCGCGGGACAGGTTTTCCATCCATCATGTAATGTTCGCCAGTCTGCGCGAAGGCACCACCCGTGATTGCGACGGATAGAAGTAACATCAGATTCGCGATGGAGATTTTGCCGAGGGAAGAGTTCATATCTACCCTAACTTTATCAAAGAATCAGCCTAGCGTTTTGCAGCAGCAGGTTCAGCTTCGTCCAGGCAAGAGACACCGGGAAGTTCCAGACCTTCGATAAACTCCAGCGACGCACCACCACCAGTACTTACGTGAGTAAGCTTCTCCGGGTCCACTCCTTTAGTTCCAAGAGCAGCAACGGAGTCGCCTCCGCCGACTATCGTCTTGACACCATTGGCGGTGAGGTCGACGAGCGTGTCGATCAAATGATATGTGGCTTTTTCGAAACCTTTAGTCTCGAAAACACCAAGTGGACCGTTCCACAAAATTGTTTTGCAATTCGCTAACTCTTTATCGATCAATGCCGATGTCTTCGGACCAACGTCAAGTCCCATTTGGTCTGCGGGGATGCTGTCGACATCAACTGTCACGCTAGCGGCGCCTTCCTTGATTTCTTTGGCACAGATGACGTCGAGAGGAAGAACGATGGTCACACCTTTCGACTTTGCCTTTTCCAGAAGTTCACGACAATAGTCGACTCGATCTTCTTCAACTAGCGATTTACCAGTCTGCTTGCCCTGAGCTTTCAGGAAACTGAAAGCCATAGCGCCACCGATAACAATTACATTTGCTTTGCCCAGAAGATTTTCCAGCACGCCAATTTTGGACGAGACTTTGGCGCCACCGATGATAGTGGCAAACGGACGGACTGGATTGTCCAGAGCTTGCGAGAGATGTTGGATCTCTTTTTCCATCAAGAAGCCTGCCAATGCTGGTCTTACGACATGAGCCACACCTTCTGTACTGGCATGTGCTCTGTGCGCAGTGCCGAATGCGTCGTTGACATAAACATCGCCGAGCCAACCGAGTTTCTTCGCGAATTCTTTGTCGTTCTTCTCTTCCTCGGCATAAAACCGGAGATTTTCAAGCAAGCAGACATCGCCATCTTTCAATTCATTTACGACTTTTTCGGCTTCGGCGCCAACGCAATCTTTAGCAAAGAGAACTTTTGCGCCTATCAACTGACTGAGTTTTTCGGACACAGGACGCAGACTGAGCTTCTCAGAAGGACCTTTTGGTCGTCCGAGGTGGGACATGAGCACCACTCGAGCATTGCTCTCACGAAGGAAATTGATGGTTGGAATCGCAGCTTTGATACGCGAGTCGTCTGCGACCGAGCAATCTTCGTTCAAAGGAACGTTGAAATCTACTCGAACCAATACTCGCTTTCCATCGAATGTTGATGGAGCAGCTTGTGCGATTGTTTTCTTCATCAGTTCTTCCTCGAGAGTTGCACGGTCGGCGTACTAAAAATCGCCAACGCGACTAAGTTTGAATAAGTTATGCGCGGAGTCAATCTGGTGCTTTCGAAAACTCCGAAATAGTTGAATGTATCACCTGAGTAAAACACCTGCCTCTTGCGAAGCAGGTGTTTATCAGATTCTTCGTGGACTAGACTTTAACAGCCATCTTGTTGGCGACGATACCAGCAAGTTCGATCAGTCTGTTGCTGTAGCCCCATTCATTGTCGTACCAGGCTAGAACTTTGACCATCTTATTTTCAACGATCATAGTCAACTCTGAGTCAACGATTGACGAGTTCTTGTTGCCGCCGAAGTCAGACGAAACCAGTGGAACGTCAGTAACCTGAAGCAAACCTTTCAATTTGCCGCCGGCTGCATCTTTCAGTGCCTGGTTGACTGATTCTACAGTTACGTCTTTTTTGACGTTCACAACGAGGTCGACAACACTCACGTTTGGAGTTGGGACGCGCATTGCGAAACCGTTCAACTTGCCTTTCAAGTGAGGCAAGACAAGACCGATCGCTTTTGCAGCGCCAGTGCTTGATGGGATCATCGAGACAGCGGCTGCACGAGCGCGGCGCATGTCGCTATGGGCTGTGTCCAACAAGCGTTGGTCGAGAGTGTAGCTGTGGATGGTGGTCATCAAACCGTGCTCGATGCCGAAAGCTTCATCGAGAACTTTAGCTACTGGAGCCAAACAGTTTGTTGTGCATGAAGCATTAGAGATGATGTTGTGCTTCTCTGGGTCGTACAAGTTGTCGTTGACGCCGATAACGATGGTGATGTCTTCGCCCTTAGCTGGAGCAGAGATCAGCACCTTCTTAGCGCCTGCGTTGATGTGACCTTTTGCTTTTTCAGCATCAGTGAAAACGCCGCTGCACTCGAGAACGATGTCGATATTCAACTTACCCCAAGGGCAGTTGCCTGGTTCGCGTTCTTTCGAAACTTGGATTTCTTTGCCGTTGATGATCAACGATGTTTCGTTGTGGTCGACGGTATGCTTCAACTCACCAAGTACGGTATCGTACTTAAGTAAGTGAGCGGATGTTTTGATATCTTGCAATGGATCGTTGATTGCAACGATTTCTACGCCCTTTGGTTGGGCATCGAGAAACGCGCGCATTGCATTGCGACCAATGCGTCCGAATCCGTTAATTGCTACTCTAGCCATAACTGCTTGAACTCCTCACGGTGTCTGACCTAGCTGCCTGAAACTACGCTGAATTTGACTGCACGAATGGCGCAAACAGGCGCAGGGCACAGATTTTTCTTTGCCAGAGTAGAGGATACTGCGAATCCAGGCGGATCTCGATATGTTTTACTTACTCTTAAAAGTATTGCCTACAATTCTTCATTTTTGCTGAATCGCAGGGGTGATGAGCTGGCAAAGCGATAAGCTTATAAGTAGAGATGTGGATAAATGGCTTGCTGCAAAGGAATTCCTGAGCTAAGCTGGAGAAGGCAAGTCCACGTCAGAAATAGAGGTTTAACCATGCACGAACAAGTTGAAGCAGTCCTGGACAAGCTGCGTCCAATGCTGATGATGGACGGCGGCAACATTGAATTGGTGGATGTCAAAGATAACGAAGTGTTCGTTCATCTCGTAGGCGCATGCGGCATGTGCCCAAGCTCCACAATGACGCTTAAAATGGGTGTCGAGCGTGCTTTGAAAGAAGCGATGCCGGAGATCATCCGAGTCGTAGCGGTTTAAGCAACCGTCAGTCAAATCAGTACCGAGCCGGACGCGCGAAAGAGCGTCCGGCTCTTTGCTTTAGCTCCCTCTAAAAATTAAGAGATATCTGTTTATTATCAGAGCCAGTCCTGACCCGACTCTTTGTCGAAGACTCGACACGCCCAACACTTGACTTCATGGATTATCCACAATGATCAGCCATGCTCAAAAAAACAGCAGCCACAGGGGCATTGTCATGATTAAGTCCACCCGGATCTGGTGCACCATTCTCGCCGCTCTCGGCAGCATGGGTGCCGCTGTGGCTCACGGGCACGGCGGTGGAGGCGGGCACATGTCGATGGGGCACTCATCGTTCCACGCAAGCTCCTTTCACTCATCTCCATCATTCCATTCGTTTCACTCGTCATCATCGTTTCACTCGACGCCTTCGTTTCATTCTTCGTCTTTCAGCTCTTCCCCATCCTTTCACTCGTCGTCGTTCAGTTCCTCGCCCTCTTACCATTCGTCCTCTTTTGGTTCTTCAGATTTTGGAAGCTCGAGCCACACGAGCTCTGTATACTTTCCAAACCATACGAGTTTCGGAGAGAACGGCTTGAATAACGGCTCATCTGAGTCGCACCATCACGGCTTTCTCTTTTTTGGCGGACACCACAATCACAACACCATGGAAAATGCGCAGGGTGCATCATCCGTGGCTGGTGGCGGATTACAAAATGTCAGTACGATTCCGGGAAGCACAGGCGCGCAGAACGTGAACGCGCTGTCGGGCATGCAAGAGCATCACGGCGGCTTTTTGTTTTTCGGACATCATCACCACAATTCGATGGAAGATGCGAATGGAAATCCAGTGGCCTACTCGCATCACCATCATTCCAATTACAGCAATTTCAACAGCAACGTTTATTCGAGCCAACTTCCGCCATCAGGCATGGTGATAAACATGGCGACACCACCAGCGGTGCAGCCTGTGCCGATCAATCTCTCAGTCGCGAAGTACTTCTATAACTCGACTCCTCGCATTTACTATAATCCAGCCCGATACTACAACAGCTACACGAACTACAATCCGGGATATTTTGGCTCTTATGGCTCGAATTACAGCGGCTACGGCTATTCACCGACCGGTGGCATGACCTATCTTTTCTTCCGGCTGCTATCTCTGATTGGAATGGGTCCGAGTTATTACGGATACGGCTCGACAGCCGGTTATGGATACTCGCCGAATGCATTCCTTGGCACCTGGGGACCAGCTTCAAGCCTCGCTGGACCAGATATGGACCAGAATGCGAATGCAACGAATTTCGTCAATAACTACGACAACTTCAACTACGCTGGCGGACCGGTAGCACCATTCGCGAATATGGGACCAGCAAATGGCACTGCCGATGATGGCACGACACATAATTTCTACGATCAAAACGGCGATCCTCAGATTGGGCAAGACCCCAATCTACAGGGACTCAGTGCTACAAGTGCAGGCAGTTTAGACGCCCAGCAAAATTTGACTGCAATGTTGGGACCGAACGCCGCGCCTGGATACCAGAATTTTGGTCAGCAAAATTATTCGCAGTCTATAGATAGTGCCGATTCGAACTCGATTCAATCTGGAGATAGCGCAAATGAACCACCGCCGTTCAATCAGATTGCGCCTCAAACTTACGGATACCATAACCGCGGTGTGCTGGGCAGCGCTTTCGTGCATTCCCGCGAGCTGCCTAAAGGTTCATATCAAGCTCCTGAGCTGCTTGGCATAGTGTTCACCCATCAATTTTGGAATCAGCAAAATGAGTCGCAAACTGACGATAACGACCAAACTGATTCAATGACGGCTCAGAATTGATCCTAAATAAATGAATGAATAAATGAGTCTCAGCAAGCTGGAAACTCACTTCGGCTGATTCTTCTCTCTCGGCTTCACCTGCGATTGCTTGTCCGAAATTGCCGGAAGATGCACTGTCGAGTTTTTTTCGTTCGACTCGATATGCTCATTTTTAGCCTGGCGCATCAGGAACGCATTATAGGCAGACTGGCGCCGTTCCTCATTCAAGTCGTGTATGCGGACACTGATCGCGTATTGAAGTAACAAGCAACCGACTCCAATCACAAAGAAAAATATCGCGGCTTTGCCGTAGAACGCGGTCATATTCTTTCGCATAGTTTTCTCATCGTAGTTTGATTTGCTTATTGGTCTTCCTCCATTTTAACGAGACCAAACAAATCCAGATATGAATACATGCCCTCAGGCGACTCGTTTAGGACTTCGAGCATTTTGGAAACAGATGAACATGGAAACAGATGAACAGGGAAGAATCCAATAAGCACTGTATTTTTCAAAGCTGCGGTGATTGAAGAAAGAGCCGTCTGCTCAACCGTCTTGCAAATAGAATAATTTTTGGAGAAAAAACCGATTGAATCGTCTGAAAACAGAAAGGACGATATCATCTGTCTGGCATCGTCCCCGTCGGTGGTTATTTTGTTCTACTGGGCGGCGATCAAGCTATCTCTTTTTTTGTGAAAAGATCGATGATGCGAATCGCAGCCCGTCCAAAAAAATTGGTTCGCTGTATGCGTCGAAGATGCCTCATGTCGCGGCGTTTCCGGGCGACAGCAAGTTCGTCGCAAACAAAAGGTTGCGCGTCATCTGAAAGCACAGACAGATAAACCTTGTTCGGATCTACGCGACGAAGTGGATTAGCTTGACTGGATAACATGGTGCTGTACCTTTTCCGGGAACCACAGCAACAATAGAACTTTTACAGAGAACTTAAATCCAGCACGTGCGGTATCCCCCGAAAACATTTTTGAACAATTACTCGAGACACGAAACGCTGTAGACGCCCTTAACATGGGGCATTAGCAGCTCACTCAACCAACACGGCTCGAAAAATTTTCATCGCTGAAATTCAAGATAATCACTCGCGAGAATTTTTTTTATTGTTTTCTGGTTGTTCTTCGCTTTATCGGACAGCGAGTTCTTGCGCTTTCTGGCTATAGCTTTGCATCAAATTAGCATAGGCCGGAAGATGGTTCGACAATAACGCACCAAGTCCTTCGATATCATTACGCCAGTCACGGTGCAACTCACAAGCAACGCTAAACCAGTTCATCAGCTGCGCTCCGGCAGCACTCATACGCTCCCAGGCTGCATCTCGCACGGTGGTGTTGAAAGTGCCTGACGCGTCCGTCACCACGAAAACTTCGAATCCTTCTTCGAGTGCAGACAGCGTTGGGAACGCTACACAAACGTCAGTTACAACTCCGGCAACAATCAACTGTTTCCGCCCAGTCTTTTTGACTGCTGCAACGAAGTCTGCGTTATCCCAGGCGTTGATCTGACCAGGTCTCGCGATATAAGGGGCATCCGGAAACTTAGCTTTCAACTCTGGAACGAGCGGACCGTTTGGACCCTGCTCGAAACTAGTAGTCAAAATTGTAGGTAGTTTGAAAAATTCCGCGATATCAGCCAGGGCCAGAACATTGTTTTTAAATTCGTCTGGACCGAAGTCACGCACTAAAGAGAGTAGTCCAGCCTGATGATCGATCATCAAAACGACGGCTTTATCTTTATCCAACTTGTTATATTTCATGGGATCTCCAATGTGAACGGTGTTTCCAAAAGCAGGTGAAACGAAGTATCAAACGATCCGCAGAGTTGTCTGCGTCAAGGATTCAAGCAAACTGCTTTTGTTCTCTGTGTAGTTATCCATTGCTTCTTTCAGCGCAGAGATAGCCATCTCAGGGCCGAGAAAGTCTTCAACAGTAACCGATTTATGCTCGAGTATTTTGTAATCCTCGAAAAAACGTTTGACTTGCAACAACCGATGCGGCGGTAATTCACGAATAGAATCATAGTGAGCAAATTCAGCATCATCGACGTGAACCGCGATGATTTTGTCATCGAGTTCACCTTGATCGATCATTTTCATCAAACCGATAGGTTTGGCACGCACAAGGCAGAGTGGCATGAGAGGCTCCTGTCCGAGGACCAAGACATCCAGAGGATCGTGATCGTCGCCTAGAGTTTGCGGAATGAATCCATAGTTTGCCGGATAGTGAACCGAACTGAACAGAATGCGATCGACGCGCAACAAGCCGCTTTTCTTATCCAATTCGTACTTCACATTCGAGCCCATCGGCACTTCAATTACAGCCGTAAATCTCGATGGTGCGTCTCGTCCTAACTCAACGTCATGCCAGGGGTGCATGCAATTCTCCTCGTCGTGCCTAATACCAACAACCCAAAAGAGCACCGCTCACATCGGTGCTCCTCAAGGTACAAAACTGTCGCTCGAAACTATTTGGCTACCCATCCGAACAACGAAATCATGTTTCCATCGGGATCTCTTAATTCGGCTGACATCCCGGTTTTATCAGGTCCGGCTTCACAGACCTCTTTAGGTTCCGTGACAAACTTAATGCCGGCGGATTTCAACTCTTTTACAGTTTCTTCAAATTTTTCCACTGTAAACACAGGTGTCGGCATGTTTTCAGCGGCAGAAACTTTGCCCTCTTTGATGCTATGAAGCGCCAGTGTCGCGGCTCCGGTTTCGAATTCAACCCAGCCCTGGTCATCTACTTTCAGAGTCAGACCGAGAGTGTCTCTGTAGAATGGGACTGCGGCTGCAGTGTCCTTGACATACAAAATCACATAGCCAAGGGTTCCGATATTGACATTGGTCTTAACGGGCATGACTGTTCCTCCAGCAATTGAGCAAAGATCATAGATCTTTTGCACAAGCCAAACATGAAACGTCCAGATGCACTGTTAATCTGCGTTACAGCCTGTCGAATATCGCGTGCAACTTCACAATTCCATCGAAAGGTTTCCTCAGGACTTGTCCGACCGTCTACTCTTTAACTTGTCCTGGAAAACTTGACTGATGAAGGCTGAAACGACCTCTTTATCATTGTCTTCGGGGCAGAAAGCTTCTTTGCACGCTATACGGTTGATCGACTTCTTACATGAAATAACAGAGGACGACACGTTAGCACAAATACGTTTTGCATAAGTATCCGTCGTAGTCTTCAAGTTCGCAGCGGGCACCACTGTGTTGACGAGTCCCATATGGTACGCCTCAGAGGCGTTGATGGAGTCGCCGAGAAGAAGCAATTTTTTTGCGTTTGCGGGTCCCACAAGCTCAACTAAACGTGCCACTGTTGTGTCGTCGAGAGCTAAACCAAGCCTTGCTACAGGCACAGCGAAGTTGGATTCTTCCGATGCAACACGCAAATCGCAAGCGCTTGCAAGTAAACATCCACCACCGAAGCAGACTCCGTGGATCATCGCTATCGTCGGAAGCTCGAAGTTGTAGACGGCGCAAAGCGAATCACGAATCGCGTGCCAATGCTCTCGAGCCTCATCAAAACTGGTCAATTTCGCGGCTTCTGCAGTGTTTGCTCCAGACGAGAAATCATCGCCTTCTCCACTAATAACGACACAACGCGCACCTTCCTGCTGAAGTTGTGCCATCGCCTGTGGTAGCGCCTGCCACATCTCCTTGTTAATCGCATTGTGCTGTTCCGGTCGGTTCAGCAGAATATGCCCAATATGATCATTTAGAGACGGAATGATTCCAGGATTCACTTAAGCTCCTCGCTATCGACCAAACATTTTTGCACCGCAGTCAATATTACTACAACCAAGTCCAGGCTCAGCCTCCAGCCCTGAGTCTAACCTCCCCTCAGCGAATTTAGCGATATCTCCTAATTTATTGGCGTCTCAAATCAACGTCGTTTTCTTTGAACTTTTTACAGGCTTGCTGCGTAGTTGTTTATACGTATGGAGAACTGCCTATGAAAAATTCTAATTCCAACCCCAAGACCCAAAACAAAGGCACCAGAAAGGAGAAAATCAAATTAGGAAAAAGAGCTCAGTTCAACCAAAAACAACAGCGTAAATTTTTCGCTGCAATGCGACGGCTCGAGAGAGAATTTCCAACAGACGCGTCTTGCATAGATAAAATCTACCAGATGGTGATAAAGAAAAAGAGCTGCAAACGCTGTCACGGAAAACAATTCAACCATCAATCGGGCTCCCGAAAAGCCTACTGTAAAGGGTGTGATGAAGGAATGAGCTTCACAGCAGGTGACACTATTTTTTCTCACATGAAAAAAGTGCGACCATTCTTTTCAATGGTGATGCTGACCTTGCGCGGAGTGCCATTCAATCCATATCAAATACACAAGTATTTAAAAACCAAATCTTATTCACCAAATTGGAAAGCACATCGGCGCATTATGGGCGCTGCACTTGAAGAACTGAAGAAAAAGAGCAAGAAAGTTTCGTCTTTTCTCTTTAACGCAGTTATCCAGAGACGCAGCGTGGAGACCGCGGCACGGCAACATCCAACTACTGAGCAAGTTAGCGAATTACGCTCTCAGTTTAAGAAAAAGGGGAAGCATTGGTTCGAGAAAAAGATCATGGAATTCTGGGGCGAAACAGATTTGGATGCCGAGCACGCACGAGAAATAGCTGACTACCGCAAGGTTTATGACCTATTGGCAGATGGCCCATTGTCGCTTGAACAGATTATCGAAAAAAGTGATTTGCCGGTCGCAACACCGTTAATTGCGGTGAATATTCTGCTCGTGTGTAATTTGCTCCGAAAGACAAACAATGGACTATACGAGCACAATGACACAGCCACAGATGCACTAGATCTTCAAGATACGACACTGATTGTGAAGGTATCCGGTGCAATCGAGTTCATCGATTTTTTGTTTCAAGGCGTTAGCCGCAGATACATTCAGCTTTATACAGCTTCGTACTGGTGTTTTTCTGAACATTCAAGGAAGAAGAGGGCGAATCTTTTAAATCAATTTTGCACCAATAAATACAACGTCGCGAACATAGAAAATTATGTATCTCCACTATTGATCGATGTTGCTTAAAACCGCGGGTGATAGTGGCATGCACGCATTGCTTGCAAATTAAGAGATATCACTTAATTTAGCCGATCTGTACAGGGAGGTCGAAAGGCAGATTGCAGAGTGGATTCGAATCATTACTTGCTATCGTCTCGCGATAGCGCGCAGCTCTTCTGCTTTATTCAAATCACCCTGTCCAGCGCAAATATCTGCCAGAGACAAATATGTCCCAGTCAACAAAGGATCATGTGGATAACACTTTGTTTGGCGAATAGCCAGTGCCTGTTCCAACTCAACTCTTGCAGCTCGAAGGTCGTTCTTTTCTCTAAACATCCATGAGAGATTCTCATAGGCAAAAGCAACGCCGAGGTCTGCCTCTCCGAGCTTACTGACCTTATTTGCCAGACTCATCCGGAAATACTTTTCGGACTTTGCAAAATCTTTGGACAGCTTGAAGTGGAAAGCTAAATCGTTGTACGTGTCTGCAAGTTCAACTGAATCTACACCAAATATAGTGGCACGCTTTTCAATCACTTGTTGATAGAGAACCTCAGCCTCATCATAACGACCCAAGTGCGTCAACAAACAGGCATAGACGTTTTCGGCATAAAGACATTTTGGGTCGTTTGCAGGCAAATTGTTGCCATAAATAGCGCGCGCTTCCAGAAGAAGCGCTTCAGCTTGCTGGTACATTTGCATGACATCGTAGAGAGTGCCCAAATCAAGAAGACTTTCAGCAAGAGTAAGCGGCTCAAAGTTATTGAGTCTTTTCGACTCAACGACGCGCTCATACAGAGCCATCGCCGACTTAGTGTCGCCACTCCACCTAGTTGAATAAGCCATTCCGCTAAGCACAGGCAAAACTCGCAAAGGTTGAGCATCTGAATTCGCTTCGATCAATTTCAAGTACGCGCTCAATATTCGAAGCGCTTGCGCATGAAGTTGTTTGTCCTGCAACCTGCGGACGGCGACAGAGACGACGTAATCAAGCTGTGCGTCATCAATGCCTTTGTCAGTTACCAACATTGCTTTGCAAAACCACCGAACCGCTCCATCAAAATCTTGCTGCAGTTCAGACTGCTCACCTTGATTCCACAAATCCTTGAACGTCTCGTTTTCGAGTGGCGCATTTGCATCCGACCACGACTTGAAGTGTGGACAAACAGGACGCTGATCCGGCAGCACTCCGCGAAGATAGTCCATGTTTCTACCGTTGTATATCTCAGGTCGGCGACGCTCGTACCACTCATCCCAAAGAGGCGGGCGTCCGTCGACTGCTCTCAAATCGTAGCCGGCCTGATCGCTGTTCATGACGAACATTTGTGCAATAGGTTCGCCTTTTTGAATAGTAAATTTTCCGGGCTTATTAGCCAAACAAACAATGCCAAACTCAGAAGGCGACCACCATGATTCGATCATCGCCTCTAGCACAGTGAACGGCTGCCTGAGCTGGTTTGCGACACCTTTGATGTAAACGAAATCACCCAGTCTTTTTGTTCTTGCAATAAATTTGGTCTGCACTGTAAAACTACCGTGCGCAGAGTGAGTATCGATTACACAGTGACTAGCAGCATCGCTTATCGTGACTACACAATCATGCGTTTGCTCACCATCCCACTCAACTGTAAAAGTAGCCGGCGAAAGGATGTAGTAGCCTAATCCGCTCGCCATCGTCAACGGCAAACAGAATCTAGCGTGCATCTTCGTTTTCTCGTCAGCTTCCCACCACTGACGCAACATCTTTGCTTTAGTTGGCAGAAGCGACTTGTCATAGTTCGGCGGGAGAAAAAGCGTTATCGCTTGATCTAGCAACTCTTGGTTCATCTGAGCAATTTGCTCGGGACCAAATTTGGGCTTCTCCGACGTCTCTGCTTCATCGCGAGCCGGACATTTTCTTTTATCGTTATCGCTTCGCATTCATTCCTTCAACACGCGGCACGGCGCTATTTCACGCGATGCGGCACGGGCTCCTTCACCACGATGCAGCCCAGCGTAAATTACTTTGGCAAATCAAATGAAACTGGGTCGCCAACTTTGACGTTGTGTCTCTTCGCAAAACCTGCAGACACCTCGACTACTTGATTGACTTCAAGACCGGCTCCCTCTGGATATGTCGGGCAATCGCGTTCACTCTGAGCGCGGCAAGGTGGAACATTCTCGAACACCTTGATCACTTTTCCGTTTTTGACGAAAACCATGTCTAAAGAGATGAAGCAGTGCGCCATCCAAAAATTGACTGGACGCGGCGGCTGGAAGAGAAAAACCATTCCCTGGTCTTCTGGCAGCGAAGTGCGATACATCAAACCGCGCTCGATCTCGGCCTCGCTTGCAGCTACTTCTAACTTCACCTCAGTGTCACCCAGTTTCACCGTAGGCGCCTTGGCCTGAGCGGCTTGAGCCAGGGGCAACGCCGTCAAAATTGCTAACGCAGACAGAATAGCAACTTGACGCAAGAGATTTAGACGTTTCATAACCACCACATTTTACTGAAAGGAGTGTGACCGTAGAGGAATTGTACCGTGTCAGTAAGCGTCCCACGCTTGCCAGGATAAGAGACGCTAGTGACGATACCAGAAGGGTCGATAACCGCAGAGATACCGGTGTTGGTAGAGAGTACGAGAAACCGCCCGTTCTCGACAGCTCGGAAGATTCCAGCCGCAAGAATTTGACGATCCAGCCTTGATTTGTGGAACCACCCAAGGTTCGACACATTGATAAGCAAATTGGCTCCGTGACGAACCTCGTTCGAAATCAAGTGAGGATAAATCAACTCCACACAAATGGAAGTTCCAATTCCACCAAAAATACTGCGCAAAGGTCGAGCCGATTTGCTTTTCAAAAATCCTTCCGAAGTTAACGGTAAGCGGTTATTGATCTGCGCACCAATCGGACCAAGCGGCGCAAACTCACCAAACGGAACAAGGCGCTGTTTGACGTACAAATTATCTTTTTGAGTTGGCGACCCAATCAGTCGTGCACCGTTTACGAGCCCATTTTGCATGGTCTCGATAGAACCAACCAGAATTTCCTTTTTCTCCCGGGTAGCGGCACCTTTAAGCCGAGCAGCGAGAAGACCAGGTGCCATCTGTCCGGGATTGATCAAGCCCTCCGGAAGCGCAATCACTGGGGCACCGAGGTTGGTTGCAAGTTTCGAGTAACGGTTCGCAATTTCAGTCGGAGTCGATGTCTTCAATCGATCCTCTTCTATTGTCACGTTTCCCTGCAACAATGAAACTGGAACAGTCGGTGTTTGCTTGTAGAAGTTAGATTCGCTGCTTGGTCGGGTCGTCAGTGCAGTTTCTTCAATCTGAGAGGATCCCCAGGTAACAGCTCCTACCACCACCACCAGTACCACTAAAGCATCAACAAAGCATCCCGCCTTCGGCGAAATCTGATCGACCCGTCCTTGAATTTTTTGAGCAAGACCGCTCAATTCCAAAAATATTTCGGCAGTCACACAGTTGGCTAATATCAGCAAGAAATCCACTAGCCCGCTGCCACCAAGCTTGGCGATTTGAATCAATTCAGTTTGCTTAGACTGAGAGTAAGCAAGCTGACTGACAGGCATACCAATGAAGAGTTCCGACGTCCCAATCGCCCACTGTAAAAATACCCAGAGTAGTGGAACACTCAAGAGATACGGAAAAAATGGACGTTTAAAATGTGGAAAGTAACCCGCCCTTAGTGGCAAACAAAAAACCATCAGAGCGAAGGCACCGATCAACAGAGCCTCATGCACAGACTCAACCAACCAGACTAATCCTGCTGCTTGAATGGCGAGCCAGTCATCGAGCCCCAACCATCGCAGCGGAAACAGTCCAAGAAACCAGCTCAAAGAGACAAGATAGTATCCGACACCAAAACTCAATCCTGTGAGAAATGCTTCCATTCTGGTGGCACATCCGCGTAGTAGCACCAGAAGTGGTGCTACAGCGAACCACGCCAGCCACCAGTGATCGAAGCCCGGACTGCTCAATCCGAGCAGACATCCGAAAGCAAAAGAGAACGGCAACTTCTCATACGAGGTGAAACGTTGAAGCCAGGCCGTCGTTGAGGTCGGCCCGAGATTCTCAATCAGAGTCTCACTAGTTTGCATTGAAGTCGCTCATGATGCCAAAGACAATGTTACACTTTGTTTGCGTGTAGGTGATTTGTGGACGTTTAGTTTCCGGTTAGAAAGGCGATCATTCTGAAAAGTGAATCACATGGTTTGCGCATTCTCGGAATAGACCCTGGCACAGCCACAGTCGGATATGGCGTAGTGCAATCGTTTGGTGGCGGAGGCAAATCCTCGCTGCGTTATGTCACCTCTGGCATCATAAAGACAACGAATCGAGACACCACTGGCGACAGGCTCTCTATTATACGAGCAGATATGCTCGAACTTATCAGTCTATATAATCCTGATGTAGTTTCAGTCGAAGCAATTTTCTTTTTCAAAAATGCCAAAACTTTGGTGCCGGTTGCGCAAGCTCGAGGCGTAATTCTCGAAGCTGCCGCCAGCAGGAAGCTTCCGACATTCGAATATACGCCGATGCAAGTCAAGCTGCATTTAACCGGATACGGTCGAGCCGAAAAATTGAGCGTGCAAACGATGATCGCTGAGCTCTTAAATTTGCCAGAAATAATCAAGCCCGACGATGCATCTGACGCGCTTGCCATCGCAGTATGTCATGCACGTATGTGTCCGATCCCTTATGTTGCAGAGGCTCCGGCAAAAGTGGACGAAGGACCAATCAATGTCGCCGAAGCACCAATCAATGTCGCAGAAGCACCAATCTGAATTCCGAAACAACAACAAACAACGATCGATGTCGCGGACTGCAGTTCGAACCAATCCAGCCCATGCTGTTAGTGTCTGAGCAACAATATTTCGCGGGCTATGCTTCGTAGCGAATCCAACCCGTGCCTTCGTGCCCGAATTTGAAATTTGTTGGGTCAAAGATTTCTGCAAGAATCTCCAGGGATTCGACCACTCTTGGTCCAGGACGATTGAAATACTGGTTGCCGTCAGCGACATATATGGACTTGCTTGTTACCGCTTTCAACGATGCAAAGTTCGGCTTCTCTTTCAAGATAAACATCTCTTCCATTGTTCGTTTTATATCAAACCCGCACGGGCTAACAATGATGATGTCCGGGTCATCATTGACGAGTTGCTCCCACGCCATCCACGGTGAGTGTTTGCCAGCCTCACCGTACAAATTTTTGCCGCCAGCCAACTCGATCAACTCCGGCATCCAGTTACCTGCAGCCATGAGCGGATCAATCCACTCAATACAGGCGACAGTCGGCGTCCTGGTTCTGCCTTCAGCTTTAAGCGATATCGCTTTAATTCGAGATTGCAGTTTCTCGATCGTCGCATCGCCCTGCCCTTTAATACAAAGTCCACGCGCGACGCGTCTGATGTCATCCCAAATGTCGTCCAAACAGTTTGGCTCGAGAGAGATTATCTTCGGCTGTGATTTGATCATCTCGCAAGCTGCTGCTTCGACATCTTTCAAACTCACGGCACAAACTTCGCATTGAGCTTGAGTGATGATATGGGTGGGTGAAAGCCCATCAAGCAGCGCAGCATCGACGCGATAGACGCTAACAGCCTCCTGCAAGATAGCTTTGACCCGCTGGTCTATTTCGTAGCTCGTGCCGTCGGGGCTAAACTTTGGGGACGTGCATTGAGGCAGCTCTTTTACGAATTCAGGATAGTCACATTCGTGCGAACGCCCAACTAAATCTGATTCGAGACCAAGCGCACAAACGATTTCAGTGGCACTGGCGATTAACGAGACAATTCTGTTGGACATCGAAAGTTCCGCTCCGCCGCAAATTACCGAGACTGTTTGTACGTACGATCGACCAAATCCGGCGTGATATCGCCGATGGTTGCGCATCCACTCAGAGCCATGGCTAGATCGAACTCCGAACGCAACATCTCCAGAACGGTCGACACTCCACTTTGCCCGGCAACAGCCAACCCCCACAAAAACGGACGACCAATCAAAACTGCTCGCGCTCCCAGTGCGAGTGCCTTCAGCACATCGGTACCTCGACGTATGCCACCATCCAGATACACCTCAACGCGTCCGCCGACTGCCGATACAACCTCCGGCAATGCATGAATTGTAGGAATAGTCGTATCCAACTGGCGACCACCATGATTTGAAACGACGATCGCACCGGCACCATATTCGATGGCACGGTTGGCGTCATCTCCTCGCAAAATTCCTTTGACGACCACTGGAAGTTTTGTGATCGACTTGAACCACTCCAGGTCTTTCCAGGTCAATGAAGTGTCATACAAAGAAGCAATGTAGGATGCAAGACCAGAATCGGGACCGCCGGGAGGAAGTTGTTCCAGATAATTTCCAATCAAATTTTTGCAAACAAGCCCCGCCGGTAAATTGAATTTGTTTCGCACGTCACGCTCACGGCGTCCCAGAAGCGGGGAATCTACAGTCAGGACAAGAGCAGTGTAACCTGCAGCCTCGGCGCGCTCTATCAAACTTCGCGTCACGCTTTTATCTTTGTATACGTAAAGCTGAAACCAGAGATTCCCTTTCGATGCATCGCGCACTTCTTCAATTGAAAAATTCGCAAGCGTGCTCAGACACATCGTCGTGCCGAATTTTTGCGCAGCCCTTGCGGACGCACGCTCACCTTCGGCATCTGCCAATCCCTGAAAGGCAGCAGGAGCGAGGATTATAGGCGCAGATATAGAATTGCCCAAAATGGTTGTTTCCATGCTCCGTTGACTAACATCGACGAGCATGCGCGGACGCAACCACACATCCTGAAATGCAGCGATATTTGCCGCCAATGTCTTCTCATCGCAGGCACCGCTGGAATAATAATCGTAAGCAAGCGTGGAGAGCTTTGTTTTGGCAACAGCTTCGAGATCAAAAATATTGATCGAGCTATTCGGCATCTCTAAATTTTTCATCGCCCACGCGCCTCAAAATCAGCACAAGTAGTTTACCGTGTTTGCATTGAAAGCAGACAAGCCAACACCCGTAAGGTGCTGGCTAATCTGTTGACGCGGGGAAAAACTCTTTACCTTTCTAACTTAGCAATGAAGTTTGGCATTTTTATGG
This sequence comes from Drouetiella sp., assembly GCA_036702965.1. Taxonomy (GTDB): domain Bacteria; phylum Cyanobacteriota; class Vampirovibrionia; order Obscuribacterales; family Obscuribacteraceae; genus PALSA-1081. The sequence goes on from DATNPZ010000001.1 coordinate 110,169, forward strand.
CAAATCCAAGAACAAGAAAAATCTTTCGCTAGCGCTTGAAGGCTTCGTAATTACTACGAACGTGGGCGATTGCGACTTCAAGTTCGGCCATCTCACGTTTAAACCGACGCTTTTGAAAAATTGCTGACATGCACTCTTGCTCTAAATAGATAAGAACAATGCCGACCAGAGGAAGAAAGACGATGGATAAAAGGATTACGTAACTGCTCATTTTTATTGACTCCTCGAATAAGGGTTTCCGTTTTCGCGACACTTGTCGCAGCGAGGACCGTCTAATTACAAAACATCTCTGTTAAGCCTTTGTGTTGACAAACCAGGCTTCTTTAAAGATTTTGTAAAGACGCAAAAGCTTGATATGATGCGCTTGATGGAGGACGAGCGACAAACATGCAGACACCGAACACTCTCACGCGTTTACTACTTGTTGATGATGACCAAAAGTTCTGCCGGTTAATTTCGGATTATCTTTCACGGTTCGGCTACGAAGTGCACGCGGTGCACAGCGGTACTGAAGGCATACAGAAGGGCACCGAGGACTCATGGCACGCAATCATTCTGGACGTTATGCTGCCGGGGATGGACGGATTCGAAGTATTGCAAAAACTTCGAGAGCACATCGCAACACCAGTGTTGATGCTGACCTCGCTCGGGGAAGAGACAGACCGCATCGTTGGTCTGGAATTAGGAGCCGATGATTATCTGCCAAAGACTTCATCACCAAGAGAGCTTTTAGCGCGATTGAGAGCTGTTTTGCGAAGGACGGCAAGACCAGTGCCCGAGGGCAACGATCAACCAGCACAAGAAATTGTCATCGGTCCGCTGCGAATCAACCTTGGTGCCAGAGTTGCATTCCTCGAGGAGGAGACTCTGCCGCTAACTCCCGTTGAGTTCGATATCCTCGTTGTGCTTGCGCAATCAAAAGGGCGTGTAAAGTCGCGAGAAGAGTTGATCAACGAAATTCGTGACAGGAACTATGACGTATACGATCGTTCAATCGACGTACACGTTTCAGCATTGCGAAAAAAATTGCACGATGATCCCAAATCTCCTCGCTTTATTCGTACTGTCCGAGCTGCGGGATACATGCTGATTCCGCCTAACGAGAAACTGTGATGAGAGTGCGATTTCCATTGTATGCGCAGACAATAAGCTTTCTGCTTATTCATCTGATACTACTATTGGTGCTATTTCTAACGCTCTTCAATACCAAATTTGGACCGGGATGGGATGCTGTTTTATCGAGTCCCATAGGCGATCGGGTAGAAGCGATTGGTTGGGTAATTCAGAAGCAGCTCGAGGTGAATCCGAGAGCAGAGTGGAGCAATGTTCTAGACGAATTCGGAAAGTTCTACGGAGTGGATTTCTATCTATTCGACTTTGCCGGTAGACAACTTGCCGGCGAAACTATCAAATTGCCCGATGCAGTGGCAAAAGAAGTCGTCAGACATCGCCATCCGCAACGAGAAAACGGCCGCGCCCCTGGAGCACAACAACCAGGTGTACAAAATGAGAGAGCACCAGCAGTGGGGCTACAATCAGATGATAATTCAGGGCACGCACCAGCAATCGGCGGGCCCGAATCCAATGGAGAGAGTGACAGAGCTCCTGCGCTCAGGTCAGAATCCACTGGACAGGGTGACAGAGCTCCTGCGCTCAGGTCAGAATCCGATAGTCAGGACGTCGGTCCAGATGAAAAACCACAACAGGTTGATGTGCCACAACCATCAACTTTTCCGCCAACCACAGGCGCGCCACCAGGGGCGATGCGCAGACATTTCCGTGGAAGGTACGTAATTCACACAACATCACCTGACAAATTTTGGATTGGCATTCGCATTCCAACTTTAAGGAACGGTCGATTAGTTCCAAGCACACTGCTCGCAGCAGCAGACAATCTCTGGCAAACGGGCGTTTTCTTCGACTTCAAACCAATTCTCGTTTTGGTCGGAGGAGTGCTATTGCTCTCGGTTATATTCTGGTGGCCATTTGCTTACCGCATAACTCGAGCATTGGCAGAGATGACAAAAGTGACTGAACGTATCGCAGAAGGAAGATTCGAATCGCGAGTCAAAGTCAACAAATGGGATGAAATCGGCTCGATGGGTGAAGCCGTGAATCAACTAGCATCGAGGCTTAACACCTTCGTGACCGGCGAGAAAAGATTTCTTGGAGACATCGCTCACGAATTATCCTCACCGCTGGCAAGACTGCAAATCGGGTTGGAATTGCTTGAGACTTCAGCAACGAGCGAACAAGAATCGATGATTTCAGACATACGCGAAGAAGTGGAAGAGATGACACATCTAGTCAATGAATTGCTTGCATTTTCTAAGGCTGGATTGCAAGGAAAAGAGATAGAGTTGGTGCCGCTCAACCTTTCAAACTTACTCACGAATGTGACGCTCAAGACAGCTTCTGAACAGCTAGTGAAACTAAATATCGACAAAGATCTGACAGTGTTGGGTGATCAGCTTTTGCTTGAACGTGCATTTGGAAACGTCTTCAGAAACGCTGTCCGTTATGCCTCCGCGGATGGTGACATTAAGGTGAAAGCGGTTCGCACAGGCGACACGATATGCGTCACCACGTCCGACAATGGGCCAGGAGTGCCCGCTGCAGCGATAGAACATCTAACAGAACCGTTTTTCCGCCCCGAGCCTTCACGCAGTCGCAGCTCTGGAGGAGTCGGACTCGGTCTAGCCATCGTACAAACTTGCATCGAGTCATGTGATGGCGCTCTTTCAATCAGGAACAAGCAACCCAAAGGCTTAGAAGTCGAGATCCGATTAAAAGCGGCTACAAGTGTGCCAAAACCCAGCGATCGCCCACCGACCGCCAAAGAAGCGAAGCAAGTGTAAACTCTGCCAATTCCCTGAGGTGCGGTAATTGAATGCCAGCTCCTCTTGGAATGCGGCTATTGACACCCTCCAGCCGATCGCAATCCCAGTGAAAAACAAAACGATATTCAATTCTATTCTTCAAAACAATCGAAGATTGAGTTGGACGGAAAGAATGGTTTGACAGGGACAGCCTCTGCTACCGAAAACTCAACGCCTGCAACGGGTTCCAGTAGAGCCCAGTCAGGCTTGAAAAACTAAGCAATATCGCTTAATTTCCCAGAGGAATTTGAGGGGGTCGTTTAAGAATTGACCCGAACTGGCGCTTTGCAACCTAGTGCTTGTTGCCCTGTTGGTCTGTTGCTGACGCGCCGGTTTCTTGCAACTTTTTGTCTGATGGTTTGATTTCGCTTGGCTCGTTCGACTCATTGTTCTTGTCATGCGGACGACGCGATTCCAGGAATTTCACGACATCCTCGAGTTCTTTCGGCGAAATATTTCCAGCATATGCAGGCATGTTCACGCCACCATTGACGATTCGCACCGTTAACTGGTCGTGCGTGAGACGCTCTCCGACGTCAGTCAGGTCTGGACCACGTCTGCCACCATGTCCCGAGATTGCGTGGCAGAACAGACAACCACGATCGTTGAAGACTTTCGCACCAGCTGCAATTGGACCTGTAGTTGCCCCGATCGCTGCAGGTGGAACAGGCTTCGCGGCAAATTTCGGTGTCCAGTATTCGTTGATACCTTCTTGCCATAACGCAAGAACAGAGCCAACTACGACAACAACGATCGCTACAGCCCACGGACGTCTGCGCGCACTACGCTCACCCGAGTTGGACAGGAACGGTGGCGTCAACATCCCAACTACTAGAAATACAGGGAAGAGAAGAATGAACCAGTCTTCGATTCCAGCAGGCACCAGCGCCAGCAACGCAAAGTACCAGGTCAGATACCAATCCGGTTTCGGCTCAGCATTGATCAATGATGGGTCTGGAGGATTTTCGATCATTGGCGGACCGAAATACAGAGCGCAAGCGCAAATTCCCAAAACTACGATGACACTAAATACGGCATCACGCCAAGCTGCATCCGGCCAGAATGGAGCACCATCTGTCTTCAGAAGCTCGTGATACTCTTCACGATAAGTGTCCTTGTTTACCGGTTTTCCAGGTGTTGGAGGTTCAGAAATTCCATGATGAAGCACAAGCCACACATGCAATCCGATCAAGCCGATTAGTAAAACAGGGAAGATGAAAACATGCATCGCATAAAAATGGCTCAGCGACGCAGAACTGACGTTGTCACCGGAACACAGAACGCGAACCAAGATAGGACCGACAAACGGCGCGCGCAGAGCCTGCTCAGCACCCACCGCTACAGTCCACACGGCAGTCTGGTCCCAGCGCAATACCTGTCCTGTGAATGCAATCGATACGCTCAGGAACAAGAGGAAGACGCCAGTGATCCAATTCAACTCACGCGGAAACTTGAATGCACCATAAAGATAAGTTTGAATCGCGTGACAGCCAACGAAAATGATCATCGCCGAAGCGCCAAAGTAGTGGGTTGCACGCAACCACGCTCCAAACGGCACTTTCTCAGTTATCCATTTGACAGATTCCCAGGCTTCACCACCACTGGGAACATACATTGTGGAAAGCGCCACACCACTGGCTAGTTGCACGATGAACGCCGTCATGATCGCTGTGCCGAAGACATACGCCCAGGTGGATTTTCTCGGCACAGGATGCAACATCACGTGCATGAACGGCTTAACCAAGCCTGTTCTATCCTGCAACCAATCGAGAGCTGTGTCTAATACCTTTTCCATTATCAGTTCTTCTTCTAACCTTCGGCCAGCACCGGACCAACTTTGATTTCAACTTGACCGTTCGCGATGCGGGTCGGGTATTTATGCAACGGACGCGGAGGCGGACCACCTGCGACGTGACCGTCACTGTAGTAAACGCCACCATGACACGGACACATAAAGAGTTCTGCGCCTGCTTCCCAACGAACCGGGCAGCCCAAGTGCGTGCAGTTCACGGCGAAAGCTTCGAAGTTACCATCTTCCATACGACGCAACCAGGCGCTTCTCTTAGCGCACACGCCATCCCAGGGAGTTCCCGTCGTGTCGGTGAAGACGATGTCTACGGTCTTTCCAGGCTCATATTTATCGACTGGACCAACTTTTATCCAATCTTCTTGTCGCGGAACGAGGAAATATCCAAAGGCAAATCCAATACCTGGAATCGCCACAACAAGCCCGATAAAGGCTGCGGAAACAGCAGCGACAACCTTGAAAAATTCGTCGCGACTGACAAGAACCCGAGACCAATCTACCGAGATTTTCGGTTCTTCTTTTTGTGGATCACTGCAACACATCTTTCCTCAAATCCTCAATCCAACCTGCTGCTCCCAACAGGAAAAGGAATAATCCAGCCACTGACAAAATCCAGTGGGTAACGACACCAAATGCGATACCAGTAACACCGAGTGCCAGAGTTGCCGGCCAAATTGTCGGCGGCGGAATCTTGATCAACTCCAGATGCTCGCCCGGAATCCACTCTGTCTCGAACTTATCTGGGCTTATGGCTACTGACTTTGCAGGCTCTGGCTTGGACGGAAGCATCTCGTCTTTGACAGCATCTACTTTGGCCGGCAACAAACGCTCGCTCGATTGCTCAGTTATTTCAGCCGCAGAAGTCTTTTTCGATTCAGCTTCTTGTGCTAACACAGGCTCTTTTTCCTGGTCAGAATCACGCTGTTCGGACATCGTTGCCTCCCCCGTCTGTCTCTCTCAGCCACTCGATCATTACTGCCATCAATGCCCAGAAGAAATTGAGCGTACAGATAACCCACATGATCGCACCGCCGAGTTTCTGATCCTCCAGATGTGTCAAACCCCATTGCTCGCGGATAAGCGGCAAGAGATTGTGATGATCGTCTGGGTTTGCGTAAGCCGCATAAAAAGGAAATTCTGCAATGGTGTAGACAATTCCCAAAATCGAGGCGAGGAACATCGCCACAGTCAAATAGATAACCGCCGGTAGTGGCTTCAAACGACCTTCTGGAATCGGTTTGAATACCGGCCACCACAACATCGTACCGGACACCATAAAGGTGAGATGCTCGATGATATGGACAGTTTCGTTCTCCAAAGTGATGTTGTAAATCGGTGGAACATGCCAGATCAACATCACGATCGTCGCTATCGTCAGCGCAAATACTGGATTACCTAAAAATCGCTCTGCTGCTCGAACGCCAGGAATTTTCATCCAGCTCTGCACCATCTCTTCAGGTAGAGCAGCAACTAACAGAACCGGTCCAATGAACTCGAGGATCATGTGTTGCGCCATATGAGCGCTGAAAAGGTACTCGTCACCAAGCTCATCCAGCGGCGACATCAAACCGATCCACAAGATCGCGATTCCTGTAAGGAAAGAGAGCGTCTTCCAGTTGAACTTCAATTTGGTGCCCCAGAGGTAGCCAACCGTCAATGCGACCAATCCTACTGCAATGGATGGAACGGGCTCCCAGTGGGACTTGAGCATTGCCATCAATTCTGGTGTCATTGAACAAATCTCCATAAATACACAACGGAGAAAACTGCTACCCAGACAACGTCAACAAAGTGCCAGTACAAGGACACGCATGTCAAGCCGGCTTCAGTAATCTCGTGCTCTTTCCCACGTGCCATCACCCACAGTGCGACACAGAGAAGAATCAATCCAACAATGACGTGGAATCCGTGGAATCCAGTCAAAGTGAAAAATGTCGTGCCGAATAGATCTCGGCTGATTGTCAGGTTTTCCTTGATCAACTCAGTGTACTCAAGCGCCTGACCAGCGATAAAGACAGCTCCCAATCCAATCGTCACAAGCATCCAGACAATGGCCATGCCACTATTTTTTGCGTGTGCTTTTTCTGCCAACCAGAGCGTAAAGCTGCTGGAGAAAAGGGCAATCGAGAACATGCCTGTCTTGAAGACATCTAGATGCCACGCGGCCATGGAACCGGTTCCATATTGATTGTGGAAGTTGACGTAAGCCAAAATCAACAAAAGGAAGAACATCGATTCAGAGCCGATGAAAAGCAACATCCCCATGATGTTTCTGTTCATTTTCAAGTTGGAATCAAGTGGGTGCGGTGGGGGTGGAGCCACTGCAGTCGAATGATTATGCATGGTAGTTTTCTCCGTCTCCGCCACTGCCGAATTGCAAATCCCACAACGGTCTTCGGCTGCGTACAACCGGCACGCGCTCGAAGTTTTCAGCTATTGGCGGCGATTCGCAAAGCCATTCCAAAGTCCATGCGTTCCAGGGATTTGGACCAGCAATCTGCCCGTGATAAAAACTCCAGATCAAGTTGTAGACGAAAAGCAAAATTGAAAAAACAAGGATAAAAGAGCAGCATGACGAGAAGAAATTCAACTCAGCCCAGCCTGGCATTCCCAGCGGATAAGTGTAAACACGTCGTGGCATTCCCAAAATTCCAAGAATATGGAGAACGAAGAAAGTGCCATTGAATCCGACAGTCATCAACCAGAACTGCCATTTGCCCAGGGTCTCGGACATCATTCTGCCCGTGGCTTTCGGATACCAGTAATAGACACCGGCAATAAGTGAGAACAACATGCCGCCGACAAGAACATAATGGAAGTGTGCAACGACGAAGTAGCTGTCTGTGAGCTGCCAGTCCAGCGGAATGACCGCAAACATAACGCCGCTCAATCCACCGATTGTGAACTGGATCAAAAACGCCATCGAATGCAACATGGCTGTCGTGAACTTCAGTTTGCCACCCCACATGGTGGCAAGCCACGACCAGACTTTGATCCCAGTCGGTACTGCAATCAACAAGCTGGTTACAGCGAAGATGTAGAGCGGAGCGAATCCAAGACCCGTCGCAAACATATGGTGGACCCAGACGCCGAAGCTCAAAAAGGTGATAGCTACGGTGGATGCGGCCATCACGCCGGCTCCGAAAAGCAGCTTACGAGAGAAGACAGGGATGATTTCAGAAATTGCCCCCCACCCTGGAAGAATCAAGATGTAGACTTCAGGATGACCGAAGAACCAGAAGAAGTGCTGCCACAGAAGCGGTGAACCACCAACGGTTGCATCGAAGAAGTGAGTGTTCAAAATTCGGTCGAAGAGGATCATCACAAGCGCAGCGTTCAGTGCAGGCAGTGAGAAGATGACGAGGAAGGCATCCATCAAGATCATCCAGACGAAAAGCGGAACACGCTTCAAAGTCATGCCAGGAGCGCGCATCGTCAAAATTGTGACGACCAGATTGACCCCTGTTGCCACCGAACCAATACCGGTGACAAAAAGGCTGAGTGCCCAGTAATTCTGTCCACTATTAAAGAGATATCCCTTTTCGCTCAAAGGCGGATAGGCGAACCATCCCGCTGCCGGCGCTCCACCAGCTAAGAAGCTGAAGAACATCATGATTGCGCCGAAAACGTAAACCCAGTATCCAAATGAGTTTAAACGCGGAAACGCCATATCGCGAGCGCCGATCATCAATGGAGTAAGGTAGACAGCGAAGCCGAAAAGTAAAGGCATCCCGACGAAGAAAACCATAGTGGTACCGTGGACGGTGAACACCTGGTTGTAAGCTTCTTGCGAAATGACGTGGTTCATCGGGAACATCAACTGAATACGAATCAGCAGTCCAAGAAACGCACCAACCACGAGAAAAGCAAACGCCGAAAGGATATAAAGGATACCGAGTTGCTTGTGGTCGATCGATGTCAACCAGCTCAGGATGCCCTGATACTCAGGTACATCACGTAACCAATTCACTGGTTTGTGCGAGTGTGGATGCAACGCACTGTCGGTCATTTCAAGTTCTCCAGATAAACAGCGATGTCATGCGCTTCTTCGTTGGTCAAGCGCATATTAGGCATGTTGCAGCCTGGTTTAAATTGTTGTGGATTCTGCATCCACTTCGCGAGATTGTCAGTGGTGTTCTCCAACACTCCGGCACCGAGAGTTCCTCTCGTTGCGATGTGAGTCAAATCAGGACCAATCCGCGCGGTCGCTTCGGCATCACCAGCGATGCGATGACACTGCACGCAAGTAGCAGAGTTGAAGAGCTCTTTGCCTTTTACTGCAGCCGGATCGGTTGATTGCTGCGGCAACGCAGCTTGCTGTTTGATCCAATCATCGAATTCAGGTTTGGATACGACATGGGCAATGATTCTCATCAATCCGTGCTGCGCGCCGCAATACTCAGAGCACGTACCAAGGAAGAGTCCTGTTTTAGTTGGATGGACAAACATATTTGTTGGATGTCCGGGAATCGCATCCATCTTCTGTCCGAACGCCACAACCCAGAAGGAGTGCACTACGTCGGCGGCGCGAATTTCAAAGAGAGCGTTCTCACCGACTGGTAAATAAAGTTCATTCGCTGTCGTGACACCGTATTTGGGGTATTGATACTCCCACCACCACTGGTGCCCTACAACAATCACGTCAGGCTTTTTAGTTCCCACTGCTGGATTGACCATGATCATGGTGACCGCAGTCAGCACGCCAAGAACAGTGACGATAAGCATTGGTATCGCCGTCCAAATTATCTCGAGCCTGGTGTTGCCGTGAATCTGTTTCGGTTCGCTGCCATCATCGTTTTCAGGCGTTCTGAACTTCGCAATGATTGCCACCATCAATCCTGTGACAACGAATGCGATCACAAGACAGATGCCGAGCGTGAACCAGTGCAAGTCGACAAGCAGCTTGTTCTGCGCAGTTGCGACATTGAATATGCTAGTAAAATCCGCGTTCTTTAAATCCATCGCAACATCCGATCTATGATTACCGCCGCAAAGATTGCCGGCAAATAGAGGAGACTGAAAAGCAGCACCCTACGCGCGCCTTCACGCGTACGATTTTTCCACCATTGCACCGAGCTTGCCACCAATGTTAAGCCGCCAACAACTGAAGCGACACAATATGCAGGTCCAGCAAACGGATTGCCGGTCCAATAGAGCATCACCGAGAGTGGCAACAAGAGAATTGCCGTGAACACGGTCAATCCGAATGTTTTTTCACCGCTTTCTTCCAACACCGGCAACATCTTGAAACCGGCTGCGGCATAGTCGCTTCGATACATCCAGGCAATCGGCAAGAAGTGCGTGTGTTGCCAGATGAAGAGAACTGCAAAAAGGATCCAACCACCTGGGTTCATGGTGCCCGAGGCCGCAGCCCAACCGATCATCGGAGGAATGGCTCCAGGTACTGCACCGATAGATGTGTTCAACCAGGTCCAGCGTTTAGATGGTGTGTACATAAAGAGGTAGATTGCACTGGCGGCAACACCAAGCCCAGCACACAACGTATTGACGGATAAAAGGAATAACGCACCTGTGGCAATCAAAAATACGCCATACGTCAAGGCTAACTGCGGAGAGATGACGCCTGCAGGAATCGGCCGATTTGCAGTTCGAGGCATAAGCGCATCGAGGTCGCGTTCGATGTAGCAATTAAGCGCGCATGAACCGCCGCTAAGCAAGCCAGTCCCAATCAAAGCACATGCAAAGCGGATGCAATCAAATCTTCCGTTGTAAGCAAGCACAAATCCAACTGCACATGAGATCACCACCATGAATGCAATTCGAGTGCGAGCTAAATCCCAAAACGCTGCGAGTGTCCCCTGAAGGCGATTCGTATGTAATATTTGACCGCTGCTCAACACAAGCAGTACTCCAAACACCAGTGCTTCCGCCGTCAATTCTTACGTACTTGAGCGCCATTCTTCGACAATGTAACGATTAGTTTGCACAAAACCTGCTTAAGAAGCCGGTCTCAGCAGTCAAAATTGGACACTTCAAAACGATGCGCATGAGAAAGCGATCAGAAAGAAACGATTGATCATCAAAATCAATGACGCCGACGCTAAAACTTCCTTCAATCTTTGTTGGCAACTGCAACAAGCGCGATAAGCTTTACCAGATGCAAGATCTGACACAACGTATTTTTGTTTAGCGGTGATACACGATGGCGAAAGCTAAAGAGAAGGCAGATAAGAACAGCGAGAAGTACAAGATGCATATGGCGCTCGGCCTTATGTTTCTTACGGTCTTCATCGACTTAATCGGTTTTGGAATCATCATTCCGGTTCTGCCACTTTATGCGAAACAGTTTGGCGCAGACGGATTCACAGTCGGACTGCTGCTCACATCCTATTCATTAATGCAGTTCTTTTTTGCGCCGATGTGGGGTCGGTTGTCCGACAAAATTGGTCGCCGTCCGGTGCTTTTGATTAGTCTTTGCACATCAGCAATCGGTTACACCATCTGGGGATTTTCAAATTCCTTACCGATGCTTTTTCTCTCGCGAATCGTTGCCGGATTTGGAAATGCGAACTTAGCCGTTGCACAAGCATTCATATCCGACGTTACGCCTGAAGACTACAGGTCGCAGGGCATGGGAATGATCGGTGCGGCGTTCGGTCTTGGCTTCGTACTCGGACCCGCTATCGCTGGTATTTCGACGAGTTTCGGTGTTCACCCGAATACACTTGGATTCGTCGCAGCAGTTTTCAGCGTCATCGATTTGATCTTCACTGCAATCTATCTGCCGGAACCGAAAAGCCGCTCGGAAAGTTCACACAATCCATTTGCTAACGGCGCATCCTTTTATTTCAGCACGGTCACAGACAAGCGTTTCTTTCTGTCGATGTTCATCATCTTCATCTCGACATTTGCATTTGCAAACATGGAAACAACGTTGGTCCTTTTAACCGCACAGTACTACAACTTCAATTACAGAGAGAACAGCTCCCTCTTTGTCGGATTGGGGATTGTCATGGTCTTCATTCAGGGATTTTTGATCCGCAAGATCGGAAAGAAGTATCCGGATCAGCCGCTGATCGCAGTGGGCACAGCATTGATCGCAGTCGGTCTTGTAATGGTCCCGATTACACACAACCTGGTTGTGCTGTGCATCGGATTGATTCTGCTTGCGACAGGTTCGGGCATCAACAATCCATCGAGCAGCAGTTTATTGTCCAAGCTCGCACCGAAAGAACACACCGGTGGAATCATGGGTGTTGGTCAATCGATGTCTACACTGGGACGAATTCTTGGTCCCGTTGTCGGCGGGTACCTGTTCGATAAGGGCGCAAGCGTTCCTTATTGGCTGGGAGCAGCATGCATGTTGGTGGCTTGCGGACTGAGTTTCAAACTACCAGTTATCCAAAAGATTCAGCCGACCAAGGAAACAGACGCGTCTTCATCCGCGCCGGAACCAGAATTGCATGCCACTGAACGTGGTGCTTAAGTCTACAAAACTGCGTCGTTCTAGAACGGTCGCCGTTTAGTAATCAAATTACCGATCACAATAAACATGGAGACAAGTCCTGCCGCTTGTCCGACGCGCTGCGCTTGCCAGGCACCCGAACCGATTGTGTGCCGTTCAGGTTCTTTCACGAGCTCGACTTTCGGAATCACCTTGCCGTTGGCACAGGTATTGACGATATCGCGCACTCCATCGATTGGACCCTGGATCAGAGTATGGGCAAAGGATTGAGTGAATCCGCCGACAATGTCATTGTCTCGGCTTTCATCTCTGCATCCGTCAAATGTCTCGTCCATCATTCACCTCACAAGTCACTTGCTTCACTTTACATGCCCACCATCTTAGTGAAACTAGGTAAAACCCAAGTCAAGAGAAAGATAAAATCACGGGCTTTTCGGGGGACCCTGCTAGATACAGGGTGCTGAGAATAAAGAGATATCTCTTAAATTGCCAACTGAGTAAGGGTGGCGGTTTTAATGCGGTTGTGGAACCGCTAAATCCATTTTGGATGGAGCTGTTAAGATGCCTTATCGGCCTTTGTTCGATTTAGCCAGTCAAGGAGTAATTAATGAAACTCGTCAGGTCTGCTGTTGCGACTGGGTCCGTTGCGACGCTTTTGGTAGCGCTGTCGATGCAAGGGGCGCCAACCCAGGCCATCTCGACTAGAAGGATGACTCAAGCAGACCTTGAACGCCAGGAAGCTCTGAAAAAGCACCGCGACGGTAGCGGAACACTTGAATTGATTGATGCTACCGGCAAGAATCTCGGTCAGGCCGTTCTGCAACATACCGATTTCCATGCCAGCGTCGCAGGCTACGTCAATCGCGTCAAAGTCGAACAGACATTTTCCAATCCATACGACCAGACAGTTGAAGCGGTTTACACATTTCCACTGTCGGATACTGGTGCTGTAGATCAGATGGTGATGAAGATTGGTAGTCGCACCATTACCGGTATCATCAAGAAAAAAGAAGAAGCCAGAGCAACATACGAAAAAGCAAAGCAAGAAGGCAAAACCGCGGCATTGCTGGATCAAGAACGCCCCAACGTATTCACTCAATCTGTCGCAAACATTCCTGCGCACGGAACGGTAAAAATTCAGATTCAGTACGTTGAATATTTGTCGTTCGAAAATGGCACTTATTCGTTGGTACTGCCAATGGTGGTAGCACCCAGATACATGCCCGGAGATAAGACTGGCAAAACTCAAGGCACTGGCTGGTCAGAGGATACGACAAGAGTGCCGGATGCATCGAAAATCTCACCACCAGTAATGCCTAAGGATACGAGAGCCGGTCATGATGTCTCTGTTATGGTCGATCTGGATGCTGGAGTTCCAATCCAATCGATCGAATCCAAACTGCACAAAGTTGAAGTAAAAAGAACAGGAGAACAACTCGCTCAGATCACTCTGGTGCCATCAGATTCGATACCAAATCGGGATTTCGTTCTAGACTGGAAAGTAGCAACTGCAAATTTGCAATCCGGCTATCTCGTCCACAAGACTGGGAACACCGGTTACTTCAGCGTCATGCTCGTACCGCCGACGAAGCCGACTGCGGCTCAAATCAGTCCTCGCGAGCTCAATTTCATAATCGACAGGTCCGGCTCTCAGAACGGACTTCCTTTGCAGAAAGCGAAGGAAACGATGTTATACATTCTCGACCGACTGAATCCGAACGATACCTTTCAGATCATTAGCTTCAGCAGCGATACCGAAAAACTATTCGATAAACCTGAACTAGCAACACAGCGAAATATCAACGACGCGAAATTCTATATCGCCGACATGGATGCTAATGGTGGAACAGAAATGCGTCCAGCAGTCGAAGAAGCAACCAAACTACCAGCTCCTGAACATCGACTGCGGCTCTTCATCCCCATGACAGATGGATTGATAGGCAACGATAACGAATTGATTGGACTCGTACAAAAGACGCGGGGAGTTTCGAGATGGTTCACCTTTGGCACCGGTGATAGTGTCAATAGATACTTGCTGGACGGAATGGCAAAAGCCGGTGGCGGTGAGGCTGAGTACGTTCTTTTGAAATCTAACGGAGAAACAATAGCGAAAAGCTTCTTCGACAAAATTTCGAGCCCAGTTCTGACAGACATAAAAGTGAAAGTATCAGGAAACGACCTGACAGATCTCGAACCGAAAGTAATCAATGATGTATGGGCACAGCGACCAGTCTACATTCTGGGTCGATACAAGCATGCCGGCAAAGCGACACTTACCATAACCGGGTATTCCGCCGGGAAACCTTACACACACTCTGTTAACATCGACCGGCCCGAGAACGATGCGAAAAACGACGTACTTCCGTCGATATGGGCTCGAAAAAGAGTCGACGAGCTGACCGATACGATCAATATGCAAGCACCAAATGCGCTACCACAAGATGCAATACCTGCAGAAGTAAAAGCGGCAAAAGAGGAGGTCGAGGGCTTAGGGCTCGAGTATCACATCCTCACCAATTACACTTCGTTCGTCGCTGTTGATGATTCGGAAAAACATCAACCAGCTACACAGCAAATCGTTGTACCGAGTGAAGCTCCTGAGGGCATGGATATGGGAGCAGTGTTCCCAGGTGCTGCGCCGCGGGGAAGGAGAGCATCACACAATAGTACTGCATCAATAGTGCCGCCACCACCCGCTGCACCACTAACACTACAAGCAGCTCAAGCTCCAGCGAAAGGTTTCAATGTGCCCGCGCCGTCACCATATATGATGGCTCAGTCCCAGGGAAATCACATGCGAATGGTCAAAATGAGAGGAACCATGACTGGAGGATACTCTGCGTCAGACTCCTATTTAAAGGCTCGAACAAAATTGTCTGCCGAGCTTTTGAATAAACTGCTAACTACACCGGCAGATAGCAAAAAGATTCTGACTCTAGAATTGACTTTGAGCAAAGCTGATGAGCAGGCAATCCAAATGATCAAAGATATTGCAACTATCGAAATCATTACAAAGGAAACCAGCAAGGTGATAGTTAAAGTACCATTGGATCTCGTCTTGTCGTTAGCGAAACTGCAGTTCGTGCAGCACCTGTCCGAGAAGTAAATCCATTGCTACTCCGGCAGCCCGAAACGCGCTCTGGATGACGAGTCGGCTCGAAATCGGTCGATCTCGTTAATCCGCTAAAAACTTTGATACCCTCAAATCATTAGAAGCGAGGGTACGAAAATGTTATTAGAAAATTACGACTTCGACGTGGAGGAGAACAGTTCTCCAACGACCGAAGAGACAACCTCCAGCGATGGAGATCTTCTTGATGCATACTCTCGCGCAGTCATTCAAGCGACGGACAAGGCATCCCCTTCAGTAGTCAACGTCGAGATTGCACGAGTTGCAAAAAATTCCAAGCAACGCACAAGACAACCCGCAGGCTCGGGTAGCGGATTCATCTTCACTCCTGACGGTTATGTTTTCACGAACGCGCACGTCGTCGAATCCGCAGACGAAATCATTGTCACATCAGCGGATGGACACAAATCAACAGCCAGACTAGTAGGTATCGATCCGCATACCGATCTGGCTGTTGTTCAAATTTGGGCACCACATATGGTAGCAGCCAGACTGGGCAATTCCGAACAACTTCGAGTGGGACAATTAGTCGTAGCAATCGGTAGCCCGTTTGGATTCCAATCGACTGTCACAGCAGGCGTGGTCAGCGCTCTGGGGCGCTCGATGCGAGCGCAGACTGGACGTTTAATCGACAACGTCATACAAACCGATGCAGCATTGAATCCCGGAAATTCTGGCGGACCACTCGTAAACACGAGAGGTGAAGTAGTCGGCGTCAACACAGCAATCATTCTTCCAGCGCAAGGCATCTGCTTAGCGGTCCCCGTCAACACCGCTTCCTCCGTTGCAGTCTCGCTAATGCGCGACGGTTTCGTTCGTCGCGCCTGGCTCGGAGTTATGGCTCAAAATCTTCCGCTAAATCGAAGGTTGGTTCGCTCCCACAACTTGCCGAACTACGGATCCGTACTTGTGACCGGCTTTGACAATGACGGAGCAGCCAGGAAATCTTCATTGAGAGAGGGCGACGCGATCGTGTCGATTGACGGTCAGACGATAAATAACGTGGATGATTTGCACCGTCAACTGATCGATAAACACGCTAGTTCAGTGGATTTGAAAGTGATTCGCCACTCAGAACTGTTGGACATCAACTGCAAGATAGAAATGCGATAACCGACCGCACATCCAATTGGGAGCACCCGGGTTTGTCAACGGTGAAAGCGTTGATCCGCCCGGTTTCTTCTTCGATTCGCTTAGCTGATTGCCGGGTCCGCACTGTCCATCCAGCTCTTCCAAATCCTCACGCTCTCAGGATATCCAGCTCTCTCAATCCTTAATGCCTCTGGATATCCAGCTCTCTCAAGCCTTACTGCCTCTGGATATCCGGCTCTTTCAGAATCCTCACGCTCTCAGGATATCCAGGTCTTCCAAATCCCCACGCTCTCAGGACATCCAGCTCTTCCAAATCCTCACGTTCTCAGGATATCCAGCTCTTTCAATCCTTACGGCCTCAGGATATCCAGCTCTTTCAATCCTTACGGACTCAGGATATCCAGCTCTTTCAATCCTTACGGACTCTGGATATCCGGCTCTTTCAGAATCCTCACGCTCTCAGGATATCCAGCTCTTCAAAATCCTCACTGTCCTCGGACATGTGAAAACGGCGAACTCTTCCCTGACCAGCGGGTGAGTCGTACCGCCCGGCTCCACACCGCCCCTCGGACATGACGCCCCTCGGACATACGGACGGTCCCTCTGATACACGGTCCCTCTGATACACAGTCCCTCGGACACATAATCCCTCGAATACACAGTCCCTCGGGCACACAATCAATGGACCCCACGAAGCGAAAAGCCCTCGCGCTTCCGCACCCCCGACATCAGAAACAACAACCCGAGAGCGTCGCTTGCTTATAGAAGCCCACCAGTGGACGTTTTCCAGCCTTTACAATTCCTTTGCAAAAAAACCTCCAAAAAACATAAGTGCTTTACGCGGTTGCGATTAGATAAATAGTGTCAGCAGTTGGACTGTTGATTCATAAAACAAAGCGACGTTAAACCGGAGCTGAAATGTACAAAGAGGAGCACACTGAACAAAAAGGCAAAAAGCCAGTTGAGGCATTCAAAATTGCACTGATTGTTCTGGTCCTAGTTCTCCTGATTTTAATTGCAGTTTCGGTAGCGACTGTCACCTCGACCAACCATCCAGGAGTTTTGTGATTTAGGATTCAACTGCTAAGTCTTTCCGTGAAATATTCACATTAATCGACGCAATAAATGGAGTTCAACAAATGAAATTATTTAACGCACTATTAGCCAACGTTCTTTTGGCCGGCGGTCTATTGGCAGTTCCTGCACTTGCGGCCGACAAAACTGACACCATTTCCAGTGGCACTCGCACAGACGTAATCGCTGAAGGTCCTGGCGGCGGAGAAGGTCATGGAGACTGGCACAAACCACACTTCACCGATGACCAATTGATTCAGATGGCTGCTTTGAAAGATAAATACTTCTCGTCAACTGCATCCCAGAAGACTCAATTAATGAGTTTGCATCGCCAGTTACGTGGTGCTCTCGCAAAATCTGACATCAATCGCAGCGAAGTACTCTCGCTCCAAAGTCAAATGAACACTATCCACGATGACCTGGCAAACAAGAAGATGAATGAAAAACTCGACTTCATCGCACTTCTAACACCAGAACAGAAAGAGCACTTCCGTCACCACATGCTTGTAGCTAACGCATTCGGCGGACACAAGATGGGACATCATGGCGGTGGATGCGGCGGCGGCGGCGGAATGCGCGGCGGTCACCACCACCACCACAAAATGGGTCAAGGTGGACCTGGCGTTGAACAGCCAAGAGTTGGATTCGAAGGAGACGGTCCTGGACCAGTAGCCTTTGATGGACCAGGTCAAATGGGTCCAGAAGCGCCAGACGCAGAATAAAACTCTGAGTTTCCCACAAGCAAGAAGCCGAGCCTTTAGTGCTCGGCTTCTTCGCTTTAATCCAAAAGTTTTAATTGCAAGCTAGCCACCTCGAGCAAAAAGTGTGCGAAATTATTCAGTTGAATTTGCATAATCACATTAGAAACTCGTACGTAACAGGAACCCAGCTATGCAGCGCTTTCTCAAGATGCTAACCATCATCGCAATGTGCTCGTCCATCCAACCGGCATTTAGTGCGAAATCTGACAAAGACATGATTGCCACTTTCAAAAGCTCCAAAAAGTTTGCATATCTTTCAGACTCATTGGCTCGCATCGACAAAACAAAATTGCTGAGAGGTCCGGGTCCATTCACATTCTTCGTTCCAGAAAACGACGCGTTTGATGATCTCGAATATGGAAAGTGGGTCGAGGTTTGGAACAACAAACCCCTACTCAACAAAATCCTAATGCGCGGATTGGTGAAGGGTCGATTCGACAAAAAAAGCTTCGAAGACGGAAGCAGCTTGAGCACTGCAAACGGTGGCATGCTGAAAATCGAAAAACGCGATGGTCGCCTCTGGATCGGGAACTCACGCATAGTCGATACAGACATCGAATGCTCCAACGGGATCGTGCATGTCTTGTCGAAATTCTTAAGCAAAGACACGGATCCGAAAAACGCTGCGGACTTCACACGACATTCAAAATTACTGCACCCGGTTAGCCAGTCACGTAAATCCAATCCAGCTACGCAGAAATAAAAGTAAATGCAGCACACAGTGAGGATGACTTCAGTCGACATGCGATGAGTTTTCTATCGTCGCTACGGACAGTCTTTAACAGACAACTAGTAACGTTTTTCTGACACTAATTTGAGCGCATCGCACAAAATCCGATCAAAAAATTAGTTATCGATGTGCGTTTAACCTTTCTGGGCATGCAACTTTCGAGATTTTATCTACTCTATCAATCTCAATTTTTTCTGTTCCAAGAAGGTCAACTGGTGGCTCTCTTGAACACGGTGAGTGAGCACCACATTTGATGCCTGACGCGCGCAAAGCCGAATTTCGTAGTCTAACAACATAGCAAAAAGCTGAGTTAAGGAGCATAGTGAGAGCAAGCAGCTGTTTTTTTCTTGTTATCACGGGTTACCATCGGATGCCTAGAGTCATAGGTTCACTAGTAGTGAGCCAAAAAGATACAGCAGCTAAATTCGTCCTCCATGAGCCCACAACCACAGAATTGCCCTGGCAGAAACTGCGCGACAGGGAGCTTATCCGCGCATTCCTCGAGAAATTCTCACCGGCGTGCAGCGTGCAAACCGAAGGAATGACGATCTACTCGGTCGATTGTGATGCGGCCGAATTAGAAGCTTGGTTTAAGAATCTTCCGTAAGAAGACAATCAATTGTCACTGTTTCGCGTCGCGAACATAAGTCAATGGTTTGGCATCGCGAACATAAGTCATGGTTTGGCATCACGAACATAAGTCACGGTTTGGCATCACGAACATTCACGGTTTGGCATCACGAAGATAAGTCATGGTTTGGCATCGCGAAGATAAGTCATGGTTTGGCATCGCGAACATAAACGCGATACTTCCACGGAACGACGTCAGGAGATTCGGAAAACGAATCTACTTCACGGAATCCAGATAACAACCGCTGGGAAAAATTTGACTGCGCGCGACAGGAATCCAACTCTTTCGACTCTTGCTTGAGAAAAATGATCCGCGGCTGGCGAGCACTCGCGTCGTCCAAAATCTTTCCGATCTCCTCGCCAACACGTTCATGAAATTTGGCAGCACTCGTAGAATTATTGCTGGAGATCGCCTGAAACTCGGCGAGTTTGTTGATACCCATCAAGAATGGAAAAGGGTATCGACTGCCCAACTGCACACCGTACTGTAAAATCGCCGGGTACTCGGGCAGCAGAATCTCACTGATCATAAGCTCTCTATCGCCCGGTTTAACCTCTCGCATTAAAGTGGCAAGCATTGGACTGACTTTTGCTTTTTCATCGAGTGCCTCTTTCAAGCGAGCGCTCAGCGCACGACCCGCTGTCGGTTCTTCTAAACTAAAAGCATTAATTGCTGGCAAAATTTTTGCACTGTCCATCCCAAAGAATCCCAGACCAGCTACCGCCAGAGTGACCATCACCAATTTCTCGTAAAAGCCTTCGGACGTTCCGGACTGCTTCAACTTGAACCCCGCGCCACGGATTAGCGCGGCGACGACAATGCCAGCAAGCATGAGAATGCCTAGCCACATCGGGATCTTGTAGTAGTCCCACCACTTCCGCTGAATCACCACACTCAAGTATCCAGCAATCGTGAATACAATTAGTGGCGGGATGATGGGATGTTTTTTCCGCAAAAAGGACGCAGTCAAAACACTGCCTAAAAAGGCTACGAATATCTGAGGCCAGTATCTTCCGCCCAGAACCAAACTGAGTAACCAGCTACATCCATAGAAATTTTGGAAAAGCGGATATTCAACAATGATTTGTTTGAATGCGTCCCGCATCGCATGTGGTACCAGTAAAAAATGCACCGGATACGACACCAACGCAATCAAGCAAGTGATTGTTTCTGGAGTGAAAAGCGTGCGCCACTTTCTGAACCTGAACAACCAGTAGAGTTCGCACAGAATCGGCATCGTCAGAAACTGAGGTTTTAAACACAATCCGATCGCTGCAAACAATCCAGCGATGATTGCAATGGTGCGATTTGGTGTTTGTCCTTCCCATCGAGACCAGCGCACAAAGAAGAACGGTAAGTAAGAGAGTAAGAAAATATGTTCCCGCTGACCAAATTCGCGGCCGATGACAGAACCCGTGCAGGCAATCACCGCCAGAACACAAGCCAGATACAGCCATTTCTCGTCGTCTAAAAATCTTCGTTTAACCGTTGCCAGGATCAGACAAAAGGAGAAGATGGCAAACAATTCAATCACAAACTTGAAGATGACAATTATGTGCACGTTGATCAGGTGAGCGACAAATGCCGGAATGACACTCAAGTAGATGATCAGTGGTGGATTGATGTCCACAAAGTCCACATACGGAACGCCTCCGTTCAACAACATTTGCGCGAAATGCAAATACATCGAAGGGTCCCAGTTCAACTGCAAAGGATCAGCAAGTTGCACAACGGTGGAATGCGCGAAACAAAAAACATAGACAGCGATCAAACACAAAAATGCGCTGCGACTGATCGTGTTCTGAGGAGTGTTCATTTAGGCACTAATCCGGCGAATTGCAAGGTCAATTCCGGAACTGTGATAACATGCATGTTACGACTTTTGCCCATGTATTTTACCAGAGAGCTTTGCGCGGAAAGACTACTGAATGAAGCATTTAGTAACCGGTGGTAGTGGTTACCTTGGTAATCTGATTGCGCGCAGATTTGCGGCACGTGGCGATCAAGTCATAGCACTTGATTTGTGGAAAGACGACTCGGTACCGGCAGGCATTCAATTCGTTCACGGAGACGTGACGGACCGCGACATGGTGCGACAGGTGATGCAAGGTGTAGACATCGTGCACCACACTGCCGCGCTTGTACCACTGACAAAATCCGGCGGAAAATTCGATCATGTCAATGCCGAGGGCAGTCGCATAGTAGCTGAAGAGGCAGCGGCGGCGAAGGTCGAAGCATTTATCCACCTCAGCTCCTCCGCGATTTTTGGCACACCCGATTGCCCTGCCGATAACTCCAGTCCACTCGGTCCAAAAGAGATTTACGGCAAGAGCAAACTCGAAGGCGAACGTGCAGTTCAAGCAGTCGCTGAGAAGTCGGGCATGAAGCTGATTTCGGTTCGGCCGCGAACAATTATCGGCAAGGAACGGCTGGGTATATTCCAAATTCTCTTTGATTGGATCAAAGACAACGCCAACATTTTTGTTATCGGCGACGGCTCTAACAAAATCCAATTCGTCCACACAGATGATTTGATCGATGCCTACATGCTCGTCCACGATGTCGGAAAACCCGGTCTGTACAACATGGGAACCGATCGATTCGGCACGTTGAGAGATGACCTGGAAGCACTTTGCCGCCACGCCGGTTCGAACAGTCACGTGCGCTCGCTGCCAAAGGGGCTGACCATCTCCACGCTTTCACTACTCGATCAATTGGGACTGAGCCCGCTCGCTCCCTGGCATTATCTGACGTACGGCGAACCGTTCTACTTCGACGTGAGCGAGCTGAAGCAACTGGGATGGCAACCCAAGTACTCGAATTTGGAAATGCTGCAAGAATCTTACGACTCCTTCGTTGCGGGGCATGACGAGCTCATGAAACAGAAGGGCGGGTCGGCACATAGAAAACCTGTAAAGCAAAGCGTGCTGGCAGTCGCCAAGATAATGTCCAGATTGATATAAGCGACCCAGGGTCGGGAAAAAAATACTGGGCGACCGCTTCGAGACATGAGCGAAACTAAAAGACCTACTACTTTTGTGCGCTGGCAAACTGCAACTTTGACCTGCGTTGTTGCTGCGTTGCTCGTCAAACTGGTTTTCTACAACTTTGATACAAAACAGCTAGAAACGTTGAGTTCAACGAGTCATCTCGTGGAGTGGATGGCAATCGCGGTTTTCGTTTATATCGGGGGATTTATCCTCCGAGGCATGAGATTGCGCTGGCTCATCGAACTTGATTGCCAATGTAATTTATTGACGGCGATGAACGTCATCATGATTGGACATGCACTGAATTGCATCGCTCCTTTCAGACTTGGCGAGCCAGTTCAAGCGGGAGTGTTGAGTGAACGGACTGGATTGAGCTTTGTGCAGTCACTGAGTGTGGTGGCACTGCAACGATTGTTTGATCTGCTGGCGATCGTTGTTATTCTGCTGATTGCAACAAGCAGCATCCCCCTGCAGGGATTTATGGTGGAGTGGCGTGAGCGCAGTATCGAATTTTGTCTTATGTTCAGTGTGGCGGCGATCGCGATGGCGTCCGTACCGAGGTGGGCGCTGAACGTCACATCCATGCTCACTTACAAAGTAACACCTAGCGTACACAAGTATCTCATTGTGGCACTACACGATATCCTGCGCGCATTGAGACCATTCAATTCTTTGAGCAAAACAACCAGGATTTTTGCGCTAAGCATAGCGGTTTGGTCCACAGAAGCTCTGTTCTTCGGATGTGTAATGGTGGCTCTGTCACTGCCATTTTCGCCAAGGGTCGCGGCCGCTGTTATGAGTTACACGAATTTGTCGATTGCATTTCCGACCGCTCCAGCATTTTCCGGACAATATCAACTTTCAAGCGTACATTCGCTACTCACTCTGTTTGCGACTTCACAACAGATCAATGTGGATGCGCTCACTGCGAGCCATTTCGCCGCACTCGTTCACATCACTTTCTTAACTGTCACTTCTACATGGGGACTGACCGCACTAGCATCATATGTGGTGCGCAAAGGTAACGTAGTTTTATCCAAACTTGAAACGCAACCACTGGTAATCAGCCCCGAAGAACCAATTGTGCCCCTGGAAGTTTTGGCTTCAACACAAGGTCCGGGGAATCAGCTTTTCCAACCAGCACCATTCTGGTACGCGCTAGCTGAGAGCCTGGTCGGTGAGAATCATGTACAGATGGTCAATGCCGAGAGAACGGAGATCTTTGGAGAAACAGTTCGTTTCATGCTCGAAACGTTATCAGCCTTGCCAATGCTCCTGCGTTTGCAGCTATGGGTGGGGATAGCAGGCTTTCGATGCATTACAGGCGTAATGCACCTGCGCCGATTCACAGGAATGACACTCGAACAACGATGTGGAATCGTCAGAAATTGGGCGGAGGGTCCGATTCCAGTTTTCAGAAAATTGTTTCGCCCGCTAAGGAGCCTGGCGCTGCTTGGATTTTTCGAAAGTACCAAAGTGCAAGAAGCTTTACGCGAAAGCGTGAAGCGAGAAGCCATTTCCGAGATTCCTCGCAATGGATGAAACAACTACTAAACCGATATCGGCTCAAGTACTAATCATTGGATCGGGTGCCGGCGGAGCCACTACAGCAGCGATTCTAGCTCAGGCAGGATATGACGTTCTAGTGCTCGAGGAAGGTCAGCGGGTGCCCTTTGGAATGTACGGACAATCCCCAACAAAGGCGATGAGCTTGCTCTATCGCAACAAGGGGATGACGCCGATCTTAGGCAGCGTGCCAATCGGCTATGTTGAAGGGCGTTGCATGGGCGGTAGCACCGAGATAAATAGCGGGCTCTGGCAGAGGTTATCCCCGGAGTTCGCGCTGCGTTGGCGTGTGCGATTTGGACTTGCGGATGCACTACCTGAACAGCTAGAACCTCACTTCGATTGGGCTGAAAGCATGCTCCACGTGGCGAACAGCAAAACTGAATGGCCAGCCAGCACGAAACTCATGCACGCTGGCGCGCAGCAGATGGGCTGGTCTATTCAAGAAATCCCACGAGCGGCGAAGGATTGCCAGAACACGAACGCCTGCTCGGTCGGTTGCCCAACGGGTGCAAAACAGGGGATGACGCGGAACATCATTCCGCTCGCACAACAGCATGGTGCGCGATTTCTGCCATCAGCTCGAGTCAAATTTTTGATGATGAAAAAGCGCCGGGTCACAGGAGTGATCGCGGAAGTGGCGCGCGAGGACCGCATCGACCTTGTGAGAATCGATGCTGAACACGTTTTTGTTTGTGCGGGTGCATCACAAACACCAGCTCTGCTGCGCCGCAGCGGGATAAAGCGTAACGTGGGCGACACTTTCCAGATTCACCCGATGCTCAAAGTCAGTGCTTTGTTCAACGAGAAAGTGGATGCGGATAAAAGTGTACTACCGTTCGTTCAAGTCAAAGAGTTCTGGCCTGACATCACTATTGGTGGCTCATTCTTCTCCGTCGGACACCTGGCGATGGGACTGAGCGACAACTGGATCAAAAATTCCAGGGTCATGAGCGAAGCTGAAAACATGGCGACCTACTATGTTTCAGTTCGCGGTACTGGACCTGGTTCAGTGCGAACCGGTTTATTCGGTGAGATGGATGCCGTAGTAAAGTACGAGCTGACAAAAACTGATTTGCACAATTTGAGTCAAGGATTTGCACGACTTGGACAACTTCTTTTTGCAAGCGGTGCAAAGAAAATCTACCCATCCGTACAAGGCATGGATTCGCTTTCAGACAGGCTTCAGGCGATCAGATGGCTTGATGAGGACCTGGCGAAATCGCGACTCAGTTTGACCACAGTGCATGCGTTCGCCTCATGCCCGATGGGCGATAACGAAGATAGATGCGCGGCCGATTCATTCGGAAAAGTATACGGCACCGATAATCTGTACTTGAATGACGCCAGTATGCTGCCCGATTCGCCGGGCACTAATCCGCAAGGTACAATCATGGCGCTTGCGAGGCGAAATGCTCTGCATTTCATCTCTAACGAACAATCTCGAGATGCGACTACTCGCAATTTTCCAGAATTACCCACATCCATCAAAATAGAATCCGCAACAAATCACACTACTTTCGAGCGAACGGAAAAAGCAATGAATACCGCAATAATCACAGGTGTACCGGGATGGCTGGGCAATCGTTTTGTCAAAGCAATCAGCGAAGGATTGCCTGACGTCGAGGAATTCGCTCAGCCGTCACAACGAGAAGTGCGAGTTTTGTACTTTGGAAACGAAGGTGGATCGAAAAAATTTGCAGACAACGTGAGGTCCGTTAACGGCGATATTAGAGACCCTGCTGCGCTTAAGACACTATTCGCAGGAGCGGAGGGAAGCACCGTATTTCACATCGCGGGAATAGTCCACCCGTCTAAACCCGATGAATTTACTTCGATAAATTTCGAAGGAACCAAGAACATGTTGGACGCTGCCATCGCTGCTGGTGCCAAAAGATTCGTCTACGTCTCATCGAATTCTCCAATCGGATTGAATCCAACTAACGACAATCTCTTCGATGAGAACTCCCCCTACAATCCCTACATGGGCTATGGCAAAAGCAAAATGAATGCTGAGCTTGCGGTGAAAGCCGCTCAAGGAAAGATTGAGACGGTAATAATTCGTCCACCCTGGTTTTACGGACCGGAGCAACCAGCGCGTCAACTCCTATTCTTTACAATGATCAAAAACGGTAAAGCACCGATTGTTGGTAGTGGAAACAATAAGCGGTCGATGGCTTATGTCGATAATATCTGTCAGGGCTTGCTTCTTGCCGAGGCGAGAGAATGCGCAGCCAATCAGATTTATTGGATTGCCGATCGAGATCCTTACACAATGAATCAGATAGTCGACACAATTGAGGAGCTACTAGAAAGCGAATTCGGCATGAAAGTCGCTCACAAAAGGATGCGTTTACCTGACATTGCATCTGAAGTCGCGCTGACAATGGATGCGACAATGCAAAGCATCGGAGCCTACCATCAGAAGATTCATGTTCTATCTGAGATGAATAAAACAATTGCTTGCTCAGTTAAAAAAGCTGAATCAGAGCTGGGATACGATCCCAAGGTGTCACTTAAAGACGGCATGCGCAGAAGTATTCAAAGTGCTCTCTATGCTGGTCACAAGATATAGCAGTAGCGCTGGGTGTCGCGAATCCCCACCGGATAATGCTCTTCGCTGCTAACGAGTAGGCTGTTCAGAGACATCTGCGCATAGTCTCCGAACCACGATTACTCAGCGGTACGAGCCGTAATGAGCAAGTGAATCTTCACTTGCTCATTACGTCATGTATCAATTCCATGATAAACGAGCATGCAGCAATAAGCTCCGCGTGGACGAGATCGCGCGCCAGTAGCCTGTTGCCGAACGGACATCAACCAGTCTTCAGCTTGGAACAATTTTGCTTAGCAGCCGACTTAGTGAGATCGCGTGCTTATTTCTAGCCGTGCATTTAGACCACGTTCATCAACGAATAACTTCGCAACACGATCTTCATCGATCAAACTTAGAGCCTGGTCTTTCGGGCACAGGCAAATGTATTCGCCACTATGGTAGAGCTCTCCTTCGGACACTTTTTGCTCGTCGAACAAAAATGTCATCGGAATTCTATCCTCAACTTGATTAGTGTCTGTTTTAAACTTCAACAATTCAAACTGTTTGCTGTTGGGACACAATGCCAAACTAGCACCATTCGGAAGCAGCTCGCCTGCACCGATTTCAGCATCTCCTCTGAATATTTGAACAGGCATTTTTACTTCATTCATGATCGACTCCTCTCAAATCAATGTAACTTATTCGTCACGTTATGATTTGCCGTTTGTCAGTTTTCCAAAACTGTATCTACTCGGCGTATACCTTCGTAAGCACCGCCGTCTGCCAGTTTGACGAGTCTACACAGTTTAGGTTCCCGAGTTTCATTTGATATAACGAAGTGCATATGCAACTTAAATCGTGCGAAGTTCAAGTTTGAAAACATAATGTTGACTTTGATTTTGCATGCGACTAGTATCGATCTTCCCTATACAAGCCCGAAGAGACCCTAGAATGATTGACCTCCTTAACTCGAGATCAAAAGTGAGTCAGTTTTCCAAATCATTTTCTTTGAGTTACAAGGCAAACCTAAACTATGTTGAATCGCAATCCCATCATCTATCTAACCCGCACGGGATGGCAGTATGCCGGACGTTTTCGGCCGCTCATGGTGCTCTACGCTACATTGTTTGCGGGATCACAGGCGGTATCACTTTGTGAACCATACGTCATCGGTTTACTGCTAAATTCCGTTCAAAAGAATCTCTCAGCCGGTCCAGCAAACCAAGCCAAGCTGCTCCACGACATAACGATGTACCTGCTCTTGTTCTTTGGCATCGTTTTTGTCTCATGGGTTTTCCATGGACCTGGCAGATTGATAGAAAGATATGTTTCTTTCCACATCAAAACAAAATACAAATCAACTTTATTCAAAATATTGACAGACTTACCGCTGCAGTGGCACCGAGATCACCACTCGGGAGACAGCATCGATAAGATCAACAGAGCGACAACATCGCTTGCTACATTCTTTGATATGACCTTTGAAGTGTTGTATATGCTCTTCAGACTGGTCGGCACGCAGATCATTCTTTTCTTCTTCATGCCGTTCGCCGGATGGGCAGCCATGCTCACGTCAGTCATCGCTTTCTCGATGATCTATTTCTTCGACAAAGTTCTATCGAAACAATACGTTGAATTGAACTTGATGGAAAATCGTGTCGCCTCCGCGGTTCACGACTACGTCACGAACATCATCAGCGTCATTACTTTGAGACTCGAACAACCAGTCGTCCAGGAAGTGAATGGACGAATGATGAAGCCATTGACGCTTTTCAAAAAGAATTCTTACTTGATTGAAGCAAAATGGTTTCTGACAACGATGACAATCATGACCATGGTCGTGACAATCATGCTCTGGTATACCCACACCACTGTCGGTGCCGGCAAGGTACTGATGG
This sequence comes from Drouetiella sp., assembly GCA_036702965.1. Classification (GTDB taxonomy): domain Bacteria; phylum Cyanobacteriota; class Vampirovibrionia; order Obscuribacterales; family Obscuribacteraceae; genus PALSA-1081. Next base: position 138,689 of record DATNPZ010000001.1, read on the forward strand.
CAGGTACGTTCTTCACGTTGTTCGAATACTTGAGAAGAATTGGTGACTCGTTCTACAACTTCGCGTTCGTCTATGGATCGGTTATGCGCCAGTCCGCAGATGTACGCAGTGCAGAACCATTGATTGAAGCGCACAATCGCTTGACACCAGATGCAGAGAAATTCAATCTGCCAAGCAACTGGCGCGAACTTGCAGTCAACAATCTGCACTTCACTTATGAAGACGAGAAGCACAGAACACATCATCTCGAGGATGTTTCGATCAAGTTGGTCAAAGGCAAATCCATCGCTTTTGTCGGACACAGCGGAAGCGGAAAGAGCACAATGCTCAATCTTTTGCGCGGCGTCCAGACAGCGGAAAACGTCCATCTACACTGCGATGGCAAAACTCTGCCGGGCAAACTAGCGCATCTAAGCCATGCCACCACATTGATGCCGCAAGATCCCGAAATCTTTGCTGACACCATCGGATTCAATATCACATTCGGTATCGAAAATTCACCAGAAGAATTCGAAGATGCAATATCGATCGCAAGATTCGATCCTGTACTCAATCGACTTCAAGATGGATTGGAGACAAACATCGCTGAAAAGGGTGTGAATTTGAGCGGTGGAGAGAAGCAGAGACTGGCTCTCGCCAGAGGCGTATACTTCGCGCGCACCAGCGATATCGTTTTGCTGGACGAACCGACCTCCAGCGTCGATACGTACAACGAGCGAAGAATCTACGAAGGAGTGTTGGATACATTCAAAGACAAGTGCGTTGTCTCTTCGATCCACAAACTCCACCTGCTTGAGATGTTCGACAACATCTACGTTTTCGACAACGGAAAACTCGTCGAGAGCGGTTCGTTCAGTGAATTGATCGCCAAAGGTGGTCACCTCGCTGGGATGTGGAAGAACTATCAGGTTGTGCCGGAGACAATCGCACTCTCTGATGTGTACAAAGTGAGCGCCTAGCGCATCACACCGTTCACGTGTACAAAGCCAATTGGAAGTGATAGGATGCGCGGCGTGAGTCGCGCATCCTTGTTTTTATAAGGTTTGGTTGGTGCAAATGAAGGATGAAGACAAGCTTCGATGCACAGAGCTTCTATCGACGCTAGAACTTGAATTGATAAAACGCATCCCCAATGCGATTGAATCTTCAAAACTGACCGAACAGGTCTATTGCATGCAAATCGTCTATTTCGGCAGCGATAGCGAAGGTGATAGAGTTCCATACTTGCAGTTGCCCAAAGTTTCAGCGCGGGATGAATTCATCAATGAGCATGGGGAGAAAGCACCGCACTATATTTGGTGCCCAGATGAAGTTGAAGCACCAGAACAGAGCTTCGATATCCAACTCGAAGATGCACCTTTGCGCGCGCTCTGTGCGCGGCTGTACAACATCCTGGACCGTTACTCTGTTGCACCTCTGCGGCAGATGCTGGTCAAACTATCACGAAACTTAAATGAGCTGGATTGGACACATACCAGTGTAGTCACCGAGGATTTCGTTGTTTATCCAGCGGATTACTCACACGAGATTGGCTATCACGAACTGATGCGAGACTCGATTCCAACACAGAGATTGGACTTACTTAGAAACAAGAAGATGTTACTCGAGGACTAACTGAGAGATTGAGTCTACTTAGAAACAAGAGGATTGTTACTCGAGGACTAACGAAGAGATTGGATCTACTTAGAAACAAGAAGATTGTTACTCGAGGACTAACGGAGAGATTGGATCTACTTAGAAACAAGAGAATTGTTACTCGAGGACTAACGAAGAGATTGACTCCGATAAAAGTCAACGTGAAACATGATCCAGCCTAATGCGAACAATGTGTGGATAGTACAAATCCGGTCGTGCTTGAAATTGAGCGAAGTCACCCGGATTCGAGCAATAGCTAACGACGACTTCATCCTTCGCTTTAGCAAACTCTGGATGCGCTTTAGCGCTATAAACCGAGCAAGGACGTCCCAGCACCTTAATCCTCGCTTCAGGACACTCGAACACTTTTATGGGCTCACTCCACGGACCTTCTGGACGTTTGGAGAAGCGCATGCAAATTTGAGACGAAAGCGGTGGCATGTAAGTCGCCACCAAATATGGTTCTCCATCCAACTCAGTCACAGTCATTTCAGACGCCCCATCCGCGAATAGGATTGCTGATTTCGAATAATCATGCCCCCACGCATCACCGTTCCAGAACTCAAATTTTTCGGGGCGCAATCCCTCAAGAAGTACTTTGACGGGCACGCGTGCGACACCTGTGGGATGTGGATGCGTTGGTGTCACCTTACTCTTTATGCTCGTATAGAAGTAGACGTAATCATCTTTTAGAAGACTGGCAGTGCCAATGTGGATCTGCGTGGAACCTGCCTGCAATCTGGTAGATGAGTACTTCCATTGAGAGGGCTCGGCACCGGCATTACGGACACAAGACAAATCATCTGCGACCCAGTCGAAGTTGAGATTGTTTGGATTTTTTCCGTCAGACTTTTTAGGAACAATCACTTTGTTCAGAATAAAAAGCTTTTCGTCCAGAACAAATCCATCACCAGGCCAATAGTACGCAGCGGAATTTGAGCCGCTAGAGGCAGGAACGGGAATGAGTAATGCTGCCGGTTCTCCCGCATTTTTACGCCATGAGTACATCATTGTTTTGGAATCAATGTTTTGTACAGCAGCCGAATTATTGATGAATGCCATTCCCTCTTTTGTCGGTATATGTTGTCCCTTTGGTGACGCATACTTCCGAACGAACGTGTCGCCAAACAACCAGACAGTGCTTTTTTCGTCCAGAGGAATGCTGCAAGCTCCGTCAGCGCCGGCGAATCGAGCGTCTGGATGGAATGCGTTGCTCAACTCTAAATCTTCAGATGCTGCTACCAAATTAAAGGGAGCAGAAATCGCGTTTTCAGCTTGCACCGGATTCGGTATCAGCGCAAGTCCGACCAAAGCGATCCAGACCAACGAGATTCTGACCAATACTATCCTGGACTGCGCAATTCCGACCAGTGCAATCCCGACCAATACAATCCCGGCCAGTGCAATCCTGTACTGCGCAATCCCGACCAATGCAATCTCGGACAGCGAAAGAAGTTTATTCTTCATTGTCGAAAAGCTGACCGTAATGACCGACGATCAATCGCACTCGTCCAGTATCCGGATCCCTGATAGGCAGCCCATCGCTGCCGGCGCCCCAGATTAGGAAGGTCGTGGATTGATTACTTATTGCAGTAATGGTCCCAGGTGGTGCATTCCATTCGAGTGGTGGCTGCGTTCGGTATTGAAGAATATCGTTGCCAGTCATACTTAAATCGGCTGGATTGATTTGAATCCGGTCCATACTCGCAGCGACTTGAATTGGCTGCGGTGCGTCCATCGAAGTCTTTGTCGGATTTGCGAAATCGGCCTCAGCATCCAAGCCTTGAGATAACTGAAGATCGCCTGAATCGTAAGGTATATTCGGCACCAATTGATTCAATTGCTGTTTAGCAAAATTGACTTGCTCCCAACCTTCCGGAAATCTGTGATTCCAGGTGCAATATTGAGCAAACCAGTCGGAGACTTTTGTCATCTGATTGAAGAGACGGTTGTCCTGCTGCGAGTGCTCCATTTGACGCGCGCTGACCTGAGCCAGAGCCACAGGGCGCTGCCAGTTGAAGGCAACTAGCAGACTAATGGAGACAGCTATCAGTCGGATTTTCATATCCAAATCATAGCGCAGCAAAAAAAATGGAGGACCGGTTTCGGCCCTCCACTCTTCGATTCTTTGTCGCGTTCGCGATTTAGAAGTCACCCATTCCGGCGCCTGCTGGCATACCGGCTGGTTTCTTTTCTTCTGGAACATCAACAACGAGTGCTTCGGTGGTCAAGAACATTCCAGCGATTGAAGCTGCGTTCTGGAGAGCGCAACGCTCAACTTTAGCTGGGTCGATGATACCGGCTTTAGCCATATCAACGTATTCGAAGGTCATAGCGTTGAAGCCAAAGCCTTCTTTCTGCTCTTTAACACGTTCTACAACTACTTCACCAGGAAGACCAGCATTGTCAGCGATCTGACGAACTGGAGCTTCGAAGGACTTGATTACGATATCGAAACCAGTCTTTTCGTCGCCCTGGAGAGTTTCTCTTACTTTTTCCAATTTCTTGATGATGTACAAGAAAGTGGTGCCGCCGCCAGGAACGTATCCTTCTTCGACTGCAGCGCGAGTTGCGTTGAGAGCGTCTTCCATACGGAGTTTGCGATCTTTCAATTCTGTTTCAGTAGCAGCGCCGACTTTGATTACGGCAACGCCACCAGACAACTTAGCGAGGCGCTCTTGGAGCTTCTCTTTGTCGAATTCTGAATCAGATTCTTCGATCTGACGCTTGATCACAGCGATTCTCTTGTTCACTTCTTCGTGGCTTTCTTTTCCAGCAACGATTGTGCACTTGTCTTTGTTGACGCGTACTTGGCGAGCTTTACCGAGAACTTCGATGGTTACGTTTTCGAGCTTGTTGCCAGCTTCTTCAGAAACAACTTGTCCACCGGTCAAGATAGCGATGTCTTTGAGCATCTCTTTGCGACGGTCGCCGAAGCCAGGAGCTTTGACTGCGCAGCATGGGAGAACTTTGCGGAGGTTGTTGACTACGAGGGTAGCGAGAGCTTCGCCTTCGACATCTTCAGCGATGAGAAGGAAAGGACGACCTGAACGAGCAACCTTTTCCAAAACTGGAACGAGGTCAGCGAGCAAGTTGACTTTCTTGTCTACGCAGAGGATGAATGGCTCATCGAGAACTGCTTCCATGCGCTCTGGGTCGGTTACGAAATAAGCTGATACGTAACCTTTGTCGAACTGCATGCCTTCAACAACTTCGAGTTCTGTTGAAAGTGATTTCGATTCTTCAACGGTGATAACGCCGTCTTTGCCAACTTTTTCCATTGCTTCAGCAATGATGGTGCCTGTTTCTTCGTCGTTGCCAGCGGAGATTGTTGCGACCTGAGTGATTTCAGTCTTCGCTTCAACTGGCTTAGCCAAAGCTTTTATTTCTTTGGTTGCAGCGTCAACAGCTTTCGAGATACCGCGGCGGAGAACCATTGGGTTAGCGCCAGCAGCAACGTTGCGCAAGCCTTCTTTGATCATTGCTTGAGCGAGAACTGCAGCGGTTGTTGTGCCGTCTCCAGCGATGTCGTTTGTCTTTACGCAAACTTCGCGGATCAACTGAGCACCAGCGTTTTCGAGGTGGTCTTCGAGTTCGATTTCCTTAGCGATGCTTACGCCGTCGTTGATGATCTGAGGAGCGCCGAATTTCTTTTCGAGAACTACGTTGCGACCAGAAGGTCCCAAAGTGATTTTGACAGTGTTTGCAACATGGTCAACACCACGCTCTAGAGCGCGACGAGCCTGTTCTGTGTAAACGATTTGTTTTGCCATTTGATTTAAGTTCCTTTTTTAAGCAAAACAGCAACGCTCGGGGCGCTGCTGTACAACGTAGATTTAGCCAATGATTGCGAGAATGTCGCGCTCAGCGAGGATCAAGTAATCAACGCCTTCGATTTTTACTTCGGTACCGGAATACTTTGCGAACAGAACTTTATCGCCTACTTTTACTTCCATAGGCTCGCGGGCGCCTTTGTCGTTCAATTTGCCAGGACCAGCAGCAAGAACTTCGCCTTGTTGTGGCTTTTCTTTGGCGGTATCAGGCAGAACGATTCCGCCTGCAGTCTTTTCTTCAGCTTCGAGCTTTTTGACGACAACACGGTCAGCCAATGGTTTCAACTGGAGTTTCATCGCAGATGCAGTGCCCAATGGTTTATCCTCCTAGGATAAGAGAGAATTGCTACTCGAGAGGTGTCATCGCCGCCCGTCAATCGCTTATCTGCGGATCTGTACAGCGAGCTGCTCGACAGATACACACGACTGAGTCAGGGACGTTTGGACATCTCTCACTGATGAAAGTTTAAATACGGATGCTGGTTGTCAGCCCAGTTTTGCCGTTTTTCTTAAGGATTGCGGCAACAATTTTGGGGGCTGAAGAAGACTCAGGAATTACCCCTGTCATCGCCCTTTTTCTTAACCAGGCCAGGGGTTTTCGTCATCCAGGTTGCATACTCCGGTGCAACCGTGAGACGGCTGTTCAGGTTGGATTGTCGCTCGTTGATGACGGCAAGCTTGGCTTGTTTAGCCAGATCTTGCCAGGATATCGGTCCACTCATGGCGGACTGTCCGGTCTGAGCCTGAACGACGCGGTCGCGTCCTTCATATTTCGCTATATCAAGCGCTTGCTCAGCCGCTCTCAGAAGGCTCTCAGCATCTTCCGCGTTGCCAGGGTAATTAGCTACCCCAATGGATACCGTGACGGTTCCGACTCCAGGAGCCGCTTCTGCGCGAATTTTTTGACGTAGTCTTTCGGCGACATCATTGGCGCTATGAGGCGATGTCTCTGGCAGGATGATCCCGAACTCCTCGCCGCCAAATCGGCATGGAATGTCGATATCCCTCAATGCAGACTTACACAAACGAGCAGCCCATTTGATCGCTTCGTCTCCGCGGTCTTGACCGAGATGCTCGTTGATTTGTCCGAGATGATCTAGGTCGACGAGCAAAAGTGACAGTTCATGCTTATGTCGACCGGATCGCTCAATTTCCTTCATCAACGAATCTTCGAAGTGCAAGCGGTTATACAAACCAGTATGCGCGTCTTGGATAGATTTGGAGGCCGCAGTCTCGTGGGTGAAAGCGACGTTGAGCGCAGTCGTCACCTGACTTGTGAGTGATTCGAGCAGTTCGATCTGCTCGCGATGAAATGCTCTTGCTTCAGTAGAAAATACTTCGATCACACCGAGAGGCTGCCCATTGTGAATCATAGGCAAGGCCACGACGGAAGCGAAAGGCGCTCCACCTGTGGCTCTCGGCATTCCGTAAGGCTCACGATTGCCGTCACCGATGTACTCGGTGCGACCAGAGCGCATACAACTGCCGGCGATGGTGTCTCGCACACTCATGTCGAAATCGCGTAACGTAGCGCCTTCCAAGCCCTTGTAAGCAGCGAGAATGAATATGCCACTACCTTGATCGAACAGCAAGATCGCACAGTTTGGCGTATTTCCGAGAATCAGAGCAGTGTCTGCTGCGATTTGCAGAACTTCTGTCGCTTGCAGCACGCTGGAGCTGAGTGCGCATGAAGTCTTATAGAGCGTACTCAAGCGCTCACGCTCGTATTCACTGCGACCAAACAAAATGGAATTAGCAATCGTCAATGCTGTCACGTCCGCTACTTCCTTGAGGAAATCAGCGTAGTTCAAATACGCCACATTGTTGACTTCTAGCAACACTGCGCCAACGAGTAAATTTGACGAAATCAGGGGCAGCGCAATCTGTCCGCTGCTATTTTCGCGCTTCATGATCATCGCGCTTACATCCGGAGCGGTTTGGGGATTGTTAGCGCTGACCGGCGTACGCTTCTGCACGACGTACTTGAGCAAACTCTCGGCAGAGAATGGCAAGACCTTGACCTGGTCAAGGGTTGCATCCGAATAGCCTTTCGCCGCCATCAACTTAAGGGCGAGACTCTCGTTATCGGACAGGAAAATCGCTACTTTGGCGCCGCCAGCAAGCTCCGCAAACTGCAAAACTGCCGCATCCAGGACATCCTTCAAGCGCAGAGACGAAAGGAGCGCCTTCTGCATCGTGATGTAGCGTGGCAAAAGGTTGCCATCAGTTGTCATCGATTGTCTCCTTTAAGATCATCATTCAATTTAGTTTGAATCGCCGACAGAGTTACTTTTCATACCATAAACTTCTTAGGATAGAAGTTTTTTGCCCACATTCCTACAGGTGAAATATGGATCCAGCAAATCAAGATGCCGTGCGCGATAGTAATTGCATTTTCTGCAAGATTGTCGACGGTCAAATACCGTCAAACAAAGTCAGCGAAGATGAAACGAGCATCGCCATTAGAGATGTTAATCCACAAGCGCCGACACATATTTTGATTCTTCCCAAAAATCACGTTGCCAATATAACCAAAGTAAAAGAAGCAGAACTACTTGGCTCTCTTTTTAAGAAGGTCGGGGAAATAGCAGCGACTGAAAAACTTACGGACGGATTCAGAGTGGTTGTAAACACAGGTTTGCACGGTGGACAAACCGTCGATCACTTACACATCCACGTTCTGGGTGGGCGCGAACTGACATGGCCGCCAGGCTAATCACCTGAGTCTGAAAAAAGCGCCCTGCCCAGGGTCTAACTTTAAAGAGATATCGCTAAATTTGTAGCCATCGCTCGTCGTTGGGTTGCGAGACACGGTTGCGCACAAACTTTCGGTGGCGGTCTAAATATTTAGAACTGCATCGTGAGAGACAGAGTCTGCAACGACTTTATGGAAAGTCTGCAGAAAGGAAAAAATTTTTTTGCCATCCTCAGGTAGCGCAAACGAGGTATTTTTGCGCCATTGAGATAGAGCGATGTGATCCCTCATACGCATATACCAATCAAGGAAAGCGGGCGTTTAAGCTTGTTTTTGTAAGCTTTCAACCAAATGATTTCGTTTCGAACCTCTTGGCTTTGGGTAAGTAAGAGGTACAGGAAATTTGCCGGAACGATCAATCAATTCCTGCGTCTTCCGAAATAGAATTCGCCACACGCGCGGATTCGGGCACCGCTAAACGGTCTAAGGGGATATGGCAATGGGTACTCAGTCAACAACCGATCAAGTTTTGTGGATGGCAGATTGCTACAGTTTGGCAAAACGCTTCCCGAATCCCCACACTTGGCTTTCTCTTTTAGAGCCAGCCGAGCCAGAAAAAGCGGCTGATATCAACCCTTTTCACTACTGGTTGTGGATGGAAATCTGGAAAGCTGCGCAAGCAGAAGAGCCCGTCGCAGCAAAATAGTTTTGTAAGCGCTGTAGACTAAGACACTACATAGAGCTTGGAAACGAGTCCATTTATGGGCTCGTTTTTCGTTAGGAAATATTTGCCGAAAAGAAACGCAAATGGCTGTAGTAGTGCCGTTTACGAGCGAGCTGGTTTTAAAGCTCGATCAGAATTCGCAGAAATATTTTGCGAATCACCGATCGCGCTAACAATATTACCGAGCTATAGCCGGTTCGCAATCAACCGATGCGATCTCACAGTGCTTGGTGCCACTCTGGACGGTGCATCCATATCCAATCACACAGCTCGTAACTTCAGCATTCGAGCCGATTTTGCTGTTCGACCAGACAATTGTATCTTTCAAGTGAGCGCCGGATTCGATAACAACGTTATCACCAATCACGACGCTGCCACTAAATGTGACACCAGGTCCGATTTTGGAATTTTCTCCAATAAGCGCAAGTCCGCTCAATTTAGCAGTTGCATCAACATGTGCACCATCGCCGAGCCAGACGGTCGCCGCACCAATTTGTTCTTTCTTCCCAGGAAGATCAACTTTGACTTTGCCACTCAACGCATCGAAGTTCGATTCACGCAGCTGCTCTACGCAACCGACATCAGACCAGTATCCTTCGAACTTAATGCCGTACACAGGCAGTTTCTTCGCAACAAGCGATGGAAACAACTGACGGCCGAAACCATATTCTCCAGTCGTTGGAATGTGGTCGAAAATTTCTGGTTCGAGAATGTAGATACCAGTGGAGATGAACTTGGATAAAGCTTCCTCATTGCTAGGTTTTTCCTGGAAGCCAGTAATCAAGCCATTTTCATCCGTTACGACAACTCCAAAACGGCTCACATCATCCATCTCTTTAATCGCGATGCTTGCCAGGGCCTTTTTCGCTTTATGCTCAGCGACAATTTTTGCCAGATCTGCATCGGTAATCAAATCACCCATGATTACCATGAAAGTGCCATCTTTCAAAAACTCTTTGAGGGCGCGCACACCGCCTGCGTCTCCACTGAGCTTCTCTTCATGCTGAAATTTCAACTTAACGCCAAACTTATTGCCGTCACCAAAATATTCCGTGATTTTTTCTGGCATGTAGTGGAGATTTGCACAGATTTCGGTGAAGCCATTGTGTGCAAGCAACTTGAGCAGGTGCTCCATTACCGGAGTGTTCACGACCGGCACGATTGGTTTCGGCACCTGAGTAGTCAACGGTTCAAGCCGTGAACCAACACCCGCCGCTAACACCATTGCCTTCATTGAGTATTTCCTTATAAAGAGTAGTTCGCGTCACTCCGACCGAAGCTCCGAACTGATAACACGACCCTGAATGCACTTAGTTTACAAGCTACAGCCCATTCTTGTGTGAATTGAGCCGTTTGTTGAAGTTCCGTTAGTAAGTCAAGGATTGACCGAGAGATGCAGCACTACCGAGAAAAGTTCCAATCCGAATTTCATTTCATCTGAAAGTCTGCTCGACGATTGGTTCTTAATGTCTCGGCCGTCGTATCGGTCCAGTCAGGCATCGTATTGGAGTCGTCGTGCTGGAGTTCGTCGTACTGAAGTCGTCGTACTGAAGTCGTCGTGCTGGAGTCGTTGAACTGGAGTTCGTCGTGATGAAGTCGTCATGCTGAAGTCGTCATGCTGAAGTCGTCATGCTGTCGTGGTGCTGTCGTCGTGCTGTCGTCGTGCTGAAGTCGTCGTGCTGTCGTTGTGCTGAAGTCGTCGTGCTGTCGTGCTGAAGTCGTCGTACCGTTACGGACAGTTCGATCTCGAACGCCATTGGCACCACATACGATGCCAACCATACAAGTCATCAGTCAATCGATACATTGACCGAGCCAACTCAATCGATCCGTTCACCAAACAAGAAGGGACCACGAAATCGAGCTTCAATCAGTCCTTCATGCCTGACAGGCGAGTCGTTTCACTGTCAAAGAATCAACGTGTTTCTTGTCAGCACTCAGTCGCTCGAATGCTCGCTGCAGGGATTCTTGCACTTGAACGCCACCTGTTCCGCCGTAAGAGATCCGCTTATCGACGGCGTTTTCGACAGTGACATAGTTGTAGATATCTTCGTTGAAAGCAGGAGAAAATTGTAGCCACTCGTTTAGAGTCAAGTCGGGCAGCGTCTTACTTCGCTCACGACAATAATCCAAAATTTGATCGACGATCTTCGAGGCCTTGTCTGGAGCCATGTCTCGCTCAATCAGGAAGTCTATGGCGTGACCGGCGTTCGTCATATCCGCGTTTGCAAGTTTTTGCATCCGAACGGTATCAAACTTGAACGCTGGCAACAGAACGTCGGTTAGCTCCAGAATAAATCGGATATTCTGAACGACGTCCAGCAGTCCAGGCAAGCACTCTTGCAAGTCTTGCGAATAAGAGATTGTGAGCCCTTTCAATTCATTCAAAAACTCGGTCAAACGACCATTCAACACACTCGGACGCGAGCGCAGAATTTCAAGCAATTCAGGATTTCGTTTTTGCGGCATGCTCTGGCTGCGGAAAACGAACGATCGCGGCAAGCGCACGAAGGCGAATTCCTGTGTGGACCAAAGGAGCAACTCTGAGCTCATTTGAGACAGGTGAACGCCTATCAACGAAGCAGCGGACGCGAATTCAATCAAATAATCCCGGTCTGAAACAGCGTCAAGACTGTTTTCCATGACACCGTCAAAATTTAAATACTCCGCCACCATTTGACGATCGATCGGTTGCGTGGTGCCAGCCAACTGACAGGCGCCAAGTGGCAGCACGTTCATTCTTTTGTAGAAGTCTGACAAGCGCGAAAAATCACGCGCCAATCTCGTCTCATTAGCGAGCCACCAGTGAGAAAGCAAGATCGGCACAGCAGGCTGCATGTGCGTGTAACCAGGCATAGTCACGTCCATATCTCGCTCGGCAAGCTGCAAAAGCTTCAATCGCACTTCAATGATGAGCGCATAGAGGTCGAGGGTTACATCGCGCATCCAGAGACGAATATCAGTCGCTATCTGGTCGTTGTGAGATTTGGCGATACGAACAACGTCCGCCATTCCTCCAACGATGTCATACAAACGCCGATGGATAGCGGAGTGTATGTCGACGTCCTGTCGCTGAAGCACTGGTGTTCCAGCGTGCATTTCTTTTCGAATTTGTTCGAGCCCGGCGATCACATCTGCTGAGACTTGCTTTTCAACAATTGCAGTTTCGCCGAGCATGCGCACATGAGCGATGCTGGATTCGATATCTGCACATAGCAAAATGCGCTCGACCTCCGGGCTCTGCCAGAAGCGGCGAAATTGGTCGAAGCTTGGTTGCGAGTTATCCGCGTGATCTGCTGATGAGGCTTCGGAAGGAAGTTGTTTACCCTGGGTGCTCATCAGCCTCGTCTTCGCTACTGTTTAGGTCGTCGCAGAACTTTGTTCAGCTTCTCAATTTGTTTGTGATATCGGGACAATTCTAGTTGGTATCGCTTTTGCACTTGTTTTTGAACAGTGTCTTTTTGATGTTCTGTCATCTTCTTCTATTCTCACGAAAAATCAGTCTTATGGATTTCCTTCCTCCAAAATTCCGGCGCACGGCACTATCGGCTCGGTTTGCACGAATTCCCCATTCTGATACTTGAATTTCAGACGGCTTGACTTCAACTCGGAGGTGACGTTGGAGCAGCGGGAATTCCCGGATGTCGGTGACGGACGTTGTGTTGCGCTCAACAACCGTCAACTCCAATATACCACCTTTTAACGATTATTAATATATTTATTTTATGCTGATCAGCTAGCCAGATCACCGCTCACTAGAAATCTTAAAACGTCCTGACTATCCGGTTCTGCAAATTAAGAGATATCTCTTTATTCTGCGATTAGCACTGGTCGCGGCGGGCCGTTATCGGGGCGATCGCTTGTCAACCAGCCGGTTTTATGGACCTATCCGTCGAGTCAGGTAGACCCAAGCTCAAACTCAATGCCACCACTGCTGCCACCGCTCCGAGCCAGTAGGGAGAGCTGTGACCGAAGTGTTGATAAGCGAACGCGCCCAGAGCTGGTCCCAAAATTCGCCCGAAGGTTGCAAGCGACTGACCGACCCCCATCGTTCCACCAATTTTGTCTGTCGGTGCTAACTTCGACATCAGGCTCTGGTTTGCGGGTCCATTGAATCCTGAACCAATAGCAAGAAACGCTAGCGCGGTGCACAAAACTCGCGGATCGCGTGTGGCGGGAGTGAGAAGTAAACCGATAGCGATAAAACTGCAACCGATGTTGATCAAACGCTTTTCGCCGAACCGACGATTCAATCTACCGATTAATCCGGCCTGCACCACAACGATAATAAATCCGATGTACGTAAGCAGCCATCGAATCATTGTGTTGCTGAACCCGTATTGATCCACAGTTAGCATTACGAGAGTCGTTTCCATGTTGGAAAACGCGAACGTCGAAATGAAGTAGATAAGCAGAAGCGCTTTTAAGTCTGGATTTCGCAAAGTTGTCCAATAGAACGCAGGGTCCAAGCCAATCTTCTGACTCGTATTTTGTGTCCGTCGCTCGGGCTCGGGCAGGAGCCACAGCGTAAGAAGGAGATCGAGAACGCTGAACCCCGCAGCAATAAACCCCACCATTGGTAGACCGAAGTCTGCAAAAAAACTGCCGATCGCCGGACCCAACACAAATCCCAATCCGAAAGCTGCGCCAACGAGTCCCATCCCCTTTGCGCGTGTTTCAGGAGTCGTGACGTCGGTTACGTAAGCTTGAGCGACTGAGATGTTAGCGCTGGCTGCTCCTGCCACCAGACGCGCAAGAAACAGCATCAGAAGAGATGTCGAAACTCCCCAGAGTGTGTAGCCGATGCTCGAAGCTATGAGCGAAACGATTAATATCGGACGCCTGCCCATTTTGTCTGATAATCGCCCCAGGTAAGGCGTGAAAATCAGCTGCATCAGTGAGTACGACGCCATCAGCAGTCCCACCGTCTGGTCGTCTGCATGAAGTTGGCGCGCGTAGATTGGCAAGACCGGAATGATTAAGCCGAATCCGACCAGGTCGATGAAAATCGTCAGGAGAATTAGAAGAAGTGGATTTACCCGACTTTTTTTCGCCGTTTCTTGAACCATTTTTTCCGGCTACAAAATGCTGGACGAGGTTGTCACTTTAAAACACCTGACGGTCTGTTTCGCCCACTGGATGAGCATTACACGCTCACACTGAAACTCGGGCAGATGCTGATAAATGTTCTGCGGTCGGGAAATTGACGCGGTTTTGATATTAAGCCGTAAAATTCCTTTCGGTTTGTTACTCCCCGACTGTGGTAATTAAAAGTAATATAAGGGCAGGTAGTTTTGACCTGTACTTTTGGCGTTACCCCCACTTACCAAGTTGAATTCCGCAGCACCCCTCTTTTTATGAAGCTATGTCTGATCTGTAATTTTCAGACCGCTGGAGAGCAAGATATATGCCCCAGAGACGGTTCCTCAATGGTCACCGTCGGGGACGATCCGCTTCTCGGCGTTGTCGTTGAAGGCCGGTACAAAATCGAGTCTGTAATCGGTCAGGGATCGGCAGGCACGGTGTACAAAGCCGTTCAAGAACTGATTGGCCGCGAAGTCGCCATCAAAGTTTTGCACGACTATCTGGTATCAGACCAGGAATTCATCAAGCGTTTCACGCAGGAAGCTAAAGCATCCAGCCGCTTGAGCCATCCAAACATCATCACTATCTACGACTTTGGAACGATTCCTCAAGGCAACAGACCGTACATTGCGATGGACTTGCTGAAAGGAACCCCGCTTTCAGATTTGCTCGGTGAGCGCAATCACCTCACCGTTGAAGAAACGATCCCGATGTTCAAACAAGTCTGCGGAGCGCTTGCAGAAGCTCATAGACAGGGCGTTGTACACCGCGACGTCAAACCAGAAAACATTGTGCTAGTAGAGCGCAGCGGACAAAAACTGTTCCCGATCGTTGTGGACTTCGGCATTGCGCGATTAGTGCAAGAAGAATCTGACGTAGCTAGAATCACACGCACTGGCACTGTGTGCGGCAGTCCGACATACATGAGTCCAGAGCAGTGTACTTCCAGCAAGGTCGACCACCGTTCGGATATCTACTCGCTCGGCGTCGTCATCTACGAAACTTTGACAGGCGAAGTGCCGTTCCTGTCCGATGAATTGGTCAAGGTTATGGCGATGCATTTGTCAGACCCGCCAAAACCTTTGAATTCAGTAAGAGATGATTTGCATTTCTCACAAGCGCTGGAAGACGTTGTCTACAAAGCGTTGCAGAAGAATCCAGACCAACGCTATCAGACTATGGAAGAATTTTCTGAGGCGCTGGAAAAGGCTGGAAAAGCTGGCGGAGCAGCACCAGAATTGGTGGCACCGGTTCCGAAGCGACCAGAAATTACGCCAGGACCACTAGCTAGTGATGACAAATTGCAAGCCAGCGATCGCGCTGTAGCAGCCAGCAAAGAAGCAAATCCACGTCCACCGAAATCTGATTTGAAACCGATGGATCTCGCGTCCAGAGCACTGGACGAATTGCGAACATCGGGTGCATACGATGAGATCCAAGATGGTGCCCTGGCACGCGTGCAAGCTGCACGAGCTGCCGCAGCTCAAGCTGTGTCCGAGTACAACGCTCAAACAGCCTCGACAGCATCGAGCACCAATATCAGCCATGTAAACTTCCAGCGTGGTCGAGTCAAACGAACCTGGATCGATGGCATCAAAGATTCCGCCGGAAAGGTTTTCCTCGCGTTGCTCGCAGTCGGCATCGTCGGCGGTGGCATCTACGCAGCCCAGGATCCCAAAATCCAAGCGATGATACCCGGACTTAAAGCTGCATCGATTGATGAAGCAGAGCCCCTATATAAGAAGGGCAAATATCTGGACGTTATCAATATCGTCAAAGCTTATCGAGCCCAAAATCAAGGCAAGATGCCTAAAGACAAGATCGAAATCTGGAGCAAGGCTCTAGTGGGCCAGGCTAAATTGCTCGCGAAAGACAAAGACTACGACAAGGCGATGAGCTATCTGGACCAGATTCCACAGAAATCCAGCCAATGGGATGCCTCACGCGCGCTTTACAAGCGCTATCAAGCCCTGGCTAAGGACTCGGACAAATAAGCGATATCGCTTTATTTTGAAAACCGATCGTTCGCTCCTTGTAGTCCAAACCAGACAAAGCGATATCGCAACCAATTCGAGAACGTTTTCGCTTACCGGCGAATCCGAGCACGCCGTTCGCATTGGTCAAATGCTGCCTTGCTTAGCCCACACAGGCTCGGCAAATTAAGAGATAGATTGTGTGTTGAAAGTCAACCGGCCGGTTTGATCGAAGATCTGAAACAGGGATCATAAAGCTGACCTGAGCGCGCGATTGCAAACATTGTGCGCAAAAGCTTTCGAGCCACTGCGCAGACTATCACTTTGCCAGC
>DATNPZ010000014.1:0-25205 GCA_036702965.1 Drouetiella sp.
AATTTACGCTGGTGTCATTTAATTTGGGTTCGGTGTCAATCAATTTGAGTTCGGCACCACTTTTAGTGGCGGTTAATTCGAGCCAGAAACAGCGGATGATGTCGCGCCGAACGATTTATGATGTCACGCCGCTACAGCTAAGTCTTTGTAGTCCGCATCCAGATTTTCTTCTTTGTGCTGCAAATGGTAAAGGTAGAGATAATTCGCCTTTGCGATTACCCCATTCAAACTGCCTTCGTGTTCGCCAGTCGAGTGCGACCATTGCAGTTCTGCTTTTCGGAAAAATGGGAGGGCACTCTTAAGATTTTGTTCTTCCGGTTTTCCATCTGCTACGGACTGTTCGTAAAGCCGTTGATACGACGTGGCGATTCTGCTGACCAGCATGGAGTAATCGTAATTGCTTTCAAGATTGCTCGGTAAGCTGTAGAACGTAACTGCAAGGCGTCTTTCAGGCGGTTTCGTCCAAACTCCGTATGTGTAGTTGAATCGTTCAAGGGCTTCCTGGTACTTCCCTTCCAGGTAGTAAGTCGATCCCAGCTTATACGAGATCACCGATCGGTCGACGAAGTCCCGCCCAGCATCGCCTGTAAGGTGGTCCAACAATTCTCTGAAAATTCCTGCTGCTTTTTCATATTCGTGATTCTGGAGATAACACTCCGCCACATTCGAACGCAGGTGCATGCTGCGCAATGAGAGATAGTCGTTGACTTTGACACTGTATTGGAATGCAAGTTCGAATTCGTCAATCGCCGCTTTCCATAGGTGACGTTTCGCGAGAAACTCCGCAGGTGCCGCTAAATAGTTGATGATATCGGCACTGGGCTCGCCTTTAGCTTCCATGCCTTCTGCTACGCGTCGATGGAACATGACGTCGAAGTGCCCCTTCGTATCTTCGACGCTCAAGGTTACGGGTTGCTGAGCCGCCCGATCTTCTTCCCATACGAGTGGGATTTTGGAAGCTGGCGAATCTGCTGCGCTCCAATACAATGAAAGAAGTTGAAAAGCAAAAAAGCCCGCAAGAAGGATGCCACTACAGGCAATGGCAACGATGATTTTGTCGCGTTTCGTACGCGGTTTGCGTCGCAGCCAGAAAAGCGCCCAGGCACTGCGGATTTGGCTGAATATATTGTTTCTCTGTTTTTCCCGGAAGGCAACCAAGTCGTCGCGCAGAGCATCCATGCTCTGGTATCTTTGCGCGGGATCTTTGGCGAGAGTCTTGAACACAATCCGCTCCAGCTCCGCTGGAACGTGGATCAATGGCGCCTTCATTGGTTTGGGAATTTCGTGAAGATGGTTGTACAGCACTTCCATGGTGTTGTCGCCGGCTATCGCTGCCCGTCCCGTCAGCGTCTCGTACATTAAGCAGCCCATCGAATAGATGTCAGCGCGAGCATCGAGCTTGTCGCCGCGACACTGTTCAGGGCTCATGTAGAGTGGACTACCGAAGACTTCGCCGGTCTGAGTGAGGTTGACCCCTTCCTGTCCGTTTTGCGGAAGCATCTTGGCGATACCGAAGTCCACGATGTTTACGAAATCTCGTTGTCCTT
Organism: Drouetiella sp.; assembly: GCA_036702965.1. Taxonomy (GTDB): domain Bacteria; phylum Cyanobacteriota; class Vampirovibrionia; order Obscuribacterales; family Obscuribacteraceae; genus PALSA-1081. The sequence goes on from DATNPZ010000014.1 coordinate 1,548, forward strand.
GTTTTTCCAATAACAGGATGTTGCTTGGCTTCAAATCTCTGTGGATGATGCCGCGCTGGTGCGCGTGAGCAAGTGCATCCGCAACTTGGATAAAGATATCCACGGCTCTGTCTACTTGAACAAATCCGTACTTTTCCAGTTCTTCTGCTATGGACGAACCTTCAACGTAATCCATGACTAGATACGGTTCGCCATCAGGAGTGGTGCCAAAAGTGTGCACCGCAATGATGTTTGGATGTTTTAAATTACTTGCTGCCTGCGCTTCTTGCTGGAATCGCTGAAGACTCGTCGCCTGGAGAGTCAGGTGCGGTAACAATGTTTTGATTGCGACTGTTTTGCGCAGAAGGAGATGGTTGGCTCGATAGACGAAGCTCATTCCGCCTTTGCCGATGACTGTCTGCACTTCATACTGATTGTCTAACGTTTGACCGAGTAGCGTTGGAACTAAATGCGGATACGGATCTCCCATGCCACTGGATGTGGTGCGACGTTCGTCTCCATCATCGTCATTACCTTCTTCTAAAAACTTACTTGTGATTACACGACTGTTGTTCGATTGTCCAACTGCGGCGTGTTTGCTTGTGACCTGAATCAATTCGTGTGAGGTCGCGACGACTAGTTCAGTTGAGAGTTTGGTGCCGTCGGTGGGGCAAAACGCGATGCTCGGGTCAAATACTTGACCGCATGTCTTGCAAGTTTTGCCGACATTCTTTTCCAACTGGGTGCCTCTTTACAAGCACGCTGACCGCCCCGTGGCATGGCGGTTCTGTATGACCCACTAAACATATGCCCCGGAATCGCAAAATCCCATCGGAATGCCGCTATTATTCAAGCATGTACGACAGCCTGGTACGCCCGATTCTTTTCAAGATGGACCCCGAAGGGGCTCACGTACTGGCGCATTCCCTGGCTCCGCTGCTCAAGCTCACGCCGCTGAAGTTCGAGCACGCCGCAGCGAATTTGCACACAAAATTATCAGGCACCGAACTCAAGAATCCCGTTGGATTGGCGGCAGGTTTCGACAAAAATGGCAAACTGATCGATATCATCGACCGACTCGGCTTCGGTTTCATGGAGATTGGCTCTGTTTGCGCTTTGCCGACCCAGGGCAATCCAAAGCCACGCTTGTTTAGACTGCCGGATGACGAAGCCGTTATTAACCGGCTCGGTTTAAACGGCGAAGGTGCGCACGCAGTAGCCGAGCGACTCGGTGGAGAGCACGTTTCGTTCCGAATACCTACCGGTTTGAATATAGCCAAGACAAATTTACCGGAGGTCCAGGGCGATCGCGCGGTTACTGATGTGGTAAGTACATTCGATTGCTTCAAAGCTTTTCCTTTCACCTACGTGGCGTTCAACGCCAGTTGTCCCAACACGCATGAGGGAATTCTGAATGAACGCCAGCAGCTAACGGACATCATCCGTGAAGTGCAACAGAAGAATGTCAAAAGTCTGCCGATTTTCATCAAGATGTCGCCGGACAGCCCCGAGCCGTTGATTGAGGACATCATAGAAATTGCGAATTCTCATAACGTTAGTGGCTTCATCTGTGGCAATACGACAACAACGCGGGATGGTTTGAAAACGGATGCAACGCAAATCAGTCAAATCGGCAACGGTGGTTTGAGTGGTAAACCGCTGAAAAACAAGGCACTGTCTTTACTTAAACGTGTTGCTAAATTGAAAAACGCCAATCAGGAAATAATCGCCTGTGGTGGCATCGCGAGCGGGCAAGATGCTTACGATTTTCTTGAAGCCGGTGCAAAAGCAGTTCAGTTGTACACAGCTCTGGTCTATCACGGACCCAGTCTGGTGGCGACGGTCAATCGCGATCTGTCAGCACTTTTGAAGAACCAACCGCTCGAACATCTACTTCGTTAAAGCTGCAAAGTCTTTGAAGATTGATGCAGCTTGATTAAAGCTTGATGCTAACTGGTTCGCTTGGAAGTCCAATAGTGTCGCCGTTTTTATCTTTTGCCACAACCTGAATCTGTGTCGTGCCTTCTTTGAGATTGAGCTCAGACAGTGGCAATGAACCATGCAGGGTTTTGCACTTGATCTCTTGCGCGACGTTTCCGGCTGGACCTTCGAGCAGATCTGGTTCGGAGTTTGCGTCGAAAACGAGATTGGGTTTGCTGATCTTCAGTACCGCATATGATACTGCTGGCGAACTGACTTGCCAGTGAATTTGCGAGCTCAAGCTCTTGGGTTTGACCATCACGCCTGGTTCTGCATACTGAGCGCGGGCTCCGTCTACTGTGATTAACGGCTTCAGTTCTGTGTCGGAGAGCAGTTCGATGTTCTGCAAGTCGACGGAGTAGCTGCCACCCGGCAAGCGCAAACCGACTGAGGTCGGGGGCTCGTTGAGAATCCAGCCCCGGTAACGTCCCAACCAGACGAAATATTTTCCGTCCGCTGATTTGGTAATCGTTGCCTCATGCTCGTCTTGCGAGGGGGGATTTAAACCGTTGGATTTCCAGATGAATTTGCAGCCCGCGAGTTCGGAATCAGAGCCGTTAAACTTCATATTAATACGTGCGTAAGTCTGATCCAGAGGATTCACATCCTTGACGGGAAGCCAGAACGACATGGTCACGGGCGCTTTTTTCTTCTTGTTCTCGGGTATTTTTGCTGGCACCAGGCGACGAAATTCTGGATGTATTTCCATCCCCGGAACCCTGTCAGACTGCACTCTCCATTCTTTGTCGGTGCCACTCCACGCGCTCGCGGGCGTGATTGTGGCTCCGAGGAAATTGTTCGCTTTCATGATTGCTGGAGTGCCTGCTCCAGGTTTTTGGATGAATGGCTCGAAAACTCCGGCGGTTGGATTCCAGATGACGCGTCTTACCACTTCCTTGTCTGTCAAAAGATGCGAGAGTTCGCTCGGCCAGAGGAAATCGTGACTACCGAAAACGATTGGTTCGACGCTCAAAAACTTATCCGAATAATCTTTGGGAATGAATGGAGGTCTGCAGATTTGCACCAAATACGATGCTCTCGTAACCAGCCCTGCTCCTTTATAGTCCGGTGGTAGATTGATCAAAAGACAGCGTTCATGACCTTTTAAGTTGGTCGCCAGTTCTGTTGTTTGATGATAGAAATTTTCCATCTGTGCAGCTGCCGTGAACCACGGCTGTAGATTCACTTGCAGGATGTAGCTCCAACATACAAAAATCACACTCAGTGCTGCTGCTCCGATGTAAGTCCAGGCTTTGGTCGCGAACCGACCCAGGCTATCCGTAGCCGGAATCGCAAGAAGCGCAAGAGCGATGCACATCGGTGCTGACGATGTGAAGAACAACCGACTGCCTACGAGATTGGGGTAGATGTGCCAAATTTGGAATGTAGGCAAAACGGCCAGACCAGCCCAGAGAACCAGGAACGCAAGGGGAATGAGCACTTTCCGAGACTGAAACTGTCTTAGTGCTGCGGCGATGAAGACTGCACCAAATCCGATACTGCAGACCTGCTGCAATCCAAAGGCGAATTTTTTCACGCCTGTATCTATAATCTGACTCGGAAATTGCAGCTCTTCGTTTGTAGGAATGAACGTCTTACCGATACTTGCCTTGTCCAGGAAGTTCGTCAAACTGTGCAGAAAAGTTTTCAGGTCGTTGTTTCCGTATCCCCCGATATCCGCGCCGATAAAGGCTCTGCGTAGCATCCAGAAAATGGCGAGTTCGCCCCAGAAGAGCGCCGCAAACTTCAGGTCAGAGCGAACAATTTTTTCTGCATTAGTCTTCGCGGAATACTTGATGCCCTGGATAGGCAGAAAGCAGACGAGCGTTTGCACTACCGGTAGTACTACTGCCATCTCCTTGCTGCACATGGCTAAAAACCCAAGCACGAGCGAAGCTATGAGTAAGGGACGTTCGCGCACGAGGCGAAAGCGCATGAATGTGAACACGGAAGCGAAATAGAATACGCAACAGAGGAGGTCGACGCGTCCAATGATCCACGTGACGGACTCTACGTGTAGAGGGTCCGCCGCGAAGAGTAGACCCGCCCAGACTGCCGCTGTCGTACGGGAGCGGTTTCCGTACATGCCAGTTAGTTCGAGTGTGATCAGGCTCACGAGCACTGAGCAAACGGAAAACATAACTATGTTAGAGACGTGGTAACCGACGTAGTTCAGTCCGAATAACATGTAGTCAGTGAAGAAGCTCACTGAAATCATGGGACGGTACGAGCGCATCTGATCCAGATGTCCCCAATTGCTGTAGAAGTTAGAGAGAAAGTCGCTCCAGTCTCCGTGCCATGCGCGATAGGCGTAATCGACGTTGTTGAAGTCGTCGAGCAACAAACCCACATGGAGGGTGGGGAAATAATTTAAAAAGCAGACCGCGATGATGAGCAGACTGCCCAGGATCATCTGTACTTTTACTCTGTCGATTTCGATTTTGTTCGGCGGTAAGATGTAGCCTTTATCCGCATCTGTAGCTGTTGAAACAGTGGCAGTCATAGTTATTTCTTGATGTCCTCCGCAGAAAATTGGAGGTCTATTGGATCGGATGGATATCCGATCAATTTGCCATTTTTGTCCACGGCTGATACGCGTATTTCATAAAACCCCGGACGATTCAGTTCGCTTGCGGGAATCTTGAATTGACCCGAAAGTGGCTTCACGTCCTGCTTGATCAGCGATTCTCTGGACAGACTGGTGTCCCTGTAAGTGCCGGTGTAATGTTCGAACCATGAATCGGCTTTTGAAATTTCGAATACTACGCGGTCCGCACCTTGAATTTTCGATGCGTCGTACTTAAACGGTCCAATCTGACGACCAGGGCGCGAAACTCCGCCTTCATCCTCTTTTACTGTTCGTCCTTTTTGTGGTGGACTGGAGAGATCTGGTTCAAGTGTTGGTATCAAATCAGCACCAGATTGAAGCGTTAATTTTTTTACTGTTACTCCATTCGGTAGCTCAAGTTTGAGTTGATGAATTGTTCCGCTCATAATCCAATTTTTGTGTTCGGAGACTGGAAACTCGACTGTCAGGTTGTTTCCGATAGGTTTGGACATCGTTGTTTCCATGTGGAAATCTGGATCTGTTAGCGTGTTCCATGTCATCGATATGACTTCTGTTGGATTGATTGGCTTATCCGATGTAAGTTCAATGCGTACGAAATCGACCGCACCAGACGGCACATCTATCGACGGGGATGCAAGATATGACTCGTGTCCTTCGCTGCGGGAGTCGGTCTCGATTGAACCGTTGATTGTTTTGTTGGTTGGAGCTGCGTTTAGATTCAGCGGAATTAGTTTTTGTTTTCCGCTGTCCCAGCGCACGAATTGGTATAGGTCCTGTTGAGCGATCAACCTTCTCAGGCGCGCAATATTCAACAATTCGGAATCGCCAAATTCGATTGGTTCGAACGTTAGCACTCTTTTAGCCAGGTCTTCTTTAGTAAGTGGCGGACGCAACAATACGCTGAGGGTTGCTGCGTTGTAGAGCATGTGGGAACCTGCGTAGCGCTGGGGAATGTTCATCACTATTAGATTCTTTTGCGTCGAAGACTGTTTTCTTGATTGATCCAAAAACCAATCTTCTATAGCCAGGCGAAATGCGCTGACACCGCGATTGGCTTGTGCCCATGCGCTATTGTTCTGGTAAGTCATCTGCATGAACGTCCACACAAGCGCAGTTGCTAGCAAGCCTGTAAGTATGTTGTATGCACGTTTGTACTGGCACCAATTCTGAAATTGAATTGGTGCGACTAACAGCGAGAGCAACACGCATAGTGGTGCTGTTCCGAGGTAAATGAATCTGCTTCCCTGCAAAGTTTCGGTCAAGTTGAAAACTTGATAGGTCGGAAGCATGGCGATGACGAACCACCCTGCGGCAAGCAGCAATCGTTTGCTGTAAGCAACTAAGCTTTCTTCTCGATAAAGAAGTATAAGTCTTGCGATGAAGAGGGCAGCCGCTCCTTCGTATAGCAGTTTGAGTGTTTTAACGGAGCGTTGAGCTGCCGCTGGGAGCTCGGCGTTGATTGGAAACAAGATCCGCATAAACGCGCCATCTTGAAACCACCGTTTGAACAGCGATGAACTCAATCCTTCTCCGATTGAACCGGCATAGCCACCAGATATGGTTCCAAGTGATAACGTGCGGACTATCATGTAAATGCCGAATGCGAGCCAGTACTGCCAGGTGCGCAATGCCGCGGTTTTTACCCGCTCAAGTGGTTTCTTCGACGTGTCGCTTTTGATCAGCTCGAACAAGAATAGAGTCGGTGGCAGAGTGATTGCCATTTCTTTGGACATCAAAGCAACTGCAAAACACGTGAGACTCAATCCGCGAAACACGCGGTTTTGCGACAGTCCATCACGGGCTTTGAGATAGAGCCAAAAGCTGGCGAGCAAAAATGTTGCTTGGACGCTGTCAACGCGGGCGATGATCCAACTCACGACTTCGGGATGGATTGGGCATGCCGCGAAAAAGGCGCCCGCGAGAAATCCGAAGCTGTTTGCCTCGAGTTGATTTTGATAGTGAAACAACCTTCTCGTTGTCAAAAACAGAAACACGGTCGCTGCGATCTGGTAGAGAAAATTCGTGATGTGATAGCCGACGGGATTTGCTTTCCATAGCGCATAATCGAAAGCGAGCGTCAGTGAGATGAATGGGCGATAGAACTGCGTGCCCTGTGCTTGCACCCAGTTGCTATAAAAATTTTGGAGCAAAAGCTCGGGATGACCGTTGAAGACTTTGACCAAATAAGGAACGTGAACGAAATCATCCGCGAGAAAGTAGCCATGCAAAGTGCGGTGAAAACAATAGACGTTGATAGAAATAAGCGCCGTAATCAACAAAAAATCGCGTGCAATCGGGTTTTTAAACGGTTGGAAGATTGCCGACCGAAAGTTCGATTCTTGTAATTTGTCAGACGCAATTGGCGCGCCAGTGGCTGTAGTCAAACCGATTCTGCTAAGTTAGAGATACATCGATATAAGCAGCCCTCATTATAGGCTTGCCAAGCCGTCAGATCCTTGTTAAGACTGAGGTACGTAAAGCAGCTCCTGATGGTCGCAGGGAACATCTTTCCGACATTTATGTCGATCAATTTATCCGAGTGCGCGGCAGCAGAGGCACTGCGCGGTGTGAGGGGAACTTGACGGACAGGCGATTTCTGAAATTTCCAGCAGGTTTTTTGTGGGGTGCGGCTACTTCGCATTTTCAGATTGAAGGGCATCCTCACGAACGGTCTAAACGCGCCTCTGACTGGTCTGAGTGGACCACGATGGATGGCAAAATTTCTGATAGCACCACTGCTGATCAAGCCTGCGATTTTTATAATCGATTTGCTGATGACATCGAAATATGTCGCAATCTTAATCTCAATGCGTTTCGGATTAGTTTGAATTGGCCGGCGTTGTGTCCCGATCCTCCTGTAGATGGGCAGCCTTACGAGTTCTGTGCTGAAACTGTGACGTTCTACCGCAATCTGCTCTCGGCGCTGAAGAAAGAAGGCATCAAATCCGTTGTTACGCTTTTCCACTTCACTTTGCCACGTTGGTTAGCAGCGAAAGGTGGATGGAATGCCAGCGAAACAATCGGCGAGTTCGAGCGGTTCGCGGGCATGGCGGCGGAAGTGTTCGGAGATCTGGTTGATTACTGGATTACCATCAATGAGCCGATGGCTTATGCGTATCAAAGTTACGTCAGTGGTTCTTGGCCGCCGGGTTACAAGAACGACTATCTACGCGCATTCCAAGCGATTCGCAACATTCTCGATGCGCATGGACGTGCTTATGCGGCTCTTCATCGGCATACTCCGGACACTCCAGTCAGCTTCACTATGCACTGGCGCCCATTCCATCCCAAGCATCGGTGGAATCCGCTCGATCATCTGGTGCGTTATTACAGGGATTATGTATTCAACAACATGTTCCCTATGGCTGTTCAGACTGGCGTTCTGGAGTTTCCATATCCGCTCAGTAACAACGCCGAAGTGAAGAAGATTGCGGGCGAAATTCCGGGACTTCGAGGCAGCATGGATTATCTAGCTGTTAACTATTACACGCGAGAGCTGTCAGAGTTTGTGTACAAATGGCCAATCGACATTTTCGGCACTGCATCACAAGACTTTGAACTGGAAGTCAATTGCATGGGATGGGAGCATTATCCCGATGGGCTGTACAAGACTTTGTGCTATGACTTGAGTCCGTTCAAATACAATACCGACGGAACGAAGCGCCCGATCATCATCACTGAGAATGGCTATGCTACCGCGTTTGCGCACGACCTCGATGAAGGTGACTGGTCACTCGCCGATGATGCAAGAATTCACTATCTGACCACGCATCTGCTTGCATTGCATAATGCGATTGAAGATGGAGCGAACGTTCATGGATATATGTACTGGTCGTTGCTGGACAACTTCGAGTGGGCAGAGGGACTGCGTCCGCGTTTCGGCCTGATCCGGGTGACTTATCCCACTCAAGAACGAACGATGAGGCATAGCGCATCTGTTTACGCTGACATTGCGAAGCACAACGGTTTGCATCAATAAAAATTTCACATTCATGCGCTAAAATCGAACGCACATGGAGTTGGAGTCCGCATGAATTACTTGAAAAGGCTTTCGATCATCACACTCAGCCTGCTGTGTCTGTTTGCAGGCGCAGGTGCTTCGTTACCAACGGTTCTGGCGCAAGACGCGCAAGCGAAGATAGCGCAATCGCCGTATGTGACTGCCAAATTAATTGCTGATACGACTGCGATTGAAGCCGGAAAGCCTTTCAAGTTGGGTGTAGCGCTGACGATGAAATCCGAATGGCACACCTATTACAAAGATAGTGGTGATGCGGGACTGCCAACGAAAATCGTTTGGCATCTGCCTGAAGGTTTCAAAGCCGGTCCTTTGCTGTGGGAAAAGCCTGAAAAATTTGTCGAAGGTGGCATCGTCACATATGGCTATAAAGATAAGACTTTGATTGGTGCCACCATAACGCCACCAGCGAACTTGAGTGGTGAGAAGGTAGATTTTAATGCCGACGTATCCTGGCTTTCTTGCAACGAAATTTGTGTTCCAGGCAAAGGGGCTGTCTCACTTTCCTTGCCTGTAGATAAAGCCGGCAAAGCGACTTCCGTAAATACGGATGGATTTTCCAAGACGGGATTTGAAGGCTCCGTAAAAGATCTGAAGCCAGAGAAAGATGAGAAAAAATCATCTTCGACTGAAGAACAGAATCATGCTGCCACCACATCCGGTGCAAGCAATACGCAAGCCAGGGCTCCGGACGGCGCGTCTGTTCTAGATCAGAAGTTCACACTGGAAGGTTCTGCAGATAAGCCGCAGAGCCTTCTTGCTTATTTGGCTCTAGCCTTTATCGGCGGAATTATTTTGAATGTGATGCCGTGCGTTCTGCCCGTGATTGCAATCAAAGTTCTCAGTTTTTTTGAGCAAGCACGGGATGAACCAGCTCGGGTGCGGATGTTGGGACTGACCTTTACGGCGGGCATCATCTCTTCATTCATGGCGTTGGCAGCAGTTGTGATTGCGATTCAGGCGACGGGTCGAAGCGTGGGTTGGGGATTTCAATTCCAATTTCCAGGTTTCTTGATTGCCATGTCGGCTGTTGTTTTGTTGTTTGCAATGAGCTTATTCGGTTTGTTTTATGTATCCGTTCCGGGCGGATCTGCAGTCGATCAGTTGGCGAACAAAGAGGGCTATTCCGGAACATTTTTCAAAGGTGTTCTGGCGACGATTCTTTCAACTCCCTGTACTGCACCGTTTCTCGGCACCGCATTAGGCTTTGCATTTTCGCAGCCATGGTGGACTGTTGCGTTGATTTTCTTCACCATTGGATTGGGGATGTCGCTACCGTATTTGGTGCTGACCGCGCAGCCGGATTGGATGCGTTTCATGCCGAAGCCTGGCGTTTGGATGGAGAAATTCAAAGAGTCGCTCGGATTCATTTTGCTTGCCACTGTAGCGTGGCTGCTTAGCGTTCTGGGCACCGAACTTGGTATCGAAGGGATTATTGGGACCGCATATTTTCTCATCGCGTTAGCGTTTGCTGCGTGGATTGTAGGGCGCTTTATCGACCTGACAAGCGATAACTCCCGCAAAGCTGTGGTCTATTCGATTGCGGCTGCAATTACAATTTTTGCTTTCTATTTGTTCGTTGAGCCTCTGCCCGGAATTGGCACCAAATTGGAGCCAGTGGAAAAGGCAAACGGTGATTCACCAATCAAGTGGCAACCATTCACAGTGGATGCTCTGGACAAAGCTTTAGCCGACAAGAAAACTGTGTTGCTGGATTTCACGGCAGATTGGTGTTTGACCTGCAAGGCGAACGAGAAGCTTGTCCTATCGACCCCTCCCGTTGTGCAGAAATTGAAGGATTTGAATGTAGTGCCGATGCAAGCTGATTGGACCGTGCAAGATCCCAAGATTACGCAGCTCCTGAACAAATTCAATCGTTCAGGCGTTCCGCTTTACGTCATCTTCCCTGCTGGCAAGCCAACTCAACCGATAGTCTTACCTGAGGTGATTAACCAACAGATGGTGTTGGATAAACTCGACCAGGCCGGCAAATCTCAATAACGCTCTCTCTACTCCTTCAAAATCCTGTGTCAGCAAAATCCAGACACAGCTTGCCTTTCCAGCTTCTTAAAAAAGGAGTCGTTTTCGTCCCAAAAAATAAACCGATATCGCTTAATTTCGAGCGCAGGGCTGGAGCGGCGATATCGGTTGTTATTTGTTTGGTTCTTCTAGAGCGCGGATTTTCCTAGTATCGCTAAAGCGATAAACGCAGTCCAGTCTAGAGTTTGGAGATGATTTCGAGTAGTTTCTGATTGTCAGGCTGTCCCTGGATCACTTCTTGGATTACACCGTTCTTGTCAATCAAGAATAGAACGCGGCTGGAGTTGGTTTTGCCTTCGGCGATTGTTCCGTACAGCTTTCCAACTTCACCTTTGGCGTCGGCAAGAAGCTTTTGCTTAAGTCCAAACTGTTTGGCGAACTTATCGTGGCTAGCGAGGGTATCGCTTGAAATTCCAAGTACAACGGTGTCAGCAGATTCGAATTTTGTGTGGTCTTCGGAAAATGCGCACATCTCTTTGGTGCAGCCAGGAGTGTTGTCTTTAGGATAAAAAGCCAGAATCACGTTCTTTTTGCCATGAAAATCATCCAGAGATACTTCGCCTTCTGGATGTGCGGCTAGTTTGAACTTAGGTGCCTTATCGCCAGCTACTGGCATGGATGATGTTTCTGTTGGTGAAGTCATGACAAGTCCTTCAAAAGTAAATATCGAACTGCCGATCATACATCTTGTGGCAATGCCGATCCTTAAGCCCCTCGCTGAAACCGAGTCTAGCTGCCGCGCTTCGACACAGCCCGCACAGGGCTGAATAATTTGGCGATATCGCTTAATTTTCGAGGACGGTTTTGTCCAGTGTCGCGATTTTTCGGATCGAGACTACACGTCCTCTTTGCAACGAGGTGCCGTGTTTGGGTTTATTCGTTCCTTAATGCGAACGCGTGAGTTTTTAACTCAGAGCGTGAGGATACGACTGCGCAGTTCAATGGCTGATTCATTAGCTGGTCAGATTTAGCCGCCGTGAATTGAATCAGTAGCTGTGAATTGAATCAGTAGCTGGTCGGATTTAGCCGTGAATTGTGTCGTGGATTGCTTCGAGCAAACCGTCAATCTTGGTTATGTCGTTGTTGTTCATGAATACAGCCAGGATGCCTACATCGACGTCTGTCAGCACTGTCGTTTTTTCATCTGTGAGCAGGACCATCTGGCGCAGTTTGCCAATCTCTAATTTTTTTGTTGCTAAGTTGCTTGTACTCAGACAGGCCACTGAGAGCACGCCCAGTGTGTCTTTATCCATCCCTTGAGGAGCGGTGGATGCAATCACCAATCCATCGTGGCCAACGATAACGCTGCCATCTACGCCGGCGTATGAGTCGATTTTGCTGAGGAGCGCTTTGATGCCTTCGCCACGTGCTGCTGAAATTACTCGGGCCGTGGTCAGACCACTGCCGATGGTGCCGCTTTCACCTGCTTTGATGATGTTTTCGACAGCCTGAACTTCCAACAACAACTTGCCGACAGTCTTCATCGTGCCGGCAGTCTCTGTTTGGAAATCGCCAGAGGCTGGCTTACTCGAAAGGCGTCCAAACTCCTTCAATTGCTTAGCAGTTTTCTTCGATACTTCAGATTCAGCAGCGGGTTCTGCTTCCACTTCTGTCGCTTCAGTTTCCGTCGCTTCGGCTTCTTTTGTATCGCTAGATTCTTCCGCCACCGGCTCTGGTGACGACTCCGAAACTGCTTCTGTAACTAATTCATCATTAGGTTCATCTTTCGCAGTTTCTCTAGTTGAATCTTGAAACAGGTCATCGACGATATCGCCTGAGCTTGATTCGGCTGCCTCTACGGACTCTTGAGCGGCCTGAGATTGTCCACTTTCGAGGCTCGCGATCAAATCTTGAGCAGACGTTCCGCCGCCGCCGTTTGAGCCTGTCGACTCCGGTGGTGCGAACGATTCTGTATCTACTTTCTTGGACTCGGAGGACGCTAGATTGCTCAGCAAACCTTCGACGGTAGCTTGCAAACTTGGCATGGCTTGCAAGGTTTCGTTGAATTTGATTGGTTTGGAAGCTTCTTCAGCTTGTTGGCCTGGTGATTCTTCCTCAACTTTCTCATCTTCTGTTGGAGGAGCGAAAGACATTTCTTCTTGCGCCTTGGCTCTCATCAAATTGTCTGGAGTCAGGGCTGGATGGTCCCCTGTGACGTCAGCAGCGCGTACTCTCGCAAGTGTCGATGGAGTGACTTGTTGCTGCGCTTCAGATGGTGCCAGATTCGAGAAGATATCATCTAATTCAGCATCGAGACCTGTATCCGCAAACATACCTTGCGGTTCTTTTGACGTCTCTGCTACCGGCTCAGCGACTGGCTCTGGTTTGGATTCTGCGATCGGCTTCGGTTCGGACTTGGCTTCAACTGCCGGTTCGGGCTTTTTCGCTTCTGCGGGAGTTTCAGATTTCGCTTCAGATTTTGTCTCGGCTGATACCGTCTTTGGTGCTACTTCTTTCTGGGCTTCAGCCGGTACGAGATTCGAGAAAATGTCATCTAATTCTTGATCGATTTGAGTTTCGAACAGACCTTCTTTCTCTGGCGCAGCTTCTGTCACCACTGGTGGTGCTTCTGCAATCGTCGGCTTTGTTGTTTCTTCCGCGTTAATCGGTTCATCCGCAACTTTTGCAGCGTCAGCTTTCGTCTGCTCTTTCGGTGCTTCTGCCTTGGCTGATTCTTTCACAGGCAGTTCGTCTTCGTCTTTTCCAGGGCGAGACTCGAAGCCTTTCTGTGCGTCAGCCGGTACGAGGTTCGAGAAGATGTCGTCAATCTCTTTATCCAACCCAGTCTCAAACAAGTTTGATTCTGACTTGGCCGCTTCCATCTTCGGCTCTTCAATCTTCGCAGCTGGTTTCGATTCGACTTTCGCTGGTTCTGATTTGACTGACGGAGTTGGCGCTTCTACAGTTTTGGCTGGTTCAACTTTCGCGGCCGGTTTAGGCGTTTCAACTGGTTTTGGTGTAGATACAGGTGTGGTCGCTTTAGCTGGAGCTGGAGTGACTGGTTTCGGTGCCGGAGTGCTGACCGCTTTCGGTGCGATGCCCTCTTTAGGAGGCACCACCGATGATGGCTTCTGCGTGAACGGTGGGGTTGGTTGCTTCGACAGCGGAATGTTCGGAGATGATGTCTTAGCTGCAGGACTAGATGATTGCTCTTTCTTCGGAGTATCAAGTGAATCCAACATGGAAGACAGACTTGGTGCGTCTCCAGCTTTTTTCGCACCAGGATTCGAATCGAATGTTTTCGATGTGCTTGGCTTGGCTGGCGCAGTCGGTGTCGCTGGCTTCGCTGGAGTCGCCGCAGGCTTTGATTCAGCCTTCACTTCAGGCTTGTTAACTTCAACGGTCTTGGCTATCTCAGGCTCTTTCACTACTTCTGGTTCTGGTTTCGCAGTAAGCAGATCCGATTCTGAAAGTTCCGGTGGTGACAGCAGACTTTCTTGACCGAAGAGCGAATCCATTTCCACTTCTTCGTCTTGTTTGGTATCAAGACGGTCGAGAATAGACTTCAAACTATCTGAGTCATCTCCGCCTGTTGTCTCGCGAGGTTTTTCGCGCACCCCGCCTGTGCCGCTAGCAGAGAGCGCTTGCAACTTCGTGAATGTGCTTGTGCTCTTGCGTTTTTGTGCCTGCAAACGAGTTGCTGTTGAAGACGCGCTAGTTCCGGTGGTGGCACGTTGAACTGGTGCTGATGTCGTTGAATTCGTTTGATTCGCAGCGAGTGCTGGAGCTGAGGTCGTTGAGGTGTTCGGAGACTGCGATGGCACTTCAGCAACTGGAGTCGCTGTCGGTGTAACAGGAGCAGGCGATTCTGCAACTGGTGTCGGAGCTTGAGTCGGAGCTGGAGTGACTGCGGCAGGAGTCGGTGCTGGAGCTGGGATCGGCTCTTTGGCTGGTTGTTCGACAGCTATTTTTGGAGCGGAAGATTTCGCACCAAGACTGGCTGCCAATCCACTTTTAGCCGGCTTCTCAGGTACAGCTGCAGCTTCTTCTTCTTCCGGCGCTAATGTATCCAGAAGCCCCTTCAGGTTCGTTGCAGATGCGCTCGCTGCGGGTCTTAGCGGCTCTGTCTGTGCTGGAATTTTGGTTGACGATATCTTCGCCGGTGATTCTTCTACTGCAGCAGGTTTGATTTCCTTTTCAGGAACTACGGTTTCTGGTGCAGGCTTCTTAGTATCGACGTATCCCTCGACCGCTCTCAACTGGAACATCGCGCACGCCGTTATCGCACCACCCAACGCCATGAATCCGAACAAACATTCATTGATCAATACAGCGTAATCAGGCAAGATTCGCGTTGTACCAAAGTGTACATTCGCTGCAAACCCGTACAAGAAGCCGAGCGCCATGCCAAGCGCAGCCATTTTTATGCGTTGAGCGATCGAACCTTTTCGAAAAACAATGAATGCCGCCAGAAGCGCAGGAGTGAAAACTGCTACCAGCGTCAGCCATCCCGGCACTGAGAACAATAAGTTCGGGAGCTGATACATGCTGCCGAACAGCGAGCCCATGATCAGCACGATGCATATTAGCGCCGCGATCCCGTTAAAGTTCAGCTTATACATTCAGTAGTTACCAAGCGCCCTGTAGCGTGTGTGCCATAAAACCGTATGTTCAATATACCCCGCCCGAGGCATCAATACGTGCTCAGCGAATTTTTTTTCAAAATCGCTATTTTCCGCTTGTTTAGCGGGTCAAGCGCGGAAAGAACCGCCGAGTCGATTTATCAGACTTTCTCTGACGCGCTGTAGGCTGGATTCAACTTCTTCATTGGTCAAAGTGCGCTGCACGTCTTGGAAACTGAGGCGGTAACTCAAGCTCCGCTTGCCTTCCGACGGCTGATAAATACTTACCAGTTCGATTTGTTTGAGGATTGCCCCGGCATTCGCTGATATGCAAGACGCAACCGCTGCGTGGTCGACTCGATCGTCGAGATCGACGGTCAAATCGCGGGAAGTTTCTGGCGCCGATGGCAATTCCTTGAATGATTGCGCCTTTCTCAAAGTTCGCAAGGCATCAATGGACAATTCGAAAACAAAAGCTGGCTGTTTCAACCCGACAGCGTCAGCGTAACCAGGATGAATCTGTCCGATAAATCCGAGATGTTCTGTCTGACCTTTATGCTGTTGTTGTTGCTGACCGTTGTTATTGTTCGGTTTTTCTTTGCGCGACGATCCGCGATCGAATTCGATTTGAGCGCTTCTTGATGGATGCAACAGCGTTGTCGACTGTGGCGTGAAAAATCTAGTGCGATTGAGATCGATGCCGAGGCTCTGTAGGAGATTTTCGACGACGCCCTTCGCTGTGTAGAAGTCTGCGTCTCCACTCTCTGCGCCCTTCCAGGCAGCCATTTTGCGATTGCCCATGATCACACCCGCGACCTTCATTTCTTCTTTGACGCCGGTATTGAAAGTGTCTTTGTCGCCTTCCGAAATTCTTTCATAAATGCGTCCAGTCTCGAAGAGCCACACATCTTTTCTGCCGTGATCTTGATTGTAGACGGCGCAGCGCACCAAGCCCGGCATCAGGCTTTGACGCAAAACCTGATGATCTTCGGAGAGTGGATTGAGTACTTTGACTAAAGTCTTTTCGTTCTGCGTGCTGTAGGCTGAAAGTGTCGGATCCGAGTCAGCAGCAGTCAAACTGCTGATCCATGCTTCACTCAACCCGGCTGCCACAAGTGTTGAACGCGTTTTGCTGACGGTGTCTTCAGCGGGATCTGCTGTGACTGATCCTCGCGGCATTCTCACTGGCAAGTTGTCGTAACCCCAGATTCGACAGACTTCTTCGACTAGATCGATTTCACGAGTAACGTCTGATTGTCGGAAGCTTGGTATCTCTGCCGAGATTGTTTTCTCATCCTTCGTGGATACTTTGAAGCCCAGCGGCGTCAGGTATTCTGTGACTTGCTGGGGCGTGAAATCGGCGTCGAGGAATCGTTTCAGTTGCGCTAATCGCAAGTCAACGGTTACTTTTTTCGTTGCATCGCTTCCAGCTTTTTCCAACTTGCCGATCTTTGCATTTCCGCCGGAGCAGTGTTTCAAGAACAGATAGGTTGCTCGATCTGACGCTTCTGCGGTTGCTCCAACATCAACCCCGCGCTCGAAACGTAAACTGGATTCGCTCGATAAGCCGAGAATCCGACCGCCGCGTCTGACTCTGGCTTGATTGAACGTTGCCGATTCCAGCGCAACATCGACTGTCGTATCGCTGATTTCGCTGTTCTCACCACCCATGACACCGGCTACTCCAACGGGTCTTGTGCCGTTCGAGATAACTAGAACTTCGCTATTCATAACGCGTTCTTTGCTATCGAGTGTCGTCATTTTTTCGTCTTGTTTCGCGCGACGTACCGTAATTTCTGGTTTGTCGAGTTTGCTCATGTCGTAGGCGTGAAGCGGCTGTCCGTATTCATGCATGACGTAATTGGTCACGTCGACGACGTTGTTGATTGAACGAACACCGACTGCTTCGAGTCTTCGTGCTATCACATCCGGTGACGGACCAACCTTGAGTCCACTCAACCTGCGGATTGTGAAGAATGGGCAATCATCAGTGTTTTCAATTGATACATCAAAGCTGAGCGAGCTGTCTTCTGTTGTTTCCAATTTCCACTCTGGGCGTTTCAATGGGCGATTCAAAAGCGCTGCTACTTCTCGCGCTAATCCAATCACGCTGAGCGAATCTCCTCTATTCGAGCGGGGTTCAACGATCAAGACGTGATCTGGATAAAGATGGAAAAGCTCTTTGATGTCGGTTCCAAGTTCGCCATGTGACTGGTTCAGAATTAAAATGCCGGATGCTTCTGGTGTCTCTGTTCCAGGCGGAACGATTCCCAACTCGGGCGGCGAGCAGAGCATACCGTTCGATTGCACGCCACGAATCGCGGAAGCTTTGATGGCTAGTGCAGTTCCATCCTTGCGGTTGATTACTTTAGCGCCTGGCAGTGCCACTGGGATTCTCTGACCGACTTCGATATTGCTTGCGCCGCAGACGATTTCGAGGGGGGCAGCACCAGGTGCGATGCGGGTTTTGGTCAATCTAATTTTGTCGGCGTTCGGATGCGGGTGAATTTCTACAATCTCTCCAAGCACCACTGGACCCTGAATATCTGGTCCTACTTTACGGATTTCTTCCACCTCGAAGGCGCCCATTGTCAGCTTTTCAGCTACCATCTCGGGCGTGATACCTGTCAGGTCCACGTATTCTGATAGCCAGTCGAAGGACAGTCTCATTAGGAATCCTCAGTCTTTAGTTGGTGTCGTCGAGTGTTTAGTCGGGGAAGTATTGAGTCTTGGTGCGGATTGCGAGTGTTGGTGCTGAGTACAAGTTGTTGGTACGGATTGCGAGGTGTTGGTGCTGAGTGCAAGTTGTTGATGCGGATTGCGAAGTGTAGATGCTGAGTGCAAGTTGTTGATACGGATTGCGAGTGTAGATGCTGAGTGCAAGTTGTTGGTACGGATTGCGAGTTGTTGATTCGCGCTGCAACTAATTTTCGCTACACAACACGTCCGCGTCGTGAAGTGAATCTAGGAATCAAAATTGTTCCAGGAAGCGCAAATCGTTAGTGAAGAAGTGTCGAATGTCGTTCACGTCGTATTTCAGCATGGCGACTCGTTCTATCCCCATACCGAATGCAAATCCGTTCCATTCTTCGGGATCGATGCCGGCGCCTCGGAGCACGTTCGGATCGACCATGCCGCATCCGAGTAACTCGAGCCAGCCACGTTGACCGCAGACCTTGCAACCGTTGCCCATGCAAAACGGGCACTGACTGTCGAGTTCAGCGCTCGGTTCAGTAAACGGAAAGAAGTCTGGGCGGAAACGAGTTTTAAGTGGCTTTCCGAGAAACAGGCGAATGAACTCGGTAAGCAACCCCTTCAACTCACCGAAGGTAACGTCCTTATCGATCAGCAGACCTTCAAGTTGGTGGAACAGAGGATACTTGCGGGCATTCACCTCTTCATTGCGGTAGACGCGACCCGGCGAAATAATGCGAATTGGTGGTTTACTTTTTTCCATGACGCGCACTTGCACAGTCGAAGTTTGACTGCGAAGCAGGACTGATGGATTGACATTGGTGTAGAACGTGTCTTGCGAATCCCGCGCCGGATGCGAGTCCGGCGTGTTGAGTGCGTCGAAGTTGTAGTAGTCGGTTTCAACTTCGGGACCGTCTGCGACTGAAAATCCCATGCCGTGAAAAATTTCGATGATGTCGTTTGTGATTTGAGTGAGCGGATGGATGTGTCCTCGCTCCATTCCGGTTCCTGGCAGCGTGACGTCGATGCGTTCAGCGCTCAATCGCGCGTTCAGTTCGCGAGCGTAGAAGTTTTGTTTACGGCTCTCGAACGCTTCTTCGATTTTGCCTTTGACAGTGTTCGCAACCGCGCCAACGCGAGAGCGATCCGCTTTGTCAAGTTGTCCGAGCTGACTCAAAATCGCAGTAACTTCACCTTTCTTCCCCATAAACTTGAGGCGAAAATCTTCCAGTTGTGCAGAGTCGTTGACTGACTCCAGCGCTGTGAGCGCGTTACGCTCTGCTTCGAATAGTTTTGCTTCAAGCTCTTCGGGAGTCATGTTTTTGATTCCAAGTTGTTGGAGAAATAAGAGTAACAAAATTAGCAGAAAATCAGCACGAATCTGGCGTTACAGGTCGTTGTCGTTGCGATTTGCAATCAAAAGAATAAATTTTGGTGAGTGGGTTGCATTACAATCATGAAGGGGGTTTTCGGAGTTAGGAAATGCCGAAGCCAAGATTCAAAAAGAGACCTGGTCATACAATTCCGACCACGCGCGTCTCAGTAATTGTGATTCAGGATGAAAAGATCCTGCTGGTTAAGCATCGCAAGGGAAATCGCCACTACTGGGTCCTTCCAGGTGGAAGACTCGAATATGGCGAATCGTTTTTCGAATGTGCAGTGCGTGAGATTCGCGAAGAGACTGGATTAGAGGTTGAAGTCGAACGCTTTTTGTTTCTTTCGGAAGCGATTGCACCTGACCGACAACACCACATTGTCAACATCTACATCAAAGCCAACGTCACTGGCGGAATTATGAAATTGGGTAACGAACCGGTTTTAGCTGGTGTGGATTTTATTCCAATTGCGCTACTGGACGAGGTTTCATTGTTTCCGCCGATCGGAAAAGTGATTGCAGAATCGCTTCCGAGCGGTTTCCGCAGTGGTGTCGAATATCTTGGCAATCTCTGGGTGTAGTATCATTTCCCTTCTGTATTTAGTTGGGGAAAAAGACATGGCACAGCAAAAAGGCATGAAGCGCGCCGTTAAGGTGGCTCTCAGAGCGAAGAAGAAAAAATTGCAAGCGCAAGCCGCCGACTTCAGACGCTGGGAGCGTGCAGAAGAATTGGCTAACGCACCTGCTGACAAGAAGTAGTCCGCAGTAGCAAATCAATCTTTCGATCGTCCTCACATCGTGGGGACGATTTTTGTTTACGCTGCAAGTTCGAACTACTGGCGTTCTCGGAACCCACAGTCAGTAGCCCCTCTGCAATTTAAGAGTTATCTCTTTATTCTTGAGCCGCAGTGCTGATAGATCTCAAGAGATTTCGCGTGTTGAAGCTGTCAAGCGCTCCTCCAGATTTGTGCATCCCACAAGCGCTTTACATCCACCGGGTTTTTAGCCAAATTCTTCGCCGAACGAGAACGTGGTCGGTCCGACTACAATTTCGCTTCCGACCTTTGCGCCTTGTGCTATCAACGCGTCGATGATTCCCATAGCTCTGAAGACATTAACCATGTGGTGAATCGAATCCGGGTCTCGCATGTTGGTAACTGAAACCAAGCGCTCTGCTCTGTCTCCCTCGACGAAGAAAACACCTTTTTTGCGATAGATCTCGAATCCCGAATCTGGCCGTTCTTGTGATTTTGGATCGAAGAATGTGATTTCGACTGGTTCTGGCTCGTTTTCTTTGAGTGTCATCAACGACTCTTCGAGTGTGTTGATCAGATGCTCGACGCCCTGTCTTGTTGCTCCTGAAATCAGCATCACTTCGTCATTCTTGAATAATTCTTTTGCTTTGTCGCTTGTAAATCGCGCCCCGATTTTTTTCAGCTTCTTCAAAATTTCTGCTGACTCTTCTTCATCGACTAGGTCCGCTTTGTTTCCGATCAGAATCGTCGGTAGTGCGGCTAAATCCTGGCTGTGGAAGCGAAGTTCCGTGCGGATTGTTTCGATGTCTTGCTCGAGTGACTCTGACGTTACATCGACCAAGTGAATCAATATGCGAGTTCGTTCAACGTGTCGCAAGAATTGATGACCCAGACCAACACCCTCAGATGCTCCTTCGACCAATCCTGGAATGTCTGCCATAACCAGGGCATTGCCGCTTTTTGTTTTGATTACGCCAAGCTGTGGTTCGAGAGTTGAGAAGGGATAGTCGGCAATCTTTGGTTTCGCCGCTGATACCACCGAAAGAAGTGTTGATTTTCCGGCATTTGGCAATCCAATCACGCCAATGTCAGCAAGTATCTTCAGCTCGAGCTCCAACTTCCGCTCTATTCCGGCTTCTCCGGGTTCACAATAGTGTGGTGCACGCTGATTTGGTGACACCAACATCGTGTTTCCACGTCCACCGCGACCACCTTGCGCCACCATAGCCCGCTGATGATCCAGAACCAGATCCGCCACGATGTCTCCGGTCTCGGCATCTCGGATCACTGTGCCGATGGGCACTCTCACGATCGTGTCTTCGGCGTTCTTTCCATGCTGATTTTTCGTACGACCCCTTTCACCATGACGTCCTTCAATTCTCTTTTTGAATTTGAAATCAATCAGTGTGTTCAGGTCGCGCGTCGCTTCAAAGTAGATATGACCCCCACGTCCGCCGTTCCCGCCGAAAGGACCACCCATCGGCTCATACTTTTCGCGGCGCCAGGCTACCATTCCGTTCCCACCATCACCGGAACGGACTTCAATAAAAACGTGGTCTATGAATTGGCTCATGTTTAGAATAAAGTTTCAGAAGGGAAGATCTTATACTGATCTAGTTTGAGATCATGATCTCTGTAGTATTTATATATACTTGTGTGATGTTGTCCGTTCTTCTTGGCAGGAATTTGTTACTAACCTAATACTGTGTCTGACACAGGAGGAAAAACCTTGGAAGAGAGAATTACAGTTCATGAGAAGGCTCGCGGCGAGACGATTAACGTCTATATCGGCGAGTACCGCGGCACGAAATATTTGCACATCCGCGAGTGGTACATGGACAAAGACCAAGAAGAAAAACCAACAAAGAAAGGCATAGCGTTGCCGTTGGAAAAGATCGATGCTTTGCGCGAAGCGATCGACCGATTGGTTCCTCCAGGCGAAGGTTCTGCTGAAGAGCCGTAATTAGGAAATCTATTTTGAAATTTGTTCGCAAACCAGTATTGGGGCGATGGCTCGCACCCGCACTATTTTTAGGCGTTCACACTTTTACACAAGCTGCAGAAGCTGCCAAACTCGAACTCTCGAATTCAACGCCCAAGCAGGGCGAGACGATAGAGCTAACTGTAACTCCGGCCGAAGGTGAGTTGGCACCATCTTCGGTGTCATTCGAAAAGGAGACTTACAAGCTCTTCCCGAAAGCAGGCAGTACCACTGGTGGTGAATACGTCGTATTGCTGGGGATTCCGGCTGATGCGAAACCCGGAAAATATCCGCTCTCTGCCGGTGGTGAGAAGCTTGACGTCTTCATAAAAGCTGGAAAATTCCCTCTGCAATATTTGACTTTACCGAAGTCCAAAGACAACTTTTTGATGTCTCCGGGCGAGGAAGAAGGTATTGCTGCAGCGAAAGCAACATTGTCAGATAAGCGCATGTGGAGCGGACCTTTTCTAGCGCCTTCCAAATATCCAACATCATCTCAGTTTGGGATGAGGCGCGTGGTAAATGGAAAGTTGCTCGACGATTACTTTCATTCGGGATTGGATTTTCGAGCGCCGGCTGGCTCTCCGATTGTGTCTGCAGCTCCCGGCAAAGTAGTGATGGTTGGAAAGAAGTGGCGTCTGCACGGCAACTGTGTCGCTGTCGATCACGGACAGGGTGTGATTACCATCTACATTCACATGACGACGGTTGCAGTTAAACCTGGTGATGATGTCGAGGCCGGACAGAAACTGGGAACCGTTGGATCGACTGGACGTGCATCTGGTCCTCATTTGCACTGGAGTTTGTATGTCAACAAAGTTGCGACAAACCCAAAACCCTGGTTAGTGAAAACGTTCTGACGACCTCAACACGACGCGTCAGAACCTGGCATCATTGGCGACGCTACGACAACACAACTAGTGGGAGTCATCTTTAGTGGCTACGGATAATGATTCTGCCGGGGGCGAAAATTTAGGATCGCTAATTGGATTGTGCGCGATCTCCTTTTCTAGCCTGCTTGTGGAAATAGTCTTGACCAAGTTTTTGGGTTTCAAGTTTTTCCACCACATGACCTTCGCTGTGCTCAGTGTAGTTATCTTGAGCTCTGGAGCTTCGGGCGTTCTGCTTTATTGTTTCCCCAAATTATTTGGCGTGAAAAAAGAAGCACCGTGGGACCTGAGTGCTAAAGCTTCCGCCTGGTACTCGATCTCGCTGTGTATAGCGATTCCAATCTTTTGTTTCGTTCCGATCTTTCCGGATTTCAAGACAACCGACATCTGGCGCATGATGTCGATGCCAATGCTTTTCTTGCTCCTCGGTATCCCATTTTTCTGCTCTGGCTTATGCATCAGTCAGACTCTCGCTCAGAGCAAACGTCCTGTCACTCAAGTCTACGCATGGGACTTGCTGGCGGCGGCACTAGGGGCGGTGTCATGCTCGTGGGTCCTGAGCACTCTTGGAGGTTATGGGACTGTCGCCTTGGCCGCCGGCTTGGGACTCGTCGGAGCGCTCGCTTACTGGTACTGCGACCGCGATAAGAATTTCGCAAAACAAGGTATGTACATGGCTAGAAAAGGAGATCGCGCACAATCCAATTAGCGATCCTAAATTTTCGCCCCCGGCAGAATCATTATCCGTAGCCACTAAAGATGACTCCCACTAGTTGTGTTGTCGTAGCGTCGCCAATGATGCCAGGTTCTGACGC